>RHKP01000038.1 GCA_008363215.1 Cyanobacteria bacterium CYA
CCGTGCCGGAGGTCACAGTGTGACAACTCGTTCAGCCTGGCGCAACCGAACCTGCGCCGCACCTGCGCCGAACATCGCCATCCGTCAGACAGAACCTAGGGAAAGCAGCGCCGGAGAGGCACAGACGGCTGGGCGGAGCGGGATGCAGGCAGAACCCCTCGCACACTCCCGGACTTGATATTCACCTCGATCACGCGTGCCAATCCACTCATCATCGCCTCAGACCGTTTCGACTTGAAACTCGTGCGTCGCGGGACACCGGGCCATTGCGGGTTCCCGAACACAGGCCCGGGCCGCACCTCCCTCGCACCGCCTGGTTCCCGTGGATCCCGACCCGGAGATGCGCCCGACGGGGCTTCCCGAGGACACAAGCAGCCCGTCATCGACCATGAAGCGGGCGCCGGGTTGCGGGGTCGGGCGAGAACGGCCGGCGACGCAGATGCCCGAATAGAAGCCCGGCGAAATGGTGCGGATTGCCTCGCGGGAGAGCGAAACCGATCCTTGGTCGGAAGCCTCGCCGGCCCTTGGGAACGCCAGCCCCTGGTACAGATCCGCGCACCGCACCATGCCTTCTCGGGCGGTACCGGTGCAGCCTGCCTCGACGGAGAACTGAACCCCGCCGACCATGTGAACCTCGGGTGCATCAAGCACCGCGGATCCCAGGGTCATGATCGCGCTGGAATGGGCCGAGTTCACGCACGCGATGCGCGCCGGGATCTGGGCTCGAGATTGCCCGGCCCTCGACAGCGCTGCGCTGGCGATTGAATCCAGCACCACCAGTTCTGACCGGCTGACCTTGCTCCCTGGGGCGACTTCGGCGACCGCGAGCATCGTGGACACAGCAGCCGCAAACGTCGCTGTTCTCCTGTCAACCTCCTCATGCACAGGCGCCGGTCACAACCTCCGCTGAGGTGGCCATGCGAACTGATGCATGCATCACCACTTATCCCGCGTCTCAACGACGCCGTCGCGCCCGGTCCCGGCCAAGGCGCCGACTGTGAGGGCGTGGCATGACCGGTCTGAGGGATGCCAGGCCCGGGGGGCCAGTCCCGGCAGGCTGAGCATGCCCCGCACGCCGACTCTACCGCCGATAGCCCACCGGGTGCTCGACCAGCCCGTACAACTCGCGCATGATGTTCATGCCGATCACCCCCGCCAGCGCCAGCCCGCTCATGATCGCCCCCTGCACCAGCAGCCCGCTGCCCAGCAGCCACGAGCACGCGTACAACGCCAGCCAGATGGTGCCGTGCCGGTGGATCTTCTCGGCCAGGCGTGGGCCGGGGCCCAGTGCCCGGTAGCGCCGATAGATGTTCAGTCCGAACAGCACCGCCAGCACCAGGCACACCAGCGGACCCGCCCACCCGTGCGCCAGCGGCGACTGGAGCCGGTTGTCCTCTCCCGCCGGGAGCAGGAAGAGCAGCACCGACCACATCACCCACCCCGCCAGCGCAAAGCCGATCGCACGCCGCGTCATCGGAGGGGCCTTGCGCCCCAGTACGTGCGCCAGCCCGGCCACCGCCAGCCCATGCGTCATCGCCAGCCACACCGGCCAGACGAAGACCAGTTCGACGTTGGGCACCAGCATGTACCCCGCATAAATCAGCCCCAGCAGCAGCAGCCCGATCCCCGGGATGAACTTGCCCGTCGCGTTGAACGCCAGCACCGCCACCAGCAGCCCCAGCGTCAGGATCACCCCCACCGTCCCGAACGTGGCCGCCCCCAGCACGGCGAGGATCATCGTCGCGGCTGTGCTTACCACCGCCGCGTCGATCTTGATGTTCCCCGACACCAGCGGCTTGCTCGGCTTGAGTTGCGCGTCGCGGTGATAGTCAAAGATGTCATTCAGACAGGTTCCGAAGGCATACAAACCCCCGGCCGCAGATGCGCCCCCGAGCAGCAGGATCCAGATGTTCTGCTCGACCAGCCCCGCGGGCGGGTGTTCGCCCGGAGCCCCGCGCGACCAGAGGATGACGAACCAGACGTTGGCCACGGCCGCAAACGCGGTCGAAATCCGCGTCAGGCGGAGGATCGACGCGACCTGGAGAAGCCTGTTCTTCACGCGTCGATGGTACCGTGCCTGTTCCGAGGAGTCGGCCCGCCTCCCGGGCCGGAGACGAACGGGGCAAGCAAGACAACGCCGGTGCGCGGCTCTACCATCGCGTTCCCATGAGCCGCGCGACCACACAACTCCCTCCGGTGGCAATCGTCGTCAGCCGATACAACGCGACGATCACCAACGCCCTGCTCGAAGGGGCCCGGAGCACCTATCTGGGGGGCGGGGGGAGCGCCGATCGGCTCGGGGTGATCGAGGCTCCGGGCGCCTTCGAGTTGCCCGTACTGGCCAACGCGCTGGCCCAGAGCGGGATGTATCGCGGCGTGGTCGCGCTTGGGTGTGTAATAAAGGGAGAGACCCGGCACGACGAGTTCATCGCCGGCGCCATCGCCCACGCCATCGCCGACATCAGCATCAGGACCGGCGTGCCGGTGGCCTTCGGCGTGCTGACGACGGACAACGCCGAGCAGGCTCGTGCCCGGGCCGGGGGCGACAAGGGCAACAAGGGCGCCGAGGCCATGGTCGCCCTGCTCGAAACGCTCGACGCGCTCAAGGACATCGGCGACGCGGCCGACACCCGCACGCCCGGCATTGCCTGCCGCCTCAAATCGCCGGTGAGCGACAAGTCGCGGGGGAGTGCCTGATGGCCACGCCGCGGCTGATCCGCAAACTCGCGCTGCTGGCGCTGTACCAACTCGATGCGCGCGGGGAGCAGGACGCCGAGCATATCCGCGCTTCGCTCTGCGACGCCGAAAGTCTGTCCGAGGAAGGGCTCAGACTCGACGAGAATGACGAGAAACTGACCGATCGCGACCACACCCGGGCCTGGGAACTGGCGCTGGAAGCCTATCGCGTGCGCGGACAGGCCGACCTCGTGCTGCTCGACCTGGCGCCCGACTGGCCTCCGCACAGGCAGGCCGCCATCGACCGCGCCATCCTGCGACTTGGCTATTACGAAATCGTCTCTGGCAAAACGCCCCACCGTGCCGCGATCAATGAGGCCGTCGAGTTGGCGCGATCGTTCAGCACCGAGAAATCGCCGACCTTCATCAACGGACTGCTGGCGGCCGTCTACAAGCGGCACGCGGCCGGGAAGAACACCGAGGCGCCGTCGTGATCCGATCGATCTTCAGCAAGATCAAGAGCGGGCTGGAGCGCACGCGCCAGGGGTTCGTGTCGCAGTTGCGCTCGCTGCTGCGCGGCAAGCGCCTCAGTGCCGAACTGATCGACGAACTGGAAACCCGGCTCATCGAGTCGGACGTAGGCGTACACGCCACGCGCCGCCTGGTCGAGGGCATCCGCGCCCACTTCAAGGCCGGCAACATGCAGAAGGGTGAGGACGCGCTCGAGTATCTCAAGCGCGAACTCAAGGCCATGTGGCCCCAAGCCGACCGACGGCTCAGGTACGCCCAGAGCGGGCCGACGGTGATCCTCGTCACCGGCGTCAACGGCGCCGGCAAGACGACGAGCATCGCCAAACTCGCTCACGCCCTCAAGGCCGACGGGAAGAGCGTCATGCTCGGCGCGTGCGACACGTTTCGAGCCGGCGCCGTGCGGCAGTTGGAAATCTGGGCCGAACGCCTCGGCGTGCCGGTGGTGAAGGGCCAGCAGGGCGGTGACCCCGCGGCCGTGGCTTTTGACGCGGCAGGAGCCGCCAAGTCGCGCGGCGTCGACGTGCTCATCCTCGACACCGCCGGGCGGCTTCACACGCAGGACCCGCTGATGCGACAGTTGACCAAGATCCGCGCCGTGGCCGAGAAGCAGATCCCCGGCGCTCCGCACGAGGTGCTGCTGGTGCTCGACGCGACCAGCGGGCAGAACGCGATGCGGCAGGCGGAGGAATTCTCCAAGGCCGTCGGTGTCACCGGCATCTTCCTAACCAAACTCGACGGGACGGCCAAGGGGGGCATCGTGATCGCGGTGCGGGAGGCGACAGACATCCCGGTGAAGTTCATCGGGGTTGGCGAGACACCAGAGGACATCCAGCCGTTTGACCCGGAACAGTTCGTCGAGGCGATGTTTGAGGAGTAAACGCGACGACACGGAGGGGCGCCCCCGCCTCTCCGAGGCAGATGCGCGATGAGACGAAGAAACGAGACGGGATTGTACGAGCCCGAATCGCGAGCGAGGGAGTAGGCGACATCGACAAAGCGATGCGTCGTGCCGCTGACCGTTCTTTCGGTCCGTGCTGCGAGCCGAGGGCGCAGCGCCCGGTTATTGAGTGAGACCGGCTTCCAGCCGGTGACGCAGCAACCTTGAAGGTGAGATTGCCGGCACGGCTCATCCCACCCCTTGCACCGGCGCCATCGCCACGTGCAGCGGGCGGAACATCGACATCTTCTTGCGCTGGTGCGGCTCCATCCGTGTCAGAATATCACTCAGCGTCCGCACCGCGCTCAGGATTTCCGGGCCCTTGTTCAGCATCACGCACTCGGCCCGCTGCGCCATCGCCGCGTCGGTAATCTCCGCCCGCGTCGGGCGCCCCTGCTTGGCCAGCGACGCGAGCACCTCCGTCGCCCAGATCACCGGCGTGTGCGCCGCCTCGCACAGCCACAGGATCTCCTCCTGTATCTCGGCCATGCGCTCAAACCCGCATTCGATCGCCAGATCCCCGCGCGCGATCATCACGCCCCCCACAGGCGTGCGCATCAGTTCAAACAACAGCGACGGCAGGTTGTGGAACCCCTCGCGCGTCTCGATCTTCAGCACGTGTGCGATCGGGCGATCGCTGATCTCCGCCAGCGCCGCCCGCAGATCGGACGCGTCCTTGCCCGTCCGCACAAACGAGAGGGCAAACCCGTCGACGTGCGGCGCAAGCACCCGCATGGCCCCGCGGTCCTCCTCGCTCAGCGCCGGCAGGTTGATCTGTGTGTCGGGCAGGTTCAGTCCCTTCTCCAGCCGCAGTTTCTGTCCGCCCGGCTTGGTGAACTGCACCCGCAGCGTCGCGCCGCGCTCGCCCAGCGACGCAACCTCCGTCCCGATCTTTCCATCGTCGAACCACACCTGGTGCCCCTCCCGCAGACTCGCGAGCACTTCGGCGTGCGAGCAGCCCACGGCCGGCATCGGCAGCATCCTCTCCGGATCTTCACTCTCCCCCTCGAGTTCGGGCCGACTGTGCAGCAGCAGCGCGTCGCCCGCGTGCAGGCGCACCGCCTCGCGCCGCTGTCCGTTCTTGACAATCGACGTCGTCCGCAGTTTCGGACCGGAAAGATCGGCGAACACGCGGCAGTCGCGCCCCGTCGCGCGACGTGCGGCGCGCAGGTTCTCGATCATCGCCAGCCACTCATCCGGCCCATCGTGCGCGGTGTTGATCCGCATCACGTTCATGCCGAGTTCCACGCATCCGCGCACGAACGATGTGTCGGTCGCTGCCTCCGTCGGCATCGTCACCATGATCCGCACGGTCCGCTCCCGAGGCCGCGGACCCAGCAACGCGTCCGTCTGCCGATCCAGCAGCGAGCGCCCGACCTCGAAGGGCAGCGCCCCCGCCCGCGCCCGCTCGGCCTGTATCGGCGGCTCGGCCAGTCGCGCAGCCGCATACCGCACCGCCGAAATCGCCCACTCCACGCACGGCTCGGCACGCCCCAGGCTCGAAAGCCCCAGTGACGCCAGCCTTTTCTGCAACGGCCTGAGATCGTGCTCGCGCATGGACAGGTAATGCACCAGGTTGCGGGCGCTCTGCACCCGCGTCGGGGCGGCCGCCTCGATCCGCCCACGCTGCGCCTCTTCACGCCGCCACGCCTCGGTCAGCAGGATCGATAGGTCTTCATACACGCGCCGCGCCGAGTCGGTGTGCGTCTCGCCCACAGGGTCTGACAATGCGCTTCCCATCTCCGAAGCATATGGACGCGATGCTTCCAACTCGCGCCAGGCTTGCGTTTGGCGCACCCGGCGGCGCACCGGCCGAAGAACTCGCACTGGTCGACCGCTTCTCGTGCCCGACAGGCCTTCAGCCCTCCGGCATCTGCTTCACGTTCGGGCAAACATCCACCCACTTCGCCCCCTGCGGCCGGGCCCAGCGCACCGCGTTGGCGATCACCTTCTGAACCTGTGGGTTGTGATAGGTTGGGTAACTCTCGTGCCCGGGACGGAAGTAGAAAATCCGCCCGGCCCCACGCTGCCAGCACACCCCCGAGCGAAACACCTCGCCACCCTTGAACCACGAGATGAACACGGTCTCTTCCGGCTCGGGAATCCCGAACGGCTCGCCGTACATCTCCTCGCGATCGAGCACCAGGCACCGATCGATGCCGGCCGCGATCGGGTGCGACGGATTTGTCACCCACAACCGCTCTCTTTCGTCGGCCTCGCGCCAGCACAGCGAGCAGGTCGTCCCCATCAAGCGCTTGAAGATCTTGGAATAGTGACCCGAGTGGAGCACAATCAGCCCCATGCCCTCGAGCACACGCTTCTGCACGCGGTCGACGATCGCATCCTCGACCTTGTCGTGGGCCATGTGCCCCCACCAGATCAGCACGTCGGTCTCTTCCAGCCGCTTCTGCGACAGCCCGTGCTCAGGCTGCTCGAGCGTCGCGGTCGACACGGCGATGTCCGACTCCTTCGCCAAGCCCGCGGCGATGCACCCGTGGATGCCCTCGGGGTAGATCTTCCGGATGTTCTCGTGCGTGCGCTCGTGGACGTTCTCGTTCCAGACGATGGTGTGGATGGGCATGGCGGATGGTAGCGACGCCCTCACCCCGCGTGCTTGCCTGCCCACAATAGGGAGAGACCGCAGTATTTTGTTCAGTTGTTCGACTCCGAGGACTTGCAACCAAGGGGGGGGCGGGGGGTACATTGCTCCGTGGTGAGATGTGACACCACCGTTCGGTGAACACGGGGAAGGAGCCTCGGCATGACGACCACGCGTGCAAGGCTGATTGAACTCGCATCCGCCGGATTGCTGTTCAGCGTGGCCACGGCCCTGAGTATGGGACAAGGCGGCGGCCCGCCGATCCTGCCCGTGTGTAGGTGCTCGCACGCAAACTGTACCGGCAAGCCCCCTGTGGCAGCCCAGTCCTGCTCCTGCTGCAAGAACCCCGGGCCTCCGCTCCTCTGGGACTGCAAGGCGTGTACCATCAACTTCGACTGCGTCAACCCGCCTACCCCCTTTACGATGTGCCTTGAGGGTGGCGTTTGACCCGATCAACTCGAATGCACTACAAACTCGCACTGCTGGGCGCAGTGGCGGTGGTCGCCGTTGGCGCTGCCCTTTGGCGCAGTCGGGTGCTTCGCGTATCGACCAGACTGGAGGCCAGTCCTGCTCGCCAGGCCGCCGATCTACGGCGGGCGGTGTCGGCTCTCTACGACAAGCAACCTTTTGAGCCGCGAACCTCCATCACTTCGGTCGCAGCCATCGATCAGGTATTTGCGATCGCTCTGGATGAAGATCTTCGAGCACTGTCTCTGCCGCGCACCGGAGCCCACGCCGCAGACAAGATCGCCGACCTCCGCGCACAGTTGGCGACCATTGTCTTTAGCCGCTTCTTTCAGAGTGATTTTGACACCTACCACCAGAGCATGGCGGCCATGGGCTTTCGTTTGTCCGACATTGAATGGCTTCGAGAGAACTGGGGTGCCGACGACTATTACGAGCAGGTCGTTGGAAGTCCCTGTCCCCCAGACATCTCCAACGAGGATCTTGTCCGTTCCATCTGGGACGCGACCAAGACGATTGATCTCGAATCGTCCCAAATCGCCGCGATCGGCAGCGGCCGTGGCGCCATCGACGTCGTTTTCCAGCGAACATGTCCGAACTCATTGAGCAGGTGGCCGCTGCTCACAGGTGAACTGGGTGATGTCGGCTGGAGCGGCGGACGCTTCGGCGCCTTTTCGTTCTTTTACGAGCCGGTCGGACGCCAATGGCAAGATTTGCTCCGCTCCCAAGTCTGCTTTGAAACCGCCACGGTTGGGCTTGTCGTCCGCCTCGAAAACGGGGAGGCGTACCCGTACCAGTTCTATTTCTGGTACGATGAGGAGTTGAGCCGCTGGCGGCTGGGACAGGTCGCCATGGGAAACATCACGTCGGCAGTGGGACACATCTTTTTCTGAGTCCGTCATGGAAGCACGAACCCGGTTCGGAATCCTGAGCGAGTCACGACTTGCGCGGGGGATGGTCGCCGCCGTTCTTGTTTGGGGCGCGCTCGCCAAACTCTATGGCCCGGATGACTTCGGGGTCGTTGTATGGCCACTGCTCGATCAGCACATCAAGCCGCCGGTCGCGGTACTACTCGGCCTTCTGCTTGCTTGGTTCGAGTTCGCACTCGCTCTTGCGATCCTGTTTGGCAAACGCCTGCGAACCTCGCTTGCGGTGACGGGTATACTGTTGACGGCCGTTATCCTGGTACTCGTCCGACTGATGACGATGCCCGATGCACCCAGTTGCGGTTGTCTCGTTGCGCCTGGGCTGCGAGCCCACCCATATGAACACGCGTTGGGCATAGTGCGGAACTGACCTTCCCCACGGCCGGTGGAGTCTTCGGATCGATAGGCTTTGGCCTGTCGGGAAGGAGATTTCAGGATGGGCAAGCGGAAGTACACATCGGAGT
>RHKP01000014.1 GCA_008363215.1 Cyanobacteria bacterium CYA
ACAAGCTTGCGAGCAGCTTCCAGGCCTTCGTCAACCTCGCCATCATCCGGCGTTACCTGCGGATCCTGGCACCGGATGATCCGTCAGACAGAACCTAGGGCACCCACGTCGCCGCCTACCCACAGTTGATAGATGGAGAGATAGCCGGCACTCTCGGGATCCACCTTCAGGGACTCAAGCGACTGGAGTGCAAAGTCCTCGCTCCCCTCATCTCCAACGTCCTTCGGGCCCTTGATTGTGACGGTCACGTTGGGCCAGACCTGTTCGTTACCCTGGACCTCGAAGGTCAGATGTCGAATGGAGGCATCGGAGTCGACGTTGAGGAAGAACCGCCCGCCATTGCTGGACGTGTGAACGACTTTCACTTCAAGGTCATAGGTCGTTCCAGAGACAAGGGAGCACGACTGCATCGAAAGGTTGTCCACCGGGTACGTGGGGTGGTTCGACAACGAGAACGGACACTGGGCGCTGCTGATCCCAGCAAACCACAGCAAGACGACTTCAACAAGGGCGCGTGAAAGCGATGCGCGCATCGAGAGCCTCCTCGGCCTGAGTGGGCCGCCGTCTTCGCGCCGACCCGGCCAGCAGCAGGCCCACGAGGCCCGTCGCAGTTCCCGGCGTCGGCACGACACTGACGAGTCGAAGTCCCCCGGCTGAGAACATGGGCCTCGCGCCCCCAATGACGTCGATGTTGTCGCTGTACCAGTCGAATGCCCAGTCCGAGCCCCGCATAAGGCGAGAGTGTGTGCCGGCGGGGTTGTCCATCCACTCGCGCACGCCGCCCGAGCCGTCGAACAATCCCCACGGACTCATCACGTCGGCATAGGCGCCGACGTCATAGAACGCCCACGTGCCCGCGTTGGTCTGCCCGACACCGGGCGGGCCAGCGATGGGTGGCTCATCGCTGGACGTTGGAAACCGCCAGTAGCCACCCTCGCCGTCATTCTTCGCCGGATCCCAGTGCATTGCCTTGGTCCACTCGTCGAGCGTGGGAATCCAGAACAGCGCGTCGGGGTTGTGGTGCCGCTGATCGTTGAAGGTCCCGTTCGGGTTGTCGCTGAAGGTCGAAGTGTCGTACGCGCCGTTCTCGAAGGCCGCCTGATCAAGACTCTTGCCGTTGTGCAGCCAGTTGCAGTACCGAGCCGCGTAGCGCCAGCCTATGTTGGCCGCAAGATTCTCACTGCCTTCGTAGGCACGGTACTGCCCGCTCGCGTTGTCAAAGTAGATCCAGTCGCTTGTAAACGCGCTCGCGTTGGCGAAACCCTCGTAGTAGGGCGCGTAGGCGTTCACGAACTGCAACCACTGACCCACGGTCACTTCGGTGCGTGCCATGCGATAGCGATAGTCGACGCGCCCCACCGAGCGGGTCGTCGATGACGACGAAATCATGCCCGTAGTCGGGCACTGGCCCGGCAAGGGCCGCCGTTGTGGCCAGGGTCGAAGCCGCCATCGCGATCCATGCCCGCGCTGAAGACAGCGGGGGCTTTCCGCCCAACGCCTGAAGGCGCCAATCGCGAATTGCTTCCAATGACATAACACACCTCCCCGGATCGGAACTTGGAAACCCGGCAATTGGTTCGACGCTCGCCTTGCGCCCGCTCGCGCCGGCGCGGACCCGTGCGGCGACGGGCGGACCAAGCCGCAGTATGCCCGGCGCCTGCCTGACATGCAAGCCCTATTCGGACATTGTGCGTGGTTTTCTCAGACAAGGCACAAATGTGTGAGTTACCTCCTTGGGGAACCACAGATTTCTGCGGATTTCGACCCACAGTCGAAACGGTCGCAACTGCTTGAGCGAGCCCGCGACGGGCGTGCCACGCTCAGTTCTGCGCGATCCCAGACGCTTCGAGCGAGTGGTGCGTTTCCGGGCCCGTGCGCGACTGGGAAGTCCGCGTGACACCCACCGGCTGGAAGCCGATCTCACTGATGCACACCGAATTTCACCGGCTGGAAGCCGGCTACTGATGCCGTGCTTTCTACGCGCCGGTGGTGGGGACGGCGGTGAGGGTGAGGTCGGCGGGGCCGTGGGTGGTGAGTTGGTGGTGGGCCAGCGCGGCGATCATGGCGGCGTTGTCGACGCAGAGGGACATGGGGGGCATGTAGACGTCGATGCGGCGGGCGCGGCCGAGGGCGGTGATCTCGCGGCGGAGGCGTGCGTTGGCCGAGACGCCGCCGCCGACGAGGAGGGAGCGGACGCCGCGTTGATCACTGTGCGGGGCGATCTTGCGTTCGTCGCTTTCGGAGCGTGCGAGTTCGTCGAGGGCGCGTTCGAGTTTGATGATGATGGCGCGGCAGGCGGCGCGCTGGAAGGAGGCGGCCACGTCGCGCTTCTGCGCGTGCGAGAGGTCGCGGTGGTCGCGATCGAAGCCGCCGCCCCGGTCGCGCGGGCGCGGGTTGCCGCGGACGGCGTAGAGGACGGCCGTCTTGAGCCCGCTGTAGGAGAAGTCGAGCGAGTCACGGTCGAGGCGGGAAATGGGGAGGTCGAAGGCGCGGTCGTCGGCGCCGTCTTCAGCGGCAAGGGCGTCGATCGCCGGGCCGCCCGGGTGGGGCAGGCCGAGAATGGCGGCAACCTTGTCGAAGGCTTCGCCGACGGCGTCGTCGATAGTGGCACCGAGGCGACGGGTCTGCGTGGGTGAAGCGCAGTGGTAGAGGGCGGTGTGGCCGCCGCTGACGACCAGGCCGAGGGCAGGGTAGCGAGCGGCGATGGTGGCCTCGTCGTCGGAGCCGTCACCCATGGCGGCGGCGTAGAGGTGGGCGTGGAGGTGGTCGACACCGACGAGGGGGATGGCGAGCGACCAGGCGAGGGCCTTGGCGGCCGCGACGCCGACGAGGAGCGAGCCGATCAGCCCGGGGCGGTGCCCGACGGCGACGGCGTCGAGGTCGGCAAAGGTGAGGCCGGCTTGTGCGAGGGCGGCGTCGATGATGGGGCGGATGCGTTCGGCGTGGGCGCGGCTGGCTATTTCGGGCACGACGCCGCCATACTCGGCGTGGAGGTCAAACTGGCTGGCGACGACGTTGGAGAGGACGCGGCGGGCGTCGGAGACGACGGCGGCAGCGGTTTCGTCACAAGAGGTTTCGATGCCGAGGATGAGCAAGGCGAAGTCCCCCGTTTCGTCCACCTGGCGCGGTGCATGGAGAAGAGCCCCCTTGCCCGACCTGGCAGGCTCGGCCACCCTCTTCGCCAGGGGGACAGGGTTGGAAGGCGGGCGGCACTGTTATGGCGAGACAGGTTCGACGTCGGCATCGATGAGCCAGCGTTCGAGAGTTTCGCCGGTGATTTTCAGTTCGGCGACGGGATTGCCGTCCTTGTCGCGGATGGTGATGGTCCCGCCGGTGAGTTTCGTGTCGTCAGGCCAGAGGTCGCGCGGGGTCGCGATGGCCTGACCCTGTTCGAGCGTGTCGATGATGCGGGTGATTCGTTCGAGTTCGCGCATGACGCGCTCGCGCTGGAGGTTGGCGCGGGAGAGTTCGTCGGCCTGGACCTGGTGTTGCACATCCACGCCTTCGGGCGCCGGAGGCCATTGACCGGTGGCGTGGCGCACCTGGAGGGCTTCGAGCGCCTTGGCCAGTTGCGGGTCGCGCAGCGTCTGAACGATCCACTGCGGGTCGGACCAGTGGTCGTCGGCACTCTCGGGGGTATCGAGCCGCAGGATTTCCTGAGCGCGGCGGGCGCGGAGCATTTCGATACGCTGGTCGTCATCGAGCGGGACGAAGAAGCCCGGGCTCGGGTCGACTCCCCACACGGGCGAGTCGGGCGTACGGTGCAGGCAGCGGCCGGAGGGCAGGTAGTAGTACTGCTCGGTGATCTTGATGACCGCGCCCGGCTGGGAGGGGATGTTGTGCACGCCCTGTACGCTGCCCTTGCCGAAGGTGCGCGTGCCGATGATGAGCGCGCGGTTGTTGTCGGCCAGTGCGCCGGAGACGACTTCGCTGGCCGACGCGGAAAGCCCGTTGACCAGCACGATCATGGGCTCGGTTTCGTAAGGCTGCCCGCGTCGGGCGTCGGCGACGGTTTCCTCGTGGTGCAGTCCCTTGGTGGAGACGATGCGGCCTTCGGAGAGGAAGAGATCGGCCAGCGCGATGGCTTCGTCGAGTCGGCCTCCGGGGTTGTCGCGCAAATCGAGGATGAGCCCGTTGAGCGAGCCGCCGGCCTGAGCGCGGGCGCTGTCGAGCCCGGCCTGGACCTGCCGGGTAATTTCGCCGGTGAAGCGTGCGACGCGGACGTAGGCGACCTTGTTGTCGGGATCGATGAGGTAGCGCCAGGCGCCCTCATCGCCGGGGTCGCGGTGGAAGCCCTTGACGTCGCGGGTCTTGATGTGCGCGCGGATGACCGTGATATCGAGCGTCTGCCCGGCGCGGTCGATGGTGAGGCGGACCGGCGTGCCGGGCTGGCCCTGGAGGATGGTGACGCATTCGTCGGCCGTCTTGCCCCGCGTGGGGTCGCCCTCGATGGCGATGACGCGGTCGTCGGGTCGGAGTCCGGCGTCGAGGGCCGGAGAGTCTTCCATCGGGTTCATGATGGTCAGGACGCCGTCGATCATGCTGATCTCGGCGCCGATGCCGACGTACTCCCCGGAGAGTTCCTTGGCGAACTCGCCGGCGTGGACGGGGGGCACGTACATGGTGTAGGGATCGTCGAGGTCCTCGATCATTCCGACGATGGCGGCCTGCTGGAGTTGGCTCTGGTTGACTTGCGAGACATAGGTGCGGTCGATGATGGCCTTGACGTCGATCAGGGGGTCGAAGAAGGCGTAGTCATCGCTTCGGCGGACGAGGGCAAGGGTGGAGCCGATGACGCCGACGGCGAGCAGGCCGGTCAGGAGGGCTTTTGGTTTGCGAGTGGACATGCATGGGCTCCCGTGAGGCTTGGGTCAGCCAATGGTACGGGCGCGGGGGTGAGGCGGATCTCCGGAAAACCTGCGGAGGACTACACTTGACGACCCATGCCGGCACCACGAGAGCGAGCGGACATCAAGGTTCAGGCAGAACGGACGGTGCTGGCGGCCGTACGGCTGCCCGGCGATCGGTACGACTTTGCCAACCCGTTCGGCGAACTTGCCGAACTGACGCGGCAGGCAGGGGGAGTCGTGGTCGGGGAGGTCGAGCAGCGGCGGGAGCGTCCCGAGGCCGGGACGTACATGGGTCTGGGCAAGGTCGATGAGTTGCGGCTGCTGTGCGACGAGGTGGGGGCGACGACGATCATCTTCGACCATGATCTGTCGCCCAAGCAGATCTCCAAGATTGAGCAACTGACCGGGCGGAAGGTGCTGGACCGGTCCGAACTGATCCTCGACATCTTCGCGTCGCGTGCGACGACGCACGAGGCCAAGTTGCAGGTGGAACTGGCGCAACTGGAGTACACCTATCCGCGCCTGCGGGCGATGTGGGACCACCTGGAGCGGATCGTGGGCGGCGGGGGAATCGGCGGCGTGGGGACGCGCGGGCCGGGCGAGCAGCAGTTGGAGATCGACCGGCGGCTGGTGCAGCGGCGCAAACTGGCGTTGCAGCGTGAACTGGAGGAGATCCAGCAGCGCAAGCGCCGGGCGGTGCAGCAGCGCAACGTCGAGCACTTCACCGTCGGATTGGTCGGCTACACCAACGCGGGCAAGAGCACGCTGTTCAATACGCTGACCACGGGAGGGGCGTACGCCGACGATCGGCTGTTCGCCACGCTGATGACGCGCACGCGGGAGTGGGATCTGGGCGGCGGCAACGCGGTGATGCTCAGCGACACGGTCGGGTTCGTGCGCGACCTGCCGCACAACCTCGTCGCGTCGTTCCGCGCCACGCTCGAGGAGGCCACGCACGCGGACCTGCTGCTGATCGTGCTCGACGTGGCCGACCCGGCGGCCGAGTTGCACTACCAGACGGTGCAGTCGACGCTGGACAGCCTGTTCGACGACGTGCGGGCGCGGGAGGAGCGGCTGCATCGCTCGGCCGAGCGTGACGGGGCGTCGCCGGTGCGGTGGCAGGCGCCGCAGCGGGTGCTGCTGCTCAACAAGGTCGACCGGCTGGCCGACAACCGCGAACTGCTGGTGTGGAAGAGCAAGGTGCCCGACGCAATTGCGATCTGTGCGCTGCCCGGCAAGGGCGAAGCAACGGGCGTGGGGCAGGAGGAGTTGCGGCTGCGCGTGCTGGGCGCGTTGCAAGGTCCGCCGATTGAGGTCGAGGTGAGGGTGCCGCTGCGCGAGTCCAAGGCGATCCACGCGATGGAGAACCGCGGGCAGGTGCTCGGGAGGGACTACGAGACCGACGCGGTGCGGCTGCGCGTGCGGATTGGCTCGCGGCTGCTCGAGCAGATCCGGGCGGGCTGCCGGGCCATGCGGGTGGCCGGGGCCGCAGACCTGGAGGAGCAGGGCTGGGCGAAGTGATGCATCGACGAGCCGCGACTGTGAGGGCGCGGTTTCTGGTCGAGGGACCGAGGATCAGCCACCGGCCATCAGGGGCTGACATTTCGGCAGGCTTTTTTCCGGATGGCGGATGCCCGGTCCCTGAGGGCTCATCGCTTGACTGTGCCGCGTGCCCGCCCTGCCGCGTCCCCCTTTTTGCCGGTGGGACCGGTTTCCAACCGGTCGGGTTCTGGGCCCAGGGGAGGCGGTCTTGAGGCCGGGGGGCGGCATGTGGACTTGGGGGGTCGCCGCGCCGATACTTCTCTTCACGCCGTTCCTGCCGGGTCCGGCCTTGCCACCTTAGCTCAGTCGGTAGAGCGGAGCTTTCGTAAAGCTCAGGTCGCTGGTTCGAGTCCAGTAGGTGGCTCTTTGCGCGGAAGGTACTGGGCGTTGAGGTGGAGGGATCTGGGCGCCTCTCCCAACGAGCCGCGACCATGAAGGAGCCGAACCGAGGGGGAGCCGGACCGGGTGCGAGAGGCCGGGGATCAGGGACTTGGCGTTGTGGCAACGGGCATGCGCTCGCCGGTCGCTCTTCTGCCGATTGCAGTTCTCCGATTGCCGCGCCTATTCCATCACACGCCGGCGGGCGGGCGTGATGCGGTCGTGGGATTGTTCGGCCAGGCCGGCGGTCAGGGCGGAGGCGATGGCGTCGTCGAGCAGGGCCAGGGCGCGGGGGCTGGGGCGGGAAAGGCCGAGGGCTTTGCCGGTTTCGCGGGCGAGGTCTTCACGCGGGAGAGCGACCTGCGCGTGCAGGACATGCATCACGGCGTTGCGCTGTTCGGTCGCGGGGATCAGTTCGACGTCGCGCTGCGATGAAGCGTCGTCGCCGGGGGCGCGCCAGGTGGTGTAGGTCGCCGGCGACTGGTCCGGCCTCCAGATCGCCTCATCGGCGATGGTCCACAGTCCGGCCTGGGCGCCGAGGGTGAGCAGGTGCGAGCAGCGTTCACGGAAGCGGGCGGTGACGCGGGCGCCGCCCAGCCAGTCCGACAGGCGGCGGATGACCAGTTCTTCGCAGATCGGGCTTTCGACCTGCACGAGATGGGCGATGGCGCTCGTGAGCGCGGCTTCGGCGCGCGGATCGTAGATGTCGTCGACGCGCAGCGAGCGGGGCTTCGTCGCGGCGCGATAAGTTTCCACGACCGAGCCTGACGGCGGCGCGAGCGACTCGGAGGCGAGCAGCGTGGTCCCGGGAGACGCGGGCGCCGGGGGCTGCGGGGAGGCGTCTGGAGCGGACGCGGCACTGGGTTGGCGGGCGGCGCGGATGGCCTTGTCGAGAGCGTCGAGGCCGCGCGCGGGGTTCATGTGCCAGTCGATGGACCACACGCGGACGAGTTTCCAGCCGAGGTTTTCAAGGACGGACTGTCGCAGGCGATCGCGGTCGCGCGCGGTGCGGGCGGCGTGATAGGTGGGCCCGTCGCACTCGACGCCGAGCAGGTAGCGTCCCGGGTTGTCATCGTCGCGCACGCCGATGTCGATGCGATAGCCGGCGCAGCCGACGCGGCGGTCAATCTTCCAACCGCGTGATTCGAGGGCGGCGGCGACAACTTCGACGAATTGCTCGGCGCCTGCGTTGTCAGCGGTGTGTCGCGTGTCGGCCAGCGCCTGTGGACCGCGCTGCGCGTAGTCGAGGAAGGCCTTGAAGTGCCGGACGCCGACCGCGCCGGTGCGCTTCAGGTCGATCTGGTCGGCGCGGATGGAGGAGAAGACGATGAGGCGGCAGCGGGCGCGTGTGACGGCCACGTTGAGCCGGCGTTCGCCTCCGTCCTGGTTGAGCGGGCCGAAGTTCATGGACAGGCGTGCGTCGGCATCGGGTCCGTACCCGACGGAGAAGATGATGGTGTCGCGTTCGTCGCCCTGGACGTTTTCGAGGTTCTTGACGAAGACGCGTTCGCCGGGCCCGGTGAAGAAGGGTTCGAGCGCGGGGTCGGCGCGGCGCTGGGCATCAAGCAGGTCTTCGATGAGGGTCTGCTGCGGCTGATTGAAGGTGACGATGCCGATCGAGCCGTCGGCGCCCGGCTCGCGCAGTCGGCCGACGACTTCGGCCACGACCTGCTCGGCTTCGACGCGGTTGGTGCCGGTGTTGCCGCGGTCGTAGACGGCGCCCTCGACGAAACGCATCGTGACGCCGAGCGTGGGCGAACGCTCCTCGGGCGATGGGAAGGTGTGCAGTTCGTTCCGGTAGTAATGGTGGTTGGAAAACGCGATCAGGCTCTCGTGACGGCTGCGATAGTGCCAGCGCAGGCGCATGGAGGGGACACCCGCGGCGTTGCATTCCTTGAGGATGGACTCAAGGTCTTCGACGGCTTCGTCTTCAATGGGCTCGTCTTCGTCGGAATCGAGCGTGTTGAAAAAGTTGGTAGGGGGGAGTTGCTTGGAGTCGCCGACGACGATGACCTGTGCGCCGCGGGCGATGGCGCCGATGGCGTCCCAGACGGGGATCTGCGAGGCCTCGTCGAAGATGACCAGGTCGAAGGCGGGCAGGCGGGTGTCGAGGAACTGAGCCACGGAGAGCGGGCTCATGAGGAAGCAGGGTTTGAGACGTGCGAGGAGATTGGGTATGGCCTCGATGAGTCGGCGCGTGGGCATGTGCCGGCGCTTCTTGGCCAGTTCGCGCCGGAGAATGCCGATTTCGGACTGTGCAGAGACAGGCCCGGCTCCGGCAGGCGCTGCCTGGGCGAGGCGCGCCGAGACGACGCGCCGGGTCAGGTCGATCAGGCTGGTGTCGAGCGTGCGGAAGCGCTGCACGACGCCGGTGTGCGTGTGGGCGTTGAAGGTGCGGACAGCCGGTACCCGGTCGGCGGTGGATGCGAACCAAGTGCGGGCAAAGGAACGCTCGAAGGCGTCGGAGAGATGAGCGCGCGTCAGCGAGCCGCTTTCGTAGTGCAGGAGCAGGTCGTGCAGTCCGAGCGCGTGGGCGCGGTCGCGTGCGGCGCGCCAGGTGCACCAGTCGTTGAGTTCGCCCAGCCCGGTGGTCCAGCGGGCGATGGTTGCTTCGACGGCCGGGAGCCAGGATTCGTCGGCATCGGGCTGAATGGGTTCGGCGGCAAGGGTCGATTCAAGGTGTTGCCATGCGTGTTGCCAGGCTTGCCAGCGTTCCACCAAAGCGCGGGCGGGCTGGGCGGCGCGGGCCGTGGGTGCCGGGTTGCTCAAGACGGCGGCCAGGGACTGGGCGCACCTTTGCGAGGTCGCATCGTCCGCGGGCTCGATATTGCGGGCAAACTGATCGCACCAGTTGAGGATGCGGTCGAGTTCATCCCAGTCGGCACGCCCGGCCTTCCAGCGCCCGCCCAGAGCGGATTCAAAGGCAGTCTTCGCGGCCAGTTCATCGGTCAGACGCTTGGCGGTGCGGGCGTCTTCGAGGTCGGTCTTCAACCGGTCGAGGGACGGAGGCCTGGCAAGGAAATAGGCGCGCAGCCGGTTGCGGGCCGATCGCGCGGCGAAGAAGCGAACAGGCCAGTGGCGCCGGGCGGCGTGCGACACGGCGTCGATGTGCGGCAGGTGCTCGATGCTCAGGAACTCTTCGCGATAGCGGGTGAGGAGTTGGTTGCGCAGCGAATCTCGCTGACGCCCCAGGTCGATGGACTCGCGCAGTGCGGCACGCATCGAGGCGCTCGCCGGGCCGGTGAGCAGTTCCACACCGGGTGCCGGACAGGTGGGGACCAGCGCGGCGACGCGGGCGAGCATGGAGACGGCTGTGTGCGGGAGCGTATCGGGCGGTGGACTGAGGTCGCAGGCGCGTGTGAATGAGGCCAGGCTGTCGCGCAGCCCTTCCAGAGCGACGGCGGCCAGTTGCAGGGCGGACTGGGCGGTTGGGGGAAGGGCAAAACTCCACGCGGTTGGGCGCAGACCGCGGAGCGGATGCTCGCCGGGCGGGTTGATGGGCTCGGACTTGTCCAGCAGATCCTTGATGGCGTTGCGCCAAGCGGTCAGTTGCTCGAGCCCGGTGTGTGGGCCGGCGTCGTCCGGGGGATCGCAGGCGGGCCCTTCGGCCAGGGAGGCCAGACGCCCGAGCACCTGGTACAGCGTTTCGCCGCTTGGGCGCGGGGTGTGAAGATCGGTGACGTAGGCGTTGAGTTGGGCGCGTGCGGCAGCCAACTGGGTGCACAGCGTCTCGAACTCGGCAGGCTCGAGTTGGCGCGGGAAGTTGAGGGCGCGATCGAGTTGGGCAAGGACTTCGGACTTCGAGGCTTTGGCCGAGTGCAGTTCGAGGCAGAACGCCCCGAGCCCGTCGGCTTCGAGGCGTGAGCGGACGACAGAGAGAGCGGCCATTTTCTCGGCGACGAAGAGGACGCGCTTGCCGCGTGCCAGCGAGTCGGCGATGACGTTGGCGATGGTCTGGCTCTTGCCCGTGCCGGGCGGGCCTTCGAGGACGAAGGAGCGCGCGTTGCGTGCGGCCAGAACCGCAGCGAGTTGAGAGGAGTCGGCGTCCCGTGTGCAGAGCAGATCCTGCGGGCGGACCTGGTCGTCGCGCACTTCGGGAGTGATGAAGTCGGGATCGAAGTCCTGCCCCGGGCGATCGATCAGGTGCGTGATGAGCGGGCTTTGTTTGAGACGCTCGGTGTTCTCCTGCAGGTCGCGCCACATGAGGAACTTGTTGAACGAGAACAGCCCGAGGTACGCCGTGTCGAGCACTTCCCAACGCGGCATGTCGCGGATGACCTCGCGGAAGGAACGCAGGATGAGATCGACATCGAGCCCGTGGTCGTCCTCGGGCAGTTCGTCGAGCCCGGTGGTCGAAAGCCCGAAGTCGGTGCGGAGTTTTTCAAGGAGGGTGACGTTGGGGCGGAGCGGCTCGTCCGAGAGGCAAAGCGCGTATGCGAATCCGCCGCCGCCGCTGGTGCGGACGAGTTGCACCGGCAGAAGAACGAGCGGGGCGAGGTGAGGCGTGCCGTCGTCCGCGTACCAGCGCAGCATGCCCAGCGCCAGATGAAGGAGGTTGGCTCCGGTTTCCTCGATACCGCTGCGCGCCGTGCGGTAGAGCGTGAGCAGGCGCTTCTGGGTTTCGGCGGGCGGTTCGGTGGAGTACACGCGCCCGGCCTGGAGTTCGGAACGCCGGAACACCTCGTCGGCATCGGTCTTCGGGCGGATGGAGAGCCACTCGCCTGCAGCGAGTTGGTCTTCGAGTGCGGCCAGGGCGGAGACATCGAGGCAGAGCGAGCGTCCGGAATGACGAAAGTTGATCAGGCGATTGCGAAGCGAAAGGTCGAGCAGGCGCGTCTGCCAGCGGCGGATGCGAACGTGCCCGGGCTCGGGGGGCTGCGTGTCGGTGCCCGAGGGGCCCTGGCGCGATGCGGCGCGTTCGGCAAGCACAACGCGATCGAGTACGGCGGCGTGGTGAGCCGCGGGCCGGCGTGTGAGGGCCTCGGTGTCAACCTGCGTCGAGTCGCCGGAGTCACGCAACGGCAGCGGGCGGATGCCGTGCTTGCGGCAGGCGAACACGTCGATCGCGGCGAAGGATGAGCCCGGCTCGATGAGGTGCGCTTTGGCAGAGTCGACGGCCTGGGTGAACGTCGCGCCGCGGTGCGTGACCAGCGTCGCTTCAACGGGCACGACTTCACCGAGCTCGATGAGATTGCGCAGGCGCGCCGGTTCGTCGATGACGGTCTCGGGCAGGTGGGCTTCATGCGTCCAGACGCCGGCGATGGCGTGCCCCTCAGTGAGCACGACGAGGGGATGGAGGCCGCACTGCTCCCACATGCCGGCGAGCACGAGGGTCAGGTCAAGGCAGGTGCCCAGGTTCTCCCGGCAGACGCGGTCGACCATGCGGATGCGCTGCCCGGCGGTCTCGAAACTGGCTGGTGGGTTGATGTATCCGATGGCACGCGAGGCGAGGGCCGAGAAGCAGGCCTCGGCGATGCGCGCAGCCCGCTGGCGACTGCCGGACTGGTAGCCTTCGAGTGAATCAGGTTCACCTTGCGCGGCAAGGGCAGAGCGGGCGGCGTGGAGCAGTTCAGCGATGCGCGGGTGATTGGGTGTGACGAAGGCGCTGGTGAGTTGGGGGTAGTGCCCCGCGCCCGGCCATTGGTCGAAGGCGAGAACCTCGATGGAGAAGGAGCGCGTGGCAGTCCGACCGTTCCACTCGACTGTAACCGTGATGCTCGTGCGTTCGGTCTCCGTGCGCGCGGACAGCGAGGCGGAGGAGACCTGCAGTTGCTCAGGCACGAGCCGGTGCATGTGACCGGGTTCGATCCGCAGCAGGCGGCAGGACCAGGAGGCTTCGCCGTTCTCCAGCGTGAGGCTGACGTGCAGTTCGTCGCAGGCCTGTTCGCCGGTGTTGGTCAGGAGTATGGCGTCGATAAGGGGGACGCCGTGCTGCTGCATCGCCAGGTTCACCCGCTCGCAGTACTCGAGATCGATGGCAATCGACATGGATCGAGTCTACCGCAGGGGCGGAGGAGAGGTGGTGGAGGAAGGCCGTTTTCCGCGGGGCGCCGCGAGCGTGCGTGTCCTTCATATCGTAGAACGGCTAGCATGGTTTTCCGAGAGCGGGAGAAGTTGAGAACCGAGGTGCGCATGCTCGGGAAACTGCGTGTGGTCACGTACGTCCTGCTGGCTCTGTTCGGAACAAGGCTCGCGGCCGCAGACAAGGGATCGGAGCGACCCGCCATGATGATCGTTCACGAAGCGGAGTGCGATCGACTTGTGCGTTTGGCGGCGCTGGAGGCGCAGCGGCTGGTGTATGCGCGGAGCGGGCTGCTGCCGGAGGTGGCGATCGCGGCGCCGGACGAGGGCGACGCGATCGTGCTGTCGGTGCGCGCGGATGAACTGACGAGCGAAGCGTTTGTGTTGCGGTCGCGGCGGCGTGGTGAAGCCCGCGTGTTCGAGATCGCCGGTGGTTCGCCGGTGGGGGTGCTCTACGGCGTCTACAGGTTCGGCGAGTTGATGGGCGTGCGCTACGGGCTCGAGGGCGAGGTCATGCCCGATGAGCCGTTCGATCTGCGCGGCCTGCCCGAAGTGGAAGAGATGCACGAGCCGCTGTTTGCCCTGCGAGGGATCCAGCCGTTCCATGATTTCAACGAAGGCCCGGACTGGTGGGACGTAGACGACTACCGCGCGCACCTGTCGCAGATGGCCAAACTGCGGATGAACTTCTTCGGGCTGCACTGTTATCCCGAGGGTCCCTTCGGGCCTGAGCCGCTGGTGTGGATCGGGCTGCCGGAGGATGTGGATGCACAGGGCCACGTGTTGTTCAGTTCGCGCAGCCGGTGGGCGAGCACGCAGGGCGGTGCGTGGGGCTATGAGGCGGCGCCGACGAGCGAGTTTGCGGCCGGCGCGGCGCTGCTTTTCGCCGGCGAGGTGTTCGGGCCGGAGGTGACGGAGGGCCATCAGCCGTGGCCGACGACGGCGCAGGGGAATAACGAGGTATTCAATCGTGCGGGCAAAATGCTGTCGGAGGTGATCGAGTTTGCGCATGCGCACGGCGTGCGGGTGTGCGTGGGGACAGAGACGCCGCTGACGATTCCGCAGGTGGTCAAGGAGCGGATGATCGCACGCGGGATGGATCCGGCTGCGCCGGAAAGCGTGCGGCGCGTGTACGAGGGCATGTTCACGCGGCTGGCAAGGCTCGGGCCGGTGGACTGGTACTGGCTGTGGACGCCGGAGGGCTGGACGTGGCAGGGGGCCAGCGGCGCCGAAGCGCAGGCGGCGCTGGGCGACATGGCGCTGGCGGATGAGGCACTGGCAAACCTGGGTGATCCGTTCAAACTTGCGACGTGCGGGTGGGTGCTGGGCCCGCCGGGTGACGCGACGCTGTTCGACCGCGTGCTCCCGCGCGACGTGTCGCTGAGTTGCATCAATCGCGACGTGGGGTTTGATCCGGTCGAGCCGGGGTTTGCCGGCGTGCAGGGGCGCGGCAAGTGGGCGATTCCGTGGATGGAAGATGATCCGGCGCTGATCGCGGCGCAGTTGTGGGCGGGGCGCATGCGGCGTGACGCGGCCGATGCGCTGGCCTACGGGTGCGACGGGATCATGGGCATTCACTGGCGGACGCGGGCGCTGTCGCCGCAGGTTCAGGCGTTGGCGGCGGCGGCGTGGGACCAGGAGGAGTGGAATCCGCACGCAGAGGGGATGCGGGTGGCGCCGCGGGCAGCGACGAAGGACGTGTTCATCGGCGGGGCGGTGGCCGACTATCCGCGTCACGCGATCGCAGGCGTCGAGGGCGAGGCAGCGCGGGTGTATCAGACCTGCCGTTGGAACCTGGAGGGCTATCGCATTTCCGTCGAGGCCGAACAGATCGACGTGACGCTGAAGTTCTGCGAAGTGCACTATCGCGAGGCGGGCAAGAGGGTGTTCGGCGTGAAGTTGCAGGGTGAGCAGGTGGTGCGCGATCTCGACGTGTTCGCTCGCGCCGGGGCGAACGCGCCGCTCGATCTGACGTTTGAGGATGTGCCGGTTGCGGACGGCTCGCTTGCGATCGACTTCGTGCGGCAGGTCGAGTTTCCGTTCATCGCCGGCATCGAGGTACGCGGGCGCAACGGGGCGGTGTTGCGTCGCGTCAACTGTGGCGGCCCGGCGGCGGCGGGCTTTGAGGCTGACTTGCCGGGGATCGGGACGTATCCGGAACTGGCCAACCGGGCGCGCGATCTGCCGGTGGATGATTTCTATCGCGATTGGGCCGAGGCGCAGTTTGGCAAGGCCGTGGCCGACGAAGCGGGGCGGATCTTCACGAGTCTGGACGGCTCGCCGAGCCAATGGCAGAACCGCGCCAGCCACCTGCCGCGGCCTTCAGACTGGGTTGCCGGACCGGGCGGGATCAAGATCAATCGGACGCCGTGGAGCGTGGAGAGTGCGCGGTACGGGTTCGTCGAGGAACTGGAGGCGCTACGGGCCGGTGTGCAGGGGGCGGGCAATCTGGAGCGGTTTGATTACTGGCTGAACACGATGCGGGCGCTGCGCGAGATCGGTCGGCTTGGTTGCCTGCGTGGCGAACTGGATGCGTGCATGGAGAAGATCACAGAGACGCCGGACGCGGTGAGCAAGGCGGCGACGGCGCAGCGGGACGCGTTGCCGGTGCGGCTGGAACTGGCGCGAGCGTGGGAGCGTCTGATGACGCTGCAACTGGCGCTGGTGTCGAACCGGGGGGAGATGGGCACGATCGGGAATCTCGAGCAGCACGTGCGTCGGCACCTGCATTTTCTGGATGCGCACGACGAGGCGTTGAAGGCGCTGTTGGGAGGGCTGCCGCCGGAGGCCGCGCCGACGCGGACCTACCTCGGCGCGCCGCGCGTGTTCGTGCCGACGGTGCGGACCGAGGTCGAGCCGGGCAGGCGCCTGACGATGCAGGTGGTCGTGCTGGATCGGGAGGCGCCCAGGTCGGTGACGGCGCACGTGCGGCCACTGGGCGGTGGGGCCTTTGCCGATGTGCCGGCGCGGCACATGGGGCGCGGCGTGTACGAGATAGAGTTGCCGGCAAGTAATGCGTCGTTTGAGTATCGAGTCGAGGCGCAGACTGAGGCCGGCACGCTGGCATGGCCGGCAGGGGCGCCGGGTCGGACGCAGACGGTGACGGTGGGGCCTTGAAGGAGACACCACGGGCCTGAACTGTCCTGGCGACCCCCGGCTTTGGAACGATGGCGTGGGCCGGGCAGTTGGGCCCGGGTCCACATGGTGCTCGAACGGCCGACGGTTTTTCAGTACCATCTCGACGTTCATACGGTGCGTTTTCGGAGTGTCGGCCTGCGTGCGGTCGATGGACTTCAGCGCGCCGCGTCCCGGCGCTGGGAGTCTTCCATGCATCGTCTGCTTACCGTTTTGTCGCTCGGGCTGAGCGCTCTTCCGGGCGTCTCGGCCCCGGGCGGGCAGTCCGAGCCTGCCTTGAACCCCGACTGGGTGTCCACTTTTCACTGGCGTTTGATCGGTCCGGCCAACATGAGCGGGCGCATCGTTGACCTGGCAGTCTACGAGCCGGATCCCAGGATCTTTTACGTGGCGACGGCCTCGGGCGGGCTGCTCAAGACCGTCAACAACGGCACGACCTTCCAGCACCAGTTTGACCGGCAGTCAACTGTGTCGATCGGCGACGTGGCCGTGAGCGCAACCAGCCCGGACATCGTCTGGGTCGGTACGGGCGAGCACAACCCGCGCAACAGCGTGTCGTGGGGTGACGGGGTGTACAAGTCGACCGACGGCGGCGGGACGTGGCAGCACATGGGTCTCAAGGACTCCTTCCAGATCGGCAAAGTGCTGATTCACCCGGGCAACCCCGACATCGTGCTGGTCGCAGCGCTGGGGCGCCTGTGGGGGCCGAACGAGGAGCGCGGGCTCTACCGCACGACCGACGCCGGCAAGACGTGGACGCGCACGCTGTACATTGATGACAAGACCGGCATCATCGACATGGCGTTCGATCCGGCCGATCCGAACGTGCTGCTGGCGGCCGCGTGGGAGCGCCAGCGTGACGAGTTCGACGGCAACGATCCGGCCAAGCGTTGGGGCCCGGGCTCGGGGTTGTACCGATCCGAGGACAACGGGCAGACGTGGACGGAGGTGACCGAGGGGCTGCCGTCCGTGGACATGGGGCGGCTGTCGATCGAGTTCTCTCGGGCCAATCCGGGGACCGTGTACCTGCTGGTGGACACGGTGCGCATCGGCGAAGGGCTGCCCAACGCCGGGTACATGGGTGTCAGTGGCAACGACGCCGACGCGGGGGCGCGCCTGACGCAGATCGTCGAGGACGGTCCTGCGGGCAAGGCGGGGCTGAAGGAGAACGACATCGTCATCGGAATGGGCGACGAGCGGGTGGTGCGATATGACGACCTGCTGGCGGGCACGCGTGTGCGCGAGGCGGGGACGGTGGTACCGCTCGTGGTCGTGCGCGAGGGCAAGGTGTTTGAGGTCGACGTGACGCTGGGCGAGAACCCGAATCCCAACCGGCGGCCCTTCGAGCGCGACATCGGCGGGCAGCGTGAGAACGTGCAGGACCAGCAGGGTCCGGACGGGCACGAGACGGGCGGGCTGTTCCGCTCGGACGACCACGGCAAGACCTGGCGGCGCATCAACTCGATCAACCCGCGCCCGATGTACTTCTCGAAGGTGTACGTCGACCCGAGCGACGATAACTTCATGTGGGTGCTGGGCATTCCCCTGTGCAGGAGTGAGGACAACGGACTGACCTGGACGCGCGACGGCACGCCCGACATCGTGCATGTCGACCACCACACCATGTGGATCGATCCGCGCGACGGGAACCACCTCATCCTCGGCAACGACGGCGGGCTCTACGTCAGTTATGACCGCGGCAAGACCTTTGACCATCTCAACGACTTCGCCATCGGGCAGTTTTACCACGTGGCGGTGGACAACAGGCCGCTGTACAACGTCTATGGCGGGCTGCAGGACAACGGGTCGTGGGGCGGTCCGAACCGCACGCGCACCCTCGAGGGATCGTACAACACCGACTGGTTCCGCATCGGCGGCGGCGACGGGTTCGTGTGCGCGGTGGATCCTGAGGATCCGGACCAGATCTACTACGAAAGCCAGGAAGGCGTCATGGGCTCGGTCAACCTGCGCACGGGTCAGCGCGGCGGCATCCGTCCGCGGGCCCCGCGCGGGGTCGAGTATCGCTTCAACTGGAAGACGCCTTTCCAGTTGTCGAGCCACAACTCGCGGATTTTCTATGCGGCCGGAAATCACGTGTTCCGCTCGCTGCACAAGGGTGAGGACATCGAGCAGATCAGCCCGGAGATCACGCGGACGCGGCGGGGCAGCGCGACGGCGTTTTCCGAGTCGCCGATTGATCCGGATCTGCTGATGGTGGGGTCGGACGACGGCTCGCTGTGGGTGTCGCGTGACATGGGCGTCACCTGGGAAAACATCGTCTTCCCCTTCGACGCCGGCGCATATCCGGAAGAAGTCGAAGACACGTCGGCGTCAACGGGGGAGGCCGACAATCCGGGCGGGGAGCGCCCGGCGGGTGGGCGCGGCGGGGCCGCGGGTGGGCGACGGTTTGACATGCTCGCACGTTTTGATGCGGATGGCGACGGCACCTTGCAGTTCGCCGAAGCGCCCGAGCGTATGCGCGGGTCGATGCCGGTGTTCGACGAGGACAAGGACGGGGCATTGAGCGCGCCGGAAATCGAGAAGTGGCGCGCGTACCTGCGGGCTTCTGGCGAACTGCCCGGGCCGCGCGGCCAACGCCCGGGTGGGGACCAGAGTGCCGGGCCGCCGGCCGAGTGGCTGCATCTCCCGACGCCCCCAACACCCCCGACTCGGCCTGAGCCGACGACAGAACCCGCTCATTCCGAGAAGCCGGAAGTGGCGACGCCGGAGCCTGCGCGGCCCGCCTTTCACCCTGATCTGGCAGGTACCTGGCAAGGCGCGATTCAGGGGCGTCGCCAGGGCGGGCCTCCGTTCACCATCCACATCACCGACGTGGATGAGAAGACGATCAACGTACAGGTTGATTCGGGCATGCTCAGCGGCTCGTCGCGCACCGGTGCGCCGGGCGAGCCGGGCGGCACGTTCCGCTTCAGCATCGAAGGCGGACAGGGACGTGTTGATTTCACGGCCAGACTGGAGGGCGAAGCGCTCGTCGGCAGTTTTACAGCCGGCGAAGGGCGGTTCACTGCCGAGTGGCGTGCCACGCGCCAGGCCGAGGGCGCGGCCGAGCATCCGACGGGGCCCGGACTGGGCGAGTTGATTCCCGGCCCGCGGCGTGTGCAATCGATCGAGTGGTCGCGATTTGAGCGCGAGCGGGTGTACGTGGTGCTCGACGGGCACTACTCGAACGATGATGAGCCGTACGTGTTCGTGTCTGAAGACGCAGGCAGGTCGTGGGCCTCGCTGCGAGGCAATCTGCCCGCCGGCACGACGCGCGTGCTGCGTGAAGACATCTCCAACGCGAATCTGCTGTACCTGGGAACGGAGTTTCACCTCTACGTCTCGCCTGATCGCGGCAAGTCGTGGACGAAGTTCAATGCTGACCTGCCGACGGTGGCGATTCACGACCTGGCCCAGCACCCGAGCAGCGGCGAGATCATCGTCGCGACACACGGGCGCAGTTTGTGGGCGTTGGACGTCACGCCGCTGCGACAGATGACCACCGAAGCGATGGCCGCGCCCGTGCAGTTGTACCGTCCCAACGACGTGATCCTGTGGAGCATCGAGCCGGAGCGTGGGCGCGGGGCCAGCCGCTGGTTTGCCGCAGAGAACCCGGCGCGGGAGGCGCAGGTCTATTACTCCCTGCAGCGGGCGACGGACGTGCAGATCGAGATCCGCGATGTGACCGACAAGGTGGTCCGGGTGCTCGAACTGGCGGAAAACGCTGGGCAGCCCGGGTTGCATCGGGTGGCGTGGGATCTGCGGCGTGATCCGCCGGCCGGGCAGCGCAACCAGCGCTTCCGCCGCGGGGGGCTGGTCGACCCGGACACCTACCGCGTCGTGCTGACCGCGGGTGACTTGACCATGAGCGCCGTATTGCGCGTTCGCAACGACCCGGACATGGGTGAGGAAGTCTTCGATGCCGACAGTTTCACGACGCAGTTGATCGTGGAAGAAGGTGAGCCTGAAGAGCCCGGCGCCTGAGGACGCGCTGACATCCGTTCGCAAGAGGCAGGCAGTGGCAGACGCCGGTTGAAGGGCGTGCCGACTTGTGCCGTATTCGGACAGGGGCGGGATCGGCTCCTAACCTCTTCCACAATGACTTTGGCGCTCTCCGAGCCATATACGACGGCCGTGTTCCTCACCGTCTTCGGGCTGCTGGTGACGTCCAGCGTGTTGCTGACGCGCGTGTCCGACCGGGCGGGAGTTCCCGTCGTGCTCGCGTTCCTGATTCTGGGAATGCTCGGCGGATCGCAGGGTCTTGGAGGTATCTCCTTCGACAACTACGAACTGGCGTTTCGGATCGGGACCATCGCGCTGGTCCTGATTCTCTTTGACGGCGGATTGAACACATCGATCGCCGCCATTCGGTCCAGCGCCTCCACTGCAGGAGTTCTGGCCACGGTCGGCGTGGGCGCTACGGCCGCGGCGCTCGCCGTCATCGGACGCCTGTTCGGGCTCTCGTGGAGCGAGGCCCTGCTGATCGGAGCGATCGTGTCTTCCACGGATGCGGCCGCAGTCTTCGCGGTGCTTCGCGGCGGAAGCCTGCGCGTCAAGCAAAAGGTCCGCTCCACGCTCGAAGTCGAGTCGTGTATCAACGATCCGATGGCCTTCATCCTCACCGTCGTGATGGTCGAAATGGTCCAAACGGGTGTGCTGGGCTCACAATCGGATCCGCTCTCTCCACCCCCGCCCTTCGGCTTCTGGCGACTGCTCTATGAAGTGCCGCTGCAGTTGCTGATAGGCGCCCTCGTGGGAGTCGGCGTGGGCCTGCTGACGCGCTGGGTGCTTGCATCCGCCCGCGTGGGCACGGCCGGGCTCTATCCCGTGATTACGCTGGCCAGCGCTTTGCTGGCATTCGGCGCGGCGACACTGGCGTCGGGGAGCGGGTTCCTGGCGGTCTTTGCCGCCGCCGTCTTGCTGGGCAACGGACCCCTTCCCTTCCGCTCAGGCCTGACGCGGGTGCATGACGCAATCGCGTGGTTTTGCCAGGTCGCGATGTTCCTCATGCTTGGGCTGCTGGTCACTCCCGAGCAACTGATTCCCGCCGCCGGCATCGGGTTGGCACTCGGACTTGCACTTGCGTGCGTCGCTCGCCCGCTGGTGGTCACACTCTGTATGCTTCCCTTCCGGTGGCCGCTCAAGGAAGTGGGCTACGTCTCGTGGGTGGGCATCCGCGGGGCAGTGCCCATTATCCTGGCGACTTTCCCCGTCATGGCACGGGTGCCCAACGCCGAGCACATCTTTCATATCGTCTTCTTCATCGTGGTGGTTTCGGCGCTGGTGCCGGGCGCCAGCATCGTGCCGCTGACACGCCGACTCGGACTGGCCGACCCGCACCTGCCCGCGCCCGCCGCCGCCCTCGAACTGCACAGCCTGCGGCAGATGAACGGGGAGATCCAGGTCTACCACATTGAACCGACAGTCGCAGCATGCGGCGCACCGCTCTCCCAGATCCCCTTCCCGGACGGCGCGGCGGCGATCATGGTCGTCCGGGGTCCGGAAGTCATGGCGGCGCGGGGGCATACCGTGTTCCAACCCGGGGACTACGTCTACATCTTCTGTCGGCCGACTGATGAGGCCCAAATCGGACTTCTGTTCGGTGATACGGCACAGATGTAAGGGTGCGAAGCGCCGGTTCTGGGACAACCGGGGGCCCCGAACGGCTTCCGTCGACCACATCATCGGCATCGGGCTGATGCTCGCTCCGCGTCAGGTGTCGATCGGACGACGCAAACGTGCTGCTCCTCGCGTCGCTCTCCGGATCGGAAGCACCGGAACGACCCAACCGCACTGCGATGATGACCTGGATCCGGGTTTCAAGACTCACAAAGGTCCGGTGTCCAACGCGCGCAGGCGTCAAGCCGGACGGGTTTCAATATCCGGGACGTTTCCATGCACAAATGAAGGCGCCCGACGCGATGACCGCGCCGGGCGCACTGCTCAGTGGTGACCGAACTCAGCGACGACGACGAATCACCGCAGGCACACCCAGCGCCACCAGGGCGATCGAGCCGGGAGTCGGCACGGCCTCGCCGCGGAACTCGCCTGTTCCTGAAGCCCGGAAGCCCGTGATGAACCCGCCGTCGCTTGTCAGCGTCCCCTGATCGATCTGGGCGCTGAACGAGACCGTCAGCGGGTTGCCGACCATCAGCCCGTACGGCAGATTCTGTGCGAACGAGTCGGCGACGGCTCCGCCAAAGGTGAACTGGAGGATGCCGGCCACGTCGATGTACGTGATCGCGACCGAACTGACGTCAACGAGCAGGAACTGGGACGCCAGCGGGCTGGTGCCGATCAGCAGGTCAAAGAATCCGGCGCCGCCGGTGTTGATGATCGTCGAGGTACCCGCTGTCGAAGGAATTCCCACGAGGTTCGGAACATACACGTCCAGCGAAATGTCGCTGCTCAGTGCGCCGACCTGCAACCCGTTGAGGAAGAAGTCGGCGCTGGCCAAGCCGTCCGCGTCGGCGGGATCGGCCGACCCACCCGCAGCCGAACCTGCGTCGTAAAGCGACGAGCCGTCATACACGAGGTTCATGCCGGTGAACTCGATCACGACGTCGGCGCTGGCGATTGAGCCCGCGAGCCCTACCAACCCGACAATGCCCAGAATGCTTGTCTTCATAAGTCTCTCCCCGAAATAGGCCACACGATGTGCGTGGACGCGACAGATGTACCGCGCCACAACATCAGTGTGAATCACAATTTGCGTTCGTCACACCAAATTGTGCAAAATCGGCCGCGCCGGCGCTCCTGATCGCCGTTTCCGGACCCGCGCTCCCGCGGCTCAACCCCGGAAGCACGGTTCGATTCGTCTCATAACAATGGAGCCGCGGGAGGTGTTCAACGCCCGTTCAGCCCGGCAGGTCTTCAGCCAGCGCCCTCCCTGCGACGAAACCGCTCGACCATGCCCACTGGAAGTTGAATCCGCCGATCTGCCCGTCCACGTCCAGTAACTCGCCCACCAGCCACAGCCGCTCGCACACCCGGCTCTGCATCGAGCCCGGGTCCACCTCTGACAGCGCCACACCCCCGGCTGTCGCCTCCGCATGCACAAACCCGCGATCGTGCGCGATGTCCACCGGCATCTCCACCAGCGCATGCGCCAGCACCCGCCGTGCCTCCCTGGTCAACCGATGCCCGGGTGAGGACGGATCAACCCCCGCGCTCTCGCACACCGCCCGCGCCAGCCGTTCCGGCAGTCGCCGGCGCAACCACGCGCCGGGCGTCCGCGCCCCCAATGCGAGCAACTCCTCGTCGGCCTGCTCAAAGTTCAACCCCGGCACCCAGGCGATCCACAGCCCCGCGCTGCGGTCCGCGTGCCGTGCCTCGGTCAGCCAGCGCGACGCATTCATGATCGCCGGGCCCGACAATCCGAAATGTGTGCACAGCGCGTCATCCTCGAACCGCACAATCCTCTTCCCCGTTCCTGACCGCACCTCCACGCCGACGCGGGCGCTGATGCCGGCCAGTCCGGTGATCCAACGCGACTTTGCCCCAACCACCAGCGGCACCAGCGCAGGGAAAACGCGCGGCGTCATCGAGTGCCCGAGTGTGCGCGCCAGCGCATAGCCGCTTCCGTCTGAACCGCTCTTCGGCAGCGCCATCCCGCCGGTGGCCAGCACCAGCCGCCGGGCGTGCCAGCGTTCATCCGCATCGGCGCGATGCAGCACGAAATCCCCGTCGCGGCGTGCAACGCCGGCCACCTTCCACGGATGCACGATCTCTACGCCGACCCGGTGCGCCTCGCCCAGCAGCGCGCCGAGCACCGTGCGAGCGTTGTCCGTCACCGGGAACAACTTGCCGGTTTCCTCGCGCTTGAGTTTCACTCCCAGTTCGCCGAAGAACTCGACAGTCCGCCGCACGTCAAACTGCTGGATCACCCTGCGGATCGTGTGGCGCGACCCGCCCGCGTATTGCCGCTCATCCACGTCATGGTGCGTTACATTGCAGCGCCCGCCGCCCGAGACCAGGATTTTGGCCCCGATGGTCCGCGCTGCGTCCAGCACCACCACCCGCCCCGTGGAGTGCCGCAGGCCAGCGGCACGCTGCAAAGCCCGCCCGGCCGAGATCGCCGTCATCAGCCCCGCCGCGCCGGCTCCAACGACCACAATGTCGCTCACACTCGGCACGCGGTGAGGGTAGCGAGCCCGGTGGGCCATCGGTCCCGGTTCGCTTCCAGGCGCCCGTCGCCCGCCCAATTCCTCTTTGTCCGCCCGCGGATTTTCGTACAATATCGTGTGAGTGCCGGCACGCCGGCCTGTGAAGAGGAGAGAGATCATGCGTCGCGCGGTTACTGTCGTCGCGCTCTGCGCGGGAACTGCCTTTTCTCAGTCTTTTCTCCCGTTGGGCGACCTGCCGGGCGGGGCCGACCTGAGCACCGCCACCGGCGTCAGCGCCGACGGACTCGTGGTCGTGGGCCTGAGTCGCTCGGGCTCGGGCAATGAGGCCTTCCGCTGGACCGCCGGTGAGGGCATGATCGGCCTGGGCGACTTTGCCGGCGGCGTCTTCCGCAGCGCCGCCCTGGGTATCTCAGGAGACGGCGCCACGACCGTCGGTACGGGTTACGACGCCGGCGGCGTAACGGCTTTCCGCTGGACCAGCGCCGACGGGCTGCTCACTCTTGCTCCGTTCCCCGAGCCGGAAATCCTCGAAAGTTCGGCCGCCGGCGCCAGTGCCGACGCCGGTGTCATCGTCGGCTCGTACACCACGCCGCTCGGGCATCGCGCCTTCGGATGGACCCCCGACTTGGGCGCATTCTGGCTTGGCAAACTCGAATCCGGCTTTGAAGCAAGCGTCGGCTTTGCCGTCAGCGCCGACGGCTCCGTCCTGGTTGGCGGCGCCGAGACCAGCACCGGCTGGCATCCGTTCCGGTGGACCAGTGATCTGGGCATGGTCTCCCTGGGAGACCTTCCCGGCGGCTCCGGTGGCGGGTACGCACGAGGCATCAGTGCCGACGCACAGTTCATCGTCGGACTCGCCAACAACGCGCAGGGCCGGGAAGAGGCATTTGTCTGGTCTGACGACGAGGGTATGGTCGGGCTCGGCGCGCTTGGAACCGGCGACAGCGGCGCCTGGGCTGTCGGCGGCCCCCTCCCCACGGTCGTGGGAACCTGCGTCGACGGCCGCGGCGCGTCCCTGCCCACTGAGGCATTCATCTGGACACCCGATGACGGCATCCGCAGCCTGCGCCAACTCCTGATCGACTCGGGCGTCACCGGACTCGAAGCCTGGCTGCTGACCGAGGCCCGCGGCATTTCGGCCGATGGGCTGGTCGTCGTTGGCTCGGGCATCAACCCGCAGGGAAACGCAGAAGCCTGGCTTGTCCAACTCCCCGGTCCCGAGGAGTGCATTCCAGACTTCAACGGCGATGGCAACCTCGACTTCTTTGACGTCCAGCGTTTCCTCAACCTGTTCTCCGCCGGCGACCTGGACGCTGACCTCAACGACGACGGGCAACTCAACTTCTTCGACGTCCAACGCTACCTGAACCTCTTCTCGGCCGGTTGCCCGTAAGGAGCAAAGCGGGCCGGGCGGGTTCGGCGCCTCGGGCGTGCAGACTTGGGCGTTGACTTGACCGGCCCGCTCGTATTCGATGCCGAGTGCCCCAGGGCCCTGCCATCCTGTTCACCAGTTTTGAGCCCTCGGGCGATGACCACGCCTCGGCAGTCATCGCCGAACTCAAACGCCGTCATCCCCAGGTGCGCGTCTTCGCCTGGGGCGGGCCCAAGATGCAGGCGGCCGGCGCCATCCTCGTCGAACAGACCGGGCGCGACGCCGTCATGGGCGTGCCGGGAATCAGCAAGATTCTCGAGCACAAGCGCATCAACCAGCGCATCGCCTCGTGGCTGAGAGACAACCCCATCGCCCTGCACGTTCCGGTTGATTCACCGGCCGCGAACTTTCCGATCTGCAAACTCGCCAAAGGCGCGGGCGCCCGCATCGTCCATCTTGTTGCGCCCCAGGTCTGGGCGTGGGCCAGTTGGCGCATCCACAAACTCAAGCGCCTGACCAACTTTGTCTGCTGCGTATTGCCCTTTGAAGAAGAGTGGTTTCGACAACGCGGCGTTCGGGCAAAATTCGTCGGGCATCCGATCTTCGATCGACCTCTCGACACCGAGGGGCTCGACGATCAGATTGCCGACTGGTCCCGGGGACGGCCGCGCATCACGCTCCTTCCCGGCTCGCGCCCCGCCGAGATCCACAAGAACTTTCCGCTCCTCCTCGAGTCCTATCGGCGCATCGCCGGCGAGCATCCGCACATGGCCGGCGTCGTTGCCGCCACGCACCCCGACGTGGAGCCGGTCCTGCGCCAACTTGCCGCCGCCACCGGGCAGTGGCCCGCTTCGCTCCGTTTCGTCAGCGCCCGGACCGAGGCGGCCATCCGCTGGGCCGAACTCTGTCTGGTGGTCTCCGGTACCGTTACATTGCAGGTCGCACGTCAGTGCCGCCCCATGGTCATCGTGTACAAGTCCAGCCGCGTCGCCTACAACCTGGTCGGCCGCTGGCTTGTCACCCCGCCTCACTTCAGCCTGCCGAACCTCATCGCCGCGCGGGAGATCGTCCCCGAGTTGATCCCGCACTTCGGCGGGGCCGACGCGATCGTCAACGAGGCCGTCGGGCTGCTCGAACGACCCGAACTTGTTGATCGCCAGAAGGCCGCCCTGGCAGAGATCGCCGGGCGGTTCGAGGGCTTCAACGCGGCCATCAATACTGTCGACATCATCGAGCGCGTCGCCGGACTGGTGGGCGCTGATTCTCCCACGCCCGTCCCCATTCGGCCCTGACTCAGTTCAGATCCTCCCCTTCGCGGGGAGGTGTCGGGTGCAGGCAGACGGAGCGCGTCGTGCGTTCGTTCTCCCCGGCCTGCCCCCGGTCTACCGATCCCGCACCGCTCGCAACGGCACCAGGCACACGCCCACACAGGCGTTCCCCGCGCGGTCGGCAATGGGCACCACGTCCATCGAAGGCGAGGAAATCGGCAGGTCGCGATCGATCAGCGCCCGCGTCATGACCCCCAGGTCGTGCCGCACGACGTCTCCGCTCGCCCCGAACAGCAGCACCAGCGAACCGCCCGCATCGATCATCGGTTCGCGCGCCAGTTTGGCCAGATCAAGCGCCGGCCCCCGTATCAACTGGCTCGCGTAACTGGTGTTGCCCATCGGCACGCCCTCCACATAGCACACCTGCGCCACCGATTTGACCTCCAGCCAGAACGCATCCTCGGGCAGCGCGGGCCTGGGCTCCGGCTCTTCCACCGCCGCGAAGAGCGTCGGCTCCGGCCGCTTGAGCAACGCCAGCGGATCGAGCAGCCCGTCGGCCCCGGGCGGCAACGCCACCAGGTCGCACCGCTCCCTGTCTCGCGGCCGCGGCCGCCTCGCGTACGCCCCCGGGTACGCCTGCTCGCGCAGCACCGTCAGCCCCAGGCGGCCCAGGCCCGCAGCCACCAACGGATGCAGCGACACTTCGTCCCTCGCGTCCAGGCCCAGGACGGCCTGTTCGCGTCGCAGTGCCTCCTCGGCCTGGGCGATGCCCCGGGCGATCGCGTCCGTCAGTTCCGCGCAGTCCCACATCGTTGCGAGGATAGACACCGAACAAGTCTCTTCGGGCGCCCCGCACGCTTCGGCCGCGGTTCTGCTATGCTGACCCCACTTCGCAACCGGACACCATGGAGACAGGGCAAATGGACCGTTTCTGGAGCATGCTTGACGTTGCCAACGGAGTCATCTGGCACCAGTATGTGCTTTACGTGGTGCTGGGGGTCGGTGTGCTCTTCACGCTCTGGTCCCTGTTCGGGCAGTACCGCGCCCTGACCCACGGGGTGCAGGTCATCCGAGGCAAGTATGACGACAAGCACGACCCGGGCGCGATCAATCACTTCCAGGCACTTTCCACCGCCCTTTCCGCCACTGTCGGTCTGGGCAACATCGCGGGCGTTGCGATTGCCATCTCCCTCGGCGGGCCGGGCGCCGTGTTCTGGATGTGGGTCACCGGCTTCTTGGGCATGGCCCTGAAGATGACTGAAGTCACCCAGTCCATGATCTATCGCGATATCTCAGATCCCGACAACCCCCACGGCGGGCCCATGTTCGTCGTGAAGAAGGGCTTTGAAAAGTTGGGTCTGGGCTGGCTTGGCGCCATCGTCGGCGCCATCTTCGTGGTCACCCTGCTCATTTCCACCCTCACCGGTGGAAACATGTTCCAGGCCCACAACGTCGCCGACATCGGTTTCACCTACTTCTCCATTCCCAAGTGGGTCACAGGCCTCGTCCTCACCATCGGCGTCGGCGCCGTCATTCTCGGCGGCATCAAACGCATCGGCGACGTGGCCGCGAAGATCGTCCCTTTCATGTGCGGGCTCTACATCCTCGCCGGCCTCTACGTCATCGTCGTCAGTTTCGACCAGATCCCCTCGCTCTTTGCTCTCATCTTTCGCGAAGCCTTCGCTCCCTCTGAGGCTGTCGGAGCCTTCGTCGGCGGTACCGCCGGCTACGGCTTCCTCAAGGGCATGCAGCGTGCCCTCTTCAGCAACGAAGCCGGGCAGGGCTCCGCTCCCATCGCCCACTCGGCCGCCAAGACCAACGAACCGGTCCGCGAAGGTGTCGTGGCCGGGCTTGAGCCCTTCATTGACACGCTGATGGTCTGCACCATCACCGCTCTGGTGATCCTGCTCTCCGGCGCCTGGAACCGCGCCCCCGCCCTCATCTATGCCGACGGGCAGACCCCCGCGATCACCGCCGTCACCGACTCCTCCGGCCAGCCCGTCGTCCACAACGGCACGTACTACTGGTCCATCCCCGACACCCGCGTCACCGTCCGCGATATCAACGAAGCGGCGATGCAGATGAAGCCCGGTACCGACGTCTTCTACGTCCTCGAAGCCGAGGACCATTCCGAAGCAGGCACCCGCCGTCACCGCGTGCCGGCCGTCATCGGCGCCGCCGACCAGGCCGGCGCCACCGTCGTCGCCGACGCGCGATCCGCCGCGCAGAAGGCCGCCAACTTCCCACAGTACGCCTTCACCACCACGACTGCGACGCCGCCCGCTTTCCTCGCCGAAATCGACGGCGTCTTTTTCGGCTTCAACGGTGCCACCCTCACGGCCAAGGCCTTTGACCGCGTCCTCCCAGGCCTTGGCCTCTGGATCGTCCCCGCCACCGCCTTCCTCTTCGCCTACTCCACCATGATCTCCTGGTCCTATTACGGCGAGCAGGGGGTGGTCTACCTCCTCGGCCGCAGACGCTTTGCCATACTCACCTACCGCGTCATCTACTGCCTCCTCATCATGATCACCACGCAGATCATCAACACCGAGAAGCAACTCGACATCCTTTCCACGTTCGGCACCGGCGTCATGCTCTGGGCCAACATCCCGATCATGCTCATCTTCGGACCGGTGGCGATGAAGGCATACCACGACTACATGAAGTGCCTCAAGTCCGGCGAAATGCCCTCCCACGCCGCACCGCCCATCAAGAGCGTCGTTGAGGGCTCCGACGTGGAGTGATGCGATCGAGTCGAGCACGCGGTTCCTGATCCTCGTCGCATGGCCGCGTCATTCACACGCGGCCGGCTCGGGGTGTTGTCCCGACGCTTGGTTGCGGAGTTGCGTGGCTGGTTGTCAGGCCCCGCCGGGCGCTGTTGCTCATCGATCAACTCGTGCGATTTCGAGTTGAGGCTGATGCGGACTGGAGTTGGATCTCGGGCGTATGCGGGCGCCGGAGCAGCGCCCGTCTTCGGGCTCCTCCTCGGGTTCGAATCGAAGAGACATCCCGAAGTGCTCGGTGGTTACAACCCGGACCTTGGCTCGATGGCTCACAAAGGTCCGGCGTCCCATGACGCACCAGATCCAAGTCGCGCCGGTGTGAGCCGGCCGCACCCCAGCCGAAACGTGCGTCGTGACCGCCCGTGGCTCGGAGTCGAGCGGGACTTGCCGTGCAGGGTGGGAGCCGTCGCACACGACGGGCATTCCTACGCTCTAGGCGATGTGGATACTCGAACAGAACCGGTTTGACCCTGCGACGGCCAAGGCTTTTGAGGGGCTGTTCACACAGGGGTGGTCGTGGGTGCATGTGCGCGGTTCGTATGAGCAGCCGGTGCCCGGGGAGGTGCAGGATGCGGCGTATCAGCGGCGTGCAGCCAATGTCACTTCGGAAAAGTTCCGCGAGCGCGTGAGCAAGTGGGGCTGCTATGTGCCCGGTGTCTTCGGGCCTCACCCGACGCTGAACGCCGAGTTGGTGAATCTGCCGTGGCCTCTGGAGTTGCGCGTGGCGGTGGACGGGGTGGAATTGGAGCGGAGTGCCTCCACGGCGGCCGACGGGCGTCACCCCCGCGCATCCGTACAGCCTTCTCCCCTTGGGGGAGAGAGTGGCTCGGAGCGGAGCGAACAGACCGATGAAGAGATGATTGGCCCGAAGGCGCATTCTTCTCACCCGGCTGCAGCGCAGCCACCTTCTCCCGCGGAGCGAAGAGGGTTGCAAGGGCGGTTGGAAACCGGGTCGGCCGAAGACGGCCGCAACGGCGATGAGGTGCGAAGCGATCGGCGGCAGTTGGATCTGCGGACAGGCGTACTGACGCGTGAGGTGAGATGGCACGTGGGGGGCAAGACGCTCCAACTGGTGTTCGAGCGGCTGGTGTCGTGCTTGCGCGAGGGGTTGATCGCGCAGCGGCTGTCGGTGCGGGCGAGCGAGGCGTGCGAAGTCGAGCTGATCGCCGGGATCGACGGGCGCGTGCGCACGAACGGGCACGATCACTTCACATCGCTGCAATGTGGCGCCCGCGGAGCATGGATCACCTGCGATGTGCGCACGGATGGCGACGATGTCGTGCATGCGGCGTGTGCGCTGCGGCATGATGGGGAGGGGGCCCAGGTCGAACTCGAGGAGCGGCGCGGGGCGTGGCGGGCGGTGATCGACGCGGGGCCGGAGGAGGCGCGGGCGGAGAAGATCACGTTCGTGCGGCAGGGGAAGGAGACGCTGCCGAGCCTGAAGGAACTTCCCGAGTTTGACGGGCTCCTGCGCGAGCATGCGGCGCAGATGCAGCGCGAGTGGGAGGCCTGCGACGTCGAGATCGAAGGCGACGACGACTCGCAACTGGCGATGCGGGCGGCCCTGTATCACCTCATCCGCGCGCACCCGCGCACGTCGGCGGTCGCGATCGACGCGAAGGGATACGCGGGCGAGGCGTACTGGGGGCGGTTCTTCTGGGATACGGAGGCCTACCTGCTGCCGTTCTACGCGCACACGCGCCCGCAACTGGCGCGGCAGTTGTGTGCGTTTCGCGTGCACACGCTGGAGGGGGCGCGGGCGAACGCCAAGCGATATGGGTATGCAGGAGCGCGGTACGCGTGGGAGAGCGATCATCGCGGGATCGAGTGCTGCCCGAACTGGCAATACGCCGATCACGAGGTACATGTGACGGCCGACGTGGTGCATGGGTTTGAGCACTACGCGCGGGCGACGGGTGATGCGGCGTTCGTGTCTGGTGAAGCGCGCGAGACGGTGCTGGAGACCGCCCGCTACTGGCTAGAGCGGCTGAGTCGGCGCGTGGGCGATGAGCGGGTGCACCTGCTGGGCGTGATGGGCCCCGACGAGTACACGCCGATTTCGAGCAACAACGCATACACCAATCGAATGGTGCAGCGGGCGCTGGAACTGGCGGCGCGCCTGGCGGAGGCTGCGGACGAACGCGAGCGGTTTGCGTCGGCCGCGAGGGGGATGTGGCAGCCGCGAGCGGGCGAACTGGTATTGCAGTGTGAGGAATGGCCGCTGCTTGCCGAGCCCGAGTTTGAGACGACGTGGGTGGATCGCTCGCGCACGTACGCCGCCCAGGTGTCGCAGGAGCGCTTGTACCGGTCGAAATGCCTGAAGCAGGCCGACGTGCTGATGCTGATGGCCATGCTGCCGCACGAGTTTTCCGATGCCGAGGTGGCAACCGCCTGGCGGGAGTATGTGCCGTACACGACGCATGACTCATCGCTGTCGCCGGGGGCGCATGCGCTGGTGGCGCTGCGGCTGGGAATGCTCGAAGAGGCGTGGAAGTTCTGGCAGCAAGGCAAGGGGCTGGATCTGGACGTGTCGCACGGCGGCGCGGCCGAGGGGATTCACATCGCCGCGTGCGGAGCCATGTGGCAGATGGTCGTGTACGGGTTCGCGGGAGTGAAGAGCGCGATGGAGACCGAGGTCTTGACGATCGCGCCGCGTGTACCGGAGCATTGGAAGGCCCTGCGGTTCCCGTTGTGCTGGCGCGGCTCGCGGGTGCGGGTGGAAATCGGGAAGCCAAGCGTGTGCGTGACGCATGTCGACGGTCCGGAGATTGATGTCATCGTGCGCGGGCAACGCCGGCACGTGGAGGCCGGAGCGAGCGCGGAGTGGAACTGAATCGGGAGGAACGATGAGCGCACATGCGGTGATCTTCGATCTCGATGGCGTGCTGGTGACCACCGACGAGTTGCACTACCGCGCGTGGAAGGCGATGGCCGATCGCGAGGGGATCCCGTTCGATCGCCAGGTCAATCATCGTCTGCGCGGTGTGGGCCGGATGGAAAGCCTGGCGATCATCCTCGAACGCTCGCCGCGGGCGTATGGGGCCGGCGAGCGCGAGCGGCTGGCCGATGACAAGAACGCCATCTACCGCGCCTCGCTCGAGCGGATCGGAGCGAAGGAACTGCTGCCCGGCGCAGTCGAGACGCTGGACGGGCTGGAGGCGATGGAGGTGCCCTACGCAGTGGCCAGTTCGAGCAAGAACGCGCGGCTGATCCTGCAACGCACGGGATTGCTGGCCAGATTGAGCGTGATCGTCGACGGGAACGACATCACCAGGTCGAAGCCGGACCCGCAGGTGTTTTTGCTCGCAGCCGAGCGGCTGGGGGTCGAGCCCGGTCAATGCGTGGTGGTGGAGGACGCCGGGTCCGGGGTCGAGGCGGGGCTGGCGGCCGGGATGCGGGTGGTGGGGGTCGGCCCGAGGGAGCGCGTGGGGCGGGCGCACCGCGTAGTGGGTTCGCTTCGGGAGATCTCGGTCGGGGACCTGCTCGAGGTGTAGGGCCCCCGGGCACGGCCGGCCTGCACGCGGCGCTGATCCGGGGTATATTGCCCGCCGGGCATGTACCGAGGACATCAGACGGGAGCAAGCAATGATCGAACTTCTGAGCCTGGCACAAAGCAGTAACGGCGGCGGAATCGGCGGGATGGTGGTGGTCGTGATCTACCTGGCGATCATCGTGCTGATGATTGCGGGGATGTGGAAGATGTTCACCAAGGCCGGGCAGGCCGGGTTCCTCGCGATTATCCCCATCGTCAACGCCTACATCATTCTCAAGATCGTCGGTCGCCCGTGGTGGTGGCTGATTCTGATGCTCATTCCGATTGTCAGCCTGATCGTCTGGATCATCGCGATGCTCGACCTGGCCAAGTCGTTTGGCAAGGGCGTCGGGTTTGCCGTCGGACTGATCCTGCTCGGCCCGATCTTCGTCTGCATCCTCGGTTTCGGGAGCGCCCAGTATCAGGGCCCGGCGGCGGCGTAGCCCTCGATGAGCAGGGTCCGCCCAGGCTCGCTGCCCTTTCCGGTGTTTGCCGATCAGCCGCTGGAGTGCCTGCGGTGCGGGTATGACCTTCGCGGGCTGACGCGGCCGGAGCGATGCCCGGAGTGCGGATGCCCGGCCGCCACGCCGCAGGGGGCTGAGGCGCTGCTGGCCGCCGGGGTGCCGGTGACCGAGTTCGGGCGTCCCGGGCGCACGGTCGCGATGATTCTAACGCTCGGGGGCTGGGGCCTGATGACTCAGCCCATCGTTTGGTTTCTACTCATGGCGTCGGGACTGTTCTGGCTTGCAGTGGGGCTGTTTCTCGCAACCATCGGCGTTTCGGTGTGGCTGATCGCCACCCGCCCCCGGCGCTCAAACACGATCGAGCGCCTCGTCTTCACCCGCGGCGGCGTCGGCCGGGCGGCGTGGCGCAGTTGGAGGCCGGTCGACTTCATCGAGTGGACGCGACACGAACACGTCCAGATCAAGAGCGTCAGCACGGTGTGGCAGAAGTTGATCATCCGACGGCCTGTTGAGAGCGGGCGGGCGCCGAAGATCATCGAATTCGGATTCCGCTGCCGGCGCGAGCACGTCGCGCTGGTGAAGGCCGTCGTCGAAGCGATGGTGCTCGGAACCGCGTTGCCGGAGGGCGCCCGAGAGGCACTGGCGCAGGAAGGGGCATGGGTGGAGCATCCGGGGGCTGTAGCGCCGGCCGATGGAACCCTCGGGTCGGAGGCGAGGGCGCTCCCCCCGACGGCGTGAACCGGAGGTGAGAGCAAACGTGCCGCTTACTGCGGGCGCACCAGCATGAGCGTGCAGGTGCGTTGCATGACGAACTCGCGCCGCGATTCGGTGACGATCTGCGGTTTGAGCGAGTCGCAGGCGGACAGGTCATCGCCTTGCCGCTCGGGGTCGAGCCTGCAGGCCTTGTAGAGCGATGAGAGCACGTGCTGCCCGCACGTATGCGGCTCGGTCTGCTGTTCGGGCTCGATCTGTCGCGGACGCGCGATCCGGCGGACGGGCAGCGGTCGGGCATAATTGCGGAAGTCATACGTCGGCGGCCCGACGCAGAAGGTCAGCGCGATCGGCATGGTGGGCAGGATGCCCAGCACGATAAGCCGCCGACCGAGTTGTCGCCGGTGCCCGCACGGTTTGAGTTTTCGATCGGGCCGCTGACGCGCGGGTGTGTGGTCATCGCGTGCTATACGCGCGGCCGGCGCAGGCGGTAGCAACGGGCTGGTCCGATTGCGTCCGTCGCGTCCCGGTGAGTGCGAGGACGCCGGATCTTCGTGAGACTTCGGACAAGGGTCCGGGCCGCAAATGGGCATCAGGCCCGTTCGGCCGCCAGTTCGCCCAGCAGGCAGTGGGCCAGGTACTCGTACTGCTCGATCGCGTTGAAGAGTTGCGCGCTGATTCGAACGAAGCGGATGCGGGGTCTGCCGGTTTCATCGGCGATGAACCACAGCGGCACCTGGATCCTGTGCTTGCTGACCAGCCGGTCCTGCAGCGCATCGTGGTAGCGCGTCGGGCCGGGGTTCCAAGTCGCGGGGGGCGTGGGGATGGGGATGGTGGCCATCGAGCCGAGCATGTCGTCGGGCACCGGCGCGTCGATGCCGAGCCGATCGCACAGCAGGTCACGGGCGCGGAGGGCAAGGGCGTGATTGCGGGCACGCACACCCGCCCAGTCGGACCCTATCAACGTCGGCATGTGCTCGATCGCATCGGCGATGCACATGATCGGTGTGTAGTCCTGCGTGCCGATGAAGTCGAACTCAACGTTGAAGAACGGCCTGCCGCTCGGCGGCTTCTTGGAATACACCGACAGCGCCAGCGGTCGGAAACCATCTTGTAAATCGCGGCGAACGTACAAAAAGCCAGACCCCCGCGGCGAGCCGAGCCACTTGTGGCAGTTGGCCGTGTAATACGCGGGGTTGATCGCCGGAATGTCCAGGTCGCAGAAGCCCGGCGCGTGCGCCCCGTCGACCAGCGTCTCGATCCCGCGCTGACGGAGCGTCGCGACGATACGGGCGGCCGGCAGGATCATCGCGCTCGGGCTGGTCACGTGGCTGAGCAGGCACAGGCGCGTGCGGTCGGTGGCCTTGGAAATCACCGCCTGGTACGCGGCCTCTTCACTGGGCACGGGGAAGGGCAGATCAGCGAACACGAGCCGGGCGCCGGTCTGGACGCACAGGCGTTCAAAGATCGCCAGGCACGCGGGGTACTCGTGCGTGTTCACGAGCACTTCGTCGCCGGGCTGGAGTTTGAGATTGGCGGCCACCGTCGCGACGGCGATGGTCACGTTGGGCACGAAGACCAGGTCCGAAGGCTCGGCGTTGAGCAGGCGTCCCAGCACGCGCCGGGCGCGGTCGATCAGGTCGGGCGCCTCGTGCAGCATGAAGCGGATCGGCTCGGCCTCGGAGCGTTCGAGTAACTGCTGTCGTCGTTGCATGACCGCGCGCGGGCAGGCGCCGTAGGAGCCGTTGTTGAGGAAGACAACGTCGGGGTCGAGGGCCCAGGCCGCAGCGAGGGGTGAGGGTGAGGGCAGGTGCATGAGGGGGAGGGTAGGGGGGGAGGCGCCAAGGCACGGGAAAGGGGCATCTCAGGTCGGCATTCATGCAGGACTCCAGATGCACAGGGTCGTCGGACCCGGATCTGCGTTCAAAGACTCCCAAGAGTCCGGCGTCCATCATGCCCGCATCCACCCGCACTCGGGGCACCCTTGCTCAAGTGCGCCCTCCACGTCATAGTTGCAGCGCAGGCGGCGGGCTGCTCCGCGGCTCGAGTTCATCGGCGATCGTGGCCAGCCCGGTCGCGACGAGCCACGACGTGATGCCCCGGGCGCGATGCACCGCGCGAGGCGGCCGCGGGGGAGGCGGCGGCTGGATACGAGTGCAGTGTGCTGGAGCGCCGGCCTCGGGATGCCGAGTGGTGGCGCCCGGCGATCATCGCGGGATCTTCCGTAAGCGTCGCGCGGCTTCGTTGAGCGTGGCCGTGGTCTTGCAGAACGCAAATCGCAGCAGGCCCGCGCCGTCGGCCGGGTCGTGGTAGAAGGCGCTGGGCGGGATGGCCGCGACGCCGAAGTCGCGGGTGAGGATGCGGCACAACTCCACGTCAGTGCGCACGCCGAGCCGCTCGGCCACGCGCGCGTGCCCGCACATGATGAAGTACGTTCCCTCCGGCCGCAGTACGTCGAAGCCGACGTCGGCGAGGACGTCGGAGAGCATCCGCCGCGCGTCGGCGTATTGATGTTGCAGTCGCACGACGTACTCGTGCCCGTTGCGCAGGGCTTCGGCCGCCCCGATCTGGAGCGGCGCGGGGTTGCAATAGATCAGGAACTGGTGGGCCGCGCGGATGGCGCTGGTCAGCGGCGGCGCGCCGATCGCCCAGCCGATCTTCCAGCCGGTGAGGCTGAAGGTCTTGCCCAGGCTCGAGAGCGTCAGCGTGCGCTCGCGCATGCCCGGCAGCGTCGCGAGCGAAATGTGCGGGCAGTCGGGCTCGAAGGTGAGCCGCTCGTACACCTCGTCGGTGATCGCCAGGCAGTCGTGCAGGACGCACAGGCGGGCGATGTGTTCGAGTTCGGCCCGCGTAAACACCTTGCCGGTCGGATTGTGCGGCGTGTTGAGCAGAATCGCCCTCGTGCGGCCGGTGAATGCGGCTTCGAGTTCGGCCCGGTCATAGACGAAGCGCCCGTCGCGCGGTCGCAGCGCCACGTGCCGCGGCACGGCCCCGGCCATCGCGCAATCCGGGCGGTACGCGTCGTAGAACGGCTCGAACATGACAACTTCGTCGCCGGGGTTGCACAGCCCGAGCATCGCGGCCGCCAGCGCCCCGGTGCACCCGCTGGTGATGGTGATTTCGCTGACCGGGTCGGCGGCGAGCCCCGTGTGCGCGTGCCACGACGCGGCGACGGCCTCACGCAGCGCGAGCAGGCCGGGCATGGGGGCGTACTGGTTGTGCGACTGATTGATGGCCCGAACGGCCGCGGAGAGGACGAACTCCGGCCCGTCAAAGTCGGGGAAGCCCTGTGAGAGATTGACGGCCTTGTGCTCGATCGCGAGGGCGGTCATCTCGGCGAAGATCGAGGTGCCGAAGGGACGGAGGGAGGCGGCGGTTTGAGAGGCGGACATGAGAGGAGCGTAGGGTTGTGATGGAACGATGGTGTTCACTCCATCGCACGACCGCAACCCGCGGCCCTGATCTCCCAATACACTGCTGCAATGCGAAGCAAGCGGCCACACGCGCAGCAGGTCCAGCCTGCCGCGGGAGAGTGGGTTCCCGCCAAGCCGCTTTTTCGCTTCGGGCGTGCCGGCTGGGTGTTGCTCGCCATCGCGGTCCCACTTGCGGTCATCCTGATCACGGGCTACGACCTGCAGACGCTCATGCTGGTGGGAATCCATCGATACCTCGGCGACCGCGCTATGTACTGGATGGTCACGTGTGGTATGCCGTTCCATGCGCTTGATACGTGCTTCTGGGAGTTTGGGACGTGGCCCTCCGCGCGCTTCGGTCTCGTCTCGCTGTGCTTGACGCTAGTTGCGCTCGGGGTGCATCCAAAGCGGTTTCGTTGGCCGACCTACGCGGCCGTGATCCTGCTCGGCGTGCTCGGCCCGCCGATGACGGTGCAAACGATGGGGTGGCTGTCTCGCGGGCTTGGGATGAACGCCGGCACAGAGTATTGGGACCACTTTGTGCCATACTTCGGGTCGCTGATACTCGTCACGCTGGCAACCGTGCTTGTGCTTCACTTTGTCACCCGTGACCCCCTGGTGGTGCTTTTCGTTCTTCTCGCAGGCACATTCGGTGCACTGATGAACTCGGATGTGTATGCGGGAAACATGGAGCAGTCGTGGCTGTTCGGCCTCAACGACACGCTGCTCTGGATGACATACGGCGGGCTGTGGAATCTCTGTCTGTTTGCGGTGCTGCTCGGCTGGGCCGTGACGGCGCGGTGTCGATGGCGTCCGCCATGGGGCTGCCAGCGCTGCGGCTACGACCTGCGAGGCACTCGCAGCGAGCGGTGCCCCGAGTGTGGGGCAAAGGCTGAGCCAGCCGCCTCTTGAGCCGAAGTGCCTGTTCGCCGTAATCTGTGGACATGCGAACGTCATACTTGCTCGCTCTCGGCGCTGTCGTTGTGCTGTCTCCCGGGCTCCCGCCCATGCTTGTCCAGGGCCAGGATCAATCGGCACAGCCACAGAGTCGCGAGGAAGTTCTCAATCGCTTCTATGAGTTGGCGAAAGAGGTTCCCAGCACTGCTTGGCGCCTCGCGTCGACGGACGAAACCGGTCGGGGTCGCGCGCAGGAACTTCTTGACCTCATCGGGTGTAATAAGGAGTCGCTGGGGGACGAGGCCGTCGCCGCGGTGAGCAGCCGGTGCATTCAGGCCACGATGGCTGAGGGAAGTCTGTTTGTTAGGCTGGAGAGCGACGCCGGGTGTTCAGAGGTTGACATTCCGACCATGTATCAGATCATCGAGCAAACCTGAGTCGTACAATTGGTCGATGAAGGCGGCACTATCGCGACGTGGGCTCCTTGGCACATGCGAGGCGTACCCAAACTCAACAGGCGCCCAAACGTTTCGACGCGGCGCATCGAGTCGGCACGGTTTCTTCGGCTCAACATCTGGAGCATCGATCTTCCGGAGGAACGATCGAACATGTTCCCTCTCTCTCCCGGCTGGTGGGGCATCCTTGAGGAGGTCGAACACAAGGAACTGATCGTCCGCCTGCCTCTCCTTCGACCCTGATGTGACCCGGACAGTGGCAACTTGAACAGGCTGGGCCTCCATATCCTCTCCCCATGCCCACCGCCCTTGACATTCGTCTGCGTCCGGCCCGGGCGAGCGACATCGAGATGCTGTTCGGCTTTCAACTCGACCCTGCGTCCAACGAGATGGCCGGGACCAAGCCGCGCGATCGGGAGACCTTTTTCGCGCACTGGGACAAGGTGCTGGTCAGTTCGGACGTGGTGGCGCGGGTGATCGAGGCCGACGGGGCGGTTGTGGGGACGATCAACATCTTCAAACTGGGCGATCTCGACGCGATCGGGTATTGGATCGCGCGCGAGCACTGGGGGCGCGGCATCGCGGGTCGGGCGCTGGCGTTGATGCTCGCGGAGTCGGCGATCCGCCCGCTGCACGCGCAGGCCGCGGCCGACAACGTCGCGTCACTTCGTGCCCTGCGACGCAACGGCTTCATCGAGGTTTCGCGCGGGCCTGAAGCGGCCACGGAACGGTTCCTTGCCCGCGAAGTCGTGAAGCTGGTGTTGGAGTAGGGCGGGGCGGCCGTGTGACTCGCTGCGTCCTGCAGAAAAATCATCCGCACGCCCGGCTCGTCGTGCGGGCCCGGTTACACTGCCCCGTCCGGAGGGAACCATGGGCGGGATGAAGGAATACAACAAGGGCTATCAGGCGGGGTACACCACGGGGCCTTCGCGGCTGCCGCGCACCTTTGGCGAGTCGGTTGGCTACAACGCCGGGCGGGCACAGCGGGAGAAGGAGAGGCAGGCGCGCCAGGGAACCGATGGCGCGGCCGAACCGGGCGCCAGCGGGATCCCCTTGCTTGCATTGCTGGTTTTCGCGGGCCTTCTGGTCGGCGTGATGTTGCTGCTGCTCATCGGCTCGTCGCTTTTCAAACTGTGTTACCCGGCCGTCGGCGTGGTGGGGCTGATCTTGACGCCCAGGGTGAAGCGTGTGCTCGGCATCCTCACGCCGATGTACATCGGGGCTCTCATCGGTCTGCTGCTCGGCTGCATCGACCTGGCGTTGTCAAGCCCCGAACTGAACTTCTACAACCTCAAGATGTTCGTCTTCGTGGGCACGATGCTTGGGGCGATTGGCATCCCCTTCGCCGCGCGTCGCAAGAAGTAGGGCGGATGGCTTTCGGAGGGCGTTCTGTTTTCCGGCCGCCCGCGCGATCATGTCCGCATGGAACCTGCTCACCTTTACGACTATCTCGCCCGCGCCCGATCGAGCCTGTTCGACCGCGTCTGCCCCCGGACGCCCGAGCATTACGACCGGAAGTTTGAGATCGGTCCCGGCTCGCTGGCGCGGACGTTCACGCACGTCTTGATCAGCGAGTGGTACTACGTGGAGCGCCTCATGCGTCGCGACGTGCCGCCGTATCCGCAGTGGCCGATCCGTGACGAGGACCGGCCGGCCTTTGCCGCTCTGGAGTCGGCGTGGCGTGAGCAGGATGCGCGCACCCGCGAGGCCATCGCCGCCATGTGCGCACCGTGCCCGAGGACATCTTCACGCAGTTGATCCTGCACGAAGTCCATCACCGCGCCCAGGCCATGAACATGCTGCGGCAGTTCGGGGTCAAGGCGCCGGATGTTGATTTCACCTCATTGAACTACAGGATTGAGGAGGTGGAGTAAAAACCGGCGGAAATCGGGCGGCTTGCGGGCCTTTGCTTGTTGAGACGCGGTCCGGCCGGTTGGAGACCGTTACCACCGAATCAGAAGTCGTCGAAGTCGGGTGACTGGTCGGCCGCGACGTCGATGATCTGTGTGCCCTCGGGCAGGGCTTGCAGGAACAGCCGTCCGTACTGCTTGGTCATGATGCGCGGGTCGAGGATGACGACGCGCCCCGTGTCCGACTTCGAGCGGATCAGTCGCCCGAAGCCCTGTTTGAAGCGAATGATGGCGCGCGGGAGCGAGTCTTCCATGAACGGATTGCCGCCGCGGTCGGCGATGCGTTCCAGCCTCGCCTCAGTCAGCGGGCGGTCGGGCGGGTCGAAGGGCAGGCGGGTGATGATGACGTTGCGCAGCGTGTCGCCCTGCACGTCCACGCCCTGCCAGAAGGAGGCCGCCCCGAGCAGCACGCCGCGCTCACTCGCGCGAAAGCCCTCGAGGATCGCGCTGCGCGACCCGCCGCGCCCCTGGACGAACACGCTCATGCCCAGCGACTCGAGCGGGCTTGCGAGCAGGTCGGCCACCGCGTAGAGCAGTTTGAAACTCGTGAACAGCACGAACGCTCCGCCGTCGGTCGCGACGACGTGGTCGTGGATGCGCGACACCAGTTCGCGCAGGTAGGTCGGGTCGAGTTCGCCCTTGTTCGGCTGCGGCATGGTGCGATCGACGTGCAGTTGCACCTGCGAGGCGTGGTCGAAGGGGCTGCCCAGTTGCAGCGTCGTTGCGCCCTCGCAGCCGAGGCGAGAGATCATGTGCGCGAAGGCCGTCTCGGCCCGCTCCGTCGGCTCGCTATCGTCGATCGTGCGTGTCGCCAGCGTGGCGCTGGTGAGAATCACGCTGGTTTCGTTGTTGAACAGGTGTTGGCGCAGCAGCGGGGCCACGTCGATCGGGCTGCACGCAATGCTCACCCGCGGTGGACCCGCCGACCGGTCTGACAGTTCGATCCAGTAGCACGCGCCCGCGGCCGTCTGCGCAATCAGCGCCTCGGCCGTATCGGCGATGCCGGCCGCCCGTGCCGCATACGCATTCAATTCAAACCGGTCCGGGTCGTTGGTGACTTCCTCGCGCAGCCGCCGCAGGCACAGCGCCAGGTCATTCATCGCCGGCGTCAGCGGATTGGCGATCGCGTCGGGGCGGCGCACGCGCCCGTTGCGGACTTCGGACGAGCGATACAGATGCACGAGATCGTCGAAGAACAGGCACGACGCTTCGTCGGCGTGCGCCACCAGTTCGATCGCCCGGTTGACCAGATCCAGGTCCATGCCCAGACGCGCCAGTTGCCCGAGGTAGCCCTTCCGCGTGCGATGGTGATACAGCGATCCGAGCAGGTGCGCCACCCGACCCTGCGTGAGCGAGAGCCCGAAGTGCTCGGCTGCCACGTCCTCGACGCCGTGCGCTTCGTCGAGGATCACATGGTCATACTTGGGAAGAAACCCGACGTCCTGCGCCCGCAGCGCCAGGTCAGAGAAGAATAGCGCGTGGTTGCAGATGAGCAGGTTGGCCTTCTCCATCTCGCGCCGCGCCGACTGATAGAAACATGCCTCGTAGTTCGGGCAGCGCCGCCCCATGCAGTTGCCCGAGTCGGACTGCACGCGGTCCCAGATCGCCGGGCGTTCCAGTTCCGGCAGCGTCGAGAGCGTCCCGTCCTCGGTGCTCGTCGCCCAGTCTTCGATCACGTGCAGCGAGCGCCGCGAGGCGGCGTCGGGCAGGATCTGAGTCTGCCTTTCGCTGGCCATCTTGAGGCGACGCAGCGAGACGTAGTTGCCGCGCCCCTTGACCAGCACGGCCCGCATCCGCGCCCTGCCCTTGTCGTCATACAGCCGATCACCCAGCGCCCGCTCGAGCAGCGGGATGTCCTTGCCGACCAGTTGCTCCTGCAGCGCAATCGTGTTCGTCGCGATCACCACCTTCTCGCTGTGAAACGCGCAGCGCTCGATCGCGGGCACCAGATAGGCGAAACTCTTGCCCACCCCCGTGCCGGCCTCGATCATGGTGCTTGTCGTGGCCCCCATGGCCTTGGCAACTGCATCCGCCATCGCCAACTGCTGCGGACGCGACTCAAATCGCTCCCCGAGAAGTTGGGCAACCGCTCCGCTCTGCGTCAGCACCTCGCGCACGGAAGATGGTAGGTGTGCGATCCACATGCTGTGTCAACTCGCCCCGCTTGGTCCGCTAAGTTACGGCGTGTCCGGAATTTGTGGTGGGTCAAGCCCGTGCTGTCGGGTACACTTCCCGGCCGCAGACGCCGTGGAGAACGAGGGGGATTTCTTGCTTGAGTGCATCGCCACTGCCGTGCTGACGGCCGCCGTCGGACAGCCCGGGCTGTCCCGCTTCATCCCGCTGGGCGACCTGCCCGGCGGAACGCACGACAGCAGCGCCTACGCCGTCTCTGGCGATGGACTGGCCATCGTTGGCTTCGGCACCGCCGCCTCCGGACAGATCGGATTCCGCTGGGAAGAGTCCACAGGCATGGTCCCGCTGGGCGACCTGCCCGGCGGAAGCGAGCAGAGTTTCGCGTGGGACACCAACGCCGACGGCTCGGTCATCGTCGGCTGGAGTTCCACCACCGACGGCGCCATCGCCTTTCGCTGGACCCCCGGAACCGGCATGACCGCGCTCGGCGATCTGACCGGCGGACTCATCGACAGCGTCGGGTATGCCCTCAGCGCCGGCGGCGCCACCATCGTGGGCTACGGCTCGTCGAGCAACGGGCAGGAAGCCTTCCGCTGGACTGTCGGCAGCGGCATGGTCGGGCTGGGCGACCTGCCCGGCGGCGCGTTCTCCAGTTTTGCCACCGGCGTCAGCGACGACGGGCTCGTCATCGTCGGCTATGCAGTCTCCACATCGGGCGGACAGGCCATGCGCTGGACGCAGTCCGGCGGCATGGTCGGACTGGGCGACCTTCCCGGAGGCACCTTCGCAAGCCAGGCGACCGACGTCAGCGCTGACGGCAACGTCGTCGTCGGTTTTGGGAACTCCGATGAAGGCCTTCAGGCCTTCCGCTGGACCCAGTCCGGCGGCATGGTCGGACTGGGAGACTTGCCCGGAGGCACTTTCCGCAGTTCCGCCTCGGCTGTCACCGCCGACGGCTCGACCATTGTCGGCACCTCACGCGACGCCGCCGGATTCAAAGCCTTCATCTGGACCGAACAGCGCGGCATGGTGGACTTCCAGTCTTACCTCAACGCCACCGGTGCGACCGGCCTGAGCGGCTGGACCCTCACGCTGGCGCAGGGAATCTCCGACGATGGACGCGTCATCGCCGGCGAAGGCACCAACCCCCAGGGCATGCGCGAGGCCTGGGTCGCCATCCTGCCTGAACACTGCCTGGCCGACCGGAACCTCGACGGCAACGTCGACTTCTTTGATGTGCAGACCTTCCTCACCCTGTTCGCCGCCTCCGACTCCAGCGCCGATCTCAACGACGACGGGCACCTCGACTTCTTCGACGTGCAGCGCTTCCTGGCGGCTTTCGCCGCCGGGTGCGTCTGATCCCGGGTCCACGACCGACGCGCCGCAAGAGCGAATCCGCGCAGTCGCCTCAGGCCGTGGGCGCGCAAAAAAGCCGGGGACATGCCCCGGCCTGATTGCGGATCTCTCAATCTCCGACTGCTCAGCGGCGCCGGCGGATCCCGATCAGTCCCACCCCTGCCAGCATGAGCGTGCCGGGCGCCGGCACCACGTCAAAACTGAAAGCGTCCCAGCCGATCCCGTTCTCCTGGATCACATCGTCCAGGATGTTGACAATCTCCAGCCGCGTGACGTTCGAGAACGACGACAGATCGACCAACTGGTGATTGCCGCCCCCGCCCGCGCTCACCAGCGCCACGGTTCCGGCAAACACGCCGTTCTCATACACGTTGAAGTCAGCCGTATGCCCGGCGAAGTTGGCTTCGATGGCCCAGAACATCAGGTTGTTCACCGGGTTGGTGAAATCGACGTAGGTGTCCTCAATGCAGCCCGGCGTACACAGGATGTTGCCCCACCCGGAGAATGCGATCGCCGTGTTGCTGAACCCCGTCGACGACGAGAAGGTCGCCTCGGCGTACTGGTTGGTGACGATCGTGCCGCTCGCCAGTTCGTCAAAGTTGATCACCGTGCCGAACGCCGGTGCGGCCGCAACGGCCATTCCCACTGCAATCCAGGGACTGTGCATACATCTCCTCCTCTTGTGCCAAAGTAAAAGACCAGCGGCCGCGTGCCGCCCCAGGATGACACCCGCCAACGACGTTCGCTCACAGCGTATCCGGAAGGTCGAAGCGACCAAAGGCCTTTTTTGCTCACGCCGGGCCTCGCGGAATTCTCACCCCATCCCGTGAGCCTCCATGCCATGCCGCGGCACTCTGCCAACGAAAACGCGGCCGGTGCTCCGGCCGCGAGGTCACTCCGAACTCTTGGGCTCCCTACCACTCGCCGCCCCGGCGATCGCCGCGCCCTCCGCGATCGCCACGGTCTCCCCGGTCCCCGCGTCCTCCGCCGTACCCGCCGCGCCCGCCGCCGCCGCCATACCCGCCGCCGCCGCCATACCCACCGCCCCCGCCTCCACCGAATCCTCCGGAGCGGGGTGCCTTGGGTCGTGCTTCATTGACGGTCAGGTTGCGCCCGCCCATCTCCTGCCCGTGCAGGGCTTCGATAGCGGTGCGCGCCTCGTTGTCGTCGTTCATCTCGACGAAGCCGAACCCGCGCGAGCGCCCGGTTTCTCGATCGATGACCACCGATGCCGACGCCACGTGACCGTGCGGCTCGAACATCTGCCTCAGTTCCTCATCGTTCACGCTGTACGGGAGATTGCCGACGTAGAGCTTCATCTGCTCTCAAACCCATCCTGCCCGAAGCCATGATTGCCAGATCCGCGCCGATTCGGGCAGGAGGCTCGTCGATCCGTCGCCGGGCAAGGATGCCGATTGCGGCCCGGCGGGCAGATCATACCACAAGCCGCCCCTTCCTAATCCACCACTTCCGCTATTCTCATGGCATGTTCAAGGTATTGCTCGTCGCCGCCGTGCTGGGCATGGCTGTCCCTGCCCTTGCGACCTTCGCCCAGGACGCCGCGCCCGCCGCACTGCGCACCCGGTGGACACCCGATCAGCCCGTGCCTCTTCCCGAGCACCCACGCCCACATCTTGTGCGAGATGCCTGGGCCAGCCTCAACGGCATGTGGCAGTACGCCATCACAGACACTGATCAACCCCCCGATGCGTGGGACGGGCAAATCCTCGTCCCCTTCTGCGTCGAGAGCGCCCTCTCCGGGGTGCAGCGCCCCCTCAAGCCTCAACAGTCCCTCTGGTACCGTCGCTCCGTCGAAGTCTCACCCCGCTCGCCCGGCCAACGCCTGCTCCTCCACTTCGGCGCCGTCGACTGGCGCGCCGATGTCTGGGTCAACGATCGTGAGGTCGGCTCGCACGTCGGCGGCTACGACGCCTTTACCCTCGACATCACCGAGGCCGCCGGAGAAGACCAGGAAATCGATATCCTCGTCCGCGTGCAGGACCCGACCGACGAAGGCGTCCAGCCACGCGGCAAGCAAGTGCTCGAGCCGGGCGGGATCTGGTACACGGCGGTCTCGGGAATCTGGCAGACTGTGTGGATCGAGACTGTCCCCGCCACCTGGATCAACCGGCTCGAGATCGACGCCGACCACGCCTCGGGGCAGGTTCTGCTCCACCCGATGTTCGCCGGGGAAAAGGCGTTCGCAAAGATTGAAGCCCGCGTGCTGCTCAACGGCCGGCCCGTCGCCACCGCCGCCGCCGACGCCGCACAACCGCTTCGCCTGCGCATCGACAACCCGCAGGCGTGGTCGCCCGACAGTCCGACGCTGTATGAACTTGACCTGCGCCTCACTCGCACCGACGGCCTGCGCGACGCCGTCCGCTCCTACTTCGCCTTCCGCACCATCGAAGTCAAGCCGGACGATCAGGGAGTCAACCGCATCTTCCTCAACGGGAAACCCCTCTTCCTGTTCGGCCCGCTGGACCAGGGCTGGTGGCCCGACGGGCTCTACACCGCGCCGTCCGACGAAGCACTCCGCTTTGACATCGAGCAGACCCGCGCCATGGGCTTCAATATGTGCCGCAAGCACGTCAAGGTCGAGCCGCAGCGCTGGTACTACTGGGCCGACCGTCTCGGGCTCATGGTCTGGCAGGACATGCCCAGCGGCGACAAGTACATCGGCGGCAGTGACCCCGACATCGAGCGCACGCCCGAGTCCGAAGAGATCTTCCGACGCGAGTGGAGCCAGATCATTGATGAACTGCACCCGCACCCCGCCGTCGTCGCGTGGGTTCCTTTCAACGAGGGCTGGGGACAGTTCAAGACCAACGAAATCCTCGACTGGACCAGATCGCTCGATCCCACGCGCCCCGTCGACGGGCCCAGCGGCTGGACTGACCGCGGCGGCGGCGACATGCACGACATGCACGCCTACCCCGGGCCCTCGATGTTCCCCACCGGCCCCGACCGCGCCAGCGTTCTCGGCGAGTTCGGCGGACTCGGGCTCGTCGTCACTGGACATCTGTGGAAGGAACGCGACAACTGGGGCTATCGCTCGTACGAGTCTCCCGACGCCCTGCGACAAGCCTACGAACAACTCGTTGAACGCCTCCGACCGCTCATCGCGCGCGGGCTCGCGGCCGCCGTCTACACGCAGACCACCGACGTCGAAATCGAAGTCAACGGGCTGATGACATATGACCGCAAGGTCATGAAGATCGACCCGTCCGTGCTGCACGCAATGAACCGGCGTGTTTTCCTGCCCCCGCCCGAAACCCGCGTCATCGTCCCCACCAGCGAGCAGCACGCACAGGCCTGGCGCTTCACCACCACCGACCCCGGCACCGACTGGGAAACCACCGGCTTCAATGACGACTCATGGTCGCAGGCCCCCGGTGGCTTCGGTACGACAGGTACCCCCGGCGCCGTCGTCGGCACTGAGTGGAACGCCCCCGACATCTGGCTCCGCCGACGCGCCAACCTGGCCGATCCCTCCGGACGCATCTTCCTCCGCATGCACCACGACGAGGGTGCCGAGGTCTACATCAACGGCTCGCGCGTCATCCAGACCACGGGCTGGACCGTCGGGTACACCGAGTTCGGGCCCATCGACTCCAGCGTCCTGCGGAAGGGGGACAACCTGATCGCCGTCCACTGTCGTCAAACCAGCGGCGGGCAGTTCATCGACGTCGGCATTGTCGAACTCATCGAGCGCCCGGAATGAGTGGGACCGGCTTCCAGCCGGTGGGCAGCAACATCGGCGTTCGGACGTTGCTGTCGGACGCCGGGCCCTGGCGAGTTCCCGAGCCCCTGGCCGGGTCGATTGCAGTCGCCGCCCTGCCCTCGGGTCGAGCACGATCGCCCGCGACAAAAACAACGAGCCCGCCCTGTTGTCAGAGCGGGCTCGCGATGGAGGTCAGAGCAAGCCGTGGTTGATCAGCGGCGACGACGGGTCGCGACCAGCCCGCCCAGGCCCAGCAGCGCGATCGCGCCGGGCGTCGGAATCTGATTGATGCCCGGCGTTCCACCCTGAATCGACCCGTCCGCCAGCAGGGTCGTGTCGAAGAACAGGATGCTGTACCCGCCGAGCGTGTCGGTGCGGGCGAAGCCGGCTGGCAGGAACGTACCGTCCGGTCCGGCCGTCAGGTTCGCAGTGATGGCCGCGCCGGCACGGTTGGCAAAGTCGCCGTCCCCGCCGTCGTTCACAAACACCGAGTCCATGATCACGTCGCCCGTGGCGACGAGAATGGCGGTGTAGGAACTGTTCTCCACCGAGTTGTCGCCCCAGGTCTGATTGAACGAGAACATCGGGTTCGAGTACCCCGCCTGCGCCAGCCCGTTGCCGATCACGTACACATCGCCCGGATTCAGAACCGCAGCCCCAAACACGTACGGCGAAGCGCCGTCCGCGCCGCCGATGCTCGCGGCGTCTGAGTCCCACAGTTCCAGCGTCCATCCGGTGATGTCCACCGCACTGTTGCCCGTGTTGACGATTTCAACGTACTCCCAGTCGCTTCCCGACGTGGAGCCCAGAATCTCGCTGATCAGAACGTCAGCGTTCGCAGCCCCGGCCAGACCGAGAACCGCGCCGATAGCCATTGCCTTGCGCATCGTGTCTCTCCATGTTTTCCAATGACCCTGATTCGTCTCTCTCAGTGCCGGAGCCCCGCCCCGACACATCGCCCCGAGGGCATCACTCCTGACTCGGAACTCCGAGCCGCTCTCCTCAACGGCTCGGAGTCACTACAGCGTAGCGACCCGGGACACATCATCAAATTGTCTCCCCGCCGAATCCCATGAAGATCGCGCAAACTCCCGGATGGAAGCCGGATCCACCCGGTGGAGTTCAAAATGTACTTCGTCCTATAACCACAGTCCCCATGCCCTCTTTGCGCCCGTTGTGGATAACTCCAACCCGCCCTCGCCCGACTCTCCCAGCCCCGACCTCCCGGCCGATCTGTTGGCATGACCACCTGCCATCCGTCATCCGACTCCGGCGACCTCGATCAAGGCCGCGGGCTGGTATTCCTCCTCGGCGCCTTCCGCAGCGGCACCACGCTGCTGCGCAAGATGCTCGACTCGCACCCTCGGGTCCACTCCCCCGCCGAAACCTGGTTCCTCCTCCCTCTTCTTTCCATGTGGGAGGGCTCGGGCTCCTGCCCGAGATTCAACCCCGCCCAAGCCTCGGCCGCCCTTCGCGGGCACGTCACCCAGGAACAATTCATGGACTGCTGCCGCGCCTTTGCCGGCCGCTTCTACGCCGTCGGGATGCCCCCCGGAAAATGCGTCTACGTCGACAAGACGCCCATGTACCTCAATCTCGCGGCCGCGCTGCCCACGCTCTTCCCCCTCGCTCGCTTCATCGTGCTGGCTCGTGACCCGCGGGCCATCCTCTGGTCGCGTCACACCTGGCGACACGCCGACAAGTCCCCCATCGAAGCACGCATCAAGGGTGTCGCCGGCGACGTCCGCCGACTCGCTGCCTTTCACAAGGACTACGCGCCGCGCTGCGCCCTCGTCCGCTACGAAGATTTGTGCGTCGACCCCGAGCCCAGGCTGCTCTCCATCTGCCGACACATCGGTGTGGGCTTCGACCCACGCATGGTCGACTACGGCAAGGTCGCCCACCACGAGGGCTACGGCGACGAAAACACCCGCGGGCATCAACGCCCCCACGCCGGCAGTGTCGCACGCTGGGGCTCCGAACTCACGCCCCAGATCGAGCGTGATCTTCTGAACATGTGCACCGGCGATGCGCTGACGACCCTCGGCTACGCCGAATCTGCATGCCCCGCCGCCTGATCCGGCGTCCCAGGACGCACGAGTTTCAGGTCGAGACACTGTCGCTGCACCCCGACTTTCCCTCAATCGTCAGCGGCACGGCCGTGCCGCCATACACCGCTTCCACGATCGCCGGCGACTCGACCCGAATCCGCCGCTCCTCCGGGTCGATTCCCCGCCGGCGCATCTCCTTGCGCAGCGTCCCGGGGAGTGCAAAATCCACGGTCTCTTCCACTACATCACCCAGCGCCAGCGTCGCCCCGAACCGCGACACCAGTTCGCGGCAGATCCCCGCGACCAGATCCTCCGGCGCCGATGCGCCGGCCGACAACAACACCGTCTCGACGCCCTCAAACCACCCCGGATCGAGGTCGCCCACATCATCAAGCAGCCGCGACGGCGTCCCGACGTTCTCGGCAATCTCCGTCAGCCGCTTGGAGTTCGAACTGTTCTGCGACCCGACCACCAGCACCAGGTCGCACATCGGCGCCAGCGTCCGCACCGCGTGCTGCCGGTTCGTCGTTGCGTAGCAGATGTCCTCGCTCGGCGGGCTCTTGATCTTCGGAAACTTCTTCTTCAGCGCCTCGATGATCACCCCGGCGTCATCGGTCGACAGCGTCGTCTGCGTCAGATACACCAGCCGCTCCGGGTCGCGGATGTCCAGCCCGGCGATGTCCGCCGGCGACTCGACTATCTGAATCGCTTCCGGGGCCTCGCCGAACGTCCCGGCCACTTCCTGATGGTTGCGATGCCCGATCAGCAGTATCTGGTAGCCCTGCCGGGCGTAGCGCACCGCTTCCGAGTGCACCTTGGTCACCAGCGGACACGTCGCGTCGATCGCCGTCAGCCCACGTGCTGCCGCCTGTCGGCGCACATCCGGGCTGATCCCGTGCGCGCTGAACACCACCACCTCGCCCGGCGGCACCTCATCGACATTCTCGACAAACGTGACCCCGCGTTCGCGAAACCGCCCGACCACGTGCTTGTTGTGCACGATCTCGTGATACACGTAAATCCGCCGATCGCTGAACACGTCGAGCACCTGGTCGACCACGTCGATCGCCATGCGCACGCCCGCACAGAACCCTCGAGGATTGACCAGTATCACACGCATTCTTTCAACTCTCTAAGGCCCCTGTTCTGTCTCCAACGAGCCGCGACCGTATGGAAGCGATTGACGCCTCCAAACCCCTCCCTGACGGTCGGGGCTCGTTGGCTCCACACCCCTCCTAGGCTCTTGGCCGACCGATCCTAGGTTTCGCCCCGGAGGTGGTTCATGAATCTCGCCCGCTGCCTGCTTGCTTCGTTGCTCGCCAGCGCACTGGTCGCCTGCGAAAAGCCCGTCGCCCCCGCCAACCCCCCCAAGCCGGAGCCCTCTCCCAGCGCCCGCTCGGCGCCACCGTCCGCCGAATCGCCTTCACAGCCGACCCCCGACGCCACCGCAGACGCGGATCAGCCTGTCGGCGAAATCGACCGTTCCATCCTCCATCGCTACGGCCGCGAAGAGCCCCGGGATCGCACCCCCGGCACCATTCGCATCGCTACCTACAACATCGAAAACCTCTTTGACGACAAGGACGATCCCGATCTCACCGGCCGCTTCGAGGACATCGACGACGTCAAGCCCGACGCCCAACTCAAGGCCGTCGCCGAGACCATCACCCGCATCGACGCCGACATCCTCGCCGTCGAGGAAATCGAGTCCAGCGACGCCCTCATCGAGTTCCGCGACACCTATCTCCAGGGCCTCGGTTACGACCACGTCGTCTCGCTCGACGCCGGCGACGAACGGGGCATCGAGCAGGCCGTCCTTTCCCGCTTCCCCATCATCGATCAGCGCCAGTGGGTCAAGCGACCTCTCGGCGGCGTCCATCCCGAGCGCTACGGCAACGCCGAAAACTGGCACGCCGGCCAGCCCATCGCCTTTCACCGCTCCCCGCTCATGGTCACCGTCGAAGTCCCCGGCTCGGTCACCGGAGGCACACCCTACGCCCTGACCCTTCTGGCCGTTCACTACAAGAGCGGCGCCCCCGCCGGTTACTGGCGCGAGGCCGAAGCCAAAGGCACCCTCGAAGTCATCTCCGAACTCATGGCCGAAAACCCCGACCGCAACCTCGTCCTCCTCGGCGACTTCAACGCCACCACCGCCGACAAGAGTTACAAGATGTTCCTCGACGGCGGGCTCGTCGACATCCTCGGAACCCGCCAAGGCCCCGAGTGGGTCTCTCACGCATCAGGCCGCCGCATCGACCACATCCTCGCCAACCAGCAAGCCCTGGACGAAATCCTCCCCGACACCGCCTTCATCCTCGGCACCACCGTCGGCCCCGAGGAACTCAACTGGTCCGAAGCTGCCCTCCTCCCCGGCTACGCCTCCGACCACTACCCCCTCGTGGTGGACATAAAAGTGGGGGAGTAGGACGAGGGGACCAGCCATCAGGGATTGGCCATCATCGACGGGACGCAGCGCTTTGTTCGCTGTGCATGGCCCCTTCTCCCTGATCTCAAGCCCCCTCGCCTCCTTCTTCGCCGTGGCATTCACCCCTGCTCCCTGGTGGCTGATCCTCGGTCCCCTCCCGTAACTTGAATTTTCCTTCAAGAAACCTGTGGATGGCTTGGCATGAGCGGGACCGTTCGCGGAGCGGCCGGTAGAATCCGGCGTCGGAGATGAGGCCGTCGGCACTTCGGGGGGCTCATTCCGGAGGGGGACTGCCCCAGGTGCGGGTCTGTACTTGGGTCGAGGGATCGAAGGTGGACGCAAAGCCTTGGCAGATCGGGGTGATCACAGTCGGCCTACTCGGCGGGCTCGGGCTCGTCGGATGGCAATTGTTTGGGGGTGACCACGTCGGAACCCTCGATGAAGTCATGCTGATGGACGTGTCGACCGGCGACCGGTACGTGGCAGATGTTTCCGGCCGAAAGTCAGTGTTCATCCCCGAGAAGAACCCCGAGACGGGCGAATACACGCTTCTCCCAATCCACCGCGGTGAAGACGGCAAGTGGCGAATCAACCATCTCGAACTCATCAAACAGTTCCCACCCGGTCAGATCCAAGCCATTGAGGATGCCGATTCCGGCATCGTCAAGCCGTCCGGGAGCAAGCCGAAGCGATTCCACCGCTAGGGCGATCGGTTTGAACGGGCGACGAAAGGACGCGGAATGCTAGCACTTGGAAAGCGCGAAAAACTATCGTCGGGCTTTACGCTGATCGAACTTCTGGTCGTCATCGCCATCATCGCTCTGTTGGTGGGCATCCTGCTGCCCGCCTTGGGCAAGGCCCGCAGCGCCGCCCGAGGAATGGTGTGCGGGACGAACATGAGATCGATCGGCCAGTTCCAGGCGATCTACATCGGCGACAACCGCGAGTACTTCGCCACTCCGAATACGTCCAGCACCCCCTACATCGTCCGCAGCGGCGCAGGAGTGGACGAGACTGCGACCAAGGCCCGCATCGAGTTCAACACGACATCAACCACGCCGACTTCGACTCGTGACTGGCTCAGTCCGCTGCTCGGGGACGCCGTTGATCTCTCCCCCAACCGCGCAGAGCGAACGGCTCAGTTGTTCAACGACTGGGGATGTGCTTCGGTGCGCGGAATCTACAACGACACGATCTATGGGCAGGGTCTCAATTCGGCCGGCGATCGCGCTGACTTCGAGCGAGTCATGAGCGGAGGCCGCGGATATAACGCCGTGAGCTATCTCATGCCGAGTTCCTGGTACACCCAGAACCTTCAGGACTACATCCAGATGATTGTGAACGGAAATCGCGAGGGAACTTGGCCAATACGTGAGGCCGGCGGACAACAGTACGGAGCCACTCCTCCGCGCGGCTACGCTCCCCGCCTGACGCGCGTCGGCGTGCAGACGAGTTCCAAGATCATGTTCGCCGACGGAAGCCGTTTCATGTCAAAGATCAACGGGCTGGACTTCGACCCGAACGCCACCCCCGGCAGTTACGGTTCCTTCTGCGACGCAAACCCCATCGTCCAAACCTCGTCCGCGTACGGGCGCAGTCCTTACAACTCCGAAGTCGCCATCCCGGACAATCAGTTGCTCTCGTTCAGGCATAGCCAGGGCGTCAACGCCGCGTACTTTGATGGGCACGTCAGTTTCTTGTCGCAGAATGACGCGTACACCGATCCACGTCCCTGGTTCGCCACCGGCGCCGACTGGACCGGCAATCAGGCCACTCCCGAGTCCATCCAGTTTATGGAGAACCTCGAGTCCGGCGGTGCTGACACCATCGACTGATGGGGATGGGAAAGCCACCACCTCATCGAGCGTAGATCTTGCGGTTCTGCCGATACCGAGTTGACCTGCCTCCGATTTCTGTACCAGGTGCTACGAGAGTCTTGGTTCAAGGGTAGGGGCCGACGCGGGCTGGGCTGCCCGGTCCGGCGAGAAGCCCCTCCTCGGGATTGAAAGCAACCCCTCTCCCAGGGTCGGGGCTGGTCAAAAGCGGGAATGCGACAATCAGTCCTGATAGCGCCCGATGATGAGCGTCACGTTGTGCCCGCCGAAGCCGAAGGTGTTGTTCATGGCGTAGGCAATGTGGCGTTCGCGGGCGTCGTGCGCGACCAGGTCAATATCGAACCCTTCATCGGGGTGGTCGAGATTGATGGTCGGGGGCACGACCGCGTCGCGCACAGCGTGGACGCATGCGAGCAGTTCGACCGCGCCGGACGCGCCGAGGCAGTGCCCATGCATCGACTTGGTGGAACTCATGAGCAGCGTGCCGCCGCTGCTCTTGCGGGCGTGGTCGCCAAAGACGTCGAAGACGGCAGCAACTTCGGCCTTGTCGCCCAGGGGGGTGGAGGTGCCGTGGGCATTGATGTACCCGATTTGGTGGGGGGAGAGCCCGGCATCTTCGAGCGCCCAGCGCATGGAGCGGGCTGCGCCGCGGCCGGCAGGGTCAGGGGCGGTGATGTGCCCGGCATCCGAACTGTTGGCACACCCCACCAGTTCGGCGTAGATCTTGGCGCCCCGGGCCTTGGCGTGCTCGAGCGATTCGAGCACGAAGACCGCTCCGCCTTCGGCCAGGACAAAGCCGTCGCGGTCGGAGTCAAATGGGCGACTGGCCCGTGTCGGGTCATCGTTGCGCATACTCAGGGCCTTCATGGTGCTGAAAGCCCCGAGGCACAGGGGTGTGATGGCCGCTTCAGCCCCCCCGGCGAGCATGACGTCGGCGTTTCCGCGACGGATGTACCACATTGCGTCAGAGATCGCATGCCCCGAACTGGCACAGGCGGTAGCGTGTGCCGAGGCCGGACCCTGAAGGTTGAAGCGGATCGAGATGGTGCCCGAGACCGCGTTGACCATGAGACGGGGCACAGTAAAGGGACTGATGCGATCCGGTCCCCGGGTGGAGAGGGTCAGCAGGCCTTCTTCAATTGTCTGAATGCCTCCGATGCCCGAGCCCATGACTACGCCGCAGCGGGCGGGGTCAATTGCCGGAAGGTTGAGCCCGGAATCGCGGACGGCTTCGACGGCCGCCCCGACGCCCAGGATCGTGCATCGATCGAGTCGCCTGGCCTCGCGGACCTCCATGAAGCCGGAGGGGTCGAAGCCCTGTATTTGCCCGGCGATGCGAACGTTCCACTGTTCGGAGTAGCGGTGGAAGTCCTCACTCTCGAGGCGCGAGATGCCGCTGTGTCCGGCCCGCATGCCTGCCCACGTGGAGGGAGCATCCAAACCGAGGTTTGTGATTCCCCCCATTCCAGTGATGACAACGCGATGGAGGGGGCGGGTCTGGAGAATCATGACGTGCAACCGCGGCCTGGTACGACGGGCCTCCGCCACTGGACAGAACTGCTCACTCGACGCCCTGGGCCTGCTTGATGAAGTCGATGGCCTGTCCGACGGTGCGGATGTTTTCGGCCTGATCGTCGGGGATCGAGGTTTCAAACTCGTCCTCGAACTCCATCACCAGTTCGACGGTGTCGAGGCTATCAGCGTTGAGGTCTTCCACGAAGCTCGTGTTCCGCGTGATGCTGGCCTTGTCGGCACCAAGTTGATTGGCGACGATGTCAATCACCTTTGCTTCGATTTCTTGCTCGGTCACGCTTTGGTCTCCACAACGATCCTTCGGATCAGTTCCCACGCCGGGTCGACGGCCTGGCCCCGTTGGCCGCGATTCTAGCCTGCGGAGTCGATTCCCGCCAAGGGTGGTCCGTCAGGTCGGGCCCCTGGGGCCGGGGCTGGTCCGGTTGTACCGCCCGCACAGGTTCCGCAGCCGGACAATCCGGCTCACTCCCTCCATGCCGACCGGGTTCGGGCCGATGCAAGCAGCGTCGGACGGCACCCACCGGGCCGCCCGCGACGCCCATGCAGACCGAACTGTTTGGGCTGTGTTCCAGGCGAAGACAGGGAGGTTCCGTTGATGACCCGCATGCCCGAAGAGCCCGAAGCATTCGCCGAGCAGGTTGCCATTCTGCTCAAACGTCTTCAGCCGGAGTATGACGTCGACCTGGTCGGGCCGCGTGAACTGATCGTCAACGGGCGGCGGCTGGACCTGGAGAACCTGTTTCGGATGGTGGCGCACGAGCCGAACCGGGGGATGGAGATCGTCGAACATTTCCTGGATCAGTTGTTCGCTTCCGACGCGGCCTCCATGTCCGATCTCCCGTTTGATCTTGCCCGCACGCGCATCATGCCCCGGATTCAGCCGGAGAGCATTTTCGAGCACCTGTCCAGAGAACTGGTGGCGCACGTGCCGTATGTCAACGGCACGGTGATCGTGTTCGTGATCGACATGCCGCAGATGACCGTGAGCATCACGACCGAGCAGTCGGTGCGATGGCAGATTTCGATGGAGGAACTGGACGATATTGCGCGGGCCAATCTGGACGCGTACGCGCCGGACTTTGAAACCCAGATCGTCGAGAGTCGCGAGGGCGGGCGCGCGATCATCATCGCCGAGCAGGACGGGTACGACGCGGCGCGCCTGCTGCTGAGCAACCTGCATCAGCGCATCGCGCCGCAACTCGGCGGGGACTTCTACGTAGCCACGCCGGCGCGGGACATGTTCCTGGCGATCTCGTCTGATCCGGTGGCGTTCCGCGATCGGCTTCAGGCGCGAGTGGAGGAGGACTATCGACGTCTGCCATATCCGATCTGCTCGGACCTGTTCTACGTGACACAGGACGGCGTGGCCGGGACGATCGGAAAACTCGCGGCGTAGAGAAAGGCACGAGGAACGAAGGGATTGAATTGAAACCTCCCGCACGAGCGGGAGGTTTTTTCATCGAGTGCCGGAGCGGCAACGCGGCAGAGTTGCGAAGTGGAAGAGGTCCGACCGGAAGGGAGGGCCTGGAAGTCCAGATTCCCCGTCTCTCTGGCGTCCCCGCGTCGCAATGCCCGCGCTTCCACTCGGGCCTCCCTCCCGATTCGAGGTCTGGCGATTCGCTTCGGCGGCTCGGAGAGCCGACCTACGCTTGCCCGTGATCCTGCTCATCGACAACTACGACAGTTTCACCTGGAACCTGGTGCAGAGGCTGGGAGAACTTGATCCGACGCTCGAGCCGGGACGAGACCTGCTGGTCTATCGCTCCGATGAGATCACGCCGGTCGAGGCAGACGCTCTGGATGATGGGCAGGGCCCGACGCACCTGATCATCAGTCCGGGACCCTGCACGCCGAAGGAGGCGGGCGTGTCGCCCGACATGATCGCGCATTTTGCCGGTCGGGTGCCGGTGCTGGGCGTGTGCCTGGGTCACCAGTGCATGGCCGACATGCACGGAATGGAAGTCGTGCGGCACACCATCCTGATGCACGGCAAGACCAGTTTGATTTCACACGACGGGCAAGGCGTCTTTGCGGGCATCTCCAATCCGATGGCGGCGACGCGCTACCACTCGCTGGTCGTCAAGCCTGACACCGTCCCGCCTCGGCCGACCAGGGGTCAGGACGGGTGGGAAGTGTCGGCTTGGTGCGAGGACATGCTGCCCGACGGGTCGAAGGTTCGCGTGGTGATGGGGCTGCGTCGCGTGTGGGCTGATGCGTCGAAGCAACCGATCGAGGGCGTGCAGTTTCACCCAGAGTCATTTCTGACCGACGAAGGCCCACGTCTGCTTGCCAACTTTCTGGCGATGGGCAGGCGCGGACGGCAGACGCGGGCCATCGGCGTGTCGTGACACAGTGACGATCGGAAGCGTTCCGGTTCGGACCGGCCCGCAAGTTTGGGCGGGGTGAGGGGGTGTGAGGACACTCGCCTGTCGATCGTGCCGACGAGCAAGCCCTCCTGCCCGCCCGAGCCGCTCTCACTTTACCTCTTTGCCACTTGCGACAACGCCGCGCCGGCTCAGTGCGCATTGCGGTGGAGGAACCCGCGGTAGAGCGTCATCAGGAGGATGCGCAGGTCAAACCCGAGCGACCAGTGGCGGATGTAGAACAGGTCGTACTGGAGGCGCTTGCGCAGGGAGGTCTGCCCGCGCAGTCCGTTGACCTGAGCCCAGCCGGTCATGCCGGCCTTGGCGTGCTGGCGGAGCATGTACCCGCGCCAGTCCTCGCGGAAGCGCTGGATGAGTTCGGGGCGTTCGGGGCGCGGGCCGACCAGCGACATGTCGCCCTTGAACACATTCCAAAGTTGCGGGAGTTCGTCCAGACTGGTGCGGCGGAGAAAGCGCCCGATGCGGGTGATGCGCGGGTCGTCGCGATCGGTCCAGCCTTCAATGCCGCCTGGCGTGGGCTCGCCGGAGAGTTGATCGTCGCCGGTTGCCCGCATGGTGCGGAACTTGTAGATCTCGAAAGTCGAGCCCCCGAGGCTCACCCGGCGCTGGCGGTAGAGGATCGGACCGGGCCCGCTCAGGCGGACCAGCAGCGCGATCAGCAGCATGATCGGTGCAAACGCGACCGAGGCGACCGAGGCTCCCACCACGTCGAGCAGCCGCTTGCTGAAGCCGCCCAGCCCGTACATCGGGCATTCGCGATAACTCAGGATGGGCATGCCTTCCAGTTCGCTCACCGACATATTCTGCGGAAGGTAGCGCGGGTTGACGTCGGGAACGATCCGCACGTCGACGGCAAACCGCTCGAGACGCTGGAGCAGCGCCGTGAGTTGCCCGGCCTGCTGGCTGGGCAGGGCGACGTAGATCGCATCAACCGTGCGTTGTTCGAGCGTTTTTTCAAGTTCCCCCAGACCTCCGAGGACCGGGCGGTTGAGGCAGGTACGCCGCGCCGAGCGCTCGTGATGGCTGATGAAGTAGGAGACGTGGATGCCGGTCCATGAGTTACGCGTGATGGTCTGACAGGCGATCTGGCCCAACCGGCCGGTGCCGATGATCGCAACGTAGCGGAGGTTCCATCCGCGGCGGCGAAAGTAGCGCAGCGAAAGTCGCACCACGACGCGCTGCAGCCCGACCCACACGGGCATGAGGATGGCAAGCCAGGTGAGTTGAACCTTGCCGGGGGTATCGGCCCAGGCCCAGGGCCCCAGCGCGGGCCCGCTCTGTCGGGTCATGAACGACGAGCCGCTGAGCGTGAGTGCCACGACGACGCCGGCAATGGTGACCAGCGACGCCTTGACCACCGCGCCCTGCTCACTCCAGAGGCTTCGATCGCGGCGAGGACGGTAGAGACGGAAGACGGAGAAGACGTACAACGCGATGGGGATGATCACGTGGACCATCGGCTGCTTGATGAACTCTTCCCATTCGTCGGGCCAGCCGTCGTCGCGACGCCACACGCGGATGACCCATGCCAGATACGAGGCGCCCGCGATGGCGGTGGCATCGGCGGCGGCAAACAACGCCACGAAGACCTGATGTCGCTGCTTGAGCAACTTTCGGAACCCCCAGCCTCCCCGCCCCGGCCGCGGAGACGCCTCTACCGTAGCACGTTTCGCACCCGAGTGCAGGTCGAATGAGCCATCATCGCTTCCACTGGGGGCCCTTTCGCACTTCCGGACCAAGACGGGAGGCGTGCTCGATCGCCCGGCGCTCGGCCTCGCCCAGGTCGTCGGGCCTGGGAACGACGATCTGCACGACGGCGTAGAGATCCCCGCGTTGGCCGGAGCGCCCCTTGAGCCCGCGGGCCTTGAGGCGGAGCGATCGCCCGCTCGATGTCCCCCCCGGAATGGTCAGTTGGACCGTCCCATCCAGCGTCGGGACGTCAACGCAGGCGCCTTGCATCGCTTCCCAGACTGTCAGAGGGAGGTCGAAGAACAGATCAAGGCTCGAGTCGCTGGGATGACCTGGATGTCCACGGTGGAACAGAGGGTGTTCGCGGACTTTGACTTCCACCAGAAGATCCCCGCGTTCGCCTCCCGGTCCGGGCTCGCCTTCCCCGCGCAGGCGGAGCGTCTGCCCGGAGGAAATGCCGGGCGGGACGGTGACTTCGATGGTGCGTTCGCGATCACCATCGACGACGCGGAGGGACCGGCGCCCGCCGCTGGCGACGGTTTCGAGATCAATGTCAATCTGCCCGTGCACATCGCGGCCCTTGCGCGGGGCGCGATGGGCACGCGCGCTGCGCTTGGGTCCGGCGGCGCCGCGGCCGAAAAAAGCGTCGAAGACCGAGCCGAGGTCGCCAAGATCACCCATTTCCGTTTCAAATCGCACGCCGCCAGGCCACGGCCCTGCGCCGGCTGGCCCGCCTGCGGCGCCGGCGCGTCCGGCCGGGCCGCCGACACCGGCGCGTCCGAAGGTGTCGTACTGCTTGCGACGCTCCTCGTCAGAGAGAACGTCGTACGCCTCCTGGACTTCGGCAAAGCGCTGGGCGGCGTCGGGGGCTTTATTGACGTCGGGATGGAGTTGCCGGGCGAGTTTGCGGTAAGCGCGCTTGATCTCATCGGCGGTCGCGCTGCGCTTCACACCGAGAATCTCGTAAAAATCGCGACCCGACATGCCGTGGTTCCCCCGCTCAAACGAAAGAGCAGCGGCGCTTGCTCGCGCCGCTGCTCATTTTAGTCGTGAACAGATCGAAGTTGTTCGATCGATCAGTCGTGGTCGTGGCCTTCATGACCGGGCTGGGTCGAGCCCCCGCCGGTGGGCTGGGCCGCAGGTTGAGCAGCGGGCGAAGCGCCCTCCGCGTCCGACTCTGATTCAGGCGCGGGCTTCTCGGCCAGCATCTTCTCGGCCAGCATGAGTTCAACCTCGAAGTACAGGGTGGCGTTGGGCGGAATGTTGGCCCGGGGCTGTCCGCGCTCCCCGTAGCCCACCTCGCTGGGGATGATGAGCCGACGGTGCGTGCCGACCGTCATGCCGGCGATGCCGATGTTCCACCCGTCGATGAGGCGCCCCGGAGCCGGCCACTGAAACACGAATGCGCGCTGGCGGGGGCGGCTGGAGTCGAACATGTGGCCGTCCTTGGTCCAGCCGGAATAGTTGATGTGGACCGTGTCCTTCTCGGCGATGGGGTCGCCTTCGGGGTGCTTGTACTCGAGCGCGATGACCCCGCGATCCATCTTGATGACCTTGACGGGGCTGTCCACCTTGCTCCACTTCCACGCCGTGCTCTGCTCGGCGCCCCAGACGACCTTTCCGTTCGCGTCGTAACCGCGATCGGCCGTCGAGAGCGACTTGGCGGTCAGTTCGACCTGGCTGGTCATTTCAACCGCGCCATCCTTGCCCGTGGGATAGGGATAGGGCGTCGAGCCGGCGAAGCCGTCGGCCGTGGGCTTGAGTTCCACGTCCAGCGTCGCAATCAGATCGCCCACGCCGATGGAGGGGAAGTACTCAGGGGCGGCCCAGGTGCCGACCATGACACCGCCGAACTTGCCGGGATCGCGGAACTCATAGGTGCGCAGGCGGATCTGATCCTTGTAGCGGTACAGCGAGAAGATGCTCTGCTGATAGGGATTGATCAGGTCGTCGGTGCGGGCGACCTCGGCGACCAGCGCGTTGGGCACGCCGGCGACAGGAACGGCGCCGATCAACATGACGATCTGAGTCGACCCGCCCGACTCCGAGTCCGACTCGGCGACCGGGCTGGTAGTCTGCCAGGCGCCGCTGAGCATCCCGGCGACCTTGGCGATGCCCACATCGGACCACGCGGGGACGAACGGCTCGATCGGTGCGGGCTTGGGGGCTTCAACCGGCTGAATGGCGGTGGCTTCCGAACCCGGCTGCTGGGGCGCCTGCCCCGAGACGATGGGGCTGTACAACGCCACACACAGGGCGCCGACACCCAGCAAACTCGACGTGTTCATGGGTCAGACTCCTTCTCTATAACCCGTTCAGGCGGCAAGTATAGCGCCGCGTCCACTCGCACTGGCAGGCATTCCATCGGACCGTTACCCTGTTGTTGCTGAAGTTCATGCAACCGCGTGTCGCCCGGAGCCGTTGAAGAGGCAGGAATCGAACCTTTCCAAATGACGCCCATTGACCCCGACGACACTTCTGTGGATGAATCGGCGCTGGATGAAACGGTCGCCGACGTCGAACTTGACCGGTCCCTCGACCACGTGGAGGCTCGCCCGGCAGGGGCCGGGGCCGCGACCCCCGGGCCCGCCGCCCCGATCCAAACGCCCGACGAAATCGAGTTCGACCCCGAAGCGCACTACTTCAACGTCCGGGATAAGCAGACTATCCGCAAGGCTGTCACCTCGGACGGGGGACAGTTGATCCTCGCCTTCCTGGCCGGTTGCATCGGGCTGGCAGTGGCGATCTACGCGGCGTTCATCCAGACCCGTCCCTGGATCATCGCGGCCGCGGTCATCGCACCGCCGGCGCTGGTCTATGCGTTCATCCGTTGGCGACTGTGGCTGGGGCACGCGCCGTACCTGTACCGATTGCTCACGTCGCTGGGTGAGGATGCGGACGACCTGCTCGAATCGCACCGGCAGAAGTTGATCGCCAAGGGCAAACTGCCTTCCGATGACCAGCAGCAGACCTAGGCATTGCGGCGCGAACGGCCGCGCCGGTTTCCGATCGGCCGATTCAGTCCGGACCAGTAGATCGGCGCGCGCCGCGTGCTTCAGACCGACTGCACCGCCCAGCCCAGTTCGGCCAGCAGCGGGAGCCACCGGCGCTGTTCGGCTTGTGCAGGCACCCCCACGCCGTCGATCCACCACGCGCTTGCGATCGGCACGCCCAGATCGAGCGCCAGGTCGACGATCTGCGAGTCGGACAGGTCGACCAGTGGAGTCTCGAGGCGCACCTCGGGCACCGGCGGATGGGGCTGATCCCACAGATCCAGCGAGACCAGACGCGAGATCAGCAGGCACCGGTCTACCGTCGCGGCGATGCGGTCGAGGTCGGGCTCCACTCCCAGCGGGGGGAACTGCACCGCCCACACCACACGTCGGACGCCGAGAACGGCGGCCTGTTGTGCGACGCCGAGCAGCGCGAGGCTCTGGCCGGGTCCGGAGCCGTCCGAACCGAGCCAGTCGCGGTCGAGCATTTCCAGCCCGAGAATCTCGGCCTGAGCGCGCACGGCGTGGTGAGCCATGGATCGCGTCGGCCCGGAGATCCACGCCAGAGGATCTCCAGGCCAGACTTTGGGCACCGGGCCGGAGCGGCGTTCGTATTCAATGGCGGCGGCCACCATGCCGGGCAACGAGCCGTCGGAGATGATCAGGCAGCCAGACACCGGCAGCGTTCATCGGCGTGGTGGCAGCAGCGCGTGCAGATCCGGCTGAGGCGCGCACCCCTATGCTCACGACATGACCGGTGAACAGCGCCTGATCGACGCGCTCTGCAAGGCTCATTCGGTGTGTGTGCTGACCGGGGCGGGGATCAGCACTGAGAGCGGCGTGCCCACCTTTCGTGACCCCCAGGAAGGGCTGTGGGCCAAGTATGACCCCGCCAGACTCTCCACCCCCGAGGCGTTTGAGGATGATCCGGCCCTGGTCACCCGCTGGTACGACGAGCGCAGGCTGTCGATTCTCCGGTGCCGGCCGAATCCGGCACATATTGCGCTGGCCGAACTCGAGCATCTGGTGCGTGATCGGGGCGGATCGTTCACGCTGGTGACTCAGAACATCGACCGACTGCACCAGCGGGCGGGCAGCGCCGAGCCGATCGAGTTGCACGGGTCGCTGCACGTGTGGAGGTGCACCAGCACGGGGCGGAGCTTTCTGCCCGGGCCTGAGCCGTTTTCCGAGTACCCGCCTCGATCGCCGTCGGGCTCGCTCTACCGCCCGGACGTGGTCTGGTTCGGCGAATCGCTGCCCGAGCGGGCGCTGGAGCGGGCGTGGCGGGCGGCCCAATGGTGCGAAGTCTACATCGTGGTCGGGACGAGCAGTCTGGTCTACCCGGCGGCCGGGCTGACCGAGGTTGCGTGTGAGTCGGACGGTTTGACGGCCGAAGTAAATCTTGACCCGACGCCGATATCCGACCGAGTGGACGTGTGCCTGAGAGGGAAAGCCAGCGACATCCTGCCGCGGGTAGTGGCGGGAGTGAAAGGCGGTACTCAATACACCCCCTGAACTGGTCGTCTGATATCAAATACTGCGAATACACCCCGAAGATTGGTGGCCCAAGGTCTCACCAGGGCCATATTCCAGCATCTGAGGGCAAGAACTGGAGGAGCGGGCATGAAGCATGGCGTGGTTGTCGGACTGCTGGTCGCTGCCTGTGGGATGCAGGTGGCCAGTGCGGGCATGTTCGGGCCGACGGCGTATCTCAGTTTGGACGACTCGCCGCTGGATCTGTTCGGCGGGTCACTGGCGTACTTCGAGAACTTTGAGGACGGGGTGTTCAACATCCCGGGAGTGACGGCCAGCACCGGCAGCGTGATCGGCCCGGGAAGCAATACCGACAGCGTAGATGAGGACGATGGGAACATCGACGGCTCTGGCATGGCGGGGCACTCGTTCTTCTCGGCGAGCGGGTCCGTCGGCATCCAGTTCTACTTCGACGCCGATGTACTCGGGCAGTTGCCCACACAGGCGGGCCTCGTGTGGACAGACGGGCTGGGCACGATCACGTTCACAGCCTTCGACGGCGATGGGAACGAAATCGGCACGCTCACCGGCGATCACGCCGACGGAGCCTTCGGTGACACGACCGGCGAAGACCGGTTCTACGGCGTGGAGTTTGCTGCCGGGATCGGATCGATCTTCATCAGCAATGAGAGCGGCCCGATCGAGGTCGATCACCTCCAGTTCGTGGTGCCGGGGCCTTCGGGCCTGGCACTGCTCGGGCTGGGCGGGCTGGCGCTGCGTCGTCGGCGGTGAGTTGAACACAGTCCAAAGCGCCGCCGCCGCGGGAGAGCGACCTCGTTGCTCTGTCAGGGTGGCACGCCTTTGCGCAAGTTTCTGCGCGTCCGTTGCGCTTCTGTTCGGCGCGGCGTAGGGCGGCGTGATCCGCGACACTGCGTGCTTCCAGACCGCACAGGCTCGCGCGCGGCAGGACACTACACACTGACCGAGTTGGAACGGGCGGTCGGGGGCGGGGGTAGTGCCCGCGTGCTCGGCCGCAGCCGGGCCGCAATCATCGCCAACGGCGGACACCCGGCTCCGCACATCGCCGACGATCCGGGCGTCCGCCGCCGGGCCATTCTGCAAGGGATCCTGGTACAGCGTTGGTCGGCTGGAGGATCTGCC
>RHKP01000039.1 GCA_008363215.1 Cyanobacteria bacterium CYA
TGTCCGTCGCCGGGCGGCCTCCCTTGGGGCTCACCGGCGCATCAGGCACACGTTTGCACAACCAGTCCAACTGCTCGTCCGTGAGTTTTAGCATGGTGCCGAGTCATACGCGCCCCGCCGAAAACGGTTTCGGGATAGCCTCTAGATTCCGGCAGGATTGAACCTTGAGGGCCCGGAGTGCGATGCCTCACATTGAGTCATCCCCATCCGGTGCTCCGCCTGACGGGCGAGTGCCCCACCGTGGAGGAGGCGACGATGGATATCAAGCGTGTCGGCTCGCAGCCCTCAGCAAAGGGCCCCGCAGACTGGTTCACTGGTCCCGTGCGCATCGATCCATTGTTCCAGTCACCGCCTCCGGCACGCGCCCAAGCGGTCAGCGTGACTTTCGAGCCCGGCTCGCGGACCGCATGGCACACCCACCCGCTCGGGCAGACGCTCATCGTCACGGCGGGGGTGGGGTGCGTGCAGGTCGAGGGCGGCACGATCGAGGAGATCCGGCCGGGGGACGTGGTGTGGTTCCCGCCGGGCGTGAAGCACTGGCACGGCGCGGGACCGACGACGGCCATGACCCACATCGCCATTGCGGAGTCACTGGATGGGAAAGCGGTCGACTGGATGGAGCATGTCACAGAAGGTCAGTATCTGGGCTGAAGCACAAGGAGAGCGACATGCCGCATGTGATTGTCAAACTCTGGCCGGGCAAGTCGGAGCAGCAGAAGGCCCAGCTCGCCGCGCGGATCACCAAGGACGTGATGGACGTGCTCCACTACGGGGAAGAGTCCGTGTCGGTGGCGATGGAAGAGGTCAGCGCCAAGGACTGGGCCGAGATGGTCTACAAGCCGGACATCGCGGCCCATCCACGGAGGCTCTACAAGAAGCCCGGGTACGGCCTCGATGACCTCTAGCTAAAAGTCAGACCCGATTGCAGCAAGGAGACTGCCATGCAGAAGCGAACACTCGGACACGGCAGACTCGAAGTCTCGGCCATCGGCCTTGGTTGCATGAGCATGAGCGGCAACTACGGCCCGGCAGGGGACCGGCAGGAGATGATCCGGATCATCCGCGCTGCCGTGGACCAGGGCGTGACGTTCTTCGATACCGCCGAAGTCTACGGTCCATTCGCCAATGAGGAACTGGTCGGCGAGGCGCTGCAACCGGTCCGTGACCGCGTCGTGATCGCGACGAAATTCGGCTGGAAGATCGACCCCGTTGCCAAGAAGTCCGTCGGTCTCGACAGCCGCCCCGAGCAGATCAAGCGGGTCGCCGACGCCTCGCTCAAGCGATTGCGGACCGACCGCATCGACCTGTTTTATCAGCACCGAGTGGATACGTCCGTGCCGATGGAAGACGTGGCCGGCGCGGTGAGGGAACTCATCCAAGCCGGCAAGGTCAAGCACTTCGGCCTCTCGGAAGCAGGGGTTGGTTCGATCCGCCGCGCCCACGCGGTTCAGCCGGTGACGGCGCTCCAAAGCGAGTACTCCCTGTGGTGGCGTGAGCCGGAGCGCGAGGTGCTCCCGACGCTGGAAGAGCTGGGGATCGGCTTCGTCCCGTTCAGCCCGCTCGGAAAGGGCTTCCTGACCGGGAAGATCGACGCGGACACCAGGTTCGATCCCTCGGACTTCCGCAACACCATCCCACGCTTCAACGTGGAGAACCGCAGGGCGAACAAGGCCCTGGTCGACCTGATCGCCACTCTCGCTGAGAAGAAGCACGCCACCCCCGCGCAGATCGCGCTAGCGTGGTTGCTGTCGCAGAAGCCGTGGATCGTGCCGATCCCCGGCACGACCAAGATGGACCGCATGAAGGAGAACAACGGCGCAGCGGACCTGCACCTGTCTTCTGACGATCTGCGGGAGATCGAAGATGCGGCCTCACAAGTTGCTGTAAGAGGCGCTCGTTACCCCGAGCAGATGGAAGCCCTCACCGGCCGGTGAACAGCGACAGAACGGATGACCTCACTCGCACTCGAAGGGACACGCGCCATGAACGACCAAACAAAGACACCGAACAGTGACCACTCCGTCTCCAGCATTGGTCGCCGTGATGTTCTCCGCGTGGGTGCGGGCATCGCGGTCGCTCCGGTACTCGGAACGATGTTTCCCGAGCACGCCGCCGCGCAACCCGCCTCGACCGCGCCGACAACACGGGTCACCGCCAAGAGTCCGCTGACCACGCTCAACAACGGTGTGCAGATGCCGGTCTTCGGCATGGGCACGTTCGCGCTTCCGGCGATTCAAACCGCCGATGTCGTGAATTTCGCACTCACGCACGGCTACCGCCTCATCGACACGGCGGCCAACTACGGCAACGAGAAGGAGGTCGGCGAGGGCATCGCCCGCAGTGGAGTGCCGCGCTCCGAGCTCTTCATCACCACCAAGCTCTGGATCGAGGACTTCGGCTACGACGAGGCGCTGCGGGCGTTTGACCTCAGCGCACAGAAACTCGGCGTTGAGCAGGTCGATCTCTACCTGCTTCACTGGCCGGTGCCGAGCGACTTCGAGAAGACCATCGCCGCGTACAAGGCCGTGGAGAGGCTGTACGCCGATAAACGCATCCGTGCGGTGGGCGTCTCCAACTTCACGCCCGAGCACCTGACACGGCTCCTGGACCGCACCGATGTGGTGCCCGTGCTCAACCAGATCGAACTGCATCCATACCTCACGCAACAGGCCGCGAGGGCGGCGCACGAGCAGCACAACATCAAGACGGAGAGTTGGTCGCCGATCGGCGGCGGTTTCCGCAACAACCCGAAGGATCCGACGAATGTCGTCGACCTGCTTCAGGACCCGGTGCTCGTCAACCTTGCTCGCAAGCACAGGAAGACGGTGGCGCAGGTCATCCTCCGCTGGCACAACCAGCACGGCTTCATCGTCATCCCCAAGTCGCAGCACTACGAGCGGCTTCTGAAGAACATCGACATTTTCACCTTCGAGTTGGCCGCGGAGGAAATGGCCGCGATCGACGGCCTGAACCGCGACCTCCGTTGTGGGCCCGACCCGGACACATTCGATATCCCGGCCTTCAGAGAACTGATCCGCAGGCGCCAGGAGTCGGGCTTGTAGCACACGCACCACGAGGCGAGAACTCGACATGAACACGCGAACCCCTCTGATCACACTGAACAACGACGTTCAGATGCCGGCGCTGGGGCTCGGCGTCTTTCAGGCGACCCCGGAGCAGACGGCCGGCGCCGTCGAAACGGCCATCACCCGTGGTTACCGGCTCATCGATACGGCGGCCGCGTACAACAACGAGCGGCAAGTCGGAGAAGGTATCCGGCGCTCCGGAGTTCCACGGGGCGATCTGTTCGTAACCACCAAGCTGTGGGTGGCCGATTACGGTCGCGAGTCGGCACGGGATGCATTCGAGGCAAGCCTGCGGAGGCTCGGGCTGGACTACATCGACCTGTACCTGCTGCACTGGCCGATGCCTGCGGATTTCGAGGCGACGGTCGCGTCCTACAAGGTGGCCGAGGCGATCCTGGCCGAAGGCCGCGTGCGCGCCATCGGTGTTTCCAACTTCCAGCCTCATCACCTGAACGACCTCATAGGCCGGAGCGATGTTGTCCCGGCGGTGAACCAGATCGAGTTGAACCCGTACTTCACCGAACCGGCGGTCCGCGAGGCGAACGAGCGCCACGGCATCGTCACACAATCGTGGTCTCCGATCGGCGGCACCTACAACCGGGGCACGCACGCGGATATCTCGACCAAACCGCTCGACAATCCCGTCATCGGCGGGCTGGCCTCCAAGCACCGGAAGACACCGGCCCAGGTCATCCTCCGCTGGCACCTCCAGCACGGCTTCTCGGCGATCCCCAAGTCGGTGACGCCGGAGCGCATCGCCGAGAACTTCGACGTGTTCGATTTCACGCTCGCGCCGGAGGAGATCGCGGCGATCGATGCCCTGGACACCGGCAAGCGCGCCGGCGGTGACCCCGAGACGTTCAACCGGAACTCGTATCCGATCACGATCGACGACTGACCAGGAGAACAGCCATGGCACTGCGAGGCGTTCCGACGATTACTCTGAACGACGGCGTCACGATCCCGCAGATCGGGTTCGGCACCATGAACCTGTCGGACGTCCGCGACAACAGCCCGGAAAGTCACGAGGTCACTGCGAAGAGCGTCGACGCCGCGATTGCCGCCGGCTACCGGCACTTCGACACGGCCCAGATGTACGCCAACGAGAGGGGACTTGGGCTGGGCATCGCCAGGTCGGGCATCCCTCGCGAGCAGTTCTTTCTCACCAGCAAACTCGGCAACGGCAACCACCGGCCCGACGACGTGCGGCGTTCCTTCGATCGGAGCCTCGCGGCCCTTGGCGTCGAACGCCTGGACCTGTTCCTCATGCACTGGCCCTTGCCGACGCTGTATGGCGGGGACTACGTGTCCACCTGGCGCGCCATCACCCGCCTCGTCGATGAGGGTCTGCTGCGGTCGGCGGGTGTGTCGAACTTCAACCCCGACCACCTGCAACGCATCATTGACGAGACGGGACGCGTGCCCTCGGTGAACCAGATCGAGATTCATCCGTACTTCGGCAAGCGCCCTGTCTTCGCTGCGTGCGCCACGCACGGCATCGCGATTGAGGCGTGGAGCCCGCTGGGGCAGGCCAAGGTGCTGGGTGATGCCACACTCGGCGAGATCGCTCGCCGGCACAACCGATCCGCGGCCGAGATCGTGCTGCGCTGGCACACGCAGCAGGGCCGCATCGTCATCCCGAAGTCGGCGACACCCGCCCGAATGAAGCAGAACATCGCGGTGTTCGACTTCACCCTCGCGCCGAGCGACCTCGCCGCCATCGACGCGCTCGACAAGGGTGAGGCCGGGCGACGCGGGCCCAACCCCGACACGTTCGACTGGATTCCCTCCGCGTCGAACCCAAACCCAGTGGTGCACCGATGAACACGTCGTTCCAGAGTAAGGTGTCTTTCGTGACCGGCGCTGCGGGGGGCATCGGCTTTGCCACGGCGCGGGCCTTTGCCGAAGCCGGCGCTGCGGTTGCTATCGCCGGTGACAATGAAGAAGCCGCGAAGACGGCGGCGGAGACGTTAACCAAGGCGGGACACCGGGCGATCGGCCTGCGCTGCGACGTCTCGGACGAGTCGCAGGTCGCGGCGGCCATCGCGGAGACGGTGTCCGCGTTCGGCCGCCTCGATGCCGCGTACAACAATGCCGGCATCCATGCGCCCAGCGTTGAGACCGCCGATGCGCTGGCCGAGGACTTCGACCGCGTGATTGCGGTCAACCTGCGCGGGGTCTGGAACTGCATGAAGCACGAGCTTCGCCAGATGCGCAAGCAGGGCGGCGGGGTGATCGTCAACTGCTCCTCGCAGAGCGGCCTGGCCGGGATCGCCGGGCTGGGAGCCTACACGGCGTCCAAGCACGGCGTGATCGGCCTGACCAAGGCCGCCGCGCTCGAGTATGCGCGCCGAGGCATCCGCATCAACGCGATCTGTCCCGGGACCGTCAGCACGCCGATGGTCGAGAGGGCGATGGCCGACCATCCCGCGGAGATGCGGGCGGTCATCGACGACATCCCGCTGGGCCGGATGGGAACGCCGGAGGAGATCGCATCGGCCGTGCTCTGGCTCTGCAGCCCCGGAGCCGCCTTTATGATCGGCCAGATCGTGGCGCCCGATGGGGGCTACACCGCCCGGTGACGCTCCGGCAGTATTGAATCGAATGCGTGACCCGGGCCTCTGCTGGAGACGCTTCGGAGATGACAACCCCGCCCGCAGATGGAGACCATCACAAGCCGAGGACGCTCATGAAGCCCCACGTCATCTGTCACATGGCCGCCAGCATCGACGGCCGCACGGTGCTTGACCGATGGCGGCCCAAGGGTGCAGTCGCCGAGGGGCTCTTCGAGCGCGTGTACGACGAACTTGATGTGGATGCCTGGCTTGTTGGCCGAACGACCGGGCAAGAGTTCGCCAAGGGCGAGTCGTACCCGGCTCAGTCGCAGGAGCGTGTTCCACGGGAGGCGTGGTTCGCCCGACGCGATGCCAAGTCATACGGCATTGTGCTCGACCCTCACGGACGGCTCGCGTGGGGGCGCTCGGAGGTTCAGGGGGATCACATCGTTGCCGTGCTCACCGAGAAGGTGCCCGACGCCCACCTGGCGGGGCTGCGGGCCGATGGCGTGTCCTACTTCTTCGCGGGGCGAACAAGCCTTGACCTCGCCGAAGTGCTGGGAACGGTGGCGCGGGAACTCGGTGTGGAGCGACTACTGCTCCAGGGCGGCGGCGTGACCAACGGAGCCTTCCTTCACGCGGGGCTGGTTGACGAGATCAGCCTCGTCCTGTTCCCGGCAGTTGATGGCGCCAACGGGTCACCGAGCATCTTTGAAGCAGGCGGTACGGGCCACGCACCGGCTCCACCAGTTCGGTCCATCACCTTGGAAAGCCATCGGGTACTGGACCGTGGCGCGGTCTGGCTGCGTTACGCTGTCCGGTAAATCCATTGAAAGGGTGCCGAATGAGCGAATGGCCCGAGGAGACATTGAAGAGGATCGGTGGAGCCGATGACCTCCACATCTCGCTGCTCCGAGATGACGGGAAGACCTACGGCACACCCACGTGGATCTGGTCCGTCGTGGTCGATGGCGCGCTCTACGTGCGCGCGTACAACGGCACGAACTCGACCTGGCACCAAGCCGCTCTGCGGCAGCGGTCCGGACGGATCACCGCCGCGGGTATGACGAGGGAGGTCACCTTCGAGCCGGTCGAGGGGCCCATCAACGACCGGATCGACGATGCGTACCGCGCCAAGTACGGCGGGAGCGAGTACCTGGGCGCCATGATCGGATTGCGCGCCCGGAACGCCACGATGAGGGTCTCGCCTCGCGCCCCTGACGCTGGGGGTGCCCGGTCATGACCACCGAAAAGTCAGACTCGCACGGCTCCCCCGAGCGTCGCCGCCCCGGTCAAGCCGCGTTCAGGGGTACGCGCTTCTCCGGCCCGCCCGGAGATCTGCCCTCGCCCGCGGCCCTTCCGCAGGCGTCGCGCGGGCCGGACGAACACGCGGATCACCCCGGCGAGCGGTTGTTCATGGCGTTGCTCGATCTCCTTCCCGATCACTTTTATGTCGCGGACTCCGACCTGCGCCTTGTGTACGTCAATAAGCCGCTCTCTGACTACTACGGCCTGAGCAACGAACAGCTCGTCGGCAAGACATTCACCGAGGTGGGGCACAACAAGGACTTCGCCCGTCGCTTCGCGGACCTCGGGCGCCAGATTCTGGAAGCAGACACTCCGCGCGTCACCGAGCCGGCTCCATACCCCGAGCCGGACGGCACGCTGACCTATCTGCGTCGCTTCGACATTCCGTTCCGCCATCCAGAGACGGGCGACCGGATGGTCATGGGACTGGTGCAGGACCGGACCGCCGAAGTGGAGCGGGTGGTCCATGAGCGGCGCGCCGCGGAACTGCACCGCGAGATGCAGATCGCCCAGGAGATCCAGCGGTCGCTCTTGCCGCGCGAACTGCGGACCGGTTGGGTGGAACTGTTCGGTTTCAGCGAGCCTGCGGCCTACGCCGGCGGCGACTTCTACGACTGGCAGCAGCTCCCCGACGGGTCGATCGTCCTTGCGCTCGGAGACGCGACGGGGCACGGCGTCGGCCCGGCGCTGGACGCTGCCGAGTGCCGGGCGTACTGGCGGGTGCTCGCGCCATCACTGCCGCTGCGCGATGCGGTTCTGCGGCTCAACGAGTTGATCGTAAACGATCTGTCTGAAGGCCGCTTTGTCACCTTCGCCGCGGCGAAGTTTTCACCCGACGGATCAGTCGAGATCTTCTCGGCGGGGCAAGGGCCGCTCCTGCTCCGACGCGGCGACGGCTCCGTGGAGATTCTCGATACGCACATGTTCCCGCTCGGCGTCATGTCAGATGCAGCGACGGGCGTAGAGACCACCCGTCTTCGGCTCGCGCCTGGCGACACGGTGCTGGTCGTCTCAGACGGCATCACCGAGGCACGCAACGCTCAG
>RHKP01000015.1 GCA_008363215.1 Cyanobacteria bacterium CYA
GCCGTCGGCGCGGCATGGCGATCGCTGACCAGGACACGCCTGCGATCCGTCTGCCACTGCCACTACCTCACGCCCGGATCCCAACCGTGATTGGTATGAGACCGATCAACTCGACTCATTGGCGCGCAAGGACGCCGGAGAAGTGCCCGCATTCGGTCACCGCTCCGGATCGAACTTGACAAAATCCCCCGAGCGGAGGGTGTTTGGTTGCGGACCTGTGCTCGATGACTCGGCAAGGTCCGGCGTCCAATCTGCATCCTGCTTCAGGCCCGCGCAAGCAGCGTATAGAGCAGCGCCTGCTCGGTGTGGACGCGGTTCTCGGCCTGGTCGAGCACGGCCGAATGCGGGGCGTCGATCACATCGTCGGTCACCTCGTCGCCGCGGTGGGCGGGCAGGCAGTGCAGGAAGATGGCGTCGCGAGCGGCATGAGCGAACAGTGTGGCGTCGACGCGGAAGGCGTCGAATATGCCTCGGCGTTCGCCGGCCTGCGATTCCTGCCCCATTGAGGCCCACACGTCGGTGTAGACCGCATGGGCGCCCATCACGGCTTCGACAGGATCGTGCGTGAGGAGGATTTCGGCGCCCTGCCGGCGTGCGGCCTGAACGATGCCCGCGTCGGGCCCGTAGCCCTTGGGGGTGCCGACGCGGATGGGGAAGCCGAAGCGGGCGGCGGCATTGATGAGCGAGTGGCAGACGTTGTTGCCGTCGCCGACGTAGGCCAGTTCGACGCCGCGCTCATCGCCGAAGCGTTGGCGCAGCGTGAGCACGTCTGCCAGCGCCTGGCAGGGGTGCAGGCGGTCGGAGAGCCCGTTGATGACCGGGACGGAGCCGGCGGTGAGTTTCTCCACGTCGGCATGGGCGAAGACGCGGGCCATGATCGCGTCGACGTAGCGGGAGAGGACGCGGGCGGTGTCTTCCACGGTTTCGCCGCGTCCGAGTTGCATGTCGTTGGGCGAGAGGAACATGGCCGAGCCGCCCAGGCGGTTCATGCCCACCTCGAAGGACACGCGTGTCCGCGTGGAAGGTTTCTGGAAGATCATCGCCATCGTGCGGCCGGAGAGCGAACCCATGTGCTTGAGCGGTTCGCATTTGTACTGCGAAGCCAGATCGAGCAGGGCGCGCAGTTCGGGCGTGGACCAGTCCATCAGGGAAAGGAAGTGCTTCATCGTGACTCCACAGCCAGGCGTGTGGCCAGGCGCTGCATCACCGCCGCGACCAGCGTCGGCGTGCCGCGATCGCGCGGCGCGTCCTCGATTTCGTAGCGTACCCGGATGGCGGGCTTGTCGATCTTGAGTTTGCTCGCCAGGTCGAAGGGCGTGCCGACAAGAACGACGTCGCAGGGTGTGGCGCGGACGGAGGCCTCGAGGTCGGCGATCTGCTCGGGGTAGTAGCCCATCGCCGGGAGCAACGTGCCGACCTGCGGGTACTTGAGCAGCGTTTCCTTGATTGACCCGGCGGCGAACGGGCGCGGATCGACGATCGAGGCGGCGCCGAAGCGTTCGGCTGCAACCTGAGCGGCGCCGAAACTCATGCCGCCGTGTGTAAGAGTCGGGCCGTCTTCGATGCACAGGACACGCTTGCCCCGCACCTTGTCAGGCCCTCCCTCGACACTCACGACGCTGCGCGTGCGCAGCACCAGCGCGCCGGGGTTGATCTTCCTCACGCTGCGTTCGACGGCCTCCACGTCGGGCGGCTGTGCTCGCTCAACCTTGTTGACCACCACGATGTGGCAGGCTCGCACGTTGACTTCGCCGGGGTGATACGAGATCTCGTGCCCGGGGCGCAGCGGATCGGCGATGGTGACCCACACGTCGGGACGGAAGAAGGGCACGTCGTTGTTGCCGCCGTCCCAGAACACCACGTCGGCCTCGGAGGCCGCCCGGTCGAGGATGGCCTGGTAGTCGACGCCGGCGTAGACCACCGTTCCCTGCTCGATGTGCGATTCATACTCCTCGCGCTCCTCGAAGGTGCACTCGTGCCGATCAAGGTCGGCGACGGTGGCGAAGCGCTGCACGGCCTGGCGCGCCAGGTCGCCGTAGGGCATCGGGTGACGCACGACCACGACGCGCTTGCCCGCGTCTTTGATCGCCTTGACCAGAGCACGCGTGGTCGGGCTCTTTCCGCACCCGGTGCGAACGGCCGTCACCGCAACTACCGGCACCGGCGATTCGAGCATCGTCTCCCGAAGCCCGATCAAACGGAAGCCGGCGCCGCAGGCGAGCACGCGCGAGGCCACGTGCCCGAGGTGTTGGTAGGAAACGTCAGAATAACTGAACACGGCCTCGTGGACGGCGTGCTCGCGGATGATCTTCTCGAGATCTTCCTCGCGTTCGATGGGGATCCCGGCGGGGTACGCCGGTCCGGCCAGTTCGGGCGGATAGCGCCGCCCCTCGATCTTCGGGATCTGGGTGGCGGTGAACGCAACCACATCGAACTGATGATCGTTGCGGAACACGGTGTTGAAGTCGTGGAAGTCGCGTCCCGCTGCACCGAGGATAAGCACCCGTCGACGTGACATACGGACCTCCCATTTCTGGAGCATATGCACCGAATTGCTCGCCGCCGACTCTTCGTCGGCATAGTCTCATCCGTGCCTGCGGAAACTGCAAACGCACGCGCTCGCACGAACCCGAGAGTCGTCGTCGCGCTGGGCGGACACGCCTTTACGCGGCCCGGACAGACCGGCACGCACGACGATCATCTGGAAAACGCTGCATACATATGCGAACGGCTTATGACGCTGGTCGACCGCGGATACCAACTGGTCATCACGCACGGGAACGGACCGCAGGTCGGCTCGCTGCTCGAACGTGACGAGCACCGCGGCGACGAGTTGCCGACCTTCCCGCTCGACGTGCTCGTGGCTCAGACGGAGGGTTCGCTAGGCTACTACATGCAGCAGGCGCTGCTCAACAGTCTGCGTCGGCGCGGCATCCGCCGCTTCGTGGTCACTGTCATCACGCAGGTCGTGGTTGATGCCGATGATCCTGCGTTTGACGAGCCGAGCAAACCGGTCGGGCCGTTCCTCTCCGAGCAGGAGGCTGTGCGACGGCGCGACGAGTTCGGCTGGGTGGTGGGCGAAGACTCGGGGCGCGGGTGGCGCAGGCTTGTGCCCAGTCCGACGCCGCAGAAGGTCATTCAACGCCAGATGATCGGCGAGGCGGTGGCGCAGGGGCACATCGTCGTCGCGGCCGGGGGCGGCGGAATCCCCGTGCGCAAGACGCTCAAGGGCGACTACGAGGGTGTCGAGGCAGTCATCGACAAGGATCGCACCAGCGGCGTGTTGGCGCGCGACATCGGGGCCGACCTGCTGCTGATACTAACGTCCGTGGACTGCGCGTATCTCGGCTTCAACAGCCCCAGCCCTGAACCGCTGGGCGCGGTCACGCTGGCCGAGTGCGCACGGTACATGCGGGACGGACACTTCCCGCCCGGATCGATGGGCCCGAAGGTCGAGGCGATTCACGACTTTCTGCTCGCAGGCGGGGCGCGTGGGCTGATTACCAGCCCCGAGCGCCTCGAGGACGCGCTGGCCGGCGCTGCCGGGACGCACTTCATCGGGCGGATCTGAGTGCGGGGGCGCTGTGGATGTACCAGTAATCTCGGTCGTCGGACGTTGCTGAATCCCGGACACCGGGCTGTCGGCACAGCGGGGCCCACTTCCGGTCGGCGGACAGAAACCTCGCAAAGCCGAGGTTGCCGGTACGGCGCCAAAAAAGAGCATCGGTTCGACCGGTTGGAAACCGGTCCTACTGCCCGGATTCGACCGGTTGGAAACCGGGCCTACCGGGCGATCAGGTCAGCGCAGCGGGCGCTGGCCTTGCTCACCGGCGTCAGTTCACCCTTGCTCTTGTCGGAGCGGTGCTTGATTTCCACGTTGTTGTCGGCCAGGGCCTTGGCGCCGATCGTCACGCGCACCGGGATGCCCACCAGGTCGGCGTCCTTGAACTTCACGCCCGGGCGTTCGTCGCGGTCGTCGATGAGCACGTCGAACCCGCTGGCCGAGAGTTCTTGCGCCAGCGTGTTGGCCACGCCGTGAATCGCCTCGTCCGCCTGGATGAGCGTGATGATGACGTGGTAGGGCGCGATGGGCGCGGGCCAGATGATGCCGTCGGCGTCGCAACTCTGCTCGACGCAGGCCGCGACGGTGCGTGAGACGCCGATGCCGTAGCAACCCATGATGACCGGAGCCCGCTTCTGCTCGGCGTGGAGAATCTCGAAGCCCATCGCTTTGGAGTATTTGTCGCCCAGTTTGAAAATGTGCCCGACCTCGATGCCGCGGCGGGCCTGGAGCGCCACGCCCTCGGCCCGGGGCGAGGGGTCGCCGGGCATGGCGTTACGAATCGACGCGACCTCGAAGAGGCAATCGTCCTTGCCCATCGCTGCGACAGGGTCTTTGCCCAGATCACGCTGCCAGTTGAAGTGCTTGACGTGGTAGTCCTTCCTGTCGGCGCCGGTCACCCAGAACTTCGGCTTGCCCTTCGCGTCGTCGAAGCCCACGGCCGCGTCCGGATCGACGAGCAGCAGCGTCTGCTTCCTGCCGACCACCGCGCGAGGCGAGACGAAGCCGATTTCAAAGCCGGCCTTGCGTGCTTCTTCCGGGTCGGCCAGTTCAATCTGGCACTGCGAGGCGTCGCGCACCTTGCCTTCGTTGACCTCGTGATCGCCGCGCACGCACGCGACCACCCACCGGTCGCCGGGGAACTGCCCGGCCTCCTTCTCATCGCGCGACACGACCTTGAAGACCACCGTCTTGAGCATCGCATCGGGTTTGACCTTCATGAACGCGCACACATCGTCGATGCCGGGACAGTCGGGCGTGTGCACCTCGGACAGGTCGCCCGACGGCTCACCGATGAAGTAACCCCTCGCCGGGGGCGTGCGCCGCCCGATCTCGCACTTTTCGACGTTGGCGGCGTAGCCCGAGGACGGGCAGAACAGGATGGTGTCCTCACCGCTTTCGCAGTTGACCATGAACTCGTGGCTGGCCGAGCCGCCGATGGGGCCTGACTCTGCCTCAACGACGGAGAAGTCGAGCCCGCAGCGAGTGAAGATATTGACGTAGGCCTGGAACATCTTGTCGTAGACCTCGTTGAGCCCGCCGGGGCCTTCGACACCGAGGTGGAACGAGTATGCGTCCTTCATCAGGAACTCGCGGCAGCGGAGCAGCCCGGCCCGCGGGCGGAACTCGTCGCGATACTTGGTCTGGATCTGGTAGACTGTCAGCGGCAGGGCCTTATAACTCGAGACGCTGCCGAGCAGGGTGTCGGTGATGACTTCCTCGTGCGTGGGCCCGAGAAACTGGTGCCGTCCGTGCCGGTCGGTGAGGGTGAAGAGCAGATCGCCGTAGGCCTCATCACGCCCGGTGGGCTTGAGCAGTTCAAGGGGCATGAGGGCGGGCAGGAGGAGTTCGCAGCCGCCAATGGCGTTCATCTCTTCGCGGACGATCTGCTCGACTTTGCGCAGGACGCGATGCCCAAGGGGCAGGTATGAGTAGACGCCGGCGGTGACCTTGCGGATGAACCCGGCGCGGGACATGAAGATATGGCTTGGAGTCTCGGCGTCGGCCGGGGCCTCGCGAGTCGTGGGAATCAGCATCTGCGACCAGCGGGCGATTTCGCCTGGACGGTTGAAAGAGGCGGTTTCGGTCATGGTCGGCAAGTGTAGGAAGGGGGAGCGAGCCATCAGGGATCAGCCTTCAGGGATCCGACCATCGTCGTGCACTCCTTTGCCCTTCCACTGATGGCTGGTCTCATTTTCCTTCTCTCTTCTGAGAGATAAACCCGCTTCGCGCAGAGTGATGGAGTCGCGGTTCATCGTGCAGCCGGATGGAACCCCGGCCCGACCACCGCCTTACCGGAGTTCACCATGCGCTCGATCATCGTTCTTGCAGTTTCGATTTCTGGCCTGGTCGCCCAGTCTCAGGCCGCCACGACGTGCATCTCATTCCGCAGCGGGTACATCGGCAATGCTCCCGGCGTCGTGGGGCAGAGCGAGGACAACATCAACGTGCTGGCCGGATCGATGCTGACGCCGATCGCGATGACGGCGGGCAACTTCGCCGCTGCGGCAGGGGGTCCTGCGGCCGTGTGTGTACAGCCGCTGGTGTGGAACCCGACGCTCGCAGCCGACCCGCTGGCGCGGTGGATCAACCCGGTCAGCAACCCCTACGGACAGCCCATGTCGGCGTTGTACGCGGTGGATCTCGGCCCGCTGGTCAACTGGAACACGGCCACGTCGGCCAGCCTCACGATTCACTGGATGGTCGACGATTCGCTGGGCGACCCAAGCGCATTCAACGGGGTGTTTCTCAATGCACCGGGCAACAGCCTGGGGCTCGGAGGGGGCAACTACGCGACCCAGACCAGTGCCACAAGCATCAACGTTCCCGTGTCGTGGCTTCAGGCAAACAACACGCTCTATCTGTACCAGGCCGACGTGGGCGCGGGTCTGTCAGGAATCATCTTCAGCGGAGAACTGTGCGTGGTCCCCGCGCCGGGCACGGTCGGCCTGGCGGGCCTTGGAGGCCTGGCGATCTGCAGGCGCCGTCGCCGGTGAACGGCGTTCGGTCCGAAAACGAAACAAGTCGCCGGGAGCGTGGGCGCTTCCGGCGATTCCTTCGCTTTTGGCTTGGAGAATCAGTGCCCGCAGTGGATAATCCCCGCCGCAGATGAACCACTTCCGGAGGAGGCGAGAAATGAAGATCTGGAGAATGGCGGCGGCCGCCGGTCTTGCGGCCAGTTCGATTGCCATGGCTGATTCTGACTGGGCGGCGGCCGTAAGCGGCAACTGGTCGGTGCCGGGCAATTGGAATCCGGCGGACGTTCCCGACAGCGCGGGCGAGACGGCGACGATCGACGTGGCGCCCGGGACATACACGGTCACGCTGGACGCGGGCATGAGCGCGCCGACCATCTTCGGCCTGGATATCGGTCACTCAGGCGCACAACTCGACGTGATCGGCGGCCGCTCGCTGACGATCGACGGCGGCCTGTTTCACAACGAAGGACTGGTGCGACTAAACAGTAACAATTCGGCATCGGACGCATTTGTCCTGTTCAATGTCTCGACAACGTTGACCGGGTCCGGGAAGATCACGCTGATGCGTACGGGCGCGGACTCCAGAATCGAATCGGCGCCCGGTGCGGTCGTGACGGTTGGCGCTGACCAGAAGATCGACGGCCGGGGCGAGATCAATGCCGCGCTGGTGAATCTCGGCGTCATCGAATCGGACGTGGCGGGCGGGGTGCTCTCGCTGCGGGTGAACGACAAGGTCAACAGCGGGACGATGACCGCCCGCAGCACCGGCACGCTTTCGATCTCGGGAATCGCTGTGGACAACACGCTGGGGAGCATTCTCGGCGCCGAGTCCGGCGTAGTGCGTTTCCCGCCTGATTCGCCGGAGGTTCAGGTGACAGGAGGCGTCGTGAGCATGCAGGATGCGGCGCGCGTGGAGGTGCTCGGTTCCAGTGCGCCGACGTTCGATGCGGTCACGATTTCAGGCGCGTTCGATGTGCTCGGCGGCGGGCAGTTGCATGTGCGCAACGGGCTCACACAGTCGACTGGCACACTCACGGTGAACAGCAACGCCAGTTCGTCCGACGCGATCCTGAGGTTCGTCAACTCAGGTGCCCTCGACGGGGCCGGCACGGTGCGACTGGCCCGCTCCGGGGGCGATTCGCAACTCGTCGCCGACGCAGGCATCACGGTGACGCACGCCAGCGGGCACACGATCTCGGGCCGGGGAACCATCGCTGCGGCAATGATCAACGACGGGCTCATCCGCTCGGATATCGGCGGCGCGAGCCTCATATTGACGACCTACGACATCACGAACAATGCGGACATCGAGGCCTCCGGCGGGGGGCAGGTCGATCTCAAGTCCATCACCATCAACCAGGCCGGCGGCGGGCGCCTGCTGGCTGACGGAGGTACCCTGCGCGTTCCCGCCGGACCGGCCGCGACGATCGGCGGCGGCGAGATCGAAACGCTCAACTCCGGGCTGCTCCAGGTCGATTCGAGCGCATCGCTCAGCCTTGACGGGGTCACACTCAACGGCAACGCGAACATCCAGGGCGGGGGAACGGTCAGCGTCACTGGAGGCATGGCTCTCAACGGCACAATCGTGGTCAATGCCAACTCATCGTCGTCCGACGCGATCCTTCACATCGCCGATACGAGCGCCATCACCGGCGTCGGCACCATCCTCATGAGCCGCTCAAGCAGCGACAGCCAGTTCACCACCGAACCCGGAGAGACGGTGACGATCGGAGCCGATACGACCGTCGAAGGGCGCGGACAGGTCCACGCCGCGCTGATCAACGACGGCACCATCGAGTCCGACGTCGGCGGCTCCCGCCTGGAACTGACCACCAACGACAAGACCAACAACTCGATCATCCGGGCCACCGGCGGAGGGATCATCGAGATTGACGGAATCACTCTGGTCAACGCGCCTTCAGGTGTGATCCACGCGGGTGACAACAGCATAGTCGACTTCCCGGTAGGCATGCACGCAGTCAACGGCGGCACGATTTCGTCGGCCGGCACGGGCAGCGCGCGCGTCTCCTCCTCGGGGGTGCTCACGCTCGATCAGGTCACGATATCAGGCTCGCTGGACATCTTCGGTAGCGGAACACTCGTTGTCGGGACGGCGGGGGTGACCAACGACGGTGTCATCGTTGTCAACTCCAACGCTAGTGCCTCGGATGCTCGTGTGCAACTCTCCGACGGGAGCACGCTCGCCGGCTCGGGGCAGATTATTCTGACTCGGCTCCCCACCGACTCGCAGATCATGACCTCTCCCGGCGAGTCGGGCACACTCGCCGGAGACATGCGTATCACCGGGCAAGGTCAGATCGTGGGTGATGTCTCCATCGCCTGCATCCTGGAACCGGGCATGACCGCGCCGGCCACGATCAGCCACGCCGGCACCATCACCTTCGATCCGGCCGGCTGGTATCGCGTGCGCATCGCCTCGACCTCGTCGCACGGGAGATTCAGCGGCTCCGCGGACGTAACGATCGGGGGCACGCTCAATCCCGTGTTCGAAGGCGGATACACGCCGGTCAAGAACCACTTTTTCACCATCATCACCGCCGGGTCGGTGGCGGGAGACTTCGACGCCATCGACGCTCCTGCCCTTCCCGACGGGCTGGTCTACCGCCTCGTCAAGACCGCGACGAGCGTCGACCTGCGCATCGTGTGCGCACCCGACCTCAATGCGGACGGCTCCCTGGACTTCTTCGACGTGCAGACGTTTCTTCAGGCGTTTTCGGCCCAGTCCGATCCGGGCGACTACAACGAAGATGACGTGTTCAACTTCTTTGACGTGCAGGCCTTCCTCAACGCGTTCAGCATCGGGTGCCCCTGATCGTCAACGCGCGCCCCGTGCCGGAGGCCTTACCTGCCTTTGCGCACGTTTCTGCACGCTTGTTGCGCTTCTGCTCGGCGCGTTGCAGGGCGGCATGCCCTGTAACCCTGTGTGCCGTCAGAGCACGCAGGCTCGCGTGCACGCGGTACGACGCCACACGCGGGCTGAGTTGGAACAGGGGGCCGAGGGCGAGGGCCGCGCCGGCGTGCGCGCCGCGTCCAGACCGCGATCGTCGCCATGCGGGGACGCACGCACCCACGCAAACCCGCATTATGTTCCAGGTTGCGGTAATCCCGTGACGGCACGCCGGGTGACGTGTACATGATTGAAGGTGGACACGGCGCGACCGTCCACGGGAGTCATGGCCATGTTGACATGGCAATGGCGCCCAACTCCAACACCGTCGGCCGACCGGCGGCACGATCACAGTTGAAGCAGCACCCGCACGATCGACGCGACCAGCAGGCCCCAGACCAGGTTCACCAGCGTGCCGCCGAGGTAGAAGCCGGGGTCACGTTTGATCGCTTCCGATCGAACCAGCGACTTTGCGGCGAAGATCAGGGCCAGGCCGGACAGGTTGTCGGTGAGCACCAGCGTGACGGTGATCAGGTTCTCACACTTGCCGATGACTGCGCTGGGGTCGAAGCGCGGCCAACCGCCGGAGGGCGTCGGGCCTTCGGGCGGCCACTTGGCTTTGACGCCGCGCGGAAGCACGAAGAAGCGAACCAGGACGCCGGAGAGCGCCAGCGTGATCGCATAGCCCGCGACGATCAACGCCGCCTCACCCGCCCAGCCGCCGACCAGCGGTGCATGCGCCATCGCGGCGGCGCCGGACTCCGAACCTGTTCCCGGTGCGATCATGCGTGCACTTCCGCGCCGACCTCGGTCAGACGCCGGCAGATGGCTTCTTCAATACGACGCATCGTGTCAAACCCGGCTCGCCGCAGTGACTGGGAGACGGTCTGGGCGGAAACCCCGAACTGCTCGGCAACCGCCAGTTGCGTCTGCTGCCCCCGCACCGCCCGCACGAACTGACGCTGACGCTCGCTCCAGCGTTGCATGTATTCTGCGTGGGCGAGAGCCGCGGCCTCGATCAGCGCAGTGCTGCCACCGTCGACCCCGGGCAGCGCCAGGGCGAAGAGGAGTTTGCCGGATCGGCCCCGGCGAAGTGCATCGGCAGCGGCGTGGAACGCGGTACCGTCCAGGTCGCCCGCATCGCCGCTGTCCAGCCCAATGTCGATGGTGCCTGCGCCGAGCGCCCAGCGGAACTCTTCAGGCCAAACCAGTTCATTGAGCGCGGTGGCTATGTCGAACGCCCGATCGGGGCGCATCAGGGCGGCCGAGAGTTCGTCGATGCCCTTGGCGTTGGTGATGGGGACAAGCCACTCATCGACGAAGGTCGCGCCAAGCGAGGCCAGCGCCCCCTGAAGGCGGCGGGAAAGCCCCTGCCGGTCTTTGACGCGGCGGGAGTTGACAAGGTCTGCAATCAGCGCGTATCGCATGATCTGAAAGTATAAGCCGCAAATGGCTTATATGTCCAAGAGGGCTGGTAGGATCTTTGGTTGAGACGCAGTGCGTCGAATCATGCCTCCCCAAACTCGTCGTCGGACGGGTAACTCCCACGCCGCAGTTTCACGAACGAACGCAGGAGGTCATTGAGCAGGCTGGAGGCGCCGAAGCGAAAGAGGCTGGGATCAAGCCACGGGCTGCGGCGTGCAGGATCGAGCGGACCCATCGTCTCGTGGACCATGCACAGATAGTGCCAGGCCTGCTTGGCAGTACGGATGCCACCGGCGGGTTTGAGCCCGATCCGTCGCCCGCTGCGGAGGAACTCGTCGCGGATGGCCTCGAGCATGACCAGGCTGACGGGCATGGTGGCAGCGGGCTGGACCTTGCCGGTGCTGGTCTTGATGAAGTCGCCGTCGCGGATGGAAGCGATGGCCAGATCGCTGACGCGGCGCACGTTGTCCAGGGTTTCGAGTTCACCGGTTTCGAGGATGACCTTGAGGTGCACGGTCCGGCCGGCGCCCGCAACGGTGCACAGTTCGGCGACCTCGCGAATCTCTTCGCACACCTGGCGGTAGCGCCCGGAAAGGAACGCCCCGCGGTTGATGACCATGTCGATCTCGTCGGCGCCGTCTTCGATGGCCTGGCGCGCGTCGCGCAATCGCACATCGAGCGGGTATTGTCCGCTGGGAAAGCCCGTCGCGACGCTGGCAATGTGCACGCCGGTGCCGTGCAGCAACTCGGCCGCGACGGGCACCATGCTCGGGTACACGCAGACGGCGGCGACGCTGGGAAGCCGCTCACCGAGTTGCGATTCGTCGGGCGGGTAGGGGCGAATAGCCTTGCGGCACAGCGACCGCACCTTCTCCGGCGAGTCCTTGCCTTCGAGTGTGGTCAGATCGGTCATCGCGATCGCGAGGCGCAAGGCCGCGGCCTTTGACTCGTTCTTGATCGAGCGCGTCGTGAACGACCTGGCCCGCTGCTGGGCGGCGATGGTGTCGACGGTCGGGCTGAGAGGAAGGGCGGACATGCGGGAATGGTATGGGATTCCGGGGCCGGCTGACAGGCGCCGCACGGTGCTGGAAACCCTGGGGCGATCAAGAGTGCTGGTTCACCTGCCGGCAACCGGGCTTGCCGTGTCCGGGAGGAATGCACGGACGGCATCGCTGCACTGCCGGGCCCAGGTCGGCTCGGTCCAAAGGTGGTTGTGGTCGCCGCCGTCGATTTCGACCAGCGTGGCGCGCATCGCCGCACGCGCAATCGCTCGAGCGTCGTCGATCGGACAGACTTCATCTTCGGTGCCGTGGAGAACGAGCACGGGGCAGGCGATGCGCGAGGCCAAGGCTGCCCGGTCGGACCGGGCTTTCCAACGACCCTTCATCCCAAGCACAAGCAGGGCCAGATCGAGGGTGCGTCCGCTGGGCAGGCTCGCGCCGCGCAACACGTTGCGGGCGCTGGCGTCCTGGAAGCGGTATGGCGCTTCGGCGACGATCGCGACGATACGCGGGTCGGGCCCTGCTTCAAGACACAGCCCCGCGCCCAGCGACCAGCCGAACAGGACAACGGGTCCGCCGACTCGCTCCATCAGGGCCAGCAGATCGGCGACTTCATGCCGTCCGAGCCGGCAGAGGCCCGGTGCCTCGCCGTGACCGGGCAGATCCCAGGCGACCATGCGTGAGGCAAGTGGCGCCAGTGCGGCCATGCGCGGCAGAGCGCCGATGCGCGAGTCACCCCACCCGTGCGTGAAAATCACCGTCGGCCCGGATGAATCACGCCCGCGGACGTCCCAAGCCGACAACGTGCGGCCGCGTGAGAGAAAGGTCCACTCCTCGCAGCGCAGGGGCGGGTCGAGTTCATCGGGCGAGCCGGGCCCGCCTCGCGCCACGGCCGAGGAATAGGTGCGCCGGGGCGGGTGCGTCAGGCCCCAGGCGAGCAGCGCAACAAGCATCGCCAGGTAGATCAACCCGGCCAGAGCAAGCAGCGTGACGAGCCCAAGGAGGTGCAAAGAGCGGCTCCGGGAGACTTCGAGTGTGGGAAGATCAGTAGTCGCGCCGATGGATTCGGTCCTGGACTGTGCCGGTAATCTGGGCTTCGAGGTTGCCGCCTGTCCTCCTGGAAGTCGGCCATGCGGATGTTGGGCAGGTCCAACAACGTCCGAAGGCGGACCGGGCGAGGCGCGCAAAATAGCCGAGGGAGCGCTCCCTCGGCGTTGCCTCACGCCCGCACCCAGATCATGAGCCTTGATCGCTTCATGTGCTTGCTCCTTGATATGGGTTGTTGCGGGCGATGTGCCGGGCCCGCACAACCCACGCGACAGCGCTCCGCTTCTGCCCGCTCGTTCGGCTCGCGTTGCAAACGACTGCTTTCCCGGGTGTGGGAGCGCGTTCGCTCGTGTTGTTCAACGATGCGCACGGAGCGCGTGCAGCGGCCAAGACAGTGTGTGCGGGCCGCTCGCCAACCTTCGCATGGCGGGGCCTCCTTTGCCGGGCGGCTCTGACGCCCCCACCGCCGCATCGGCCGACTGCCCAGAGCATTCTTCGATAGTGGAAATGCAAACCCGTGCAGTGGTCGCCGCTCCAAACTTTCTGGAAAATGAGAGTCACGATTGACTCTTTCGGGGCAGGTACAGGGTGCTCCGTCGAGGCCTTCACGTCCGCGCAGCCGCAGGTGCAAGCCGGCATTGTGCTGACCTGAACAACGAAGGCCGACGTCCTCGCGCCGTCACACCTGGCGCGTGTCACTCCGGCTACAGCCCCAGCAGGTTCTTCACGTCGTTGAAGGTGACGATCAGGAACAGCGACGCGATGAGAAGGAAGCCGGCCATCGTCACCGCGTTCTGGATCGGGATGGGCACCGGGCGTCCGCGGATCTGCTCGTAGACGATCATCAGGAACTGCCCGCCGTCCACGATCGGCAGCGGGAGGAAGTTGATCACCGCGAGATTGACGCTGATGACGGCCATGAAGAAGAGCATCCACACGAAGCCGCGGTCGGCCAGCAGCGTGCCGACGTGAGCGATGCCGACGGGGCCCTTGAGATTCTCGATTCTGAGCGTGCGTTCAAAGAGTCGCGCAAAGGTGACGTAGGTGGTGATGAGGACGCGGCGCGTTTCGCCCAGCCCGGTGGCCAGCGCCTCGCCGGGCGAGGCGGCCTTGAGCAGCACCTGCACCGGCTCGAAGATGTATGGGTCGAAAGGCGAAGACCACCCCAGCGCGTGCAGCGTACGGACGTGCTCGGCGGAGAGCGACCAGACACGCTCGATGCGCGGGCGCGGTTCACGAGCCAGAGGCCATTCCAGTGTGACCGAAACTTCGGCCGGTGCTCCGGACTGCGCGGCCGCGGCAGTCGCCGCCTGCAACGCCTGGCGCACATCCACCAGCGATTCGACGGAGAGTCCGTTGACTGCGACGATGCACTCCCCCGGCGTGGAGATCAGGTCGGCCGCCGCCGGCCGATGCCCCGGGGCCCCCGGCGCAATCTGCACGCTGGCGGGCGGCATGGCGACGAAGGCGGCCAGATCGCGCGTGTCGTCGAACTGGAAGCCAAGGGTGCCCTTGCCGGAAACCCTGGCCTTGAAGTCCACTCGCGTCCACTTCCCGTCGACACGGCGCAACACACCCAGGTCGATTTCTCGACCGGCGTTGGCGCGGATCGTGCGGATGCCGGACGGAAGACTCGGATACTCCACCCCGGCGATGCGCGCAAACACATCGCCCGGTTGGAGCCCGTTGGCCTTGCCCTGGTCGGTCACGGCGTCAGGCGCGCTCGACACACGCAGCACCGGCGCCAGCCCGAGCACGTGCTCAAAGGGCGCGACCGTATCGGCTTCAGAGCCGGGAAGGAAGCCGACCTGGAAATCGGCCCGCGGATGCACCTGCCGTTCTACCCTGGAACCATCCGGCCTGACCCAGGTGACTTGCATCGGGGCGCCCAGCGAGCGGGCGAACACCGCGTCGAGTTGACCGAGAGTGGTCAGGTCGGTCCGGTCGGCGGCCGCGGTGATCGTTGCACCTTCCCCCAGATCCTCGATTCCAATGCGACGGCGAAACTCGGGGCTGGCCCGATCGACCAGGTCACTGAGGGTGAGCGACGAGGCCGAGTCGATACCCAGGCTGAGCAGCCCTTCCGGCCCGCCCTTTTCGGGAACGATGCTGAAATGAAGCGGGTTCGAAAAGCCCTGGCGCTCCACGAGCAGGTCGACCGGCTTGCCGCGCGAAGTCATGGCCACGGTAGTGATGAAGTCGGCGTAACTGCTCGGCACGCGCCCGTTGACCTCGATCACGCGGTCTCCAGCCTGAAGCCCCGGGCTGACCTCATGAGAAAGTTGCGGATCGGTCGGCAGTGCCACGGCTGCGGGCGAACCCGGCGCCACCCCTCCCACGATCGCCGGCTCGACCTTGAGCCCGATCATGAAGACCACAACAAAAAGAGCGGCCGCGAAGATGAGGTTCATCACCACGCCGGCCGAGATGACCACCATGCGCTTCCAGGGCTTGCAGTTCTGGTAACTGTCGGGCGCCGCGGAGACGGCGGCGGGGTCCAGGTCGTCCTGCCCAAGCATCTTGACGTATCCGCCGAAGGGCAACCAGTTAAAGCGATACTCAGTCGGATGGACTTTGCCGCTCAGCGCCTCTCGAGATCCCTCACGCTTCTCACCCCGGAAACCTTCAGCATCCTTGAGCAACTGGTTGTACTCGCGCTCGCTCGAGCCGCGGCGGAGGCCCAGGCCCTTGCGATAACTGAACGCAGCCGGTCCGAACCCGATCGCAAACGCCAGCACGCGGATGCCGGCCCATCGGGCGGCCAGGAAGTGACCGGCCTCGTGCAGGAAGACAATCAGCCCGAAACCGGTGATGACGATGAGCAGATCGAGGATGGTGCCGATAGGGCCTGGTATGCCGAACATCGGACGATGGTATCGGCCGGGCGGGCCCGGTGTTCGTCGGAGAATCCCGATCCGGACGAAAACGGACATGGGGTTGCGCTGATGTGACGGAGCGGGTGCTTTGCGGACTTCTGGCTCTGCAATCCCGATTCAGGGTTCTAGCATTGCCCATGCGCACCATCATCGAGCCGTTCCGCATCAAGTCTGTCGAGCCGATCCACATGACCACGCCGGAGCAGCGGGAGGCGTGCCTTCGCAAGGCTCACTTCAACCTGTTTCTGCTCAAGGCCCACGACGTGCTCATCGACCTGCTGACCGACTCGGGCACGGGGGCCATGTCGAGCGAGCAGTGGGCGGGAGTGATGCGTGGGGACGAGTCGTACGCCGGGGCCGACTCGTTCTTCCGTTTCGAGCAGGTGATGCAGGAGATGACCGGCTTTGCCCACGTGCTTCCCACGCACCAGGGGCGGGCCAGCGAACGCATCCTGTTTGAACTGGTCGGCGGACCGGGCAAGGTGGTGCCGAACAACACGCACTTTGACACGACGCTGGCCAACGTCGAGCACTCGGGCGCACGGGCCGTGAACCTGCCGATCGAAGAGGCCGGCGACCCGAAGAACCGACACCCGTTCAAGGGCAACATGGACGTGCGGGCTCTGGAGGCGTTGATCGACCAGGTCGGAGCGTCGGCGATTCCCCTGGTGATGCTCACCGTCACCAACAACTCGGGCGGAGGCCAGCCGGTGAGCCTCGAAAACATGAAGCAGGTGCGCGCCGTGTGCGACCGGCACAAACTTCCACTGTTCCTCGACGCCTGTCGCTTCGCGGAGAATGCGTGGTTCATCAAGCAGCGCCAGCCGGGGCAGCAGCACCGTCCGGTCAGCGCGATCGTCCGCGAGATGTTTGAACTGGCCGACGGCGCGACCATCAGCGCCAAGAAGGACGGCATGGTGAACATCGGCGGCGTGCTACTGATGAAGGACGTGGCACTGTTCCGCCGGGCCACCAGTTTGCTGATTCTGACCGAGGGGTACGTCACCTACGGCGGGCTGGCCGGTCGCGATCTCGAAGCCATGGCCCAGGGCTTCCGTGAGGTGCTGCGCGAGGACTACCTTCAGTACCGCATCCGCTCGACGGCCTACCTGGGCGAGCACCTGCTCAAGATGGGCGTGCAGATCATCGAGCCGCCCGGCGGGCATGCGGTGTACGTCGATGCGAAGGCCTTCTGCCCGCACATTCCGCCCGAGCAGTTCCCCGGACAGGCGGTGGTCTGCGGGCTCTATCGCACCGGCGGGATCCGGGCGTGTGAAATCGGATCGGTGATGTTCGGGAAACACGCGAGGCCGAAGATGGAACTGGTGCGCCTGGCGATTCCGCGGCGTGTGTACACGCAGAGCCATATCGACTACGTGCTCGAGGTGTTCGAAGAGCTGCACGCCAAGCGGCACACGCTGCGGGGGATGAAGATCGTGGAGGAACCCGAGGCGCTGCGGCACTTCACGGCGAAGTTTGCGGAGGTGTAGGCGAACATCGCGCGCCGGCGTGCCGGCAAGGTCGGCCTTCGGAAGTCGCTGCATCCGCCCTGGACCGGCGCGACCGGCTCCCAACCGGTGAAAACGGCAACCTTGAAGACGAGGTCGCCGGCGCGGGTTCCGAACTCACTTCCCATCGTACCAGTTGCTGCTGATGGCCGAATCAGCGATCAGCGGCACACGCAGGGTCATGGCCTTCTGCATGCGATCGACGATGATGGCCCGGGCGGCCTCGGCCGTCTCGGCGGGACATTCGAACACCAGTTCATCGTGGATCTGGATGAGCATCTTGACGTCCGCCAGGGCCGCATCGGGCAAGTCGTCCGTCGACCGGGTGACGAGTCGGTCCTGCGCTTCGGGCTGGCCCGCCACTCCGAGGCAGTGCCTTTCGGAGAGCGGGTCGCCGGCCCCACCCCGGAGTGGCGCGACACGCTGCGCCGATTCGTTGATTCGGCGCTGGATGTCAACCATCGCGAGTTTGATGAGGTCGGCCGCAGAACCCTGCACCACACTGTTGATCGCGACGCGCTCGGCCAGAGCACGGCGCGTCGGATTATTCGACTCGATATCCACGATCGGACGCCGTCGCTGCATTATCGTCGCGACGTAGCCCTTGCGCTTGGCCTGCTGGATGCACTCCTCCAGGAACGTGGTGATACCGGCGAAGCGTCGCTTGTAATCGTCGATGATCTTGGCCGCCTCGCCCTGCTCGCACCCCAGCCTTCGCGCCAACCCGAACGCGGTAATGCCGTACACGATGCCGAAGTTTACCATTTTCGCGCCGTTGCGCTGAGACTTGGTGACTTCGGCCAGCGGCACGCCGTGGATCTGGGCCGCGACAGCCGCGTGAATGTCCTCGCCCGCCTCAAACGCCTCAATCAGCGCCGGATCGCGCGACAGGTGGGCGAGCAGGCGCAGTTCGATCTGTGAGTAGTCGGCCGTGATGAGCACCCGCCCGGGCGGCGCGATGAACGCGCGCCGGATCTCGCGGCCCAGATCGGTGCGGATGGGAATGTTCTGGAGGTTTGGATCGCTGGAACTGAGCCGCCCGGTGGCCGCGACGGTCTGGTTGAAACTCGCGTGGATGCGGTGTGAGACGGGGTGAATCTCCTCGCGCAGACTGACGAGGTACGTCGATACGAGTTTGGTCAGTTGCCGATACTCGAGGATCAGTTCAGGGATCGGGCTGGTGATCGACGCATCCTGCACGAGTTTGTCGAGCACTTCGGCGTCGGTCGAATAGCCGGTCTTGGTCTTCTTGATCGGCTTGAGACCCAGCCCCGGCTCGGCCGCGTCGCGGGCGTTGAAGAGGACGGCCCCGAGTTGACGCGGCGAATCGGGATCGAACCCCCGCCCCACTTCCTCCATTGCCGCGTCGGCGATCTCACGCTTCAGTTCGACGATGCGCTTCTCGAGTTTGCCGCGCTGGCGCTCGAGTTCGTCGGGGTCGACCAGTACGCCGTTGTATTCCAGTTCGGCCAGTACGTCGACCAGCGGCATCTCGAGGTCGCGGTAAAGTTCGCCCAGGCCCATGACCTTGAGTTTCGGGAGCATGAGGTTTGCCAGGCGCAGCGTCACGTCGGCGTCCTCGGCCGCGTAGTTGGTGGCCCGATCGAGATCGACGCAGTCGAATGTGCACTGATTCCTGCCGGTGCCGATCAAGTCGGTCAGCGCGATGTTCTGGCGTTTGAGCAGGGCCAGTGCCAGCGCGTCCATCGAGTGCGACGAACGCGATGCGTCGATGAGGTAACTGGCGATCATGGTGTCGCCGGCGCGGGGGCGGTCGCTGCTGGGCAGATGCCCTGCCAGGCGGATTCCCACGTTTCGCAGGATCAGCATGTCGTACTTGATGTTGTGCCCGACCTTGGCGACCGACGCATCTTCGAGCAGCGGGCGCAGCGCCTCGAGCACTTCGACCTGCGGCAGAATCTCGCAGCCGACCGGGGCACGCACCGGCACGTACCAGCCCGTGCCGGGCATGGTTGAAAACGAAAGCCCGCACAGTTGGACCCACATCGGACGCACGCCTGTAGTCTCGGTGTCGACCGCGAACAGGTCAGAGGCCCGCAGTTCGGCCACGAGTTCAGCGAGGTCTTCCTTCGTCCGCACGCAGCGGTAGCGCCCGTCGAGAACCGCGGAGGCGACGGCCGGAGACTCGGCGGCGGGCAGCGAGTCGAACAGGCTGCCGGGCTCATGCCCCGCGGGCGCGGCGCGTGCACCCCCAGAGTGTGTGTCCGCGGCACCTACGGGCCAGACGCCCCTGCCGCCGGCAGAGGATGCAGATCCTCCCGCGACGGCGCGCGCCATGTGCGCCAGCGCGCCGGCCTCACGCTCGGCCGCGACCGCATCGCCCGACGGCTCTGCCAGTCCCAGCAGCGCCTTCACGTCCTCCTGATACCTGTTGAACCCAAGTTCCCTGAGGATGGGGAGCAACGCATCCAGCCTGATCCTTTCGCGCGCCGCCGCCGCAAGGTCAAACTCCACCGGCACGTCATGACGCAGCGTCACCAGTTCTTTCGACAGGGGCAGACGCGGGGCGGCCTCGGCAATCTTCTCCCGCCTCTTGCCCTTGATTTTCCACTCCTTCGCGGGCTTGTCGGAGAGAACCTCGGCGATCACCGCGTCGAGTGAGCCGAACTCGCAGATCAGTTGTGACGCCGTTTTCGGCCCGACACCCTCGGCCCCGGGCACGTTATCCACCGTGTCGCCCATGAGCGCCAGCATGTCGATCACCTGCGCCGGCGTGATGCCCGCGTCACCCCGCAGCGCCTCGACCGTGATTACCTCGTCCGTGTGCACGTCATACAACTCGACCGCGCCGGCGAGCGGTGCCGTGCGTCCTACCGCCTGCGCTTCGTGCTCGTCTTCAGTTCGCCTGTCCGTTTCTGCATCGCTGCGTCTCTTGCCCTCCGTGCCCTCGCGCCTCTGTGCCTCCGTGCCCTCCCTGAGCAACTGCTTCAGATCCTTGTCCTTGCTCACGATCCGCAGCCGCACGTCGGGGTACTCGAGCGCCATCCTGCTGGCGATGGTCGCGATCACGTCGTCTGCCTCGAAGCCCTCGGCCCCCAGGATCGGCACGCCGATCGCCCGCAGCAGCGTCAGCGCCCGCTGCACCTGCGGCTTGAGGTCGTCGGGGGGCTCGGGGCGGTTCGCCTTATATTCCGGATACATCCGGCTGCGGAAGGTGCCGCGGTCACCCGAAACGTCGAGCGCAACGGCCAGATAGTCGGGAGGAGCGCCCATCTTTCCCTCACCTCGCAGCAGTTTGAGCAGCATCCCGACGAAGCCGAAGGTCATGTTGGTCGGTTCTTTGGTGACCGGGCTGGTCATCGGCGTGCGAATGGCGTGATAGGCGCGGAAGAACTGCGCGTACCCGTCGATGACGTAGAGCGTCTTCATCGACAGAGGATAGCCGGAGCCAGACCAGGACTGCCCGACGATTGGGCTGTGCGCCGCGATTGAGGAACACGAACCGGCCGACGCCCCGCCCGGGCCGGTGCGCGGCGACAGCCTCCATCCATCGCCTGCCCAACGGCCGCAACCTATCATCACTGACCGGGGGAAGGAGCACCTTCCATGAGTGACTCTTCCGTCGTCAACCCCCGCAGCGGCGCGGCCGGGTTTCTTGTTCTTCTGGGCGCCATCCTCGTTCAACTGATCCTCGGCACGGTCTACGGTTACAGCATTTTCTGGCAGCCTCTGACCAGCGACGTGTTTCCGCCGATTGTGACGCAGGCGGAGGTTGAGGCGAGCGATGTCGCGGTTGCCGAAAACGCCACCATCGTCGCCGACGCGGCCGCCCGTGATGCGCTGCTCTCCTCCCAGCGCGGTTACCTTGCCTATGCCTTCTCGATCTGCATTCTCTCCTTTGCGCTGGTCATGGTCATCGCCGGTCGTGTGCAGGACATCACTGGTCCGCGGGTGCCGGCCATCATCGGAGCCACGCTCATGGGTCTGGGCTTCCTGCTGGCGGGGCTCATGGAGAGTCCGATTGTGTTCTACATCGCACACGCGGCCTTCGCCGGCGGCGTCACGGTCATACTTCTCCTGCTATTCCACGTAATCAGCGAGAGACTGGGCGAAAGGACCAAGCCCTTCGCCGCCGCCATCGAGCGCGGCATCGTCGTGGCCGCCGTCGTGGCCGGCGTGGTGCTCGGACAGCGGTACGTAGGGCAGCAGCAGGAACTGGACAAACTGTTCACATTGTGGGGCACGATCGGTTTCCTGGCCGGCGCGGGCATCGGGTTCGCCTACGTGTGCCCGATCGCGGCTCTGGTCAAGTGGTTTCCGCAGCACAAGGGGCTGGTCTCCGGCGTGGCGGTCGCCGGCTTCGGCTTCGGAGCCTACCTCTTCAAGGGGCGCACCCTGGGCGCGCTGGGGTACATCGAGCGGTACGGCGTGCAGGAGTTCTTTCTGGTGCACGCGCTGGTGTGCTTTGTCGGGGTGACCATCGGCGCGATGCTTCTTCGCAACCCTCCGACCTCCGCCCGGCCCGCCGCCGCCAAGTCCGTGCCCGACAGCACCTGGCAGGACACGCTGCACAGCCCCGCCTTTTACACGCTCTGGCTCATGTACTTCAGCAGCGCCATGGCCGGCCTGATGGTCATCGGCATCGTCAAGGTCTTCGCCGGCGAGCAACTCGTCGCCGCCGCCGGCGGCCCGGGCCTGCCGCACGACCAGGTCGCCGATCTGCTCGCCAGGGGCGCCGCGGCCGTGGGCTGGCTGGCCATCTTCAACGCCGTCGGACGTGTGGTGTGGGGCTTTGTCTCCGATCGCATCGGGCGCACCAGCACGTTCGTGGCGATGTTCACCTTTCAGGCAATCACCATGTTTGTGCTGGGCGGGCTGGACACGGAACTCTCGCTGGCGGTCGGCGCATCGCTGGTCGGATTCAACTATGGCGGGAGTTTCTCGCTGTTCCCGTCGGCCACGGCGGACCTGTTCGGAGCCCGGAACCTGGGCGCCAATTACGGGTGGTTGTTCACCAGTTACGGCATCGCGGGCGTCGCCGGCATCGCCGCAGGAAACACCGCCCGCACGATGACAGGCTCCTACGCTGCCGCCTTTGCCATCGCAGGCGTGTTGTGCCTCATCTCCGCCGGATTTGCACTGCTGCTCGTGCCGCTGGGCAAGCGAGAGAAGGCCAGACTCGCGGCCTTCGCAAGATAGTCTGTTTGAACGGGGGCGGCGCCTGATCGCGCAGAGGCTGCAAGGCGCTTCCCCCGGCTCTGAGACCGTCCTACTCGGCCGGCGCCTCGTGTTCGTCTGGAACGTGCTCGACTTCGAACTGTTCTTCGATCACGAACTCCTCGCCGTCCTGCCGCACATGCACGCGCTGCTGACGGATCAGGTCGAGCAGCGCCAGGAAAATGCCCACCATTTCTGCGCGTGAGCGGCCGGTCAACGCTTGACGGAGAGTCAGCGGATTGGTGCTCTCCTCACTGCGGCGCCGTACCAGGTCCATCAGATCTTCGGCGTGCAGTTCGATCGGGGTGTCGTCAGACACCACCTCGTGAACCCCGATGCGCGTCAGGTCGACACTCCGCACAATCCGGGCGAACGCCCGGACCAGATCGAGCAGGTCAATGTCCTCAAGATCAACCTCGTCGATGCTGCCGAGGGCCTCACGCACACGCTCGTCATCGACGCCCGCCGCCGCCGCCGGGAAACGCTTCTCCCACCAGGTCCGGCGAGATTCGAGCCCGTCGGCCATATCGCGGTACTTTTTGTATTCGAGGAGTTGCCGGACCAACTCGACCCGGGGATCGGTGTCGTCGGGATCGCTCAGATCCACCCTGCTCTCGGGGGAGGTTTCCCCCGTCCGGGCAATGATGCGGCTCTTGATTTCCATGAGCGTCGCTGCCATGACCAGGAACTCCCCGGCCAAGTCAATGTCGATGCGCCGATCGTCAAGGTCTCCCAGGTACGAGAGATACTGCTCGGTGATGGTCGCGATGGGGATTTCCTCGATCTCGACTTCGGCCCGGCGGATGAGGAACAGGAGCAGATCGAGGGGCCCCTCGAAGGCTTCGAGCCGGACTTTGTATTCACCGCTCACGCACGTCTCCCTTGTGGGCTTCGGAGAGTGTACCCTATGCATCATGTCCATCCTCACCCGGGTTCGGCCGAGCATGACCGAAATAGATCTGATTCGCACCGTCTTGCGTGAGGAGGCCGACGCCGTCGCCCACCTTGCCTACAGCGCCGGAGACGAGTTTGTCGCCGCGTGCGATGCGATCGAGCGCTGCGCCGACAAGGGCGGGACGGTCATCGTCACGGGGCTGGGCAAGAGCGGGCTGGTGGGCGCGAAGATCGCGGCCACGCTCAGTTCGCTGGGCATCCCTTCCCACAGCGTTCACCCCACCGAGGCGGCGCACGGTGATCTGGGGCGGTTCCGCCCCAGCGACGTGGCGATGTGCCTGTCCCATTCGGGCGAGACCGGCGAGGTGCTCGCGCTGGCGTCGACCCTCAAGCGCGACGGGCTGCCCATCATCGCCATCACCGGCGGCGACGGGAAGCGGGCTTCCAGTCTCGAAAAACTTGCTGACGTGACCATTCACCTGTGCATTCACGCAGAGGCGGCGGGTTTCGTGGCCCCGACCGCGTCGACCACAGCGACGATGGCGGCCGGCGATGCGATCGCCCTGGCCGTGGCACGCCGGCGCAACTTCACCCACGATGACTTCCTCAAGCGTCACCCCGGCGGATCGCTGGGTGGGATGCTGCGCCCGGTGGGCGAACTGCTGCGTTTCCGCGTCGGACACAACCTGCCGCTGGTCTCGCCCGGCACAACGGTCCGCGAAGCCGTATCCAAGGCCGAGTCCGGCGGACGACGCCCGGGCGCTCTGCTGGTGGTCGGCCCCTCGGGCGAACTGGCGGGCATCTTCACCGACGGCGACCTGCGCCGGCTGGTTCTGCGCGACGCGGCTGCACTCGATCGGCCCATCGACGAGGTCATGACGGTTTCCCCCCGCACGCTCCCGCAGACCGCGACCGCGGCCGAGGCGTCGCACCTGTTCAGCATGCACCGCAATGACGAAATTCCCGTCGTCGATGACGACGGCAAGCCCGTCGGGCTGCTCGACGTGCAGGACATGATCGCCCTGAAACTGGTGCGGGACTGATCGGTGCGCGATCCGGCCAAAGTCCGCATGATCGTCCTCGACGTCGATGGTGTCATGACCGACGGCACGATCAACCTCGACGAGAACGGCCGCGAGTTCAAACGCTACCACGTCCGCGACGGATACGCCATCAAGGCGTGGATGCGCATGGGTTTCGAGGTCGGCGTGATTTCAGGACGCGGAGGCGGCGCTCTGCGTGCCCGCATGAGCGAACTGGGGCTGACCCGCGTGGTCGAGTGCTGCCCGGAGAAGGGCGTCGCGCTGGAGCAGATGTGCCGCCAGGCAGGCGTGCCGCTCGAACACACGGCCTTCATGGGCGACGACCTGCCCGACCTGCCGGCACTGCGCCGCGCCGGCTACGCGATGACCGTGGCCGACGGGGTCGAGCAAGTCCGCGCCATCTGCGACCTGGTGACCCGCGCCCCGGGCGGGCACGCGGCGGTGCGGGAAGCCATCGAACACCTCGCCCGGGCGCGCGGCGTCATGCAGCAGTGGCTGGCGCGATACGATTGATCCCATGTCCCCTCGCTCCCTCCAACGCGGCTTGTCCAGGCCCGGTCTGCTCGCGGCGTTGCTCGTCGCAGTCTTGTGCTTCGGTGCGGTGGTCTACTTCATGGTCTTCGGGTCGAGCGGGCGCTCCGACGGGCTGTCCGATCAACTGGACGATGTGCCGAGCATCACCGACGCCCTGCGCGACGCCGAAGCGGGTGGCGGCGTAACGCTTGACTACGCCGATCGCGATGATCCCTCGCGCCGCGCCGCTCAGTTGAAGGCCGACGAGTTCCGACCCGCCCAGGTAGACGGGCGGATCGAGCCGCACGTCTACGCGCTCAAGGGCGTCAACGCCCGGGTGTTCCTCAAGTCAGGCGAGACGGTGCTGATCGAATCGGAGAGCGGTCGCATGTACATGCCCGACCGCAGCGCCGGGCCCGAGTCAGGCTCGCTTTCGGGCAACCCGAAGATCACACTCTTCCCCCCGCCCGGCCAGGCGGAGGAGCCGGTGCTGGTCGCGACCTTTGAGCAGGAACTGCGATTCAACTTCAACTACGCCCACGTCGAGACGCCCGGCAAACTCACCGTGACCAGCCGCGATCTCGACTTTGTGGGCAACCACGTCACCGCGCGTCTCAACCAGCCGCAGCAGCGGATCGATGTGCTCGAAGTCGAACGCGGGGAGTACCTGCGCTACACGCCGCCACCCGCCGAAGCGAAGCCGGCGGCCGCCGCGCCGAACTCCGAAGCCCGCGCCCGACCGCAGAGCCGCGGACAGGCGCCGCGCATCCGCCGCGTCAGCACGCAAACCGGGCAGTCTGCACCCGCCACGCCGCCATCCGCGCCCGAGCCTGCGCACGTGGCTCTCTATCTTGCCACCTTCACCGACGGCGTCACCGTCACTCAGGGCGAGCGGACGCTGACGGCCGACATGCTCGAAACCTGGACCCGCCTCATCGATCACAAACTCCCCGATCGAACGTCAGCGCCGAACCCCGGGGGAGGCGTGAGCAACCTCTCGGCGCTGGGCGCCCTTGTGCTGGCCGCCGTTCAAGACGCACCGGGGCAGTCTGAGCCGCCTGCGGCCGCTCCGGCGCTCGTTCTCGGCAGTGATGACGAGCCCGTGACGTTGCGATGGACCGGCCCGCTCCGCATCGTACCCCTGGTCAATCAGCCCGAAACGCTGGCTCGCGACGACCTGTACCTCCGGTTCACGGCTGTGAAGACCGGGCTGGTACACTTTGGGGAGGGTCCGTCCACCGGGCACGCGGCCTCACTGGATTACGCCGGCACACGCGAGCAGTTGGTGTTGACGGGACCGGGCGGCTCAGTGCGACTGGAGTCGCAGGGGCAGGGCTGGCTCGAGTCCTCGCGCACTCTGGTGCGGATGAACGAAGGCACGGCGACGGTGGTCGGCCCGGGCCAGGTGTTCGGCGCTGCGCACGATCCGGCAGGCCCGGCGCACCGCGAGCAATACGTGCGCTGGCTCGACCAGGCCGACTTCGTCTTCGAGCGCGACGCCGAAGGTCGCATGACCGGGAATCTCAGGCGTGCCACGTTTGCGGGACAGGCGCGCGCGGTCGACGACGCGCGCCGGGCCGAGGGCTCCGTGCTCATCGCCGACTTCGTGGAAAGCGACGCCGGCTCGCGTCTTGTCAGCCGGATTGAACTGCACGGGGCCAACGTCTCTGACGGCGACGGCGGCACACTGGCGGCCCAGCGCATGGTCGTGCCGTTTGAGACGTCGTCATCCGCGCGGCACGATCCGACGAGCATCGATGCTTCGGGCGACGTGTTCATCTCCAAGGACGGCAAGAGCATCGCCTCGCAATCGCTTTCCGCCCGGATTCTGCGCGACGCCAACGATCAACTCACCGCCACCGACGTCGTGGCCGAACGCGGCGTGCACTACGTCGAGGGCGAGCAGATCGACGCAACGGCCGAGCGGCTCGAAGCCAGCGGTCTCGACCAGATTGCCATCCTGGTCGGCGAAGAGGGCAGCCCCGCCCGCATCGACTACGAGGACAGCGTCATCGTCGGTCCTCGTATCGAGATGCAGCAGCACCCGCAGCGCGGCACCGTGGTCGGGCCGGGCACCTTCGACGCCGCCGACGAATCGGGCACCATGCACGCCGCGTGGGGGACCGGACTGAGTTTCGATCGTGACTCGGGCGTGCTCGAACTCTTCGGCACCAGCCGCATCGACCAGACGCTCGCGAGCGGCGAACGCCGACAGGCGCGCGGGGAGCACCTGATCGTCGAACTTGTACCGGTCGGCGAAGAACTGGCGCTCGAAGCCGCGTCGATCTTCGGCGGCGTCGACACGCCGGGCGTCGTCGAGGTTCGCAGGACCGCCGCCGACACCGGAGAGCCGACCGAGATGCTGCACATCGAGTCATCCGAACTGATGACGATGGACGGGGGCACGGCGCTGGTCGCCTCACGCCCCGGGCGGCTCGTCGTGCTGGACCGTCGCGTCGGGGGCGATGCCGACCTCGAAGGCTGGGACCGCGGGCACGCTCTGTTCACCTGGCAGCAGTCGCTGGTGGTCGATCGCCTGCGAGGCGAGGCTCACCTGCGCGGCGACGCCCAGGTCATTCATCGCGCCATGGACGGCGGGCGCACCGCCGAACTGGCCGGCGACGTCATCGACGCCACTTTTCTCGAAACCGAGGACACCCAGCCGGAGGTGACGATGGTCGTAGTCACCGGAACGGCCTACGCCCGCGTCGATCAGCAGGAAGTGCTGGCGGCCCGGCTCGAGTTCGACACCACGCGCCAGATTGTCTACGCCGTGGGCACCGACTCCGAGCCGGTGCGTTCCATTGACGGCGCGACCGGGGCGGTGGTGTCTGCGAAATCGCTGACGTGGAATCTCCGGACTGATCGCATCGAGATCGACAAACCCTCACCCTTCGTCATGCCGCGGAATCCATGACGGCGCACCGACCATGCCGGTCTCCCGATGTTGCCGGACCGGGCTCGTCATCCCATGTACCACGGGCTCTGTGAGCCGTGCACGACACGGCCGGGACCGCCTCACCGCGCAGGTTCACCCATTGAAGGGCGTCGCCGGCATACGTGCACGTGAGGGCGTTCATGGCCGACATCAGCCCAGAGCCCATCGAAAGCACGGCGAAACCGCGTCGCGTCAGAGCGTCATGCCCGCCTCGTTCTTCCGATTGGTGGTTGTCAGGTTCATCCGATCAAGCCGGGCCGGCATCGGCGGCGCGCGTAGGATCGCGCCCGATCACCTGAGTATGAGGACGCTGTGATGAAGGCGAACGATCTACGAACCGGCGTGGCTGTCACTGTGGATGGACGCCTTTTTGTGGTCACCAAGACCGACCACGTCAAGCCCGGGAAGGGTCCGGCCTACGTGCAGGCCAAACTTCGCGACGTGACCGGCGCCGGCACCATCGAGCGCCGCTTCGGTTCGAGCGACAGCGTGCAGGAGGTCGAACTGGAAAAACGCCCGATGGAGTACCTCTACTCCGACGCCGACGGCGCCACCTTCATGGATCAGGAGTCTTACGAGCAGGTGATTCTCACTCCCGACCTGCTCGGCGACGCACTGCTCTACCTGGCGCCCAACAGCGTGTCTTTGGTGCTTTTTCACGATGAGAAGCCGATCCTCATGGAGTTGCCGGCCGCCGTGGAAGTCACGGTGATCGACACACCCCCCGGCATCAAGGGGGCGACGGTGACGAACCAACTCAAAGAAGCAACATGTGACACGGGACTGAAAACCAAAGTCCCTCCGTTCATCGGCCCTGGGGAGAGAATCAAGGTCTCCACGGAAGACGGCTCGTACATCTCGCGTGTCTAGGACAACTCAGCCCGCACACGGTCGCCCGATGAAAAGCGCCTTGAAAGTCATGCTCGCCGCGCTCGTGCTGATCGTCGCCGGAGCGGCGGTCGTCGGATATGTGCTGCTCGCTCCCCGCGGCGCCTCGCCGCTGGGGCTCGGTGCGGGCGCACGGCTGCGCGACTACCTCGGCTCGCAGATCGTCGCGATCGTCAACTTGCACCTGGTGCCCCAACTGGCGTTCGACACCATTGACTACGAAGCCCCGTACACCATGCGCCTGGCCGGCGTCACGCTCACCGCGCCCGACGGCACACGCGTGCTCGAAGTCGAGCACCTGACCATCGTCCTGGCCCAGACACCGCAGTTCGACCACCCGATCAAGATCACGCAGGTGAGCATCGAGGGCGGTGACGTTCGCATCATCCAGGATCCGCAGACCGGCGAAATCCTCGGCTTTGACCGACTCACCCGCGTCGAATCGCGCCAGGCCCTCAAGCAGGTTCCGTCGCAGCAGAATCTCTCCAACGTTCTACTCCTCGAGCGGATCACCATCGACGACGTGTCTCTCGTCTACGACGACGGCAGCGGGCAACCGATGACGCTGAGCGGCTTCGCCTGCGACATGACCATCCGTCCCGACGAGCAGGGCCCCGGCTGGTACACCCTGGACATGCGCGCCGGCCGCTCACCCGGGCTCGAAACAACCTTGCGCGGGGCCTTCAACATCGATGAGTTTCTGCTCGATCTGCATGATGCCAAGGCGAATATGACGCTGGACGAGTCGACGCTGGCCACTCTCCCGCCCCAACTCCAGGGATTCCTCACAGAGATGGATGCCGCCGGGCGCGTCATGCTCGACTTTCGCGGACGCATGCCACTGGGCGATCCGCAGCAATCAAACCTGGCCGGACGGCTGAGTCTCGGAAACTTCAACGTCGCTTTTTCCGATTACCGGCTGCCCATCAAGCAAGCCGACGCCGACGTTGCGATGGCCGAGGGGCAGGTCTCCATCTCCAACTTCCATGCCCAGACGCTGGGCGGGCTGGTCGAGGCACACGCATCGGCGGACCTTTCGGCCCCGAGCAGGCCCGCCGTAGTCGAGTGGACGCTCGAAGAGTTGAACCTGCGCGAGGCCCTGCGCGGAGCGGCCGCGCAAGGCCAAACTCCAAAACTTGCCGGCGACCTGATCGGTAAGGGGAGCGCGTCTCTCACGCTCGACGATCCGCTCGCCCGCATCAACGGCTCCGGGCAGATGCAGGTGCGCAACGGGCGCCTGCTGGTTCTGCCCGGTCTGAGCGAACTGATCCAGAAAATCGGCAACCTCGACTTCCGCGACGATCCGACGTTCGGTCACGAGGCCGACGTTGACTACCTGCTCGAACCGGGCGGGGTGCGAATCACCCGGGCCAGCGTGATCACCGGCCTCGTGGCCGCGGACGCCGATGGACTCGTGGGATACGACGGGTCACTGGATCTGTCTGTGCGTGCCGGTCCGCTCAAGCGTCTGACCGGGCAACTGGGTTTGGTAGGAAAGGCCATCGGCAGCGTCACCGAGCGACTGGTCACCTACCGCATTCAGGGGACCGTGGACAAGCCGCAGGTCACGGTCCAGCCACTCGGTATCGGCGGGTGAGGACGAATCGCCGGTTTGGTCGATAGTTGAGGGCGTCATGGGGAAGTTGCCGTCGGTGTTGCTGATCGGTTTGCGCGGCTCGGGCAAGACTACGCTCGGACGCGAACTCGCCCAGCGCCTGCACCGCACCTTCGTTGACCTTGATGACGAAACCAAGGCCCAACTCCGTTGCCCGACGATCAGTCAGGCGTGGGAAAAACACGGTGAAAGCGGCTTCCGCCAGGCCGAAGTCCGGGCGCTCAAACGCGTCCTCAGCAAGCCCGGACAGGTCATCGCCCTGGGCGGGGGCACGCCCACGGGCCCGGGGGCCCGCGAGGCCATCGAACGCGCCCAACTCAACAAGACCGCCTACGTCATCTATCTTCGCGCAGGCGCCCAGACCCTGCGTGAGCGACTGGTCGGGTGCGACCTGGCCGATCGCCCCAGCCTCACCGGCACCGACAGCATCGCCGAGATCGACCTCGTCCTTGCCCGGCGCGACAGCCTCTACCGCACACTGGCCGACGAAGTCATCGACGTGGACGGCGTAGACATGCGCACCACCCTGCGCGAACTGGTCAGCCTCTTCTAGCGATTGCCCGGTCCACCCCGTCTACCCTTGCCCTCGATGCGACACCACGCGCTGCGAGCCGACGCCATTCTCCTCCTCGTCGCCTGCATCTGGGGCTCGGGTTTCGTCGCGCAGCGTGCGGCCATGGAGCACATGGGCCCGCTCGCCTACACCGCGTTGCGCTACATGATCGGCGTGGCCATGCTGCTGCCCCTCGTCGTGGGCCCGCGCTGGCGCACGCGGATCAACCGGCACACCATCCCTGCGGGCATCCTGCTCGGGCTCATCATGGCTGTTGCCGCCAATGCCCAGCAGATCGGCATGGTCACCACCACGGCCTCGCGCGCCGGCTTCATCACGGGTCTGTACGTGCTCGGCGTGCCCTTTCTGGGGCTGGGGCTCGGGCACCGCTTCTCCGCCGGGCATCTGGTCGGCGCCGTGCTTGCCGCCGTCGGGCTCTTCTTCCTCAGCGGCGACGTATCCGGCGGCCTCCGCACCGGCGACCTCTGGGTCGGGCTGTGTGCCTTCTGCTGGGCATTTCACGTCGTGATCGTGGCCATTGCCGCACCCAAAGCCGACGCCATCGGGCTGGCCATCGTCCAGTTCGCCGTGGTCGTCGTCGCCACGACCATTGCGACCCTGATGCGCGAACAGCCGCGCGTCAGTGAAATGGCGGCCGCCTTCATCCCCATCGTCTACGGCGGCGTGTTCTCCATCGGCATCGCCTTCACGCTCCAGATCGTCGCCCAGAAGCACGCTCCGCCGACTCACGCCGCCGTTCTGATGAGCCTCGAGGCCGTCTTCGCCGCAATCTTCGGCGTCCTCATCCTCCGCGAGTCGCTCTCGCGCCCCGAACTGATCGGCTGCGGGCTCATGTTCGCCGGCATGCTCACCTGCCAACTCTGGCCTCACAAACGAACCCCGGCCGAGAAGGCCGAACTGACCGACCCCGTGCGATAGGTGCAAACTCGCCGCGACCTCGCGACATCACCTGCACCCATGTCCAGGCCGCGACCAATCCCGCTGACCCGCTTCAGCCCCATTGGCTGAATCGCCGTGCTCCTGGGACTCGCCTTGATCGCGGCCATCTTTCTCGGCATCTGTTCGTTCAGCATCCTGGCACGATCTGCGAACACTGTGGCTACGCCCGCGAAGGTCTGCCTTCGGACGCTCCCTGCCCCACGTGCAGACATCCGCCCGCATCGACCGCGGCTGTGCCAACCACCGATTCCTCAACGCCGTGAGTGATTCAGAGGCGTCGCTTCGCCGCCGAGCGCTCGTGCCCGCACAGCCCCTCCATCCGCGCCAGCCGCTCCGCATCTGCGACCAGCCCGGCCGCCGACGACGCGTCATCGATCTGCATCCACGTCCGCAGCCGCAGGAAGTGCATCACGCTCAAGCCGGCGCGGAAACGGGCTGTTCCGCCCGTCGGCAGCGTGTGATTCGGACCTGCGCCATAGTCGCCCAAGACCTCAGCCGCGGCCTCCCCGATGAACACGCCGCCCGCGTTCCGCACGCGCTTCGCCACCGCCTCGGCATCACGCGTCATCACCTCCAGATGCTCCGGGCCCACGCGATCACTCACCCGCACCGCCTCTTCGATCGACTCCACCACGCACGCAAAGCCATTTGCCAGCCCGGCCTGAGCCGTCGCACGCGTCGGCAACGTTGCCATTTGCACACGCAACTGCTCATCCACCGCGTCGGCCAGCACCGCGCTGGTCGTCACGAGCATCGCCCGCGCGTCGGTGTCGTGTTCGGCCTGCGCGAGCAGATCAGCGGCCACCACCGCCGCATCGGCCGTCTCGTCGGCGATGACAAGCAACTCTGAAGGCCCCGCCGGCATGTCAATGCCCACGGCGCTCGACACCAGTTGCTTCGCAGCCGTCACCCATCGATTGCCCGGCCCGACAATCACGTCACACGCCTCAAAGCCCTTGCCCGAACTGGCGTCGGCCGTTGCTTCGCGTCCAAACCCATACGCCATCGCCGCTATTGCCTGCGCCCCGCCCACCGCCAGCACCTCATCCACGCCCGCGATCGCACAGGCCGCCAACACCGTCGGGTGCGCCCCCGGCGAGGCGACCACCACGCGCTCGCACCCGGCCACTCGCGCCGTCACGGCGGTCATCAGCGCCGTCGAAGGCAGCGGGCTTCGTCCGGCGGGCACGTAGCAGCCGGCCGATCGCACGCATGCGAGCGTGTGTCCGGCGCGCCCGCCCTCGATCGCGGTGTCCAGCGCCCGGATCGACCCCAGTTGCGCCTGAGCAAACCGCTCGATGCGCTTCGCCGTTCGTTCCAGACACGCGCGATCTTCGGCATCCATCGCCTCCAGCGCAGCCCGCATGGCGTCCTTCCCGAGCACCAGTGCCTCGCCATGCTTGCGCTCACCGAATCGTTCGGCCAGTTCTCGTACCGCCCGAACGCCCTCGCGCTCCACGCGCCGCACCAGCGCGCCCGCCTGCTCGAGTGTCTGGTCATCGAGTGCGCAGAACCGCGTCGCCTGCACCTGCCCCCCCGTCACGCGCCGCAGCATCATGCCCCCGCTCCCGGCTTGGCGTCGCCCCTGCGCCGCGTCACGCCCAGCGCTCGCCGGTCCAGTTCGGCCTCGATCGCCTCCAGTGACGTGCCCCGCTGTATCGCGGCCGTCAGCGCGAAGAACACCACGTCGGCGGCCTCCTGCGCCGCTTCGTCCGGCGTCACTGTCTGCATCAACTCGCCGCACTCCTCGATCAGTTTTGTCCGCAGCAGGGCCGGATCATCGAGCAGCCGGCGCACGTACGAACCCGCCGGCGCCGACGCGAGCCGCGATCGAATCCTCTGCTCGAGTTGCACCAGCCCCGTCGCCTCGCCAAAGCACGACCGCGTGCCGGTATGGCAGAACCCGCTGCCCTCCTGCCGCACGGTGAATCGCAGCGCGTCGCGGTCGCAGTCTGCATCCATGCGCAGTAACCGCTGCGTGTTTCCGCTCTCTTCGCCCTTGCGCCACAGCCGGCCGCGCGAACGTGACCAGTACACCCCGCGCCGCTCCTCAATTGCCGCACGCACGCTCTCTAAGTTCGAATACACCAGCCCCAGCGCCGCCCCGTGTTCATCAACCACGACTGTCGGCCACAACCCGTCGGCCCGATCGCTCCGCAGCGGCGCACAGAATCCCTCGGCCAGTCCCATTGCCCCGGTGTACAGCGACATGCCCACCTGCACATCGGCCCCAGCGCGATCGGCCATCTCCACGTCCGTCGCCCCGCGAACCCCGCCCGCAACCGTCATGCGACATCCGGCGGCGCGCCGCACCACCTCCTCGACGCGATCGGCCGGCAGGCCGCCCATGCGCCCCTCCCGTTCGACAAACGTCACCAGAAACCCGCCGACGAACCGCTTCAGTTCTTCAATGCGATCCTCCACGCGGGCGGTCGTCTCCTTTGTCCAGCCTTCGACCACCACGCGATCGTTTCTGGCATCCAGCGCCGCGATCACGCGCTCACGCGGCAGTTTGGACAGCAGATCGGCGCTCGCCGCCGTGCCGAGAATGATCTTCCGCGCCCCCATGTCCAGCCATCGCACGGCCGTCTCCTCGTCGCGGATTCCCCCTCCCACGCGGCACTGCGCGATGCGGCACAACTCCTCGATAATCTCCGCATTGCTCCCTCGCCCAAGCGCCGCGTCCAGGTCAATCACCGCGATCTCGCCGACGGGCGCGAACCGCTCGGCGATCGGCCGCGGATCACCTGCATCGATCACCTTCTCGCGTCCGCCGATGAGTTGCACCGCCTGTCCGTCCATGATGTCAATCGACGGCACAATCATCGCCGCACCTCCACGCCGCGGGCGATCAGTTCAGCCTTCACCTGATCGACCGTGTACTGCCCTTCGTGAAAGATCGACGCCGCCAGCACCGCCGAAGCGCCGGCTTCAAACGCCTGGGCCATGTGCCCGGGTGACGACGCCCCGCCGCTGGCGATCACCGGCACACGCACTGCGGCCGCAATCGCCTCGATCAGGGCCAGGTCATATCCCTCGCGCGTGCCGTCGCGGTCCCAACTGGTCAGCAGAATCTCACCCGCGCCGCGTTGCTCGGCCCCGCGTGCCCACGACACCGCGTCGATTCCCGTGCGCTTCTTCCCTGACAGCGTCACCACTTCCCATCCCACGGCATGTTCCCGTGCCGCCGCATCGAGCGCCAGCACGACGCACTGCCTTCCCACACGCTCGGCCAGCCGAGTCAGCAGCGACGGCTCGCTCACCGCCGCAGTATTCACGCTGACCTTGTCCGCACCGGCGAGCAACAGCCTCTCGGCCGTCTCCACGCTGCGCACGCCGCCGCCCACGGTCAGCGGAATCGACAGCGTCCGACGCAGCGCCCGCACCGTGTCAAAGGCCGTCTCGCGATCGTCAGGCGTGGCCGACACGTCGAGCATCACCAGTTCGTCGGCCCCCTGCCGCTCATAGGTCGTCGCCTGAGCGACCGGATCACCCACGTCGCGCAGCCCGGCGAACTTCACGCCCTTGACCACGCGCCCGGCGCGCACGTCCAGGCAGGGAATCACTCGTCGCGTCAGCATGAGCCCGCCTCGGCGCTCACTCGCGCCAGCCACCGCTCCAGCAGCGCTTGCCCCCACGCTCCGGAAACCTCCGGATGAAACTGGCACCCCAGCACCGCGCCTCGCTCGATCGCGGCAATGAACGGCCCCGCGTAATCAGTCATCGCGCACGCCCAGCCGTCGCCGGGTGCACCTTCCTCCTCGCCCAGCCGATATGAGTTGGCAAAGTACGCGTACCCGTCCTCGATCAACTGTGACCCCTCACCTGCCCGCACGCCATTCCACCCGAACTGCGGCACGCTCACCGTATCCGGAAACCGCCGCGCCACCGCGTCGAGCACGCCAAGCCCCTCAACGCCGGGAGACTCTTCCGAACCGCGACAGAGCAACTGCAAGCCCAGGCACACCGCCAGCGTCGCACGCCCCTGCCTCACCCGCTCTCGAAGCAGGTCATCGAGCCCGAGCCGTCGAATCACCTCCATCCCCGCGCCGAACGATCCAACGCCCGGCAGCACCACCGCCCGCGCCCGTTCGACGATCACCGCATCGGTTGTGTGCTCCACCTCCGCCCCGAGCCGCATGAACGCCGCCTCGACCGAGGCCGTATTTGCGATGCCCGTCGCGATGACCGACACGCGCATCACAGCACTCCCTTGGTAGAGGGCACGTCGCCCGCCCGCGTGCCGATCGCGACCGCCTGCCGCAGCGCCAGCGCGGTCGCCTTGAACGCCGCTTCGGCCTTGTGATGATCGTTTTCTCCACGCAGCACGTCTATGTGCAGCGTCGCCCGCGCCCCGGCCGCCAGCGACGCAAAAAAGTGCGAGAGGTTCTCCGTCGCCACCTGCCCGATCATTGCCCGTTTGAGTTGCAGATCGACCCACGCGCCAGGACGCCCCGACAGATCGACAACCGCCCTCGCCAGCGCCTCGTCCAGCGGCGCATGCGCCGATCCGAATCGCCCGATGCCCCGCCGATCACCCAGCGCCTGCTCTATCGCCGCCCCCAGCGCCAGCGCACAATCCTCCACCGTGTGGTGGTCATCGACGCCCAGGTCGCCTTCGCACGTCAGTTCCACGTCCAGCCATGCGTGCCGGGACAGTGCATCAAGCATGTGATCGAAGAATCCCAGCCCCGTGCTGACCTTGCACACACCGGAGCCGTCGAGGTTCACCCGCACGCGCACACTCGTCTCCGCCGTCTTGCGTTCAACCAGTCCGATGCGTCCACACGCCTGGCTCATCACAGCACTCCCTTCGCTCTGCACACGGTTCGCAACGCTGACAAGAGTTCTTCAAACTCCTCCGGCCGGCCCGAAAGCGTGAAGCGCAGAAACCGCTCCATCGCCCCGCCGAACGCCCGCACCGAAATGCCCTTCTCCAGCAACCCCGCATGCACGCCCGCCGCATCGGCAAACTCGGCCGTCACAAAGTTCGCCTGGCTTGCCAGCGGCTGGGCCCCCAACTCCCGCAAGGCCTCGCTCAACTCTTCGCGCTGCACACGCACTTCCTGCATCCATGCTTCCGCCCGATCCCAGCGTCTCACCAACGCTTCTGCCACCGCCAGCGACAGTCCCGACACCGGATAAGGCCCGCCCGCCGCCCGGACCATCGGCGCCAACTCGCGCGGGCACACCGCATACCCCACGCGCAATCCCGCCAGCCCGAACGCCTTCGACAAAGTGCGGATCATCACCACGTTGTTCATCTCGAGCAGCGCCGGCGTCGGATCAACGTCGGCAAACTCCGCATACGCCAGGTCGATCAACGCCACCACCCGTCGGCGCAGAGCCGCCCGCGACACCTCCACCACATCGCGCACGGGCGCCGCCGCTCCGGTCGGATTGTTCGGCGACACCACCGCCACCAGCCCGGTCTGCGCGTCGATCTTGCTCGTCAACTTCTCCAACGGAAAAGCGCCGTGCAGCCATGCCACCTGCTGAACCTCCGCACCGGCCAGCCTTGCATAGCGCGGAATCATCTCGAACACCGGCGCGTGCGTCACCAGCCTGCGTCCTGCATCCAGCGTCATCGCACATACGCGATGAATCGCGTCGTCGCCGCCGGCCGTCACCACCACGCGATCCGGCTCGACGCCGACTCGTTCGCCCAGCAGCGCCTCGAGCAACCCCGCCTCCGGATAGCGCCGGACTCGCTCCAAATCGACCTTCTCCAGGATCTCGCGCACCGCCGACCCCGCCGCCGCGCCCTCGTTCGCATCAAGCAGCAGCCGCGCCGAGCCGCGCCCCGTCGGCGGCGTGTAGGGCTTTACTCCCGCAAGCCGCGGCGATAGAAGCACCCCTCCCACTTCCGCCCGCATTCTCGCTCCCGGACCCTGCATCGCGCCCCCCTCACACCACGATCTGCTCGATCCGCGATACCACGATGTCCGTCCCCCCGCGAGCACGAATCAGCGGAATCACCCGGGGCAAGTCCTCTCGCGGTACGGCCGCCTTGACCGCATACCCCGCCGACGCATGCAGCGTCGATACCGTCGGCTCACGCATGCAGGGCAACACCTCGATCACCCGCTCCAGATTCTCCGGGCCCACGTTCAACTCCACCATCACCCGCCGCCTCGCCGTCAACACCGACTGAACCAGCGTGGCCATCTCCTCGATCCGCTCACGCTTGTCCGCGTCGGCCATCGCGTGCTTGGACGCATACAACCGTGTCGACGAAGTCATCAGTTCGTCGACGATCCGCAGGTCGTTGGCGGTCAGCGTCGCGCCGCTGGCCGTGTTGTCCACGATCACGTCCGCGTCCTCCGGCGGCAGCACTTCCGTGGCGCCGAATGATCGCAGCAGTGTGGCGTCGAGTCCGCGCCGATCGATCCACCGCTGCGCCAGCCGCACATACTCACTGGCCACCACCAGCCGTTGCCGGGGCAACGCCCCATTCAACAGCAGCCTCTCCGGCGCGGCCGCGACCAGACGCACCGGGTCTAGCCCCGTATCCAGCAACTCCACCAAGTCGGCCTCAAACTCGGCGACCCAGTCGGCCCCCGCAAATCCCACGTCCCGCGATCCCACCGCCAGCATCTCGATAATCGCCTGCGGCTTGAGAATCTTCACCTCCATACCCTCGGCCGAGACGATGGGTCGATAGTTTCGCGATGCCACGTCCAGCCGGATGCCCGCATCGGCGAGCAACTGCGTGACGCCCGTCTGCATCCGCCCTTTCGGCACCGCCATGCAGAGATTGCCGGTTGGTTGCGCATTCATCGGACAGGCTTCCTCTCCAAGCCCGCCCCGGATCAGCGCCTGGGACGGACAACCCGCCCCAACGACAAGACGCCGACCCAGGGGCCGGCGTCCTCTTGATCCTCTCAGTGCCTTCGCACCATCAGACCATCACGCACGGCCCAACTCGTGGGCGTGATGATGATGCCGGCGATGCGTCGCAGCGTTCAACATTGTGATCAAGACTAGGTTCGCCACATCCGGCCAGTCAAGGTGGGGCCAACTCAGCCGGCAGGAAGGCTTCCACCCGCCGCGGCGGCACGATGCCTCCTCTCCTTCGGCCCCGTGTTCATTCGCCCGCACCCTCGGCCTCTTCCGCCGCCTCAGGCTCACCCGCGTCTTCATCCCCCGCGATCACCTCCAACTCCGGCCGCAACTCGCGCAATCTCGCCACCGCCGCATCGTCCATGCCCGTCTGCCACACGTACACCCGCTTGAGCGTGGGCATGCCCGCGATCGCCTCGATGCTCGCCGCACCGATCGGACATCCGTACACGTTGAGCACTTCCAGCCTCGACAACCCGCCCAAGTGCCCTATCGCCGCGTCGGTGATCTGTGAGCGGCTCAGGTTCAACCGCCGCAGCCCGCTCAGCCGACCCACCTGAGCCACCACGCTGTCGCCGGCGATCACTCCGCCAACGTTTAGTTCCACCAACCGCTCGCCCACCGGGCCCAGCAGCGCAATGTCCTGGTCGCTCAGAGGCCCTTCCACGTTGCTGTAGTTGACCACCAATTCGGGCATATCTGAAGCCAGCAGCGACGCGTATCCGCCCCGGTCTCGCACCGCTGCGATCACCAAGTCCATCGCCTCCATGTCCGCCGCGCTGGGCTCGGGCGTCTGCACGATCGGCTCGGTCGCCTTCGACTCCTCCGCAATCGCACCGGCGTCACGAAACTGCGCCCCGCCCTCGATCCAGCGCCGGATCGTCTCGATCTGCCAGGCCGACAACGGATCGCCATCGCGCGGCATGAAGTCCTCATCCTCCGGCGGCAACGTGATCAACTCGTACAGCACGCTTTCGGCCGGATTTCCCGCACGTACCAGATCGCCGTAGGACTCATTTCCCCGCAGTGCGTTCGCCGAATCCAGCCGCAAACGCCCCTTCTGCTTTTTCGGGCCGTGACACTCGATGCAGTTCCGCTCCAAGATCGGCAGAACGTCGCGCTCGAAACTGATCGCCGTCATTCCGGACGCCGACGCCTCGACACCCGCCGGGGGCAACGGCTCGGCGACCGGCGCGGTCCTCTTCCGCAGTGGCGCCAGCACGTATCCCTTGCCATACACGAGTTCTCCGCCAAAGTGCCCGCCCACACCCACCGCCGTCGCACCGCCCAACAGGCAGAGCACGTACAGTCGTCGCAGCGTCTGCCGGGCGCTCACCCACGTCATCGCCGCCAGTATCATCGCCAGCAGTGCGATCGACGCGCCCCCGATTGCCACCCAGCGATGCACCTCGATCTCAGGCTCGCCCCCCCTGCCCTCAACCCCAGCCAGCACCCACCCCGTTACGCCCGCACCAACCGCCCCGAGCAGCGCCAGCGCCAGGCACCCCACCGCCGCGGGCGAGGGCTTGTCGCGCCCGCTCAGCACCCGCACAACCTCAAACAGGCATGCGGCCGCCAGCAGCGCAATCGGAAAGTGCACCAGCATCGGGTGAGATCGTCCGGCGACCTCCACCCACGGGCCCACGTCGGCTCCCAGTGCCGTGGAAGCCCACGCCACCGGCAGCCCGAGCCCGGCAACCGGCATCGTCCACCCGCGCGCGCCGATTCCAGACGCTTCGCCCCCGCACCGATTGAGGCGCTTGGAGTCGGTCCGTTGGCTGAAGTACTCTGTTCCCATGCCCTTCTCCGGCGTCAGTTTCCGGCTCAGCATAGCACCAGCCCCGCCCCTGCCCGTCGCCCTCGGGCTTGGCGCCGCGGCTGACGTGCGCGCTCGGCCCGATAAGCCCGACTCCGACTTCAAACGGATTCAGGTGGAATCTCGGGCGCATGGGGACGCCCGAGAGGCACGCGACATCGGGCACCTCTCCGGGCCGGAATCGACGGGAACTCCGGCAGCAACGAGAGTCTGCCCACGGGCGGGCCCGGGACATTTCGCTGACCGAAGACTGCCCGACCCGCACGTGGCAGGATCCGAGGGCGGTCCGACATCATCGCCTGCCCCTCTCCGGCCCGTCAGCGACTCATCGCCACGATGAGCAGCACCAGCCCCGCCGCCAGCAGGATGCACGCCACCAGCGTGGCGATCTTCCACGCGCTGTACGGGCGCGTGCCGATCACCTCTCCCGTACGGGCATTCACCAGCACCTGGAATGACTTGTTCCCGTAGCGATATGCGAGGATCCACACCGGCAGGAGCAGATGCTTGAAGGTGATGCCGTTGTAGTGCGGCTGCATCCACGAAATCTGTTGCTCATCCCCGCCGATGTCGCTCCGAATGGTCGCGCGGATGTGCGGGTCCATCAGTTCCTGCGCCCGCGTGAATCCCGAGGCAAGGTCGATCGCGTAACTCTCCGAGCGGAAGCCGGCGAGAAATGCGTCCTCGTACGGCACCAGCCCGTCCAGATCCCACGGTTCGAGTTTCTCCAGCATGTTGCGATCAAGCGAGCCGGTGGCCGCCACCAGCACGTCGTCAAACTCATTGAACACGCGCCCGCGGGCCGGATACCAGCGCGTCTTGCGGACCTGCCGGGTGTGGTGCTGCGTGCGCCCCTGCGAATCGCGCGTGGTGTAATGCTCCGTGTCCCAGTAATGCTCGCCGCGCTGCCCGCGATAGTCGGTCGTGACGTCACAGTCATACGTCCAGAACGGCAGGTACACACCCGACAGATGCGACTCGACGCGCGCCATCTTCTTCAAATCACTGGGCGCAAACCACAGTTTGCTCATCCAGGCGCGGTATGCCTCTCGGGCTCGGCGTTCCTCCACCGCGAACGGCAGCAGCGAGCGCGGGCGGATCACCTTGACGCTCCGCCCGGTTGCCACCACATTCGAACTACAGAACGGACAGGCGTGGCTGGTGACGTTCTCGGGGAACTCCACCTCGGCTCCGCACATGTGGCAGCGGGACACGATGCGGTCGACAGTGTCCGCCCGGGCCGCCAAGTCGGTCACGTGGGACCGGAAATCCAGTTCCTCGACCGGCGCGACCTCGACGGGAATCTCCGTCTCGGTCCCGCAGTGCCCGCACCGGAGCACCGACACGCCGGGCGCAAAGGCCAACTCAGCGCCGCACTGTGAACACGGGAACCGGCGCTCGCCGGCACCCTGACTCGGCGAGTGGCTCATCGGGTGTACCTGCTCGCTCATGCGTTGCCGGGAGGAATGGGAGGTGGCGTGCCTGGAATCGGCGGCGGGCCGGCCAGCATCGGCGCCAGTTCGGGCACCTGTCCAGCCGGCGTCCACGTCGCCATGCCCGGCTTCCACACCAGCGACTGTGCATTGAGCGTCCCTCGCGACGCGTGCGCACGCAGTTCGTCAATCGTGAAAGGCCCGGCCTGCTGCCCGTTGATCGCCAGGTGGAACTGCGAGGCGTGCGGCAGCGGCGGTGTCTGCACCCCGGGCGCCACGCCCGGCTTCGGAGCCATCGCCTGGGCCATCTGCTGCGCCATCGCAAACCCCGCGCCCAGACCCATCGCATCGCCCATGCCCCCGCCGGGGTTCTTGGCCGCATCGCCGATCGCCTCAGCGGTCTGGTACTGCGTGTATTTGTGCAGGTCGCCGATGATGCCCATGCTCGAACGCTTGTCCAGCGCCTCTTCCACGTTGGGCGGCAGCGAGATGTTCTCGATCAGCAGGTTCTTCAGTTCCAGCCCGAACTCGGCAATCGCCGGAGCGATGCGCTCACCCAGGAACTTGCCCAGTTCGTCATAACTGGCAGCCAGGTCGAGAATCGGGATCTTCGACTCTCCCAGCACGTCGGTAAAACGCGACACGATCATGTTGCGCAACTGATCGACGATGCCCTCGACCGTGAAGTGAGCCCCGGCGCCTGCGATCTCCGACACCAGCGTGCTCGGGTGCGTGCACTGCATCGTGTAGGTGCCGAACGCCCGCAAACGCACCGGCCCGAACTCCGCATCACGCAGCATCACCGGGTTCATCGTCCCCCACTTCAGGTCCGTGAACAGGCGCGTTGCGACGAAGTACACGTCGGCCTTGAACGGGCTCTCAAACCCGTACACCCACCCGCGCAGCGTCGAGAGGATCGGCAGATTGTCGGTCGAAAGTTTGTGCCTGCCGGGCTCAAACACGTCGGCCACGCGGCCCTGGTCGACGAACACGGCCGCCTGTCCGGGGCGCACGATCAACTGCGCGCCGTTCTTGATCTCATCGTTGTACCGAGGGAACTTCCACACCAGCGAGTCCGGGTTGTCGTCCGGCCACTCGATGATGTCGATCAGTTCCCCGCGCAGTTTTTTCCAGATGTCCATAGCGTCCTCCCTCGGCGGGCATACCCCGTGGTGTGCCCAGAGTGTATTGGGCTTGCAGGCGGCGGGGTTTCGAGGGTCCGTCCGGGATGGATACCAGCCCCGCGCCGCTGCCTAGAGCATGTCTTCCGGGCGCGGATCGTCGGTGATCTGGTCGCGGATCTTGTCGATCATATCAAGCATGCGGTCGCGCTCCTCGCCCTCCATCTGCGAGGCGGCCAGCATCAACGCCTCAGGCGTGATGCGCCGACGCGTGCTGGTGCCGTCGTGGTTGCGCCGGACAGCAAAGCCCGGCATCGCCCGCATCAGTTCCGGAGCCGAGTCAATCATGTCGGCGATCTTGCGCAACATGCTCGACGCGGTCTCAGGCGCCACCCCGTGCCCGATGCGCACCCGTACCGGCACCAACGAGGCGTCCACGGCCTCACGCTTGAGCACCGTCGCGATGATGACGTGCCCGTCGGCATCGGCGGCCGGATCATCGGGGCGGTCGTAACTTTCCGCGTTGAAACCTGAGATGTAGATCGCGATCTGACGCTCGTTCATCGTCCCACCGTTCGCTGTACCGATTCGATCCACCCACCCCCGATCACCACGTCCGGGCGCGAGTCATCGTAGAGCACGATCGCCTGCCCCTCCGTCACGGCCCGCTCGGGCGCGTCGAACAACACCTCAAAACGCCCACGCCGCCCTGAAGGGGTATCGGACGTGCCGTCTTCGAGCAGACGCACGCGCGCCGCGACGGCCCGGCTGTTGTACCTGTGCTGGGCGAAGCAGCCCCGCCAGCCCTCGGGAGCCTCGACGAACCAGTTGGCCTCGCCGGCGACGCAGCCGGTGCTGTGCAGTTGCTCGGCGTTGCCCAGTGTGACGGTGTTGCGGACCGGATCCTTGTGGACGACATACACCGGGTATCCCAGCGCCACACCCACGCCGCGGCGCTGCCCGATGGTGAACCGATGCTGCCCCTGATGGCGACCAACCACCCGGCCTTCCGCGTCGAGCACCTGGCCCTGTGCGCGCACCTCCGGGCGGCGCCTCTCGACCAGCGCGGCGTAGTCATCATCGGGCACGAAGCAAATCTCCTGGCTGTCCGGCTTGTCATGCACCACCAGCCCCAGCCGGCGTGCCACGGCTCGCACGTCGCTCTTGTGCATCGCGCCGATGGGCAGCAGCATGTGCTCGATCTGCTCCGGCTCAACCCCGAACAGGACGTAGGACTGGTCCTTGCCCTCGTCGATACCGCGGGCCAGGAGGGTGCGCCCGTCGACGTGCTCGATGCGCGCATAGTGCCCGCTGGCCACGCGATCGATCCCCAGCGAACGTGCGAACTGACGCAACTTGCCAAATTTCAGCCAGTCGTTGCAGCGCACGCACGGATTGGGCGTGCGGCCCGCCGCATATTCGTCCGCGAAATAGTCCATGATGCGCGAGAAGTCGGCGCGAAAATTGCACACGTAGAACGGAATATTGAGTTTGGCCGCCACCAGCCGCGCGTCGGCCGCGTCCCCAACTGAGCAGCACCCCCGCCCGATTCGCGTCGGCCCGGTGTCGCAAGCCTCGTCGGCGTCGAGCGTTTCGCCCGGCGAGCCCAGGCGCATGAAACACCCGACCACGTCGTATCCCTGTTCACGCAGCAACGCCGCCGCGACGGAAGAATCCACCCCGCCGCTCATCGCGACCAGCACTCGTCGGCCACCCCCGGACATCAGGCAATGTTAGGACGCCGTCTCCCTGGTCCCCGGTTTGACCAGTTTTTCGGCCAGCGGAATCGCCTCCTCTGACTCCCAGTGTTCCATGTGGCGCCTCGGCGCCGCTGTGGGCGACGCCATTCGATTGGCCATTTCCTCACCCTCGCGGGCGCGACGCTCGGCGACCCGGGCATCCCGCTCCATGCCTGATCGGGCGTTGCTGACCGCCCACCGCGCAGAGTTGGCCAGCCTGAGCACCAGCACCAGGAAATACCCGGCCGCGATCATGGACAAAATGCCCGCCCACACCGCAATGATCGCCGTCGGCCCGCTGCCCCACGGATCGAGGATCACCGGCACCGTGGCCACCAGCCCGGCCCCGCCAGCCAACGTGATGATGATCGACGAGACGCGAAACTGCATGCTCACCGGCCCGTGTCCGGCCCAGTCCGACAACGCCGACAGGTACACGCCGAACGGCACCAGCATCAGCACGTTCATCAGCAGCGCCACCACACCGGCGCCGTACAGCCACAACACATGGGTCGGCGGCGCCACACCCACCGGCGTCGCCGCCGATCGCTCGGCGATGAGCCCGAAAAACAGCATGGTCGCCGCCAGAAGGCAGATCGACTGCGTCGCCCGGATCGCCAGTCGCAGCATCCTGTGGTCGAGAATCGGGTCGGGCGGACAGTTGCCCTCCATCGGGCGCCCCTCGGTCAAGAGCCAGGTTCCCCCCGCCCACAGCGGCGCACACACCAGACCCACCAGCGGAAGCAGCGGCTCGCTGGCGAAGAATGTTGCGATGCCGGCCGTCACCCCGAGCACCACCGAAAGCGACAGCATTCCAAGCCCCAGGCGCAATCGCTTGAGATAGTCCAGCGGCGCATCCACCATGTTGTTGACGAAGCGCCCGCTCGTGGGCGAGCGGATCGATGTCCCGCATTCCGGACATACTTGTCCGTTGCAAAGTCCCCTGAGGTTGTACCCGCAGCGCCGGCACGGGCGATCGCTCTGGATCTGGCCCGGCCCCGTCATCCTTCGCAAAGCGCTTTCCGGGATCGGCACACAAAACGATACCGGCCTCGATGCGGCATGGTTGCGTCAGGCCGGCTGCCCCTGCAGCGAGCAGACGGCGCTGCGGAACAGCGCCAGGCCCGGCGTAACCCGCCCTGCCTGCCCGTCCAGCCGTGTCCAGAACGGGTGCCGCGTCCAGTCCAGGAATCGTTCCGGGTGTGGCATGAGCCCGAAGATCCGCCCGCCCACGTCGCACACGCCCGCCACGCCGCGGGCCGAACCGTTGAAGTTCTCGCGATACCGCACGGCCACCTGTCCGTTTCGTTCGATCTGGTCGAGCAGTTCTTCCGAAGCCGCAACGATTCGACCCTCACCATGCGCGTTGGGCATCATGAGTTCGTGGGGCGTGAAGGTGCTCTTCCACGGGGCCGTCCACATGCACACGCTGTTCGCCGGCACCTCGACACCGGTCCAGCAGTCGACAAAGCGCCCGCCCGCGTTGTGTGCCAGCGCCAGCGACTGGGCCGGCGGCCGGTCAGACCAGCGTTCGCCCGGCATCGGACCAGGCAGCAGTCCCACCTGCACCATCACCTGGAACCCATTGCACACCCCGATCATCCCCGCGCCGCGCACAGCCGCTTCGCGCAGTTGCGGCCACAGGTTCTCACGGATCTTCATCGCCAGGATGCGTCCGGACGCGATGTCGTCGCCATAACTGAACCCACCGGGGAACCCGATCAGGTCGGCCCGTTCGATCGGACGCGAGTCGTCGATCAACCGGTCGATGTGCAGCAGGTCGACCTGGGCCCCGGCAAGCCGGAACGCACGCACCAGTTCCTGCTCGCAGTTGGTGCCGGCGGTGCGGATGACGATGGCTCGCGGCATGGATGCGACCTCCCCGGGTGAGCGTCACGGCTGGCGGGGCCGACTCTCGACGCGACACACTATATAGTTCACCGGAAAGGAGCCTCTATGCCTTCGGTCTATCCATTTCGGGCCGTTCAGTACCGCGCCGGCTCGGGAGATGTGTCCAATCTCGTCGCTCCGCCCTATGACGTTCTCGACGCGGCCGGCAAGCAGTCGCTGCTCAACCGCGATCCCGGCAACATCGTGGGCATCGACCTGCCGCACGTGCCGGCCAAGGAACTCGGCCCGCCTGAAGCCTATGAAAGCGCCAACCGAGCCTACCGCGACCTGCTGACCAGGGGCACGCTGAGCCAGCGCTCCAAGCCGGCCATGTTCGCCTACGTCCAGACCTTTGAGTTCATGGGTCAGACCTGGCGGCGCAAGGGCATGGCCTGCACGGTGTCGACCGAACCGCTGGGCCCGCGTCCCGGCGGCGGCATCCTGCCGCACGAACAGACCTTCTCAGGCCCCAAGGAAGACCGCCTGGCGCTCATGAAGTCCACACGCACGCAACTCTCGCCCATCTTCGGTCTGCTGGCCGACGAATCCGGACGCGCCACCGCGCTGGTCGAAAAAGTCATCGCCTCGCGCCGGCCCGACCTGACGGCCGACCTGGGCGACGGCGTCAAGCACGAGGTCTGGACAGTCGACGACCCCGGCACCATCAAGGCTTACCAGGACGCCCTGGCCGGAGAGGACGTTTTCATCGCCGACGGGCACCACCGCTACAACACGGCCGTCAACTACCTCGACTGGCTGGAATCCCAGGCCCCCGTGCCCGCCGACCATCCCGCCCGCCGCACCATGTTCGTCCTTGTGGGCATGTCTGACCCCGGGCTTGCCATCGGGCCGACGCACCGCGTGCTCGGAGGCATGAAGGATTACACCATCGATAACTTCATCGAGGCCTCGGCCGGCGTGCTCAACGTCGAACCGGTCGAGAACGACCCGCACCGACTCCTCGACGCGATCGAGTCCATCTCCGCCCGCGAGAACACCAACGTGATCGGCGTGCTCGACTTCGCGACCGGTTTGTGTTATTGCGCCTGGCCGGCTGTTGATGATCCGCTCGAAGACCGCTTCAGCGACAAGTCCGAGGCCTGGCGTTCGCTCGACGTAGCCATCATCCAGCACCTGATCGTCGAGGAAATCTGCCAACCTGCGCTCAACGCGGGCAACCCCGTCAAGTGGGCCTTCCCTCATTCGATCGACGAGGTGCTTGCCATCGGGCGCGGCGGCGAGACTGGCGCCGGCGGCGGTGCGGGCTTCGCGCAGATCGCCCTGATCGTCCGCCCCACGCCGCTCGATTCGGTCCGCGACGTCAGCCGCGCCTGCGAAGTCATGCCGCAGAAGTCGACGTTCTTCTATCCCAAACTGGCCACCGGGCTGTTCATCAACCCGCTGGAGTAGCCTGCCGCAGCGCCTGCTCGAGCAAGAGACGGAACTGGCCGGCGGACTTGTTTCCCACGGCCCGGCCCGCTTCACGCCCACCCACGATTACCACCGTCGTGGGAAGATACTCGACATTGCCGATCTGCGCCACTTCGCCGGGTGAGCGGTCGGAGTCGACGTAGACCGGCACAAACGACTCACGCACGATGGCCTTGATAGCCGCATCGCTCAGCGCGCCGCGTTTGAGCGCCTGGCAGGCCCCGCACCAGTCGGCCGTCACCACCGCCAGCACCGGCTTGCCTGTCTGGTCACTGCGATCGAGCGCGTCGTTGAGCGTCAGGCCCTCGCTGAACATGTCCGGCTTGGGCGCCACCCCGCGCAGCATGGGCATGACCAACGCCGCCCCGAGGATGAGGACGATGATGACGAGGAGCGCAGTCCTGCCTTTCATTTGCGACCTCCGGGCCACACGACGTTGCACGAGCCACGGTACCATGCTAGCCGCGAGCCGCATCGTCCCGCAGCGCTTCCAGCAACGGGCTGGCCAGGCGTCGCGTCGTGATGACTCCCACGTCACGCCCGCGCGACGAGACCACCGCCAATCGACACCTGCCCGCAGACATCTGCGCCAGTGCGTCGCGCACCGTGGTGGACGCGTCGATCCGCACGGGCTGCGACAACGCGAACGGATCGCCCGGCACCGCGATCGGATCGATCAACCCGGCCACCGATCCGCGCGAACGCAGCACCACCACCGGCTGCGGCGCCCAACGCCGCGCCGCCGAACGCAGCCGGGGCTTGTCTGCCGGGTCGATCACCTCTCCGGCCAGGGGCAACGCCAGCGAACCCACCGTCACCCGGGCCAGTTCGATCGACCGGTCAATAAGCGATGCCTGCACCGGGCTGAGCGCCCCGTGCAGCGCGCTCTCCTTGAGCAGCGTGGCGATGCGCTCGCCCTGACCCACGCGGCGTCGTTCGGAGCGGTCGGTCCGCGCCAGCAATCGGGCGCTGCCCAGCACGATCGGCAGCAGCGGCATCGCCACCACGCGCAGCGCCCTGACCACCCACACCAGCCGATACGGCAGCACGTCGGCCCGCAGACGGAACACCTCTTTGGGCAGCGACTCGCCGAACACCAGCAGCAACGGCGTAAGCACCGCCGCCTGAAGCACAATCACCCACACCTCCCCGATCTCCATGCTCAACATCAGCGATGCCAGCCCCAGCGAGGCGACGTAGTTGAATATGTTGTTCCCGATCAGCAGCGTCGTCAGAAGGCGCTCGGGTCGATCGAGTTCGGCCCGCACGTGCTCGGCCGCCCGGTCACGCATCCGGCCGCCCAGACGCAAACTCAGCCTCAGCGAACTGACGCAGTAGAACCCCGTCTCCAGCCCGCTGCACATCGCCGAGCCGCACAGGCCGAGCACAAACACCATCGCACCGAGCCAGGGATCGTTCATGCCCCGGTCTCCTGCTCGATCGTGCGCACCTCGACTTCTTCCACGGCCCGGTTGTTCATCTTCGTGACGATCAGTTCCAACCTCCCGGATCGCACGCGGTCGCCCTCGTCGGGCACCTTGCCCAGTTTCGCCGCCAGCAACCCGGCCACCGTGCTCACGCCCTCTTCGGTACTGGACTGCTCAAACTCGGGCACCGTGAACACTTCGGCAAAGTCGTGCGCCGGCATGCGCCCGGGTACACGCCACACCCCGGGCTCGACCATCGCCACGCTCTCGGCCCGGGCGTGCGACACGCCCGACACCAGTTCATCGATCACGTCCTCGACCCGGACAAGACCGCGGATTTCCCCGAACTCGTCCACGCAATACGCGTGCTCAGCATCTCGACGCGCCAGTTCGCTGAGCAACTGGTCCAGCCGCGCCTGCTCCGGCACGAACACCGGCTCGGTGCGCCACCGGCGATCTGACCCGGCCAGCGCCAACTTGGAGTCGATGCTGAATGCCACGTGCCGATGCAGCCCGTCGCCCGACGCCGGGACAAACTCCTGTCCGCCTGGCAGCGGCCTGCCCGGCGTCCAGTCACCCTCAACCCAGCGCAGATCCACGCGCGGCGCCATCACGTCGCGTACGCGACGATGCCGCAGTTCCACCACCTCACGCAGCACCTGCCGCTCCGACACCGAAAGCACGCCGCTCGATTGCTCCAGAAGGGCCGTCAGTTCTTCCCGCTCCACCCCCGTGCACGCAGGCCCCGGGTGCAACAGGCGGGCGAGCGGCCCGACGGCAAAGCGGTCCAGCCCCAGCAGGATCGGAAGCATGGCGCCGCGAATACCCACCAGCGGGAGGGCCAGTCGCTCTGCCGCAGCGCGGGCGTGTGCCCCGGCCAGCACCTTGGCGTAAACCTCGCCGAACAGAATCACCGCCAGCACCGAGCCCACGCTGATCGCCCCGGCGGCGGCGGGGTTGGCCGCCCGAATCGTCATCACCGAACTGATGACGAAGTAGAGCACGTTGATGGTCATGTTCAGGACCAGCACCTGGATCAGCAGCAGGCGAGGCTGGCTGAGCAGTTTCTCCACCGCCCGCCCGATCCGCGGTGAGCAGCGACCGATTTCCTGCCGGTCGGTCGCGGACAAACTGAAAAGCGCCGTCTCCGACGCCGAAGCCAGGGCCGAAAGCACGAGCAGCACCGGCAACACGCTCAGCAGGACATAGAACATGGGGCGCGGATCATAACCAGCCCTCCCCAGGGCAGGCGGGGATTGACGCCGGCGCCCAAAGACTAGACGATGTGGCATTCAAACCCCGGGGGTGCGCCCTTTGCCAAAGCACATCGGCATGGTCGGAGTCGGCTCGATCGGATCGGCACTGTGCTACCGCCAACTGTTCCGCCTGGCGTACGAGCAACTCCCGCCCGACCAGCATCCGGCGCTGTCGATCCACAATCTGCCGCTCGCCCGCTACCTCGAAGCCGTCGCACGCGACGACTGGCACCAGGTCTCGTCACTGCTCAAGCAGTCGACCGAAGTGCTCGCCGCCATGGGGGCCGAGTTGTGCTTCACCCCCGACAACATGGTGCAGCACGCCCTGCAACTGGTGACGCACGGCTCGCCGATTCCCTGGGTCAGCATGGCCGAGGTCGTCGCCGAAGCCGTCGCACGCGACGCCCGCCAGCGTGTCGGAATCATCGGCACGCCGATCGTCACCTCCGGATCAACCTACCAGGCCCACCTGGGCGTAAGGGGCGTGCGAATCTGCAAGCCCAGCCCCGAGGACATGCAGTGCATGGGGCAGATCACACTCTCTGAACTGGCCTACGGATTCATCAGCCAGGCCTCGCTCGACCTCTTGCGCCAGGCCGTCGACCGCATGCGCCGGAGCGGATGCGATGCAGTGTTGTTCGGGTGCTCGGAAAGCCCCCTGCTCAGCGAGCACCCGGGCTGGTCGCTGCCCACCTACGACTCCTGCCAACTCGTCGCGGCCGAAGTGCTGAAAAGGGCGTGCCAACCGACGGAGACGACAGGCTCACTCGGCGGATGACTCGACCCGGAAGCCGGCCTTGCGCCACTCAGCCAGCCCGCCCTGGTACCACCGCACCTTGGAGTAGCGCCGATGGAGCAGTTCCTTGGTCATGCCCTTGGCGATGGCGCTGCCGGGGTCATTGCCATACACAACGATGTAGGTGTGTCTGGCAATCGCGGGGTCTCGCCCGGTGTTTCGCTGGACGTCGGTCAAACGAATGTTGACCGCTCCTGGAATGTGTCCGCCCGCATAGTCCCCTGGAATGCGCGGATCAATGATGATGACCCGATCCGGATTCCCCCGGTCCTCATCCATCAGCGTGCGCAGTTGCGTCAGGTCGATGAAGGAGATGTCGCTGTCGTCCACTCGCTTCTCGCCACAACCTGCCGGGAGCACCCCCAGGAGGAGGACGACCGACATCAACCACCATGTTCGTGGGAACATTCCGACCTCCCTGTCCAATCGCCACGCAAATCGCAAGAATAACCGCCGACGCCCGTTCGTTGCTCTGGAGCATACTCGCGGGCGGAGGCCAACGCAGGATCCACGCGTCATGTACCGAACATTTGCCGCTTCAACTCTGCTTGCGCTGCCGCTGTCTGCGGCCCTGGCCCAGACGAAAGAGCCTGAGGAGCGTCGCGTCCATGCCACCCTCTACACCCAGCACAGTCGGGTCGAGCCGGGGCAGGTGACGTGGGTCGCCGTCGCATTCGACATAGCCGACGAGTGGCACATCTACTGGCCGGGGCAGAATGACACAGGCATGAGCCCGATCATCGAGTGGAAACTCCCCGAGGGCTGGAAGATTGGTCAACCCCGCTGGCCGGCGCCGCATCGCTACCTCGCTCCCGGCGACCTGCTCGACCACGTGCTCGAAGGCCGGGCCGTCGTGCTCTACCCGCTCAGGGCCCCCGATCAGATCCTGCCCGGCTCGGGTGCGATGATCTTCGCTCATGTGGAGTGGCTGGTCTGCAAGGACATGTGCGTGGCCGAAAAGCAGGAACTGATGTACTCCTACCGCTACGTCGGCTCCCCGGGCGATCCGCTGCCTCAGACGCGGGACGAAGACTCGCAGATCATCGCCGCGGCCCGGGCCGCGCTGCCCGCTCTGCTGCCGCGGACCGGTTCTCCGGTGCGTGCGGCGATGAATGAGAACGGGCGGCTGGAGGTTCGCGCTGATGTACCCGGCGAACTGATATTCTGCCCGCATGAAGCGGGGCGAGCGGTGCTCGACGTGCACGGCTCGTGCGTTTCCCAGACCGGGGCGTTGGACGTCGGCTTCAAGCCCGGCGACGACCGCCCGGTGCAGGGCGAGATTTCATTGCGTGAGTTGGATGGAAAGGTCCACCGTTACACATTTCGTCATCCGTCGATTTCGAGTGATGAACTCGATGGTTTCGAGACTGAACCTCAGAAAGAACAACCCAATCCAGGAGAGACAAAGCCATGAAACCGCAGTTGCTGGTTCGTTCGTTCTTCGCGTTGGTCGCCGGCGCCGCTGTCATCGCCGGGGCCCAGGTCAGCGCCCAGGCGGTCAAGCCCGCGCAGGAGCGGAACATCGAGCAGATTGTCGAGTCGATGAAGAAGGCCGAAAAGGCCGGCATCGACAGCGCCGCTCCGGACTTCACGCTGGTGGACACGACGGGCAAGGAGCACAAACTGAGCGACTATGTGGCGGCCGGCAAGACCGTCGTCCTCGAGTGGTTCAACCCGCAGTGCCCGGTCGTGCAGCGGTTCTACGACGACGAGGGCACCGGACTGGCCAACAAGATCGAGAGCACCTTCGCCAACCAGGAAGTGGTGTGGCTGCGTATCAACTCGGGCAGCGATGACAGCAGGACCAGCGGCAAGGAAGTCAACGACGAAGCGCGCAAGAACTGGCATATCGCCGGGCCGGTGCTGCTCGATGCCGACGGCAAGGTCGGACGGGCCTACGGCGCCAAGGTCACCCCGGAGATGTATGTGATCTCGAACGAAGGCGTGCTGCGCTACCACGGGTACATCAAGGCCGAGAAACCCGCCGCCGACGGACAGGAAAAACTCGTCGTCTCCGACGCGGTCAAGTCCGTCCTGGCAGGCGAGACCATCGAGACGAAAGAGACAAAGGCCTACGGGTGCGGAGTCAAGTACGCCAGGCAGGCCCGCGGCGGCTGAGTAGCGACAGTCTGCGTCGATGCTCTCAATGGAAGGAAAGGCGGCGCTCTGCCGCTCCGGAGGCCGCAAGTCTTCGCGCCCATCCGCTCCAGACAACAACGTGAATACCACCCCAAGCCCCCTCAACCCCGTTTCGAGGGGGTTTTTCGTGCGCCGATTCCGCCCCGCTTTCCGCACAACCCCCCGTTTGCTCTACAATCCGACCATGACCACCATCGACCTCGGACACCCCGGTGCCGGAGCACGCGTGGCCCAGGACTTCTGGACCTACGCCCCGGCCCCCGAGTCGGTGAAAGTTCACATCGCTGATCGCTACGGGCACTTCATCGCAGGCCGCTTCGTCGAGGCCTCCCAGCACTTTCCCACCATCAATCCCGCAACCGAGCAAACGCTCTGCCATGTCGGGCAGGGCACGGATCAGGAAATCGACGCGGCCGTGCAGGCCGCCCGAGAGGCGCTGCCGGGCTGGGCGGCGCTTCCGGGCCGGGAACGCGGAAAGTACCTGTTCCGCATCGCCCGCCGACTCCAGGAGCGCGCGCGCGAACTGGCGGTGCTCGAAACCATGGACGGCGGCAAGCCTGTCAAGGAAAGCCGCGACGTCGACATCCCGCTGGCCAGCGCGCACTTTTTCTACCACGCCGGATGGGCCGACAAGTTGGCCTACGCATTCGCCGGAAGAGCGCCCTCGTGTAGATCGGCTCTCCAGACCGAACCCGAGGCGTCCGGTTCGCCGTACCGGCTCGGCGAGCCGGGCCACCCAAGCCCGGTCGGCGTGTGCGGACAGATCATTCCGTGGAACTTCCCGCTGCTGATGGCCGCGTGGAAGATCGCCCCCGCCCTCGCCTGCGGCAACACCGTTGTCCTCAAGCCCGCGGAGACCACACCGCTGACGGCCCTGCGCCTGGCCGAGATCTGCGACGAGATCGATCTGCCGCCGGGCGTGGTCAACATCGTCACCGGCGACGGGCGTACCGGCGAGGCTCTCGTCGGCCACCCCGGCATCGACAAGATCGCCTTCACCGGCTCGACGGAAGTCGGCAAACGCATCGCCCGTGCCGTGGCCGAGGAACTTCGCCAGACGGGCAAAGCCAGGAGACTCACGCTCGAACTGGGCGGGAAGAGCCCGAACATCATCTTTGAGGACGCGAGCCTCGACCAGGCGATTGAGGGCATCATTCAGGGCATTTTTTTCAACCAGGGGCACGTGTGCTGCGCGGGCAGCCGCCTGCTGGTGCAGGAGTCGGTGCTTGAACAGGTCATCGCCAGACTGACGCTGCGGATGAGCACGCTGCGGGTCGGCGACCCGATGGACAAGAACACCGACGTGGGCGCGATCAACTCGCGCCGGCAACTCGACACCATCGAGCGGTATCTCGACGCGGGTGTCGATGAGGGCGCCGAGTTGTGCGTGCCGGGCTTCAATGCTCACGCCGATGCGCCTCGGCAGCGCGCCACCGGCGGCTTCAAGCGGGGCTACTACTGCCGTCCCTGCTTTTTCCGCGGCGTGCAACCGAGCCAGACGATCGCCCGCGGGGAGATTTTCGGCCCGGTGCTGTCGATCATGAGTTTCCGCACGCCTGAAGAAGCCGTCAGCCGGGCAAACAACACGCGCTACGGACTGGCGGCCGGGGTGTGGACCGACAAGGGCTCGAAGATCTTTGACATGGCTTCCAGACTTTCCGCGGGGGTGCTGTGGCTGAATACGTACAACCAGTTTGATCCAACCAGTCCGTTCGGGGGCTTCAAGGAAAGCGGATTCGGACGTGAGGGCGGGCTTCACGGGCTGCGTGGGTACGTTGACCTGCACTGATGGACGCAGGAGGTTTGCGTGGGTGACCAGAGAACTCCCGGAGTCGATACTTCCAGCATCGTTCCCAAGTGCACCAACTTCGACGTCCGCGCTGTCAGCGCCCCCGACCGCGACTGGGTGCTGCGCCTGCTCACGCAGTACTGGGCTTCGCCGCATATCTACTCGAAGGGACGCCTGATCAACGCCGCCGAACTCCCGGGTTTCGCCGCTATCCGCGACGCGACTCCGGTCGGGCTGATCACCTACCGCATCGAGGGCAGGGAATGCGAAATCGTCACGCACAACAGCCTGGCGGGCTGCGGGGGAATCGGTTCGTGCCTGCTGGCGGCCGTGCGACACGAAGCCCGCGAGCGAGGGTGCGATCGCCTGTGGCTGATGACGACCAACGACAACACCCCGTCGCTGCGGTTCTACCAGCGGCGTGACTTCGACCTGGTGAGCATCCATCGCGACGTGATGCACCAGGCGCGGCGCCTCAAGCCCGACATCCCCGACCGTGGGCTGGACGACATCCCCATTCGCCACGAGATCGAACTGGAATACCGCCTGTGACGACGCCGATGGGAGACCACGTGCCCGAACGCCTGAGCGTGACCAAGACCTACAAACTCTTCATCGCCGGCAAACTCCCGCGGAGCGAGTCCGGGCGTTCCAGCGTTGTCAAGGCCGCGGACGGGACCGTCTTTGCCCATGTGTGCCGCGCCAGCCGAAAGGATCTGCGCGACGCGGTGGAAGCGGCCCGCAAGGCGTTGCCCGGCTGGAAGAGCGCCACGCCCTATCTGCGCGGACAGATTCTCTATCGCATGGCCGAGATGATGGAAGGCAAACGCGCCGAGTTCATTGAGTCGCTTCGCACCGTCGACGGGCGCGCAGAACGCGACGCGATCTCCGAGGTGGATGCGAGCATCGATCGGCTCGTGTGCTTCGCCGGCTGGGCCGACAAGCACCAGCAGGTGTTCGGATGCGCCAACCCCGTCGCGGGCCCCTACCACAACTTCACCGTCGCCGAACCTGTGGGTGTGGCCGCAGTGATCGTCGCGTCGCCCATACGCCCGCTGCTCGGGCTGGTCTCGCTCATGGCGCCGGCCCTGGCGTGCGGCAGCGTCGCAATCGCGATCAGCGACCAGACCAACCCGATCCCGGCGTGCATACTCGGTGAAGTGGTCGCGACCAGCGACACGCCCGGCGGTGTGGTCAACATCCTCACTGGCCTGCATGATGAACTCGTCCCGCAGATGGGCACGCACGCGGGCATCGACGCGGTGCTTTCGGCCGGTCTCTCATCCGCGCACCGGGCCACGCTGCTCGAAGGCGCCGCAAATGACCTCAAACGCGCCCACGCGATCGATCACCCGGGCGACTTTGCCGATGAGGTTCGCTTTGAAGGCCCCTCCGCCCTCGAACCGTTCCTCGAATTCAAGACCCTGTGGCACCCGTCCGCGACCTAAACCACGCCAGGCCGCTTTCCCCCGGTGCGTCGTCAACAGTCGCGGATGAGCCGCCGAGGGGCGCCTGGGCAGACCATGCCGAGAAAGTCAGCGCCGCAGTCGGCGGGTTCCTGGAGCAGACCTCAAATGCTCACGTCATTCTGAACGCGGCATCCGCCGCGTGTCACCGTGGGGCGTACACCGGACCCGGCGACGTGGCGAGGCCGCCGCTGCTGTGGAGCGGGCGAAGTCCATCGAATCGGAGCGGGCGAATGAGAAGGTGGACGCGCTGTCCTGGATTCCCAGATGCGCTCCGGCATCACGCCCCCGCCCTGGTTGAAGGGCGGCGGCCGATGATCCATCACAACTATCACAAGGTGTTGGAGGCTCGCGCGTGCGAATCGACCTGGGCGTGCATCCGCTACCTGGGCAAGGCGATGGTGGCAGACGGCCTGTTCCCCGTTGCGGACGAACGCTTCCACCATCCTGGGGAAGAGACGATCTGCGAAGCCATGGAGATTCACCCCGGCGCGGATCGGGCGTTGGTCCGGGCGTACTTCAACTTCCGGCCCGAGGGGGCGTGATGGGCGCTCGCCGTCACCGTCATACCGCCGTGCCGTGTCCGCTGCTGTGCATTGGTCTTGACCCCGAAACCTGACACGGTTTCCGGTTGAGACTCGGGCGCACCCGCGCATTTGGGGGGGTTGCGCTTGGATGGTGGAGATGAGATGATGCGGCCGCGCGCCCCGGGGCGTGCA
>RHKP01000016.1 GCA_008363215.1 Cyanobacteria bacterium CYA
GCCGAGCCTCCTTGCAGCACCAGCCAACCCCCTGGCCGGAATGCACGGCAATGTACACTCAAAGAGCCGGAAACGCAGACTTGCTTAGCGGCCTGCTAGTCATGGCGAAGAAGCCCGCGAGAAGCCCGTGGAGTTCCAACTGACGATCAACCTGGGCACCGTCCGCAACGGCTACTTTGACGTGCTGTTGGATTGTCCAAGCGTTCCAACACCGCACGATGGCCGTGTAGTTCCTCTGGGCGAACTCGCACCAGTCCGGGACGGCCAGACCATCCGCCTGCCGCCGGGTCAGGACGTGGTTCGCCCAAACGGTGGCGTATGCGCCCAACCACCCGGCGAAGGTGGCGTCGCCGAACTTGCGGCGCTCCAATGGGTCTCCGCTGGCCTGAATCTGCTGGGTGCTCATGCCCAGAGTGTGCGGACGGGTCGAATCTTTCTTCCCCGATTCTCCCCCGGCCCCTTTTCGGCCCTTTTCCGGTCCACCCCAAAAAGCGAAAAAGCCCCGTAAAACAGGGCCTTTCCTTCAAATGGAGCGGAGGAGGATCGAACTCCCGACCTCATCATTGCGAACGATGCGCTCTACCAGCTGAGCTACCGCCCCGTGTGGGCAGAAGTCTAGGCCCTCTGCCGGGCGGCTGTCTGCCCGAGCCGGGCACGCAGCGCCGTCGGATCGGCGCCAAGTGCCCGGCGAGCGACCGGCCAAAGCGGCGTCGAGGGCTCTTTCGCAGCCGACGACGGCTTCGAGGGTCAGAACCCTCGCTCCCGGTCGGACCTCCTTCCATAGGGCGCGGCGGCCGCCCGCTTTGACCTTGTGGCGAACTCCCGGGAACCCCGGCGGCTACTATTTGCAAATGCATTCGCGTTTGACCGTTGCGATTATCTCTACCCTGCTCGCCGGGCTGTTCGCGCTCGGGGGGTGTGGGCGTGGCGAGGCTCCGGGTGGCGATCGCCTGGAACTCGTCGTCGCGACGATTCCGCCGATCCGTGGGCTGATCCGCCCGCTGCTGCCGGAGACGATCGGCGTCGTCACGCTCGTGGAGCCCGGACAGAACGCCCACGGGCATCGGCTCACGCCCGCCCAGGTCGCCACGGCCCGCACGGCCGACGTGCTCTTTGCCGTCGGCATGGGCATGGAGGAGGGGGCGCTCGAGCAGTTCCAGCGCGACCGCCCCGCCCACCAGCAGATCGCGGTGTTTGCCGAACTGGTCGACGCAGGCCTCAGCGCCGACGCGCACGCGGAGCACGACCACGCCGCAGGCGAGCGCGCCTCGCACGCCGACATGCACGTGTGGACCGACCCGGTGCTGTGCGCCGAGTTCGTCCAGGCGGCCTCGGCGATGCTGATCGAGCGGGTCCACGCCGCGCAGCCGTCGCTGGCGGCCGACATTGCGGCGCGGCGGGACGCGATGCTGGCGCGGATCCGGACGGTGGATGCGGCGTACGCCGAGCGGCTGGCGCCCTTTTCCGGGCAGAGCGTGCTGACCCAGCACCCGGCCTTTGCGCGAATGCTCGCACGCTATGGCATGCACGAGTTCTCGCTCAGCGCGACGTCGGGGCATGCCGGTCCGAGTGCCGCCGAGTTGTCGGCCGCGCTGGCGACGGTGCGGGACCGCGGCGTGGTGGCGGTGTTCCTCGAGCCGCAGGCGCCCAGCGCCCTGCCGCGGCGCATCGCCGAGCAGGCGGGGCTGCCGATCGGTACGCTGGACCCGCTGGGATCGGGCGACTGGGAGGCGATGATGCACAGCAACCTGGACGCGCTGGTCGCCACACTGACGCAGGCGAGCGCCCGCCCATGAGCGACCAGCCGGCCATCCTGACCGAGAACCTGTGTTATCGCTATGCGAGCACGCCCGGGGGCGGGGGCGGTGACAGCGTGTCCGTCTCATCACCCGACGACGTCCTGAGCAACATCACGCTGCGCGTCGAAGTCGGCGAGAAACTGGGCATCCTCGGGCCCAACGGCGGCGGAAAGTCGACGCTGCTCAAACTCGTGCTCGGTCTGCTCCGCACCGATCGCGGCAGCGTGCGGATCTTCGGTATGACGCCCGAGCGAGCCACGGCCGAGGGACTGGTCGGCTACCTTCCGCAGCGGATCGAGGCGGCGCTGGACGCCCCGCTGTCGGTGCGACAGGTCATTGCGATGCCCGCGATGCTGCCGCTGGGCCCGTTGGCGCATCCGGGGGCTGACGTGTGCGCGCACATCGACCGCATCATCGGCCTGCTGGAACTGGACGGGCTGGCCGACCGCCCGGTCGCCGCGCTGTCCGGCGGGCAGTTGCAGCGGGCGATGATCGCGCGGGCGCTGTCGCGTCGCCCGCGGCTGCTGATCCTCGACGAGCCGACGGTCGGCATCGACGTGCGCGGGCAGCAGCGATTCGCCGAGATGCTCAACCGCCTGCACAAAGAACTGAGTCTGACCGTGCTGCTGGTCAGCCACGAACTGCGAACCGTCGTCGCCGGCTCGGACCGCATCGCCTGCCTGGCGCGGACGATGCACTTCCACGGCTCGGCCGCCGGGCTCACGCCGCAGATCCTCGGCCAGGTCTTCCGCCACGACGTGGAGGCGGTGGTCGGTCCGGTGACGGCCGGAGAAGCGGGCGCTGACCGCGCCGGCGGGACGTGCGGGTGCGGGCATGAGCACTAAGGCAAGGCATGAGAGATCGGGCACTCGGCATGAGCAAAGGCGAGCGTCGGCAACCGCACACCAATCGCCGGATCACAGAGAGCCGGATCATCCGCCACCGGATCTCAGATCACACCGCCTCGTCGTGTCACTGCGTGCCGCTCGGTGGTGAAACATCACGTCGCCGGCGGCCCGACAAGACCTGCAACCCGACGGCCGCATCACCGTTTGGCCGGATCGCCGAATCAGGAGCGCCCCCGTGGTCACGCTGAAGTATCTCACCGAGCCCGGGCTGGCCGGGTTCTTCTGGCCGGTGGTGCTCACGGCCGTGCTGGTCGCCATCCTCGGCGGCGCGCTGAGTTGGCTGGTCGTCGTCCGACGCCTCTCGTTCATCGGCCAGGGCATCAGCCACTCGGCGTTCGGCGGCGTGGGACTGGCCCTGGTGCTCGGCGCAGGCACGGCCGGCGCGACCTCGAACGCCCTGCTCATGGGCGTGGTGCTCGTGTTTGCGATCGCCTCGGCCCTGCTCATCGCCGCGATCGCCGACCGACGCTCGGGCAACACCGACGCGGCCATCGGCATCGTGCTGTCCGTTGCGATGGCAATCGGGTTCCTGCTGCATCACCACGCCCAGCGGGCCGCGGCGGCGCGCGGCCTGACCCCGCCGCCGTCGATCGAACAGGTCCTGTTCGGCTCGATCACGACCATCGCCTGGAGCGATCTGTGGCTGGGCGCGGTGCTGGGCGCCGTGGCGCTGTGGCTGCTGGTGTGGAAGCGCCACGCGGTGCTGTTCTGGATGTTCGACGAGCCGGCGGCGGAGGCCTTCGGCGTGCCGACGGCCTCGGTGCGCAGCCTCGTGCTGGCGGTGCTGGCGGTGGTTGTGGTCATCACGATGAAACTGGCCGGCGTGGTGCTGGCGACGGCGGTGCTGGTGCTGCCCGGCGCGGCCGCGCTGCGGCTGTCGAGCCGCCTGGGCACGGTCATCACCTTGTCGATCAGCCTGGGCCTGTTCTGCTCGCTTGCCGGCCTGGTCGCGGCCTTCGAGTTGGATGTCCAGCCCGGCCCGACGATCGTGCTGGCCATGGTCGCGTGCGACCTGCTCGCCCGCCTGCTGGCGCGGCGGTGAAAGGAGGTGCGCAGAGGTGGCGCCTGCGTGGCGCACCGAAGTGCCACCCGCCCGCACCGAGGTGCCGCCCGCCCGCACCGAGGTGCCACCTGGCGCACCGAAGTGCCACCGACGTGCGTCCTGGCACGTCGGTGCGAGCCGGTCCGGGGTTGCACCGAGTTCGCAACGCCGAACTCGGCGGCACAAGACTCGGTGCCACCTGCCCCCGGTGTGGATGCACGAGGACCATTCATCGCTGTGCGACGCCCGTTCATCGATGTCCGGGGACAGAACGTCGATCTCCGAAGACATTTGATCGATGCGCGAAGACCACGCATCGATGTCCGAAGACATTTGATCGATGCGCGAAGACATTTGATCGATCTTCGGAGACAATTGAGCGATCTCTGCGACGGTCTGAGGGACGGCGGAAGACCCCGGATCACGCCACACCCCAACACGCTCCCCCCAAGATCGCCGCAGATCGGGCCACGATCGCATGATCTGGTGTATCTGCCCCACACGATCGCGTCTCCTCCACCAAGGGTTACGGCAGGATCAGAGACAGTCAGGTGGGGCCGGTTTCCAACCGGCCGATGGTTGCGGATTGCTCTCGGGGCAGGATCAGATACACTACAAATTCTCTCCAACCCTTTCGGATTGGAGTTGCGGATTGCTCTCGGGGCAGGATCAGATACACTCTGGAGGTACTTGGCCGGCGTCGTGACGTTGTTGCGGATTGCTCTCGGGGCAGGATCAGATACACTCTCGGCGCGGATCTGGTTGGCGAGAGTTTGGTTGCGGATTGCTCTCGGGGCAGGATCAGATACACTGGCCTCGCGGCCACACTCGACGGGTTCAAAGTTGCGGATTGCTCTCGGGGCAGGATCAGATACACTGGACCGGGTGCTGGTCGTATCCGAGTGGATGTTGCGGATTGCTCTCGGGGCAGGATCAGATACACTCGTCTCCGCGCTTGGCGTGATACCTCTTGGGTTGCGGATTGCTCTCGGGGCAGGATCAGATACACTCCCGTCACACCAACCGCCAAGGTCGCTCATGTTGCGGATTGCTCTCGGGGCAGGATCAGATACACTAGGGTGGGTACAACATAACGGCGCGGCGGCGTTGCGGATTGCTCTCGGGGCAGGATCAGATACACTCCGATCGTGGCGACGTGGACGCAGGCGCAGGTTGCGGATTGCTCTCGGGGCAGGATCAGATACACTCAACTGGTTGAGCGGTAAAGACCGTTCAAGGTTGCGGATTGCTCTCGGGGCAGGATCAGATACACTTCCGGTTGTTCTGGTTGTTCCTCATGCCGAGTTGCGGATTGCTCTCGGGGCAGGATCAGATACACTGGACATCAGGACCGGGGCGCCCTCGGCGGTGTTGCGGATTGCTCTCGGGGCAGGATCAGATACACTCCCGCCCTGGAACGGCATCGCGGCCGTCGGGTTGCGGATTGCTCTCGGGGCAGGATCAGATACACTACCGCGCTGTGACCGTGTTGATCGTGCGCAGTTGCGGATTGCTCTCGGGGCAGGATCAGATACACTCAGGCTGTGAGTGACCGCCCCGGTGAATCGTTGCGGATTGCTCTCGGGGCAGGATCAGATACACTACGGGCACCGACCTCGACGACGCGGTCGCTGTTGCGGATTGCTCTCGGGGCAGGATCAGATACACTTGGAACCGTACACAACGCTTCCACCATTGCGTTGCGGATTGCTCTCGGGGCAGGATCAGATACACTCTTGCGAACGATAGAGGTCCGAACCCGCCGAGTTGCGGATTGCTCTCGGGGCAGGATCAGATACACTCCCCCGTCGTGTCATGGTGTACGGCGTGCAGTTGCGGATTGCTCTCGGGGCAGGATCAGATACACTGTGGGTATGACAGCCCCTACGTCTGGACTGGTTGCGGATTGCTCTCGGGGCAGGATCAGATACACTCTCGCCGCCGACGGAAAAACCGTCATCGCAGTTGCGGATTGCTCTCGGGGCAGGATCAGATACACTGGGTTGGGTCTCAGCCCATTCGACCACGGAGTTGCGGATTGCTCTCGGGGCAGGATCAGATACACTGCAGATGAGGTTGAACTGTCCGACATTCTTGTTGCGGATTGCTCTCGGGGCAGGATCAGATACACTCGACAAGGGCGTCGCAGTGAGCGTTGCGCTGTTGCGGATTGCTCTCGGGGCAGGATCAGATACACTGACTACCCCCCCGGCCGAGTCGTCCAGTGCGTTGCGGATTGCTCTCGGGGCAGGATCAGATACACTCTCATCGAGGGGCAGTGCTGCCGCCCCGTCGTTGCGGATTGCTCTCGGGGCAGGATCAGATACACTCCCGCCCTGGAACGGCATCGCCGCCATCGGGTTGCGGATTGCTCTCGGGGCAGGATCAGATACACTCGCCGGGACGCGATGCGCTGACTGAGTACAGTTGCGGATTGCTCTCGGGGCAGGATCAGATACACTGGCAGGCCCGCAAGTCCATGAATCCGCTGGACTTGCGGGCCGGACCACTCAGAAAAACTCGAGTTGCGACGGCGGATCCTCGACCTTTGTCCGCAGTTTTCCGACAAAACGCCGCATCCTTTCGTACTGCTTGTCCGTGATGGTGATGGTCCGCACTTCCCCTTCCTGAGGCACCCATCGGCCGACCCGCAACTCGTGAACCTCCGCGTTCTCCCGGCTGGCGCAGTGCCGGATGTACACCGAGAACTGCATCTTCACAAACCCGTCCTTGAGCAGTTTCTTGCGGAATATCGCGTAGCGGCGGCGGTCCGCCTTGGTGTGCATCGGAAGGTCGAACATCAGCACAACCCACATGAACCTGTACGCAGAAAGCGAGGGCATGGCTCACGTTTGCCCGTCGTCTGCGCCCTCAGAATCGACCATGCCAAACTCCTCGACCGGGATACGCAGTGCCGGACTCCCCGATGCCAGGCTGTCGGCCAGCGACGACGAATAGCGTGACAGCATCACCATCAGGGGGCCTGACCTGCCGCCATCGGAGCAGGTGGCGTGCAGCACGCCGAGCAGAATTCCCTTCACCGACTGATCAAGTTCCTGCCGACCTTCAAACGCGAGCCGGCGCACCCGGGCGTCGACCATCGGCCGGAGCGGCTCGATCAGGTCATCAGCCAGACACAGGGCATTCCCGCGCGCCGCATGCTTGAGGCCGATCGCCGGGAACAGGCCGCTTGAAACCAGCGCCCGCGCCATGCCCGCTCGGAGGATGGCGTAACCGTAGTCGAGCAGGTTGTTGGGCGGCTCACCCTGGCCCGGCGTGCGTCGGAAGCGCTCGCCGGGCAGGCCCTTGAACAGAGCCGCCCAGTACCGCCGCGCCGCCTGCGCCTCGATGTTGTCCGGGTCGCCCGATCGAACCCGCCCGGCCATGCCCCGCAAACCCGCCGCCTGTTGGGCGTCGGCCAGGTTGGCGGCCTGGGCCTCGATCTTGGCTTGAATGATCTGCGACCAGAGTTGCTTGCGAATGACCTTCCCGGCTTTGACCTGTTCGTCCACACGCCAGACCTGCTCGGCATGCGAGCTGAACGGGACCAGCAGCCCCGCCGGAGCATGGTCCTGGCCGCACACCACGACGACCGCCCCGGCCTGAGCGACGGCGCCCAGCAGGCGGTGGGTGTAGGTCACTTCATCGTGGTCTACGGCGAGCACGCCCAGGTCTTCAAGGGGAATGCGCCGCCGCATCGGCAGATGGTGGCGGTCGCTGTCCTTTCCAATGACCAGCAGGTGGCCCTGCTCGAGCGCCAGGTGCGCTGGTTCGGCGGAAATCTCGATCAGGCGTTTGATCACGCCGACGGCTCCTCAGTCGTTGGCCCAGCGCGTTCTGCCCAGAGGGTCGACCGTCAGCTTCCGCGCACCTAGCCTCTGCATCTTCGACGCCGAGCAGTACAGATTGTCCGCAACGATTTCGCCTGCGGGGCGAGCATCCGTATGCGTCTTGTAGTCGACCCGACCAGAGGCATCCATCTTCCTCACAGTGCAGAGCACGCGGCCGCCGTTCCCATCCGGGTCGTTCATCTCGAACATCTCGCCGATGCAAAGACTGAACAGGAAGCGAGCCTCCGGCTTGTCCGGATGCTGGCCAGCCACGGGCGGCAACCTCAGGCCGCGCACTCTCCGCGCGGCATCGATCATCGGGGTCACCACGGCTTCCCATCGCTCACCCGTCGGCGTCGGGACGGCAAAGTACGCGATGGAGTGGTTGTTGCCCGGCTTGACGTACTGGTCCCGCCGCCGCTCGGAAACGCGCCGGATCGTCCGGGAGTTCTCCAACATGCGCACCCGCTTGATCGGAACGCCTGTATTGGGCTGCCCCTCCTTCGGCTCCTTGTTGGCCCTATTCGGCATTCGTGGCGTGTTTGCGCCTTCGAAGCAGCCCTTCGGAAACGCCCCCTTCTCCGGATCGCCCCCCATGCGCCGCACATGTTCGGCTAGAATTGCACGGATGGTCGAGTCACGCACCTTCTCCAGGTGGCCCGCGTTCTTGATATCGCTGACTGGTTTGCGGCGGACAAACGTCTCCTTGTCCTCAATCCAGCCCTTTGCATGCGGCCGGGCCGCGGTGTCCACGCCGTCCGGGCCACATTCGAGCCGCTGTGTGCGTCCATAGAACGTATCCTCGTGCAGGGCACCGCTGAGTTTCCGCTGCACACGATAGGAGACGTTGATCCGCTTCACGGCCGCGTCAAGGTCTTCGCGAAGCGTGGGCCACGGCGGAGCCACCTGCTTGCCCCGGCCATCCGCCAGCGCCTTGAGCCGCGAGCGACTGGTCAGGGCGATGACGGCGGCATCCACCGCGTGGTGGCGATGGTCCGCCCGGTTCTTTTCACCCGTTTCGCCGAGGATGTTGTTGAGCCCCCACGCACGGCGAAGTTCGGCGGTCATGCCACCGCGGGGTGTGACCAGGTCGCACCCGAGCTGCGCCAGATATTGAAAGACAAGCCGGCTGATGTAGGCCGTGTCCGTCAACTGCCGTGCTACGAAGTCATCGAGCATGATGTTCTTCTGAAGGAAGCGGTCCCGCTTCGGATAGGGCAACTTCGCCGCCTTCACGAAGCCGAGCACGCTGGCAAAACGCTCCGGGTCACTCTCCAACCACTCGGCGGGTGTGCGATCGGCCTTTTCGGCATTGGCTTCGCGGAAGCACACGACCTTGTTCATCATGCTGTCGTCGAGGCTGCGCCAGCGCGGCAGAATGTGGTCCACATCGACCTGCGCATCATCGAAGAGCTGCGCAAGGCCGATCTGCCGGCCCGTGTACACACAGAGGCCGCCCTGCTCCTGCCACAGCAGATAACGCCGAACCAGCCTCTCGCGGGGCGCAAGGCCATGCTGCTCGATCACCGCCCGCGCTTCGTCGCGTGCGGCTTCGCGAGCTCTTTGATCGCGCTGCGCCTTGGCACGCTCCCCAAAGGACTTTACGGAATCTCGGGCGAGTTCAATATGAATGGCGGTTGGCCGACCGTATTCCCGCACGATCGCATTGACGACACGTCGCACCTCCACGAGCGCTTGGCGCACAATTGGATTCGCGATGTCCGGCGACGGACCAAGCTCGGTCCGCTGGCCCGGGACACGCTCGTCTGGCCGCAGGAATCCAGCCGCGTGGATCGCCGAGTCCGTCGGGTCGTTGGCCATGAGCAAGAGACCGCGCTCAAGGTGCGGGAGCAGACGTTCGGCGGCCTCGATCGAATACGAGGCCCGCCCCTGCGGAAGGCGCGCCGTGGCCCACAGCGCCGCATCCGCCTGCTTTCCGGTCAGGCCAAGCCGCTCCAACTTCACCTTCGCCAGCGCGTCGACGTCCACATTGAGGAGGACGTGGATAACCTCGTTCTTGATGCCCTCGTCGAACTTGTCCCAGTCCTTCCCCAGCACGGCTTTGCCACGCATGATGTAGTCGGTTTCATGCCCCTTGAGCTTCTTGCGGTCCCCGCGTTCAAGGTTGAACTGCACGCCGTCGCCGAAATCGAGCAGTTCGCGCATCTTGTCAAACGTGAGCTCTTTGGACCCGGCGAGTTCGGCGAGCAGCTTTCTACGTTCCGCGTCGGTGAGTTTGCGACGCTCGCCCGTCCCCATGTCGGTCAGGCGGAGGTTGTTGACTTCCTCGAGCATCCGGAGGCTTTGCGCACGCCGATCCGCCCGCTCACAGCGCTTCCTCTGCGGAATCAACTCGCACCGTCCGACGATCGACTTGGGCCAGTACATGCGCCTTTGTCCGAAGATCAGACCCTGGTGCATCCAGACGTCGTCAGACTCGGCGTTGTCCAGCAACGTACGAAGATCTTCCGTAAGCATGTCGGGATGATGCTGCCGCTGGGCGTTCCAAATCAGGTCGAACTCTTCGCGGTACATCGAGCGGCGGGTTCGGCTTCCACGGACGGGGCGATCGGCACCCGGGTCGAAGGCCGCCAAGCGGCGGTGCTGGTACTCCCCAAGCGTGCGACAGCCAGAGTCCTTGATCTCCTGTTCAAAGGTGTCGATGGCCTCGACCAGTTTGCTGTCAGACTTGCCCTCCTTACGGTTCGATTGGAACCCCCGGCGCCGAGCCAGGTGCAACAAGACGCGGCCAAGCTCGTGCGCCGTCAGCGGTTGATCGAGCGCACGGCATCTCAGTTCAATCGGGTCGCGTGAGAGCAGGCTCTGCAGGTCAGCCTCACCGCTCGGGAGCAAGCCGCGCTGCTGAAGAGCCAGACGCAGCCGGCGCTTTCTCAGCCGACGCCGGGCGATCTGTCGCCTCATCCCCCGGGCGGTTCGCCGGGTCTGGCTCTTCGACTTCTCTCCGCCCGTCTGGTCGCGATCGACGCCCTCAGGGAAGATCCGGACTCCGGTGGCCACGATTCGACCTGAATCGGAATCAATCAATGCCCATCCGATCGACTGGGATCCCACGTCCAGACCCAGGACCAGGCCTTCTGACTTCTGTTGTGTCATAGACCGGTATGATGACGGATTTCGGGCGGCTTGACAAGCACCGTATGAGTCGCCATACTGGGAGTGTGTATCTGATCCTGGCCCGCGAGTCTTTCGGCAACAAGAAGAAGGATTCGAAGGCCACGCTCTACGGAGCGACCGGCCGCAATGCGAAAGCAGGGCGGCCGATTTCTGGTTTTGGAGCGCTTCAACCGGGCTGGCCCGGCTCGCGGATGTGGGGCTGGGCCGCACGACGGGGCTGCTGTGCTTCTTTCCCCGGAGTCGGACCCCGGACCGGCTCGCTCGCTGGCGCTGCGGGCTGGGGAAGCCCTCCAGCCGGGCCTGGATCTCTCGCTCCGCCCCCGCATCGCCCCTCCCCCACCTCGCCGCTTGGCCACCTGGCCGGAAGGCCAGATTTCCAGAGAACAGAGGGCCAGAGAGGCCGGGGCCCGGGGGACCGGATGCGGAATCTGGATCTTTGGCCGTTTGCCATCTGGCTATGTGCCCGGGTCTCCCCGGGGGCGCAACTTTCGCCGAAGAGGTGCCGCCGCGCGCACCATCCATTTTCAAAGCACCACGGCCCAAAAAGCGTGCGGGAAAACTCCAAGCGCAAGCCGCGCGCACCATCCATTTTCAAAGCACCACAAACTCCAAGCGCAAGCCGCGCGCACCATCCATTTTCAAAGCACCACGGCCCGCTCCGGCCGATGACCCGGCCGTTCCAAAGTGTGCAACACGCCGCCGGATGCAACAACAACTCCGACGGCCGATACAACAACGAATGGCGGCCCGTGCGAGCGCCGGAAAGGACTGTAAGACATGGCTTCCGTCGTTCCGAACACCCGGCAGGAACTGATCGCCTGGTACGCTCAGCGCGCCGCCTCGTGGGCCAGCAACGCGGCCAACATCGGCCTGGACACCTCGCAGGTCACGGCATTGGCGACATTGATCAATGCCGCACAAACCACCGAATCGGCCGCATTTACAGCACGTGTCGCCAGCCGCAACGCCACCGTCAATTACCACACCAACGCCGACATCCTGAAGGAGTTTGGCGCGGGGCTGGTCAAGACCATCAAGGCGTACGCCGAAGCCACCGACAGCAACATCGTCTACTCGCTCGCGTCGATCCCGCCGCCGAGCAAGCCCGGCCCGCTGGGCGCGCCCGAGACGCCGACCAATGTCCGCGCGTCGCTCAATAACAACGGGCACATCGAGGTGAAGTGGGACGGCAGCCGCGCGGGCGGAACCTCATTCCGCATCGAACGCAACACCTTCCCCATCGACGGGGCCGCCAGCAACTGGCAACTCATCGACGTCGTCGAAGAGCGCTCTTTCATGGACGGCCACGTGCCGCAGGGGCTGGCCATGGCGCTCTATCGCGTCATCGCCCAGCGCAGCGGCGGCGTCTCGGTGGCCAGCGAGCCCGGCCAGGTCATCTTCGGCACCGGCTCGAACGCCAATTCCTCCTCAGGCAGCGGCGGACTGAGTCTGGCGGCGTAGGAACAGCAGCAACGCAGCAGAACCGCAGAGGGGCTCCGCTTCGGCGGCGCCCTTTTTCGTTGCAAAGGGCCGGATGGCAAAGGGCCGGATGGCAGCGGGCCGGATGGCCGGAGCGAGCGTCCGGGTCGGGGCATGGGCAGGAGAGAAGCGGCAGACGGGAATCGGGAATCAATCGCCGGATCCGAGACTCGGTTCGGCGGCCTCTGCATGGCTCTGCCGCCTCGGCCTGCCGCATTGCCCCGCCCACCGATGGCCCGCCCGATACACTCGGGCATGCCCGACGAGATCCATGCCGAGCACGCCCTGCCCGACATGTCGCTGGCCGGCGCGGTGAGCATCGCCGACATTCGCGCCGCCGCCGGGCGGATCGCGGGGATCGCGCATCGCACGCCGCTGCATCACTCGCGCCGGCTCGATGGGCTGGTCGGGTGCCGGACGCTGCTCAAGTGCGAGAACTTCCAGCGCGTCGGTGCGTTCAAGTTTCGCGGGGCGTACAACGCGGTCCGGCAGTTGGCGTCTGAAGCCCGAGGAGTTCTCACCTATTCCTCCGGCAATCACGCCCAGGCGATCGCGCTGGCCGGCGCCGAACTCGGTCGGCGGGCGGTGATCGTCATGCCGAGCAACGCGCCGGCCATCAAGCGGGCCGCGACCGAGGCGTATCTGGAGCAAGCCGCCGCGGGCAGCGGCGTGGTGGAGTACGACCCGGCCTCCGGATCGCGCGAGGAGATCGGTCGGACGATCGCGGCCGAGGAAGGGCTGAGCGTCATCCCGCCCTATGACCATCCGCACGTGATCGCCGGGCAGGGGACGGTCGGGCTGGAGTTGATCGAGCAGGCGGGCGAACTCGATGCGGTGTTCGTGCCCTGCGGCGGCGGCGGGCTGCTGTCGGGCGTGTCGATCGCGGTGAAGGCGCTCGCGCCCGGCTGCTGCGTGATCGGCGTCGAGCCCGAACTCGGCGACGACGCGACGCGGTCGTTCCGCACGCGGCGGCTCTGCACGGTGCACAACCCCCCCACCATCGCCGACGGGGCGCGGACGCCGTACCTGGGTCGGTACACGTTCCCGATGGTGCTGAGCAACGTTGACCAGATGATGACCGTGAGCGATGCCGAACTGGCGTCGGCCGCGCTGCTGCTGATCGAGCGGCTCAAACTGGTCGTCGAGCCGACGGGGGCGCTGGGGCTGGCCGGACTGATCAGGCAGACCCGGGAGGGCAAGGTCGATTTCCGCCGGGTCGGCGTGGTCATCAGCGGCGGAAACCTTGACCCCGGGGCGGTCGCCGAACTGCTGCGGCTGCGTGATGCCGGCTGAATCGGCGCGTGGGAAACGCATACGATTGCCCCATGACCAGCGTTCATCCTTCGGCCGACGTGGGATCCCAGGTGCAACTGGGAGAGGGCGTGGAAATCGGGCCTCGATGCGAGATTGACGGGCCTGTCACGTTGGGAGACGGCGTCCGCGTGCTGGGCAACGTCTATCTGCGCGGGCCGCTGACCATCGGGGCGAACACCATCATCTATCCGTTCACGTGCATCGGCTTTCCGGGGCAGGACGTGAAGTTCAAGCCCGGCGACCCGACCCCCGGCGTGGTGGTTGGTGAGAACTGCACGCTGCGCGAGCACGTCACGATCCACGCGGCCACCAAGCCCGAGCGCCCCACCACCATCGGCAACCGCGTCTTCATGATGGTCAACACCCACGTCGGGCACGACGCGGTGGTGGGCAACGATGTGATCATGGTCAATAACTCGTGCCTGGCCGGGCACACGGTGGTGTACGACAAGGTGACCTTGTCCGGCCTTTCCGCCGTGCACCAGTTCTGCCGGGTCGGGCGGTTCGCGTTCATCGGCGGGGGCGCGGTGGCCAGTTGCGATGTGCCGCCGTTCGCCACGCTGAGCGTTCGCAACATCATCGGGTCGATCAACGTCGTGGGCATGCGGCGCCACGGGTTTGACAACGCGGAGATCACCGCGATCCGCCGTGCCTATCGCCTCGGCTTCCACGGCAAGTCGCTGGCCCGCGCGCCGCTGCTTGAACTGCTCGACGGCATGGCGGCCGACAGCAAGGCCGTCGCCGAACTGGCTGAGTTCGTCCGCACCGCCAAGCGTCCCCTGTGTCGCATGCCGCGGAAGAGCGTCGACAGCGAAGTCAGCATGGACGCGCTGACGGCTCTGTAACCACCATGACCTCCGGGGACGCACGTAAGTCAGGTTCGTTCGAAGCCATGCCGGAGGACGCCGTCGGTGCGTTGTGCGTGCTGGCCAGCGGATCGCGCGGCAACTGCTCGGTCCTCCTGCTGCCCGACGGCGGGACGCGCCGCGTGGTGCTCATCGACGCGGGGCTGAGCCCGCGCCGGACCGGCGCCTTGTTGTGCGAACTGGGCATCGAACTGTGGGAGATCGACGCGATCCTGCTCACGCACCTCGACGCCGACCACGCGCACGTCTCGTGGATGCGGCATCGGCGCGTGCAGGCGCCGATCTACATGCACTCGTCGCATCGCGGGCACGCACAGCGCGTGGGGCTGTGGTGCGACCGCGTCGAGACCTTCACCGAACCGTTCCGCCTGTTCGACCGCGTGAGCGTGCACCCGCGACTGCTGCACCACGACCAGTTGGGCGTGGTCGTCTACCGCTTCGAGATCGAGGATGAACAGCGGAGCCGGCGCTGCCGGCTGGGCTTTGCCACCGACGTCGGGCGGCCCAGCGATGACCTGGTCGAGCACGTCTTCGACTGCGACGTCCTTGGTATCGAGAGCAACTACTGCCCGAAGATGCAGATGGCCTCGGGGCGGCCTGAGTTTCTCAAACGCCGCATCATGGGCGGCTCGGGGCACCTGAGCAACGACGAGTGTCTGGCGGTGCTGCGCCGGGCGCAGCCGCGCGAGCACGTGATCTTCCTGCACCTTTCGCAGGAATGCAACGATCCGGTGCTGGTCAGCCGCCTGCACCAAGGCTCGACCTATCGCGCCACACTCGCACACCAGCACAGGCCGACGCCGTGGATCTGGCTGACTCCTTCGAGCGCTGCGCCGGCCGCGCCGCGTTCGCCCGGGCCGTGTGCCGGTCTGCCGCTGTGGACCGGAGCCGATACGTGAAGCCGGGGCAGGAACCCTCGCTGCGACGGGCGATTCGCGTCGGCGACGCCGAGGCGCGGGAGCGATCGCGACGCAGACTGCGCCGGCGTCGGCGGCTGGACCGGTTCATGCAGGCGCTGCGACATCTGCTGGGCATGCGCAACTCACTGGTGGTCGAGCAGGTGCGATACACCGAGCGCGACGCCACGCCGCTGGCCCGGGCCCTGGCCACCGGGGAAACAGGCTCCAAGGACTACCTCGTGCGCTTTCCCGACGGCGCGGGCATGCGCATCCGTTGCCAACACGCCCGCGTGTACGCCGACCTCATGCCCGACCCCCGCCTCCCGGCCTACGAAGCACTGGCCCGTGTCATCAGGCCGGGCATGCGCGTGCTCGAACTGGGAGCCGGCACCGGCGCCGGTTCGGCCGCTCTCGCCCGCGCGGTCGGACCGTCCGGCGGTGTTGTCTCACTCGAACGCGACGGAGAGTCGGTTCGCTTTGCCCGGCGCCGCTATCCCGTCCCACACCTTGCCGCCGAGCGCGGCGGAGTCGAATCTCTGCGCGGCGAACTCGACGGCGCTTTCGACACCATCGTCAGCCCGATCAGCCAACTCGACCGCCCGACCCTGGCCGAACTGTGCCGCTGCTTGGCGGGCGGGGGCTGCCTGGCAATCTGGGGAACGCGGCCGGACACAGTTGACGACCTCCTGTCCGATCTCCGGGATTGGACAGTCAGCCACCTCGAGCCGGGCCTGACGGTCTTTCGCAAGCCGCAGGCCGATGATCCTGACCCCGGCGTGTCTAACCTTGAGCGATGAAAGAACAGACACGTCAACAACAGGTTCCGGGGGCGGTTGCAGCGGATCCGGGGGCTCAGGGGGCCTCCGCGACTGCGGGAGGCTCGCTTTCCGATCCCCAGGCCGTCCGGGCCTTCGCCATCGACGTGGCCCGATCACTGCGCGACGACAAGTGCGAGGACATCGTCGTGCTCGATGTCCGCGGCCTGAGCAACGTCACCGACTACATTGTCATCGGCTCGGGCACCTCGCAGCGGCAGATGGGCTCGGCCCTGCAGCATGTGGAGGAAGTGGCGACGAATCAGCGCGTCGGACGGCTTCAGAGCACTCGCGACGACCGATCGCTGTGGCTGCTGGCCGATTTCGTCGACGTCGTGGTCCACCTCTTTGAACCGAATACCCGCGCGTACTACGACCTGGAAATGCTCTGGGGCGACGCGTTGCCGGTGGAGTGGAACGACCGGGAAGAACCGTGAAAGAACGCATGGTCAGGGTGGAAGCAGCGTCGAAGTCCTACGACGTGATCGTGGGCGCGGGGCTGCTCGCCCGGCTTGGTGTGCTCGTCCGCCCGGTGGCGGGCAGAGCGCGCAAGGTATTGGTGATCCACGACGCCGATCTCCCGCCCGCGCTTGTCAGTTCCTGCTCTCTTTCGCTCACCGAGGCCGAACTGGTGCCGGTGCTCGAACCTCTCAAAGCCTCGGAGAGCAACAAGTCTCTGGCTCAGGTCGAGAGGCTCCTGGGGCGAGCCGCCTCCGCGAAACTCGATCGACGCGACATCGTCGTCGCTCTGGGAGGCGGGATTGTCGGTGACGTTGCCGGATTCGTCGCGGCCACCTTCAAACGCGGGCTCCGAGTCATCCAGTGCCCCACCACCTTGCTGGCGATGGTCGACGCCTCGGTCGGCGGCAAGACAGGTGTCAACCTGCTCCACGAAGGCAACCTGCTCAAGAACTACGTCGGGAGTTTCCACCAGCCCGAACTGGTCATCGCGTCCGTCGACGCCTTGGACTCTCTGCCCGCTCGCCAGTTCCGCGCCGGTCTGGCCGAGTGCATCAAGCACGCCATGATCAGTGCTGACTGGGGCAACCTCGACCTGTGGGACTGGACGAGCGGCGCGATAGGCCCGATCCTCGGGCGCGTGCCGGAAACCCTGGCCGAACTGGTCGCCCGCAACGTGGCGGTCAAGGCGGCAGTGGTCGGTTCAGATGAGCGCGAACTCGACGAGTCCGGCGGTCGGGCACTGCTGAACCTCGGACACACCTTTGCCCATGCCATCGAGACCCTGCCGCAACTCTCGCCAGATGGCGACCCGGCACATGCACCGCTCCTGCACGGGGAAGCGGTGGCGCTGGGTCTCCGGGCCGCCTGCTCGACGGCGGTGGCGCTGGGGCTGCTCGACGACGCCGAGGCCGTCTGCGTGCGCAACTTGTTGGAGGAAGCAGGTTTACCGGTCGAGGTGCGGCAACTTCCACCCGTGGACCGCATCCTCGATCGCATGGCATCCGACAAGAAGTCTCTGGCCGGGTCGATGCGTCTGGTACTTCCGACCGGGCGGGGGAAGGCCCGTGTGGTGCGATCGCCTGAGCCGAAGGCCGTGATCCGGGGCATCGAGTCGATATCTGTCCATTGAAGTTGCCTTTTTTGAGACTTTCCTGCCTCGGACCCGATAACCGTGGCAACAAGGTGTCGTTCTCTCGCCACCTCCGGTGCGTGTTCCCGGGACCAGGCACAGGAAAGGGGTGCAGTGTTGCGGGTCATCGCCATCATCAACCAGAAGGGCGGATGCGGGAAGACAACGACGGCCATCAGCCTGGCGTCGATCTTGGCCAAGCGAAACTTCAAGACTCTTCTGGTCGACCTGGACCCGCAGGGGCATTGCGCCGCCGGGCTGGCGGTGCCTGAGTCACGCATTGAAATCGACATCGCCGACGCGATGATGACGCCCGAGGACAAGCCGATCGACTACTCGCGCCTGCTGTGGCGGGTGGCGCGGAACTTGGACTTGGCGCCCAGCCGCATGAAGGTGGCGGCCTTGGAGAGCCCGAAGAGCCCGCTGGTGTCGGCCGAGGACAAGGAATATCGGCTCGCGCGGGCTATTCATCGCATCCGCGACGCGAGCCCGAGCGGGTACGACGTGTGCCTGATCGACTGCCCACCCTCCATCGGGCTGCTGACCTACAACGCGCTGGCGGCCTCGAGGGAAATCCTGATCCCCGTGGAAACGAGTTATTTCAGCCTCCAGGGGGCTGCCCGGCAGGTGGCCACGGTTCGCTCGCTTGCCCGGCGTCTGGGCATGCGGGTACGCACGCGCCTGGTTCCCACGCTGCACGACCCCGACAGCCCGCTCGCACGGGATCTGCTCGACGAGTTGCGCCGGCAGTTCCCCGAGTACGTCATCCCCATGCAGGTGCGGTTTGACACTGCCCTCAAAGAGGCCAGTTCGTTCGGGCAGCCTGTGGACGACTACGCGCCCGACAGCCCCGGTGCGCTCGACTACCGCGACCTGGGCGAGTGGCTGATCGAGCACGCCGGCATCGACCGCTCGCTGGAGCCGGACGAAGTCGACTCGGCCGAACTCTGCGGATTGCACTCGGCAATCGATGACATGATCGCGCAAAGAGGGCCGACGATCGTGGATCTCTCCCCCGGCATCATGGAGACACCCACCGAGAACACGGGGGACCGGGCCGACGAGGTTCACCTGCGGGCGCGCGGAATGTCCAAGCCGGCATGAGCCCGACTTGCAAAGCGTGCGCGGATCGGCGAGAATAAGGCCGCCGTGGGAGGCGTCGCACCTCTGACTCCCGTGAGGCCTTGATGGAACACGAAATCAAGGGCATCGAGCGATCGGCATTCTCCAGACTTGAAGCAGTGCGCGAAGCGGATTGCGACGCACTGGTGGATCTGTTCCTCGGCGACGCCCAGCCGGTCCGCCGCGTCGATCCGGATCTGGGCGGTCCGACCGACCAGGGCGGATCCCGACTGGAACTGGTCGTCGCGGCGCACCTCGATGAACCTGAATCGGCGTTCGAGCAGTTCTGCACCAGTATCGCAAGCCGTGCCGGGCAGTCGCTGGGCTGTGTGCGCCATGCCGGGGCCGGATGGGTCGCCTGGGTGCACGGGCGTCGCTTGGCCCTGGGTGACCGTTGTGCGTCGATCGCCACCGCGGTCTCCGACGTGGCCCGTCGCTGCCCGCGCGTCGTGGTGCTGCTGCCCCGACAGGACGAAGTCGGCCGCCTCGTGGCCGGTCTGGATGGTCTGAGCGACCCGCCTGACGCGATCGTCGTGTTGTCGACGACGCGCGAGTCGGACGTCGTGGCCAGTTACCGACAAATCAAGTCCATCGCCGCCCTGTCGCCGCGGCGTTTGCACCTGGTCGAGATCGGGATGATCGCCGATGATGAGGTGGCCGCCCAGTCCGCTCTGACCCGGCTTCGTGACACCTCCGACCGATTCCTCGGCGAGGCGGTGAGCGGCACGATCCACCTTCCGCCGCAGGTCGGCCGGCCAGCGACGCCAGCCCCTGCATCCGACCTGCCCGATGCTCCGGACCACAGCATGCTCCGCAACGGACTGTCAGGCGAGAACCATCGCGAATCGTCCAATCAGGCCTCGCCACGTGAGGACGTCAAACCTGCCCCCGTGGCAGTCGCCGCACCAGCGCCTGACGCCAGGCCGAGCGGGCGCGATCTGCTCGCGATGCTCCCCGGCGTCGAGCCGGTCGGGCTCCGCTGTCCTGAGGCGCCCGGCGTTGCGTTCGGTGTCGACCGCCAGGGTCGCCTGCACGCGGTGAGCGGGGGCGTTGACGGCGCGTGCAGCCCGGACATGGAACGCTCGCTCATGCTGGCCGAGGCCTTCGTCGCCCGACACGCAGTGGTGCTCTGCGCCGTCGACCATCGCCTGGGTAATCAGCCGGAGGTCCACCTGCATCTGGTCAGCGACCGCTACGGCGTGCTGGCTCCGCTGATCGGCGGACATGTACATCTGCACCTGGCGATCGGCGTCGACGTAGCCGGACAACGCCACTGGGGCGCCAGCGAACTGTCGGTCTAAGTCTGGACGCGGAAAAAAGCACAGCGCCCCGCTGAGGGGCGCTGCGTGCCTGAGTCCTGGTCAGCCCGCCGACGGGAGCCCGCTCAGGCTGACTTGGTCTTGGGCACGCGAACGTCGGACAGCGAGTGGGCGTTTTCGATCGCGTAGCGGTCGACCACGTACTCGGCTCCGTCGTTCTCCTGGTCGGGCAACTCGTACATCAGGTCGAGCATCAACTCTTCCATGACCGCGCGCAGGGCGCGAGCGCCCGTCGCCCGCTTCGAGGCCCGTTCGGCCAAGGCCTTGAGCGCATCGTCGGTAAAGGTCAACTTGGCCCCTTCGAGGCTGAACAGGTGCTGATACTGGCGCACCAGCGCGTTCTTCGGCTCGGTGAGGATCTGGACCAGCGCCTCGTTGGAGAGAGGCATGAGCGGCGCGATGACGGGCAGGCGGCCCACCAGTTCGGGGATCATGCCGAAACCCACCACGTCCTCGTTGGTCACCTGCGAGAGCAGCGACTCGGTTTCCTTCACACGCTCGTTTTCGGGCTGCGACACGCCCGCAAAACCGATGCGGCTCTTGCCGACACGACGCCGGATGATGTCCTCGATACCCACGAACGTGCCGCCGCAGATGAACAGCACGTGCCGGGTGTCAAACTGGATGTACTGCTGCTCGGGGTGCTTGCGCCCGCCCTGAGGAGGGACGTTGGCCACGGTGCCCTCGAGCATCTTGAGCAGACTCTGCTGCACACCCTCGCCCGAAACGTCGCGCGTGATCGAGACGTTGTTGGACGTCTTGCCGATCTTGTCGACTTCGTCGATGTAGATGATGCCGCGCTGGGCCGCCTCGATATCAAAGTCGGCCGCCTGAAGCAGTTTGAGCAGCAGGTTCTCGACGTCTTCGCCGACATAGCCGGCCTCGGTGAGCGTGGTCGCATCGCCGATGGCGAACGGCACCTTGAGCAGGCGGGCCAGCGTGCGGGCCAGCAGCGTCTTGCCGCTGCCCGTCGGACCCATAAGCAGGATGTTCGACTTGTCCAGTTCGATGTCGTTGGCGCAGTCGCTCTCAGCGTGCAGCAGTCGCTTGTAGTGCGTGTGCACCGCGACTGAAAGAGCCCGCTTGGCCAGGTTCTGCCCGATCACATACTGGTCGAGGAACTCCTTGATCTCACGCGGGGCGGGGATCTCGGACAGCGAACCGGAGATGGAACTGACGCGCCGGCGCTCCTGCCGGAAGATGTTCTGGCACAGGTCGACGCAGTTGGCGCAGATGTAGACCTCGTTGGGGCCTTCGACCATCGGCCCGACCTCGCGGCTGGTCTTGCCGCAGAAGGAGCAGGTGGTGACGCGGCGTCCGCGGAAGCCGCTCCCCCCTCCGCTGCCCCCGCCCGAATCGGACCCCCCGCCACCCGAGGAGCCCGAACTTCCCGAGCCGCCGCCCGGTCCTTGCCCACGACTGGCGCTGGGTGAAGGCTTGGAGATGTGCGCATCAGAATGTTCGGCCATGGATCCCTCTTCTCACGGACGGGGGAGCGTGTGCGGGACTGTCCATCAACTATCGACGTTCACTCTAGGAATCTCAAATCGGAGGACACCCGTGCGGGTGGAATTCAGCCTTCGCCCGATAAGATCGACCCCTAAGCGCCATTTCGGCGCTCCCGTTCCATTGCACGAAGCACTTCGGGCGGCAGCGACTGCCCCGTCAGATCAAAGCCCGGACGGGCGCGCAGTTCCGTCGGCGCCAGTTCCGCAGGCCTGGGGGGCGCTTCTTTGCCGGCCGCCTTGTTGGCGATGCACCTGCGCAGGTAGTCATACTCGACCTCCGAGATCTCGCCTGAATCGCGCAATCGCCGCAGGTCGTCCAACATCGAGCCGGTAGCGGGCTGATCGCCCCGGCTGAACATCCACTTGCGGAACAGCAGGAGTATCAGCCCGGCGAAGACCACCAGCCCGATGAGCAGGCCCAACTGTATCAACATCGGGCCTATATGCTTGTCGGCGCTGCTCTGCGCCAGGAGCATCAGCACGAATCAGCCTCCCATCGTCGCAATGGCCGAGCGAATCGGCGTCAGCAGCGAGGGTACGAGAGTCGAGTCCACGAGGCGCTGTCCCTCGGCGGCCAGACGGGTGAGCACCGTGGGCAGGTCCTCGACGTTCCCTCCCGGGTCAAACTGCCGCATGGTCAGGTAGATGCTGATCGGATCAGGCTTTCCTTCATCGGGCGTGCGGCGGGTCTTGACCTCAAAATGGGCTTCCATGCCCTGCCCCACCCCGCCCAGGCGAAACCCAAAGAGCGGCTGAAAGTCCACCGGGGTCGCGCCGTCAATCTCGAGCAGCGCGCCCAGGGGGGACTCGCAGACCAGTGCGGCGGCCACGATCGCGTCGTGGTTGCCCGCCGCGTGCAGGTCGAAGCCGAACAGCAGTTCGACGAACTCGATGTCGAGCGAACTGATGCTCAGGAAGTAGGGCGCCACCTCGAGCACGCAGCGATGCAGCCCGTAGGCATCCTCGAGCGTATCAGCATTGACCACCCCCGAGCGGATATGCCCCGGGCGGATCGCCAGCCAGCGGTGCGGGATGTCGCTGGAGTCGGACTCCAGGGCCAACTCTTCTTCGTAGCGCCGGAAGGATTGCATCCCGGGAAAGGCGCGTCGAACCCGCTCGAACAGGTCCAGCACCGTCTCGCGGGTGCTGGGCAGGTCGAGTTTGACGCTCACCTTCTGGTTGACGTAGAAGTCAGAACACAGCGCCTTGTAGATCGCCTCCATGCGCCCACTCCTTGGCCAAAGTGTACGGGACAAGAGGTCAGCGGAGCATCGGTTGCGGCCGCAGATACGTGAGCGAACGCCAGAGCCACTCGGCCGGGCCGAAGCGGAAGAAACGAAGCCAGATGAGGCTGAAGAGGATGTTGACGCCCCAGACCGCGCCCATGACCAGGAACAGATCGGGGTAACCGATGCGTCCGAAGTAGCCGAAGCCATACCCGTAGAAGAACGTGGTGCACAGGAGGGTCTGAAGGAGGTAGTTGGAAAGAGCCATGCGCCCGACGGCGGCCAGCGGGTGCATGAGGACGCCGAAGCGGCCGGTGCGGAGGAGGAGGATGAGCAGGGCCATGTATCCCAGAGAAATGGGGATACCGACAAACTGAGAGCAGGATTGCCAGATGAATCCGCCAAAGCCGGGCCAGAGTCGTTCAATCCCATAGAAGCCGACGATGGTCACCCCCAGCCCGCCGAGCAGCCCGATGGCTGCCAAGAGCGTGTAGAAGCGTGTGGATCGTTGACCGGACAGGACTCCGGTACGGAGCAGGCCCATGCCGATCATCATCAGCCCGGTGACTCCGGGTGTGAACAGGGGCGCAAGAATGAGCCAGAACATGGCCAGTGTGGGAAGCCGGGTGAGCAGTGCGTCGAGGTAGGTGCCGGTGTATCCCTGAAACTCGACGGCCTGATTGCCCATCAGTTCATCGCGCGAGATATGCCCCTGCGCCACGGCCCAGATGCCGAGGGCACTCAGACCCAGCAGGAGCAGCGTGCTGATGAGATGAAGAGCCACTCCGACGCCGATCTGCACGCCCGGCGTGAGCCTTCGGACCCACCACACGGCCAGGAGCGCGGTCACGGCGTACCAGGTGAGGATGTCGCCGAACCAGAGCAGCACGGCGTGGAGAATGCCGAAAAGCGCCAGGAAACCGATGCGCCGATACCACAGACCTGCGCCGTCGCGCAGGCGCCCGCGTCGCGGGTCATGCTCGCCGCAATGCGGGCAGGGCAGCGATGGGTCGTTGCCGGAAAGGTCGGACTGGCAGCCACGGCACCGCGGCGCGTGCTCGAACTTGCGGGAATAAACGATGACACCCGCGCCGAACAGCATCGCAAACAGTGCCATGAACTTGCCGAGGAAGAAGATGCTGGTGATGGCGTGACCGGCCTGGTTCCACGGGGTGTCGCCCATGGCTGCCGGACTGGTCATCGCGGCGCTGGGCCAGGCAAATGCGACGATGTTGGGCCCCAGGATGCCGAGCATCGCGAACCCACGTACGACGTCGAGCGACTCGATGCGTTCCTTCGCGGTGACCGGCGCAGGTTGCTCCATTGCGGTGGCAGACTCGGTCGTCATGGGGCGGCTCCGGATGCGAAGAGATCAGGCGCGGTGCAGCAGCCAGTGATACACATCATCGGTATCAGACAGATCCGGCACAACCCGATGGGCGCCGGCGCGTTGCAGCGTGGACATGTCGGTGTACCCCGTCGCCACGCCCAGCACGCGGCACCCGTTGGCCAGTCCGCACGACACGTCGTGAACGGTGTCCCCGATCACCGTCACCCGGTCGGCCGCAAACGTCGGATCGTGGTCGCACCGGTAGCGCTCCAACGCCACGGCCGGCAGGTGCTCGCGCGCCGGCGGCTCGTGCGGAGACTGGTCGCCCCACACGTTGAGGACGAAGGGTGTGGAGTCGATGCCCGCGGCCGCGAGTTTCATGCGCCCCGTCTCCTCAAAGTTGCCGGTGAGCACACCGAGCGTCACCTGCGGGGCCTGTCGCAGGCGTGACAGGAGTTCGGGTACACCGGGAAGCGTGAGAGACTCGAGCGAAGCCAGGCGGGCGGGAAGATGCCGCGCATAGCCCGCCCGCATCGCGGCACAGCGCTCCGGCGTGATCTCGAATCCGTTGTCGCGGATCAGGTCTCGGATGATGAGCGGATCGAGCCTCCCCGCGTAGGCCGTGCGCTTTTCGTCAAACGCCGGCCCGAAGAGTTCCCTGCCGGCGTCACCCATGGCTTTCATACCCGCGCCGGCGGTCTTGATGAGCGTCAGATCGATGTCAAAGAGAATGAGCAATATGCAGGCCTCGGATGCTGTGGTTGATGGGGAACGCCCGCTGCGGATTGCTCAACGGTAGCGGATTTCAAATCCGGCCTCGCCGGGCACGGGGTCGAGTTCGCCGGTCTGCTCGCTGGTGATGAACAGGCCTCGGTCGCGCCGGATCATGGTCAGCAGGCGGGCGATGTCCAGTTCATCCCCCTGCACCTCCAGCCGGACCGACCCGTCCGGGTCATTGCGGACCCATCCGCTGACGGGCAGGGGACGAGCCAGTTCGCGGGTGGCGGCTCGGAAACCCACACCCTGAACTCTGCCCCGGTAGACAATCACACGGCGCTTCATGCATTCGTTGTATCCGGGCCGAACTTCCGGGACCACCGACGCACGCGGCAGGCTCCGACCGGCCGGGGAGCGCCGGCGCAACGGCGGGCGGATTGAAACCCGGCGGATCGGTGCTAGGCTAGCCCCGGCCCCCTGCGCCCGGCTTCCCGGCGCTCCGGGCTTTGACGCCCCGGACGCGCTCCGGGTGGAACAATGGCACGGGGGCTCGCATGAGTCTGGATGCGCGAAACGACGACAAGCAGCGCGTCAAGGAGGCATCCGACATCGTCGACCTCGTCGGCTCCCACGTCTCTCTCAAGCCACGCGGACGCGAGTTCGTCGGGCTCTGCCCCTTCCACGACGACCACACACCCTCGATGGCCGTCATCCCTCACAAGCAGATCTTCTACTGCCACGCGTGCGGCACCGGCGGGGATGTGTTCAGTTTCGTGCAAAAGTATCACCGCATGGACTTCCGGGCCTCCCTGGAATACCTCGCCCAGCGCGCCGGCATCGAACTGCGTCCGCCGGCGCCGAGCAGGCGAGGTTCAGAAGGCCCAACCACCGGCGACATCGCCGAGGCCAACCACAGCGCCCACGCGTTCTTCCGCGCTGTCCTCAACCACCCTGAACACGGGCGGGGCGCTCGGGCGGTGATCGCCCGCCGCGGCATCTCCAGGGAGATGGTCGACCTGTTCGAACTCGGCGCCGCCCCACCCCGGCCCGACGGGCTGATGCTCAAACTCGGCGGCGCGCCCCGGGTGTACCTCGATGCCGGTCTGATCAAGGAGCGTGAAGGACGCCGCTACGACGCCTTCCGCAATCGAGTGATCTTCCCTATTCACGACCAGATGGGGCGTGTGGTCGCCTTCGGGGCCCGGCGCATCGACGACGCGGACGAGCCCAAGTACCTCAACTCACCCGAGACGGCGATCTTCCACAAGTCTGACACGCTCTACGGGTTGAAACAGGCGGCGCGAGCCATACAGCGCGAACGCCACGCCGTCATCGTCGAAGGCTACACCGACGTGATCGCCTGCCATCAGGCGGGCATGAGCAACGTGGTCGGCACGCTGGGCACTGCCCTGACGCCCGGGCACGCCCGCGTGCTGCGCCGCCTGTGCGATCGTGTGGTGCTTCTCTTCGACGGCGACGAGGCCGGACAGCGGGCCGCCGACCGGGCCGTCAACGTGTTCTTCGACGAATCGATCGACGTGAGCATTGCGACGCTGTCGAGCGTGACCGACGCCAAGGACCCCGACGAACTGCTCAAGCGACAGGGCGGGCTCGAAGCGCTGCGCAGCGCCATCGCCTCCGGCGTCGACCTGCTCGAGTTTCGCTTCGCCAAGATCCGCAGCGCATGGAGTCAGAAAGGTCCGGCCGCGCTCAATCGAGCGCTGACCGAGGAAATCCGCGTGCTGGCCGACCTGGGGCTGGGGCGACTGGAACCCAAGGCCCGCGGGCTGATCATCCGACGGCTGCACGAACTGACCGGGCTGGAAGCGCAACTGATCTCCGGCGCGGTGTCGAGCGCCGGGCGACGTGGGTCGGGCTCAGCCCGCGAAGAGTCGTCCAAACCCGACGGTCTGCGTGTCGGAAAAGCCCTATCGACGGGCGAGTCGGTGCTTGGTTGCCTGCTGATCGAGCCGAAGTTATGGCGCCTCCACTCCGGCTGCCTGGACCTGCTGCCTACCGAGCAGTCGTTTGAGCGTCCGGAAACCCAGTGCGTGGCCGGGAGAATCCTCGGTCTCGTGCGTGCGGGCGCCGATCCCTCGCTGGAGTTGGTACTGGACATGGAGACTCGGCCCGAAGTACAGGCGGCGGCGGTGGCGCTGGCGTCAGCGACCGAGACACAGACGGATCACAACCCTGCCCGCGTGGCAGTGCTGTTTGAAGATTGCCTGGCGCGACTCTGGGCTGTTTCGCCCGGCGCCGCCGGACCGAAGAACGACGTGGAGGAGAGCCTGTCGCAACGACTGGAACGTGAACGAGCCTTGCGCCAGAGGCTGGGGCAGAGCGCCCGATCGAATCCCTGGCGGGCCCGGCGAACCGATTGAACGACTTGGACAGGTCGCGCAGGTACGATGTGCAATCAACCGGGGCCCGCGCCCGAGGCCGATCTGTATGGCGAATCAAGCAACGACGTACGAACTGCATCCAGCCCTTGCCGAGTTGTTGTCGCTCGGTCGTCAGCGCAAGTGGTTGAGTTACGAAGAACTCAACAACATCCTGCCCGACGAAATGGTCGCACCCGAGGCCATCGACGAACTGCTGGCAATCATCGACGAGCAGGGGATCGAACTGATCGACGAGATGGAGTTCCGTGCTCGCGTCTACCGGGCGTCGAAGTGCGAAAGTCAGCCGCCGCCGGCAGACAAGGACCCGGTGACCGGGCTGCCCAAGCGCTTCCGCGCCATGAGCGTGCCGGGGGGTGAACGCGAGGGCGAGGCCTCCGTGCTCCAGGTGCGGATCAACGCCGAGCACCACGGCATGCCGCAGGCCGAGCGTGACGTCGCCGAGGCGGCCGCGCTGGACGACGAGACTTTCCAGCGCGACATCGATGAGGCGGTGCAGGAGGACGGGCCGGTCCGGCGCATCGATGACCCCGTGCGCATGTACCTGACGCAGATGGGCTCGATCCCGCTGCTGACGCGTGATGAAGAGATCCGTCTGGCCAAGAAGATCGAAACGACCCGCATGATCTTCCGCCGGCGTTGCCTGGAGAGTGACTACATCGTCGCCGAGGCCGTCAAGATCCTGCACCTGGTGCACTCGGGCGATCTTCCGTTCGACCGCACGATGCGGATTTCCACGGCCGAGAGCAATCACAAGGACAAACTGTCCCAGCGCATCCCCGCCAATCTGCCCACCATCGAGAAGTTGCTGGCCCGCAATCGCGAGGACTGGGCGACCCTGAAGACCTGCACCAACGCATCCAAACGCCGGCAACTGCTCTCCGGGCTGGCCTCGCGGCGCCGGCGCATGGCCACTTTGACCGAAGAACTCTGCCTGCGCACCGGGCGCATCATCCCCCTGATGCGAAAACTGCGATCCATCGCGCAGAAGATGGAGACGCTCAGCACCGAGTTGCGCCACGCGCAGTTCAAGAAGGGTCTGCACCAGCCTGAAGACCTCGAGGTGATGACCGAGGAGCACGACGGACTGCGCGACCTGGTGCTGGAGGAGACCGAAGACCTGGGCCGCCGGATGGCCGCCGTCGCCACCGTCTTCTGGGAATATGAGCAGGCCAAGCGCGACCTTTCAGGCGGAAATCTGCGCCTGGTGGTGTCGATCGCCAAGAAGTATCGCAACCGCGGGCTGTCGTTCCTGGACGTGATCCAGGAGGGCAACACCGGGTTGATGCGTGCCGTGGACAAGTACGAGTACAAGCGCGGGTACAAGTTCAGCACCTACGCGACGTGGTGGATCCGCCAGGCCATCACCCGCGCCATCGCCGATCATGCACGCACCATCCGCATCCCCGTCCACATGATCGAGACAATGACCAGACTGCGTTCGATCCAGAAGGCCATGCTGCAGGCGACGGGCGTGGAGCCGACCATCGAGGAACTGGCTGAGCAGGCGAGCATCCCCACCGACGAGTGCCGGCGCATCATGAGCATCAGCCGACATCCGGTCAGCCTCGACCGCCCGGTGGGCGAGAGCGAGGACAGTTACTTCGGGGACTTCATCGAAGACGATCGGCAATCGGCCCCGGCCGACACTGCCGCCAACGAGATGCTCCGCTCGCGCATCGACCAGGTTCTCAAGACGTTGACCTATCGCGAGCGGGAGATCATCAAACTGCGTTACGGCATCGGCGACGGATACACCTACACGCTCGAGGAAGTCGGGCGGATCTTCAAGGTGACGCGAGAGCGTGTGCGGCAAGTCGAGGCCAAGGCCATTCGGAAACTCCAGCACCCCGTCCGCGCCCGCAAACTCCAGGGCTTCGTCGAAGGTTCGATGTACAAGGAAGTCAAGCCCGACCCGACGGAGCCCGACCGGCAAGGCCCGCCGCCGACCTGAGCCGCTTCGATACACTGTCTGCGTGCCAAGCGACCCCGGCGCCCGCCCACAGACCTGGACCACCCGGCGACTGCTCGCGTGGATGAACACCGCCTTTACGGAAAAAGGCCTGGACTCTCCTCGCCTGTGCGCAGAGATGCTCGTCGCCCATGTGCTGGGCTGCGACCGCCTGCGCCTGTACACCGACCCCGATCGCCCGGCCAGCCCGCTGGAACGCGAAACCCTGCGGGGTTTGGTCGCGAGGGCACTTCGGCACGAGCCGATTCAGTACCTCGTGGGCGAGGCCTGGTTTTTCGGACTCCCGCTGTACGTCGACCGGCGCGTGCTCGTGCCGCGGGCGTGTACGGAAGCGATCGTCGAGCAGGTGATCCAGCACGCGCGTGCGCGCCCGGGCTTTGGCGGGCCCTCGGGGGAAGCCACGCTCATCGCCGACGTGTGCACCGGCTCGGGCTGCATCGCCGTCGCGCTGGCCAGGCACCTGCCCCACGCCCGCGTCATCGCCACCGACATCTCGCCCGACGCCCTCGAAGTGACCGCAAGGAACGCCGAGCGTCATGGAGTGTCCGATCGGCTTGACCTCCGCGCCGGCAACCTGCTCGAACCCGTGCTCGCCCACGCGGCCGCCGGACAGAATCAGGCCCTGTCCTACCTCTGTTCCAACCCCCCGTACATCCTCGACGCCGAGTGGGACGCCGTGCCGCGCAACGTGCGAGAGCACGAGCCCGAACGGGCGCTGCGCGGCGGGCCTGACGGACTGCAACTGGTCGCCCCGATTGTCGCCGGCGCGGCCGCACTGCTGCGCCCGGGCGGCCTGCTGCTGGTCGAGATCGCATCGGTGACACGCGAGCAGGTGCTGGATCTGTGCCGTTCAACGCAGGCCTTTGAACAGCCAACCGTGCTCAACGACCTGGAAGGCAAGCCGCGCACGCTCGTGGCGGTACGGTCCTGACCCTTGTACCGCAGGCCCGTCTTCAGGTCGATGCAGACCACAAACGTGCGCGGCTTGACATGCCCGGCGCTCAGGTCGGCGGCTGGCTCTTGCCGTCGTGTGCGGTCCCGTCAGCCTGGGCCAGCGCCTTGCGCACCTGTTCGAGCAGCACTTCGATCTCGAAGGGCTTGAAGATCACCGCCTGAAGGCCCTCCTGGCTGGCGCGGACGATCGAGTGGTGCGGGTCATAGCCGAAACCGGTCATGAGGATGACGCGGGTGTTCACGCTTGCCTTCCGCGCGGCCGAAAACACTTCGTACCCGTTGCGGTCGTGCATCTGGATGTCGCTGATGACCAGGTCGAAGCGCGGGGCATTCTGACGCACCGCCTCTTCCACGTGCGCGATCGCCTCGTCACCCGATCCTGCGATCTCCACCGTCGCGCCCTTGCTCCGCAGCAGTTCCCCGATGATCTTGCGGATCTTCGGATGATCGTCGGCTACGAGAATCCGACGCCCGGCGATCAGCGGGTCCTGGGTCTTCTCGGCGAAGGCCCGCTCCACGCCCAGCAGCGTCTGCGGGCCCGAGGCCACGTCCTTGACACGCGACCGGATCGCCTCGACGTCGGCCCGAATGCGGGCGATGTGCCCCGCGGCCTCGGGCGCCGTGACATGAGTCGGGTCGATCAGCCAGTCCACCTCGTTGAGAATGTCTTCGAGCGGCTCGTTGAGTTCACCCTCGAAGCGTCCGCTCACGCTGCGGTTGGTCGTGCAGCGTTCGAGCACCAGCAGGTCGAGCATGTGGAGCGCCAGCGCGATCGACCGCGCGAACATCTCCATGAAGTACCTGTCTTCTTCGTCAAAGGCCCGCACCTTCTGCGACTCGATGTCGATGATGCCGATCACCTGATGGTGCAACAGCAACGGCACCGTCAGCGAACTCTGCGCCCCCGCCAGCCCGGGAAGAAACAACTCGTTCGACTGCGCATCCGAGCAGATGAAACTCTGCCCCGTCGCCGCCACGTATCCGCTGATGCCCGATCCGTCGGCCTCGGGGTACAACTCCAGATCCTGGATTTCCTGCGGCAGCCCCTTGGACATCACCAGTTGCAGCCGGCGCGTCCGCTCGTCGATCAGGAATATGGCAAAGTGGTCATAGTGCAGCACGTCGCGCATGTAGCGGACGATCTTTTCTTCGAGAACCCGCAGCCGGTCCATCGAGTTCATCTTCGCGATCGCTTCGGCGTCCAGACGGACCAGTTCGTACCCCGCCCGGTCGATCGCCTCCATCTTCTGTTGACGCCGGCGTTGCCGCGTGACGTCGTGCATCACCGCCACTACACGCGCCGCGTCGTCAGCCCGGCAGACTTCGTCTTCGCTCTTCCGGCGGACCGCCGGGGTGACGAACACCTCGAACATCTTGGTCTCATCACCCGAACTGACGTCGAACTTGCACACAAGATCCCGCAGTGTCGCCGTGCCCGACTGGGTCCGCTGGGCGAACCAGGCGGCCGCCTCGGCGCACACCGAGCGGATGCGCGAGCGCGTCACATCGTCCATTGAGCCGAAGCAGTCGTTGGCCCACAGCACCTTCCCGTTGCCGTCCGAAAGGATGACTCCCTCAATAAGGGCGTTGACAGCGAGCGCGGCGGCTTCCACCGCCTGCTCGGCGACCAACTCGGTCCCCTCAGGCAGCGCGCTTTGCAACTGCGCCAACTCCTCGGGAGACATACCCCGGGTTGTGACCCACACGCGGCCCTTCGGCATCTTGCTGGAACCCTGAGGTTGGTGTTCGCTTACAACCAAGTCTATCGCCCATTCCCCGCCCGGCCCAACAAACCTGGGACACCGCACTCTCCACTTTCACCCGATCCTCGCCCGATATGCTCCCTCAGTGATGATCTTCGCCCGTTCGATCTCCAAGAGATTCGGTTCCGTCGACGCGGTTTGCGAACTCACCTTCGCGCTCCAGGTGGGGCAGATCGCCGGCCTGCTCGGACCCAACGGCGCCGGAAAGAGCACCACCATCCGCATGATCACCGGCTTCCTCGCCCCGGATCGCGGCACCGTCCAGGTCGGCGGGCACGACATGCTCACCGACCCGCAGGCCGCCCGGGCCCTCATCGGCTACCTGCCCGAATCCTGCCCGATCTATCCTGAGATGCGGGCCATCGACTATCTCCGCTATCGGGCCCGTCTGTTCGGGCTCGACCGCCGCGCCGCCCGCCGCAGCGCCGATCGGTGCGCCGACCGCTGTCGCATTGGGTCCATGGCCCGCAAGCGCGTGTCGGCGCTGAGCAAGGGCTATCGGCAGCGCGTCGGGCTGGCGTCGACACTCCTGCACGACCCGGCGGTGCTCATCCTCGACGAGCCCACCAACGGGCTCGACCCGGGGCAGATCCGCGAAGCCCGCAGCCTCATCCGCGAACTGGCCGAGAACCGCACCATGCTCATTTCCAGCCACATCCTGCCCGAGATCGAGCGCACGTGCGACCGGGTGCTGGTGATCGCGGGCGGACGCCTGTGCGCCGACGGGCCGCCCTCCGATCTGCTTCCCACGCGCGGGCAGCGTCTGCACATGGAGTGCAAAGTCGAGCCTGCTCACCCGGTTTTCGTCGCCATCGGCAACCTCCCGGGCGTTCGCATCGAAACAGCAACGCCGCTCGATGACCGGTGGACCGGCGCAGACCTGCACCTCGACGAGCCCGGCCTGCGCGAGCGCATCGCCGGCGAACTGAACGCCCACGGCGTGCTGGTGCGAGAACTGACGCTCAGACGTGAGTCGCTGGAAGACGCGTTCGTGCGCCTGGCCGACCCGGAGGCCCGCGCATGAAGTCCGCCTGGGTGCTCGCCACGCGTGAACTGGGCTCGATGTTCCGCACGCCGGTGGGCTGGCTTGTCATGGCGCTGTTCACCTTCCTGACCGGATTGGTGTTTGTGACCAACACGCTCAGCCCCGGGGCGCCGAGCACGCTGCGCTACTTTTTTTCCACCTCGGCGTTTCTCCTCGTGCCGATCGCTCCGGCCGTGTCAATGCGACTGTTCAGCGAGGAGTATCGCTCCGGCTCGTACGAGGTGCTCGGAACCGCGCCGCTCGGGGCGTGGACACTGGCGCTGGGCAAACTGGGGGGCTCCCTGCTGTTCCTGGCGCTCATGCTCGCCCCCACCCTCGTCTTCCCCGGCATTCTCTTCGCCTGCTCCGATCCGCTGCCCGACCCCGGACCGATGCTGACCGGGTATCTCGGGCTTCTGCTGATCGGCGCGGTGTACGTCTCCATCGGTGCCTTCGCCTCGGCCCTGACCGCCAGCCAGACACTGGCCTTCCTCGCCACGGTCATGTTCCTCGTGCTCTTCTCGCTGGCCTCGGGCACGCTGTCGACCCGCGTGGGCGAGCCGTTCAACCTCGTCCTGCTCTCGCTGTCGATAGACCAGCGGATGCGTGACTTCGCCGCCGGCGTCCTCGACACGGCTCACCTGATCTACCTCCTCGGGCTCGTCGGCGTGTTCTCGACACTGACGACCGCCGCCCTGGCGATGCGGAGGTGGAGATGATCGCACGCCGTCCCATCGCGTGGGCATCGACCCAGGTCGTCGTCGCGGCCGTGCTGCTCGGCGTAGTGCTGGGAAATCTCAGCGGGGCCCGCACGCGGGCAAGGTTCGACTGGACCAGCACGGGGCTACATCGCCTCAGCCCGCGCACCGAGCAACTGCTCGCCCACCTCGACGGGCGCTATGAAATCGTGCTGGCCATCGACCGGGCCGGAGTCGATCGCGCCTCGTACGACGCGGTGATCGACCTGTTCAGCAATCTTTCGCGCCGGTCCGATCACGTGGGTTTCCGCACCGTCGACGTCGGACAGGCCGGCGGACGCTCGCAGTTTGAGGCGCTCGTGTCACGCCTTCGCGACCGCGATCGTCCGGCGGCGATCGAACAGGCCGGATTGCTGGCCGCGTCGCTGGACCGGCTTGATCGGGTCGGCGTGCAACTGGCAGATCTGCGTACCCGGCTGGAGACTCTGGCGGAAAGCGTACCGACGGATCGCGCTGACGCGGGAGCGATCCGGCGTTTCCTTCAGCAGGCAGGCGCGCTCGCGGGGGCGCAGGGTCAGCAGACCAGGTCGCTGGCCGCCGAAGCCCGCCCGCCGCTGGCGCCCGAAGGAAGCGAACTGCCCGATACGCCCCGTCTGCGCGATCAACTCGTGCCCGAGTTCGAGCGCCTGCGAACGCAGGTTGACACGCTGGCGACGCAACTGGGTCGCTATGCCTCGACCGACGCGATGCCCGAGGAATCACGCACCATCGCCGGCGCGATGTCGCGAGAACTAACGCAGATGCGCGATGATCTGGCTGCACAGACCGACCTTCTGCGCCGGCTGGAAGCGCCTCCGGTGTTCCGCGTCGCGGCGGCGCTGGAAGCGGGCGAGGCCTGCATCGTCATCGGCCCGCCGGGCGCGGGGCTGACAGCCATCGATCGGCAGGCGCTCTTTCCCCCGGTCCAGTCACTCAGCGGTGCCGGTGTGGCGGTAGCGGGCGAAGTCGCACGCCGCGCCGAGGATCTGGTCGCCATCGCACTGACAACGCTGACCTCGCCCTCGCGTCCGATCGTCGTCTTCGTGCACGCGGAGATCGAGCCTCTCGTGCTCACGTCGCCCTCGTTCGAGCAACTGATCGAGCACGCGCGGCTGCGCGGGCTTGACGTGATCGAGTGGGCCACGATCACCCGGCCTGAACCGCCCGGCATCGAGGCCATCAACCCCGACGCCCTGCGCCCGGTGGTGTACCTGGTCATCAGCCCCAACAGCGTGGCCCCCAGCCCGGGCCAGGACCCGGAAATGTCGGGCGCGCGACGCGCCACCCGCCTGGCGGCCACGCTCAGCGCGCTGATCGAACGCGGAGAGTCGGTGCTGCTGTCCGTGAATCCGTCGATCTTTCCGACCTATGGCGACACCGACCCGATCGCCGCCGTGCTCGCGCCGTTCGGGCTCAAGGCCTTGACCGGCTCACCGCTGGTCGCCCAGCGCGCCACCCAGCGCGGGCTTGAGCCCGGCACAACGCTGATCGCACGCGGCACCCCAGGCGAGCACCCGCTGCAGCGGGCGCTGCGCGATCTGCCCACCATGCTGCTCTGGCCGATCGCGATTGATGTGTCGCCGACCCCCGGTGTGAAAACCGTGGACCTCTTGAACGTGGCAGGCGGCGACGGGCTGTGGATGGAGAACCAGTGGATCGCCCTCTGGCAGGTGCAAGCCGGCGCCACCTCGCCCGACGTGACCTTTGACCCCGCCCGCGATGCGCGCCGTCCGACGTACACGCTCGCCGCGGCCGCAGAGCGCCGGACCGGCGGCGGACCCACGCAGCGGGTCGTGCTGGTGGGATCCAACGGGTGGGCCCTCGATCGAGTCGCCCAGCCTCGCGCGGCTGTGGACGGCCGCCTCGTGGCGGTCCATCCGGGCAATCTGGAACTGTTCGACGCGTGCGTCTCGTGGTTGGCAGGCGCAGACGACGAGATTGCGCGCGGCGTCAGCGGATCGGGCGCTCCGCTGATCCGCCCGCTCGATGACACCTCGCTGTCCCGTCTCCGCTGGCTGGCGATCGCGGGTATGCCGATGCTGATCCTCCTGGCCGGCGTCGTCTACCGCGTAGTGAAGGGCTAATAGGACCTTCACAGTCGTCCCGAGAATCGCCTGGCAAACGTCTCCGGCCGCATTCTCTCCTGCACACACCGACCACATTTCCCAAGATCGCGCTCAGTGCGCGAAAAGTGGTTGACTTGCGACCGCCCGGTCGGCATCTTGTATGTCGGAGAGAGAGGCCGGCTGGAAACCGGACCTTCCAACAAGTCCCCGCGCCGGGCGCGGGTGCGGCGCTGCATCACCGGCTGCTCGGCCGTGCGCCGCCCGTGCTGACCTGCTCAGCCCCCGGCCGATCATTTGCGGCGGGAGCCCGCGTTCGTGTGCGGGCTTTCGTCGCTTTGTGCCGCAGGGGAGTGACGCGAGGTCACTCCGATTCAAGTTGAGCCGCGGGGCGTGCGAGCGCGCCGGAGAAGTGCCAGTCTTCGGGCCTCTCTCCGGGTCGGAGTCAAGGGGAACTCGGGCGGTGCAGGGTGGTTGCCGCCCGGACCCGTGTCAGGCGACTCACAACGGTCCGGCGTCCCGCGGCGCACCAGATTCGGGTTTGGAGCCGACGCGGTATCACTCGATCGGTTCGCGTGAGGCGATGTCAAACCCGTGCAGTCCGGCGACGTCCGCCGGCGTGAGAGACTCGAGCCGTTGCAGTCGTTCGACAATCGCGCCCGCCTCGTCCGAAGCCAGTGATCCCAGCAGTTGGAACTTATGATCGAGGATCGCCTTGAGCGGCGCCTCGGTGTTGCGCGCGTGCCCGGCCGGGTACATGACCAGCCCCGAGTCGTGCGTGGCGCCGTCTGAGTCGGTGATGACCACGCTGGTCGGGATGCCGTCGGGGTAGCGCCGGTCGTACTCGGCCCCGCCGTGCGCAAACTCGATCTTCTGCATGAGCGATCGCGTCCGCGGGTTCATGATCGCCTCACTACCGTAATCAACAGGCGCGAGCATCAGTTCGGTCCAGCCGACCTTCTTGAGTTCGAGCGCCTTGCGCAGCAGAGTGGCGACGATGTAAACCATCGAGTGGTCGGCCGACTGGCGTGTGCGCGGGTCGCGCTTGGCCGGGTCGCCGATGATGCCGAACGCCGGCTCATACGCGACGATGCGGATCCGCGAGATCTTGCCGCCTTCCGCGTCGGCGAGCAGCGCGGGCGAACGTGACAGCAGGTCGATCATCGCTTGCAGCGCGCCGGCCGACTGGTGCTCGTACAGCCCGAGTTTGAAGTGCATGCCCATGACCGCAAAGTCATCCCCGGAGCGGGCCAGCGTCAGGTCAAACGGGCTGGCGTCGCCCGGCTCCGGGTTCCTGGCCTGCTTGCCGACCGGCGCGAACATCTGCCCGGGGCCTTCGAAGATCCGGAAAATCGCCTCGGGATTACGGAAGATGTCGCGCGGGCCGAGGAAGCCGGCCATGGCGCGTTTCACGGACAGAATCGCCGCTTCGGTGCTGATCGCAGCGCTGGAGCCTTTCGAGTCGCTCAACTGCTTGCCGGCGCGGATGGCCCGGAACGGGATGTAGTGGGCGACGCTCATGCCGATCGCCGACTCGATCTGCTCGGGTGTGGCCCCCAGCATCGCCCCGAACACCGCCGCCGACGCGATCGCCCCGTGGACCACGTGGTCGATCTTGTAGGTCTTGAGACTGAAGACCTCCGCAAGACGTCCGCGAATTTCATCGAGGCACACCATCGCACGCAGCGCCTCGGCGCCGCTCTTGCCGCCCATCTGCGCCGCGGCGATGCACACCGGATAGAAATCGTTGTGCCCGAACTCCCCGGCCGTGCGCCCCAGCCGCGGGTTGAAGCCGAAGTTGGTGCCGTTGGAGTCCCACTCTCGTACGGCCGCACTGTTGGCGACGATCGCCTTCTCGGGCTGCACCTCGACGCTTGATCCGAACACAGTGGCGCCCTTTCGGACGGCCCGCCCCACCGCCCGCGCAGCCTCAGTCACGGGATATTGCAGCGCTTCGTCGCGGAGCAGGCGCGGGGCGTTGGTCTGCAGAGCCAGTGCCGAGAGCCCGCACACCACCGCGTCGGTGTGAAACTGGCGTGTGCGCTCCAGCACTTTCGCATCCGGCGTGCCGCTCTTGCCCGGCTCGTCGGACAGGAAGTCGATCGCATACCGGGCGATCCCCAGCGCCTGGTTCGTGGAAGCGGGCAGTTCGACGTACTGATTCTCGGGCATGAGTGACTCCACCAGCGCCGTGCGTCGGAAAAAAGGGCGGAGGGAACAGTATGCGTCGCCCGCGCGCCGTGCATTCCATGCGCCGCTGTACCATCCCCCCACCCGGGGCTACGATTGCCCCGAATGCCGAAGCAGGACGACAAGATTTCTCTCGACGCCATCGTGGTCGAGGCGCTGCCCAACACCATGTTCAAGGTGCAGTTGCCCGACGAAAACCGGACCGAGATCCTCGCCTACCTCTCGGGCAAGATGCGCAAGTTCCGCATCCGCATCCTGCCCGGCGACACGGTCACCGTCGAACTGAGCCCCTACGACCTGTCCAAGGGCCGCATCACTTATCGCAAGTGACCCCCACGCCCCTTTCCACCCACCAGCAGCGTGAGGAAGAACGGGCCTCCGAGCAGGGCCGTCAGTACCCCCAGCGGCAAGCGCCCGGAGGCCACCTCGAACACTCGGATCGAAGCGTCGGCCGCGACGACCAGCAATGCCCCGATCAGCATCGACGCCGGCTGCGACCATGCATGGCGCGGCCCGACCAGCCCGCGCGCCAGGTGCGGGGCCACCAGCCCGACGAACCCGACCGGTCCGGCCAGCGCTACGGCCCCGCCGGTGAGCACCCCTGATCCGACGAACTGAAACGCCCGCACCCGACCCAGTCGAATGCCCACGCTCCGGGCCTCGTCGGCGCTCATCATGGCCGCGTCGAAAACCCGGCTCCGCACCATCGCCCACCCACCCACGATCAGCAGAATCCCCGCGCACGCCACCCGACGCGGCGTGCCGGCCTCCTCATCAAGCCCGCCAAACAGCCACCGGGCCGTGTGCAACCCGCGGTCGGGCATCAGTTGCTGGATGAGCATGGTCCCGGCCGTGGCGGTAATGCTGACGATCACTCCGACGAGCACCATCGAGACGGGGTCAATCACCCCCCGCCGCTGGCTGAGCAGATAAACCAGCGCCAGCGCCGCAAACGAGCCGAACACCGCCGGTCCAAGCGGCCTGCCCCCGCCGAGCACATCGGTGCCGAGCCGATATCCGATGTAGCCGGCCAGCATGACCGCCAGCCCCGCGCCCGACGCCAACCCCATGATGTCCGGCGAGGCGAGCGGATTGCGGAGCAGCCCCTGCAAAAGCACGCCCGCCAGGGCCAGCGACGCTCCCACCAGCAGCCCGGAGACCAGGTGTCCCTTCCGAATGGAGAGCACCTGTGCCGCCACGGCGGCGTCGTCTGGCGAGGGTCCGACCTCCAGACGCCACCACGAGGCCGCGACCAGCAGCACGCCGAGCAGCACCAGGGCCAGCCAGGGAGGAACTCGCACGGGCTGAGCCTATCCGCCCCAGGCCATGACCGCCCGCGCAAGCGGCGCTATGATCGTCCCCCTTGGAAGGAGTACGGGCCTTGGCCGACAAGACCTTTCGCTGCCGTGTCGTCACCCCGACCCACGCCCTCTTCGATGACGAGGTGAAGTACGCCAATGTCCCGGCGTGGGACGGACTCATGGGCGTGCTGCCCAACACCGCGCCGATGGTTACCAGACTCGGGCTGGGTGAACTGCACCTGGAGTTTGAGGGCATCACCAAGGGGGGGCAGCGCTCGTTCTTCATCAACGGCGGCTTTGCCAGGAAGAGCGACGTGGAACTGACGCTCCTGGCCGAGAGCGCCATTCCCGTGGAGTCGCTGAGCGAGTCGGAGGCCAAAGCCGAACTGGCCGAAGCGGAGGCCCGGGTGGTGGATCTCCACTCGCGCGATGCGGCGGCCCAGGCCGAGTCGATCAAGCGGTCGCGCGACAGCGCCCGCGTCAAGTTGCGACTGGCAAAAGAATCGCGGGCGCGCGGGATCTGAGCCCGGCCGCCCGCTCGCCCGTCATGCCCGAACCGTGGGCAACTCAAACCCGGGCTTGAGCATCCCGCTGAAGTGCCCGTATCGCCGCGCCCACTGCGAGGTGGGAAGACGCGCCAGGTCCGTCGTGCCCATCCGTGTCTTCGCCGGCAGGTGCGGCTGGGTGCACGCGGGCTCAAAGTCGAGTCCGATGCCTTCGATCAGCGCCCGGGCTTCGACCTCAGGCGCGTCGGCGAATCGCTCGAAACTGAACTCATGCACCCGCACGCCCATCGACGTGAACAGCCCGCACCAATGATCGCACAGACGCAGCACGTCGGCCGCGTGGTCCATCTGCTCACCGGGATCCTGCGCGTACGGATGCTGCGGCCCGGGAATGCTCGTGTGCCACGCGAACGCCGCTTCGGCCGGATCACGCACGCACATCACCACGTGCATGCCGCTGAGCATGAGCGGAGCAAGCCCGGCCAGGTAGACGTTGAGCACGTTGGAATCGACCACGCGCGCGGCCTTGAGATTCAGGTCATCGATCTGGGCCAGGTACGCCTGCCCACCCTGACGCAGTTGCTTGCCCTTGAGCATGTTGGGCTTGGCAACCACGTGCCGGAATGACTTCTGCACCGCGCCCATGCCCGCACGCGCCACCCGGCCCAGCGCGAGCAGTTCGCCCGCACCCTGCCCCCGGCTGTGCCGCGCGACGATCCGTTCCACCAAGTCATGCCCGCTGCCGGGCAGTCCGATCGGCATCACCACGCGCGAGCCGTCCAGGTCGGACCGCTGAATCTTGCCCATCGCCCCCGGAGTCCAGCCGGCGATCAACTCGTTCACCATGGCACGATGGGCGCCCGGGTCGTACTTGGTGCGCCGCAACTTCGTCGCCCGCCGATACGCCTTCCACGCATCCTCGTACCGACCCTGCCGCTCGCGCAGTTGCCCCAGCAGTCGCAGCATGATCTCCAGTTCGAAGGCCGCCACCCCCACCCGCTCCGTGGCCGTCGCCAGCGCGTCGGCGCCATCGTCCGGACGACCGGCGAGCAGCGCCAGCCTCCCCCGGGCCGCCGCGATCGTCGCCGCCTCGGTCTCCTTCGCCTCCGGCAGTGTCGATCGAGCCTCGTCGAACTGCCCCAGATCGACCAGCGCCTCGACCACGCTCGCCAGCGCGTCCTGGTTCTCCGCGTCGGCCTCACGAGCGGCCCGGGCGGCTTCCAATGCCTCCGATGCCCGATTCAGCGACCGCAGCACGTGTGCCTTCTCAGCCAGAAGAAACGGACGCACCTTCTGATCGCCCGCCTTCTCGCAGGCCTCGGTCAAAAGTCCCAGGCCCTTTTCCGGCAAGCCCATCCGGGCGGTGGCGATCCCGTGCAGCCCGCGGATGGCTGGCTCATCAGGGATGTTCTGGAACAGTTGTCCGGTCAGCCCGGACGCTCGCGCGTACTCCCCCATGCGGATCAGACGCTGGGCCTCATGGAACGCCTGGGGTGCGGTCAGTTGAGTCATCGAAGCGGTCTCCTGGGACGAAGCGGTCCGCAAAGCCTACGCCGCTCGGCACCAATGTCGGCTACTCTCACCCTCATGCGCCACATCCATCTGGTCTCGACCGGCGGGACCATCGAAAAAACCTATGACGAGCGCCAAGGCGCCCTCTCCAACGTCCGAAGCGTCGTCCCACTCATGCTCCGACGCCTCCGGCTGGAAGACACCCGCATCACCACCCTTGCCCTGCTCAGCAAGGACAGCCTCGACCTGACGGATCAGGACCGATGCCGCATCCTCGACACCGTTGCCCGGCTGTCCAGTTCCGACGACTGCGACGGCGTGGTGATTCTGCACGGCACCGACACCCTGTGCGTCACCGGCGAACTGCTGCATGCAAGACTCCATGCGCCGCCCTGCCCGATCGTACTCACCGGCGCCATGCGCCCCTACGAGATGAAGCGTTCCGACGCACTCCAGAACCTCACCGAAGCCATCTTCGCAACCGCCATGCTCCCGCCGGGCGTCTACGTGGCCGCCCACGGGCGCGCCCTTCACTTCCCGGGCGTGGTGAAGGACCACACCCGCAGCACCTTCGTCCGTCGCGAAGATGCTCGCGCCTGATGCCGATTCGTTCATCATCGCAGGCGATCTCCGGACGCCGGAGAACTGCCCGTCTTCAGGCACATTTCCACGTTGGCCTCGAGTGGATTCCGGCAGAACCGCGCGCTTTCCACCCCGTCCAGTGTCCGAGGGCTCAATGTGATCCGGCGTCCATCACGCGTGAACGATCGAATCGGCATGAAACCGTTTCGCGTGCGCCAACCGAAAACCCGGTGAAGAACGCACAAAATCAGCGCGTCGGGCGGCCGACCAGCGACCAGCCGCGCCGCAGCACCCGCGCCCCGCGCAGACAGACGAAGCGCACGAGGCTGGCCCCCGATCGCGTCGCCATCATCAGCCGCAACCGCCGCAGCGAAGCATCGTCCGGGTCGATCGCCTGCGCCTGGCGTGCCCAGTACCGCGCCCGAAGCCACTCACCTCGCCGCAGATACGCCAGTGCCAGGTTGTGCATCGCCGGAACAAATCGAGGATTGAGCCGCAGCGTGGCCTTGGCTTCGTCGGCGCCGGTTTCCAGTTCCCCCGTCTCCAGCAACGCCACACTCAGGTGGTGATGTGATAACGCATCACCCGGACGCAACTCGATCAGACGACGGAACACGCGGGCAGCCTCACGCGGAAGGTCGGCATCGAGCATCAACTGCCCGAGCAGACTGAGTGACTCGACCTCCCCGGCCGTCTCCAGTCTCACACGCCGCAACTCGGTGAGCAGCAACTCGCGGGCACGGCGTGCGTCGTCGTCCTTCCCGCCGGCCAGCAGCAGATCGGCCAGCCTGGTCCGCGCGTCGGGGTGATCGGGTTCCAGCCGCAGGACCACGTCAAACTGCACGCACGCCTCGGCGTTCTTGCCCTGCGCCACCGCCAGTTCGCCCAGCGCAAAGTGCGCGTCGGGGTGGTCGGGTTCAAGCTCGAGCACGCGGCGGTACTTTTCTCCGGCCTCTTCGAGCCGGTTCATGTCGCTCAGCAGGTCGCCCAGGTCGAGCAGCGTGTCGATGTCCCCCGGTTCCTGCCGCAACTCGCGGTGATACAACTGCCGCGCCCGCTCCTGCCGCCCCGTCGCCGCATATGCCCGCGCCAGACGAGCGTGGATCCGTGGAAGATCCGCGTTCAGTCGCGCCGCTTCACGCAGACACCAGATCGCCCGCTCGAAGTCGCGCTTGGCCAGCAGCGTGTCGGCCATCGCCGAGTACAGGTCGGCGTTCTCCGGCTCGATCTGCTGGCCCATGTAAAAAGCCAGTTCGGCCTGCTCGATCTCGCCCAGGTCGGTCAGCGCGTCGATCCGATGCACGATCGCCGAGGCCGACGAGGGATCCTGCTTCTCCGCCCGCTCCAGCCAGGTGATCGCCTCGGCCGGCTTGCCGACCCGCACCAGGTTGATGCCGATCGCCAACGCCGCCGGTGCGTCTTCATCACGCAGTTCGTAACAGGCGCGAAAAGCGTCGATCGCCTGCTCGTGCCGACCCGCGGCTTCCAGCGTCAGCCCCAGATTGAAGTGCCATTCGGCCTGGTAGGGATTCAGCGCCAGGGCCCGGCGGAGTTCGGATTCGGCGTCATCCCATCGCCCGGCCTCGTAGTGCTCGTGCGCGCGTTCGACATGCTCTTCCGCATCGACCCAGTCGCTCACGCCTGCTCCCGCCCCGGGACAGCCTGCCCGACGGGCACATCCTATCCGATCACCCCGAAACCATCCATCGAGATCTCGACGCTCAGTCCTGTACCGGAGTCGAGGACGACGACCAGGCCGTCCGAAGCCGGTTCAGCACGGCAAGAGCCGCACTGGGACGCGACTCCGTCTCGGCCTCTCGCATCGCAGTGGGCAACGCCTCGATCGCCGCAGATGCCGATTCAAACCCACCCGCCGGGTCCAGGGCCGCTTCAAACCACTCGTCCCAGGCCCGGTCCAGACGGCGCACCAGCCGGGCCGCGCGAATGCGAGGCTCCTCGGCCTCGAGCCCGGTCAACGCCCGGTAACCAATCATCGCAACCGAACGGACCTCGTCTCGCACCACCTCGCGGTCGCTGGTCAGCAGCCCATCCAGCCTCCGTCGAAGCCCGTAGAGATCAATCGTGATGCTCCCGTGCCGATCCACCAGCAGTTCGTTCCACCCGATCACCCCATGGCAGAAGCCATGATCGTGCGCAAACCGGCAGCCATCGAGCACATGAGTCATCGCCCGCCCGACTTCGTGCGGGGGCATGCGTCCGCCCTTGAGTTCCACCAGTCGGGCCAGCGAAAGCAACCCGTCCTCGTTTCCCAAGAAAGGTTCGGCCGCCCAGACGCGACCCGAGCCGGGCTCCGTCTCTCGCCGGATCTGGGGGAGATGCGCGTGCCGGACGCTTTCCATGGTCTCAAGCCACGAAAGAACCATCACCCGTTCACGCTTGTCCATGAGAGGACCAAAGGCGTGGAGCGTCCAGTCGGAGTGCGATTCCCCATGCCGTGCAAGCCACCGCTCGCCGAAAGGCGAGGGCTCCAGCGGACGGGCGAGGACAAAGGGCCCCAACGCCCGCGCGTGCTCGTTTTCGATCATCGAATCAATCCCCGTCACGCCTGAGCCGGTCATCCTTGACCTCCCTCAGAGTGAATCATCGGTCATTCACGCCCGTCCACGCTCCCCACAGCCGTTGCACTCCGGCAGCGGCTGCGGATCCCGGCCGTGGTTGGGTAGATCATACCACGTCGAGGACGCCGCTGCCGGACGGGACGGGAACTCCGTGCGACCGGTGTTAGGGCATTTTCCTGCACATCTGCTTCGCCGGGCTCCCACTGGCCCGCAATAATGCGACCGTGATACACCCTCCTCCGGCTCAACTTCTTGCCGTCGCGGCCCTGGTGTGGGTGGGCGGGTGTACATCGGGGCATGAGCGCAACGGTTCATGGGGGCCGCTTGCAACCGCCACCCCCGGCGAGGCGCAGATCGTCCTGACGCCACAGCCGGCGACGCCCGCTCGACCACAACCGGCATCGCATACGGTCCATCAACTCGCCGCCACAGTGGCCGACGGCGATCTCCCGCCCGAGAGTCGCGCCAACGCGGCCCGCCTGCTGCTTTCGGCCGGGGAGCCGGCGTTGCCGTTGCTCGACGTGCTGATGACCCATGACGACGCGAGTCGTTTCCTGCTCGAAGCCGGTACACAGAACCCGACCGCCGCCGCCTCACTGCTGCTGGCGCTGGACCTCTCGCGGGTTTCCGAGGAGCAGGTGATCGCGCTGGTCGATCGTGCGGCCGAAGAACGCTCCAAGTGGTCGGCACGGGCTCTGGTGCGGATGCTTGACGGTTCGACGAAGGTCGTCGAAGCGTCCGTCCGCGGGCTGGCTCGCTCTACGGGCTTTTCCCAGCAGACTCAGCCCGCCGAGTGGCACGCGTGGTGGGCACAGCGCCAGGATATCGAACCGGAGCGGTGGACGAGCAGGCTGCTGGACGATCTGGTCGAACGCACGCAATCGCTCGAACGCCGACAGCAGCGTCTGGATCGCATGGTGCTCGAAGCCTATCGCCGGCTCTACATCGTCACCCCTCCGGAATCGCGCGCAGCCCTGCTGCCCGAACTGCTCGAATCCGATCAACAGCCGGTACGCGATCTGGGGTTCGAACTTGCCGACCGCGAACTGAGCGCCAATGCGACGCTCGATCCGGCGGTGGCGTCCGAGGCCATCGCATTGCTGGCCGACCCCTCGCCCGGTACGCGTGCCAGCGCGGCCAAGTTGCTCAATCGCCTTGCTCCGCCCGACGCGGGCGTGCCGATCACCCGGGCGCTGATCGCCGAGACCAACCCGCTGCCCGCCGATGCGCTGCTCGCCGCCGCGGCCCGCTGGCCTGCTCCGGAAATTGTCGAACCGGTGCTGGAGTGGCACGCGAGCAGACCACCTGGCGCGGGTCCGCGCGGCGCTGCTCCCGCTGCCCTCTGAGCCGGCCGGCGCCTGCCTGCAACTGCTCAACCTCGTGGGCGAAGATTCCGATCGCCAGGTCATCGCCGACCTTCTGTCCAGCCAGTCGCCGCGTGTGCGCCAGGCCGCCGCGGACGCGCTGGCCCGCAGCAACGAGTCGGCGCGCCTGTTGCTCCGGCGGGCGAGCGAAGATGAGCAGATCGCGCCCGTCGCATTGATCGCGCTTGCTTCGCACGGACGCCTGGCCCTGTCCGAAGCGGCTTCGCCGTCTCTCAAGTCGTGGGACGAAGCCTTCTCGCAGGCCACTTCGGCGCGCGTCAAGGCGCTGCTCGCCACGTCGATGCTGGCTCGATCGGGCGCTCAACTGACCGAAGAGCGCAAGGCCGAACTCCAGGCCGCCATCGCCGCCGCAGGGGGTTGAGCCGGTCGCCACGCCGAACCGGCGTTCAGCCGCCGCGCACGATGCGTCCGCCTGTGATCACCACGTCGGCGTGGCGCGTACCGAAGTCATGCACCAGCGCACGCTCGTCGGTCGCGTGGATCAGAACCAGATCGCCCCGCAGCCCCGGCTCGATGCGCCCGCGATCCTCCAGCCCCAGCACCGACGCCGCGTTGGCAGTGCCCGCGACGATTGACTCGGCCGGGCACAGCCCGCAGAAGCGCACGCCCAGCGCCATAGCCATCGGCATGGAGACACAGGGCGCCGACCCCGGATTGCAGTTGGTGGCCAGCGCGACGGCCCCTCCGGCGTCGATGATCCGGCGTGCGTCGGCGTACCTTCCGTCCACGTGGAAGCCCGAGCAGGGCAGCACCACGCCCAGCGTCGGTGAGTCTCCCAGTCGCTCAATGTCCTCACTTGTGCTCGCTTCGAGATGATCGACGCTCCGAAAGCCCCGGCGCACGCCTGCGCCGACCATTCCCATCGACGTGAACTGATCGGCATGCACGCGGCATGGGTGTCCCAACTCGCCGGCCACATCGAACAGACGTATGCAATCCTCCAAACTCCATGCCGACTTCTCGCAGTACGCATCGATCGCCACACCTGGAAACTCGGCATGCACCGCCGGGAGGGTCTCGCGGATCGTCCGATCGACGGCCCGCGGCTCGTCAGGGTCCATCGCGTGCCCGATGCAGGCCGTCTTGATCACCGTGCCGGACCACTTCGACGCGGCGAGGTCGATGGCACGCAGCATCTTCAGTTCGCTCTGCGTGCTCAGCCCATACCCGCTTTTCACCTCGACGGTCGTCGAGCCCTCGGACAGCGCGGCCTCGAGCCGTTCGAGCAGCAACTCGGCCAGGCGCTCTTCGCCGGCCAGACGCACGGCGCGCACGGTCGACATGATTCCGCCGCCGCTCCCGAGCAGTTCGATGTACGTCGCTCCGGCCAGTCGCCTTTCCCACTCATCCACGCGGCTGCCCGCCCAGCACATGTGTGTGTGGCAGTCGATCAATCCCGGCAGAAGCACGCGACCGCCGGCCTCGATCTCGCGACGTCCTATCACCGGCAGCCCCGGCCCGACGTGAACGATCATGCCCGCATCGACCGCGACATCGCACACGTCGACCACACTGAGTTGCTGCATGCCCCGTCCGCGCACCGCGCCGCGGCCCGGAGCCGGGCCGACCACTCGCGCATGGCGAATCAACAGATCAATCATGGCGTGCGCTCCGCGAACCCCGACAGAAACGCCAGCAGCAGTCGCACCGCCAGCCGCGCCGTCCGCCCGCCCTGGTCGTGAGTCGGGTTCAGTTCCATGATGTCAAAGCATCGCACCTGCGAGCACGCCCCGGCCGACCGCGCCCAGCGTTCCCCCGTCGAAGGAGCCCAACCACACGGATTCCCCGCACTCACCCCCGGCGCGAACGCCTGGTCGATCACGTCGAGATCGAAACTGGCGAACAGCGCGCCGCCCGGCCACGCCTCGTCGGGCCCGAAGTCCTCGACCACGCCGCCGTGCTCCTCGAACCACCGCATGTGCTCGCTCGTGTTGGCGAACGGATCGAGCCCGTGTACATGCAGCGCCTGTACGCCGCAATCTTCCACCAGTCGGCGGAAGGGCATGCCCGAGCCCTCCTCGGCCCGCACATCGAGGTGAGCATCGAAGTACACGCCCGCATCCAGCCGCTCACGCCGCGCGACGCCCCGCACGAGGGCGTAGGTCAGATCATGCCCGCCCCCGATGCCGATGGGAAACAGCCCGCGCTCCAGCACCGCGGATACCGCGGCCGTCACCCGATCGTGCGTCTCCCGAAGCGTGGCGCCCGGCGACACGTCACCCAGGTCGCACACGCGCGGCCACGACACTCCGTTCGCTTCGGCCGCACCATAGCGGGCCAGCGCCGCGCGGAAGGCCGCGGGGCCGTCTCTCGCGCCTACGCGCCCGCCGTTCATCTCAACCCCGCGGTCATCGGGCAGCCCGATGAGTGCGACGTGCGCCGACCCCGGTTCGGTCGACCAGAGGCGGGAAGCCAGTCGGCTGCTTGCTGCGACGGGGTGCGAGGCTGGAACCAGGTACTCATGCATCTGCGCCCAGTGTATCCGAACACCGGGCGCGCCCGCGACGGGTGCGCCAGAGGTCCTCACCCCTGAACGACCCACAAACGACGACGCGCGGGCCCAAGCCCGCGCGCCGCTCGTTACACACTGAGAGAGAGAGAGAGAGAGAGAGACTGGATCCTGGCTTCACCGGCGGCGGCGAACACTGATCGCACCGCCCAGCCCCATCATCGCCAACACGCCGGGCGAAGGAACCAGCATCTGCACGATGCTGCCCGTCGAGCCGGGGACCATGCTCGAACCGCCCGCAAAGTCGAGCGAGTCGAAGGCATGCGCCGGTCCGCCCCACGCACTGACGAAGTCCTGGATGATGAACTCCCAGACTTCTCCGACTTCGAACACGCCGTTGGCATTGATCGACTCGGAAATCAGGTTGTGGTTGACGCCTGCGGCGTCGATGCGGAAGGCCTGCCCCACCGCGCCGGGCGCGGCCGTCGACCAGGCCATCCCGTCCTCGTTACTGATGCTCGTGCCCAGGTCGGCCACGTAGAACAGATCGGTCCACGACTGCCCGGTGAGGTTGGTCATCCGAACGCGGTAGTTGAGCATGTTCGGATTGTCGTGTGCGACGCAGGCCGAGATGTTCGTGGGTGTGGAACTGGCGTCGATCAGTTCGTTGAGCGGGAAGATGAACGTTCCCAGTTCATCCACCGCCTGACGCGCCCCCTGGTTGTCGCAGTGGTTGGTGTCGAAGTACGTGCCTGAGACCGGGTTGGCCGAAGCCATCGAAGCAAGCGCAGCGAGCAGAACGGTGCCGGAGATCAAACGGGACATGGTGGAAACTCCTGTGAGAGAGGTGAGTGGCTTGTCGAATCTCCGCGACCACGTGTGACGCGGACACCATCTCTCTGCGCACAGGCCCGGGTTCTCTCATCAGCGACAAAAAAACCCGGGCGACCGCTTGGGCCGCCCGGGGCGCGAAACGCTCTCGGCCGGACTCAGGCCAGTTCGGGGAACATCCGCTTGACCACGCCGACCAGTTCTTCCACATGGCTGGCCGACTCCTTGAACAGTGTCTGCTCTTCGGGAGTCAGTTTGAACTCGACAATCTTCTCGACGCCCCTGGAACCGAGCAGCGCCGGCACGCCGACGAACAACCCCTTGTGCCCGAACTGTCCGTCGAGGTACGCAGCCGTGGGGATGATCCGCTTCTTGTCCTTGACGATGGCCTCGACCATCTGGATGGTGCCGCTGGCGGGGGCGTAATAGGCGCTGGTGCCCATCAACTTGACGATCTCGCCGCCTCCGACCTTGGCCCGCTCGACACAGGCAGTGATCTTCTCGGCCGGGAGGAGGTCGGTGACCGGGATGCCGTGGACGCTGGTCAGCCGAGGCAGGGGAACCATGTCGTCGCCGTGCCCGCCGAGCAGCAGGGCCTGCACGTCCTCGATCGAGCAGCCGATTTCCCAGGCGATGAACGTGCGGAAACGGGCCACGTCCAGAGCGCCGGCCTGCCCCATGATGCGCCCGGTCGGAAAGCCCGTGGTCTTCCAGGCCGTGTACACCATCGCGTCAAGCGGATTGCTCACCACGATCACGATGCTGTCCGGCGCGAACTCCCGGATGTTCTCGCACACGTTCTTGACAATCTTGACGTTGGTGCCGATCAGGTCGTCGCGGCTCATGCCCGGCTTGCGCGGCAGCCCGGCCGTCACGACCACCACGTCTGAGCCGGCGATGTCCTTGTAGTCAAAAGTACCGACGATGCGGGCGTCGAACCGCTCGATCGGGCCGCAGCAAGCCAGGTCGATCCCCTTGCCCCTGGGCATGTGGAGTTCAGGCTTGTCGGGGAACGGAATATCCAGCAACACGATGTCGCCCAGTTCTTTCGCGGCCGCCCAATGAGCGCAGGTCGCCCCGACATTGCCCGCCCCGATGATGCTGATTTTCGCCCGTCGCACTGTTTTCTCCCTTTCTCAATGCCACTCGCCCGGCCCGATCCGACCGGAGAAGATGACTATAGGTCCATGCCAATCTTGATAAACTGATCTTCTTCGGGGCATTTCAAGACCGGCAAGTTGTGGCCAATCGCTGCGAACTATTCGGAATTCCGTGAAATCCCTCCCATCTTTCCGCTCGAAGAGTAGAATAGTTCTGTCTTGCAGGGAGGAATACCCACCCGGTGCCCATGTGGGCTCGGGGTTGACAAAATCGAAGAGGAGAACTGAGTTATGCGCGCTTGGACCATCGCCCTTGCTCTGGCGGGCACGGCTGTATCGCTCGCCAACGCCGCCGATACGTTCCTTGTCGTTCGTGGGGACGATCTTTACAGGTATGACGGCAACACTGTTCAGACCTTCACGCTCACCGACACCTTCCACTCCCTGTCGCTCACCGAGCACGGCATCATCGGCGTCAGCAACCTTCAGGAGAACGTCGGCAACCCGCCTCCGGACTTCGAGGTCTGGCGTCTCGACGGCGCTCTCAGCCCCGCCCCCTTTCTCACCCGAATCGACACGGTCACTGACAAGCGCTTCCCGACCCTCACGCAGGTTGGAAGCACGCTGTACGGCATCGGCGAGGGGGAAATTTACACCGTCGCTCCCGACTTCTCGCTGACCTTCGTGACCAACGTCAACCCGGGCGAAGCCATCGGCGGCTCGGGCTATGACGCCGCCAGCGACACCTTCTACGTGAGCGGGCAGACCTCCGACGCGCTGTTCACCCTCGATCTGGGCTCGGGCAATCTCAGCCAGATCGGCACCGGTGTCGGGTTCGACTTCCGCAACCAGGGCGGCGAGTGGTGGCGCGGGGAGTACTGGGCCGCCTTCGAGGACCTGACCAACGATCGTCTGGTCCTGGGCACGATCGACACGACGACCGGACTCTTCAGCATTGAAGTCGTCCTTCAGAACGGTCTGGGCACCCTTGGCGCCGGCCAGACCATGGGTCTGGCGATCATTCCCACGCCCGCTTCGCTGGCGCTCCTCGGGCTGGGCGGACTGGCTGCGGCCCGTCGCCGCCGCTGATCGCTCAACTTGATCTGATCTTGGCAACGCCCGGCATCACCACCGGGCGTTGTTCTTTTGGTCCGCCCCACCACCGCTCGCCCCACAGCGCCAGGTTGATCATCGGCCAGGCCAGGCGCCACGACGCCCCGGGCGCGCCCGCCACCGCCTCGATCGCCTCATGCTTGAACAACTCCCGCAGCAGGCACGACTCCTGAACCACTGCCCCCAGCGGATCGAGCCACTCCGTGAAAGGCAGAGGAAAACTCGCCTTGGCACGCCGCAGCGCGATCGACGGTATGCGCCCCTCATACGCATCGCGCAACGCAACCTTGGTCAGCGCACCCTCCGTCCGCCACGCGATCAACCGCTCCGTCGGCAAGGCACGCGCCGACGACAGCACGCATGCGTCGGCGAACGGAGTGCGCCCCTCGATGGACTCAAGCATCGTCGACGTATCCAGCCGCCCCAGCAGGCCTGCCAGGTTGACTCGGCGCTGGTACTCAAGCATGACGCGCACAGCCGCATCCTCGCCCCGCAACGCCTCGCCCCCGCACGCTTCCATCGACGCCTCAAATGACCGGCGCAATGACTCGTGCAACCGCGCATCGCCTTCGAGCCCCCTCCACACGCGCTCGTGCAGCAGTGACTCCTTCAGTCCCGGTGGCGTCCATGCGTTGTGCGCCAACTCCATCTCTGCGAACAACTCAGGGCTGAGCCGCTCGGCGCCCTGGAGCGCCGCCCGCGCGGCCGTCAGCGGCCGGTCGTACCCGGCGAACAACTCGTCGGCTCCTTCGCCCGACAACGCCACCACGAACCCGTCCCGACGCATCCGTCGTGCCACTTCGTTGATCGCCACTTCGTTCGGCGTGCTGAGCGGCACCCCGAGTCGCTCGATCATCTCACGCCAACGCTCGACGAACACCTCACGCGATACCTCGACGCTGGTGTGCCGCAGTTTCAACTCTTCTGCCACGGCCTGTGCGCACGCCAGATCATCTCCCGGATCGCTCGAAGGCGTCCCGGCCGCATATGTGTGCAGCGGGCCCAGGCCCCGCGCCTCAAACGCGATGATCGTGCTGTCCAGCCCGCCGCTGAGCATCGAGCACACCGGTACGTCGGCCCGCATGTGGCGCCGTACCGATTCGCTCAGCACGTCGCCGATGTCAGCGCGCGCCGGCCCGGACGGGGGCACCGTGCGCGATCGGCTCGGCAGTTCGTCGCTCGACAGGTCAAACGTGAGGCACTCACCCGCCCGCACCGCACGCACGCCCTCGAACATGGTGTGCCCGTCCAGACTCGTGCGGATCGTCGACAAGTAGGCGCTCACGCCGCCCCAGTCGGGCCGCACCGGCACGTGCGGGTGATGCAGGATCGCGCCCACCTCACTGGCAAAGACCAGTTCGATTCCGCCCGGCGTGGCGCCCATCCACCAGTACAACGGCTTGTTGCCAAAGCCGTCCCGCACCAGCACCAGCCGGCGCCTCACCCGATCGTGCCAGGCGAACGCGAACATGCCGCGCAGGCGTTCCAGAACCCCTTCGCCCCAGAGCGCCAAACTCTCCAGCAACGTCTCGGCGTCGCTGGTGGATCGAAATCGCACGCCTGCGTCCGCCAACGCCTTGCGCAACTCCGCGTCGTTGTACAACTCACCGTTGTAGACCAGTGCGTGCCGTCCGTCGCGCGTGACCATCGGCTGATCGCCGGCCGACGAGCGATCGATCACCGCCAGACGCCGGTGCCCCAGACCTACGCCGCCCGCAAACAGCAATCCGCTCCCGTCCGGGCCGCGATGGGTCATCGCGTCGCGAAGGCGCGCCAGGACATCGGCCCCGATGCTGGGCCGACGCGATCCCCCGCTCGCCACGCCGACGATACCACACACGCCCTCCCCATCGGCCCTGTCACGCGACCGGCTTGAAGTTCAGCCATGCGGCTCAGAACACCGCCAAACCCAGCACATTGCCTGCGCCAGGCGCGGGCTTCCAGCCGCTCATGCTCAGAAGGTGGGCTGCTTCCGATCGCCCGTCACAGCGCGCCCACCGCCTGCAGCAGGTTCAGCGCCACGCTGATGAAGAACATCCCGATCAGAATCAGGAACAGCGGCTCCATCACGATCTGCGAGAACCCGGGCTTGCCTGGCGGCTGTGATGAGTCCGGCGGAGGCTCGGCCTGCACCTGCGCTTCGATCTGCGCCAGTTGCGCCAGGTCCACCTGCCCCACCACACCCTTGTGCGCGATCGGCGGAGTCTCGCCCCGCCGCACCGCACGCAGATCCAGCAGCAGATCCGTCGCGGTCTGGTACCGCGCCTTGGGATCCTTGGCCATCATCACTTCGATGATTTCGCTCACCCCGGCGCTCAACTTGGGGTTGACGTGGTCCGGGGGCACCAGTTCGGCCTTGAGGTGCTTGTGCATCACCGCCGACGGGTTCTTGCCCTCGAAAGGCACCGAGCCCGTCACCATGTGGTACATCGTCGCGCCCAGTGAGTAGATGTCCGCCGGCGGGCCGATGTTCACTTCGCCCCGGATCTGCTCGGGGCTGATGTAGTACGGCGTGCCGAACGCCTTGCCCTTTTCCGCCTCGGCCGCCTCCTTGTCGCTGATCGCACGCGCCAGACCCATGTCGGCGACCTTGAGCACGCCTTCCTTCGAGATCATCAGGTTCTTCGGCTTGATGTCCCGGTGCACCAGTCCCTTGGAATGGGCGTGTTCGAGCGCCTCGGCCGTCTGGATGATGAAGTCCAGCGCCTCCGTTTCGTTGTACCGCTTGTGCTTGGTGATGTCGTCGTGGACCGTGCGCCCCTCGACATACTCCATGACGAAGTAGTACACGTCGCCGGCCCGACCCACGTCGAACGCCTGCACGATGTTCGGATGGTTCAACTGCGCCGCCGCACGCCCCTCGGCGTAGAACCGTTCGATGAACTGCGGATTCTGGCTGTGCTGCTTGGGCAGCACCTTGATTGCGACCATGCGATCAAGGCTCAGTTGTTTGGCCTTGTACACCTTGGCCATCGCCCCGGCGCCAAGCCTGCCCAGAATCCGGTAGCCCGGGATCGCCTGCCCGGAACGCTCGGCCTCGATGCGCTCCTTCAGCCTGGCCAACTGCCGCTGGGTGATGTAGTCGTGGTCGATCAGGATCTGCGCCAGCGACTGCCCGCGCTTGTCCTCTGACTCGGCGCCCCGGGCGGCGGCGAAGGCGTGCTGCACCTCCTCCGGCGTGGCCAGCCCCTGCTCGACCACCAGCCGCCCCACCAGCGTGTCGATGTTGGTTCCGCCCTTGGCCGCCCGTTGCAAGGCCTCTTCGGTCGCCTCGACCGACGCCTGTTCACCTGACGTCGGATCCAGCGGCGTGGTGTCGTCGCCTCGCTCGATCGGCGCGGTCTTGTTCGGGTCAGGTTCAGGCGAGAACTGGGTCATCGTGCTTGGTTCTGGATCGGACGGAAAGTATGGGACGGATCTCCCGCTGTCAAACCCCCGCGCGCCCTCTTCCCCGAGCCGGTACGCATCCCCCGCCTCAGTGGATCGGTTGCCTGAATCACCTCAGGCCAAACAATAGCGTTCCGCGCAGCGCCCCGGAATCGCTACCCCCGCAACTATTGCCCGTGCCCCTGCGGGTTCCTGACTCCGACGGGTTATACTGCCCTCCCCTCCATCGGTTCAGTGCACGCTCATGCTCGTTACCGAATCCCGACCTCGCGACCTCAAGTGGATCCACGCCGGACCACTCCTCTACGGCGACTGGGGAACCAGCCGCCTCTATGTGCTCGGGCTGGCATTCTTCTACACCGGTCACGCCACCGTGCTCTATCTGGCCGCCATCGGGCTCTTTATGATCGCCGTCAGTTGGGCCTACACCATCGTCTGCCGGTGCTTCCCCGACGGCGGCGGGGTCTATACCGCCGCACGGAATGTCAACCCCATCCTCGCGGTCATCGGCTCGACCCTGCTGCTCAGCGGGTACATCATGACCGCGGCCATCAGCGTCGTGGAAGCGTTCCACTACTTCGGCGTTTCCTCCACCCTCACGCTGCCGCTCTCGGTCGCCACGCTGGTCGGCATCGGCGTGCTCAACTGGCTGGGTGCTCGTTCGGCCGGACGCTTCGCCCTGCTCATCGCGCTGGGGTCACTCGGCGTTTCGGGCATCATGGCCATCGTCTCTCTTCCCTTTTTCATCCGCGGGCTTGGCACCATCTCGTTCGAGTCCCTCACCCACCAGTCGGTCGGGTCGGCCTGGGTCAACTTCGCCAAGATCTGCCTGGCGCTGTCCGGCATCGAGGCCGTCGCAAACATGACCGGGCTGATGAAGCACCCGGTCGAACGCCAGGCCCGGCGGACCATCTGGCCCGTCGCGATCGAGGTAGTCGTGCTCAACCTGTTCTTCGGGCTGGTGCTGGCGGGGCTGACCTACCAAGTCGCGGGAACCTCGCTGGCCGAGATGAAGGTTCCCGACGTCCAGCGCCTTGAGCAGGCCCGGGCCGCGCTGATCGCCGATCTTCCACCCAACCTGGCTTCGGGTCTCTCTCGGGCCGATTCGTTCACGCTCTCCGAGAAACAACTCGCATCGCTCGACAGCGAACTGGTCGACGACTACCGCGCGCTGGTCGCGCACGAAGCCGCCACCGCCGGGTATACCAACGCCTCCATGCGCGTCATCGCGGAGGAATCAACCTCGCACTTCTTCGGCCCCCGTTTGGGCGGGATCTTCGGCGGCATCGCCGGCATCACCTTCGGGTTGCTGCTGCTCAGCGCCACCAACACCGCCGTCATGGCCATGGTCTCGGTCCTGTACTCCATGGCCCAGGATCACGAACTCCCGCGCCCGCTCACACGCCTCAACTTCTCCGGCGTGCCCTGGATAGGACTGCTCGCAAGCATCGGCGTCTCCATCGCCGTCATCGCCGTCGAGCGCGACGTCACCGTCCTGGCCAAGTTGTACGTGCTGGGCGTGTGCGGCGCGATCACCGTCACCGTGGTCTCTACAGCCATGAACCGGGCCCTGGACATCGGCCCGCGCTCGCGCGCCGGGCTTTGGACGCTGGGAGCCTTCCTGCTCTCGATCACGCTGACCATTGGCGTCACGCAACTCGAATCGACGGCGTTCAGCGGCACGTTGATCGTGATCGTGCTGACCACACGCGGACTGCTTCAACGCGCTCGCAGACTGGCGCCAGAGCCCATTCCCACCCCCGCGACCGGCTGGCTGGCCGAAGTCCGCGCTCAGGAAGGGCAACTCCAGATCGACCCCAGCCGCCCGAAGATCATGCTGGCCGCACGCGGGCGCTACCAGTCCGAGTTTGCCGTCGACCTGGCGAAAAAACGCGATGCGACACTGTTTGCGATCTTCGTCCGCACCGTCCGCGTGCTCGACCTGCGTCCGGGCACGTTGCCGACGATCGACACCGATGCGGACGCTCAGGAGGCGCTGGCCAGCACCGGACTGCTCGCCAAGGCCAACAGGGTGCCCTACGTGCCCATCTATGTCGTCGCCCACGACGTGGTGGACGAGATCCTGGACTACACCGTGACGTACGGGTGCGACACGCTCATCATGGGCAAGAGCCGCCGCAGCCTCTTCAGCCGCCGTCTGCAGGGCGACATCGTCGCGCAGGTCGTCGAATCGCTGCCCAGCGACGTCATCCTCATCACCCGCTCGGCCGACACCCCGCACGAGAGCCGCCTGGTGATGCCGCCGGCAGCGTCAATCGTCGAGCAAGCCGACACCGACCTTCCTTCTCCGCCCCAGGAGAGCGCCCCCGGTGTCTGACCTGCTCTCCGATCTGACCGAGCCGCAGCGGCAGGCCGTCACCACGACCGAGGGCCCGCTGCTGGTCCTGGCCGCTGCCGGCTCGGGCAAGACACGCGTCATCACGCGGCGCATCGCCTACCTCATCGAGATGGGTGTGGCCCCGTGGTCAATCTGTGCCCTCACGTTCACCAACAAGGCCGCCGGAGAGATGCGCGAGCGCGTCGAGCACCTGCTGGTGGGCGAACAGGCCTCGGAGCGAGATGAACGCCGCATCCGCGGGCTGACGGTCATGACCTTTCACGCCCTGTGCGCCCGCCTGCTGCGCCGGTTCGCCGAAATCTCCAACATCCCCGGGCTCAAGCCCGACTTTGCCATCTACGACGCCGCCGATCAGGCCGCCGCCGTCAAGGCCGTCATCAACGAACTCAACCTCTCGACCAAGAATTGGCCGGTCGCCTCCGTCCGCGCCGCCATCTCGCACGCCAAGAACGAACTGAAAGATGCCGGTGCTTTCGCCGCGTCAGCCACTGACTTTGCCGCCAAGCAGGTCGCACGCATCTACGCGGGCTACGAACAGGCCCTGCGCCGTGCCAACGCCATCGACTTCGACGACTTGCTGCTCCTGACCGCCCGCATGTTGCGCACCAACGCGGAAGTCCGCGGCCTGTGCCGCAACCGCTGGTCATATCTCATGATCGACGAGTACCAGGACACGAACCACGCCCAGTTCGTCATCGCCGGTACCCTGGCCGGCGAACCCTCGGAAAGGCCCAACATCTGCGTCGTCGGCGATGCTGACCAGGCGATCTATTCCTGGCGCGGCGCCGACATCTCGAACATCCTTGATTTCGAGGAACGCTTCCCCAACGCCACGGTCATCACGCTGGGCGAAAACTTCCGCTCCACCGAACCCATCCTCAAGGCCGCCGACACGCTCATCAAGCACAACCTCCGCCGCAAGGACAAGCCTCTGTTCACCCGTCGTGCCGGGGGGCAGCGTCCGCGCATCATCCTCTGTTCCAACGAGCGCCACGAGTCCGAACTCGTCGTCGACTGGTTCGGCTCGCTGAGCCAGGAAGGTCTCCCCTGGCGCGAAATGGCCGTCTTCTACCGCACCAACGCCCTCTCCCGTGTCATGGAAGACGCGCTGCGCACCGGAGGCATCCCCTACACCATCGCCCGCGGCACGGCGTTCTACGAGCGCGAAGAAGTCAAGCACGCTCTCGCCTATCTCCGCGTCGTCGCCAACTCGGCCGACGATGTCTGCCTCGACCGCATCATCAACACGCCCGCACGCGGCATCGGCAAGACGACGCTCACCCGCATCGCCGACGTTGCCGCCGGCGCCGCCTGCCCCATGTTCGAGGTCATGCGCCGCATCGAGAGCGTTGACGGGCTGAGCCCGCGAGCCGCGTCCTCCGTCCAGCGATTCGTCGCCTTGATCGACTCCTGGACCGGCGCCGGCTCGTTCCTCGGGGCCGACGTGCCCTCGTCGCTGCACGAACTGGTCGAGCGGGTCATCAGCGAATCAGGCCTCGAAAAGCACTATGAAACGCAGGCCTCGACCAGCGGGCTGTCCTCTGATGCCGACCGGCTGGACAACCTGGCCGAACTGGTCTCCAGCGCCAAGGCCTTTGAGGACGAGTACGACGCCGTGTCCGATCCGGCCGCGGAGATGGTCTTCTCCGACGACGGACCCAGTGTCGACACGCCGCCGCTGCTCTCGATGCTGCGCGCCTATCTGGAATCCGTCGCCCTCGTCGCCGACGCCGACTCGGTCGACCCTGAGCAGGGCGCTGTCACGCTGATGACCCTGCACGCGGCCAAGGGGCTTGAGTTCGGCGCCGTCGCCATCATCGGGCTCGAACAGGGGCTGCTCCCGCATTCGCGCTCCGACGCCTCGCCCGACGACCTCGAAGAAGAGCGCCGCCTCGCCTTCGTCGGCATCACCCGCGCCATGAGCCAACTCACGCTCACCAGCGCCCGATACCGCACCCTCCGCGGGCTGACCGAACGCATGATCCCCAGCCTCTTCCTCGAAGAACTCGGGAACACCGTCGACATCTCCGACCAGGCCGGCGATGACTTCGACACGGACTCAAACTCCTGGCGCGCCCGCTCGGCGCCAACCGGCCCCGCGTCGCGCCCGTCGATCGCAGGCCCGGCTCCACATCGCTTCGCCTCGACCCCGACCTCCGGCGCTGCCGCCGAGTTCCCCGTCGGGTGCACCGTTCGGCATCCGCAGTTCGGGCTTGGGCAAGTGCTCAGCATCCAGGGCGGTGCCAACGCCCGCGCGCGGATCAGGTTCGGGCAGGTCGGCGAAAAGACCCTCGTCCTTGAGTTTGCGCGGCTGAAGCGCGTGCACGACGCCCCGTAGGGTCGCCGCAGCGGAAGCGTCTTGTCCACAAGGCGACTTCCCTTGCCTGACTCTAAGAAACGGACAAGTTCCTGCAAGCGTCCTCGCTGTTCGCAGGACGCTCGCGCAGGCGCACGCACTCGCGTGCTCAGGGGTTCTCAAGTCATGCCCACGCATCGCCTCTCTCGCGCTGTCCGCACGCCGTCGGCTGCCCTTGCGATTCTCCCCGGACCGGCCGCCACCGCCCTGGGCGCTCGGCCCGCCAACGACGCCTGCGCCACCCCGCAGTCCGTTACCGGAACCGGCTTCTTCATCGTTGACGGCCGCCAGGCTACCGCGGTCTTGAAGGGTAAGACGACGCCGGGTGCTCGGGGCACACGGGCGACTCAACCATACTACAACGGCCTCTGGTATTGCTGAACCGCGCCCTGCACCGGACCGGCCATCCCAACCACGCTTCCCGGCGGCACGGTCGGACCCTGCAAACTCAACATCGGCGTCCTCACTCCCAACACCACCTACACCAGCCGCATCTCCGTCCGCGACCGCGGGCTCTTCGCGCGCTGCTCCAAACTCGTGGAGTCCACCACCCTCGACACCAACGACGTGTCCGACTGCCCGCCGGACATGAACGCCGACGGGCAGTTCACCTTCCTCGACATGCAGGCCTTCCTCGCGGCCTTCTTCGCCGGCTGCCCGTAGACGGCACGCCTGCGGTAACCCCATGGGGCTCAGTCCCGTCGGCCGGGCCCCTTTTCGGCTTTCGTCCTCCTCGAATCATCGTGAAAGTCGTCTCCCACGTGGCGAGAGACGCCGGCCGCCCGCCGGGCCGCGATCACGGGTCCGGGCCGCAAGCACCAAAGTCTGCTGAAATTTGCGTCGATTTCAACCCGCAGATGTTCCCGAAGATGGACGCCGCTCCCCCATCCTGCACGCCCGAGATCCAACCTGAGTCTGCATGACACTCCCCCCAAACTACCGCCAGCGCGCAAGTTCGGGCCCTCCCCTTTGCTCCGGACCCGGCATCTGCTACCTTGCTCGTCGGAAGGGGAACCCATGCGGACCGCCGTTATCACTCTCGCCGCTCTGACTCTCGCCTCGCTCGCCCAGGCCCAGCCCATCGTGGGATCCGATCCGCTCCCCCGCGCGCTGACGCCTGAAGAGGCCGCGTGGATCAAACGCCACCCCATCGTCGCCGATCAGTCCCGAGTTGCCCCGCCCGGACCGGTTCGCACGCCGGCCGAGTATGACCCCGCCGAGGGCATCCTCATCGCATGGGAGGGCACCACCGGTTGGTTGAACATCCTGGCTCAAATGGCCCGCGACATCACCACCATCGGCAACGCACAGGTCTTCGTCGTCACCGACAACACCTCGGAGCGCACCAGCGCGAGCAGCGCCATCCAGGCCGAGGGTGCCGACATGTCTCGCGTCCAGTTCGTCATCCGCACCACCGATTCAATCTGGATCCGTGACTACGGGCCTCGCTACATCTACCTGGGCGTCCAGCCAGACGGCTCCGGCGGCGTCCGCGCCATTGTCGATCACACCTACAACCGTCCCCGACCCAACGACAACGCGCTGCCCTCCTACTGGGCCACCCTGCGCGATGAGCCCCGATTTGCCATTCCCCTCGTCCACGGCGGGGGCAACTATCACCTTGAATCGGGCGACCCCGCCGGCGTCGGGCACGCCACGCGCCTGATCGTCAACGAGAATCCGTCGCTCACCGAGTCGCAGATCATCGGGTACTGGCGCGACTACCAGAATCTTGAAACCACCTTGTACACACCATACCCCACCAGCGTCGATTCCACCCAGCACATCGACATGTGGATGATCATGCTCGATGATGACAAGGTGATGATTTCAGAGTGGGTCAACGAACCATCCTCCCCCTGGAACATCACCTCCAACAACGCGGCCGCCGCCTTTGCGGCCCGCGGGTTCACGGTCTACCGCGTTCCCGCGGTGCGCTCGGGCGGCACCCACTACACCTTCACCAACGCGGTGATCTGCAACGACCTCGTGCTCATCCCCAGTTATACCAACTCGACCGCGTCTGTCCACAACTCCACCGCCCTGGCGACCTGGCAGGCCGCCCTGCCCGGCAAGACCGTCCGCCAGATCCCCTCGCAGGCCATCGTCACCTACGCAGGCGTGCTGCACTGCATCGTCATGCACGTGCCCGCCCCGTCCGGGGGCGAGGCGCCCAGCGTCTACCTCACCAGCCACAACGACGGCGCCGGCATCGACCCCGGCACGCTCCAGATCATCACCTGGCTCACCGATGACGACGAAGGTGCAACCACCGCCGACTTCTACCTCTCCACCGACGCCGGCGCCACCTACCCCACGCTGCTCGCCTCGGGCGTTCCCGCCGGGGACGAGTCCTACTACTGGACCGTCCCCAACCTCGCAACCAGCAACGCCAGGATCAAAATCCTCGTCCACGACGCCGACGGCAACACCGGCTTTGACGAAACCGACCTCGCATTCACCATCAACGGCACAGGCTGCGTCGCCGACTGGAACCACGACGACGTGCTCGACTTCTTCGACGTCGCGGCCTTCCTCGATGATTTCGCCGCCCAGGATCCGGTTGCCGATCTGACCGACGACGGCACCTTCGACTTCTTCGACGTTTCCGCCTTTCTCGCCGCCTTTTCGACCGGCTGCCCGTAACGCCGAGTCCAGCGCTTTGCCGGATCACGGCGGCTCAGGATCGCCCGCCCGGGGCAGCAACTCCAGAGGCACCCGCAGAAAATGCGGGCGATACAGTTGCACTTCGCGCACAATCTGCCCGAACTCGCTTGAGTTCAGCACGTAACTCACCAGCAACTCGCCCGGACGCGACAGGTGCGCGTGCCCCTTGGCGGCGTACGTCATCAGCCGCTTGTCGTTCAGCACCTCACTCACCTCGTAGATCAACTTCGGCGCCGTCCAGGGCCCCTGCGGCAGGCGCGCCGTCCGGGCGATGATGTGCCGGCCCATCCACGGCTCACTCTGGATCAGCACCAACTCGTGCTGCCCGCCGCGATCGATCGCCTGCACGGTGAACTCGCTGACCAGTCCGGGCGCGATGCTCGCTGCATCTTCCGGCTTGCTTGACCACGAGCGTCCGTCGTAGAACGTCCATTCCTCCGGCCGGTCGATCGCTTCTGCGACACACCGCGCCACCAGCAGTCGGCTGTCACCTCCTGACTCACGCACACCGTAGACATAGAGCAGTTTTTCGCACTTCTCCCCGCCAGGCCACTCCACGATCGCCAGCCCCCAGTTGTCCGACTCGGCGGGCGTCTGCCCGAACTTGTGCGTCGGCTCGACCAGGGGATGGCGCCGTTGCTCGGCCTCCCAGTCGCACGGCGCGACCTGCGGATTCCTTACCGTGAGAATCGCCCCGCCCACGCGACGGAAGTTCCACATCCCGTCAGGGTTGCCCGCCGGTCCGATCGCCGACGCGAACAACACAAACCTGCGCCCGCCCCGGCCGTCGGACGCCATGTACCCGTCGCCCATGAGCCAGTACCACGTGCCATCTTCAAAGAGCCCGGGCGCCGGAGTGATCCACTCGGCCGCCTCAATGGCAAACCCCTCGTCGGGGACGGCGAACTGCATCGCGCGCGGCGGCAGGCCTTGAGCATCCGTCGCGTGCCAGCCGATCGCGCCCCGCGGCATCGTCACCCGGTCGTCCATCGAACTTCTGACCAGCGAGTCGCCGAACAACCACAGCGTGCGCCCATCACCCAGATCGATTGAGTGTCCGATGTCTCCTGCCAGCCACACCGTCGAACGGTCCAGCGCCGCGTTCCACGCCTCGTCGACCGTGACCTGCCCGGCCGCCCCGGAGCCCGCCAGCACCACCGCCGCCCGGCACGCCACTGCAAGACGCCTGTTTTCCACGCCGGGGCCCTCCGTCACGCGGTGCGCCTGACGCCGATCGTAGCGCAGGAGAAACCAGACAAGCCCCGGGCGCCGCAAGCGGACACGCTCCTGGCACGGACTCGCCCGACGCGAAAACCACGCGGCAGCAATGCGGGCATCCATCGTCTCTCGATGGCGACGCTGGGAGCGAACGCTCGCGCAGTCAACGATTCAAGACGTAAGACCAGACCCTTCATGCGATCGGACCACGCTTCATCTCAGCGCTGCTCCGCGGATACTTGCCCGGCGTCGCCCGATGCTTCTCCAGCACGATCACCCTTCCCGTCGGCGTCTCGGCTGTCCCCGCGTGAAACGCGTGCAGCGCGTGAAGCGTCTGCCTTGCCTCGTCCAACTCCTCCTGCGCTCGCTCACCCTTGACCATCAGCACCACCCCACCGATCTTGCACAGCGGCATCGTCAGTTCGGCCAGCAGTGAGGTCCGCGCCACCGCACGCGACACCACCGCGTCGTATCCGTCGCGATGCCCGCCGCCCCTGTCCGCCCCGATCACCTCGGCCCGCCCCTGCAGGGCTTGGGCATTGCCCAACTCCAACTCTCCGATCACGTGGCGCACGAACGCGATCTTCTTCCCTGTCGCGTCGAGCAGAGTGAAGCGCAGGTGCGGCATCGTGATCGCCAGCGGGAGCCCCGGCAGCCCGCCGCCCGTGCCCACGTCGATCACACGCCCGCCCTCCGGCACCTCGGTCAAGAGCGGGATGAGCGTCAGCGCGTCGAAGATCAGCGTCTCCCACGCCGCCTCGACCTGGCGCACCGCCGTCAGGTTCACCACCGCATTGCCCGCCAGCAGCAGCGCCAGGTAGCGCCCGAGTTGCTTGAGTTCCTCCGGCTCAAACTCCAGCCCGTAGTCGCCGGCGAGTTGGTGAAAACGGCCCGTCGGGGTCAGCACGCTTCCGTCGGAGGGGAACACGATCTCACCGCGAGAGCGCACGCCCTCCGAACCCGATCGATCGCCCGTACGGCCTGGTCGAGAAGGAGAGTTCGTCATCGTCATCAGCGTATTCAAATGACGAGCGGTACGGCGGCCTCGGGCGGTGCAACGCCACATTGACGATCAGCCCGGTCATCAGCCACACGGTCAACATGCTCGACCCGCCGTAACTCAAGAACGGCAGCGTGATGCCGATGACCGGCAACAGTCCCACGTTCATCCCGATGTTCACCGTCATCTGCGCCGCGATGAACCCCGTCAGCCCCACCGTCATCAGCCGCCCGAACGGCTCGCGGCAACCGGCAGCCACCAACAGCGCGCCGGCGATCCACACCAGGTAGAGCCCCAGCACGATCGCTCCCCCGACCAGACCGAATCGAGCGACAACCACCGAGTAGATCATGTCGTTGTGTCGCTCGGGCAGGCGGTTGTAGTGCACCAGCGCCCGGGCCATGTCGTCAGGCACCCCCTGCGCCTGCCCCGACCCGATCAGCGTCTGCGCGGTGAAACTCTGAAAGTTGATGTCCTGCGCGCTGGACCGGTCGCCCTGCATCTGCTGCACCAGCCCCTCGATGCGGACCTTCTGATGCGGCTGAAGCATCGGGTACGCCCCCGGAGCCGTCAGCGCCGCCGCCGCGACGATCAGCGCCAGGTGGCGCAGTTTTGCCCCCGCTGCCACCAGCATGCCGAAGAGCGACGGAATGAAAAGCGAGGCCGTGCCGAGGTCGGGTTGCAGTGTGATAAGCACGAGCGGCGGTACCGTGAGCAGCCCGGGCACGATCAGCCCGAGGAAGCGCCGGTGCTTCGTGCGGAATCGCAGATACCGGGCCACGACGAACACGTAGGCGATCTTCGTCAGTTCCGAGGGCTGGAAGTCCGCCACACCCAGGTTGATCCACGCCCGTGCTCCGTTGCGCGGCGCGACGATTGCCGTCGGCACGAACGGGAGCAGCAGGAAAACCAGCAGCCCCAGCATGACCACCATCGCCGGCCACGCCAGGATGCTCAGCAGCCGATAGTGCGGCAGCGCCACCGCCAACCCGCCCATCATGCCGATGGTCGCGAACACCACCTGCTTCCATGCTTCCTGCGCCAGGGCTGAAGACCCGCTCAGGTTCTGCGCTACGTCAATCGCGTAGATGCCGATCATGGTCAGCCCGAGCCCGGCGATCACGCACAGCCACGACGCGTTGATGAGCCGCAGACTTTCTCGGACCGTGTCGCGCGACGACATCGAGCCGCGCACCAGCCGCGACAGCGCCTCCAATCCCTTGTCCGCGTCGAGCAGCACGCTAGAGGTATCCCTCGCGCCGCAGCGCCCAGATGATCTGGTTCGTGATCGGACCCGACACACGCCCTCCGCTGCCCGCGTAGTCCATCACCACCGCGATGGCGTAGCGCGGGCCCTGCCCCGCCGGGCCCACCAACACCACGAACCATGAGTGATCGCCCGACCGCACCACCTCCGGCTCCCCCGCCCCGTCCCCGTCCGGGTCGATCCGCAGATCCGGCGCCGTCGCCGTGCCCGTCTTGCCGTAAACCTCCACGCCCGGCACGTTGAAGATCGGCTCACGCCGCGGCACGCCCTCGACCATGTACGAAATGTGGTGCCCCGTCCCGTTCGGGTCGTTGACCGATAAACGCAGCCCTTCCATCGCCTCGGCCACCGCGCGACGATCAAGCCCGAGATCCATCACCGGACGCTCATCATGCTGCCCGATCACCAACCGCGGACGAATCTTGTAACCGCCTCGCGCGATCGTCGCATACGCATCGGCCGCGTGCATCGGCGTCCACGTCACCGGGCCCTGCCCGATACCCATCAGGATCGCGTCCTGGATCTGCAGGTCACTCCCGTCATGGACCGCCGAACCCATCAGTCCGATCTGCCCCGCCCACTCCGGGCCGATGCCAAGGTTGAACGACTCCCCCACGCCGAACCAGCGATACACCTCGGCCGTCCGCTTCGGGCCCATCCGCTGCCCCAGCGTGTAGAAAAAAATGTTGCAGGATCGCTGAAGGGCTTCGGGCGCAAGCAGCGGCCGCCCCGTCGGGCTGTGCGTCATCCCGTTGTAGTGCTTGTAGATCCAGCAACGGAACAGCGAGGGCTGGTCGGCCCACAGGTGTCCCGTACACACCACCCCGCTGTTCAGGTTGTGCACTCCTTCCTTGACCGCCCCGCACAGGATCAACGCCTTGGCGATCGAGCCCGGCGGATAGGGCTTGGCGACCGCCCGGTTGATGTACGGGCTGTTGATCGCGACGAATCTCTCCGTCTCAGGCCCTTCTTCAAAACCCTCGCGCGGCACCGTCGGCGTCGACACCAGCGCAAGGATCTCCGCCCGATCGATGTCCAGCACCACCGCCGCCCCGAACAGCGGAGCGCCCGGCGGCATCGTGTCGTTGGCGTGCCAGGCCTGCACCGACGCCAGCCCCAGATCCGGGTCCATCACCGCGCGGATCCGAGCCTGAAGCATCGCGTCAATGGTCAGGTACAGATCCTGGCCCGGCTGCGGGTCCAACTGTTCGACCCGCCCTGAATCCATGTGCACCGTCCGCAACCCCCGCAGCCCGCGCAACTCGGGCTCATGTGAGCCCTCGATGCCCCCCTGCCCCACGATGTCGTGCCCGAAGTACCGCCCCCGGTCCGTCCCATCGATCGACCGGACCTTCTGCGCATACGCGGCGTCGCTCTCGATCAGTTCCGCCCGGGCCTGCACATCCTCGGCCGTGGCGCCCACCCGCGTGCGCCCGATCACGTGCGAGCCCACGCCCTCCTCGCTGAGCACGCGCACACCCTCGCCGCGAATCGCTTCCGGCAGTGTGCGAAGGTCGACCTCCACGTCGATCCGGTCAAGCGGATACACGCGCGTCGTCTGGTCGACCACCTCAAGCCCGGGAAACCGCGGCGCGGTGTACTCGTATTCCCCGCGCGAAGCGATGGGTACCTCCTGCTCCACCAGGCGCAACATGCGGAAGGCCACCTCGTCGCTCACGTCATCAATCACGACGTGCGCCGACTTCATCTCGGCGATCGGCGAACTGATACGCCGCTCGATGTCGCCCATCGCCTTGGCGTCCAGCGGGCGGCCGCTGTCCATCATCTCGATGATGGCCTTGTTGCGGCGCGCCTCGACGATGCTCTTGTGCATCGCGCCGACGCGTGCGATCGTCGCGTCAATCTTCTGCTGCAGTTCCTCACGCTCCACGCCGGCCTGCACGCACAACTCACGCCACATCGCCTCCACGTGCCGGTCAAAGTACGCTCGCCACTGCCCCACCAGTTCCTCTCGCTCGGCGTCGGGCAGCGCGTTCCACTCCCCGTCCGCGCTCGCCCGTGCCTGCTTGACCGCCTGGTCGTCCGCCCATTCCCCTGTAAGCACAGGGAACGCCACCGCGAACTTGTACTGCGGCCGATCGATCGCCAGCACGCGACCCTTCCTGTCCAGGATCCGCCCGCGCGACGTCGGAATCCACACGTGGCGCACCAGTTTGGACTCGGCCTCGGCCCGCAGCGCCTCCCCCCTCACCAGCGTCAACCGCGCCGTCTGCCCCGCCAGCACCGCCGCCGCCAGGCCCGACGCCCCGAACAGCAGGATCAGCCGACGATGGAACATGCTCGGGATGGCTCGCTTCGGGCTCATGCGTCTTTGCTTCAACTCTAGAACCATCCATCGGGCACACCCGCCCGCCCGCACCAACTCGAACCCCCGCGCCCGCCCGTTCCCTCCCGGCGCGTACACTCCAAGCAGCCGCCTTCGGCCACTCATCCCATGAACATCGCACAGTTCTTCGAACACTGGCAGATTACCGAGAACCCCTTTCGCGGCGAGGAAGCCCGGCACGACTCGGTTTTCGCCCGCATCGGGCTGGGTGCCCGCGGCCTGCCCGCCGCCACCCACTCAGACTTCGAGAAGATCCTGGGCGAACTGTCCAGGCCCAGCACCTCAATCGTCTTTGGCGAAAAGGGCAGCGGCAAGACAGCCATCCGCATGCAACTGGCCCAGCGCGTCCTGGATCGCAACCGGCAGGCCCCCGACGCCCGGACGTTTCAGGTCGCGTACGACGACCTCAATCCCTTCCTCGACGCCCTGCACGCCAGAATCGGGGGGAAGGACGTCGCCGCCTCATTGCGGGCCATTCGGCTGGTGGACCACATCGACGCCATCATCGCCTTGGCCGTCACCGACGTGGTCGACGACCTGCTTGGGCGGAGCGGGGGTGAGCCACTCAACGACCTTGGGCCCAATCGCCAACGCGTCGTCCGCAATCTTGACCTTGATCTCAAGCAGCAGTTCCGCGTTCTCCAGGCGTTGTACGACCTGCGAGACGCCGACGGACACCGGGCTGTGCGGCTCCGCCGCGCCCTGCGGGTGCGCCCCAGCCGCGAGGCCGTCGCCTGGAACGCCGCCCTGCTTCTCGGCTGGACGCCCCCGGTCGCCCTGGTCGCCTGGGTGCTCCTGAGCAAGCCGGAAGGACTGCTGGGGACCGCGGCCGGCTATCTGGCGATGGGGCTGGGCGTCGGGTATCTCACGCTGGCGCTCAAACGCCTGGTCTGGGACCGGTTTTCACTGCGCCGGCTGGCTCGGCGACTTTCCAAGCAGCGCCGCGTGCTTCCCCGGGCCGATCTCAGTTACGTCCATTGTCTCGAGCACCTGCCCGGCGCGTTGCTCCGCAGCGCCGACCGCGATGACTCTGACGCCACTCGATACGCCCATTTCCAGACGCTCCAAAGCGTGCTGTCGGGCTTCGGTTTCACCGGCGTTCTGGTGCTGGTCGATCGAGTCGACGAGCCGACGCTGGTCAACGGCGACCCCGAGCGCATGCAGGCCATCGTCTGGCCCATGCTCAACAACAAGTTCCTCCAGCAGGAGCGTCTGGGGCTCAAACTCCTGCTGCCCATTGAACTGCGCTACTCGCTTTTCCGAGAGTCCAGTTCGTTCTTCCAGGAGGCCAGGCTGGACAAGCAGAGTCTCATCGAGCGACTCTCCTGGACCGGGGCGATGCTCTACGACCTGTGCTCGGCCCGCTTGAAGGCCTGCCGCCCGTCCGAGGCCGAGCCGATTTCCCTGCTCGATCTCTTCGCCGACGACGTGACCCGGCAGGATCTGGTGGACGCTCTGGACCAGATGCACCAGCCCCGCGACGCGCTGAAGTTCCTGTACCGCTGCCTCAACGAGCACTGCTCGAACGTGACGGCCGAGGAAAACCAGTGGCGCGTCCCACGGCTGGTGCTGGAGAACGTGCGGCGCCAGGAGGCCGATCGGGTGCAGCAACTGTATCGGGGGATACGTCCGGCTTGAAGTCGGGTAGTCCGATCACGCAGGCAAAGATGGCCGAATGCTTGCTTTCCGCGCATTTGGGGGGTAGATTGCGTTCCGTCGGGACCGAACCGACGATGCACTGCTCCGGAGCCCCGTTTCATGCCAGTCTTTTCTGGTCTGACCATTCCGCACGTTCGACAGGCCGCCCGGCGGTCCGACGTGCCCGTGCATTCATGAGGCTCGGAGATCCCCTCAACTCACGCCCCGCCCACACCCCGCGATCGGTCGCGGGAGCAACCCCCTCGTGCCGCCGTGGCAACGGGGAACCTTCGTTCCATTTCAGGAGAATGCACCATCTCTGGTTCTAGGCGATTTTTCCGACCGGCCGGGCCCGTCCAGCGGACGAGGCTCAACCACATGATCCGCATCACCCCGATTCGCGTGATCGGACCCGACAACGAGCAGATCGGCGTCATCGAGACGGCCGAGGCCCTGCGCATGGCACAGGAACAGGGGCTTGACCTCGTCGAGATCTCCCCCGAAGTGCGCCCGCCGGTCTGCAAGATCATGGACTACGGCAAGCACAAGTACGAACTCTCCAAGAAGCAGCAGAAGAGCCGGGCCAGTTCCAAGAGCACCGAACTCAAGGAGATCCGCCTCGGACGTTCGGTCAAGATCGACCCGCACGACGTACAGATCCGCGTCGATCAGTCGCGCCGATTCCTCATGGCCGGGCACAAGGTGCAGATCACCCAGCGCTTCCGCGGCCGGGAGATGGCCCACAAGGAACTGGGTATCGAGCGACTGGCGTCCATCTGCGAGCAACTCTCCGACATCGCCAAAGTCGAAGTCCCTCCGCGCTGGATGGGTCGCCAGGCAAGCATCATCGTCGCGCCGGACCGCCAGAAGGTCGAGGCCGCCAAGCGGAAGATGACCAAGGAGCAACTCGAGAAAGAGGCCGAGGAGTTGCGCAAACTCGAAGCACAGAACCTCGCCGAAATCGAAGCCGACGACAGCCGGGGCGATGATGACGATGACAGCGGGGGCCACGAAAAGGGCAGGAAACGCGGCCCTGCCGACGATCGCGCGATCAACCCCCTCGACGCCGAAATCGCCGACCTGCTCGGGGAGTAGGGCGGGGACAAGCCATCAGGGACGAGCCCCAGGGGGCCCGCGCAGGCGGGCCCTGCTCTTTTTTGCCCGAGTCCCCGGCTGTCTCCGGGCGGTGGAGATGCCTCGCACACTGCGGCAGCGCAAAGCGGTCGCGACCCGGACCCGTGTTCGGGAATCCACAATGGCCCGGCGTCCGACGAGCACGTGACGATTCACCCGAACGTCAGAATGTCGCGACGATGCCGAGCCTCTCGCCCGTTCTCACTCGGGCCGGCTCGCCCAGACGGACCAGCAGACGCTTGCCGTCGCGCTCGAAGGTCGCGCCCGAGTCGTCGGGCCACTCCACCCGCAGCGCCGCCGGATCTCCGGCCTCGGGCAACTCCATCGCGATGGTTCGCACCACCAGTTCCCCCCACTTCACTTCGATCGACAAACTCTGCTCGCCGTCTGCACGCCGCTGCACGAACGTGCCCCACGCCCCCGCGGCCGTGAAGGCTCCGGAGAAGTCGTCAGCGTTGAGGCGCGGCGCAAAGCCGATGTGCCCGCGCGGGCCGTGGTGCTCATACCCGCAGCACGCCAGGTAGACGCCGAAACTGGACATCGCCCGTGCGTAGTGGTCCGAGCACTCGATCTCGTTGTAGGGGTTGCGCTGCGACGGGTGATAGCGGTCGTGCGCGGCCCGGGTGATGGCCAGCCCTGACTGCACCAGATCGGGCGTGCCCTCGTAGATCATGTGCGAAGCGACCTGGTACTCAAAGCCCGTCCAGCACTCGTTGAAGTACCCCACCGCCCAGTGGTTGCCAGACTTCTCCCCGCCACCCTTCGGCCACGTGCACATGATCAGCCCGGCCTCGCCGGGGAGCGCATACCAGCGTCCGGGCCCGACGTTGTTCGGGTCGGCCCCCTTCACCGGCGACTGCTCGCGGTACTTGCCCGCGTCGGGTGCAAAGTTGTACTTCCAGATCGACGCCAGGGCCGAGCGGCTGTGCTCAGCGTCGGCCACACGCAGCAGCCCCAACTGGTGCGCGAAACTCTGTCCGAACAACTGGTCCGCGTGACACCCCTTGTTGGTGTTGGGGTGATCAAAGTCCGGCGGCGTGTGGATGAAGTATTCGCCGTCGTACAACTTCTCCACCAGGCTCTTCCGCCCGGTTTCGAGGATCTTCTCGCAGGTCTGGGCAAACTCGGCGTCCCCCACGTCGAGCGCCATCTCCCGCCCGGCCGCCACGGCCGCCAGGTACATCGAACTGATCCACGCCATGTTGCCGAACCACGACGCGTCGAGGGTGTTGTACTGCTCGCCCTCGAGCAGCCCGTCGGCGTCGGCATCCTGCGCCATGATGTACTCGAGCGATTTGCGCACACGCGACCAGATCCGCTTGAGAAACTGCTCGTCGCTGGACATCTGGTGCTCGCGGTAGGTCCGCAGGATGGTGCCCAGTTGTCCGTCGTGCGCGACGTGCCGTCCGTATTCGGCGCGATAGTCGGTCGCGCCGTTCTCGTGCCAGGCCAGCCCGAAGTCGACCATCTCGCGCGTCCGCCGCTCAAGGTCGGGGAAGATGCGTGCCAGAGTCTGCCCGTAGTTCCACACGTGCTGGCAGGTGCCGTGGCAGCAACCCACGCCTTCCCAGGCCCAGAAGCGCCCGTTGTCGAACAGGTGGCACGTCGTCGTCTGCGCGGTGTTGACCGTGTGCAGCGTGCGTTCGAGCAGCCAGTGCGGGAGCGTGGTGCCGTACCAGGTCTCGTGGAACAGGCGCGTCTGCGCGGTGAGTTGATCAAAATCGCGTGCCACCAGCGCGGCCACGTCCCAGGCCGACGTGAACCGCTCGGCGTAGTGCCGATTCAGCCGCGGCATGTCGTTGATCGCGTGCATGCCCGGCGGGTCGTGCGCGATGAATGGAAAGTACCACGACACGACATAGTTCAGTGTGATCTTCTCGCCCGGCTCCAGTCGCACCTGCGTGAGCAGCGCGCCCGCGTGCCGCTTGCCGATGTCTCGTGTCGCCGCGTCATCCGTCCGGCCCGACGGCTGTCGCCACAACTGTTCGACCACCGCCTCCGGGTCAAGGTCGCTCACCACGCCGGCTCGCGCGTCGCCCAGCAGCGAAAGCGCCATCGAGCCGAAGTCGGACATCTGCTCGAACGCGTTCTCCTTCCACGGCGCATCGGCAAAGACAATGTGATCGCAGGCGATGTGCCCCCACGCGCCGGTTTGATCGTCCACGATCTCGATGCGTGCCTTCTTGCCGGCAAACTCCCGGACGTCCCACGACTGGGCCGACATGCGGTTGTTGTTGCGCCCCGTCGCGGTCCGCACCACCTTGTCGTCGATCAGAAGGTTGATGCACGTCTTGCCCGGGTGTTGCCCGCCGCCGACCATCATGTTGATAAACCGCTTCCCGATGGTGAACTCGGGGCTGGTCAGCGTGCCCTTGAGGTTGTCGGCCGCTCCTACGTCGGGCCCGACCGCACGGGTGTTGTGTGTGTTCACCGACCGCAGCCCCCGATCGTTGGACACGTTGTGATACGCCGCCATCTCCGCCCGGGCGATCGGGCCTTCGCCCATCGCCTCACCCTGCGCCACCCAACCCGCCGGCCAGGTCTGCTGCTCAAAGTCGGCGAACACCACTTCCTCGACGCTCTCCCACTGCTTCGGCAGTGCGTCCATCGCCACGCTGGTCAGACCCGGCCTTCGCACCGGGCGCACACGCCGCACACCCAGCCCCGTCGCGCCATTGCGGATCGCCACCGCGTTCTCCAGCCACCCGCCCATCTCGCCCTGCACCACTCGGCTCGACGTGTTGTGCAGTTCAAACGACATGATTGTGCATGGGAGCGACGATGAATCGACGTCGAGCGGGATGAACGGGCTGAACGCCTCCAGCCGCACCGCTATCGGACAACCCGCGTCGCGATAGCGCACCGTCCCGATCGGATACCCGCTCTCAAACTCGACCTCCGAGAAGCCCTCCTTGTCCAGGGTGCGCACCTCGTCGCCCACCCGCAGCGCAAAGCCCTGGCCCACGGGTCGATGTTCGTCGGCCTTGGGGGGCGCAAAGTAGTTCGACCCGTCCACTTCGGTGGCACGCTGCCCGCGATATTCCGGCAAGCGGTTGGCCACCACGCCGAGGTGGTGCTCGTTGAAGATGTCCCACACCCACAGGCGTCCGTCGCCGCCGAGGTACATGGTGCCGCAGCACACCCCGCCGACCGGCATTCCGATGTAGGTCAACTCCTGCCCTCGACAGCGCATCGGTTGGCCTCGCTCATAGAGCGAACGCACCCACGTCTGGCTCAACTTCTTGTCCGCGGGGATGGGGTGCTCCCCGGGCTGCGGCTGCTCGAAGGGGCCGGCAAACGCGCTCCCGGCAGCGGCCATCAACCACGCCCCCACCGAGGCTCCCATGAACCCGCGCCGACTCACGCTCGGCCCGCATCCGCACGACCCGTCATTGCAACAGTTGCTCATGCCGCCAGTCTGACCACCTTGCCCCTCGCCCGCAAGTACTACCCGTCGGGGTGCAAAACAAGGAAAAAAGCAAGAGATGGACGGCCTGTCGACCGCCCCCCGTTCCCGCATGCGCGAACCGACGATTGCCTTACGGGCCGCCGGCTGCGTCGTAGTTCAGGAATTGCTGCACGTCAAAGAAGTTGAGCACGCCCTGCGGTGCCGCCAGGTCGGCCGGGCAGGAGATCTGCCCGTCAAAGTGCCGCAAGGCGTGGTCCACCGCGTCCGCGCCGAGTACGTTGCCCATGTGCCGTCCCGGCAGATCATCGCACGGCGGGTCAACGCCGCCCCGGATGCGCGAGAACGAGCACTGTTCGCCGGCGTCCATGGAACTCGCCCGGCCTCGCCGGGCAGTACGCGCTGCCTGCGTTCAACTCCATCACCAGCGCCGCGGCGCGCCTGAAACAGAATTTCTCTGTGAGTGAACGGTGGATAACCTGACCTCGATGAAGTCGTGGCCATGTGGCCCGCTCAAACATCTCTCGGCCCCACTCGGGGAAGAACGAAGAGCGTCCGTTCCATGCTCGAACTGCAGAACGCGGGCCTGGTGCCTTCGTTCAGGCCACCGGGAGGCCGCTGCTGAACTCTGCGCTGATGGGTCAGCCGTCGCGATCCGGCTCGCAGAGGTCGCGAAAGCGGGTGATGAGATTCGAACTCACGACTTTCACGTTGGCAACGTGACGCTCTACCACTGAGCTACACCCGCGGGTTTTCAAGCCCTGCCAGACCCATATCGGCGTTCCGGCAGGGGCAATCAAGGTATACCCGAACCCCCGTGGAGTCAATCTGCCCGACGGGCCGAAGCCGCGTGCGCTCCCGACGCCTGCCGCAGCGCTTCCATGACCTGGGCCGAGGTATAGGCATTCTGCATCCAGGGCTCCTGGAGTCCGGGTCCGTAGATGACCAGCAGCGGGATTCCCGTCTGCCCAAGGTCGCGCAGTTTTTCCCAACCGGGGGCCTGCCGGCTGGTCAGGTCGGCGATCAGAGGCACCACGCCCGACGCTGCCAGTTCGGTCTTGACAGGTTCACGATCGAGGACAGTGGCCTTGAGCGCCTGACAGTTCAGGCACCAGTCGGCGGTAAAGTCGACGACGACGACATTGCCCCGGTCGACCGCTCCGGCGAGCACTTCCGGCGTGTAGGGGCTCCAGATGTCGTGCATCGCCTTATTCGTGCGGCCGTACGCGAACAGCGCCGCCGCACCTGTGATTAGTAGTCCGATAAGACCGAACGTGACTCGGCGGCCTGCCTTCGGCGTGATCTGCATGGTGCGCCAAAAGAGCCAGACTCCCGCGGCCGTGGCGCACGCCGCGACCGCCCACCAGTGGGACACCTTGACCCAGACGGGCAACTGGGCGGCGCGAACGGGGTCGGCCTTGAGCAGAGCCATCACGCCCGAGCCGACGAAGAAGGCAGCGGCGGCGAGCATGAGAAGGCCCATGACCTGCTTGACCAGATCGCTGGCGGGTCCGGTGCGGGGAAGTCTTTCGGCCCACCCGGGCCTGAAGGCCAGCACGAGGTATGGCAGCGCCATGCCGATGCCGATCGAGCCGAAGATCGTCAAAATCTCCACTGCGGGCATGGTGGCTGAGCCCGCAAGCAGGGCCCCGGCGACGAAGCCGAAACAGGGGAGACCAAGCACGGCGGTCATCACGCCGAAGAGAAAGGAACCCCAGGCGTTGTCGGCCTTTGGATTGACCGCGTAGACCGAGTCGGGCAGGCGGATTTCAAAAAGGCCCATGATGCCTACGCCCATGACGGCGATGATGACGCCGATGCCCAGCGTGACCCACCAGATGCCGAAGATCTGCGAGGGGTCGGTCACCGAACTGAAGAAGGCGACCGGCAGCCCGATGCCGAGCCAGAAGCCCACCACTCCCAGCGCCATCCACATACCGAGGACGATGCTCCTCCCCGGCGAGGCGGCGTGCTTGGACAAGGCCATGACCTTGAGAGGGATGACGGGCAGCACACACGGTGTCAGGTTGAGCACCAACCCGCCGAGAGCGCCGAAAAAGGCGAGCGCGAGCAGGCCCCTGGGCACATGGAAGCCGAAGAAACTCGATCCGTTACCGGCTTCTGCCGGAGCCGGTCCGGCGTCCTGAGACGGCATGGCGGGTGATGGAGGCTGCTCGAGACTGGCGCGATCGAAGCCGGCGAAGTCGCCGGTCCACGAGGCCTCGGCACCGGGACCAATCGGGATGCTGATCTCCTTGGGCTGGAACTCAGGCGGGTCGCACATGGTGTCGTTGCACGCCTGGAAGTTCAGTTCAAAGTTGACCTTGACCGCACCGGTGGCGGCAGCATCCACGAAGATGGGCAGATAGATCACCGCCCTCCCCTCAAAGACGGGGTATGCCTCTCGTCCACTGCCGGTGAAGTCCACCATGATCGTGTGAGACTCCGGCCACTGGATCGAGCCGGCCCTGCCTCCTTCGACGACGAGGTTTCCCAGTTCGGTCTTGATCGGGTTGAATCCCTTCAGGGGTGGAGGCTGGTTGGTATGGGTGTGCCACCCGGGCTCCATGTCGAGCACGATGCCGACGACCACGACCGCACCCGGCTCCACCGCCTGGCGATTGGCCTTGATCTCGACGCCGACGCGATCGGCGCCGAAAACCGGCTCGAATGGTGACTGCCCGCTCGCCACGGTCGCGAGTGCGACCAGCGCCCCTGCGATCCAGTTCCAGATTCCCGTCCGTCTTTGCATAGGTACTCCAAGAGAGCGTGCCCCGACCGGATGATTGGCCTGGAGAAAGCCGCCTGCGCTGCCAATCCGACGGCGTGCGCAATTGTTCCCCCGCCGGGGCGCAGGTTTGGCATTGGCGGGGGGTGAGGGGCAGGGGGTTCAAGGGGCGCTGGTCCCCGCTCCGATACCCACCCTGTGCGCCCGGAGGGGCGCCGCGCGGTAATCGGACCATGGCAGACGTGCTGGATCAAAGCGAAGTCGACGCACTGCTGGCAGCGGTGGACACCGGCGAGGTGGCCCCGGAGTCGAGACCGATCGAGGTCTTCAGCCGCACGCGGCGCGATCTGGATGACATCGAAATCCGGTCATATGACTTCAAACGCCCGGAGCGGGTAAGCAAGGACCAGATGCGGGCGTTGCAGACGCTGCACGAGGCGTTTGCCCGGAACTTCGGCGCGTCGCTGTCCGGCTTCATGCGCACCATCGTGGAGATCAAGGTCGCCACGTGCGAGCAGATGACGTATGGGGAGTTCACGGCCGGGCTGCCCAACCCCACGTGCTTCAACCTGGTGGAGTGTTCGAGTCTGACCGGGCAGATGTGCCTGGAAATCAGTCCGCTGATCATTTACCCGATGATCGATCGACTTCTGGGCGGATCGTCGCACGATCTGTTCATTCCGCAGCGTCCGATGACGCCGATCGAGATCCGGCTGATCTCCAACGTGACGCGGCGGGCGCTGGCGATGCTGGCCGAGGCCTGGGAAAGCGTGCGCGCGATCGAGTTCACGATCTCGTCGACGGAGAGCAACCCGCAACTGGTGCAGATCGTGCCGCCCAACGAGGTGGTGGTGGTGATCGGTCTTGAGGTCAAGATGTCGAACCGTGCGGGCACGATGAACCTGTGCATTCCGTACAACGTCATCGAGCCGGTGGTCAACGAACTCAGTTCACAGAGTTGGTTCGCCATCCAGAGGTCCGACGAGGCCGGCGAGGTGAGCAAGCGGATCGGAGAGCAACTGGAACGGGCTCCGGCGACGCTGACCGGAGTGCTTGCCGAGACGACGGTGACGGTGGCCGATCTGTCCCAACTCCAGGTGGGCGACATCATCCTCACAGAGAAGTCGGCCGTCAGCCCGCTGGTGCTGTCCGTGGAGGGGGAAAAGAAGTTCCTGGCCACGCTGGGACAGTTCAAGGGTCGGCGGGTGATGTGCATCGAGCGTCCGATCGGGCGAACGGACCGGGTCTAGAAGGCCCGGCAAGGGCCCGAACATCGCCGAGCGTGGGTGTGCCCGAAGTCAGGATGCGGGCTCTGCACAACTGAGGCGGCGCGTGTTGCCTCACAAAGAACGGACATCTACAGTTGATGCGAACCCGGGCCCAGCCGCCCCGGGGCGAGGTGTCTGAGTATGCGGAAGAGCGGGCTCAATGTTCGCTGAAGAGCGAATGACTGGTCTGGCGGGCAAGTCGGCGCAGAACGCCGATCGGCCTGGTCCGGGAGGGGTCTGGATGACCTGAGTCCCCCGGACAAGCCTTGCAGGTCGGCCGTTGCGCCGACGTCGCCGGACCGCGAGCGCGTCACTTCCGCCGCTCGTGGTTCGTGTGTTTTCTGGTTTGTCGCGCCGGGCGACGAATGACAATCTGGCAACCTGATAACTCGGGTTCTGAAGAACTGTGGAGTCTGCATCGTGAACACTCAGGAAATGCTCCGGATACTCGACTCGATCGCGCGCGATCGCAACATCGACCGCCAGTTGCTCATCTCCGATCTTGAGCAGGCGATGGTGTCGGCGGCGCGCAAGTACTTCAACACGCTCGACGCCGAGGAGTTTACGTGCGCCCTGGACCCGATTTCCGGCACGTTTGAACTGCGCCGGCACGGGGAGGCGCTGGAGATGCCGCCGGAAGCCTTCGGGCGCATCGCGGCCCAGACCTTCAAGCAGGTGATGATCCAGCGTTTCCGTGACGACGAGCGTGCGTCGATCCAGGAGGAGTTCGGCAAGCGCATCGGGACGATCGTGACGGGGACGGGCCAGCGCTACGACAAGGGCGTGCTGATCGTCACCATCGACCGGGCCGAAGCGGTGATGCTCCGCAGCGAGCAGATCCCCGGCGAGCAGTTCATGCCCGGCGACCGCGTGCGGGCGCTGGTGCTGGACGTCAAGGACGTGGGCAGCCAGGTGAAGATCTACCTGTCCCGCGCCCACCCCGACTTCATCCGACGCCTGTTTGAGGTCGAGGTGCCCGAGGTGGCCGAGCGCATCATCGAAATCAAGGCGATGGCCCGCGAGGCGGGATATCGCACGAAGATCGCGGTCAGTTCGATCGACTCGAAGGTGGACGCGGTGGGCGCGTGCGTGGGAGTGCGAGGCAGCCGCATCAAGAACATCGTCGACGAACTGAACGGGGAGAAGATCGACATCGTGCGCTGGAACGAGTCGAGCCAGATTCTGATTCAGAACGCCCTGAAGCCGGCGGAGGTGCACGAGATCAGTCTGTGCTTCGAACTGGGACGTGCGACGGTGGTGGTGCGTGATGACCAGTTGAGCCTGGCGATCGGCAAGCGCGGGCAGAACGTGCGTCTGGCGGCGAGGCTGACGGGCTGGGACGTGGACATTCTCACACCCGAGGAGTTCACACGCGGTCTGGAGACGCTTTCGGAGACGCTCTGCCAGGTGGAGGGTGTCAACGAGGAGATGGTGGACCGGCTGGCGGCGCTGGGCATGGTCAGCGTGTTCGACATCGAAGAGGTCGGCGAAGAGGTGCTCATGTCCGAACTGGAGGTGAGCGAAGAGACAGCCGCACAGATGGTCGAGATCGCATCGGTCAAGGCCAAGGAAGTGGCCGAGATTCAGCAGCGCGAGAAGGAAGAGGCCGAGAAGCGGCGCGCCGAGGAAGAAGACGCGGCCCGTCGACTCGTGGCCGGCGAAGACCTCGGGCAGATGGACCCGGACCTTGCGGCCGCGGCGATTCTGGGGGCGGGCTCGCTGGGAGCGGCTCCGGCAACTCCGGCGCGTCCGGCGGCGACGCCGAGCCAGGAGGACGAAGCACGAGCCAGCGACATCCTGGGGAACGACCGCAACTGAGGCATACAGCAGACGGATTGACAGCACGCGGGATCCGCAGCATCGGAGGCAGACTTGGCCAAGCGGGTGTTCGAAATAGCGAAGGAACTGGGAATCAAATCCAAGGCGATCGTCGACAAGTGTCGCGCCGAGGGGATTCCCGAAGAGATCATCAAGAATCACATGTCGACAGTGTCGGCCGGTCTTGAGGCTACGGTTCATGACTGGTTCCGGGCCGGCGATGCCGGAGGCACGGCCGTCGAGACCGCCGAGAAGGTGGACATCGACAGCGTACGTGTCAAGACGGCTCGGCGTACACGTCAGCAGCATGTATCCGACGGTGAGCCGGAAGGTGCCCAGCACCCTGAGTCAGAGTCTTTCGAGATCCCCGGCAAGCCCGCTGATGCGCCGGAGGCCGCGCCCGAGCCCGAGACGCCCGCGCCGCTCCCCGGTCCGGCCCCTGTCAGCGTTTCGGCGTTTCCGGCCGCCACAGTCTCACCTCGGCCCGAAGCGGCGCCCGCGCCGAGCGAAGTGGTGCATCCACCGGCCGCAGCGACGGTCGCTGAGCCTGTTCGCGGTGCTCCGCCGCCCCCGCCTCCGCCTCCCCCGACCGAAGTTGCTCGGCCAGCCGCGATACGTCCGGAGCCTGCCCGGTCGGCCCGCCAGAGCACTGCGGCTCCGGCGCCCATGAATGTCCCCACGCGTCCGCAGGTGATCAAGCCCGCGGGTCCGCAACTGGAAAAGCGTGAGGCGGTGCGACTTTCCGGTCCGAAGGTGGTGCGTGTCGAGGCGCCAGAGCCGACGGAAACGACGCGACCTCGGCGTGGACCGGCGGCGCCGCGCGGACCGGGCGGCGGCGGCGCGTTCGCGCCGGCCATGGTGCCCGAGGATGATCGCGGTCGCAGCCCTCGCCGCGGACCGGGAGGCGCCGGCAGCGGAGGCGGACCGGGAGGAGGGGCTGGCGCCGGCAAGCGGCGCGGGCCCACCGGCCGGCATCGCGGAGAATCCGAAGCCGGCGCGGGGACGTGGTCTGAGCAGGATCTGGCCGAACGTGAGATTCGACTGCAGCGCGCGGGCGGATACCTGCGTCAACGCCGTCAGCAACTTCGACGTCAGGAGAACGAGCGGCCGGCCTCGGCTGCGGCGGGCGGGGGCAAAGTAGCCATCGCCGCCCCGTTCACGATCAAGGATCTTTCGGCCGCAACCGGCGTGAAGGGCGCCGACATCGTCAAAAAACTGTTCCTCCAGGGGGTGATCGCCACGATCAACTCGGGCATCGACGCGGAGAAGGCCCAGGAGATCATGATCGACTTCGACATCGAACTGGAAGTCACGGAAGCCAAGACGGCCGAGCAGAAGGTCTCCGAGGCGTTCAAGGATCGCGAACGGGTGGACGAGCGTCCGCGCGGGCCTGTGGTCACGATTCTCGGGCACGTCGACCACGGCAAGACGAGTTTGCTGGACAAGATCCGCAACGCCAACGTGGCTGCGGGCGAAGCGGGCGGCATCACGCAGGCGACCAGTGCCTTCCGCGTGCCGCTGAGAATCGGCGACGAGGACAAGCACATCGTCTTCATCGATACTCCGGGGCACGAGGCCTTCACGTCCATGCGTGCCCGCGGGGCCAATGTGACGGACATGGTGGTGCTGGTGGTCGCGGCCGACGACGGCGTCATGCCGCAGACCATCGAGTCGATCAACCATGCCAAGGCGGCCCACGTGCCGATCATCGTGGCGCTCAACAAGATCGACAAGCCCGAGGCCACGGATGGGAACATCCAGCGCATCCTCGGGCAGTTGGCCGAGCACGGGCTCAACCCGACCGAGTGGGGCGGGCAGACCGAGGTCGTCCGCACCAGCGCCACCAAGGGGGTAGGCATCCAGGATCTGCTCGACATGCTCGATCTGCAGGCCCAGATGCTCGAGTTGCGGTCGGACTTCGACGGGCCGGCACGGGGCACGGTGATCGAAGCCAAGCCCGAGGAAGGGCGCGGCGCGGTGGCCAACCTGCTCATCCAGGAAGGCAAACTCAAGGTAGGTGACTTCATCGTGGCCGGCCGCGCCTTCGGGCGTGTGCGCGACATCACCGACGATCGCGGGAACCGGCTGCGCGAGGCTGTGCCGCCGATGCCGGTGCAGATTTCCGGCATTGACGAACTGCCCGACGCGGGCGACAAGTTCTACATCGCCGACACGCTCAAGAAGGCCGAGCAGGCCGCCGCCCAGCGTCGCGACAAGGAACGGCACGAGCAGTTGGCCCAGCCGAAGGTTACGCTGGATTCGCTGTTCAACCAGATGGCCGAGTCGGGGATCAAGGAGATCAAGGTCGTCCTGAAGGCCGACGTGCAGGGCTCGGTCGACGTGATCAAGCACGAGATCGAGAAGATCGCCACCAACGAGGTGAAGGCCCGCGTGCTGCACGCGGCGGTGGGCGGCATCACCGAGTCAGACGTGATCCTGGCCGAGGCGTCGAAGGCGATCATCGTGGGGTTCAACGTCATTCCGTCGGGCAAGGCGCGCAAGCAGGCAGAGGAGAAGGGCGTCGAGATCCGCTCGTATCGCGTGATCTACAACATCACCGACGATCTGCGCAGGGCAGCCGAGGGCCTGCTGGCGCCGGAAGTGCGGGAAGAGGTCATCGGGCACGCCGAAGTGCGACAGGTGTTCCGCGTCACGAAGGTGGGCGCGGTGGCCGGCTGCTACATCACCAACGGCGTGGTGGAGCGCGACGCGCTCATCCGCGTGACGCGCAACGACATCGTCATCGAGCACGACCGCAAACTCGAGCAACTCAAGCGTTTCAAGGACGACGCCAAGGAAGTTCGGGCCGGCATGGAATGCGGCATGAAGATCGCCGGGTACGACGACATCAAGGAAGGCGACATCCTCGAGTGCTACAAGAACGTGGAGGTCAAGCGGACGCTGTAAACGGAAGCCGCGGAGGCATCAAGGCATGAAGGGCCGTGCATCTCGAACCGAAGTTTCACCTCAGACCCTCCGTGCCTGCCTGCCTCAGCGTCTTCGTGCCTGAAACATGGTCATCGGCATTCTCCAGTTTGAACTGCTCATCCACGACGCCGAGTCCTTGAAGGACAAGCGGCGGGTGGTGCGGTCGGTCAAGGACCGGCTCCACCGCGAGCACCAGGTCTCGGTGGCCGAAGTGGCCGACCAGGAGAACCCCTCGCTGGCAGTCCTCGGGCTGGCGCTGGTGGGAACCGACGGCAGGCACGTGGCCCAGACGCTCGACCGCATCGTGGAGAAGATCCGTGCAGTCCACGACGCCGAACTGGGCGACACACGCCGCGAGATCCTGCACGGGCAGACGCTGTTCACCGAAGCGGCCGGAGACGGCGACGCACGGCAGGATCTGGATGATGTGACGCGCCAGATGCTCGCCCGCCTGGAAGGAGACGAGCAGTGAAGCGCCGCACGCTCCAGGTCGCGTCGACGGTCGAGAAGGCCGTGGCCGACGTTCTGGCCCGCGGGCTGTCCGACCCGCGTGCCAGGGGTCTGATCACCATCACCGGCATCGAAGTCACCGACGACTTCTCGCAGGCGAAAATCACTGTGACAATCATGCCCGAAGAGCACGAGCAGATCACAATGCACGCGCTGACGGCGGCGGCCGGTTTCATCCGCCGCGAGGCGATGAAGCACGTGCATCTGCGCGAGATGCCGCACCTGCGGTTTGAGGTGGACACGGGGCTGAAGAACCAGGCCCGCGTGTTTGAACTGCTGAACAAGGTCGCCGAAGAGCGGGAGGCCCGGGGCGAACAAGTGCAGCCCCTGCGGCCGGACGAGGAGAACGAGGCGTGAGCGCGAGCCTTGAAGAGATCCGGGCCGCCATTGAATCATGCTGCGATCCTGATCGCACTCCATTCTCCCCGGTCTCGGGCGGCGCCGATTCGAGTGAGTGCCGGCTGGTGTGCCAACTGGTGTACTCATTCATGCTGTGGGAATCGAGCCTGTCGCGTGCGGACAAGGCCATGAGCGCCATTTCCGGGCAACTGCTCGACGTGAATGAACTGCGTGTGTGCCTGCCGAGCGAACTGATGAGCATCATCGGCCCGCGCTACCCCCGGGCCGAGGAACGCTGCCTGCGCCTGCGTGCCTGCCTCAACGCGGTCTTCGAGCACGAGCACCGGACGTCGCTGGCCACCCTCGAGCCGATGAGTAAGCGCGAGGCCCGCAGCGCGCTGGAATCTCTGGAGGGCATGGTGCCGTTCGTGGCCGCGCGTGTGGTGCTGGTCGAACTGGGCGGGCACTGCTTCCCGGTGGATTCCCGCATCGCCGCGCTGCTCGGGGCGTTGTGCGAGCCCGATGAATCACACGCATCGCTGAGCGGCAAACTCGAGCGTGCCTTTCGCGCCGGCGAAATCCCGGCGATCTACGCGGCAATCGAGCGCCGGCTCGAAGCGCGGCCCGCGCCCAGGGCTCCATCACGCCCGCGCAAGTCGGGGTCGCGGACGCCGTGAGGTTGCCGCGCGTCCAAGACGACTTGGTTGCACCGCGCGGCATCCGTCGCGCGCAAGAGGCGTTGGCGCTCGTGCTGGCATGCTTGCTGTGCCTGTCGGGCTGCCGCTCGGCGTCGTCGCGTGAGCCGGTCGAGACTCCCTCGGCCGACATCATCGGTCCGCAGGCGATCGCACCGACGCTGCCCTCGTCGCCGGCGGTGGATCGGCTTCGCGCCCGCGCCGAACAGCAGCGAACCGCCGGAGCGGCTGATGCAGACAGCGTGGCGGGCTTGCCGCCGCCGTGGGAGCCTTCGAGCGCTCCGCTGGCTCCCGATGTTCTCGTGCTGGCGCAGCAGCGGCTCACCGACGTGCTGGACGCAGTGCGGGCGCGGCCGCTGGTCGAAGATCCAATCGAACCGGTCGCCGTTTCGTCCGAAGATCATGACGAAGCGCTGCGTCTGTACGCGCGTGCCCGGCTTGCCTTGCTTTCACAAGATCACGACGCGGCGCTGAACTTTCTCGAAGACGCCAGCCGGCTCGATCCGTCGACCGCGGCGGTGTGGGAGGCGCTGGGCGAGGCCCAGTTTGCCGCCGGGCTGCGAGGAACAGCGCTGGCGTCGCTCGAACGTGCGGCCCGACTGGGCATCGACAACCCTCGCACCTGGTCGGTTCTCGGGCTTGAAGCGCTGCGTCGTCGCAACACCGACCAGGCGTTGCGCTGGCTGACGGCTGCACGCGACGGCATGGGCCGGCACACCGACCCGGCGGCGATCGCATGGCTGGAAGTCTCGCTAGGCGAAATCTTGCTCGACATGCAACGCCTGCGGGCCGGGGCCGAGATGCTCGAACAGGCGCTGGCGCGGATGCCGGCCGCCGAAACGACGGCCGAGTTTCGCAGCGAATACGCCACGCTGGTGCGGCGTCGCCCGCAGATAACGGTGCGCATCGGAGATGCGTATGCGTGGCTTTCGGAGTGGGAAACGGCTGCGGCCGCCTATGACCGCGCCGGTGCCGAACTGGAACTCGAACTGGCCCAGCCGATCGAGGACCGACGCATCGCGTGCCTGGAACGGCTGAACCGCTCGGCCGAAGCGGCGCTGGTGATGCTCGAGGCCATTCAGCGCCGGCAGGGCATGGTCAACGACGCCCAGATCGCCGTTTCACGCCAACTGGCGCAGCGCGAGCCCGCCTTCGCCGACGCATTGCAGACACTGCCGGAGCACCTGGCCCAGCCCACGCCGGCGCAGTGCTCGCGACTGGCCCTCCTGCAACTGGCGGTGTCGGGCGACGCGCCGCTCTCCGATCGCCTCGCCTTGCTGCCGCCCGGCGTGCCGCTGCTGTCCGATCATGTCGTGGAACTGATCGGAAACCTGCCCGCGCCCCAACGACGCTGGCTGGCGGCCCAGGCGCTGACCACCGCCCGGCCCGACGATGCCCTCACCATCGCCGACACGCTGTATGCGGGCGCATTGTTGTCGCCTGCGGAACTCAACGACATGGTCTCAGACGCGGATGTGCTCTCCGCGTGCGTGCGGCTGCGGCTGGAAACCCCTGATCGCCGTGCGGATCTCCTGTCGCTGGCAGGCCGAGCCGGAGGGCTTCCTGTGGCGGCGGCAACCGCGATCGCCACGGGGCGCTGGGACGTGCTGCCAGCGCTGCTCAGCGCGGCCGACCAGGCCGAGGCCCCGATACGCTGGCGCACGCAACTGGCCGCGTTGCGTCCGCTCGAAGCATGGGCGACGTGGCAAGCCTGGCAGACGAATCACCAACCCAGCGCTTCACAGTTGCTTGAAGGCGCGCGCATCGCCGCGGCCGCAGGCGAACCGGTGCCATCCGTCGATCTCCTGCTCGAAGCCCAACGGGTCGATCCATATCTGGAACAGGCGTACGGGTTGCTCGTGACAGCGCTCTTGACGAACGGCGCCGACATGCAGTCGCCGGAGGCTCAAGGCGCACTGCAGAACCTTCGCACACGGCTTCCCGGCTGCGCCACGCTTCAGGCCCTTACGATCCTCGACTTACGGCGCCAGAACTTCAATCGCGAAGTAGTGCAAGGCACCATGAGGCTGATCGATCGCTTGGCCGCCCCTGCCGCGGCCGACTACACCGGCCTGCTCGGGCCCTGGGAACGGGCGCACGAACAGGGCGACAAGGCACTGCTCGATGAATCGGAGGCCTGGCTTCGGGCGCGCCTGGACCCGCAGCGCCCCGAGCCTGGTGCAGCTCTGGCCATGGCACACCTGCTGGCGCTGCAGAGCCGCGACGCCGAGGCTCTGGAGTTGCTCTCTTCTCCCGCGTTGGCCGGGGCAGCGGCGGTGCAACGCGAGCGTGAATCGCTGCTTCGCTCGCTCGCCCGCACCGAAGAGGCCGATCAGGCCGCGATCGATCGCCTCTCGCATGAGCATCTGTCGGTCATCGAACTGTTTGAACTGGCCCGGCTGCACGCCGCTCGCGGCCGGCCGGTGGCGCCGACGCTGGCCAGGCTCAACGAGGTTCCCGCCGACATCCGGCTGACAGAGGCCGAAGCGACGGCGATGCTCTCACTCGCCTCGCAGTTGCAGGGGCGCATTCTCGCGGCTCCAGACGACGACGCGCGGGCGCAAGCCGCCGCCGACTTTGTCGCGGCCGCGGGCTTCGGCATCGACCACGGGCTGCCGATGCGCGAGCCGATCCACCGCCTTCGCCTGCGCTATGCGGCCGAGCAGAAGTCCACGCCGTATACCGAACTGATCCGCATTTCCGATCAGTACACGCAGGCGGTCGGGCGCATCGGCAACGAGGCGTTCGGCGAGACATACGCCGTGCTCATGCAGGCAGGACGTACGCAGGATGTCATCCGCTGGGGCGTGCATGTGGTCACCAGCCTTGACGAACTTGACGAAGAGCGGTGGATGCAGATCGTCCTGCCGCTCGGCTCGCTGGGCACCATCGACACGATCAACCTTGCGATCGAACGCCTGCAGGATCGCGGGCAACTCGAAGCGGCCGTCGGCGCTGTTCAGAATGAAGAAGCCGCCGCCGATCAGATCCAGACCGACCCGCGCGCCGAACTGTGCTACGTGCTGGCGGGGGTGGCGGCCGCACGCGAGCGCGACACGCAGGCGATTCTGGTCTATCAGCGTGCGCTGGAGTTTCAGCCCGATCATCCGTGGGTGTGCAATGACTACGGGTACATGCTCGCAGAGGCCGGCAGACAGCTCGACGAGGCCGAACGCCTGCTGACCATCGCCTACGAGCGCCTTCCAGACCGCGCCAGCGTGCTTGATTCGATCGGCTGGCTGCGGTACAAGCAGGGCCGATTCCTCGACCAGGACGGCCTGCCCGGCGCACTTACGCTGCTGACGCGCGCCGGCGCGTCGGCCGAGGGCGGCTCGAACCCGACGATTCAGGACCACATCGGCGACACGCTGTGGATGACCGGCGACGCAGACAAGGCCCGGGCCGCGTGGCTGCTGGCCGAGCAGTTCTACCTCGAGCGCGTGCGCGCGTTCCGCACGCCCGACGAACGCCGCCTGCCGCAGTACACCCGCGTTCAGCAGCAACTGCGCGACGTGCGCAACAAACTCAGCGCGATCGAACTGAAAACCGCAGATCCCCCCGTGGCCCCCTCCGCGGGGCAGAGGCTCGACAAGGCCCACTGACCGCCTCGTCGGCACGGGCAACAATCACATGCATCCGCGTCATCAGAAGGAGCGCCAGACATGGCCGGTCATAGCAAGTGGGCGAACATCAAGCACCGCAAAGCCAAGCAGGATCAGAAGCGAGGCAAGGTGTGGACCAAGTGCTCCAAGGCGATCATCGTCGCGGCCCGCGCAGGCGGGGGCGACCCCGACACAAACCTTTCCCTCCGCTACGCAATCGACGAGGCAAAGTACGCCAACATGCCCAAGGACACCATCCAGCGCGCCATCGACAAGGGGGCGGGCGCAGGCGGCGGTGAGAACTTCGAGGCCGTGTCGTATGAAGGCTTCGGACCCGGCGGCGCAGCGCTCATCATCGACGGGCTGACCGACAACAAGACCCGCACCGTCACCGACGTCCGGAACGCGTTCAAGAAGTACGGCGGCAATCTGGGCACTACCGGCTCAGTCTCCTTCATGTTCAAGACCAAGGGACAGATCATCCTCGCCGGATCGCACGACGAGAACACGATCATGGAAAAGGCCCTGGATGCCGGGGCCGAGGACGTCCAGGCCCCCCAGGGCGAAGACGGCGCGTGGGTCATCATCACCGAGGTCAGCAGTTTCCAGCAGGTCAAGGAGGCCTTCGAGTCAGGCGGGATCGAGATCGCCGAGGCCGCCATCACCAAGATCCCCAACGATCAACAACTGGTGGGCGAGGAGGATGCCCGCAAGTTGCTGGCCCTGATCGACGCGCTGGAGGATTCGGACGACATCCAGAAGGTCTACTCCAACGCCGACATCTCCGATGAGGCCGCTCTGGGCTGAGCCCAGGAACCTGGCTCGGCCGGTTCCGGCCGCCCGCCCGGCGGCGGGCCCGCGACCTCCCGTTTCGCAATCTCGGGCCGGGCCTGTGCCTTCAGCCTCGCCTTCCCCGGGCCCCCTACTCTTTGCCCATGCTCAAGCCCGCACCGACCACCAGAATCGACCCGACGCTGGCCCGCGGCACACTTCTGGCCCGCTCACCGGCGACAAACGACCGGCCCCCCAGTGTCACTCTCGCTTTCCCCAACACCCACTACGAGATGACGCTGACGGCCGTCGGCGACGTGAAGGCCGACGTGGGCAAGAGGATCATCGGCATCATCCGCGCTGAAGCCCAGCGGGTGGACCTGGTCAAGACCGGCGGGCGCTTCGTGGAACCGGTGTACGGCATGCCGCGACGCGTGCAGGGCTCGATCATCGCGGCCGACAACACCGCCAACACCATTACGCTGCACGCGGGCATGCCGGTGGTGTGCAAACTGACCGATCCGCGCCAGCGGGCCGTCGCGTTCGAGCCTGGGCAACTGGTCTGCTGCGAAATCGCCCCCGGCGCGACCTTCACTCAGAAGGCGCCTGCACGCGACGAGGCGTAGGCAAGCCGGGGCTCCAGTCCGGCCCGTGTGCCGCGACCGTGTCACCCGTGTCTCGAATGGTTCCGAGTGCCGTGGTACGCGTTCCCTCCCTGACCACACCCACACCCGCTTCCACCGCCGCGCCTGTCGCGTGCTCGACTGGCCCATGCGACGGCCGAAATCGCAGGTGCCGCGTCAGATCATGCGAGCCAAGGTAGAACGGCGCCGTGTCGAGCCGCACGGCGCTCAGTGTGAACGCGTACCCGGTCCCCATGAACAACCACAATTGCGGCCAGATCGGCCGATTCTCATCGACCGGGAGGGCGTGCGCGTCGAAGTACGTGGTCAGATTCATCGCCACAGTGTCCACCATCGGGCTGATCAGCGTCGAGCCGTTGTTCCGCAGCCACAGATGCGGCCCGCTCGTCAACTTGTTCCAGACGTGGAAAAACTGCACGTCGACGAACTGGGGGAAGAGGAATGCAATCATCGACGCCGCCACCGCGCCGAAGGTCAACTGCCGATGCGATAGAGCGTCCAGTGGTCGTGGAAGCCGGCGAACTGCCCGTCGATCATCGTGACTCCGGGTATCGGCGGGCCGGTCACGGTTCGCCCGAGTGCATCAACGCCATAGGTCACCATCTCCGGCTTGACCGGCAACTCGGTTCCCATCCACAGCACTGCCGGCACCCGCGCTTTGAGCATCCGCCCTATCCACACGACCATGTTCGCACGGTTGCGCCCGAACAACTCGCTGATGAAATCGTTGCACAGAAACGTCAATGGAAAGGGCAGCACTCCCACCGCTCCCGCGAAGGTCAGCCCCCCCACTGCCCCCAGTGCCAGCCTTCCCCGCTGGTGCGGCTCAGCAGCGGAATGAACTTGGTGATTTCCGGCTGCTTCAGCATCGCCAGCGTGCCGAGGAACAGCCCGGCGAAAACCAGGAACACACCCTCACGCCGGCCGTGCAGTGTCCGCTCGTTCAGCCGCGCCAATCCCGCCTATTCGTACGGCTCGCCGGGCAGAAATCCCTCGTGGCGGCTCATGGACGCAGCATACCCCCCTTCGCATGTGCGCGCCGTCCGCGCTAGCATGTCCGCATGAGTGGCCCTTCGTCTGCCGTGGATTCGCCCGAGGCCTCGAACATGGATGCGGGAAATCCGACCATTCAATCCGCCGTCGAGGCCATCCTTTTCAGCGTCGATCGGGCTGTTCCCGCCTCCCGCATCGTCGAAGCCCTGGCCGCGGGCGGGCGGGCAAGCGACGAAGCCGGCGTCATCGCCGCGATTGACGAACTCAATGAGGTCTACCGCGGCTCCGGGCGGTCCTTCCGCATCGAGCCCGTCGCCGGCGGGTTCCGCGTCATGACGCTTCCCGAGCACGCGCCGGTGCTGGCTGCATTCCGCCAGGCCCGCAGCGCCGGCAGACTCACGCGCGCTGCCCTTGAGACGCTGGCCATCATCGCCTATGAGCAGCCTCTTACCCGCGCCCGCTTGGAAGCCATTCGCGGCGTCGCCTGCGGCGAAGTGCTGCGCACGCTCATCGATCGCAAACTCATCACCGTCAAGGGCCGCGCCGAAGAACTCGGACGCCCGATGCTCTACGGCACGACCCGGCAGTTCCTCGATGCCTTCGGGCTCTCGTCGACACGCGACCTGCCCACGGCCGAGGAACTCCGCAACGCCGACTGGCTTGGAGGCCAAGCATGATGCGCCGCTCCGCTCGTCTGTCCGCACTCACCGCCGCCTGCCTGCTGACCGGATGCGGCGGCATGACCGTCGCCGGCAAGGTACTGCCCGGCGAGATCTCCTACGTCGGCATCGTCGATCACTCCGACACACGACTCAAGGAACTCGGCGTCGGGCAGGTCAGCCTTCACATCGAGCCGCCCGTCGGCTCCGGCTCGGGCGCCATCGCCACCGCCACATCCAAGCCCGACGGCTCATTCAAGATCACCATCCCCACCGAGACCTGGTCCACCGACCGCGTGCAGGTCCGGGCCATGATCGACGGCTACGCCACCGCCCGGGGGCTGGTCTACCTGCCCCGCGAGGGTCAGTCTTTGCTGATTCTCATGGAAAGAACCTCGCACGACTAGCGTTCGTACCGGTGTGCGTGCCCTTGAACACGGGAAATCGGCCGTGATCGCTGCGACAGCAACTTCTGTCGCCCAGCCTGCCCCGCGCCCCCGCCGTCGCTACGACCTCCACCCGCCCGGCCTGATCTATCTCACCACCTCCCTTTTCCTGGCCATCGGCGCTCTCAACAGCCAGAACAACCTCCTCTTCTGGGCTTTCGGGCTGGCGGTGGCCGGTCTGATCGTCTCAGGCATCGTCTCAGGCTCGGCCCTGATGCACCTGCATCTCCAGCGCGAGCCGATGCTGCCCGCACACGTCGGCGACCACTTCTTCCTCCGGTACACGATTATCAACACCGCCCGCCTGTGGCCTCTATTCGGATTGCGCATCGAAGAAGTCCTCCCCCATGCCTCTGCTGAGCCGCCGCTCGCCTGCGCCCCGGGCGGAGTCGTGCACGTCGGCCCGCGTCAGCGTACCGGCGCGTCGGTCCGCGCCCTCGCCCGCGTGAGAGGCTTCCACTCGCTGCGGACTGTGTGCGTCTCCACCACCTTCCCCTTCGGCCTGGTTCGCAAGAGCCTCTTCTTCGACCTGCCCACCCACATCACCGTCCGACCGGCTGTGGCGTCGCTGCGCTCCGACCTGGCCGCCCGCATTGCGCCGACACGGCAGGATGACTCGACCACACGCCCCCGCATCGGGCAGGGAGGCGACTTCTTCGGGCTGCGCGAGTACGTCCCCGGCGACCCCGTCCGCACCATCGCGTGGCGCCCCTCCGCCCGGCGTGACACGCTGCTTGTCCGCCAGCACACCACCGCCGCCCCGCCGCGCCTCTGGCTTGGGCTCGAACGCCCCGCACCGGACCTGCCCGATCTCGACTTTGAAAACGCGGTCGCGCTTGTCGCGAGCGTCATCACCCACGCGGCCCGACGCGGCGTCACGCCGGGTCTGCTCGTCGACTGGGCCGACGTGAATCTCCCGCCGGTCGCGTCGGCGGCCTCGACCTCGCGCCTGCTTGATCTGTTGGCGCGCCTCGACCGCTCGCGCCACGCCGACGGGACGCGCCACAACGTGCGCCCGGACCTGGTCATCACGTATTCCGATTCCTCCCCCGGGTCCGGCCAGGTCAATGGTGCCGACGCCGGCGCCTGGGCCGCCCACGCGTTCGCCGCCATCGTGCCCCCGCCCCCGCGGCGGCGCCGTCGCCGCTGGTGGAGGCTGAAGCGATGAACCTGGCCCGGCTCCAGCACGTCATCGGGCTGCTGCTGGTCGTGCTGACCATCGCCACCTACTGCCTGGCCGACGCCAATCTGGCGCTGTTCATTCTCGCGGTGCCCGGTGCGATCGCCGCCTGGTTTCTCACCGCGCTCCCGCTCGGGCGACCGCTGCCGCGCATCGGCATCAACATCCTGCTGCTGGCGATCCTGGTCTATTCGCTGCAGCGCATGCTCACGACCGGCTTCAACGTCTCCAATGTGTGCGAGATCATCACGCTCACGCTGCTGGTCAAGATTATGGACCGCCGCAGTCAGCGCGACCTCGGGCAGATCGTCTCCATCGCCGCCTTCCTGGGCATCGGCACCATCCTCACCTCCAACGCCTTCGCCGTCGGACTGCTGCTCGTCCTCTGCCTGGTACTGCTGATCGCCGCCACGCTGCTGCACCAGTGTGCGTTGCCGACCGCCAATCCCGAGAGTGTTGTGCCCGCCCACGCGCCGGCGGGCGTCGGCGCCGGGCGTCACCTGCGCCGGCTGGTCCTCTCCGTCGCCGCCTCCGGCATGGTGATTTCCATCGTCATCTTCCTCCTCATGCCCCGCCGCCTGGGCGCCGGGATTTTCGGGCAATGGGGCAACCCGGCCGTCGGTCAGGTCACCGGGTTTTCCGATGAAGTCCAACTGGGCACCCCAGGCTTCATCACGCCCTCGGCCACGGCCGTGCTCGATCTGCAGGTCTTCAACCCCGACGGCGACTCCCTGGGGGCGGAGGGCATCGTCTACTACCTGCGCGGCGCTGTGCTCGACGAGTACGACGCCGGGCGATGGACGCGATCGCAGCCTCGATCGGAACGCCAGATCCAGCGAACGCGCCTTGACCGCAACTCCTCCATGATGGTTCTGCGCACCGAGTCGAACCGCTGGAATATCGAGCAGCACTTCACCATCCGCAACTCGGGCACATCGCGCACCCATGCCTTCAGCCTCTGGCGCCCACTCTCCATTCAATCCTTCCAGTCTTCGCACGTGATCGCTTCGCTCGACGACGGCATGCTCCTTTTCGAGAACGACGGCGGAAAGTTCTCGTACATCGTCCGTTCACGCGACGCAGACTCGCCGCGCACCGCGGCCCTGCGCGGGTCGCCGGGAATCGCGACCCCGATCGAGGCCCCGAACCTCCATCCGCAACGTTTCGTTGAACTCGGGTCGCAGATCCTCACCGACGCCGGGCTTGATCCCGATCCAGCCACGCGCCCGCCCGAGCAGATCGCCCGCGCCGCCGAGGCCGTCGCACGTTACTTCGATGACGGCTTCCAGTACACGCTCGAAGCCGAACTGGTGCCTCCGCACCGCGACCCGACCGAGTGGTTCCTCTTCGACCACAAGGCCGGGCACTGCGAGTATTACGCCTCGGCCATGGCCATCCTCTGCCGCGCCGTGGGGATCAACGCCCGCGTCATCACCGGCTATGTCGACACCGAGTTCAACCAGCCCACCAGCCACTACATCGTCCGACAGTCCAACGCCCACGCCTGGGTCGAGGTTGAGTACGCCGACGGCGCCTGGAAAACCTACGACCCCACGCCGTCCGCCGACTTCCAACGCGTGCATGATCCGTCGCGTTCCCTCTTCGCCCAGGCACGCCGACTCTTCGACGCCGCCGAGTTCGCGTGGATCCGCACCGTCGTGTCCTTCAACTCAGACACGCAGCAGTCGCTGCTCCGATCGGCCTTCAACATGAACTGGCATCCCGAGCAGGCGATGGAGGACTTTACCCTCAAACTCCGCCGGCAGGAGCCGCGCGACCTCATCCAGGCCGTCGCGTCGGGCATCATCGTGCTGGCGGTGGGCTTCCTGGTCGCCTTCCTGGCGTGGCGCTATCGCCAGTCCATCATCCGCAGGCTCGTGCAGTTCACCACCGATCTGTGGCTGCGCCTCTCGCCGCGGGCGGACACGCAAATCATCTACCTCCGCCTGCTGTCCGAACTGCGCCGTCGCGGCATGCCCAAGCCGCCCGGCGTGCCGCTGCTCACCCACGTTCGGGCGATCGCGCCGCGCTTCGCACCCGAAGAGGCTGTCGCGGCCGAGCGTCTGGCGATCGCTCTCTACCACGCCCGCTTCTCACAGCGCGCCGGACTGGCCGCGCCGCAGGCGATGAGCGATCTGCGCGTGCTCCGGCGTGCCCGATAACGCCCGCACCGCCCCCCCAACCAGAAATCCGCCGGACTCCCTTCCCGCCCTCATCTCCTTTGCTCATACCCCCTTGCGCTCGGACCGATCTTGCTCGTGACCCCTTCACAGGAGTTGCAAACGTGGGCGCAAAACGATCACGGACCGTGCGTTGGCGCGAGTGCCTCGATCAGATCCTCGAACGCGGAGGCGGGCTCGAAATCGCCATCGACCATGCCCCGACTGACACGCAGCCTTCGACCGACGAACAGGCGGGCGATCGCTCGCACGCGCCCGCGACGGGCGGCTCGCTGGTTTGGCGCGTCCGGCTCTACGAGGTCACCGACTCTTCTCTGACACTCGAAATGCCCGGCGCACTCGGCTCCAGTTTCCGCATTGCCGCCGGCACCCCGCTGCGCGCCGTCATGTCCATCGGGCAGAACCGCTGGATGTTCTCCAGCAGCGCACTGGGTGAAACGCAGATCCAGGTCGGCAGACGCTTCTTCCCGGCCCTGCGCATCGCCACGCCCACCGAAGTCGAACGATGCCGCCGGCGCATCACCGATCGCCTGTCCACGTCCGAGTTCCAACTGCCCAGCGTGCAATGCTGGACCCTGCTCGACCCCGACAGCGCCATTCCCGCCGAACTGGCCAACCGCGCCCGCATCAACGAACTGCTCAAGGCTCGCTCCGAGGGCGAGCCCTCGGCCGCGCTCGAAGCCGCCCTCCTCCCGGCCGTCGGACCCTCCTCACCTGGTATGTTGGCCAACATCGGCGGCGGGGGCATCGGCGTGCGCTTCGAGCAGCACTCACGCATCGACCTCGACACACGCAACCTCTACTGGATGCGACTGGACCTGCGCCCTTGGATCCCCGCGCCTCTGGCCGTCACCGCACGACTGGCCCACGTCCACACCGACTCGACCCAGACGCGGCACGCCGGATTCGCCTTCGACTTCTCACACAACCCCGAGCACCGCACCTTCATCATCGAACAGGTCGAATGCTGCATGAGACTCATGCAGACTGTCCCGCAGCGCAAAGCCGCCTGACAGATCCCCCCGTGGGGAGGTGCCGGGTCGCACCGAGTTCGCAATGCCGAACTGGATGGCACACGACTCGGCGCCACCCGCCCACAGATAAGACCCCGATTCTTCTTCAAGGGTCAACTCGGGGCGCCCGCAATTGTGCCACCGACTTCCGTCTTCGGAAGTCGGTGTGAGCGAGGCCGAGGTCGCCGAGGCTGCGGGGTCTCCGCTTTGGAGGGGCCCGGCTTGTTTTTCTCACCGCGCGATTTCGATCGCCCGCGTCTCGCGCAGCACCGTCACCTTGATCTCCCCGGGGAAGGTCATCTCTTCGCTCACCCGCCGGGCGATGTTGTACGCGATCAGGTACGCCTCGTCGTCATTCACCCGCTCGGCGTTGACCATCACCCGCACCTCGCGCCCCGCCTGGATCGCGTACGCCTCTTCCACCCCACGCTGCTCCATCGCGATGTCCTGCAACTCCTGCAACCGCTGCACGTACCGCTCCATCGACTCGCGACGCGCCCCCGGCCGGGCACTGCTCACCGCGTCGGCCGCCATCACGATCGGCGTGTAGAACGTCGTCGCCGGAATGTCGGCGTGGTGCCCGCCGATGGCGTTGAGCACGGCCTCGTCACGCTCCCCGTACTGGCGCGCAAAGTCCATGCCGATCTTCGGGTGCCCGCCTTCCATCTCGTGGTCCATCGCCTTGCCGATGTCGTGCAGGAACCCACACCGCCGCGCCAGTGTGCCGTCGAGCCCGAGCATGTCGGCGATGATCTGGCTGACGTACGCGACCTCCACCGAGTGCCGCAGCACGTTCTGCCCGTAACTGGTTCGGTAGTGCAGGCGTCCCATCGCGTCGATGACCTTGGGATGCAGCCCGCGAACGTTGACCTCCAGTGCTGCGTCCTTGCCCGCCTTGGTGATCCGTTCGTTGATCTCCGTTCGCACCTTCTCGACCACTTCTTCGATCCGCGTCGGGTGCAGCCGCCCGTCGGCGATGAGCCGCTCGAGCGACTCGACTGCGATCGCCTGCCGCACCTTGTCAAAGCATGACACCACGATCACCCCGGGCGTGTCGTCAACGATGATGTCCACGCCCGTCACCTTCTCGATCGCGCGGATATTCCGCCCTTCGCGACCGATGATCCTCCCTTTCATGTCATCCGAAGGAATCGCCACTGTCCGCACCGTCGACTCCGACGTGTGCTCGGTCGCATACCGCTGGATCGCCATCAGGGTGATTTCCTGGGCGCGCTCTTTGGCCTTTTCCTCGGCCTCCTCGGTGATCCGCCTCATCACCTTGGCCACATCATGCCGGGCGTTCTCCTCGATCCGCCCAAGCAGGATCTCCTTGGCCTGTGCCTGGTCCAGTGTGCTGATCCGCTCCAGCAACGCCGTCTGCTCGCGGACCAACTCCCCGGCCTTGACTTCCAGACTCCTCACCTCCGCCTCGCGTTCACGCAGCAAATCGCCCGCTTTGGTCAGTTGCTGCTCCTTCTGCGCCAGCATCTCCTCCTTGCGGTCGAACAGATCCTCGCGCTTGGCCAGCCGCCGCTCGGTTTCTTTCAACTCCGCACGCGCCCCGGCGATTTCGGCGTCCAGCGCCTGCTGGCGCTCCAACGCCTTGCGCTCGGCGTCCAGACGGATCTTCTCCGCCTCGGCCTCGCCGTCGCGCCGCGCGCTCTTCTTGATTTCCTCGGCCTGGCCGCGGGCCTGCCCGACCGTCCGCCCGGTCACAAACCTCGCTGCCAGGAAGCCCAGCACCAGCGCGACCGCCCCGATGACCGCCACCGCGAAGACCTCGCCAGCGCTTGTTTCCGCCAATGTCGCAACACCCATGCGACGACCCTCGTCCGTATCGGCGCGTTCGCCTCGCCCCATCCGGCCCGCCGCTCGACTCAGGTCACGATGATGTCGCTGCGTTCCCCTGCCTCAGGCCCCCAAACACGCATCTCGCCGCACGCACGCACGCTTTCGCCTCAGCACGCCCCCACGATCTCCAAGGCCCAACGTTGCGTACATGGCCACGAGTCTCTCTTCTGGAATCTCGGATCCCAGGGGTAACTTCGCTCACACCATCGGCCCGTCCAGCGACCAAGCCGGAATTCGCCTCTTGTCAGGCCCCGACCACGCTCCGGGGCTCTATCCTGCGACTCCAGTATAACCGAGTCCTCACATTCCTTCCTGCCTTGGTGTACCATCTTCCCCTCGCCGAATCCTCGCAGCCGCGAACCCCGTCCGTCCGAAACAGGTAGTGCTCACACAACCTCCAACGGAACCCACCATGCGCATCGCTCCCCTCCTCGCCGCATCCTCCCTCCTTCTCACTCTCGCGCTCCCCAATATGAGTGGGTGCGTGCGGTGGCGCAAACTTCGACCCGACGGGCTCTCCACCCCCGCCTCCGACACCCTTGCCATCCGCGGCGAAGCCCTCACCAAGGACCGACGCATCGCCGTCGATGTCAAAAACCTCAATGGCTCGGTCACCGTCCTGGTTTCGGACCGCTATGACACGGCCCACGTCTATGCCCGTGCCGGCTGGCGCGGCAAATACTCCAAGGCCGAGTGGGAAGAAGTCCGCAATGAGGACTGGGTCGTCGCTGAGCACGTCATCGAGGAAGGCAACTCCATCCTCCGCGTCCTTTCACAGGCCGCCCCCGACGTCGACCCCCCTGTTCGCACCGACATCCGCATCCTTCTGCCGGCCTGTGACGGGGTCCACATTCGCAACGCCGGCGGCTCGGTCAAGGTCGTCGGCGCCGGGGGCGCTCACACCATCGAGAGCGGGTTCGAGACCGGGCCGGGCGGCTCCATCGAGGTCAAGACCTCTCGCGACATCACCGACCCCATCAACCTCCGCACTTCCGACGGCTGGGTCGATCTCGTCCTCGACCAGGGATCGTCCGGCACCATCGACCTCCAGACCGATGAGGGCAAGGCGTTCTTCTCCTCCAAGTTCGGGCGCACGACCGACGTGAAGGCCGACGCCATGCACTGGACCGGCGTCTGGAACGCTTCGTCCAACCCGATCACCCTGCGGACCCTCTCCGGCGACGCCCGCGTCCGCGTGGTGGACAAGCCGGAGATGTACTCCGTCGGCCTGCGGCAAGCGATGTATCCTTGAGGCTTGGGCAGGTCACCCCCTCGTCGCGACGATGAAAGAAAAGGGCGGCCTTGTCTCCGATGTCCTCAGTCGAGTCCGGCAAGAAAACTCGTGCCGACAGGGCCAGCGCTACTCATCGCTCCCGTTGACGACCGCGTCAATCACGGCGGCCAGGTCGAGCACATCGGCGTCGTCGTCATCGTCAAGGTCCACCGGCTCGGTCAGCCACGCATCGACGTCGCCCGTCTCCAGTTCCAGGCTGAGATTGAGGTCGAACTTGCTGGGGATCAGGAAACCGTAGCCGTTGGTCTCGGGCAGGCCGTCGCAGAACTCATCGTTGTCTTCGTCCCACGCGCCGAACCAGTTGGAGATGTAGACCACGTCGGGCGTGCCGGGGATGCCGGCGCACACGAGCCCGCCGGGAATGATCTGATAGGCCTTGCCGGTGGTAAACGTCCGCTCATCGCCCGTGATGGTTATGACGCGCCCGCTGACTGAAACGTCGAAGTCGCCCTCGCCGTCCCACTCTTGCCAGTAGGTGGTCGGGGGCCCCGGCGGGTCGTAGCAGAGCGGCACTTCGGCGTGGCTCGGATACGGGTAGGGCACGGCCCAGGTCGCTTCATATATCCGTACGCCGTTGCCAGAGTCGATGGAGACCGGGCCGTAGTGGGCGATCTGCACGGTGGAGATCGCGCCGGTGGTGACGACGCTGTCGTGGTCGGGCGCCGAGTCCTTGGGGTGGAAGTTGAAGGGGACGAGCCCGACGGCCCCGCCGCCGAGAGTCGAACTGAGGACGCCGTAGTAGGGGGCTTCGTTGTCGCCGGTCTCGCCGGGGCCGAGTGTTGTCGACCCGACGACGACATCACCGGACCATTCTGCCAAGCCGTTCTGCTGATTGATGAGGATCTGGCCCCCCAAACCACCCGACGGGACCGTGATGTCCCCGGAAAGGCCATCGTAGATCACGATACTTCCCTCGAGGTCGGCATCAAGGTCGATCGACCCCTCCACGACGTCCGTGATCCTCAGTTCACCGTCGGATTGAATGCCGGATGCGATCGAGACCATTTCGCCGGAACTTATCCCCGGCAGTTGCAGCAGACCCCCTGCCCCGAGGAAGCCATCGATGGACACGCTGCCCGAGAATGAATATGAGCAACCGACGCTACTCTTCAAATTCCCATCTACAAAGACGCCTGGGTCACCAGAGCCGTGATAGCTGAGAGTGTCCGAGATGTCGGCTGTCACGATGTCGCCGTTCAGGTCTCCGCCCACTTCGAGGCGCCGGAAGCCGGTCACGTCGACGTCGGTCCACAGATTGTCACAGACAATCTTCCCGAACGACGTGCACCTCAGTTCGGTAGAGACACCCGCTGACCCAAAGTCGCCGTCGATCAAGAGCTGTTGCACCCCTGATGCGTCGAGCGCGTCACTGAACGCGATGGAGCCAAGCAAGTCGCCGCCCACGTGCATGTAGGCTATGGAAGAATAGTTAGATCCCGTGAACTCAAGCAGGTCAAGCCCTTCCGTAACGTCGCCGGCAATGTCGGCAAACAAAACGGCTTGCGCTTCAATGTTGCCAACGTTCCCACCCACCCACAACTCCACAACCACCAGATTCACGTTAGACGAGGTGGCGATGATTTTGCCAAGCGACGCGAGATTCGCCAAATCTCCCAACGGTCCCTTTACAGTCAATCCCACTATGGGGTAGTTCTCTTCCGTTCCCGTCATCACGAGCTCAAGGTCGCGAATGGCCGGCGAGGCACCCCCAGGAAGATCGTTCACTATCACCGTGACGGTGCCAGTCCCCGATTCTGAAAGCGTTAGAGATAAATCGTACACGCCGGACGAAACCTCCACACAACTGCTGGATAGTGAGTCAACTGTATTCGTGATCGTGAATGGGCACGATTGCGCTCTTGCATCGGCCGCAACTCCCGCCATCAGGTAAAGACACGCCAGAGTTGTCAGTTTACATCTTCCATGCGACGACATGCTGTTCTCCTTCTGAGGCTGAGGTATGTGCCCGTCAAACCCAAGACGGCGCCCGGTGCGGGCGTCGGAACGCTCGCAGCAAGGCGCAGACCGCCTGTGGCCTGCCACGGAGGACCCCCGCCGACCCAATCAATCGCGTCGAAGTAATCGGGAGGCAGAATAGTACTCGAACCCCGCAGGTATCTAATGTGCGAGTTGAGCTCGGCGTCCTCCAGCCACTCCATTTCTCCTCCCGAGCCGTCGAGCAGACCCCACGGGCTCATCACGCCTGGGTACGAGCCTGTATCCACGTTTTTGTTCGTTCCCGCATTTGTCTCGCCGATTCCGGGAGGGCCGGGAACCGAGGCTGTGTCACTGGAGTTTGGATAGCGCCAGTAGCCTCCCTCGGCGTCGTTCTTGGCGGGATCCCAGTGCATCGCCTTGGTCCACTCGTCCAAAGTGGGAATCCAGAACAACGCGTCCGCGTTGTGGTTTAGTTGATCGGTGAAGGACCCGTCCGGGTTTTGGCCGAACGTCGAGGTGTCGTACGCGCCGCTCTCGAACGCCCCCTGATCGAGCGACTGTCCGTTCTGAAGCCAGTTGCAGTAGCGAGCCGCGTAGCGCCACCCCATGTTGGCGGCGTAGTTTTCGGTGCCGTCAAGCGCCCGGTATTGCCCGGTTCCGTGGTCGAACACGATCCACGTACTGGTGAACTCGCTCCAGTTTGTTGGCCCGTCGTAGTAGGGCGCGTAGGCGTTCACGAACTGCAACCACTGACCCACGGTCACTTCGGTGCGTGCCATGCGATAGCGATAGTCGACGCGCCCCACCGAG
>RHKP01000017.1 GCA_008363215.1 Cyanobacteria bacterium CYA
GCCGTCGGCGCGGCATGGCGATCGCTGACCAGGACACGCCTGCGATCCGTCTGCCACTGCCACTACCTCACGCCCGGATCCCAACCGTGATTGGTATGAACCTCGGCCAATCGTCGCAATTCAGTCTGTACGAGTTCAAACAGCCGGTGGACGGCCAGTTCATCACCTCGGCGAGCCTTCTCCAGCAGCACGGTCACTTCTCCGGTCATGCTTCCATTGTTGCAGGTCAGTGAAAGTCCCGCGACATGTCCCTCACAGGAGTCGCTTCCGCGTCCAGACTCCACAGCGACCGCGCCAGCACGTGCACCACCGCACCCTGGCGCTCGATCGTTCCTCGGCACGCCAGCGTGCGACTGTGCCTGGCAGCCCGGCGGAACTTCTCGTACACCCCCGGCCTCAGGATCAGGTTTGCGATCCCGGTCTCGTCCTCCAGCGTGACGAACACCACTCCTAAGGCCGTCCCGGGCCTCTGCCGTACCAGCACGACGCCCGCCACCGTCACCACCCGACCGGGCGGGCATGTGCGCTCGTCCGTCAGGTCACAGTTGGGTGTCACACCCGCCGCGGTCAGCCGATCACGAATGAACGACACCGGGTGCGCCTTGAGCGACAAGCCCACGCTGAAGTAGTCCTCGGCCACGTCGACCTGCGCCGGAATCTCCGGCAGCGCCGGTTCGGGTTCGGGTGCTGGTTGAGCCGGCTGGTCGGTCGATCGCCCGTCCGCCGGCTCGAACAACGGCGCCGGCGCGTCTCGCAGCGCGTGCGCCTCCCACAATGCCAGTTGCCGCGTGAGTCCCATCGACCCAAACGCGTCCGCGTCGGCCAGTTTCACCAGCGTCGACGCCCGTACGCCCGTTCGCAGCCGCAACTCCTCCAGCGAACGGAACGCCCCGAACGTGCGCACCCCATCGACGATTCGCTCGGCCTCTTCACGCACCAGCCCCTTCACCAGTCGCATCCCGAGTCGCAACGCCGGTCCGCCATGCCCCCAGGCGCAAGGAGATGAACAAGAGACCCGGAATCGGCCATCAGCCATCAGGGAACGCGCGATTTCACAAGTCTCCTCCCTGATCGCTGATCCCCGATCCCCAGTCATTTCCCTGCCCCATCTCTCCCCCTCCGCGCCTTCGCTCATCCCTCCGTCGCTTTGCTGTTCTCCGCATTCCCTCGCATGCGCTTCGGGCTTGTCTCCACTTCGTCTGTTTGTCTGTTCGTCTCTGCGGCTCTTCTTCGTGCCTTCGTGCTCCTGTGCCTCCGTGCCTTCCAGCGAGCAATCCCACCGGCTCCGGTTTACATCCACCCCCCGCACCTCGACGCCGTGCTCGCGCGCGTCGCGGACAATCTGGGCCGGCTGGTAGAACCCCATCGGCTGGCTGTTGAGCAGCGCACACGCGAACACCGCAGGGTGGTGTCGCTTCAGCCACGCCGACACGTACACGATGATCGCGAAACTGGCCGCGTGCGACTCTGGGAAGCCATAGCCGGAAAAGCCGGTGATCTGCTGGAATACCTGCTCGGCAAATGTGCGCGAATACCCGCGGGCCATCATCCCATCGATCAATTTATGTTCAAATTGGAGGATCGCCCGCCCGCTGCGTTTCCACGCGGCCATTGCTCGACGCAACTGGTCGGCCTCGCCCGGCGTAAATCCCGCGGCCACTACCGCCAGTGACATCGCCTGCTCCTGGAACAACGGCACTCCCAGCGTCCGCCCCAGCACGCGCTCGATGTCGGGCGACGCGAAAACCACCGGCTCGTCGCCGTTGCGCCGCCGCAGATAAGGATGTACCATCTTCCCCTGGATCGGTCCGGGGCGCACGATCGCGACCTCGATCACCAGATCGTAATAACATCGCGGACGCAGCCGCGGCAACATTGACATCTGCGCGCGACTCTCAATCTGAAACACCCCGACAGTGTCGGCGCGGCAGATCATGTCATAGGTGGCCGAATCAGTGGGGGAGCGGGCGATGGCGGCAAAGTTGTTGTGAAGAGACGAAGAGGCGAAGAGACGAAGAGGCGAAGCGGCGTTCCTCACTGGTTTGCTGTTGTCGTCAGGGTGTGAATCGGTGCCTGAAGCACAGGGCCTGTTTCCTCGATCAGTTCGCTGAGTTCTCGTGACGGCTGGAGCATCTGCATGGACGTCGCAAGTTCGATGTGCGCGCTCGTCCCGCTCAGCGACCCATGAGCGATTCGCGGGCATTGCACCATGTCGGCCCGGCTCTCGCGACCGAACCTCTCCGCGATGTTCGGAGGTGCCGGCACCGCGGACGGTCGCATCTGCATCGTCACACCGAACCGCTCCCCTGCCGGCATGGAGGCCCTCACCGCATATACCAGGAGTGTCGGCTGCATCCCCTGCTGCTGCGCCACAGGATCCCGAAATGGTTTCGCTCCGGCCAGTGGCGGTCTCCTGTAGATACAGGTGATCAAGAGTGAACCTGCACGTGCTGCGGGAATCATCCATATGCACGTTGCCTCTTTGCCTCTTCGTCTCTTCCAGAAGCGCCAGCGCCCGACTCACGCACGTCAACATCCCCAACCCCAGGCAGTCCACCTTCAGCATTCCCAGCGCATCGATGTCGTCCTTGTCCCATTCGATCACCGTGCGATCTTCCATCGCCGCGTTCTCGATCGGCACCAGTTCGCACAGCGGCCCGCGCGTGATCACAAACCCACCTACGTGCTGCGAGAGATGTCGCGGAAATCCCGTCAATTCCTGCGATAACGTCAGAACCTGCGCAATATGCCGGTCCTGCGCATCCATCCCCAGTTCCCGCAGGCGCTTCGGATCGCCCGGGCCCTTGTCCCACCAGTCCAGTTGTTTGGCCATCCGGTCAACCAGGTCCAACGACAGCCCCATCGCCTTGCCCACGTCGCGCACCGCACTGCGACTGCGATAACTGATGACCTCGGCCGTCAGGGCCGCCCGATGCCGCCCATACTTGCGATAGATATATTGAATCACTTCTTCGCGACGCTCATGCTCGAAGTCAATGTCAATGTCCGGAGGCTCATCACGCTCGCGGCTGATGAATCGCTCGAACAGCAGATTCACGCAGGTCGGGTCCACGGCCGTCACGCCCAGGCAGTAACACACCACCGAGTTGGCCGCCGCCCCGCGACCCTGACACAAGATTCCCTGCGAGACCGCATGCTGCACCAGGTCGTGCACCGTCAGGAAGTACGGCTCGTAGCGCAACTCCTCGATCAGTCGCAACTCATGTTGAATCTGCGCGCGCACGGATTCCGGCACTCCGCCCGGATACCGCCACGCAGCGCCTTCCCACGTCAGGCGGTGCAGGTGCGTCGTCGCCGTCTGCCCGGGCGGCGCCACCTCGTCGGGATACTCATATCGCAACTGATCCAGGTTGAACCCGCGCGTCCGCTCGACAATCTCAACCGTTCGTGCGATCGTACGCGGATAATCGGCGAACAGACGCGCCATCTCGTCGGCCGACTTGAGGTGTCGCTCGGCGTTGGGCGCCAGTTGCAGTCCCGCCCGCTGGATCGTGCACCCATGCCGGATGCACGTGAGCACGTCCTGCAACATCCGTCGCTGGGGGACGTGGTAGTGCACGTCGTTGCTCGCGACCATGGGCACGCCGAGGTAGTCGCACAAAGTGGCGGTCATGTGCAGGTGCTGCGCATCATCCTGCGCATAGATGCGCCGCCCCGCGATCGACAGGCGATCATCGTCGAAAGCGTCGCGCAGCGCGCGCACACGCTCGACGAACCGCTCGTCCATCGCCCGCGGCGGCACCACCACGCCGAGCATCCCTTGCGCATGCTCGAGCACGTCATGCAGTGTGAGATAGCACTCGCCCTTGGGCGCCCGACGCTTGCCCAGCGTGAGCAACTGACACAGCCGCCCATACGCGGCCCGGTCGGTGGGGAAGAGGAGGATGTCGAGGGGAGAAAGGATCGGGGACAAGCCATCAGCCATCCGGGAAGTCGCAGAGTCGGAAGTCTTCCCCCCGAGGGCTGATCCAAAATCCCCAGTGGCTTCATCCTCCTTCGCTTGCGCTTCGGGCTCGTCCTCACTCCGTTGTTCGGTCTCGTCGTCTATGCGCCTCTTCGCCCCCGTGCCTTCGTACCTTCGTGCCTCCGTGGCTTCGACTCTCACTCTGCTCCCCACGACCAGCGGGATACCGACCTCCTTCGCCGCTGTATGCGCCCGCACGATGCCGGCCAGCGTGTTGCAGTCGGCGATCGCGACGCCCGCGTGTCCGAGTTCGGCCGCCCGTGCGACCATTTCATCGGGATGACTCGCTCCAGTCAGAAACGTGAAGTTCGTCGTGATCGTCAGTTCTGCGTAACGCGGTATCATGGTTTTCGCAGGGACAAGTGACCAGCCGTCAGCCACCAGGGAAGTCGCGGGATCGGGCGCCTTGCCCTGATGGCTGATCCCTGATTCCCAGTCCCTTCCCTACTTCGTCTCTTTGTCTCGTCCCCTCCGTGCCTTCGTGCCTGGTGCCTTCTTCAACCCCATTCCCCCTGCACAAACCACTTGGCGCTTTCCACTTCGCGGTAGATCCACACCCAGCGTCCGTCTTCGGTCTGCACCTTGAAGTAGTCGCGCCCCGGGCCGGGGCGGCGCCACCATTCGCTCTCGATCCGCTCGGGCCCGACGCATCCGATCACACGGCTCATGCGCCCGGCGACGCGCACAGCCGCGATGGGGCCATCGGGCAGCAACAGCGACACGTCGGTCGGGCATGGCTCGCGCAGGATCGATGGTCGGTCAGGCATCGTCTCCTCCGTGCGCTGTGCCGCGCCCTGACCATCCGCCCTCTGATCCTGCGGACGTTTCTCCGTCGGCCGCTCGTCCAGTTGATCCACCCGTTCGTACGTCTGCGCGCGCTCGGGAATGTGCGACGCGACCACGCGCGGGCGGCGGACACACCCGTTCCCCAGCCGGGCGGTCAGCGTGTCAATGAGTTTGCCGACGCGCTCCTGCTCGGGCTGCCCGCGTTCCCACGCCGCCTGCTGCTCGTCGCGCCTTGGCGCCATCACGCGCACGCGCCCCTGCACGCCCTCGACGCCGAAGCCGAGCGGCGCGCGCTCGAGTCGATACGCAAACAACCCGCACACGTGCTTGGCGTCGCTGGTCGGGCGTGAGGTCGGGGCGACGAGCATCAATGGCTCCAGGTCCGATCGCCGCAGCGTCAACTCCCACCATCGCCCGCCCAGCCCGCGCCTGTGCAACTGCACGCACAACTGCTCGATCACCTCCGCGACGACCACGCCGATGTCTTCGAGTCGATCGGTCGGGCCATCGAGCAAACGCTCAGCCTCGACCGGCTCCTGCGCGCGCACAGCCTCCACCGTTTCCAGCGCATCGCCCAGCGCCTGATCGAGCCGGAGCAGCACGCGGCCTCCGTAGCGTGCACCCAGCGAGGGGCGTGGGAGGGTCATCAACTGCCCGATGTTCACCACGCCCACGCGCCCGAGGCGCTCGATCACGTCAGGCTCGAGCCCGAGCGCTCCGATCGGGAGTTCGGCCAGCGTCCGGCGCAGCAGCGGGGAGGCCGTGACGCTCAGTTCGCGCGGGCCGAAACGTGCGATCGCCCGGGCGCCCGCCCAGGTCGGGGCCGCGGCGATGCGGGCCTGCAGCCCCAGTTGCCCGAGGTGTGTGCGCACCAGAGAGAGCAGCCGGTCGGTGCTCCCGTAGATCCCCTCGCACCCCCGTGCGTCGAGCAGCAGCGCGTCGGGCTCGTCGAGCGCAACGATGGGCACGAATCGGTGCATGCGCTGCGCCAGCCGCCGCAGCAGACGCCCGTGCACCACGTCGTCGATCGGCTCGATGTGCGCGCCTGAAACCAGCGCCCGCGCGTGAGCGATGGTCATGCCGCGATGCACGCCGCGCGATTCGGCCATTGCGCAACACGCCGCGACCACGTCACGCTGACGTTCGGCCCGCGAGAGGATGATCGCCCGCGCCGGCTCGATCTTGCGTCTCCGACGCACCAGGTCGCTGTCCCACCGGTTCAGGTACACACACAACAGAGCCGTCATGGCTGCACTCCACCAGCACCTGCGGACACGCGGCCGCACTCCCTCGGCTGCGCATCACGCGAAGAACCCACCGGGCACACTCATTGGGCGAAATCGCCGGCGACACTTCCCAACGTGTCTCGGCAATCGAAATCCGGTCGCGCTCCCGCGGCGGGCGCGCGATGAGCCCCAGCGACCCGCCCGCCTCGGCCGCCAGTTGCAGGCGCCGCGTCGCCGCAGTGTCCAGCCCCGAGCCATCGGCCAGCACGATCATGCCCCTGCAGCGCAAGGTCGCATCGATCGCCCAGATCCGCTCGGCGACGCGCGGGGTGTCTATGACCAGCCAGCGGCGCAACAACTTCAACTCACTCTCATCTCCAGGGGGGGCGGCATCCTGTCGCCCGAGTTCTCGCATGCCCATCTCGCCGGACGCCGGACGTTTGCTCGTCTTTGAGCGAAGGTCCGGGTCTGACGTCTCCGGCAACTCACCCTTCCACGGCGCACTGACCCGGAACTGTGCCTGAGAACAGGCAAAGTTCCGGCGCCCATGGGAGTCTGTCGTCGGGCGGCTGGAAGCGACCCCCCCTGGAAGGGAAGAACTCGTTGCGCCCTCAGGCGAGCGAGGGCGGCACGCCAGCCTCAGCGGGCTTGGCCAGACGCGGCGACCGACGCACAGCACCCAGGCTTCGGGAATCATCTGCAACGCCTGTGAACACAGGTAACTCAATACCATCAATGGGGGCGTCAACGTCTTATTCAGCCCGTCTGTCGGACAGGTGAACCACTCATGGATGGCCCCTCGTCGGAGCCCGCCCAAGACCTGGTCGACCGGGCCCCACCCAGTCGCAACCACCAGCCCATCTTCGACATGCCGCCCTTGGCGCAAAGCGATCTGGTCCCGCAGCCACTCCAGCGAAACGGGCATATTGATCGGTTTATGCTGGCGCGAATGGTTCACAACCGGATAGTAGCCAGAATCCGAACAAAATCAAGACAAATAGTTTCGGGAACTCGCCTCGTTTTTGAGCCGCTCATTCCTCCAGAAGTCGGATCTCCGTGGTCCGGGCCCGGCCTTCGGTGATGTGGATCACGAGCAATTGCGTGAGGCGAGGCACGTCGAGATAGCGCAAACTCCCGTCGCCGGAGCCATCGGTGTTCACCAGCGACGCGGTCGGGCACCCCGGCAGTTCGACGACCTGGGCGACGATGCGGAGCAGTTCGTCATGCACGTTGTCCACATCGGGGTAGCCTTGCGGCGCCGGATTGGAACTGGACGGATCGACCGGCGGCGTCTGCGGGTGATCGATCAACGTGGTGCACTCAAAGCCGAGATCGGTGAGCACGCGGCGCACTGCGGCGGCGTCGAAGCGGCACACCGGCAGCGGATTCTGCGCCACTCCGTTGAACATCCCTTCACCCACGCCGACGATGAGCGCCAGTTTGCGGCCGACGGCGATGGGCTGGCGCGGTTCTGCCCTGGTCCGATATGCTGTGAGCATGAGACTGGAAGAAGCGCGTCAACTCATGCATGAATGGGTTCGGAACCCGGCGCTGCGGGTGCATATGGAGGCGGTGTCGATCTGCATGAAGGCGGCGGCGCTGCGGCATGAGCCGTCGATGTCGTTCGCCGACGTGGAGCGCTGGCAGGTGGCCGGCCTGCTGCACGACTTTGACTACGAGCGCCTGCCCGACGAGCACCCGGTTCCCGGCGTGGCGCATCTGCGCACTCTGGGCATTGACGAGGAGATTTGTGACGCGATCCTGGGACATTACAGCGAGAAGACGGGCGTGGGGCGGCAAACACCGATGGCGCAGGCACTTTTTGCGGTGGATGAACTGGCAGGGTTCATTGTCGCCTGTGCCAAGGTGAGGCCTGACGGACTGGCGAGCCTGGAGCCGGGAAGTGTGGTGAAGAAGTTGAAGACGGCGAGTTTCGCGGCCGCGGTAAACCGCGGGGACATCGCCTGCGGAGTCACGGAGTTGGGCGTGGAGCCGAACGAGCACATCGCGATGTGCATCGCGGCGATGCGCGGATGCGCGGAGGTGGCGGTGTGAGGGATTCGACCTCTCATGACGAGTCGAGGATCTCGGGAGCGAGGCGGCGAGTTCGCCCGGCGGTTGGGATGATTTGACCTCAAAGTGGAACAATTCTCTTGTTCAAACGTAGGTTTTGACGACAATACCTGGTGTTCGCAGAGCAAGGCTCTCCCGAGGCGGCGGAGAACCCGAGAGCTAGGGGGGCCAAGCGAAGCGACGACCGGAATTCCGGTCACCCCGGATTCCGGGCGATGAGCCCCGGGCGACGGCCCGGGGGAAGGAGCCCGGCGGCGAACTGGTACAGGTCGCGGCGGCTGGGAGAGGCTCTTTCAGAAGGAGGTGATCCAGTGAAGATGTCTGACTGTACGGGAGGGCTGCGCCGCTAAGCGGCAGGCCGACGGGTGTGCCGTCTGGTGCAGCCCGATTCACCGGTCAAACTCTTCGGAGATTGACACAACGCCCCCGTCCGGTGCTCCCGGACGGGGGTTTTCCGTTTCTGGCGCCAGTCGCAGGTCGCGAATCGGGAAAGGCGCCCGGGTGGAAGCGAGGGCGTGCGGGCCCGGGCTTCCCTCTGTCGGTCGTTTCGTCGTTCGAGTCCTGACCCATCATTTTCTTGCTTGCGCGTGGGGTTCGTTGACTCATTCTGCGAGCGAACAGCCCGCGCCGGCCGAAGATGACCCCTGCGTCATCCGGCATACGCTCTCTCAGGACCTGGAACACGAGAATCGTCATGAAAAAGTCGCAAAGCAGTTCGGCAAAGTTCAAGGCTGCAGTCGTCGGCGGAACGGGCTACGGCGGGGCCGAACTCATCCGCCTGCTGCTGGCCCATCCGTCCGTTGCGCTGACGCGCGTCAGCAGCATTGACCAGATCGGGAAGCGTCTCGAAGACGTTCATCTCAGTTTGCACGACACAGGACTGACCTTCGAGGAGATTCCGCTCGAAGAGGTCGCACGAGGTGTTGACGTCGTGTTCCTCGGTCTGCCGCACAAGGTGCCTGCGAAAATGGCTCCGCAACTGGAGGCGTTGCCTTGCCGCGTCATCGACCTCTCGGGTGACTTCCGTCTGCGCGACGCGGGCGACTACGCCAAGTTCTACGGCGGCCCACACCCGCATCCGGAGCACCTCGACGGGCGCTGGGTCTTCGGGCTGCCGGAGTTGTACCGCGAGCAGATCGGCCGCGCCAGGCGCGTGGCCTCGCCGGGGTGCTTTGCGACCACGATCATGCTCGGCTTGCTCCCGCTGGCCAAGGCCGGGCTGCTCAAGGGTCCGGTGCAGACGGTTGCCTCGACCGGTTCTTCGGGCAGCGGCGCCTACGCCAAGGAGGGCACGCATCACCCGCTGCGAGCCAACAACCTGAAGAGTTACAAGCACCTCTCGCATCAGCACACGCCGGAGATCACGCGCATCCTCAACGAGGCGGCAGATCTGGGCGGAAGGCGTCACAAGTTCACGCTGCACTTCATGCCGCGCTCGGCGCCGATGCCGCGCGGCATCCTCGCCACCAGTTTCGTCCGTCTGTCCGAAAGCACCACGGACGGGCAGGTCGAGTCGATCTACCGTGAGTTCTACGAGTCGGCGGCTTTCGTGCGCGTGCTGGGGACGGCGCGCACGGCCGAGGTGGTCGCGATCAAGGGCAGCATGTGGGTTGATCTGTCGTGGGCGATTTCCGAGCCTGACGGCGAGGGACGGCAACTGGCAGTTGACACGGCGCTGGACAACCTGGTCAAGGGCGGCGCCGGGCAGGCCTTGCAGTCCATGAACCTGATGCTGGGGCTGCCGGAGCGCGAGGGCATCGATGCGCCGGCGCTGTGGCCTTGAACCTGCTGCGCTCTCCCGGGCAGATCGACGAACCTCGAACCGGGCGAGGGAAACCACGCGACTTTGCGGAGGGCAGAGAACCAGACTCCCCTCATCCGGCCTCGAAGACCCGGTCACCTGCTCCCCTCCGAGGAGAAGGCAGGATCTGAAGGGAACCCGATGGTTCGAGTGAAAGGAGTCGGAGCATGGGTCGGGCTCATCCAACGGCGGTTCTGAAATTCGGGGGCGAAGTTGTCGCCGACACGATGCGGCTGGTTGTCGCCATGCAGGAGGTTGGGCAACTGACTGATCGCGGGTGGCGCTTCGTGCTCTGCCACGGGGGCAACCCGCAGGCCAACGCGCTGACGGCTCGACTCGGGCTTGAGAAGAAGCAGGTCGGCGGACGGCGCATCACCGATGCACCCACGCTGCAACTGATGAAGCACGTGCTCGCCGGCGAGTGCAATGTCGATGTGGTGGCGGCCGCGGTGGGGCAGGGGCTGCGGGCCGTGGGAATCAGCGGCGTCAGCGCGGGGCTGGTCACTGCGCGGCGGCGCCCGCCGAAAGTCATGAGCGGGTGCGGGCCCGAGCCGATCGACTTCGGCTTCGTCGGCGACGTCACGAACATCGACACGAGTCTGATCGAGCACCTGTGGGACGGGGGGTACACGCCCGTGCTCAATACGCTGGGCATCAGCGAGGGCCCGAACGAATCGGGCGTGTGCGAGGTGTACAACATCAACGCGGACACGGTTTCGTCGGCGGTGGCGGCGTCGCTGCGGGTCGATCACCTGTTCCTGATGACCGGCGTGCCCGGCGTGCTGCGGGACAAGGACGACATGAGCACGCGGATTCCGCGCCTGACCGAGACCGAGGCGAGGCAGGCCATTGCCGGGGGCGTCATTGTCGGAGGGATGATCCCCAAGGTGGAGGAGGCGCTGTCGAACCTGGCGGCGGGGATCGGAGCGGTCCATGTGGTCGGGGCTGATGCGGGGGCGATCGTGGGGGAAGCCGCCGAGCCGGGGAGCGTGGGGACGGTACTGTTGTTGGACAACGAGGCGTGAGAGTGCAAAAGACTATATACTCACCTTGATATCCGGATTGTGCTGGTTATAGTGGATGGGCCTGAACACTTCAGTGTGAGAGGCGTCGCGGAGGGGGCAGCGTGTCAGACACTCCGGAAACGAGCAGGACGGGGCGCGAGGGGCGCGGGGGCGGCCGTGTGCCGCGCGTGCTGGCAGTGGGTTTGGCGCTCATGCTCGGGGTTCTGGGCGGTCTGGGCGCCTTTACGTTCGGGTATGGCGAGGGCGCGGCCTACCTGAGCAACGACCCGGCTGCCTGCACCAACTGCCACGTCATGCAGGGGTATTTCGACACGTGGGTCAAGTCGAGCCACAGGAGTGTGGCGGTGTGCAATGACTGTCATCTTCCGCACCATTTCCTGGGCAAGTGGATCACCAAGGGGGACAACGGGTTTTTCCACTCGCTGGCCTTCACGACCAATGACTTCCACGAGCCGATCCAGATCAAGGAGCGGAATGCGCGGGTGACGCAGGACGCGTGCCTGTACTGTCACGGCGAGTTCGTGAACCACATGCTCCCGGCCCGGACCGGGGGCGACATGCTGCAATGCGTGCAGTGTCACGCCGACGTGGGACATTCCCAGCGTTGAACGACGATTGGACAGAGAGCCTGACCATGCTTGAAGCGAAGAACGTCTCGGAGAGGGGCCGCAATCCGATTCGCGCCGGGCGCGTGGCGCTGCTGGCGCTGGTGTTTGTCGTCGCGGTGATCGGCACGCTGCTGGTGACCTGGGTGCTCGTCGTGATGTTCGGACACAAGCAGGCAGCCCGAACCCCGTTCGTCCGCATCGCCGAAGTCAATGAGATCTCCGTCGACCCTGAGCCGTGGGGACTCAACTGGCCGCGCCAGTTTGACGGTTGGAAGTCAACGGCGGGCGACAAGTTCTACGGCGGCAGCAGCGCGATGCCGCAGAGCAAACTGGACTCACATCCGTGGCTCAAGCGCCTGTATGCGGGGTATGCGTTCAGCATCGACTATCGCGAGGCGCGCGGACATGCCTACATGCTGTATGACCAGGGCGTGACCGAGCGTGTCACCAAGAAGCCGCAGGCCGGCGCCTGCCTGCACTGCCACGCCTCGACGAGCGTGCTGTATCGCAAGGTCGGGCTGGAGGCGATGGGCAAGCCGGCCGACGATGCGACCCTGGCGTCTGACTTCAATATGCCTGCGGTGATACGCGGGTTCAGGGAACTGAGTCAGAAGCCGTACGCCGAAGTGCAGTCCATGCTGCTGCAGATGCCTGACGGCACGCCGGGGGAGAACAAGCCGGTGTTCGAGCAGCCTCCGGTGGGCGGGTTCTCGGGCGAGATGGCCGGACAGCCGGTGCCCGAAGGTCACCCGGTCGTCGGCGAGGCACACCCTGTGTCATGCATCGACTGCCACGATCCGGAAAGCATGGCGTTGCGCATCACGCGCCCGGGATTCATGCTCGGGATCGCCGCGTTGGCCGAGAGCGATGAGCCGCTGCCCCAGTTCGCCAGCATCGAGCGTTGGCGCCGGGGGGACCGGGCCGAGGCGTATGACCCCAACACGCTGGCGACGCGCCAGGAGATGCGATCGTTCGCCTGCGCCCAGTGTCACGTTGAGTACTACTGCGCCCCCAAGATGACGCTCGAGTTTCCGTGGTCCAAGGGGCTGAAGGTCGAGGATCTGGAGGCTCACTGGGAGGCGACGACGTTTCCCGACGGCACAGCGTTCATGGACTTCAGGCACGGGGAGACGGGCGCTGCGATCTACAAGGTGCAGCACCCCGAGTTCGAGTTGTGGAGCCAGGGGGTGCACTCACGCAGCGGAGTCTCGTGCGCCGACTGCCACATGCCCTACGAGCGTGAAGGGGCGATGAAACTGTCGAACCACACGGTGCAGAGCCCGATGCTCAACATCAATAACGCCTGCCAGCAGTGTCACCACTTCAGCGAGAGCGAACTGCGGTATCGGGTGGAGGAAATCCAGTCGCGCACCCAGGCGCTGGTCGAACGGGCCGCAGGCGCCATGACCGACATGCTCGACGCAATCATGGAAGCCAAGGCCTCGGGCGCGACCAACGAACAACTGGCCTCGGTGTTTGAGTTGCAGCGCAAGGCGATGTGGCGGCTTGATTACATCAGCAGCGAGAACTCGCGCGGGTTCCACGCCCCGCAGGAGGCGGCCCGCATCCTGGCTGAGTCGATCGACTACAGCCGCAGGGCGCAGTCGATGGCCATTCGCATCAGAGCCCCGCAGGCGCCGAGCACCGAAGGCCTGCCCGTCGAGCCGATCCGGGGCGTGACGCCGGAGGGCAAGCCACCGACCGGAGGTTGAGGGGCCCGATCAGTGCACCCGCTCGAGATTCGCGTCTGAGGCCTCCAGCCCGGCATCCTGCGCGCTGAGCGCCAGTTGCATCCGGCTGGTGGTGTGCAGTCTCTGGTTGATCTCCCCGACACGATTCTCGACCGTCCCTGGATGAGCGGAAAAGCAACGTGCCGATCTGGCGGTTGGTCAGGCTCTGCTTGACCAGGGGAAGCATTTCAAGTTCGCGCGCACTGAGCACGTCGAGTATCATCGAGAAAGAGCCTGGCGCCGCGTCGGTTGACGAAGTGCACCAGCCCCTCGGAGTTCATGAGCGGCACAACCCTCACGGGATTGCTGCGCAACGCGTCGCACAGCGACTGACTGCCCGCGACCGCCGAGGATTTTTGTGTGGCAGACTCAGCACAGTGTACCATGAGTCCGGTTCTGCGCAGCGAGGTGCAGGATGCGCGACGGCGTGTATCCGATAATTTGTACCAGCGCCAGCCACAAGCGGGTGACCAGTCGGTCAAGAGGGGCGGCGGCCGGGGTGGTGGGAGCCCCTGCCCCCAATAGGTGGCATGGCGCCGCCCATGCCGCGGCGGACGCGGTGATTCTGCGCTTATCATCCGGGGCGCGTAGACCCCCCAAGCCCTGTCCATCGGGAGATTCGCATGTCCAAGAGCCTGTACGACGCCCGCAAGACCCTCCGCACGTCGCAGGGTGAGTTCAGTTATTTCGACCTCAAGGCCCTGGACCAGGCCGGTGTGGGCGTGGGCATCGGAAAACTGCCCTACTCGATCCGCGTGCTGCTCGAAGGCATGCTCCGCAACTTTGACGGGTTCACTGTCACTCGTGATGACATCGTGGGGCTTGCCAACTACAACGCCAAGCGGGTCGAAGCCATTGAGATACCGTTTGTTCCAGGGCGCGTGGTGCTTCAGGACTTCACGGGCGTGCCGTGCGTGGTCGACCTGGCGGCGATGCGCGACGCGATGAAGAAACTGGGCGGGGATGCGAGCCAGATCAATCCGGCCGTCCCGTGCGACCTGGTCATCGACCACTCGGTGCAGGTGGATGACTTTGCCACCCGCGTGGCGCTGATGATCAACGCCGAGCGTGAGTTTGAGCGCAACAACGAGCGTTACGTGTTTCTCAAGTGGGGCCAGGAGAGCCTGGACAACTTCCGCGCCGTGCCGCCGGCCACGGGCATCGTGCACCAGGTCAACCTGGAGTACCTCGCCCGCGGGTGCCTGACGCGGACAGACGGGCGAGGCGGTCATGCCACCGTTTTCCCCGACTCGCTGGTGGGGACCGACAGCCATACGACGATGATCAATGGCATCGGGGTGCTGGGGTGGGGCGTGGGCGGCATCGAAGCCGAGGCCGTCATGCTCGGACAGCCGGTTTACATGCTCACGCCGGAGGTGGTGGGCTTCAAACTGACGGGCAAACTGCCGGAAGGTGCGACCGCGACGGACCTGGTGCTTACGGTCACGCAGATGCTCCGCAAGCACGGAGTGGTGGAGAAGTTTGTGGAGTTCTTCGGACCGGGCATGGTCGAGTTGTCGATTCCCAACCGGGCGACCATTGCGAACATGGCGCCCGAGTTCGGCGCCACGTGCGGGTTCTTCCCGATCGACGCCAAGACGATCGAGTACTTCCGCTTCACGGCCAAGACGGCCCACGAGGTCGAACTGACCGAAGCGTGGGCGAGGGCGAGCGGGTTCTTCTGGACGCCCGATGCGCCGGAGCCGCAGTTCGGGACCGTGCTCGAACTGGATCTGTCGACCGTGAAGCCGTGCGTGGCCGGGCCGAAGCGTCCGCAGGATCGCATCATGCTCGAGTCGCTCAAGAGCGAGTGGAACAGGCAACTGGGCGAAGGTTTCGGCAAGAAGGCGGGTGAGGCGGTGGAAGTGACGCTTACCGAGGCGTGCCACCCGCCGCAGGCGGGCATGAAGGTCTCGCTCACGCACGGGTCGATCGTGATCGCGGCGATTACGAGTTGCACGAACACGAGCAACCCGGACGTGATGGTGGCCGCCGGTCTGGTGGCGCGCAAGGCCCGCAAGTTGGGACTGACGCGCAAGCCCTGGGTCAAGACCTCGCTGGCGCCGGGGTCGAAGGTTGTGACCGAGTACTACGACCAGGCCGGGCTGACCGAGGATCTGGAGGCGCTGGGCTTCCACACCGTCGGGTACGGATGCACGACGTGCATCGGCAACTCGGGTCCGCTGCCGCCGGAGATCGAGGCGGGCATCAAGAAGGGTGACCTGGTGGCCGCGTCGATTCTTTCGGGCAACCGCAACTTTGAGGGTCGCGTGCACCCGGCCGTGAAGGCCAACTTCCTGGCCAGCCCTCCGCTGGTGGTTGCCTACGCGATTGCAGGGCGGATCGACATCGACCCGTACAAGGAGCCGCTGGCGATCGCGCCGAACGGGAAGGAAGTGTGGCTGAAGGATATCTGGCCCACGCAGGGCGAGGTGCAGGCAGTGGTGTCACAGTGCGTCACCACTCAGCAGTTTGCAGACAAGTACGCCAAGGTGTACGAAGAAAACGAGACATGGAACAAGGTGCCGGTGACGCGGAGCGAGTTGTATCCGTGGGATGAGAAGTCGACCTACATCCAGAACCCGCCGTTCTTTGAGGGCATGAGCGAGAAAGCCCCCGGGTTCAGCGCCATTCGCAAGGCCAGGATTCTCTGTCTGCTGGGCGACAGCGTGACGACCGACCACATTTCCCCGGCCGGGCGGATCGAGCCCGAAACCCCCGCCGGGCAGTACCTGCTGGCGGCGGGCGTGGAGAAGCGTGACTTCAACTCGTACGGCTCGCGTCGAGGCAACGACCGCGTGATGACGCGCGGCACCTTCGCCAACGTGCGCGTGAAGAACATGATCGCCGCCGAGGGAGGCAAGGTGCGCGAGGGCGGCTGGACGCGCAACTTCACCAAGGGCAAGACCCTGTCCGACGCTCCGGTCGAGTACATCTTCGACGCCGCGATGGACTACAAGAAGGCCAACACCCCGCTGGTGGTCTTGGCGGGCAAGGACTACGGCATGGGCTCGAGCCGCGACTGGGCGGCCAAGGGCGCGATGCTGCTGGGCGTGCGAGCCGTCATCGCCGAAAGTTACGAGCGCATCCACCGCAGCAACCTGGTGTTCATGGGCGTGCTGCCGTTGGTGTTCAAGGATGGGCAGACCGCCGCGAGCCTCGGGCTCAAGGGCGACGAGATCATCGACATCGATCTGCCGGCGGTGGTCGAGCCACGCATGGATGTGCTCGTCACCGCGACGGCCCCCGACGGCAGGACCACGAAGTTCAGTTGCATGCTTCGCCTGGATACGGCCGTGGAAATCGAATACTCGAAGAACGGCGGCATCCTGCAAACCGTCATCCGCAAGAAGTTGAACGAGGCCAGGCAGATGGCCTGAAGAGCGAATCTCGATTGCCTCTTCGGGCTCTGGAACACCCACGTCTGCCGCGGGAACTGCTCGCCACGGATCGAGTCCTCGCGAAGGGGCCGGAGGAACTCGAACAAGCCGGCGGCCCGGCTGGCGGTTTCGCGGCTCCTCAACCGTCGCCTGCGTTCGTCGGGAGCGGCCTGACTGCCGTTGTTCGCCGCCATGCTCTACGTCCGCCGGCGGGCATGCCGCGCGCCGGACCGCAAACTGCACGACAAGGCCGATGGGTTCAGGTGGCCGCGGCCGCTCAGGTGCACCGCCGGCTCCGTGGTTCTCATGCTCGGCCCGCTCGTCGCCCTGGTCATGTACTGGGGCATGCTCGAACAACTGGGCAAGCACATCAAGGCCATGCTGGCCGGTCGCGACGTGCGGGCGGCTACTGTCTGACGTGTGCGGGCGCTTCACCTACCGCTTCACCTGGGAGCAACTCCACCGGTTGATGAATCTCATCGACTGGCCGAGCGAGGAACTGCACGCACGCTACAACGTGGCGCCGACGCAGACGGCCCCGATCGTGCGTTCCGACGCGCGAGGGCGGCACGGGGTGATGCTCACCTGGGGTCTCGTGCCTTTCTGGGCCGGTGACGCGACGATCGGGCAGAAGATGATCAACGCACGGGCCGACGGCGTGACGAGCAAGCCCGCTTTCCGCGACGCGTTCCTCAAGCGGCGCTGCCTCGTGCCCATCAGCGGGTTCTACGAGTGGCAGAAGACCGGCGAAGCCAGACGCAAGCAGCCGTTCGTCATCGAGCGGAGCGATCAGCAGCCGTTCCTGCTGGCCGGACTGTGGGAGCGGTGGACGAAAGGAGAATCGCCGCTGGAAACGTTCACGATCATCACGACCGAGGCCAACGCACTGCTCGAGCCGATCCACGACCGCATGCCGGCGATCATCGAGGCAAGCGATGCGGAGGCGTGGCTCAGCCCGTCGCACACCGACGCCGACGCGCTGCACGCCTTGCTCAAGCCGGCCGACCCGACGGGCTTCCGCTCGCGCCCCATTTCCACGCTGGTGAACAGCCCGAAGAACGACGAGTCGGCGATCCTCGACCAGAGCGGCGGCACGCTGTTCGGGCAGTAGCACGAGTCGTGCGCATCCATGTGCGATCGCGCGGTGTCGCGTGGTCGCTCACCGCGCCTGGAGCGCACTGGTGATGATCGCATCGGGCGTCGCCAGTTCGCGCCCGTTCGCCTTGGCGCTGGCCAGCGCGCGATCGACGAGTCTCTCGGCATCTGCGGGGTTCTGACCCAGCGCGACCAGAGCGGCCGCGGCCTCGATCGCCGCGGCGCTGCGCCGCGCCGGCTTGCCCTCCACCGCCGTCGACGGCGCCACCCACGTGAAGCGCGTCACCTTGTCGGCCAGGTCCACGATGATCGTCTCCGCCAGACGCTTGCCGATCTCCGGCAACTCCTGCAGCGCCCGGTGATCGCGCTCGGCGATGGCGGTGGCCACCTCGACCGGAGGGAGCGCCAGCGCCCGCAGCGCCCGCCTGGCGCCCAATCCCTTCACCGTCGTGAACAACTCAAAGAAGGCCTTCTCGTCGCTGGAGAGGAATCCGACCAGCCGCGGAATGAGCACGGCCCCCTGCGCCTGCGACTCGATGTACGACCGCGTCTCCAGGCGCACCTGCTGCCCGATCTGTGCGACCAGCGTCGGGATCGCGTAGGCAGGTACCATCAGTTCGTAACTCAGCCCGCCCTGCGGCCGCACGACGATGCTCGTCTCGCCTACTGATACCAGTTCGCCCGCGATGGAACAGATCATGCGGTGAGTGTATCGCTCCGAGTCCTTGTGCCGGGGGCGACGGTGTTCCTCGTCAACGCCGCCGGCTCAGGCGCACGCATCGCGCGTGTGGTTCTGTGTCCGACATGCGGGCATGACCTGCGAGGCCTGGTGATGGCGCGCTGTCCGCAGTGCGGCAAGTGGACGTGATTCGCACAGGCCGACTCCGAACCGGCCCGAGATCCGGATCCGGTCTCACCGTCGCTGCCTGCGTCTCCGGACGAGAGAATTCAAGCGGTTCAGGGGCAGGGGATCGTGGCTCGGGCAAACAATGAGGTTTTCGTTCGGATGCTCGGATGCCTCGTCGGGTGGATGAGGTGCAGGCGGAGTTCTGGTGTGCGGCCTAGGCTCCGATACTCGGGCGGGTAGCTCAGTTGGCTAGAGCATTCGCTTTACACGCGAGAGGTCCCGGGTTCGAGTCCCGGCCTGCCCACTTGTTTTTCGGTTGTTCCCATCCGGATCATGGAAATACAATGTATTGAGAGGCGGCCTGAGTCGGTTTGGGTCGCTCGTGCGAGGCCGACGCACGTGGTCTGGTGTTCGGCCTTCCGGGGCGAGCAAGAGAGGGGCTCATCATGAGTCTGGGCAAAGGCGTGCGCATGCTCGTCGTCTTCGGGTGTCTGTCCGGGGCCTCGACGCTTTGTTCAGCGCAGACCGGAGGTATCTTCGATCTGTCGTGGAACACGATGGATGGGGGCGGAGAGACGTATTTGACCGGGGGTGTCTTCAGCCTGGGGGGAACCATCGGGCAGCCCGACGCCGGCGCCACGATGGCCGGTGGAGTGTACACGTTGCAGGGCGGGTTCTGGCCCGGCGCTGCGGCTGCGGGCCCGTGCAGCATCGCTGACTTCTCGCCCCCGTACGGCGCGCTGAACTTCTTCGACGTGCAGACCTTCCTGGCGCGCTTTTCGGCGCATGACGCCAGCGCTGATCTCACCGGCGACGGCGTGTGGAACTTCTTCGACGTGCAGTTGTTCCTCAACGCCTTCAGTGCCGGCTGCCCGTGAGTGCGTGAAGTGGGTGGTTCGGGCCGCCGCGCCGGCCGCGGATGCGGCTATTCTGCGCGCACTTCCAACTCAAACAGCATGACGCTGCACGGTTCAAGCGCCAGCGTGTCGCCGACGGCGTCGATGCGCCGCTCTTCGATCACGACCGGGCTGCCCGCGTCGGGGTCGTTGTGCGCCAGCGGATCGGGCGAGGCGATGATCCAGACACGCCCGGCTCCGGAGAGCGAGGCGCCGAGCAGTTCGAGGCGGGCACTCTGCGGGCTCGTCGTCGGGTTGACCACGCCGATGGTCAGTGCTGAGCGGTCCTCGTTCCAGGCCGCCAGTGCGTCGAGTGTCGGACCGGTCTCGGTGTGGCATGGGATCACGCCGAGGTGATGGCGGTACAACTCGAGGACGAGCCCGGTGGTCTCCATCGCGGCGGCGGTCTTGCTGGTCTTGACGGCGCCGATCACGTTGACCGTCTGGGCGTAGTTGGCCATGAAGAAGATGTCGCTGTTGCGCCCGAACTCGTGAAGGGCGGCCGCGCACCCGAGAGCGTCCTTCATGAAGTACCGGGTTCCGAGTTCGCCGAAAACGTGGGGCCCGTACCAGTAGTTCCACTCGTCCTCGCAGATGCGGATGTCGCGGCCGCGGAGGTTTGGCAGTTCGCGGCGGTACTGCCGGTGTGCCTCGGCAGTGCGCGCCAGCGACTGCGGCGCCTGCATCACGTGGGCGAGCAGCCCGGGTCGCTCCTGCCAGTAGACGTGCTCGGAGATGTGGTCCATGCGGTCGGCGCAGTCGCGGAGCATGGTGCGGCTCCATTCGCCCACGGCCCCGACGCCGATGACGACGATCTGGGGATCGACGGCGCGAAGTGCATCGACAAATTGGTTGTGTCGGCGGCTGTAGTCAGCGAGCGGGATGTGCCCGAGTTGCCAGTCGCCGTACATCTCATTGCCGACGCCGATGAAGCGGACATTCCAGGGTTCGGGTTGCCCGTTCTCTGCCCGTAGGGCGCCCATGGGCGTGGCGGTCGATCCGTTGAGATATTCAAGTTGCTCGCGGGCGCTGTCGATGCTGCCCAGCCCGGTGTTGATGGCGATGTAGGGCTCGGTGTCGAGCAGACCGCAGAGCAGCATGAACTCGTGGATGCCGACGTCGTTGGTTTCGATGCCCTGCCAGGCGGGGTTCTTGCGCGGCGGGCGGCGATCGCGCGGGCCGATGCCGTCGCGCCAGTCATATCCGGACACGAAGTTGCCGCCCGGCCAGCGGTACACGGGGGCATTGAGGCGTCGGAGCAGGGCGAGAGTATCGGCGCGGAAGCCGCGTATGTTGTCGGCGGGCATGAGCGAGACGGCGCCGATGCGTATCTCGCCGTGACCGTCGGCCGAGATGGCGAGAGAGGCGTTGTCCGTCGAAGCGCCGGCGACAAAGTCGAAATCGTAGCGTTGGAATTGGGCGGTGAGGGCGGCGAAGGGAAACACGGCCTGGTCGTCCGGCTTCTCGCCGAATCGCAGCGACACGTTTGCCCGCACCTGCCCGCTGGAAGCAGCCCAGAGGTACCCGAGGTAGCGGGCCCCTTCGACGAGTCCAAGTCCCTCCTGTCGGATGCCTCCGGGATGCCGGGAGTCGACGACGATGATGGGTGAGTGCTCGCCGACAAAGGGGTCTTTGTCGCTCATGACCACGTGCTGCGTGCCGAAGGAGCGCCAGGGTGAGGAAGGCGCGTCGACGTCGTGGAAGAACTTGCGATCTTCGAGCATCTCGGCCCAGATGCCGCCATAGATGCAGCGCCCGAGGTGCTCGATGAACTGCCCGTAGATGTAGGGGCTGATGACCTCGCCGGTCTTGAAGGCGTCGATGCTGATATGCGGGAGGGGGCGGTCGCGCTGTTCAAGCAGCGTGAGCGATAGATCGTCGAACCAGGCCTGCCCGGTTGCCAGCCCCCAGCCGCCAAAAAGGCAGTTGACCATGATGGAGTCGTTGAGGCCGGTGTCAAAGTCGACGGCGACGTGGGTCCAGTCGTTATCTCCGGTCAGAGCGCGGGTTTCTGCTCCGGCGAGGGCGTGGACGTTGAGCAGGGCGCCGCGGGCAGAGCCGTGGCAGACGACGCCGCGGGTGCGGATCCACCCGGTGAGTCGATAGCGGGCGAAGGTCTGGACAGGGACGGTACAGGACCAGGCGACGTCGGCGCCGGAGTCGGAGGCGATGGACAGAGAGGGCTTGTCTGGGTGTCCGATGGTTTCATCGCGGGTGAGGGTGCCCGCGCCGGCCCAGGTGGAGGTGCTCCAGTCGAGGCGATGCTCCGGGGCATCGCGCCCGAAGCCCGAGTCGGGAAGGAGGTTCTGCTGGGCGAGGGCGCTCAGGGGTGCGAGGCAGAGGGCGCACGCAAGCACGAGGATGGAGCGGTTCATGTGGGCACTCTATCAGAGCGTGGGATGGGTGCAGAAGGGTTACGCAGGAAGGGGGCGCGAGTTTGCGCGCGCGGGAGCAAGGTGTGCTGCGGGTCTGAGGCTTCGAGGGCTCAGCCTCGACGCCCGCTGGGCCGGTAAGGATGGCGCGGGCGGGCGGTGCGGAGAGGGGAAGGCGGGTACCATCGCGGTCTGGCGAGGCGACGCGCGGTGAATGGGCTTGACGTCATCTATGCACTGCTGGTCGCGGGCACGGCCCCGTGGTGGACGCGGAAGAAGCGCCAGGGGTGGCAAGAGCGCCTCGGGCACGTCGAGCCGCTTCCCGCAGTCAAGCCGCGCCCGCGCGTGCTGGTGCACGCGGTGTCGGTGGGCGAGGTCAGCGCGCTGCGGCCACTGGTGCCGATACTGCTCGAGAAGTATGACCCGGTGATATCGGTGTCGACGGACACCGGGATCGTGCGGGCGCGCGAGTTGTTCGGCGCAACGTGTCGCGTGGTGCGCTATCCGCTCGATTTCAGTCGTTCGGTGGCGCGGTTTCTGGACGCGGTACGACCCGACGCGGCGGCGCTGGTTGAGATGGAGGTGTGGCCGAACTTCGTCGCCGCGTGCGCGCAGCGCGGCATCCCGGCCGGGGTGATAAACGGACGGCTGAGCGCCAAGTCGTTCCGCGGGTATCGCAAGATCCGTCCGTTTCTGCGTGGGACGTTTGAGCGGCTGGCGCTGGTGGGTGCTCAGGATGAGGCGTATCGCGAGCGATTCATCGCGATGGGGGTGCCGGGCGAGCGGTGTCGGGTGACGGGCTCGATGAAGTGGGACGCGGTGGACCTTGGAAAGGTCGGGCGCGGTGGAAGTGAGCGGGCGCGGGCGATCGGGCAGGCGATGGGCATCGACCCCGGGAGGCTGCTGATCGTGGCCGGGAGCACGGCCGAGGGGGAGGAGCGACTGTTGCACGAGGCGTGTCCGGCGGGTGTGCAGTTGCTGTGCGCGCCGCGGCGCCCGCCGCGGTTTGACGAGGCCGCGTCCGCGCTGCCGGGGTGCGTGCGCCGGTCGAGCGGGCAGCGCAGGGAGGGCGCTGACCGGTTCCTGCTCGACACGATCGGCGAGTTGTCGGCCGTGTATGAACTGGCGGACGTGGTGGTGATCGGTCGTACGTTCACGCCCTTGCGTGGGAGCGACCCGACCGAGCCGGTGGGGCTGGGGAAGCCGACGGTGGTCGGGCCTTCGATGGAGAATTTTGAAAGCATCGCGGCCACTCTGGAGGCGGGCCGAGGCATCGTGCGGACGAGTGCGGCCGAACTGGCTCTCGTGCTCCGTCGGCTGGTGGAGGATCCCCAGGAGCGGGCGGCGACGGCCCGGCGGGGGGTTGAATGCGTGCGGGTGCAGCAGGGGGCATCCCGGCGGACGGCCGAGTTGGTGGGGGAGTTGCTTGAGCGACGAATGGAGCGGGGATCGTGACTAGGATGGTCATTCCGGGACGAGGGCGTAGCTCAATCGGTAGAGCAGCGGACTTTTAATCCGGAGGTTCAGGGTTCGAGTCCCTGCGCCCTCATTGGCAGGCAGATCGGGATCAGTCTGGGAGTGGTCGTCGCGTGACGGGAACCAGCGCCGGAATCGAAACGGTGGTGTTGCACGCATGCTTCACACCATCGGGGCTGCACCTGTGGGCCGAGGATCCGCGCGCCTGGGCGCGGCGCGACGCGACGGACGGGAGACATCCGTTTGCGGTGGAAGCCTCTCGCCTGGCGGAAATGCTCACGCAGGCGGGCGTACCCGGCGCGCGGGCCGCTTCGTGTCGGCAGCGACTGCCCTCGGGCGGCGGAGTGCCGGCGCCGAGCGGGAAACTCGGGCGGCTGGTCGGGTCGATGGAAGCCGGGGCGGCGGTGGAGGGCTTCGGCGAGTACATCACACCCAGTGTTGTGTTTGAGGGTGCTGCGCTGGGCGAGGCGCTCGAGCGGCTGGACGAGATAGACGAGGACCGCGGGTTTGCGCTTGGGGACTCGGTGCGATTCTTCGTGACGGCGGCGCGGGTGGGGCGGCACCTGCTGGTGCAACAGCGATTCGTGCCGATGCTCTGGCAGTTGCCCAGCGGAGAGTTGCGCGGAAGTTGGCACCCGTGGCTGAATGACAACCAGACGGCCGAGCGTGTGGGCATGCTGGTGCGGGCGATGCCTCCGGCGGCGCGTGCGTCGGCGGATGAGTGGAATCACGATCCGGCGCGGATCGTGGAGGCTTTCCTCGGGGTGATGATCGACGCCGAAGCGAGGCGGGCGCTGATCGCGGCCGACATGTTCGACACGGTCGGCGCACGCGATCCGTCGAAGGACGTGCGGGTGGCGTGGATGCAGGGCTTGCTGGGCGAGAGCATCGGTGTGCCCGCGCCGGCGGGCGAGCGTTCGGAGATGGTGCGCCAGGTGCGTCGGTGGATCGGCGCGCTGGAGGAGCGCGGGGAGAGTTCAGAGTGGCGTCTGCTGCTGCGCATGCATGAGCCCGTAGGGGCCGAGGGCAGGCCCGACGAGCAGGCCGAGTGGGTTCTCTCGTTTCACTTGCAGGACGCCGAGCAGGGGGAACTGGTGGTCAATGCCGACGAGGTGTGGATGCTCTCGGGCGAGAGTCTCACACTGGGCGGGCGCAGCCTGGAGAGCCCGACCGACCTGCTGCTGGCCGAACTGGGGCGCGCGTCGCGGCTCTTCCCGCGCCTGGAATCGGTGCTGGACGAGAGCGAGCCGACGCACATGCGCCTGTCGACCAAGCAGGCGTACGAGTTTCTACGGGAGATGAGGCCGATTCTGATCGAGCAGGGCTTCGGCGTCGAGGCGCCGGAGTGGTGGGATTCGCCGTCCGGACGGCTCGGGGCGCGTCTGCGGATCACCAGCGACCCGCTGGAGTCGATACTGGAGGTGTCGGAACCGGGCGGGGTAGCGTCCGCGTCGCAGTTGGGGCTGTCGGCGCTGGTGTCGTATCACTGGGAGATCGCGATCGGGGACACGACGCTGAGCCTGTTCGAGTTCGAGCAGTTTGCCGGGCGTGATCTGCCTCTGGTCAGGCTGGGCGGGCGTTGGGTGGAGATCAGGCCCGAGGACGTGCAGTCAGCGATCAAGTTCATCAGTGAGAACCCGGGCGGGGAGATGCGTCTGGCCGACGCGATGCGTCTGGCGTACGGAACCGACGCAAAGCGGACGGGCATCCCGGTGGTGGGGCTGGAGGCTTCGGGCTGGGTGGCCGACGTGCTGGGCGGCGGCGGCGACGGGGGCAGCGCGGGCGAGCGCGTGCCGCAGTTGGAGGCGCCGCCGGGATTCAGGGGAACGCTGCGCCCGTACCAGTTGCGGGGGCTGAGTTGGATGGCATTCCTGGAGAAGTTCGGGCTGGGCGCGTGCCTGGCCGACGACATGGGCCTGGGCAAGACGATCCAGTTGCTGGCGCTGCTGCTGCACGAGCGGGAACATGCGAACGGGGCGATCGTTCTCCCCACGCTGCTGGTGGCGCCGATGTCGGTGGTGGGCAACTGGATGCACGAGATCAGGCGGTTTGCTCCGCAACTCAAGACGCTGGTGCACCACGGGCTGGATCGACTTCAGGGCGAGCGGCTGATCACCGAGGCGCAGTCCTGCGACATCGTCGTGACCACCTATGCGCTGGCGCATCGCGATCGAGAGACGCTCGACCGGGTGAGTTGGGGGCGCATCGTGCTCGACGAGGCGCAGTACATCAAGAACCCGGCCGCCAAGCAGTCGCAGGCGGTGCGCAGTTTCGTCGCCCGGCAGCGTGTGGCGCTGACGGGCACGCCGGTGGAGAACCGGCTCAGCGAACTGTGGTCCATCATGGACTTCCTGAATCCGGGATACCTGGGTCCGTCCGGAAACTTCCGAAAGCGATTCAGCGTGCCGATCGAGCGCTACCGCGACACGGCGCGGAGCGAGCAGTTGCGTGGGCTGGTGCAGCCGTTCATCCTGCGGCGCGTCAAGAGCGATCCGACGGTGGTGGCCGATCTGCCTGAGAAGTTGGAGAGCCGCGAGTACGGGCACCTGACCAACGAACAGGCGTCGCTGTACGAGTCGTGCGTCAAGCGGATGCTGGCCGACGTGGATCAGAGCGAGGGGATCAGCCGTCGCGGGGTGGTGCTTGCGGCGTTGATCCGGCTCAAGCAGATCTGCAATCACCCGTCGCAGTTGCTCAAGGACCACGATTTCGAGTCGGGGCGCCCGCCGGATCCGTCCCGCAGCGGCAAGTGCGTGCGCCTGCTCGAAATGCTGGACGAAGTGCTGGCCGAGGGCGATCAGGCGCTGATCTTCACACAGTTCCGGCAGATGGGGCACCTGCTGACGGCGATGCTGGAGCACGAACTGGATCGGGAGATCCTCTTCCTGCACGGAGGCACGCCGCAGACGCAGCGGCAGAAGATCGTCGAGACGTTCCAGAAGGCCGACGGAACCAGGCCCATTCTGATTCTCAGCCTCAAGGCCGGCGGCGTGGGTCTGAACCTGACGGCGGCAACGCACGTGTTCCACTTCGACCGGTGGTGGAACCCGGCGGTGGAGAACCAGGCGACCGACCGCGCCTACCGCATCGGACAGACGCGGACGGTGCAGGTGCACAAGTTTGTGGTGCGCGGGACGCTGGAAGAGCGCATCGACGAGATGATCGAGAGCAAGACCGAACTGGCCGAGCGGATCATCGGCGCCGGCGAGCGCTGGCTGACCGAACTGAACACCGACCAGTTGCGCGACCTGCTGACCCTGCGGGCCGACGCGATCGGGGACGAGGAGTAGGCGGGCGTGTCAAAGCGCGGGGGCGGCGGGTGCTCCAAACCGGCTTTTCAGGGGAGCCTCCGTTCTGTATGCTCGGGCAATGCCCCAGGGCGCGGACAAACCGGGTGGGTCGGGAGACGCCCGGGCCAGACGCGTAGACGCTCTTGTCGCGCGGGCCGGGCGCCTGGTTGGGGCCGACCGACAGGCGTTCCTCGATGCCGAGTGCGCGGACGATCCTTCCTTGCGCATTGAAGTCGAGGCGCGGCTGGCTCATGACCAGGCGACCAGCACCCAGACTTCAGCCGAGCCGTTGCCGGAACGGGCCCCGCCGATGCGACCCGACCCCATGGTGGGCCGCAGGCTCGGCCCGTACAGCATCAAGAGTGTGATCGCCTCGGGCGGCATGGGGACGGTCTACGAGGCGGTGCAGCAGCAACCCAGGCGCATCGTGGCCCTCAAGGTCATGAAGCGGGGGATCTCCTCCAAGTCGGCCCTGCGGCGCTTCGAATACGAATCGCAGATCCTCGCCCGGCTCCGCCACCCCGGCATCGCCCAGATCTACGAGGCCGGGGTGCACGAGGATCAGTCCGACGAGCCCGTGCCGTTCTTCGCGATGGAGTACATCCCGGCGGCCTTGTCGATCACGCAGTACGCCGACGAGAAGAAACTTGGCACCCGGGAGCGGCTGGAGTTGTTCGCCAAGGTCTGCGAGGCCGTGCAGCACGGACACGGCAAGGGCATCATCCACCGCGACCTCAAGCCGTCCAACATCCTGGTCGACTCGTCGGGTCAGCCCAAGGTCATTGACTTCGGGGTGGCCAGGTCGACCGACAGCGACTTGGCGGTGACGACGTCGCAGACCAACATCGGGCAGTTGATCGGGACGGTGCAGTACATGAGCCCAGAGCAGTGCCTGGCCGACCCGAACGATCTGGACATCCGCAGCGACGTCTACGCCCTGGGGGTGGTGCTGTACGAACTGCTGTGCGGGCAGGTGCCGTACGACGTGAGCAAGGTCGCAGTGTACGAGGCGACCCGAGTGGTACGGGAGGCCACACCGCCCCGGCCCAGCACGATCAATCGGCAGTTGCGCGGCGATGTCGAGACGATTGTGCTCAAGGCCCTGGAGAAGGAGCGGGCGCGGCGCTATCGCTCGGCCGCGGAACTGGGAGTGGACCTTAGACACTACCTGAACAACGAAGCGATCAGCGCGCAGCCGCCGAGCCTGGCGTATCAGGTGCGTGTGTTCGCGCGCCGGAACAAGGTGGTGTTCCGGGCGGGGGTGGCCGTGATCCTCGCGCTGGTGATCGGACTCGGCGCCGCGCTGGGAGGCATGGCGTGGGCGCTCAACGAGCGAACAAGGGCGGATCGCGAGGCCGCCGCAGCCAGGGTCGCCGAGCAGGAGCAGGCCCGGATGGCGACCGCTGAGGCCGAAGCGCGAAAGCAGGCGGATCACAAAACCGCCGAAGTCCAAGCAGCCTTACGGACCATCGAACACAACTCCTACGTCGCCAACGCGCAGATGGCCGAGGCTTCGATGGAGATGCGGCTCTTCGACCGGGTGCGGGAACGGCTGGACGCCTGCCCCGAGCACCTGCGCGACTGGGAATGGCACTATCTGAACGCAACTTCGGACAGCAGTTTATTGGAACTCAAGGGGCACACTGCCCTGGTCCATTCCGCCTCGTTCAGCCCCGACGGCACGCGGATTGTGACGGCGTCAGGGGACAGCACCGCGCGGGTGTGGGACGCAGCGACGGGCGAGAGCCTCGCCGAACTCAAGGGGCACACTGAATACGTGCACTCTGCCTCGTTCAGCCCCGATGGCACGCGGATTGTGACGGCCTCCGCAGACGGCACCGCGCGGGTGTGGGACGCAGCGACGGGCGAGAGCCTCGCCGAACTCAAGGGGCACACTTCATTATTCATGGACTCCGCCTCGTTCAGCCCCGATGGCACGCGGATGGTGACGGCGTCATGGGACCGCACCGCGCGGGTGTGGGACGCAGCGACGGGCGAGAGCCTCGCCGAACTCAAGGGGCACACTGCCCTGGTCCATTCCGCCTCGTTCAGCCCCGACGGCACGCGGATTGTGACGGCGTCACGGGACGGCACCGCGCGGGTGTGGGACGCAGCGACGGGCGAGAGCCTCGCCGAACTCAAGGGGCACACTGAATTCGTGAACTCTGCCTCGTTCAGCCCCGACGGCACGCGGATTGCGACGGCGTCAGACGACGGCACCGCGCGGGTGTGGGACGCAGCGACGGGCGAGAGCCTCGCCGAACTCAAGGGGCACACTGATGACGTGGACTCTGCCTCGTTCAGCCCCGACGGCACGCGGATTGTGACGGCGTCACGGGACGGCACCGCGCGGGTGTGGGACGCCATCCCCTACCGCGTCCGCATCGCAGAGCGCCAGGCCAACGAGCGCGGCGAGGAGGGCAGCGCCGTCGTCAAGGCCTACCTCAAGGACAACTGGCCGAGCCTGTACGAGTACTGGGTCCGGACCGGGCGGTGAGCGATCACCTGGCCAACGCGGGGTGAGGGCATGGGCGCGCCGGCCACGACGGCGATGTTGGCAGGCGGATCGCTTTCGACCATGAGGTTCAAGCCGAGGCGGCGCGATTGGTGTGTTGCCTGTTCCGGTGGCCAGCGCCTGATTCGGCGGGGGTGACTCGACTTTTGCCGGATCGGGCCCAACCCTATGGATTCGGCACCGACGGACCGGGGCCGGCAGGGGCGGATCGTTCACGGGGAAATAGTGTGGCATCTTCAGATCCTGTGAAGGACCAGCCCGAAGGCGGGTCGCAAGCGTCGCGGGGGGCGGGTGGCGCTCGCGGCGGGGGCATGGGCAATGGGCATCCGGGGCGTCCGGCGCCCAAGCCGGCGGCCAGTCCCAGGCGCGTGCGGGGCGGTGTGCGGCTGCGAGCACCGGATGCGGGCCGTCTCACGCAGTGGGTGTTTGATCGCCTGTTGCGGGTCATCGAACGGGCCGCGAGCGGGGCCGCGCTGGCCGAGGGAATCGAGTACGCCAAACTCGGACAGACCAAGCGGCTGGCGATCGAGGGCGGGCGGGTTTCGGCGTCGGTGCAGGGTCGCCTGTCGCGGGCGTACATCACGGAACTGAGAATGACGCCGTTCTCGTCCGCGCAGCGCGACGAACTGGTGCGGGCGATGGCCGAGCAGGCGATCTACTCGGCCAAACTGCTGGCCGGCGAGGTTCCGCCGAACATTGAGGATGTGTTCGGGCCTCTGGGGCTGAAGTTGTTTCCCTCGGCGCCGGAGGACATCGAGACCAAGTGCAATTGCCGCGAGGTCAAGCCCTGGTGCAAACACGCGGTGTGCGCGGCGGTGTTGCTGGCCGACCGGCTGAGCGCTGAGCCCTTGCTTATCTTCGAGTTGCGGGGCATTCCACACGAGACGTTTGCGGCCATGCTGCGCGATCGACGGGCTCTGACCAGTCAGGGCCCGGGTCCGGCGATCGTGTATCAGCCCCAGATCCCGGGGGTGAGCGATGCACCCGCGCCGACGATGGAGGAGCAACTGGACCGCTTCTGGGAGGCCGGTCCGGAACTGGAGGCGATCGACGCTCCGCTACGGGCGCCGGAGGTCAGCCACGTGCTGCTGCGGCGGCTGGGGCCGAGCCCGTTTACCGGACCAAGGTTCCCGCTGCTGGGGCTGCTGGCGACGTGCTACGAGTTGATCAGCCAGTGTGCGGCGAACGGGACGGAGGGGGCCCTGGAGGCGGAGGACGCGGGGGGAGAAGAGGAGCCGAGTTGACTGGTGGCGGGGGTCATCTACACTCTTGCGGATTTGCGGGCCGGTCGTGACGAAGGCGAGAGCCGCGGCGCGACCAGGGGCCTCCTCAATCGTCCGAGAGGTCGAGCGGCAACGGGAGGTCTGAGCCCAAGCCCGGTTTCGGGCGATTGGCGCCGCGGCCGAGCCTCTGCTCGGACCGCGACAGGGCGGTTCGAGAGGCACAGTCTCCTTCAGGAGGCTTCGAGGAAAGGGTCGCAGGCCGGACAGCGCGACGAGGTCTGGACGAGATCGCGTCTACCCCGTGGTGTAATGGCAGCACAGGTGATTTTGGTTCATCTAGTCGTGGTTCGAGTCCACGCGGGGTAGTTGATCCCCGGTTGCGGGTTGGCTGTCTGGTGAACGGCGTCGGGAACGTGGAAGCACCTGGAGCGATCATCCTGGCGGCGGGCAAGGGTACGCGGATGAACTCCGACTTGCCCAAGGTCTGTCACCCCGTGGGCGGACGGGCGATGGTCTGCGCGGTCGTCGACGCCTGTATCGAGTCCGGTTGCGATCGCATCGGCGTGGTCGTGGGATATCGGCAGGAGAAGGTGCGCGAGGCGTTGAGCGAGTACGCCGGGCGCATCGAGTTTGTCGAGCAGCGCGAGCAACTGGGCACGGGTGACGCGGTGAAGGCGGCCTCGGGCCTGTTTGCCGAAGAATCCGGGCGCGACGTGTTCGTGCTGTGCGGCGACGGGCCGCTCATTCATGTCTCGACGCTGTCAACGGTGCTGGAGACGCATCGGCGGACGGGTGCTTCGGCGACGCTTGCGACCAGCGTGATCGATGATCCGACGGGGTACGGGCGGATCGTGCGAGGGGCTGGCGGGCGGTTTGAACGCATCGTCGAGCAGAAGAACGCCACGCCTGAGCAGTTGCGGATCCGTGAGGTCAACCCGAGTTACTACTGCTTCCGCAGCGGGAGTCTGTGGCGGGCGCTGGCGCAGTTGCAGGTGAACCCGAGCAGTCATGAGTACTACGTGACCGATGTGCCGGCGATCATGCTGAGCATGGGGGAGCGGGTCGAGGTGATCGAGGCGGTGCCGCCGGAGGACGTGCTGAGCATCAACACGCCGGCGGAACTGGCGTTGGTGGACCGGATCTATCGTGCGCGCATCGGCGGGGAACAGCGATGACCCAGAGCGAGTGTGATGGGCTGAGGATTTTTTCAGGGCGACACACGCGCGAGTTGTCCAGCCGGGTGTGCGACCATCTAGGTCATCCGCTGGGAGACGCCAAGACGATCGTGTTCCCTGACGGGGAGATGCTCGTCAAACTCGAGGAGGACGTGCGGGGGCGAGACTGTTTCGTGATCGTGTCCACGTGTGAGCCGGTGAACGAGAATCTGGTCGAACTGCTGATTTTTACCGACTGTCTCAAGCGTGCCAGCGCCCGGCGTGTCACGCTGGTGATTCCGTATTTCGGGTACGGGCGTCAGGACCGCAAGGATGAGGGCCGCGTGCCTATCACGGCCAAACTGGTAGCCAACCTCATCACCGCCGCTCGTGCCGACCGCGTGCTGACCATCGATCTGCACGCGGCGCAGATCCAGGGGTTCTTTGACCTTCCGGTGGACCATCTGTCGGCCACGCCGGTGTTTCTCGAGTACTTCGAGAAGATGCGCAAGGATCTGGGCGAGTTGTGCCTGGTGAGTCCGGACGTGGGCAACGTGAAGGTGGCCGAGGGGCTTGCCAACCTGCTCGGGGGCGATCTTGCGATCATCAACAAGCGTCGGCTGAGCGGGAGCGAAGTGGCGGTGGGCAACCTGATCGGAACGGTCAAGGGCAAGGCGGTGCTGATGTTCGACGACATGATATCGACGGCCGGGACTGTGTGCGAGGCGGCGCGGCTGGTGAAGGAGCACGGAGCGCGCGAGGTGATTGCGGCGTGCACGCACCCGGTGCTGGTGGGGATGGCGATGCAGCGTCTGGCCGAGGCGCCGATCTCGCGGCTGGTGGTGACCGACACCATTCCGGCCGGTCCGCGTGTGGAGCCGTTGAAGGACAAGATCGTGCAGTTGAGCGTGGGCCCGATGCTGGGCGAGGCGATTCGGAGGATTCATCAGAACCAGTCGATTTCCGCGCTGTTCAGTCGAACGGCCGGCATGAAGCGATGAAAGGGAACGGTCGCAAAGACCGCGGTGAGCAGAAAAGAGGTACGAACGATGAAGGGCGAAACACCGACTCTGAAGGCGACGAAGCGGGAGAAACTGGGCTCTCGCTACAGCCGGCGTGTGCGTGCGGGCGGCGGGTTGCCCGCGGTGGTCTATGGGCACGGGGAGGCGCCGATGGCGATCACCATCAACGCCCACGAGGCGCTCAAGCACTTCCACCACGGCTCCAAGGTATTCAAACTGAACCTGGACAGCGCGAGCAAGGAACAGTACGTGCTCCTGCGCGACCTGCAGTTTGACCACCTGGGGACCAATCCGGTGCATTGCGACTTCTCGCGCGTCGACCTGAACGAGCGCGTGACGACGCATGTGCCGATCCACCTGATCGGCGACGCACAGGGACTCAAGACGGTCGGCACGATCCTCATGCACCCGCTCGAGTTCATCGAGATCGAATGCCTGCTGACCAACCTGCCCGATGCGATCGAAGTGGATGTCTCGGAACTTGAACTGGGTCACATCATCCACGCCAGGGACGTCAAACTTCCGCTCGACAGCATGAAACTGCTGTCCGATCCCAACGCGATCGTCGCGCAGATCGTCTTGCACGTCACGCACGCGGCCGAAGGCGAGGCGGCGGAGGTTTCCGCGGCCCCGGCCGAGCCGGAACTGGTCGGGCGCAAGCCCAAGGGAGAGGAGGGCGAGGAGGAGTAATCACCTCGCTGCTGAGTGTGAAGTTGATCGTGGGACTGGGCAATCCCGGAGCGCAATACGAGCGGACGCGGCATAACGCCGGGTTCATGGTGCTCGATCGCCTGGCGCAGCGTCACGCAGCCGGCGCGGCGCCGCGTTTGCGGTTCCACGGAGTCACGCTGGACGCGCGCATCGGCGACGAGCAGTGCATGCTGCTCAAGCCGCTGACGTATATGAACCGCTCGGGGCTGAGCGTGGGAGAGGCGCTGCGCTTCTACAAACTCAGCGCGGGCGAGGATCTGGTGGTGGTGGTCGATGACGTGGCCCTGCCGGTCGGCTCGATCCGGGTGCGCCCGGGCGGGTCGGACGGGGGGCACAACGGGCTGGCCGACATCGATCGGGCCCTGGGCGGCGTCGACTACCCACGCATTCGCGTGGGTGTCGGCGAGGTTCCGAAGTTCATGGTGCGTGCCGACTGGGTGCTCAGCAAGTTCATGAAGGAAGAGACCGAGGCGGTGGAAGCGGGCATCGCGGCGGCGACCGAGGCGGTCGAAACGGCTGTTTCCTCGGGCCTGAACACCGCGATGAACAAGTTCAACCGAAAGGTCGGATCGGACAAGGACGAATCGAAGGAAGAGCAGTAGAACACAAACGCAACGGTGAGAGCCTGCGCGTGCAACGGAGTCAAGAAGATCATGGCGACGGCAACGACAAACCTGTACGAAGTGATGTTCCTCATCGGGCAGTCCACGGCGGCTAACTTGTCGGGCGTGCTCGAACACATCAACCACATCGTCGAGCGCTCGCAGGGCGAAGTGGTCGCGATGCAGAAGTGGGACGAGCGGCGTCTGGCGTATGAGGTTGACAAGCAGAAGCGCGGGCTGTACATCCTGCTCTACGTCAAACTGACAGGCGAGGCGGTCGGGGGCTTCGAGCGCGACTGCAACCTCTCGGAATTGATCTTGCGCACACTCATCATCCGCGCCGAGCACCTGACCGACGAAGAGGCGGCGGCTTTCGACCGGCGCACCGACCTGGCGACCGAAGCGAAGATGCGTGCTGAATCCGGTGCGGCCGACGAGGACCACGGACGTGCGATGGCCACGCTGGGCGCTCCAGCCCAGGACGAGCCCGAGGCCGTGGAAGACGACGAAGAACTTGACGAGTGAGCCAAACTCAACTTGCCTACACTCTTCCAAACAGGACGCGAACATAAGGGAGGTCCGATATGGCCGGCGGGTACAACAAAGTGCTGCTGATGGGAAACCTGACCCGTGACGTGGAACTCCGGCATACGTCGGGTAACCAGGCGGTGGCCAACATCGGGCTGGCGGTGAGCCGGCGCTACCGCAGCGGCGACGGAGAACTGAAGGAGGAGACCACCTTCGTCGATTGCGAGGCGTGGGGCAAGACCGCAGAGACCATGAGCAAGTACCTTCAGAAGGGTCGCCCTGTCTTCATCGAAGGCCGGCTCAAACTCGATACCTGGCAGGACAAGAACGACGGATCCAACCGCTCGAAGATGCGCGTGGTCATCGAGAACTTCCGCTTCATCGACTCACGCGGAGGTGAAGGCGGCGGCTCGGGTGGGGGCGGCTCACGCGCCGCCAACGCCAACGCCGAGAACTACGACCACGGCGGCGAGGACGATATTCCGTTCTGACACAGGCTCGGCCGTGAGAACGGCGCGGCTCCGGTTTGCCTCCATCAGGCGCCCGCTTGAGCGAGGCAGGACGCCGGACCATCGTGGGTCTCTGGGCACTGGGCCGGGTGGCGAACGCCTGCCGAGTCGGCAGTTTCCATTGAACCCGACCCGGAGAGGCGCCCGAGAGCGGGCGCTTCTTCGGCGTCCCCGCGCGCCCGGCACTCGAGCCGAATTGGTTTCAGCCTCGGTAGCGCTTGGCCATGTCGATGATCTGGACGAGCGAGGCGCTGAAGGCGTGCAGCCCGTTGTTGAAGTGCACGCCGGCCACCTGTCCGTCCTGGTCGAGCACGCGCAAGTAATCGATCGCGTCGGGCACGTCCATGTGCAGCACGGGCGGGCGCACGCCCCCCCGTTGTTCCTGGAAACCGGCCGCGGCCTCAGCGCGGGCTTCGTCCGTGAATGCGATCAGGTGTGTCTTGCCTTCATGCCGCGCGAAGACCGGCTCGACATCGTCGCCCTCGCCCTGCCCGAGGAAGTACCAGTGGTCGAGCGCCAGAGCGGCTTTCCACAGGTCGTGCTCGCCGGTTTTGGATGGCCCGAACTGGGCGTGGGCGACAAGTGCGTCGAAGTCGGTGGACATGGCGGACCTCCGGCAACAGTGTACCGGAAGATGGCGTGCCATCGACCTGTGTACAGGTCGATGCTTTGGATGCCGGGTTGCGCAAGGGTGCAGACGCAAACCGGTGCGTGGCACCATTCACACCAGATCGCACGCCTCGGGCGGCATCCAGTGCGCGTCCCGGCCGTCCCACTTGACGTTGCACCCGATCGGGTTGGTCCTGGGCGTGCGCACGGGGCGGCCGGCGAGCAGGTCTTCCAGCGCGTCGTCGAGTTCGTGCGTCCTGGCCTTGGTCGGATCGCGCGGCGCGTCGATGCCGCGCCCGGTGTAGACGAGTCGACGATCGCGGTCAAAGACGAAGAAGTGGGGCGTGCGCAGGGCGCCGTAGGCGCGGGCGACATCCTGCGCGGCATCGTGCAGGTAGAGCCACGGAAACTTGTGCTCGTTCATCCGCGCGACCATGTGCTCGAAGTCGTCTTCGCGGTAGGTGTTGGGGCTGTTGGAGTTGATGGCCACGAAGCGGACGCCGCGCGGGGCGAAGCGTTCGACTGTCCTGCGTGTCATTTCGTCGGAGTTCACCACATATGGGCAGTGGTTGCACGTAAAGAAGATGACGAGCAGCGGGTCTGCGGCAAAGTCCGAGAGGGCGATGGTCTGCCCAGTGGTGCTGCGCAGTCGGAATTCCGGGGCCTTTGAACCGATGTCGAGTGTGAAAGCCATGTCGGACGCTATGCGCACGGCGTGAAGATTCCCAGGCTGACCGAGCCGCCGTGCGCAGAATGAAACGGCGAACTCGGGCGGATTCGCGGCCAAAACGGAGGTTCTCGTCCATGCGTTGGCGCAATTCGGTCGTGTGCGGGGTGGGGATGCCCGCAAACAGCGCCGGCCCGCCGGGCCGGTTCGAGGGCTGCGGCGCGTCGTTCCGGCGACGGACCCGACTTGCGCGCTCACGGTGAATCTCGGGCGTATGAGGACGCCGGAGAAGTGCCTGTCTTCAGGCGCCCCTCCGCGTCGGATTGGAGAGGAACTTCTCTGACGTGCAGCGCTTTCTGAGCCTGTTCTCCGTCCGCTGCGCTTGTGCGACTTCAGCCCTCGAACAGGGCCGCGGCATTGAGATGCCGGGCGGTGACGCCATCGTGAACCGCATAGCGGAAACCGGGATGCAGCGAAGCGCAGCCGTACGCCCCGTCCTTGCGCAGGGCGTAGAGCACCAGTCCGAAGTTGGGCTGCCCCTTGTCGGTCAGCAGGCGTTTCTCGCGAGTGCGGTCGGCGACGCGTTTGAGCGCGTGCAGGCAGGCTTCTGTCGGCGCCCTGCCTTCGCCCATGGCGCGGACGACTTCGTAGGCGCAGCAGTTCTGGATGGCCGCCTCGCCGCGCCCGGTGGCTCCGGCTGCCCCGATGTCGTTGTCGACGTACATGCCTGCGCCCACGATGGGCGAATCACCGACGCGCCCGGCGAGTTTGTAACTCAGCCCGCTCGTCGTCGTGCAACTGCCCAGCGTGCCGTTGTCGGTGACGGCGCAGCAGTTGATGGTGCCGTAGGTGAAGGGTTGATCGGGTCCGACGCGTTTGTGGGCGGCGGGGGGAAACTCGCCCTGCCCCTCGTTGAGCCAGTCGTCCTCCGGGCTGAGATCCTGCTTCCATTTCAGCCAGATCTGACGTGCTTCCTCAGTCAGCAGATTTTCTTCCTTGAACCCAAAGCGCAGCGCGAAGCGCCTGGCGCCCTCACCCACGAGCATGACGTGGTCGGTGTGTTTGAGCACGCGCAGCGCCACTGCGGCCGCGTTCCTGACGTTCTCCAGCGCCGCGACCGACCCGGCCTTGTGGGTGGGCCCGTGCATGACCGAAGCGTCAAGTTGCACGACGCCGTCCTCGTTGGGCAGCCCGCCCAGCCCGACGGAGTGGTCGGCCGGATTGTCCTCGACCAGCGTGACGCCGGCGACCACCGCGTCGACCGGATCCATTCCGTCGTTGAGGCACTTCATTGCCTCGACCACGCAGCCCGAGCCGTCGTCCCACAGCCCGTTGGCCGACGCGATGACGCACTTTCCGCGGTGTTCGTCGCCCGGCGATCGCACGGGCGCCGGCTGTCCGTCCTGCGAACCAAACGCGGCCGGTGTGAGCACGGCTCCACTCATGGCGACCAGAAACTCCCTTCGATCAGATACGTTCACGGGCGGGTCTCCTCATGCGTCAGGCGCGCAGGCTCGATCGGCGAAAGTGTTCCGCCGACCTTGGTCATCTTGACTTCCAACGCCACGCCGCCGGACTTGTTGAACCACTCCACGCGAATGTCATGTCCGCCTGCGGCGAGCGGCGCGACGCCGGACACAGCCGTGGGCGAGTGCAGCCCATCGTTGTCGACCACGAGTTTCCCGTCAATGTACAGGCGCGAGCCGTCGTCGCTGGCCAGCAGGAACTGGTACATGCCCGGCTCGTCGACGTGCAGCACGCCCTGCTGCACCAGCCCGACCTGTTCCTCCTTGAAGCCCGCCGGCAGCCCGACGCCGGAGACCACACGCGAGCCGGTCGGCGTCAGGGCGGCAAAGTCGGGCAACCTGTTCCAGTCGCCCCTGTAGGTTGATTCGGACAGCCCGGCGCCCGTCGGGACACGTCGCGCCGTCCACGGCTGCACCTTCTCGAAGGTGCGGCTGGATACCGAACTGACGGCTCGCCCGTGGTCGAACGAGCGAGCCTTGAGCACGCCGGAAGAGGTTACCTTGATGGGCGAGCGATAGACGGCCGAGTCGGGCCCCGGTTCGCTCCCGTCGGTCGTGAAGCGGACTTCCAGTTTCGATCGGGTGCGCAGCCGAACCTCGGCGAAGTCAACGAACTGCGAACTGATCGCGTCGATCTTCGGCGCCTCGTATACCACGGGCGCGCCCTCGACTTCGAGCGCAATCACGCTGCACCGCCCGTCGGGCGCCACCGCCGGGAGCACGATGTGCACGTCCGAAGCGCCGCGCTCCCACACCAGTGCCCGCCCGTTGTCGCTCAGCAGGCGCGCCGAGCGGATCGGGCTGCCGAGCCCCGGCACCACCAGCACGTCGTCGTTCGGCCAGTCGAACACGTGAAGGTAGATCGTGGAGGTCTCCTCGCCGACGCGCACGGTGCAGCGGCCCCAGGGCAGCGCGTCAAACGGGCTGGCCGTGGTCCCGTAGATCGACTCGCCGTTGATCTTCATCCAGTCGCCGATCTCCGCGAGGCGTGTCACGGCCTGCGGCGGGAAGGTGCCGTCGGCGCGCGGACCGACGTTGAGCAGGAAGTTTCCACCCTTGCTGGCGATATCGACGAGCAACTGGATCAACTGCCCGGTGGACTTCCAGTTGGAGTCATGGGAGTTGTAACCCCAGTTGGCGTTCATGGTCATGCAGGTTTCCCAGTCGACGCCGGGCAGCCCGGTCGCGGGCACCTCCTGCTCCGGCGTGCCGTAGTCGCCGGCGTAGCCCGCGTCGGACATGCCCGCCATGCCCCCGCGTCCCACGTCGACGCGGTTGTTGACGATCACGTCGGGCTGGAGTTTGCGGCACAGATCGTAGAGCGATTGCCCATACGCGTGGTTCCACGTTGCTTCCCACTCGCCGTCGAACCACATGATGCCGATCGGCCCGTACCTGGTCAGCAGTTCGGTGACCTGCGCGTGCAGGTATTCCACGAACCGATCAAAGTCGGCATCGCCGACGGGGCGGTCGGTCTCCCACGTGCGGCGCGGCAGATAGTCGGGGTGGTGCCAGTCCATGATCGAGTGGTACCAGCACATGACGATGCCCTCGCGCTCACACGCGGCCGCCAACTCCGCCATGATGTCGCGCCGGAAGGGGGTGCTCATCACATCGAAGTCCGACACCTTCGAGTCAAACAGCGCAAAGCCGTCGTGATGCTTGCTGGTGATCACGATGTACTTCATGCCCGCGTCCTTGGCCATCCTGACCCAGGCGTCGGCGTCGAACTCGACGGGGTTGAAGCGCTCGAGCAGTTGGTCGTACTCCTCCAGGGGGATCTGCGCGGTCGTGCGGATCCACTCGCCGTGCCCGGTCTGCCCGTTCCATTCCCCCGCCGGAACGGAGTAGAGGCCCCAGTGGATGAACATCCCGAAGCGGGCCTGGCGCCACCATTCCATGCGTTCGTCGTCGGGCGGGGCGGAGCGGGCGTAACTGACCAGGCAGGCCGCGGCGATGAGCATGAGCAGCAGGATGCGCACGGTGGTCTCCTTTCGGGTCTTTGAGCGTATCAGACCCGCGCCGGGCGCGCGCCCCAATACACTGCCCATCATGTTTGAAGAGAACCTCTTCGCCGCCAAGCGCCTGCGCGTATTCGCCGACCAGGTGGTCCTTCCGCTGGTGCACGAGCGGTCATACCCGCTGGAAACGGCGGTCTTTCAATGTACCGACCGCATCCCGTACGAGCAGGCGGTCGGGTCAGAGTTTCGGCCGGTGCAGACAGGCTTCCGCTTCGGGCCCAAGTGGTCGACCGCCTGGTTCCGCGTGCGCGGACTCGTGCCCGAAGCGATGGCCGGTCAGACCGTGGTCCTGCGCTTCAGTTCAGGCACGGAGGCGATGCTCTATCACAAGGGCGTGCCGGTGCAGGGCTTCGACGTCAACCGCGATGCGGCCGTGCTCTTTGGCTCGGCCCGCGGCGGGGAGACGGTTGACGCGATGGTTGAGGCGGCCTGCAACCACCCATTCGGCGTATCGGCCTTTGAGTGGGATGGAGTCGAAACCTCCCTGCGCTGGGGCTCGGCCGACCCTGGGCTGCTTTCCCGCTGCGAACTGGCGACCTTTGACGAACCGGCATGGCGCCTGCACCGGACGCTGATCTTCGCGGCCGAGTTGATTCAGCAACTGCCCGACGGTTCCCGGCGGGCCCGCGAACTGGCGCGGGACATGGAACGTGTCCGCGCCATGATCGACGTGCATGACCCGCGCGCGACGGTCGAGCCGGCGCAGGCCGAGGCCGATCGCGTGCTGCACAACGGCGCGGCGCCTTCTGCGACGACGTGCTTTGCCGCCGGGCACGCCCACCTCGACACCGCCTGGCTGTGGCCGATTGCCGAGACCAGGCGCAAGGCGATGCGGACTTTCACCAACGCGCTGCGCCTCATGGAGCGCTTCCCGGACTACACGTTTCTGTGCAGCCAGGCGCAGCAGTACGCATGGGTGAAGGAGAGCAGCCCGGAGGTGTTCGAGCAGGTGAAGGCGCGCGTGGCCGAAGGGCGCTGGGAACCGATGGGCGCCATGTGGATCGAGCCCGACGCCAACGTCCCCAGCGGCGAGTCGCTCATCCGCCAGATCCTCCACGGGCAGCGCTTCTGGCGCGAGCAGTTCGGCGAACAGGGGCGGCAGCGACTGTTGTTCTTGCCGGACACCTTCGGGTTTTCGGGCATCATCCCGCAGATCATGGCGCTGGCGGGGCTTGATACGTTCATCACCAACAAACTCTGGTGGTCCGATCGCGACGAGTTCCCGTGGGTGAACTTCTGGTGGCGCGGCATTGACGGCACACAGGTGCTCAGCCACCTCACGCCGGGGCAGGACTACAACGCGACGAATACGCCGAAAGAACTCCGCCGCGGGCAGACGCGCTCGGAAGGCAAGGATGCGCTCGGTGTGTGGCTCCAGCCCTATGGCTTCGGCGACGGCGGCGGGGGCCCGACCGACTGGACGATTCTCAATGCGCAACTCGCCCACGAGACCGAGGGTCTGGCGAGGGTGCGCTTCGAGGGGTGTCACGCATTCTGCGAGGAGTTGCACGCAAGAGCCCGTCGGCTGGAGGCCGGTCTCCCCGCGGCTGACCGCTCAAGAGTCCGTCCTGCAGACGATGAGCGATTGGAAACCGGTCCTCCTGGACTTCCTGTTTGGGACGGAGAGTTGTATCTGCACTATCACCGCGGCACGCTCACGACACACGCGGCCGTCAAGAAGGCCAATGCCGTCGGCGAGTCGCGCCTGCGCCTGGCCGAGGCGCTGGCGGTGATGGCGGGCCGGGGTGAGGCGTGCCGCGCCGCGCTCGACGAGCCTTGGAAACTCCTTCTACTCAACCAGTTTCACGACATCCTGCCGGGTTCGTCGATCACGCAGGTCTATACCGACGCGGGAAACGACCACCGCCGCCTGGCCGAACTGGTGGACGCAGACATCGCCGCGTCGATCGCGCGCCTGGCCGAGCAAGCCGACACAAGGGGCATGGGTGATCCGGTGCTGGTCATCAACCCGCTCTCGCGCGACTGGAGCGGGCTGACGCGCGGCGACGCGGTGATCACCTGTGAGCGCCTGCCGGCCATGAGCGTGTGTGTGGTGGACGCGGCCGCTGCGCCCGCGCCGCCCACGGTCGAAGTGGGGGATTGGTCGCTCCGCAGCGAGCAACTTTGCGTGCGCCTGGACGAACTCGGGCGCATCATCAGTCTGCGCAAGCCCGGCAATGCCGCCGGCTTCGACCGCGACGCAGTCGCGCGCAACGCTGACGGGCATGCCGTGCCGCTCAACCAACTTGTGCTCCATGACGATCGTCCGCGCATGTGGGACGCGTGGGACATCGACCCCGAGCACGAGCACAGCGCGCGCCCGGTGGTGTCCGCGCTCGATTCGATGACCTTCGAGCGTGCGCCGGGCATGGGGGCGATTGTGATCGAGCGGTCCCTCGGGCGCCGCAGCCGCCTGCGGCAGCGATTCGTGCTGCGGGCTGGTTCGCCGCGGCTGGACGTGGAGACGTGGGTCGACTGGCGCGAGGAGCACACGCTGCTGCGGGCGCTCTTCCCGGTGGATGTGCACGCGACCAGTGCGGCCTATGACCTGTCCTTTGGACACATCGAGCGTCGCACCACGCGAAGCACGCCCGTCGAGGCCTCGGCGTTCGAAGTGCCGGCCCATCGCTGGATGAGCGTCGCCGAGCCCGGCTTCGGCGTCGCCCTGCTCAACGACTGCAAGTACGGGCATTCGTGCCACGGCTCGCGCATGGGCCTGACGCTGCTGCGCAGCCCGAAAACGCCCGACCCCGAGGCCGACATCGGAGAGCACACGTTTACCTACAGCCTCATGCTGCATGAGGGCGAATGGCGGGCGAGCGATCTGCTGACCCAGGCTGAGGCCATGCTCAACCACCCGTTCACGGTGCGCATTCCCGCCGGGAGGGGCGGACGACGGTCGGGATGGCTTCCCCTGCGCGTCAGCGTGCAGGGTCCGGCGGGGGTGCAGATCTCCGCCCTCAAGCCGGGCGAGCAGGGTGGGCTGAGCGTCCGCGTGGTGGAGCGGCACGGGGCGCGGGGGCGATGCGTGGTTGACTGGGGCATTCCGGTCGGCGCGGTCCGCAGTGTGGATCTGCTCGAACAGACCGACGTACCTCTGTGCGGGTTTGTTCACGCGGGCGCGCGCACTTCTTTTGATTTGCGCCCATTTCAGATCGTCACCCTCGCAGCCGAGGTGCCCGGGGCGTAAGGTGTGTCTCATGCGACGAGCCTTCACTCTGATCGAACTTCTGGTGGTCATCGCGATCATCGCGCTGTTGATCGGGATTCTGCTCCCGGCGCTGGCCAAGGCCCGCGATGCCGCCCGGGGCATGGTGTGCGGCTCTCGCCTCAGCCAGATCGGCGTGGGGCTTGGCATGTACCTCAACGACTACCCGGACACGCTTCCGCAGACGCTCGGCCCGTTACCCATGGGCGGGCACGCCGTCATCGGCGCGCTTTTCGCCGGCAAGAAGGGGCAACTCCCGTTCTACGGTATCGACCAGATCGGGCCCGCCCGACGCCCGCTCAACTCCTACGTCATTGACATCGACGTGCCGGACGACGACGTCGATGCAGTGGTGGAACTTGAGGCCTTTGAATCTCCCGCCGACTGCGGCGCCGGCAACACCGGAGTGCCGATCTCGGGTTTCGAGAGCGCGGATTCGATGTATGACCTGGTCGGGTGCTCGTTCACGATGAACGACCACGTTCCCGACAATGACCCGGCGCAGGAGCAGTACCGCACGCTGATCCCGCCGGGCGGGGGCCGGATGCCGCCGGTCGCCCAGCCGGCGCACACCGTCACGATCGCCTCGCACTCGCTCTACAACCTGGACGACGGGTACGACCACGAGATGAACTGGTACGGGCGCAGGACCGGCGAAGAGCCGATCGCCAACATGCTGTTTCTCGATCATCACGTGCGGGTGGGCGTGCGCCTGCCGCGTGCGGTCAGCAATGATCTCGTGCACACGACCGACGACTTCACCTTCCTGCCCACGCCCGAGTGGATCGATCGCTATCCGTGGTGAACAGCGGGGCTGATCAGTGCCGGGGCGGGGCGCCGCGCCTGGCCTCGGGTGGCAGCGGATCCAGTTCCGTGTTCATCGGCGCGTCCTTGGTGAAGTTCAGCCACTGTCCGGCCCAGCGAGGCGGGCCGGGGAGCACGTTCCACGACCACAGCGCCGGGGCAAAGGCCGCCTGATTGCGCTCGAGCCCGTACCGATCCATGTAGTACCGCCGCGTCTGGTCGCTCTCGTAGTTGTACCGTCCGTAGGAGATGCCGGGCGCCCAGTACGGCGTGAAGTGGAACGCCAGCGGGATCAACATGTCCCACTCGTCGCTGTACCCGAAAAACTCGATGGGGCGGTCAAAGGGTTGCGTCCAGGCTCCTGCCAGGCGCAGCCTCTCCACGTCGACGGGTACCCAGGTCAGGCGTTTCTTCTCGTCAGGCTCGGTTTCGTCGTAGAGGGCAAACTCGACCCATGCCCGCAGATGGTCGCCGATCGTCTTTGATTCGTCCGGATCATCGCTGAAGTCGTAGCCGATGACCAATCGCGCCGGGAGGCCGGCTGCTCGATAGCAGGCGACCAGCAACACGGACATGTTGTACTTGGAGCCTCGCCCCATCTCGAGCGCATAGGCCGGTCCATCAACGCTGAACGAGCCGAAGGCGGTGACGGGCGTGTAGTTGCTTGATTCGCCCACCGGCCCACCGAAGCCGCGTCCGGTCGGGTTGTACAACTCGGCAACCTTGAATGCCAGCCACTTGGCCGTCTGCACCGGGGGCAGGGCCTTCGGGTCGCCTTCGGTCCAATCAAGCACCTGTTTCTTGATCTGACTGAGCGAGTAGGGCCCGTAAGGCCCGCGGTCGATGAACATCTCCGCTTCGAACAGTCCCTGGAGCACAGGCGGGAGTTCCTTGGCCCACCCGACCTGGGCCGCCCGTTCCTCGTCGAAGAGTACTTCCCACGAGCGACCCGTCGTCGTCAGCGTCATGGTCATCTGGTGGAAGTCCTTGTACTCGTCGAAGTTCAGTTCGGCCAGGAAGGTGCCCGCCGGCAGCGGCTTGCCGCCGCGATCGACGAAGATCTCGGCCTCTCGATCGACGACATGGTCGTTGAGGCTCAGCGAGGACTTGATGTGATTGAGAGATGTCTGGGAGAAGGAGGCAGCCGGTACGATCGGGAAGAAGACTGAGCCGCCGGTCACGTCCATGCGTTTGACCGGATACTGGTAGATCTCTGGGCGGATGCGTTCGTCCTCGAAGTTGTCCACCTGCAGGCGGATCGACATCTTCCACTCGCGCGGCTCAACCAGAGTCATGTACGGGCTGACCTGCCAGTGGTAACTCTGTGCCGACGCGAGACTGCCCCACCCGGCGGCGACGGCCAGTCCGGTGACGAGGCGGGCGCGAAGTCGACTGCTCATGGGTGGCTCCTCGCACTCGGCGGACTTTCCCCGGCTCGGAAGCGGGGCCGAGCCTGATCCGGACGAGTTTTCGGCCGCGGGGTGCGGCCGGTTCCCTTGAAGCATACCGGGCGGCGGGCGGGCGTCCAAGTCCGGACCGGCAGGCCCTAGGATTCGGCTTCCGAGGGGTATTCAGGGAGGGTTTCATGTCAACCACGTCCACCGAGCAGACCCGGACCGAGAAGGACTCCATGGGCCCGATGCCCGTCCCTGCAGACGTGCTCTACGGAGCCTCGACGCAGCGGGCGGTGCTGAACTTCCCGATTTCCGGAAGGCCGGTTCCAGGCGACGTGATTCGCGCGTTTGGGGCTCTCAAGGCAGCCTGCGCCCATGTCAACCACAAACTGGGCAAACTGGACGAGGGGCGGATGAATGCCATCGTGGCCGCCTGCACGGAAATCGAGCAGGGGCTGCCGCAGCGCGGCGGGCTGGCCAGGCACTTCCCGGTCGACATCTTCCAGACCGGCTCGGGCACCAGCACCAACATGAACGCCAACGAGGTCATCGCCAATCTCGTCTGCCTGCACAAGGGCAAGCCCATCGGCAGTTCCAAGGACGCCAACTACCTCGAGAAGGGCGGCGTACACCCGAATGACCACGTGAACATGGGGCAGTCGAGCAACGACACGTTCCCCACGGCCATGCACATCGCCGCAGCCGTGAGCATCACGCGCAAACTCCTTCCGGCGATCGGGAAGATCAAGGCGAATCTGGAAGAGAAGGCTCGCAAGTGGGACCACATCGTCAAGATCGGTCGCACGCATCTTCAGGACGCCACACCGATCCGGTTGGGGCAGGAGTTCAGCGGATATGCGGCGCAGATGCAGCATGCCGAAGAGCGCCTGCACCGCTCGCTGCACGTGCTGAGCGAACTGGCGCTGGGCGGCACGGCGGTGGGCACCGGCATCAACACGCACCCGCGTTTTGCGTCGATGGTCGCCGCTGAACTGATGCACAAGACGGGTATCCACTTCCGCGAGGCCGCCAATCACTTCGAGGCCCAGCACACTCGCGACGCGATCGTGGGAGCCAGCGGCAATCTGCGCACCGTCGCGGTCAGTCTGAGCAAGATCGCCAACGACATCCGCTGGCTGGGCTGCGGTCCGCGCTGCGGCATCGGGGAGTTGAAACTCCCGGCCGTGCAGCCCGGTTCGAGCATCATGCCGGGCAAGGTCAACCCGGTGATCTGCGAGGCCGCCATCATGGTCTGCTGCCAGGTCATCGGCAATGACCAGGCGATCACGCTGGGCGGGTTCGGCGGCGTGGGCTCGCTGCTCGACCTCAACGTCGCAATGCCGATGATGATCGCCAACCTGCTTGACTCGATCGACCTGCTGGCCGGCGCCTGCAACGTCTTCACAGACAACCTGCTGCTCGGGCTGGAGCCCGACGAGAAGCGATGCGCCGAACTGATCGAGGGCAGTCTGGCGATGTGCACGTCGCTGGTTCCGGCGATCGGGTACGACCGCGCAGCCGCGCTGGCGTACGAGGCGTACAAGCAGGGCAAGACCGTGCGGCAACTGGCGCTGGAGCAGAAACTGCTGCCTGAGGCCGAACTGAACCGCCTGCTTGATCCCATGAGCATGACCCGCCCGAGCGAAGACTGAACGAGGTGATTTGGCGATCCCCGCCGACAAGGGAGGGATACTCCGTGTATCGAACGAGCCCCGACCGCGAGGGAGGGGTTCATACCGGATGCGGGCAGGCTGCTCTCCTTCTCGCTCGGCTCGTTGGGACAAAACCGCCCCGTGCGAAACCGCCCCGGTTCGGGTATCGTGTGAGACTCACGACGTCGAGGAACCCCGATGGACAGCAGGAAGCCGAACGTTCCCCCGGATGTGCCCGAACCCGCGTTGACGGACCGCCCGCCGCCGGAGGGGCCCATGCACAAGGCCGAGTTCCTTGGACATCCCGTGGGGTTGTTCCTGCTGTTTCTGGTGGAGATGTGGGAGCGGTTCAGTTACTACGGCATGCGCGGGCTGCTGGTGCTCTACCTGACCGGCGTCATCGCGGTGCATCAACTGACGCCCGGCGTCTACACCAACCAGTTGACCATTTCCGAGTATCGGCAGGTGGAGGGCTCGACCAACGGCGTCGATCCCTCGGCCGTACATTCACAGCCGATCTACGTCGCGGTCGATGCGCCGCTGGGGGCTGAGGCGACGGGAGCGATTTCCGTGACAGGTCAGCCGGCACTGACGGTGCGGCGCCTGGTGCGCAACCCTGCCGTCGAAGACGAGAGCGCGTCGGACGCCTGGGTGCCCGCTGATGATGCGGCCGGCCCTCTTGTTGTCAGCGGGACGCGCGGCAACGCGGAGTCGTTCCAGCACACGGAGATGCGCTTCGAACTGCGCAATCCGGGCACCGAGACGATCAAAGCCAACATCGAGATCGCGCGCCCGAGTAAGGACTCGCGGACGTACTTCACTGTCAACAACGCGCCCGGTCGGACGACGGTGGACGTCCAGCCGGACAGCCAACTGAGCGAGAACGAGCAGGCGCCGGTGCTGATCGTCCGCACCAATCCTGATGACAGCGGGCGAAACTGGAAGGACGACATCGCCGCTACGCTCTATGGCTGGTACGCCGGCCTGGCCTATCTGCTGCCGATCCTCGGCGGGCTGATCGCCGACAAGATGATCGGCACGCACCGCTCGATGGTGGTGGGCGGGCTGACGATTGCGGCCGGGCACATCATGCTGGCTGTGTCCGGGCTGGGCGACATGGCGTATAACCAGTTGGGCCTGACGACGTTCATCTTCGGGCTGGTGCTCATCGTCATCGGCACGGGGCACTTCAAGCCCTGTGTTTCGGTGATGGTCGGGCAGTTGTACCCCCACGGCGATCCTCGCCGCGACGGCGCCTTCACCATCTTCTACATGGGCATCAACCTGGGCGCCTTCCTGTGCAACTTCGTCTGCGGTACGTTGGCGTACACCCTCGGCTGGCACTACGGCTTCGGCGCCGCGGCCGTCGGCATGCTGGCGGGCCTGGGCCTTTACCTGTTCTGCCGCCCGATGTACCTCAGGGGCATCGGCGAGCCGCCCGAGGGCAAGGGCAGTTCGGCGCCGATGTTCGTCGTCTTGGCTGTGGTCATCTCGGCCATCTTCGCCGCCGCTTTTCACTTCGGGTTGATCGGCACGTTGTGGTCCAGCGTGGTGGGGGTGTTCCAGACCAAGACCGGCGCATGGCTTGTGCCGGCGGCGATGCTCGGCATGATCATCGCGTTCTGCGTGTGGTTTGTTGCAATCAACCGGCCCGAGGACCGCGCCCCGGTGGCCTCCATCTTCATCTTCATGTTCTTCAACGCGTTCTTCTGGATCGCCTTCGAGCAGGCCGGCTCGTCGATCAACCTGTTCACAGACCGGTACGTCGATCGCTCGTTCGGGCTCTTCGGGATCGAGGAGATTCCCACGCCCTGGTTCCAGTCGGTCAATCCGGCGCTCATCATCATCGGTGCGCCGATCTTCGCGTGGCTGTGGGGTGTGCTGGGTCGCAGGCACCTCAACCCGCCGCAGCCGGTGAAGATCGCACTGGGCCTGCTGTTTCTGGGCCTGGGCTACGTGTTCATCTTCTTCGCCGCGCGGAGCGTGCACGAAAGCATGCAGGCGGGCAACATGATCCGGGCCGGCATGATCATGGTGTTGGTGACGTACTTCTGGCACACCGTGGGCGAGTTGTGCCTCTCGCCGACCGGGTTGTCGTACGTCACCAAGGTGGCACCCGTCCGCTTCGTGAGTCTGCTCATGGGCATCTGGTTCGTGTCGAGTTTCATCGCCAACCTGGGCGGCGGGCTCATGGCCGGACAGGTTGAAGCCATCTCCGCCGGGGAGATCAAACTCCCGTGGGAATTCGGCGGACAGGCCAACTTCTTCTTCCTGTTCGTGGCCACGTCGGTCGGCGCGGGATTGCTGGTGCTGGTGACCTCGCCGTGGCTGAAGAAACTCAGCCGCGGGCGCGACGAATGAGGCAGCGCCGGCTTCCAACCGGTCGGGCCGACATCCTGATGACAACGGCAACCCCGAAGAACCGGGGTTGCCGTGCGTTTGGAAAGATGAACCGTGCCGGCAACCTTGTCTTCAAGGTGACGGCCGCCAACCGAATGCCGGTCCCGTCGCCCGCACACCGGGTCCAGCAACGTCTGAAGACGTTCTTTGCGGGCGCCGCGACTGCTGCTTGGGTCACGGGCCTTTGTGCTGGATGCGGCGCCGCCCGTCCGTGTGCGCACCTTCGTCGGTCCGTCGATCCGCTCGCCCGCCCGCTCCCATGTCGCAATGCGCCCCTCTGCCCGCCCTCGCCGCTGAGCGTGATTGTCTTGCATATGAAGGTGGGCCAGATCGAAGCAAGAACGGTGCGCTCAATCAGCGCGTGAAACTCCAACTGCTCGCGAGAGGCCTTCATGTCTTTGACCAATTGCAAGACCGCCCACAGGTATCCGCCCGGGCTGTTGATCCGCGGGACGACGTGCAGGATGCGGTTGCGTGCGGCGTACTCCAGCGGGGCCCTGAAACCGATCGGGAGAATCTGCTCCCCGAACTGGCCGATGTCGAGAATCTCCATCACCGTGACGCGGTCATCGGGCTGTTCGGGAGCAAGATATTCGGGCGAGCCGGGAGTGGGCGACCGGTTTCCATGAGTGCGCACGAGGCGGCCGCTGCGCGCATCCGAATCTTTCGCCTGCCGATCGCTTTCTCGCTCACCAATCCGGAAGGGGCATTGTACAAGTGGGGAGCACGGAGTGATAGAGTCTTGACGAACACAGGACAGTGTTCGCACAAGGTTGAGGGAAGGTCTGCATTCTGCCTAGGAATAGAGGCAAGCCAGATCGCGCCAGAAGTCCGGATAGGTCTTTTCCACGCAACGCGGGTTGCGTATCCACACGTTCGGGCGCCGGAGCCCGACCAGCGCCAGTGACATGGCCATGCGGTGGTCGTCGTAGGTGTCAAACTCCACACGCGCCGCACCCGGCTTGCTCGCAACTCCGATCCGCCCGCCCTCGCTCGGCGGCGTGATGGTCATCACGTCCGAGTCGGCGTTCACGTTGCATTCAATCGTCACGCCGAGTTTTCCAAGTTCGGTCTGCAGCGCGTCGATGCGGTCGCACTCCTTGACTCGCAGCGTCCGCACGCCCCGCAGGATCGATGTCCCCGACGCAAACGCGCAGCATACGGCCAGCGTCATCGTCGCGTCGGGCATCGAGCCCATGTCCGTCAGAGTCGGCGCCAGGCTGTCCGGCCCGCGGCACTCGACCCACGGATTCTCTTCGTCCTCGCTGCGGCGCACACCCGCTCCCATGCGCCCCAACTGCTCGGGAAAGCCCGCGTCTCCCTGCATGGAGTGCGCATCGAGTCCGGTGACGCGCACCGCCGCCCCCGGAAGCAGCGCCGCGGCCGCCCAGAAGTACGTCGCGCCGCTTGCGTCCGGTTCAACATCAAGGTCAAAGGCGCTCAACCCGGGCAGCACTCGGATCAGCCGCATCTGCTCGCTCGTCCGCACGCGCACGCCCACCTGGTCGAGCAGACGCACCGTCATGCCGATGTACGAAGCGCTGGTCGGCTCGGGGCCAAGGTCGATCGTCAGCCCGTCGGGCAGGCATGAAGCCGCCATCAGCAGACCGCTGATGAACTGGCTCGATTGCGTCGGCCCAAACTTGAGTGTGGCGACGGATGGCTGGCTGTCGGGCGGCGGGGTGATGCGCACAGGCGGGCACCCGGGTTTGCCCAGTTCCTCGACCCGCGCTCCCAAGGTACGCAGCGCACTCACCAGTTCACCCAGCGGTCGCTGACGCATGCGTTCATTGCCGTCGATGGTGATCGGTCCGGTCGCGAGCAGCGCGGCCGCGGCGAGAAAGCGTGTCGCAGTGCCGGCGTTATTCAGAAACAACGCCACCCCGTCGGGGTATACCCGCCACGATCCGCCCACCCCGCTGATCCGCAGGGTGGAGCGATCAACCCGTTGCACCCGCGCACCCAGTTGCTCGACGGCCTCCAGCATGCGCTCGGCATCGTCGGCCCCGACCAGCGCGTGCCGGATCGTCGACGTTCCCTCGGCCAGGGCCGCCAGCAGCAATGCCCGGTTTGTCAGGCTCTTCGAGCCCGGCGGACGCAGCGTCAGGGCGACCGGCGACTGCCCGGCCCGGCGTGCGATCGGCGTGATCGGCAGTGGGTCGGGCAACTGATCGAGCGGCAGCCGCAGGATGGACGCACAGTCCGAAGTCACCGGGAAGAGCGTATCCGTCCCGAGCGTCGATTGACGGGTCGCCGGTGCGCCGAACATATTGGGAACCAGCCCTCAAAAACTCGGTCGGCGTGCGGGCCGCGGACCCATCGCGGCCGACAGGAGGCGAACATCCGCAGTTCGAGAACTCAACCCGGCATCGGATGGACCTACTCCGATTTTTCCTTCCCCTTCCGAAACACTGCGACCACGTCCTCGACGGGGATCACGAACAGGCGGTTGTCGCCCTCAAAGTCGACGGGGATGCTGTGCTTGGGGTTGAAGAGGATGCGATCGTACTTCTTGATCGGGTAATCCTCGTCGTGGGCGACCTGGGCCGAGATGGCGACCACGCGCCCGGTCAGCGTCGGGATCTCGATCTTGTCGGGCAGGTGGATGCCCGTCTTGGTCTGCTTCTTGTCCTCGTCCTTGCGGATCAGGACACGGGCGCCGATGGGTTCGACGGTCTCCAGTTCGGTCTTGTCGGTGCGCGGACTCGGCATGTCTGAGCATAGGCGATTGTCTTTGGTCCTGAAAACGAGCCGGCCCGTCCGGAGGCGGTCCGCACCGGGTCGTTGCGCCTCCCCAACGCCGCACGGGGTGCTGCAATATGCTCTCGTCATGCACCCGCTCGCCCGGTTCATCCGCGACGTCGCTGACTTTCCCAAGCCCGGCATCATGTTCAAGGACTTCACGCCTCTGCTCAGCGACCCCGGGGGGCTGGCGCTGGCGGTGGAACTGATGGCCAACCCGTACCGCGGCACGGGCATTGACTTGGTCATCGGCGCCGAGAGCCGCGGGTTCATCTTCGGCACCGCTATCGCTCAGGCCCTCTCGGCCGGCTTCGTGCCCATCCGCAAGCCCGGCAAACTCCCTCGCTCGGTTCACGGCGTCGACTACGCCCTCGAGTACGGCACCGACCGGCTCGAGATCCACTCCGACGCGCTCGGGTCCGGGCACCGCGTGCTTCTGGTCGATGACCTGCTCGCCACGGGCGGCACCATGCAGGCCTCGTGTGAACTGGTGCGGATGTGCGACGCGGAGATCGCCGGCATCACCGTGCTCATCGAACTATCCTTCCTCAACGGGCGCGAGCGCCTGCGAAATTACGCCGACCTGCACTCGGTGATTCAGTACGACGCTCTGTAGCGCCGGCCTCCAACGGCCCCCTCTGGTGGGGACCGGTCTCCGACCGACTCCCTCGGCAGGGCCGCGGCGCCGACCCTCCTCCCGGCCCGCCCAGCGTCGATCTCAACTCTTCAACCACGACTCCCATGGCACCCGGTGCAGAAAATGGGGGCCGGTCACGTGGGAGCGGGGGAGAGTAGCAACAAAAAGAGAACGGCCCCGGTCGGAAACAACCGGGGCCGCGGAGTTGTATCAGCAACTCTGAGGCAGTCGTCGATCAGCGGCGACGACGGGCAACCAAGCCACCGAGGCCCAGGAGGGCCAGCGAGGCCGGAGCCGGGACGACCGAGGTGGTCGCGCTGATGAAGGTCAGGGTCGTGCCGGCGTGATTGGGGGCAACGACCGAAGCGCCGTCGGTGCTGACGGGGTAGTACGACAGGCCACCGTTCGGGTTCGGGTTGCCGGCGACGTAGGTGATGTCGCCGAAGCCGCCGACGGTGACGTCGATGCTGAACAGCATGATGGGGTTGCTCAGGTCAATGTTCGGGTTGAGGAACCCGAAGAGGTTGGCCAACTGGCCGCCCGAGATGCCCTCCACGTTGGCGCCGTTCACCGTCCCGGCAACGCCGAAGCCGGCGGCCCAGGTGGCGATGGTGGCGGTAGAGACAGCGGCGACGTTGCCGGTGCCCAGCGCGTCAACGCCGAAGCCGGCGATGGCACTGGTGCCCGCAACGAACGAACCACCTTCCACCTGGCCCCAGAACTCCACCGTGTAGGTGTCGCCCACGTTGGCCGAAGCCGGGGCGACAGCGTAGATGGTGAAATCCTGAGCCAAGGCAGCGCCGGCCAGACCGGCAACAGCAGCGATCGCAAACACGCTCTTCATGTCAAGCTCTCCTCTCAAGGGTATAGACGAATGCCATTCGCCTCGAATGGTCTGTGTTTTCGCCCCCTTCTCTCAGTTTGGGGCTCACGACAAGATAGCCGAACTTGCTCCCTCGTTCAACTACCGAATTGGAGTTCCGCAACTGAATTCGTAAAAAATGTTGAGGCCTTTTTCGGGAAGATCGTACTGTGTTCGGCACGATATACGGCCAGAATAGGTGTGCCTAAGGTGAAGGCCCGCGATTTCGATCAGGGACAAAACGGGCAGAGCCCCGGCCAAGGCCGAGGCTCTGCATGAATTCAGATACGTCTGGCCGTATTAGCGGCGACGACGGGCAACCAGACCGCCGAGGCCAAGGAGGGCCAGCGAGGCCGGAGCCGGAATCACGCGGGTGGTCGCGCCGGTGAGCGTCA
>RHKP01000018.1 GCA_008363215.1 Cyanobacteria bacterium CYA
GGAGGGGAAGCGCACAGCCGTGAGTTTCTGTCCGCCCCACTGGTCGGGGCCGGTGCGCGTGGTCAGATCCCAGTACTCCGGGTCGGCGATGATGGAAGATGAAAGTAAGTAGTCGATCAGAAGGTCATCGTGGCGGGCAGGGTGGATGAACTCTTCTCCCTCGCATCGCCCGTTGTAATAACTGTCGGCCAGCGGAATCGGCCAGACCTGTGTGGCGTCGAAATATCGTGCGTAGCCCCAGCCGCCGCAGCCGCGGATGATGGTGCGGTCGACGTCGGGGCGGGTGACGCACGGGAGATAGTCGTTCCAGTCGGAGGCGTACATCTGGAAGATGCCGGTGTGCGAGCGGATGTTGGCGAGCGAAGCCACGTCGCGTGCGGCGTTGCGGGCGGAGGCGATGGCGGGGAGCAGCAGCGTGATGAGCAGCCCGACGATGGTGATGACGAGGAGCGTGTCAATGAGCGTGAAGGCGCGGCGCATGGGAACCTCCCTCGAATGGGCTTGCCTCCTGCGGCGTTGGGCGCGCCCGCGACAACCACGCGCCTGCGAGCAGCAGGCACAACAGGCCGGCGTTGCGGATGACGACCCACATGGCGGCCTGCTGGGCGTCCTCGAACATCTTGATCCTGCCGAAGCACATGCAGTCGGGTGGGGCACGGAGGATCCACTGCCACACGAAGGCGCCGGTGACACAGACCAAGAAGGCGGCCGCGCCCCAAATGACCACCCGGCGCGCCAGGCCAAGGAACCAGGCGACCGCGAGAGACATCTCAACCGCAGGCACGGTGACGGCAAGAACATCACTCCAGCCGTCGGGCACATTCCAGCCGTTGGCGAGGGCGTCTCGAAATTCGGAAATGTCTGCGGCCTTCAGCAGGGCCGCGGACAGGAGAACGCCCATCACACATCCGGGAGATGCGCCGCTAATCACGCGCCGTAGTTCAACTCGTTGGCTGGACCTCCACACCAGCGCAATCACTGTGGTGGACCGCTCGGACAAGGACTGCCGGCGCCCTTCGTGCCGCTCGTCTGCCACAGGAGGTCGTGTTCTACATTACACGCCCCGCCGAGTGCGCTCGTATAGTACTTCCTCGAGCACTCGTAGTCCTCATCCTCCTTCGCGGACCATCCAGTGGCGGCCTGGTCTGCGCGATACACGGTTTGATCGACGGTGAAGTTGTCGGCGCAGTGGTTCTGAGGTGCGTACGTGGCGAGCCAGATTGAGCATGCGGTTTGCCCGGTGTCAACCGTGGCCCAGTAGGGCAGCACCTGCGCCCCAACCAGTGTGGCAGCCCCCCAACCCACAAGACAAGCGGCCCGGCATGTGTTCATTCGATGGTCCATTCGTGCTCTCCTTTATAACTGTGATGTGACTTTTTAATCTTCAGGACGACCAGACCCGCTGCGCATAGACCGAGCACCACCAGAGCAACCGGCTGCAGCCACACGCTTCCTCGGGGTTTGCTGACGCCGGACATTGGACCAGAAACGAACTCCTCACCACCTCCCGTCTGCAAGAGTGACATAGTCCCCTTTGCGCGATCAACAACACCCGTGAGACCACTGATGTCCCGGATTTCGTCGGTGGCCCCAGGCAAAGGCGCCCGAAGGAGACTCTGTGCCATGACAGGCTCGATCGGTTCGACTTTCCGGATTGTCCATTGCTCGGGAGCCAGTGCCCCTCGTGGGCTACTCCTTGTCATTGAGGAGGCCGGCAACAGCCCCGGAATTTGTTCGGGAATATAGATGGACTCATCCCGAGAAAACACACGTCGGTACCCCAGCCACTCTGGGCCTTCGGCTGATCGTGTAACAAGGATCTCCTGAATGAAAAGCGCGCCAGAGTCGAGTTTGCTACCTCGGAGTTTGAACTCGACTACGCCCTCCGCGTCGTGAATGGTCGCTGCCCAATCTGAGCCGATCACATCACAGTCAGCGACGGTCCAACCGGGCTCCACCGGCAAGCCGGAGGTAGTGAGTTCGCGCCAGGCGCTTTCTGCCATGAGCAAGTCAACTCTCGGGTCATAGCCTGGCGCGGGATCACGCACCGGCAAGAGCGTGAGAGTATCATGCAACAAGCGCCAAGCACCATCTCCGTCTTGGGCCGCATCTTGCCAAACCCGACGAGTCCCTTTCAGCCAGGGTTGATCGCGTGAAACCCTCCAGTGTGCCGGGCCAAAAAACCAAACGCGATCGGTCGTCACATCAGGCCCTTCACTGAGGCGACGTTTCAACTCAACAAGTCTGGGCCGTTCCGGGTGCTCGGGCCTCTCATCCACCGCTCGTTCCAGTTGCTGGAGCGTGCTTGCGTCCCCGGCCGCGTATCGCGAGTACTCCAGTTCAAGATGCGTGGCGGTAGGAAGCGAGACCTGCGGGGCGCGTTGAATCGCGTCGGCTAACCATTCCCTCGATCCCACCTCTTGAGCCAGCGCCCACCCGCAGGAGGCGATCAGCACGAACGCCCAGACGGCTGCATGGGGCGTTTCTGGTGCGTTCATAGGGCTAAACTACCGCCCCCTCCCCTCTCCGTCAACCCAACCTTGTCGGCCGTTACAATACTTTCACGACCACGCGCCCAAATGGATGAATGATGTTGGGAGTTTTACTTATTCCCCCAGCGTTTTCCTCCGCCGCAGCACATGGTGATAGTGCTGGGCGAAGCGGTGGGCCTCGTCGCGCAGATGCTGGAGGAGAGGTGCGGGCGCAGATTGGTTCTTATGAGCGGACTGCGCTGTCCTTCGTTGCTTGCCACCAGTCAATGGTCCGCTTCAGCCCTTCCTCAAACCCCACCTGCGCACGCCAGCCCAGCAGGTCGGCGGCCCGGGTGACGTCCAGGCAGCGTCGCGGCTGCCCGTCGGGCTTGGTCGGATCCCAGCGCAGTTCGCCCCTGAAGCCTGTCAGCCGCGCAATCAGCATCACCAAGTCGCGGATCGTGATTTCCGAGCAGGTGCCCAGGTTGATCGGCGTCGGCTCGTCCATCGCCTCGGCCGCGCGCACGATGCCCTCGGCCGCGTCGTCAACATACAGGAACTCGCGGCTGGCCGAGCCGGTGCCCCACACGTCGATCGCCGCGTCGCCGCGATCGCGCGCCTCGACGCACTTGCGGATCAGCGCGGGTATCACATGGCTCGACCGTGTGTCGAAGTTATCTCCCGGCCCGTACAGGTTCACCGGCAGGACATAGGCGCTGCGCAGTCCGTATTGTGCGTGATACGCCCGCAGCATTTCGCCCGCGGCCTTCTTCGCGATGCCATAGGGTGCGTTGGTCTCCTCCGGATACCCGTTCCACAGGTTCTCCTCACGAAACGGCACTGGTGTGAACTTGGGATAGGAGCAGATTGTGCCCACCTGCACGTACTTGCCCCCGCGCTCGTGCAGCCGCGCCCGCCGCGCGCCCTCGATCAGATTCAGCGCCATCGACATGTTCGCAAAGAAGAACCGACCCGGGTTTTCGCGGTTGGCACCGATGCCGCCGACCTCGGCCGCCAGATGCAGCACCAGCGTCGGGCCCGCACGCTCGAAACTGGTCGCATACAACCGATCGACGGCCGCGGCATCGGTCAGGTCGCACGTCGCCCGGCGCGGCACGTGCAGCCCCGACTCGGGCAGCCCGCGCTGTCGCAGCAGGGCGGTCACCTTCGAGCCCAGAAAGCCGTTTCCGCCTGTTACGACCACCCGCGCCGTCGACCAGTCAACACTCATGGCAGACGGATCATACGAGCGAACACCTTGCCCGGGGTGATCTGGCCGGTTACGGTCGATCAATGCCGAAGCGACGCCGACCATTGGCATGGTTCCGCAAGCGCCTCCTGCCGGGCAGCGCGCGGCTGCTCGTCGTCGTGGCGCTTCTGCTGCTGGTTGCCTGGACCGTCGGGCAGATCCTCACCGACCAACACCACATCACCCAGTATCTGTGGTGGATTCCCACACCCGTCGTCCTCGCCCTCGCGTGGCCGTTGGTCGTTCTCTCGTGGATCCTCGAACGCTTATCTACACGTCTGGGCGGGTATCAGTTGCGCCCGATTCTCTCGTTTGCCCTGCTGGGGATCACGCTGTGGTTTCTTTTCGGAGTCGGGCACCTGCATCGCTCCCTTTTCCCGGCGGGCAAGGGCTCGCTGCGCGTGGCGTACTGGAATCTCGCGGTCGATGATCAGGCCGAAGGCGCCGGCGACGTCATCCTCGATCTGGATCCCGACATTGCCGTGGTTGCCAATCCGCGCTGGGACCAGACCCGCGGGCCGCTGTTCGAAGCGCTGCGCACGCTGGGGCCGCCGCCCCCCGAGGCGGAAACGGATGCCCAGGGAGCGCCATCTGACCCGATCGAGCCCGACCCGGACGCCACCGAAGCCGATTTGCCCGACCCCACTGAACCGACCGCGATGCACTTTCTCTTCTCCAGCGAAATCGCCTTGGCGACGCGCGGGAGCATCACCCGCTGGGGTAGCGCCACCTTCGCAGCCGGGGGAGTCGACGACCACGAACACCGCGGCGTCGTGCTCTTTGCCGAGATCGAAGGCCTGTCCGCCCAGATCCTGACCGTGTGGGTCGTCGATCTGCCCTCGGCCCCCGCGTTGTGGCGGATGGAGACCATGAGACTGGCTCGCTCGGCCGTCGCCTCGTGGAACGGGCCTACCTTTGCGCCCTCACCCGAAGGTCGGTGGATCGCTCAACCGGAAGCCGGAGTCTTCCCGAACGCCGACCTGATCGTGGGCGATTTCAACACGCCGCGCGGCTCTGCCTCGCTGGAGGAACTGGTCGGTTCACGCACCAATGTCGGCACGGTTGCGGGTCGCGGATTCGGTTACACCTGGCCTCGCCGGCGATCGATCCTGGCGATCGACCACTGTTTTGCGGACGAGAGCCTCAAGCCCGTCTCGGCCCGAACACTGGATCCCGGCATGGGAAGACACCGGTTGCTGCTGGTCGATCTCAAACAACGGTGAAGTCCGATACCAGGCGCGCCGAACTTCTTCGCGGGCAGGCACCGTACACTCGTTGCCCCCTCGGCAGGATCCGCATGAGTGAGATCGACATCCCAGCACCGATCGACCGACCTGAGGAAAAGCCCCGCGAGCAGGCACTTGGGCGCAAGGTCAGCCGCGGCATGTCGTGGATGGTCATCGCCACCCTGATCGGCAAGACTGCCAGTTTCGGCTCTGCGTGGGTTCTGGGCATCCTGCTCAGCGAAGACGACTACGCGATCTACGGCATCGCGATGGGTCTGGCCGCGTTCGCGCAGGTGTTGCGCGATGGCGGCATGAGGCAGATTCTGATCCAGAAGCGTGCCCACCGCTATGAGAAACTCAGCGGGCCCATGTTCTGGTTCAGCGGGCTATTCAACGGAGGGGCGGGGCTGCTGCTGGGCGTTCTGTCGTGGCCCATCGCCGCGGCCTACAGAGAGCCGGCGCTGGGACCGGTGCTGCTGGCCATCGCTGTCTCCATCGCTCTGACCACGCCGCTGGGCGTGTATCGCGCCAAGATGTCGGTCGACCTCCAGTTCCGGCATCTGGCTACGCTGAACACCATGTCATCGGTGGTGCGCTACACCTCGATGATCCTCTTCGCGCTCATGGGGCTTGGCGCACTGTCCTTTACGCTGCCCCTGGTCGCGCGCACCATCTTTGAGGCGCTCTATGGGTACTGGGTCACGCGCGACGCGCCGTGGAAGCGCCCCCCGCGCCGTCGTCTGTGGCCTGCCTTGTGGAGCCGGAGCAAGTGGCTCATCTTCGGCACCTTTGCCATGGCGACCTTGCGACAGGGGGACTACCTCGTCCTCGGGTGGCTGAAACTTGCCGACATGGTTTCCAAGTCCGCACTGGGTCAATACGTCTTTGCCTACCAGATCGCCGTGCAGGTCAACGTCCTTGTGGCCGTCAACCTCCAGACGGTGCTCTTCCCGGCGTTGTCCAAACTGGCCAACGAGCCAAAACGGCACGCCCAGGCCATCCTGCGCGCCACGCGGGTGATGATGCTGGTCGGCAGCGGCTTCGGATTGGGGATCGCCTGTGTGTTTGAGCCGCTCGAGACCGTCCTCTGGGGCGACAAGTGGAGCGAGGCGACCGAGGCCGTCGTCTGGATGGCCGCCTTCTTCCCCATGCGGCTTCTGACCAGCGTTCTCAACTCGGCCCAACTCTCCAAGGGGCGCTACGGCGAGTGGTTCTGGATCTCGATGGTGCAGGGAGCCGGCATGATGCTCGCCGCCCTCGTCGCCGGCTGGTTCTGGAATGACTCGGGCGAGATCTCCATGGTCATCGGCATCTACTTCCTCGTCGGCGTGGCGCCCACCGTCGTGTGGGGGCTCCATCGCTGCGGCGTCGACTGGAAGCAGAATCTCACCTCGCTTCTGCCGACGTGGCTGGTGGCCTGTGCGGCGGCGGCAATCGCCTTCGAACTGGTCGAACTGCTCACGATTCCATCCCTGGCGTCCGGCCTGCAACTGACCGGCGGCCGGGGCGAGCGTGTCGATGCACTGGTGCAGGTCGCATTGCTCGGCGGGTTGTTCAGTTCGTTCTACCTCGCCGGGTTGCGCATCTTCACCCCGCGCGCCCTGGCGGAAACGCTTGACATCGGTCCGGCCCGATTCCGGCGTCCGATCATCCGCCTGCTGTGCCTGCCGCAGGTGGAGCGACTTGGGAAAGTGAAGGGGAACGGTGCGCCGGGGCCGGCCGGCGCGCCCGACAACGGAGGAGCCCTGTGATGACCGAGCCCCGCTACTTCTTCCTCGTCGGCTCGCCGCGCTCGGGGACCACGCTGCTCCAGACCATGCTCATGCGGGCGCCCGGTGTTTCCATGCCGCCCGAGTTGCACTACGTCCACATCACCTACAAGCGCCGGCGCCGCATGGGCGACATCCGCACCGACGAGGGCTGGGAGCAGGCCCGCAATGCCATCCTCGCACGATGCCAGCACTCCGATGTCGACATGGACCGCGCTATGTTTGACGACCTGTGTGCCGACGCTGACCGCACTTACTCCGACCTGCTGCGATGCTGGCTGCGCGCCATCGGCGCGGCGGACAACGCTACGGTGGTCGGCGAGAAGACGCCCAACCACTGCGAGTGGATCCTCGAACTGTCGGCCATGATGCCCGAGGCCCGCTTCGTCCACATCATGCGTGACCCGCGCGACTCGGCGCTTTCGCAGCGTGAGGCTTTCAAGCGTCCCGCTTTGCAGGCGGCCGTGCGATGGAAGCGCGACCTCGAAATCCACCGCGACTGCGTGCGGCTCATGCCGCAATCACGCTACGCCGCCGTGCGTTACGAAGACCTGGTGACCGATCCGAAAGGCGTGCTCGCGCCGCTGTGCTCGTTCCTCGGGCTTGAGTATCGCGACGAGATGCTCAACCCCGCCGGGCGTGAGAAGAAGGGTTTCGCTCACTACGAAGAGCACAAACTCCGCACACTGGAGAAGGTCACCTCGTCGCGCATCGGGCGCTACAGGGGCAAGATGAGTGCCGTCGACGTGGCCATCATCGAACGCATCTGCGGATCCCTTATGACTGAGTTCGGTTACACACTTGAGAACAAGCCGGCACCTTTCGCCTGGCTGGGCATCGCGTTGCAGGCGCCGCTGGTCGCGATCAAGCGCGTCGTCGGCGATCGTCGCCGCCAGAGCATGCTCGATCAGGAGGCCGCCCACGGCCGGCCCGTCTTCCACCAGCAACAGGAACAACCGGCATAGAGCGGCCGGAGCGGGACGTACCAGTCGTGCCCGGTGATCGGCTCGCTCGCCGGCGCTCCGGGTTCGTATGCGCCTGATCTCACGACCTCACGGCTTCTGCTCGCGATCGGTCGTCCGACGGAAGCCCGGGTCGGCATTGGTCGCAAGCGCGACGAAACGGTTGGGCGTCTGCGCCTGTTCCTCGAGGTGCAGGCGCGCGATGTTCGGGAGCCGACCCACGATTACAAACAGCATCGCCGATGCCGGGTCAAAGCCCATATCCAGCAGCAACCCGGCCGCGATCCCGTCGATGTTGATCGGGATGCGCTTGCGCTGATACAGCAGACGACCGATGTCCCGCGCCGCGCGAAGGTGGGGGCCGTCCCAGCCCAACTGGTCGGCCAGTTCGATCAGACGGCGCACGCGCGGGTCGGCCCGCTCGTGAAAGCGATCGACGGCGTCGGGGTGTCGCCCGCTGCCGTCGTTGCTCTTGTGAAACCGATGTCCGAAGCCCCAGATCCGCACGCCGCGGCGCACGCGCGACTCCACGTGTTCCTCAGTGCTCTCGGCGCGGGCGACCATGTCGCGCAGTTCGAGCATCGCCTGTTCGAGCGCACCGAAGTGGTAGGGGCCCATCGCCCCGGCGATGAACGCAATGGCGCTGCCCGCGAACGGTGCCCGCACGCTGGCGCTTACACGCGCCCCGTGCGTTGAGGGCGAAGTGACCCCGTGTTCGCACAGCGATACGAGATAGGCCTCGGTCATCCGTCGCTCGACCTGGCTGGGGTAGCGACCAAGCACCTGAAAGAACAGCATGTCGACGTAGCCAACCGTGCCGACCAGTTCGCCGATCCGCACGCCTCGCGCGTAGATCTCGCCGTCAACGACCACTGAGTCCCCGCAGGGCTCGGGCGGTGTCAAACTCAGGTCTCGGTCGTGCGGGCCGGGCGTGGTGTCGATGATGCATGTGGACATGAGGGTTTCCTGTGATGGAGGACTCGGGGTCAGATACTCGGGGCAAGTGGAGCGTGGGAACTTCACGCGGGCCGAAAAACAACCACGCCCCGGTGCAGTGCCGGGGCGTCGATCGTGTCTCAAGGCTTCTGGATCAGCCTCGACGTTTCACGCGCGCACCCCGGGCGGGCTCTTTGCCTTTCCCGAGTTTCACGCCAGCGTGCGTCATGGCTGCACAGTCTATCGGGTCCATCGCCTGCCGCCCACCACAATCCACTCTCATCCAGCGTTCCACGCCGAGAGATCGACCCCCAGCAGCGCGGCCAGATCCTGGTTGGGTTGCCGATAGAAATCGGCCAGCATTCGCTTGGTCTGAGGCTTCATATCCTTGTACTGACCGGCCTTGCGCGTCTTCTGCTGCCGGTTCCACCGGCGGATCATCGGCCCCACGCGGCTGTCACGCACCACCCGAATCGCCCACCCCAGCCCCACGCCCTTCAACCGGTCCTGCACCCCCGGCATGATCACCGCATTGTCGGTCTTGCCCAGCCAACTCGGCTTGAACTCTGTGTCCACCCCGATGTGCGCGTAGATCTCGCGGATGAACCGTTTCTCGTGATGCACCAGGTCGTCGTAGATCTGCACCAGCACCTGTTCGCGGGGGAAGAGCGCAAAGTACCGCTCGAGTTGCCGGGCATAGAGCCCGCGCTCCATGATGTCCGGGTTCTTCTCCAGCGCCTCTTCAAAGGTGGCGTAGTTCAGGTCACCATGGCGTTTGAGGTTGTAGGCAGAAAAGGCCCGGTCGATGGGGTTCCGCAGGCACGCCACCAGCCGCGCCTGCGGGCACATGTCCCTGATGCGCTGCGGCACCTCGGGGCGGTTGATGTACGCCGGCGTCGCCTCGCCCCAGGCCCGGTGCTCCGGCCCGGGCTGGAACTTCGCTCGATACCAGGCCTCGCCCTGCTCGAAGTTGTTGTTGAAGAAGTGCAACTCCTTCGGGTCGGCCATGAACACCTGCGGATGTTCGGCAAGGCACTTGTGTACCCATGTCGTCCCGCACCGCTGCCCGCCGATGTGGATGAACGTCGGAAGCACACCTCCGGCGGTGCTTGGACTTGTGGATGGAAGAACTGCCTGGGTCGACATCATGATCCCTCCTGGCGGCAGAACTGTATCGACCATCCCTCGCACTGGGTTTTGCCGGCCCGTCTGCGGCTGATCCCGGCCGCCCGCCATCCCGCCCGCGTCATGGACTTCGACAAGCCGCCCGGCGGCCGGCCCACCATGTCCTTCGGATCGGCGCGCGTCGCACGGGCCCTGCTCGGTGACCACCCGCTCGATCGATTTCTCCATCGTCTGCCGGCTCGACGTCCGGATACTCCCGGTCATATCGGCCGTGGCGCCGCGGTATGACCTGCTCACGCATTGGGTCATACCGGCGCTAGACAAAAACGGAACGGGCGCCGCCCGCGATGGGCGACGCCCGTCTGACATGGGCGCATTGCTCAGTCGTCAAAGTCCAGACCGGCCCCCCACATGTCGAACATCTCGTTGGTATCGGGGATACCGGCGACGTTCTGATGCCAGATCTGCGCCGGAACCGGCCCGGCGGCCGCAGACAGACCCAGCCCCGGCAGGCTGTAGACCGTCATCACGCACCCGCGATCGACGGTACCGCCGCCGCCCAGATCCTCCAGCGGCACGCCGACGCACACGTCCAGCGTGAAACTCCCGTCGTAATCACCCAGCGTCAGCGACATGCCCATGGCGTCGCCGGCCTCACACAGATCAGGCACGCCGGCGGTGTTCTGGCTGAACAACTGGTCGGGGAAGAACACGGCGTCGAGCCCCAGGCCGGGAGGCGCGCCGTGGATCACCTGGATGCATCCGGCGTCCGGAATCGGCGCCCCGCCGATATCCTCGCCCGGCACACCAATTACCAGATCGGCGAAGGGATCGCCGTTGAGATCACCCGCGGCCAAGACAGAGCCGAAGAGATCCGAAGGCGCCACCACTTCCGCGATGCCGGCAACGTTCTGGTGCCACCACTCCGAGGCCTGTGGCGCGCCTCCGCCCAATGTGGCTTCGAGCCCAGGGCCGATCCCGGCGCTGTAGATCGTGATCACCGAGCCGGCGTCGACGTTGCCGGCAAAGTCGCGGAACGGCATGCCCACCGCCAGATCCTCGCCGAGCACGCCGTCGAAGTTCGCGATCGCCATCGCCGTTCCGAACTGATCACCGGCGACGGGCGCCGTCGGCACGCCGGGGCTGGCCTGTGTCCAGGTTTCGGCCGTTGGGGCGGGAATCAGCCCGGGGCCGGGAAGCCCGTAGGCAACGTTGACCATGCCCGCGTCGACGATGGCGCCGACGTCCTCAAACGGCACACCGATCGCAAGGTCACCGGTCCCGTCGCCATCCAGGTCACCGGCGGCCAGGGTCTGCCCGAAGCGATCGCCCACCTCGAGCGCGTCGCCCCAGGGCCACGCGGTCTGGAAGATCATCGGCACCCCCGGACCGACAAACAACCCGCCCGGAGTGCCATAGACGGCATGCGCGAGCCCGACATCGGCAAGACCCGCCGGATCATCCTCTCCAGGAACGCCCAGCGCCAGGTCGTCGAAGCCGTCCCCGTTGAAGTCGGCAGCCGCCAGCGAGCGCCCGAGTTCGTCGCCCGGCTCTGCCACATCACCCAGAGAGAAGGGTGCAAGCGGCGGATCCTGCACGAGGATCGGAGGGGCCAGCAGTACCAGTCCGCCCGGCGAGCCGAAGAGCACGATGACCATGCCGGCGCCCGGCACAAGGGAAACCGGATGGCTCTCACCCGGCGAACTGATCGCCAGGTCGTCGAAGCCGTCTCCGTTGAAATCGCCCCAGGCCATCGAGGCGCCGAACATGTCGCCCATCTCGGGCGGATCGATGCCGAAGGTCGCCTGCGTGATCTGCACGCTGGGGAACGGAAGGACGGCTGCCAGCCCGATGCCCGGACCGGCGCCGTAGATGATGGTGACGGCGCCGGCGTCAGCGATGGCGCCCAAGTCCTCAAAGGGGGCGCCCACCGCCAGGTCGGTGAATCCGTCGCCGTTGAAATCCTGAGACATTGCCGTCGTCGTCATCACTGCACCGGCGACCAGACCCAGCAGCGCCGCGCCCCGCTTCGACTGACTCGCGTTCATGATGTCGTCCTTTCTGCTTGGAAGGCCCGGAGGCCGACACCCGCGGTCGTTCGTCCCGGTGCCTTGTCCAAAACTTGTCTGTGCGCCTGGAGCCCAATCTCTCAGCGCGACGATGGAGAGCCGATGCGATCGATCGGGAATATACCCCCGGGCATTTTGCCACCTATCGGACGGCTACACAAGGGGAACTATGCACCTTTGCGCACGTTGCCGTGACCTTGTTGCATTTCCGTTTGGTACGATGTAGGGCGGCGTGATCTTCAACACTGTGTGCTGCCGGAGCACGCAGGCTCGCGTACACGGGGTAGGGCGCCACACACTGACTGAGTTGAATCAGGCGGCCGGGGGCAAGCGTCGCGCCCGCGTGCCCGGTCGTATCTGAGCCGCGAGTATCGCCAGGCGGGGACGCACGGCTCCGCTGTTCGCCAACGACCTGGGCATCCGCCGCCGGGGCCGTTCAGCAATGGATCTTGGTACCACCTTGGCGGGCGGGGGGATCTGTCCGCTGCACCGCGCTGCGGCCAGCGCGGGCCTCTGCACCGCCCGCCTGCAATGCACGCGATCATGCAAACCCGTGTGTTGCCTTCTTCTTAGAACTCCGCCTGCTTGGGCGCGCGCGGGAACGGAATTACGTCGCGGATGTTCTGCATGCCCGTGCAGAACTGGATCAGGCGCTCGAAGCCCAGTCCGAAGCCCGCGTGCGGCACGGTGCCGTACTTGCGCAGATCGCGGTACCACCAGTAGTCGTCCTTGTGCAGCCCCATCTCCTCGATGCGCCGGTCAAGCACGTCCAGCCGCTCCTCGCGCTGCGACCCGCCGATGATCTCGCCGATGCCGGGCACCAGCACGTCCATCGCGGCCACGGTGTCGCCGGGTGCGCCATCGGTGCCGGGCGCATTCAGCCGCATATAAAACGCCTTGATCTGCTTGGGATAGTTCATCAGCACCACCGGCTGCTTGAAGTGCTGCTCGGTCAGGTAGCGCTCGTGCTCGCTCTGGAGATCGAGCCCCCACTTGACCGGGAACTCGAACTTCGCATCACCCGCTTCCCGCGCCTTCTCGAGGATCGCAACCGCCTCCGTATACGGCAGCCGTCGGAACGGACTCTTGATGATGTGCCTGAGCCGTTCGATCAGCCCCTTCTCGATGCGCAGGTCGAAGAACGCCATATCGTCCGCCCGGCGCGTCAGCAGGTCATCAAAGAGGTACTTGAGCATTTCCTCGGCCAGATCCGCGTCGGCCGCCAGATCCGCAAACGCAATCTCCGGCTCGATCATCCAGAACTCGGCCAGGTGCCGGCTCGTGTTCGAGTTCTCTGCCCGGAAGGTGGGCCCAAACGTGTATACGCGGCTGAGCGCACAGCAATAGGTCTCGACGTTCAACTGCCCTGACACCGTCAGGTGCGCTTCGCGCCCGAAGAAGTCCTGCGCAAAGTCCACGCCGCCCTCGGGCGTCCGCGGCGGGTTCACCGAGTCCAGCGTGCTGACGCGGAACATCTGCCCCGCGCCCTCGCAGTCGCTGGCCGTGATGATCGGCGTGTGGATGTAATAGAATCCGCGCTCATCAAAGAAGCGGTGAATTGCGCACGCCAGCGTGTGCCGCACGCGCGCCACGGCCCCGAACGTGTTGGTCCGCATCCGCAGGTGCGCCACCTCTCGCAGATACTCAAACGTGTGCCGCTTCTGAGGCACCGGATAGGTGTCCGGGTCTTCCACCCAGCCCACCACCTTGATCGACGTGGCCGCCACCTCCACCGATTGCCCCTGCCCCTGGCTGGCCACCAGCGAGCCCTCGGCCTCGATGGCGCACCCCGTCGTCAACTTCACCACTTCGTCGGCGTAGTTGGGCAAATCACCCCGCGCCACCACCTGGATCGGGTCCTGGCACGTGCCGTCGTGTACCTGGAGGAATGACAGCCCACCGTCGGCCTTGGAGTCACGCCGCGTGCGGAGCCAACCCTTGATGACCACCTTCTGCCCGGGCTGAGCCCGCAGCGCCTCGCTGACCTTCATCCACGCCATGGCGACCTCCCGATTCCGGTGAGCCGGATGGTATGGATGCCGGCCGGCAGGATCAGTAGTTGCGGGGGTTATTGATCCACCCGAAGGGCCTGGTGGGCGAGCCGTACACACGCTTGTACCGCTGCGCATGCACCCAGACGTACATGTCGTTGGCCACCCAGTCGGTGCTTTCCTGCCGAGCCTCGTCGTTGTTGCCGGGTTGGGGGACAAAGCGTTCGACCGAGCCGTCGATGAACGCCATCATCCCGCCGCGGTCGTGCCGGTTGGTGATCTGGTCGACGTTGCCCCAGCGCCCGTCAAAGATCAGCCCGTTGTACCAGTACGAACTCTCCTCGACGAAGATCGGCACGCTCCGGAATGTCCGCGTCCACTCCTCGCACTGTTCGGGCGTGATCGACACGGGGCTGACGCCGCCGGAGTACTTTTCGACCCGGTCGATGTAGTACACCAGCGTCTGGCACGACAGCGACGCCCCCTGCGTGCCCTCGACCATGCAATAGTCAAAGTCGAGCGCCACTGTGCCGTCGGCGAAGATCTGCGCCCCGTCGTCGTGGCCGTACGGGCTCTGCCGCTTGTTCTTCGGGCATTCAGAGATCTCGTCCAACTGCTCCACGTAGTCGTAGAGATGCCCGGGATAGACCCAGCCCGTGCCGTCCACCCGCCGTGACCAGTCCGTCGAGTTCCAGATCTTCGACGTGTTGTCCTGTCCATACAGGATCGCGGCTGTCACGATCTGCTTCATGTGGTGCGAGCACATCACCGTCCGGGCCGTGTCCCGCGCGCCCCGCAGTGCCGGCAGCAGGATCGAAATCAGCATCGCGATGATGGCAATGACCACCAGCAACTCGATCAGGGTAAATGCGCGGCGTCCACCCGACGAATGCTCCTGCATCGTCCAAACCCCTTCGGTCTGGGCCGTTCGGCCCATCCGACACTGTAACAGTTCCTGTGAGAGAATGAAAGGCGCTGATACCAGGCCTCGGCTCCCCATCGACAATTCGGGCTTCCTCCCCCCTTCGCCTACCATCGCCCCGGCATGAGTTCGCCCGATTCCCAACTCCTCGACCCGCTGGGCATGACCCTCGACCAGTTCTGCAACGCCGCAGCCGGTCTGGGGCGTGGTCCCCATCAGGCCCTGCACGCCTACCGGCGCGTCTTTCGCCACAATCTCCCAGCCAGCACGGGCGGGCGCGTCTGGGCGCGGGCGAACCCCGGCCCGATCGTCCACACCCTCGAAGAGCAGACCCCCGAAGGCCCGACCGTCAAGTTCCTTCAGCAGGTGGGCGGCGTGACGGCCGGCGCTCTGTCCACCCGCCCCGGCTTCCAGGCCCTCACCGTCGAATCGGTCCTCATCCCCATGATCGGGCGACTCGGCAAGCGTTCATACACGCTGTGCCTTTCCAGCCAGGTCGGGTGCGCCATGGGCTGCACCTTCTGCGAGACCGCGCAAATGGGTCTCATACGCAGCCTCACGCCCGCGGAAATCGTCGGGCAATGGTTCGCCGCCACCCACCTGCTCGACCACGCCGAAGCCCGCGACATCCGCAACCTTGTCTTCATGGGCATGGGCGAACCGATGGACAACCTCGACAACGTCCTTCAGGCCATCCGCGTGCTGTGCGACGCCAACGGCCCGGCTCTGGGCGCCAGCAACATCACCATCTCCACCGTCGGGCGCATCGACGGCATCGCCCGCCTGTCCGCCTTCGCCCGCCAGCCCGGATTCCACCGGCTCGGGCTGGCCATAAGCATCAACGCGCCGAATGACCAGATCCGCTCGCAGATCATGCCCATCAACCGCTCAAGTTCGATGGGCGACCTGCGCGACGCCCTGCTGGCCTACCCCATGCGCTCCGGCGGCAAGTTCTGCTTCGAGTACGTGCTCATCCCGGGCGTCAACGACGCACCCGAGCACGCCCGCCAACTGGCTGACTATCTGGCCCCCTTCGGCAAGTGGACGAAAGACACGCTGCCCCTGGGGGTGCTCAACCTGATTCCCTATAACCCGAGGCACAACTCGCCCTGGCCCGCACCCACGGAGGAAAGCGTCGAGTTCTTCCTCACCCAACTCGTTGAACTGGGCGTGTACGCCAAGCGCCGGCGCACCAAGGGACGGCAAATGATGGGGGCCTGCGGGCAACTGGGGGCACGTCACATCCGCTCACGGCGGGTGGTCGAACCGACCTCCGGCGGCGCGCCCATCCTCTGATTGAGGTACATTGTCGCACGGGAGGCGGACGGTGGACCTGGTCGAACGCGACGGATACCTGCACGTCGGCTCGTTGCGACTTGCCGAACTGGCCGAGCGCGTCGGCACCCCTTTTGCCCTCTACGACGCCGACGCCATCATCGAGCGCTTCTACCGCTTCGTCGAGGCATTCTCGTCGCTGCGGGCAATGATCTGCTTCGGAGTGGATGCCTGTCCCAACGCCCACGTCATGCGACGCCTGGTCAAGCGCGGCGCCGCGCTGCGGGTGCGGTCGGCCACGGACCTGGAACGCGCCTGGATCTGCGGCGCTCCGCTCAGTCGCGTGGTGTACTCAGGTCTGGGCAAGGCGGACATGGACATCCGCGCCGCCCTCGACGGGCTTTACAGCCCGCTCTTTCAGGCCGGACGCCTGGTCGAGGGCAAGCCGCCCTATTACCGCGGACCGGTCGGGTATTTCAGCATCGAAACCGGCGCCGAACTTGAACAGATCCACCGCATCGCCGGCGGCGTGCGCATCGCCTGCCGTGCGCTCATCCACGTCTGTCTGGACTGCTGCCGGCAGAGCGCCTTCGGCTTGTCGCCCGCCGAGGCGATCGACCTTTTCGACCGCTTCGGCAACGAACCGCGCGTGCGACTGGCCGGGCTGCGCATCCATCTCGGCCCGCGCGGATACGCGACTGACGCCATGCGTACCGGCACACAACGACTGTGTGAACTGGCCCAGACGATCGTCGACCGCGGCGCATCGCTCGAAGCGATCGACATCGGGGGCGGCTTCGGGTGCGACCTTTTCGACCCGGCCGCTCCTTCGCCCGCCGACTACGCCAGAGCCGTCGAACCCCTGCTGGCGCCGTGGGTCGAACGCGGGCTGAAGATCATCGCCGAACCGGGCTGGTCGATCATCGGCGCGGGAAGTCTGCTGGTCAGCCGCGTGCTCTCCAGCCGTCCGTGTGAAGACGGACGACTGGCGGCCGCCGAAGCCGTTCCCGGTGAACCCGGCGCTGCGCCGGCTCCGGCGCGCCTGTTGACACCCACCCTACCGCGCGCAGAAGGCATGAGCACCATCGCCGGTATCGACAACGCGTCGCGCCAGGTCCGGGTGCCTGTCTGCTGCGAACCCGGTGACGTGCTCGCCTTCCCGGGCGGCGGCGCCTATGCACGGCGCGACAACCCGGCCTGTGCTGAGGTGCTGCTCGAACAGTCGCGCGTGTTCGTCATTCGCCCGCGCACCTCTCCGCTCGATGACATCGAGCCCGAACTTGAATCACACGAGGTTCTCCTGTGAGTTCTCGCCGGCGGTGGATCAGGCTGGTCCTGCCTATCTACCTTTTGCTTCTGGTTGCTTCTCATCTGGTGCAGCGGTTCTGGGACCCGGCGTTGACGCCTCGGCCCGAAGCGATCGGAGCCACCGTCATCAACATCCCTGAGCCGCACGCCTCCGGACCTGATCCTGCCCGAACGGTGCGCCTCGCATTCCTCGATCGCGGGCCTGTCTCCAGTCCGCTTCCCCCCATTGTCCTGCTGCACGGCTCGCCCGGCCAGGCGTACCACTACGACTTGCAGCGCGATCCGGACGTTCCCACTTTCATCGATCGGCTCAGCGCCGGGCAGCGGCGCGTGCTGGCCGTCGACCTGCCCGGCTTCGGCAACTCGCAGGCCTTGATCCCCGACTATTCGTCGCGCGCCGCCGCTTATGCCATGCGCTCGCTCCTCGACACGCTCGGCATCGAGCGCGCCCACTTCGTCTGCTGGTCCAACTCCGGAGCCGTCGGCATCAATCTCTGCGACATCGCACCGGACCGCATGGCGTCGCTCACCCTCCTCGCGGCCGTCGGCGCGCAGCAGGCCGAAGGCTCGGGCAGTTACTGGTTTGAGCACGCCAAGTACCTCGCCGGGCTGCCCCTTGTCGTCGTCCTGCCTGAGTTGCTCCCGCACTTCGGGCTGCTCGGCTCGACCGGGCTTCGACACTCCTTTATCCGCAGTTTCCTCGACAATGACCAGCGCCCGCTCGGCGCCATCATGGCCCGCACCAGCGTGCCCACCCTCATCCTGCACGGGCGGCACGACTTCCTTATCTCCGACTGGGCCGCCGAGTTTCACCACCACATCATGCCCGCCAGCCGACTGGTGATGCTCGACGCCAGCCACTTCCTGCCCTTTCTCCAGCCGCAGGAATCGGCCACGATCATCCTCGCGCACGCCCAGCGCCACGACACACCCGGCGTCGAGCCGCTCACCGACTACGAGAATCTCGCCCCACGTGCGGAGCGAGCCGGTCCTGCCCGGCTCGTCGATCACCTCGGCACGCACCTGCGCCGATGGGGACCGATCACGCAAATCCTCATTGTCCTGCTGCTGGCCCGCTGGAAGCCGGAGACGGCCACGCTGCTTGCCGCACTATTCGTCGCGCCCGGTAACCTCGACTTCGGTGTGGCCTTTGCCGGACTCTTGCCCGGACGCCTCTGGCGCGGGCCCGAACTCCCAGACCAGCGCCGCAACCTCTCATGGCTCGCCGGCCAGACCGTCTGGACCCTCGTCGCCCTGTCCTTCGCTTCCATCTCCGTTTCGCTGACCGATCCGCTCTCGCGCCGGGCCGCCGGCTGGGCGCTCGTCCCCGTGTGCATCATCGGCGTGCTTGCGCTCCGTCTGGTCCGACACGTGTGGACATGGACGGGGCGGCGCCGCATCCTGGCCGCGCTTACGCGCACGCTCCACCACGAGTGGTGGCCGGTGTACATCTTCTACACGCCGGTCTGGCTGTGCATTCCCTTCATGCTGCTGCGCCGACGCGCTCGCCTTGTCTTCACCGCGACCAACCCCGGCATCGAGAACGGCGGCGGATTCGTCGGTGAATCCAAGTCGGGCATTCTCGCGCGTTTCCCCGTGGACGAGGCGACCATTCTGCCCGCGCGCCTCATTGACGGCACGCAGCCCGAGGCTGCCCAAACCGCCCTCGACCTCATCGACGCCGACCCCACGCTGGGCGGATTCCCCATCGTGATCAAACCCGATGCGGGTCAGCGCGGCATCGGCGTCACGCTGGCCCGCACCCCCGAAGATGTCCGAACCTACTTCCAGCACCGCCCCGGTCCGGCCGTGCTTCAACGCTTCCACCCCGGGCCCCGCGAGTGCGGCGTCTTCTGGATGCGCAAGCCCGCACACCTCGACCCGCGGCCCATCCACCAGCGCGACGGGTTCATCTTCAGCATCAACCGCAAACTCTTCCAGCATCTCGAAGGCGACGGACGCAGCACTATTCGCCGGCTTATCTGGACACACCCGCGCTATCGCTGCCAGGCCCGGCTGTTCCTCACACGCTTTGCCGGTCGCCTCGACGAGGTGCTCCCCGCCGGACAGAGCCTGCTGCTCTCCTTCGCCGGCAACCACGCGCAGGGCACCTGCTTCGTCGACGGGCGCGAACTGGTCACCCCGGCCCTCGAAGCCGAAATCAACCGCATCGCCCGCTCCTTCCATGACGATGGCTTTGACTTCGGCCGCTTCGACCTGCGCTATGAGAGCGACGACCTGCTGGCGCAGGGGCGCGGGTTTGCCATCCTCGAACTCAACGGCCTGACCAGCGAGTCAACCAACATGTACGACCCGGATCGCTCGCTTTCCTGGGCATGGTCGATCCTGCTCGCCCAGTGGAAACACGCCGACCGCATCGGGCTCGAACGCGCCGCCGCCGGCACGCGCCCGCTCAGCCTGATCGACTTCATCCGCCTCGTGCTCGGCTGACCGCTCCGCCTGTTCCATGCTCAGGGCTGCAATCGCGTGGCCTTCCACGCGCCGGGTCGCATGCCCGGCCCCGTCGACTCCAGCGTTCGCTCCCACCGCGCCCGGTCATGCACCCGACCGGCCCCGGACACCCAGCACTCCACTGCGGTCGTCCACAGTCGGAATCCGCCCCAGTATGGCGGCCTGGGCACCTCGACCCGGTCCCCCGCCAACATCAGCGCCGGAAGTGATAAGCCAAGATCCCCGATCTTGGTCATCACCTTCTCGAGCAACGCCGCCCGTGACGCGATCGGCCTGGACTGCTCGCTCGCCCACGCCCCAACCCGGCTCTCCCAAGGCCGCGTCGCAAAGTACGCATCGCTCTCGGCCGCAGGCGAACGCACCACCACCCCCTCCATCCGCACCTGCCGTTCCACGTGGTCCCAGTAAAAACACACCGAAGCGCGGGGGTTGGCATCCAACTCGACTCCCTTGCGGCTGCGGTAGTTGGTGTAAAACACGATGTACCCGCTTTCGGTGTCAATTTCCTTGCACAACACCATTCGCACGCTGGGAATGCCGTCGGGTGTGCACGTGGCCAGAGCCATCGAGTGCGGATTGGGCTGCTGTTTGCGAGCCCATGCCTCGTCAAGCCATGTCTTGAAGATGGGGAACGGATTGGCAGGAAGGGCGTCGGGAAGCGGGCTCTTGCCCTCGAAAACGTCGGCGATGCTGCGCATGGCACATGGTAGGGCGTGGGGAGTTTCTGGCGATTGCTGGCACGTGCTCCTTTCGCGTCGTCAGGCGGCAGATAATCGCTCCCTGTGACTGCCAACTTTGCCCGACGTCCTGAACGCACCAACACGCTTTCCGAGCAGAGTCTCGGCAAGTTGTTCGACCGCCTGCCGCCGCACTCAGTCGAGGCCGAGATGTCGCTGCTCGGCTCGATGCTGCTCGACCCGCAGGTGATCCCCGACGTGCTGCCGATCGTCAGTCGGGCCGAGCAGTTCTACAAGGAATCGCACGCGGCCATCTTCGCCGCGGTGATCGAGGTCTACGACCGCTACCACTCGGGCGACCTGGTGCAGATCGTCGAACACTTGCGCGGGCGCGAGCAACTCGAACTGGTCGGCGGGCCTGAATATCTCGTCGATCTGGCGGAGTCGGTGCCGAGTGCGGTGAATGCTCCGCACTATGCCCGCATCGTCGCGGATCGAGCGCGATTGCGCCGGCTCATCGAGGCCGCGGGCTCGATTCTCTACGACGCCTATCACGCCGGACAGGAAGCAGAAGGCGCCAAGGAAGTGATCGATCAGGCGGAGATGGCGATTTTTGACATCGCACAGGAAGAACAGATCGGAGAGCCCGAGCGGCTCAAGGAACTGCTCCAGCAGCAGATTGAACTGATCGAGCAGGCCGAGGGCCGCGGCGTCAGCGGCGTGCCGACCGGCTTTGAAGACCTCGACAAGATCCTCAGCGGGCTGCAACCGGGCGAGATGGTCATCATCGCCGCGCGACCCTCGATGGGAAAGACCGCGCTGATGCTCAATCTGGCCGAGCAGGTCGCCTTCGGCGGGCGCACGCCGTGGTCACCCGGCAAGGGCGGCAAGCCCGCGCCGGTGGGGATCTTCAGTCTGGAAATGGCGCGCGGCTCGCTGGCCCAGCGCCTGCTCAGCGCGCGATCCGGCATCGACACACACAAACTCCGCACCGGCAACCTGTCGATGGACGAGTGGCAGAAACTCAGCGACGGGGCGGCCGAACTCTACGAAGCGCCGATCTACATCGACGACACGCCGGGCATGACGGTGCTCAATCTGCGCGCCCGCGCGCGGCGCATGGTCGCCAAGCACGGCGTGCGCTGCATCTTCGTCGACTACCTCCAGTTGCTCACCGCCCCGGGGGCCGCCCGCGAGAGCCGTCAGATCGAAGTCTCGACCATCAGCCGTCAGATCAAGGCGCTGGCGCGCGAACTGTCGATCCCCGTGGTCACGCTGGCACAGTTGAACCGCGGCGCCGAACAGCGCGAGCGCAATCGCCCGCGCATGAGCGACCTGCGCGAATCGGGATCGATCGAGCAGGACGCCGACGTGGTCATGCTCGTCCACCGCGAGGCCTACTACCACAAAGACGACGAAGAGTGGATGAACGACCCGGACAATGAGGACAAGATCAACCTCACCGAACTCATCATCGCCAAGCAGCGCAACGGGCCGACCGGCGTGGTCAAACTCACCTGGGACGAGGCCACCACGCGCTTCAAGAGTTACGACTGGCGCCACTCCAGCGCCTATGACGGCGGCTACTCCGGGGGCGGGGGCAGATCCGGGGGCGGGGGCGGGTACGCCGGCGGCTCCGGCGACGCGGGCAACGCCTACGGGCACACGACCTACGCCTTCCCAAGCCAGGCCGCCGAACCCAAGCCCACACGCCAGGGCTTTGCGCCCGGACAACATTCCGGCCCGGTCTCCGACTTCCGCGACGGCGGCGGGCCAGACGAAGCCTATGACGACGAGCCGCCGTTCTAAGTGTTTGTGTAACAGATTGTTGCAAAACACAAAAAAATGGTTGTATCCGCCGACCCAATACCGATACTCTACGTGTATCCCTACACCACAAGGAGACTTCGGATGCCACGCAATCGTCTGCTCATTGAAGCGGCAGGTGCAGTCGCCATTCTTGCGTGCGCTGCGGGTCTGGTACTCGCCCAAGGCGGAGGTCCACCGCCGGTGAACAAGTGCACCTGCGGCTTGAACACTTCCTGCACAGTGACGACGCTGACTTCGCGTACCTGTTCCTGTTGCCTTGACGGGACAACGTCCACATGGATCTGCAAGAACTGTGACGACTCGCAGACGTTTGACTGCAACAGCCCGCCGGCCCCATTCACTCGATGCGTTTTTGACCTGTAGGGTTTCACATGCGCCGATCGGTCGTGATTGCGGCACTCATGCTCGTTGTAGCCACGCTCGCCCTCATGACGGGTTTGGCGCGGAGCCGGGTGATCCGAGCGCCGTGGCACAGAGATCCGGAATCGAAGGCTCAGCGCATCAAGGCATCGGTGGACCGATTCCAAGAAGCGTGCGCAGGGATGGAAGTTATTCCGGCAAGCGCCGTCTCAAGCGAACAACAGATTGATCAGATTCTCGCCCGGGCGTTTGCATCGACAGGAACTGATGTCGCGCAGAACCAGTCGACGGCGCTCTCGCCGCTCGCGCTCAATCAACTGCGGAGCGACCTGGCAGGGATTTTGTACAGACGCTGGTGGGACAGTTCATTCGAATCGTACAGCACATTCATGGAGTCGCGCGGATACGAGATTCGCTCCGGCGACGATCTGGTCAGTCACTGCGGCATAGACCTGATCTACTCGGCGTCCACAGGAAAGCCATGGGACCCGTCGTTGCCGCCCAAACAGGCCGTAGAAGAAGTCTGGAATGCCAAGCCGCCATGCCCCGTACCACTCACTGAACTGAAGGCCTTGGTGACTGATTCGACGGGCCTCGGCATTGCGTTTGGTCAAATCTGCCCCGGTGATCTTGAGTACTACCCGACTCCTCCAGGACCGCTGGGAGAGAGTGGTTGGCTCGGTGAGCGTCAAGTCGGGTTCAATGTGTACTTCCAGGCTGGTGGTGCGCGACGATCTGAGCAACTCGCGAGTCGACGCTGTGTCATGCTCGCAACGGTCGGCTGCGTCATGCAATTGAAGGATGGGCGTTTTATACCCATGCTGTTCTTTCTGTGGTTCGATCAGGATGCGGGCCGGTGGATTCTGGAAAAGGCCGGCGCCGGGAACATCCCGGAGGGAGTTGGTGGAATCGGCTTCTGAACAGTTTGTGCATCGTCCGCGCTTGCAGTTCTTGCCGATCGGTATCGCTTCGCTTCTGGCGCTTGCATTTTTCTGGGGCGGGTCGATCAAGGTGCTTTACCCAGACGATTTCGGGCGTGTTGTGTACCGAATATTGGCGCGATCATCAGACTCAGCGAGCGCTGTATGGATGGGCCTGCTGGTCGCGGCTTCCGAAATCGCTCTGGCTGCGGCGCTCCTTGCCGATCCACGCAGCCGACGGTGGGTTCAAGTCTCGGTCGGCCTGCTCGTGCTGTATTCGCTCGTCCTCGTGCGTTTGCTTTTCATGGATGACCCGCCAAGTTGCGGATGTCTCTCGGTGCCGGGACTGCGTGGGACGACGGAAGAGGCCGCGGCCGGACTGCTGCGGAATGCCGCGCTGATCTGGCTTGGCTCGGTCGCTCTTCGCACTCCAATCGACCGGGCTCGCCGCACCGGACGGCAGACGTCACCGGCATCTCGGCGCGCAGCGGGCTTCACGCTGATTGAAGTGCTCGTGACAATCTCCATCATTGCCATACTGACGGGGATACTGCTTCCGGCACTCGCCGGCGCGCGACGTCAGGCGCAACTGACACGCTTCTCGGTGATGCAACGACAACTCAATCTGGCTCTCACGCAGTATGCGCATGATCACGACGCATCAATGCCCTATTTCGCGAGCCGGAACGATCCATATTCGGCGGTCCGCATCGGCACAGAGACATTCGAAGGCTTCAGTTATTTCTCGGCCCAGGTCAACTTGTGGGCCACGCCCCTGGTCCCGGTCTATATTCCCGACCGGTCGATGATCGAGGACGAGGAACTTCGCCAATGGATGTCCGAACAGGGCCGCCCCGGAGTCGTCCTGGCACGTTCGGCGCTCACGGCGACGGCGTTTGCAGCCCCCGAGTACTTCACTTTGGCGGCACGCCATTTACCTGTGAACTACGGGCACTTTCGACCGACCCGCCTGTGGGAAGTCCGCTTCCCATCGGACAAGGCCCTGCTCAGTTCCTATGGCGCGATCGGGTCGATCAATGACCTCGATGCCATTCAGGTTCACGGACACCCATGCTCTTTCGCCGATGGCTCAGCAGCCACGTATCCGACGCGCGTAATTGACGACTGGCCCGCCGTCGCCGTCCCCTGGCTGGGCACCATTCCGATTCTGACGACCGAGGACGGGTTGGCCGGGCGTGACCGCTGATGCACACACCTTCAGCCCGGGGCAGCGGTCCGGCCCGGTCTGCGACTTCCGCGATGGCGGCGGGCCCGACGAAGCCTGCGACGACGAGCCGACGTTCTGACCTGAGAGCGCTTCCCGCATCCATCATCACGCGTCAACGGGCCCCGACCGCGGGGGTGGGGATTCGGATTCCGCGATGGTGCGGACCTTTTCCCTGACGGTCGGGGCTTGTGGCGCCGGATGAAATCGGGGCTCGCCCGTGCCGGGGCGGAGTGCAACTTGTCGCCGCGCACTTCCCCGGATAGTTTGCTCTTCGAGGAAGGCGCGTGCGCGACACACTGCGGATCGAACTGCTGGAGACCACCTACGACCGCCGCTCGGCCTGGCGCTGGCGGCTGTGGCGCGAGTGGTGCTTTGTCCGCACCGTCTTTCACGCCCTGCGTTATCGCCTGCTGGTGCTGTTCACGCTGCTCATCGGCGGCGGGCTGCTGTTTCAGCATCTGGGCGAGGATCGCTCGCTCAGCCTGGTCGAGGCCTCGTACTACACCTGGGCCCTGGTCTTCGGCGAGGCGCCGCAGGCATTTCCCGATCACCCGCTTCTCGAACTGATGTTCTTCATCGTCCCGGTCATCGGGCTGACCATTGTGCTCGAGGGGCTCATCGAACTGGCGCTGCTCGTGCGCGATCGTCGCCGAAGCGAGCGCGAATGGTGCAAAGCCATGTGCAAGGCCATGAAAGACCACGTCATCCTCGTCGGGCTCGGACGCCTGGGCTACCGCACCTACACGCTGCTGCGCAAACTCGGCGTGCCGGTGGTGGTCATCGAGAACAGCCCGACCAACCAGTTTCTCGAAGACGTCCGCAGCGACGGCTCGCCGCTGTTCATCGGCGACGGGCGCCGCGAAACCCTGCTGCTCGACGCCAACGTGGCGCAGGCGCGCAGCATCGTGCTGGCCACCACCAACGATCTGGCCAATCTCGAGATCGCGCTGGACGCCCGCAAACTCTCGCCCCACATCCGCGTGGTGCTGCGCATGTTCGACCAGAACATGGCCGACAAGATCGCCGGAGGCTTCAACATCCACCTGGCGATCAGCCAGTCAGCGATCAGCGCGCCGGCCTTTGCCATCGCGGCCCTGGAGCCCGAACTGATCAACTCCGTCGTCGTCGAGAACAAGTTGATCGTGATGAAGCGCTGGACCGTGCAGCAGGACGGCCCGCTTGCAGGGCTCACGGTGTGCGAACTGATGGACCGCTACGAACTGAGCGTCATCGAGCTCCATCCGCACCAAAGCGCCAAGCGCCTGTTTCCCCCCACGTCGACGCGCCTGGCGCCGGGCGACCAGATCATCGTGCAGGGGACCTTCGAGGATCTGGCCAAACTGCGCGTGGCTTCAACCGCTGCTGCGCCCGATGCGCCTGCCCCCGGGCGATCCTGAAAAAGCAAAGCCGGGCGACCATCAGGCCGCCCGGCGCTTCGATCATTCACGGCATGATGAACTTCAGGCCGCCTGGGTCGCCGGCGTGCCGTTCACGATGCCTTGCGGGCCGACGTAGACGAAGGGGTTGAAGCCGCCGAAGGGAAAGGGATAGACGACGCGGTTGCCCGTCGTCGTCTGCTCGCTGACGGTGGTCGGGGTGACGTTGGGAACGCTGGTCGTGTTCGCCGGTGTGCTGACGAAAGGCACCGTCCCGTTCCAGAAGTTGGGGATGGTGTATCCGAAGGGGACGGTGAAGGGCGTGGGATACCCGTAGTAGTTGAACGGCACGCTGGAGTTGAACGGGGTGTAGAACGGGATGGTGCTGGAGGCACTCGGGAAGCCGCCGAAGGTGTGGCCGTAGTTCCAGTTCCACGGCGTGGAGGAGTACCAGGTCCACGGCGAGGAGCCGTTGACGCCGGTGTAGGGGGTGGTGTTCCACGTGTTGAAGTTGCTGAACCAGTTGAAGGGCGGGGTGAAGGGGGTGCCGTTGAACGTGTTGATCGGGCTGTAGTTCGACCAGTTGGTGAACGGGGTGTTCCAGTTCTGGAAGCCGGTGCCGATGTGGTTTCCGTACGTGCTTCCGGTGTACCCGAAGGGAACGCTGCCGCCCCAGGGGCTCCACGAGCCGCCGAACGGAACGCTATTGAAACCAAAGCCATTGAACGTCGTGCCGAACGGGAAGTTGCTGATCGTCATTCTGTGTCTCCGCTGTGTCCGATGTGGGCTCACGCCGGGCACGCGCCCGACGCATGCTCGAAGCAAGGAGATGGATTGGACTTCCCCCTCCTCTCGAGCCGCCGGTGTCTTGGGTGCTTCACATCGACCGGATCGGCGGGCAAGATTGGAGAAACCCCCTCATCTCAAAACTCCCGTGTCTCCCCATGCCGGTGGCCCGCAGAACTTGCGCACCGGTTAGACTTCCGGCAAGGTCCCGCTGCCGGCGGGGCCCACAAACCGGAGGTCCGCGTGTCGCACTGGAACCTGTTTGAGTCCACCTACGAGGCGGTGCGATCGTCGCGCTACCAGGTAGCCGTCCTGCCCCTGGGGGCCACCGAGCCGCACAATCTGCACCTGCCCTATGGCACAGACACGATCGAGGGGGACGTGCTGGGGCGAGAGGCCTGTGCCCAGGCCGCCCGGCGCGGGGCCGAGGTTCTGCTGCTGCCCACCGTTCCCTACGGGACTGAGACAAACCTGTCGCGGTTCCCTTTTGCGATGAACCTCCAGCCGTCGACGCTGCTGCTGGTTATCCGTGACCTTGTGGCCTCGATCCGCGCCGCCGGAGTCCGCAAGATCGTGCTTCTCAACATGCACGGGGGCAACGAACTCAAGAGCGTGCTGCGTGAACTGTTCCACACCGCCGACGCGCACCTGTTCCTGTGCAATTGGTGGGAGGTCATCGCCGACGAGTATGCGCACATCTTCGAGCAGCCCGAGGATCACGCGGGCGAAATGGAGACCTCCATCATCATGGCACGTCGCCCGGAACTGGTCGCCCGGCGGGCCGACGGCTCGCTCGCCTGCGCCGATGGACAAACCCGCCCCTGTCGGTTCGAGGCGGTCCGCCGCGGATGGGTGCGGATCTCAAGGCCCTGGCACCTGCTGACGCAAAGCACCGGTTCGGGCGACCCGCGCGCTGCGACGGCAGAAAAGGGAGAGCGCGTCCTGGCGCTGCTGACCTCCCGCCTGGCCGACTTTCTGGTGGAACTCTCGGGCTCACCTCTGGATGCGGACTTTCCGATGACCACGACGGAGTGAGGGTCGGGAATAGCGGACGTTTCCGATCCGGTCGGGAGAGCACTCGGCCTTCGCCCCGGAGTTGCCCTTGGATTTTTCAGCGCCATCTGGTACACTGGCGCAGGGCCCCCTGCGTGCAGGGAGCGCTCCACGGCGTCGGGACGCTCCAGCCCTGCGCCGGCGTTGAGACGGAGCAGGTGCTCGGGGGCGAGCGATTCGCCCACGATCGAGGGAGTCATGTCCCGACCCATCGATCGAAACCGAAGTCCCGCGTCACACGCCAATTCTGGCCGGAAGTCGAAGAACCCGATCACGGGCGGGCACCGGTCCTTTTGGTCCAATTCTGTTGGGAGGTTTCCATGAGAGCGAGTTACACGCAGGAACACTGGTTCGTCACCGCCGACAGCCGTCGGGCCACCCTGTTTCATGGGATGAAGGACGAGAACAACCGCCTGCGCGTCGCAGAGGATCGATCAGTCGCCAACATGCACGAGAAGGAGCACGAGCGCGGGCGTCCGTCGGCGCTTGGGCGCGGCTCCGGGGCCGGCGGCGCACCTTCGTTTGCATCGTTCGGACACACCGGGGAGGAAGAGCACAAGCGTTTTGCGCGCGAAGTGTGCACATGGCTCAAGCAGGCGGCCGATCAGCATCAGTTTCCCATCGTCACCGTGTTCGCGCCGCCGGAGTTCATCGGACAGTTGCGCCACGAACTGAACGGGCTGAGTTCGCGCGTGGAACTGCGCAAGGCCGAACTGACGCGCCTGCGCCCCGGGGCGCTGGCCACGCACCCGGCGGTGCTGGAAGAGATGGATCGTCAGGCCCGATTGCAGCGCGGGCGGTAAGGGGACCTCAGCGCGATCACGCATCACCGGCCCCGGCCGAGTTTCACCACTCCTGACGCAGCCCGTACTTCCTGATCTTGTTGTAGACCGTCACGCGATCGATCTCGAAGATGCGGGCCGCCTGCGTGATGTTCCACGCTGTGCGACGCAGCGCGTCGCAGAGGTGGGCTTTTTCGATGCTGTCCGGCGACTGGTCCGCGGCGCCCGGCGTACGAACTGCTATCCGACGCCGAGGCGAGTGATCGGGCGTCCTGGTCCAAGAGCAGATCGCGGCGCATCCCGACAAGTACGTCAAGCACGTCTCCGGCGAGAAGGAGATCGGCCGAACCAGTTGGCTGTACCTCTCCAGCGTGCCGTTCGATCAACTTGGGTTCCCCACGCTCAGGAGCAAGAGCCCGGCGCCGACGACCAGGTTTGCCAACCTGCCTTCGGACAACTGCCGTGCGTGCCACCGAGGCAGGCCGAGCCGTCCGATTGGCCCCTCCATCACGGGCGTGCCGGTGCTGGGCAGCCACGTTCTTCGACTGCGTGCAGTGCCACCACTCGGGCGGTGGAGAAACCACGGCCATCCGCGAGAACTGCCACCTGGACAGCAGTTTCCCCGAATGTATGCCCGGTCTGCCGAGCGTCAGTTCGCGCCTGATCGGGCTGTGGCTCCCGGGCGAGAGCGAGAGTGGATCGGGCGCTGATGTTTCGGACGGGGAAGGCTCGGACAAGCGTGCCGATCATCTCACGTGGGCGACTACTGTTGCGTGGCGCCGTGCGCCGCGAGGACCACCATGCTGACGCTCGACCAACTGGCAAGTGACTGGCTGCACCCGCATCGCGAAGAGGACTTCAGCCTGCCGACGATCACCAGCCCGCGCGGCATGGTGCAGGCAGCCTGGGACGTAGCGGGGATTCAGAACTGGATTTGCGCTCCGACGGGGTTTCCCACTCCAACGGCGCTGCTTTTTGCAAGCGAAGGCGGGCGCATCCGTCGCTTCCCGCGAGCGGTGGAGTATCGGTGGAAGGCCTACGAGATCGAACGGCGAGCCGAGGGCGTGCATTCGGCTGTGCGCATGCCCGCCGGAACGCCCGGCGTGATCGAACGGCTGCGATTTGACCGGGCGATGCGGGTGCACCTGGTGTTCACCGGGCTTCCTCGCGTGTGGCGCTTTACCGACTACTGGAACCTGCCCCCCGAAGACGTGCCGATGCTCAATGTGGTGGTTGCGGGCGACCGCTTCGTGCTCGAGGACACCAAGACCTTCGGGCGGGCCGAGTTCGTCGCGCCGGGCGACCTGAAGGTGTACCAGGATCTGTGTGCGTGGCTGGATGGCGAGGCGCCGGTGGATCACGGGCGCATCGGCGTCGCGACGATCGACGTCAAGCCCGGTGACGTGGTGACCTGGTACGGTCTGCAAGGCACCGAGCCGTGCGGCTCGCTGGACGTGGAACAGGCGTGGGAGAGCGGCAAGCGAGAGTGGGAGCACATCTGGAAGAGCGCCTTCACGCCGGGCAACGACGTGTTTTCGGGGCACCTGCCGTCGCGGCGGGGGGATCTGGAGCGCCTGTACGACATGTCGGTGCTGACGCTGCTGATGACGCGACGCGTGCTGCCGGGATTGTCGGAGCGCGCCGGGGTGGCGACCGGGGGGCAGTGCATCTGGAACGAGCAGCCGCGTCCGCTGCGGGCGGCGTACGTCGTCGGCGGGCCCGAGGGCGCGCCCACAACGAGTTTTCTCTGGGAACTGGAGTTCCAGGCGCCGATGCTGGCGAGGCTGGACCCGGCGGTGCTGCGCGAGCAGATGGAAGCGTTCATGCGCGTGGATCTGCACAACCACTGGGGGGTGGAGACCGTCAGCGGGCGCGGGGCCGGCATGGGCTACGGCATCAACGCGGGCGGGTTTCTCTCGGTCGTGAGCGACTATGTGCGCATCACCGGCGACCGGGCCTGGGCGATGCGGCATCTGGACTATCTGCGCACGTGCGCCCGCCCGGAACTGACGGACTACGGGCATTACCAGCACATCCTCGAATGCGTCAGCACGTATGAGCACACCATCGCCAGTTTCAATGCGCTCAACGCGGCCGGATTGCGCTTCCTGGCCGACCTGACCGGCGAACAGACGTACCGGCGCCAGGGGGACGAACTGGCAAAGAAGGTGCTCGGGCTTTTTGCGGGCGGGGCGTTCGCGTGTGAGCATCCGGACGGCTCGCGGCGGGTGGTGCTGTCGATTCTGGATTTCATCTACGTCGGGCGGGCGCTGCATCGCGACCTGAGCCCGGAGCAGAAGGACGCAATGGTCGCGTTCTTTCAGCGCGAGTTGCAGACCGACGACTGGCTCTATGCCCTCTCGCCCAATGACGAGAATGCCCTGACGCGCGACCTGCCCTCGTTTCAGACGTATCGAGCCGATCACCAGGCGACGGGCTCGTATGACGGCTGGCCGGCGCGGGCCGCCTCGGTACTGGGGCGCTTCGGAAAGCGCGATGAAGCGCTGGCGTGGTTGCGGCGGCTGGAAGGGCTGACGCGCGAGGGGCCTTTCGGGCAGGCCCACTTCATTCACCCGGATGGCACGCGCAAGGCGAGTTTTTTCAACGGGAACATGTACTTTGAGGCCGCGGGCTGCGGGTTTGCCAACACGCTGCTGGAAGACTTCGGAGAATAGGTCGGGCGAAGGATGGCAAGGGCGTCGGGCCCGTGAAGGTGTCGGAGGGTGCATGGAATGCAAGGGCGCGACGCCCGCGCCATCGCGGACCCAGGGGCTTCTCAAGGACCACTATGTCGTCCCAGGACTCGGACAGACTGCACCAGCGTTGGGCCATTCGCGGGCAGGTGCAGGGCGTCGGCTTTCGCCCGTTCGTGTACCGGCTCGCGACGGCGCACGCGCTGCGCGGCTGGGTGCGGAATGACACGGGCGGGGTGACGATCGAGGCGTGGGGCGGGGCTGCAGCGCTGGACGCATTTGACTGCGACCTGCGGACATCGCTTCCGCCGCTGGCGCGGGTGGATCATGTGGACCGCCGGACGATCGAGCCGGCGGGCGAATGGCCGAACGGGTTCCGCATTGTCGCGTCAGAGTCAACAACGGCCGAGCGGGGCAGGGTGACCGTCGACAGCGCGACGTGCGCGGATTGTTGGCACGAGTTGTTCGACGCGGCGGATCGGCGGTACCGGCACGGGCTGATCAACTGCACGAACTGCGGGCCGCGGTTCACCATCGTGCGCGACCTGCCGTATGACCGGATCGCAACGACGATGGCCGGGTTTTCGATGTGCGCACGGTGCGCCGGCGAGTATGCCGACCCGGGCGACCGGCGCTTTCATGCGCAGCCGATCTGTTGTCATGAGTGCGGCCCGCAGGTGTCGCTGCGGATGGCGGACGGGCGGTTGATAGGGGGCGACGCGATCGTCGAGGCTGCCCGGCTGCTCAAGGCCGGACTGATCGTGGCGATCAAGGGGCTGGGCGGGTATCACCTGGCGGTGCGTGCCGTTGACGAGATCGGCGTGCGCGAACTGCGACGCCGGAAGAAGCGGGACTTCAAGCCTTTCGCGCTCATGGCGCGTGACCTGACCGAAGCGCGGCGCCTGGTGGAACTCTCGCCCGGCGCGGAGGCTGAGTTGACATCGCCCGCAGCCCCGATCGTGCTGGCGCGGGCGCACGAAGGCAATGGCCTTGCGCCCGGCGTGGCGCCGGGGAGTCATCGTCTTGGCGTGATGCTGCCGAGCACGCCGATGCAGCATCTGCTGATGGCCGAGGATCTCGGCCCGCTGGTGATGACCAGCGCCAACGTCAGCGATGAGCCGCTGGTGAAGGATGATGACGAGCCTGATCGCCGGCTCGCGGGCGTGCACGACGCGGTGCTGTGGCACGATCGCCCGATCGAGCGGGCGGTGGATGACTCGGTGCTGCTGGACGGGGCGGATGGGCCGGTGATGCTGCGACGGGCGCGCGGGTATGTGCCCGCGCCGGTGATGATGCCGGTGCGAACAACCGGGCCGGGGCTGTGCGTCGGCGGAGAACTCAAGAACACGATCGCGCTGGTCGACGAGAACCTGTGCGTGCTCAGTCAGCACGTGGGCGACCTGTCACAGATGCTCGCGTACACGCGGTTTGTGCGGACGATCGAGGACATGCAGCGCCTCTTTGACGTGGAGCCGGCGTGGGTCGCGTGCGATCGGCACCCGGGCTACCTGAGTTGTCGTTTTGCGAAGAAACTGTCGAAGGAGCGCGGGCTGCGGCTCATCGAAACGCAACACCACCATGCGCACGCGGCCTCGCTGCTGGTCGAACACGGGCGGACGGGGCCCATCGTGGCGATCGTGTGTGACGGAGTGGGCTACGGCGACGACGGGACGGCGTGGGGAGGCGAAATCCTCAAGGCCGACCTGCGCGGGTTTGAACGGCTTTCCCACCTGCGACCCCTGCGCCTGCCCGGTGGCGACGCGGCGGCAAAGCGGACCGGGCGGTGCGCCCTGTCGTGGCTGGTGGATCGCTTCGGACCCGCAGGACTGGAGCACCCGCTGGTCGAGCGGGTGCTGCCGGATTCGGCGGAGCGCCAAGCGGTTGGGCTGCTTCTTCGGCGGGACCTCAACTGCCCGGTCAGTTCGGGAACGGGCAGGCTGTTTGACGCCGCGGCTTCGCTGCTCGGAGTGTGTGATTTCAATCATCACGAGAGCATGAGCGGGCAGATGCTCGAGTCGGCGGCCTTTGGCGCGGCGCAAAGGCCGGATCTGGAGGTGTCGCTGTGGTCGCCGTACGAGGGCTTGCCGCGGGCGGGCCGGGCGGGGTTGATCGGGCAGATCGATCATCGTCCTCTGCTCGATCGGCTGATCGAGGGTTTGCTCGGCGGAGAGCAGGCCGGTGCGCTTGCCTGGCTCTTTCACGACGCCCTGGCGAGGGGACTGGCAGAGGCGGCCGCGGCCGGCTGCCGGAGCACCGGGTTGCAAACCATCGGGCTGACAGGCGGGGTTTTCTGCAATGAACTGCTGACCAGGCGTGTGCTTGCATGGTTATCCACCACGGGATTGGAAGTTATCAGGCATGTGCGAATTCCGCCCAATGACGGTGGTTTGGCGCTGGGTCAGGCGGGCATCGGCGCTACCATTGTGCGTGAGGTGTGATCATGTGTCTTGCGATTCCTGCGAGGATCGAACGGATCGAGGACACATCCGCCTGGGTGCGACTGGGCGATGCGCAGGTGCGCGTGCAACTCGACATGACGCCGCAGGCCGGCCCGGGCGACTGGGTGCTGGTGCACGCGGGCTTTGCCATTCAGCAACTCGACGAATGCGACGTGGACGCGATCTGGGAATCGCTGCGTGAACTTGAAGCGGCCCGGAACTCGGAAGGAGCGGCAACGTGAGCACGCTCCGCCAGAGGATGAGTGCCCTGCTGGCGGTGCTGAACGCACAGGCCGATCGGCTTGATCGCCCCATCAGCCTGATGGAAGTGTGCGGGACGCACACGGTGGCGGCCTGTCGCAGCGGGATCCACGCGCTGATGCCCGGCAACGTGCGGCTGCTCTCAGGCCCGGGGTGCCCGGTGTGCGTGACGGCCCAGCGGTACATCGATGCGCTGGTGCGGCTGGGTTCACGGACAGACGTGACGATTGCGACCTACGGCGACATGATCCGCGTGGCCGGCGAGGGCGGCTCACTCGAACTGGCCCGCTCCGGCGGCGCCGACGTGCGCGTGGTCACCAGCACCATCGAGGCCGTGGACATCGCCCGGCGCGAGCCACAGAGGCAGGTGGTTTTTGCGGCCGTGGGATTCGAGACGACGGCGCCGGCCAGCGCTGCGTGCGTGCTTGAAGCGCAGCGGCGCGGGCTGGCGAACTTCACGATTCTGCCGTGCCACAAACTGGTCATTCCGGCCATGCGCACGCTGCTCGATGACCCGCAGACGCGCGTCGACGGCTTCCTGTGCCCGGGGCATGTGAGCGTCGTCATCGGTTCGAGGGCGTACGACGAAATCGTCGAGACGTACAACCGGCCGTGCGTGGTGGGCGGATTTGAAGCGTTGCAGATGATGGAAAGCGTGCTGGCACTGGTGCGCCAACTGGTGGCGATGCAGGGGGGCGAGCGGGCCCGGAATGAAAACCTCTACCCGCAGGTCGTGCGCCCGCGGGGCAATCCGCATGCGCGTGCGTTGATCGATCGCGTGTTCGTGCCGGGCGATTCGGCGTGGCGCGCCCTGGGGATCATGAAAGAAAGCGGGCTGGATCTGCGGGAAGAGTTTGCGGGCTTCGACGCCTTCCGCCGCTTCGGCATCATGCTTGGCGACGACCGCGAGCCTCCGGGCTGCCGCTGCGGCGAGGTCATCACCGGGCGCTGCGAGCCCGACGAGTGCAGGCTGTTCGGCACGGTGTGCACGCCGATTTACCCGGTCGGGCCGTGCATGGTGTCGAGCGAGGGCGCCTGCCAGGCGTGGTTCAAGTATCGACGGGCGCGTCTGCGGATTTCCGCGCAGGAGCGCGAGGAGGCGAGGGCATGAGTCTCGTATCCGAACGCATCAATGCGCACAAGCGGCAGATCGTGCTGGCCCACGGCGGCGGCGGGCAGTTGACCGACGAACTGGTCCGCGATCTCGTGCTCCCCCGGCTGAACAACGTGGCGCTTGCGCCGCTGGGCGACGCGGCGGTGCTCAGCCTCGGCGGTGCGCGACTGGCGTTCACCACCGACAGTTCAGTGGTGCATCCGCTCGAGTTCCCGGGTGGAGACATCGGTCGACTGGCAGTGTCCGGCACGGTCAATGATCTTGCGGTCAGCGGGGCCGAGGCACGGTGGCTTTCACTTGGGCTGATCCTCGAAGAAGGCCTGTCAACCAACGTGCTCAAGCGTGTGCTCGACTCGATCGCAGCGACTGCGGCCGAGGCCGGTGTCGAAGTCGCGACCGGGGACACCAAGGTGGTGGCGCGCGGGCAGGCCGACGGTCTGTACATCAACACGGCCGGCGTCGGCGTGATGCGAGCGGGGCTGCAACTTGGCTTCGAGTTCGTGCAGCCGGGCGACGTGGTGCTGTTGAGCGGGACCATCGCCGACCACGGCATGGCCGTGATGCTCCAGCGCGAGGACCAGAGTTCGCTGCGTTCGCGCCTGGAGTCTGACGTGGGGCCGATCAACGGGCTGGTGGGCATCCTGATCGAGGCCGCTCCGGACGTGCGCTTCATGCGCGATCCGACGCGGGGCGGGCTGGCGGGTGTGCTGTCCGATCTGGCCGAGCGTACCGGCTGCCGGGTTGAGGTTGATGAGGAGTTGATCCCGATGCGCAAGCCCACGCTGTACGCGTGCGAGATGCTCGGGATCGACCCGCTGGATGTGGCCAACGAAGGCAAGGTGGTGGCGGTGGTGCCGCCCGGGCAGGCTGAGTCGGCGATCCAGGCAATGCGTTCGCACGAGCGCGGGCGCGAGGCTTCGGCGATCGGCCGGATCGGCCAGGAGCGAGACGGTTTGTGCGTGCTGACCACCGACGTGGGTGGGCAGCGCGTGATTCAGAAGCCCTACGGCGAGCAGTTGCCGCGCATCTGCTAGCAAGGGGCGCGAGGTGTTGCATGAGCGAAGCACTTGGGCGTGTGGTTCGTGAAGTGTGCGGCTCGTTGAACAACGACCCGACGCGGATGATGGACATCGTGCGGGGCGTGCAGCAGAAACTGGGTTGCGTGAATGAAGAGGCGATCGACGGCATCGCCCACTGGACGGGCGCCCAGCGGGTCGAGGTCGCCGGTGTGGTCGATTTCTACTCGTTCTTCAGCCGTGAGAAGCAGGGCAAGGTGGTCATCCGCCTGTGCGATGACATCATCGACCGCTTCTCGGGCTACGGCGCCGTGCGCGAGGCCTTTGAGAGCGAGTTGGGTATCACGATCGGACAGACCACGCCCGACGGGCTGATCACGCTGGAGCGCACGCCGTGCATCGGCATGTGCGACCAGGCGCCGGGCGCGCTGGTCAACGAGGTGCCGGTCACGCACCTGTCCACCGACAAGGCGCGGCGGATCGTGCGGGAACTGCGCACGCACGGAGATCCGAAGAAACTCGTCAAGCGCGTCGGCGACGGCAACAACGCCCACCCGCTCATTCACTCCATGGTCGAGAACAACGTGCGACTGGAAGGCCCGGTGATTTTCACGCCCGAACGACGCGGCGAGGCGATCACGAAGGCGCTGGCCATGACCCCGGCCGAGGTCATCCGCGCCATCAAGACTTCGCGCCTGCGCGGCCGCGGCGGCGCCGGTTTCCCGGTGGGCATGAAGTGGGAGTTTGCCCGTGCCGCCCGCGGCGATCGCAAACTGATCTTCTGCAATGCCGACGAGGGCGAGCCGGGTACGTTCAAGGACCGCGTGATCCTCACCGAGCGGGCCGACCGTGTCTTTGCCGGCATGACCATCGCCGCCTACGCGGTGGGTGCGCGTGAGGGCATCGTGTATCTTCGCGGTGAGTACGCCTATCTGCTCGCATACCTTGAAGATGTGCTCGAACGCCGGCGCAAGGACGGGCTGCTCGGGCACAATATCATGGGGCGGCACGGCTTCGACTTCGACGTGCGCATCCAGTTGGGAGCCGGCTCCTATGTGTGCGGTGAGGAGACCGCGCTGCTCAGTTCGTGCGAGGGGAAGCCCGGTGAGCCGAAGACGCGCCCGCCCTTCCCGGTGCAGCGGGGATACCTTGGTTGTCCATCGGTGGTCAACAACGTCGAGACGCTGGCCTGCGTGACCAAGATCCTCGAGGAGGGCGCTGCGTCCTTTGCGGCCTACGGCACACAGGCCAGCAGCGGAACCAAACTGCTTTCCATCTCAGGCGACTGCATGAGGCCCGGCATCTATGAAGTGCCCATGGGCATCGCGCTGCGCGACGTGCTCGACCTGTGCGGGGCCGACGAACCCGCGGCCGTGCAGGTCGGCGGCCCCAGCGGGCGCATGGTCGTCGCGCCCGATGATTTTGATCGCGTCATCTGCTACGACGACTTGGCCACGGGCGGAGCGATCATGGTGTTCGGGCCAGAGCGCGACCTGCTGGACGTGGTGGCAGCGTTCATGGACTTCTTCGTCGAAGAGAGTTGCGGATACTGCACCCCGTGCCGCGTCGGCAACGTGCTGATGCGCGAGCGCCTGGAGGTGATCCGCCAGGGACGCGGCGAGCCGGGCGACCTGCAGTACCTGGAGGAACTGGGCGCGATGGTCAAGGCCACCAGCCGTTGCGGACTGGGGCAGATGTCGCCCAACCCGATCACGACGACCCTCAAGAGTTTCCGCCCGATTTATGAAGCGCGCGTCAGCCCGGGGGCGCATGGCTTCCGGCGCTCGTTTGATCTCGGACAGGCCGTTTCGCAGGCCGAACGCATCGCAGGACGCGAGTCGGTGCACAGGCAGGAGGTCACCCATGAGTGAAGAGATCTTGCCATCGAGTGAAGTGACCTTCACAATTGACGGCGTGGCAGTGAAGGCCCAGTCAGGGCAGACGGTGATGGAAGCCGCCCAGGCCGCAGGGATCTACATCCCCCGTCTGTGCCACAAGGAAGGCCTGGAGCCCTACGGCGGTTGCCGCGTATGCACGGTGACGGTGAACGGGCGTCCCGCGGCCGCGTGCACCACGCCCGTAGGCGACGGCATCACGGTCGAGAGCGAAACCGACGAGATCCGCGCCTGGCGCCGCACGGTGGTGGAGATGCTCTTTGTGGAGGGCAACCACTTCTGCATGTTCTGCGAGAAGAGCGGCAACTGCGAACTGCAGGCGCTGGGTTACCGCATGGGCATCGCCGCGCCCAGACTCCCGTACCTGTGGCCGAAACGACCGGTCGACGCATCGCACCCCGACGTGCTGATCGACCACAATCGGTGCATCCTGTGCGCCCGGTGTGTGCGCACCAGCCGCGACATCGACGGCAAGCAGGCGTTCGGCTTTGTCGGACGGGGGCCGGAGCGCCACGTGGCGGTCAACCCCGGGTCGCGCCTGTGCGACACCAGACTTGACGTGACCGACGAGGCGGTGGAAGCCTGCCCGGTGGGCGCCATTCTGCGCAAGCGTCGCGGATACCAAACGCCGATCGGTCGCCGTCTGTACGACCATTTGCCCATCGGATCGAACGTGGAACAGTCGGTGGAACTGACCATCAGCCAAGGGAGTTCGTCATGAGCAAGCCCAAGGTTGCCACCTGCTCACTGGCCGGGTGTTTCGGATGTCACATGTCGCTGCTCGACATCGACGAGCGCATCCTCGAACTGGTCGACTTGATCGAGTTTCACAAGACCCCGCTGACCGACATCAAGCGCTTCACAGCCCGCTGCGCAGTGGGCCTGGTCGAGGGCGGGTGCGCCAACGAGGAGAACGTCGAGGTGCTGCGGACGTTTCGCCGACACTGCGACGTGCTGGTCAGCCTGGGAGACTGCGCCACGATGGGAGGAATCCCCGCTCTGCGCAACTTCGTTCCGCTCGAAGAGTGCCTGCGCGAGGCCTACCTGGCCGGCCCCAGCGTCTACAACCCCAGCGGCGAAGTGCCCAACGACATCGAGTTGCCCCTGCTGCTCGACAAGGTGCGCCCGTGCCACGAGGTGGTGAAGATCGACTACTTCCTTCCCGGGTGTCCGCCGTCGGCCGACACCATCTGGGCGGCTCTCAAGGCGCTGCTCAGCGGCGAGCCGATGGAACTGCCCTACCAGTTGATCAAGTACGACTAGGAGTCAGAGATGTCGGCGACGAACACAAGCAAGCGCGTGGTGATTGAGCCGGTGACACGTGTGGAAGGGCACGGCAAGGTCACGATCCTGCTCGACGATGCCAACCGCGTGACGCAGGCACGCCTGCACATCGTCGAGTTCCGCGGGTTTGAGCGCTTCATCTGCGGCAGACCCTACTGGGAAATGCCCGTAGCCGTGCAGCGCCTCTGCGGCATCTGCCCGGTCAGCCACCACCTGTGCGCCGCCAAGGCGATCGACAAGATCGTCGGTGTCGACCGCCTGACCCCCACGGGCGAGAAGATGCGCACTACGGACAGATGTTCCAGAGCCACAGTTTGCACTTCTTCCACCTGGCCAGTCCTGATCTCTTGTTCGGCTTCGACGCAGATCCGGCTGTGCGCAACGTCGTGGGCATCATCGAGCAGCATCGCGATCTGGCTGTGCAGGCCGTGCTCATGCGCAAGTTCGGGCAGGAGATCATCAAGGCCACCGCGGGCAAGAAGGTGCATGGCACCGGCGCCATCCCGGGCGGGATCAACAAGAACCTGTCGATCGCCGAGCGCGATGCATTGCTCGCCGACGCCCCGCAAATGCTCTCGTGGGCCAGGTCGGCCGTCGACATCGCGAAGAACTACACGCTCGATAACTTCGACAAGATCAAGGACTTCGGCTCGTTCGAGTCCGCCTCGCTCTCGATCATCCGCGACGACGGGGCGATGGATCTCTACAACGGCGGACTGCGTGCCATCGACAAGGACGGGCAGACCATCTTCGACCACGTGCCCAACGACCGCTACCTCGACTACATCGCCGAGGGCGTCAAGGACTGGTCCTACATGAAGTTCCCCTTCATTCGTTCCATCGGGCCCGATGACGGCTGGTACCGCGTCGGGCCATTGGCACGCCTCAACACGTGCGATTTCATCGACACGCCCGAGGCCGAGGCTGCCCGCAAGGACTTCAAATCACTGACCGACGGCAAGCCGAACCACGTGACCATGGCCTTCCACTGGGCCCGCATGATCGAAACGCTGCACTCAATCGAGCAGATCATCGGCCTGCTGCACGACCGCGACCTGCAGGGCACCGATCTGGTCGCCCGCGGCGATCGTCGAAACGAGGGCGTGGGAATCATCGAGGCCCCGCGCGGCACCCTCTTTCACCACTATCGCGTCGACGAGCACGACCTGGTCACCATGTGCAACCTGATCGTCTCGACCACCAGCAACAACGAGCCGATGAACCGCTCGGTCCGTCGCGTGGCCGAGCAGTACATCTCGGGCAAGCCGCGGGTGACCGAGCCGATGCTCAACGCGGTGGAAGTGGCCATCCGCGCCTACGACCCCTGCCTCAGTTGCGCCACGCACGCGGTGGGACAGATGCCCCTGGAGATCGAGTTGATCGGCCCCGACGGAGGCGTCATCGACCGGGGGTCCAAGGGATGAACGCTCATCCGTCCACACTGGTGATCGGCTACGGCAACCCCGGTCGGCAGGACGACGGGCTCGGCCCGCGCGCCGCCGAGGCCGTGGAACTCGCACGCCTCCCCGGCGTCGACGTCCTGTGTGACTATCAACTCAATGTCGAGCACGCCGACGACGTTCGCCGGCACGAAGTGATCGTGTTCATCGACGCGGCCCTTGCCGGGGCGGGCCCGTGCTTCCTGCGGCGACTGCTGCCGCGTGCGTGCGGGGCGTTCAGCACGCACACCATGCGCCCCGAAGCCGTTCTCGCGCTGGCACGCGACACCTTCGGGTGGTCGGGGCGCGCGTTCCTGCTCGGTATCCGGGGATATGCGTTTGGAGATTTCGGCGAAGACCTGAGCAGCGCCGCCGCAGCCAACCTTGAACAGGCCTGCGCCCTGCTGCTCACCGGGCTGCGCGAAGGTCTGCTCGACGCGCATGTCACCGGCCCGCCGACGTACGATTCCTACACACCTTGTCACGGTGGTGAGCCATGCACGAAGGCAAGCACGTGATCCTGTACGTGGACGACGATCCCGATTACCGCTACGCCATGCGCCAACTGCTCGAAGCGAACGGCATGGAGATGGTCGAAGCCGCCGACGGTGAGGAGGGCCTGTGCGCCTACCGCGACCACAAGCCCGAACTCATTCTCCTGGATCTCATGATGGAGGAAATCGACGCGGGCGTCAACCTCCTCCGTGAACTCCGCGCCGACGGCAACAAGGCGCCGGTCTACCTCATCAGTTCCGTCGGCGACACCATGTCCATGACGACCAACGCCGCAGAACTGGGCTTTGCCGGTGTCTTTCAGAAGCCGGTCAACCCCAAGGCGCTGCTCGCGGTGCTCCAGTCACGCCTGCACCATTGATCGCCCCCTGACGTTCAGGAAGCAACGTCGGGCGTGCGGCGGCAGGCGGGCAGTTCCAGCCAGAATGTGCTGCCTTCACCCGTTCGGCTGCGCGCGCCCACCGTCCCGCCGTGCATCTCTGCGATGCGCCTCACCAGCGAGAGCCCAAGCCCCGCCCCGCGCACCTTGCTGGTATGCGGGTTGCTCCGCCCAAGCCGTGTGAACTCCTGGAACAGGCGCTGCTGGTCGCCCGCGCTGATGCCGATGCCGTTGTCGCTCACCTCCAGCCGCACGAACTCCTCACGCTCCAGCACCCGCGCCACGATCGTGCCCCCGTCGGGCGTGTACTTGATCGCGTTGGTCACGTAATTGACAATCGCCTCCTTCAGCAGCCGCGGCACCCCGAAAACCAGCGCCGCACCCTCGCCCGGCTCGGTCCGCAGTGTGTGCCGGTGCGCAGCCGCCAGATCGGCGTGTTCCTCGATCACCTCGTCGAGCAGGAACGCGAGCGACACCTCGATGCTGTGCTCGGCCAGGTCAGTCGTGTCCAGTTCGCTCAGCAGGCGCAGATCCTTGAGCAGCGCATCGATCCCGCCCAGTTGCTTGAGCGCCCGGTCCAACTGGTCCTGCTGCCTCTGATCGAGCGGCCCGCACAGCCCCTGCCGCATGTTGCCCACCAGCATCGACACCACCCCAACCGGCGAGTTGATGTCATGCAGCGCCACCCGCAGAAACTCCTGTCGCATCGTGCTCAACTTCTGCAACTCGATGGTCTTGCTCTGAATGTCGGCCTCAGCACGGCGCAGCGCCTGTACCAGACTGGTCAGCAGCAATCCGACCAGCACAAAAAGCGTCGGATAGACCAGCACAAGCGTCAGCGCGTAGCGACCGTCGATCGGCCCGCCGCCCATCACCGCCCCCACGGGCATGCGCGCGGGAATCAGCCCGAAGTACTCGCACAGCACCAACGTCGACAGCAGCACCGAGGCCGTCGCCACCGCGATCATCGCCGTCGTCCGCGACAGCAGCAGCGACGTGATCACCACGTGAAACAGGTAGAACGCTAGGAACGGGCTGCGCGCCCCGCCCACCAGCCACACCACGATCGTCAACGCCAGAAAGTCCAGCACCATCGACCCGCGGAACAACCGTCGCAGCACGCGCCGGTGCTCGGCCGCGTGCTCCGGATCGCACCGCGACCAGGCCACCCGCAGGATCGCGACGTTGTACGCTGCGATGAAGCCCGCCACCAGCGTCAGCGAGCGCACCTCCAGCCCGTCGATCCCCAGCACCGAGTGCCCGATCAGCGCCGCCGCCACAATGGCCGGCGCCACCACGAACCGCGCCTTGATGTGCAGCAGCAGTCGCTGCCCCAGCAATCGCTCATGCGTGAGCAGCGCCGCCGCCTCGACTGTCGAACCGCCCCGCAATGGAGCAACCCGCTCGTCCATACCGACCCCACACGCCCAACAATCCAGTGTACCTCGCCGACCACGGGTCTGCACCCGCTCAGCCATACCATTCTCCTGTCCTCCCCATGCACGAAGCCGCCATCACAAACGCGTTGATCGAACAGGTGCGGACCGCCCTTCCGCCCGACGCCCGTCTTCTGCGCTGCGTCGTGCAGGTCGGCCAACTGGAACACCTGGACTCTGAGGTCATGCAGACCATCTGGCAGGCCTCCATCGCCGGCACCGACCTCGATGGTGCGGGGCTGGACGTCGAACCGGTGCCGCTCCGCGTGCGCTGCGGCTCGTGCGGCCTCGACTTCACCCCGTCCGATCGCGCCATCATGCTCTGCCCCGCGTGCGGCAGCGTAAAGCCTCGGATCCTCGCCGGCACCGGCGTCATCCTCCGCAGTCTGGAAGTGGAAGGAGTGTGAGCGATGGAGATCAGGGTGGTTCAGAACGTCCTCAAACTCAACGACGAGGTGGCCGCCCTCAATCGCCGCGCCCTGGCCGACGCGGGCGTGGCCTGTCTCAACATCATGGGCTCGCCCGGGTGCGGCAAGACCGCACTGCTCGAATCCACCCTCCCGCGCCTGCGCCCGGAACTGAGTATCGGCGTGATCACCGGTGACATCGCCACGACCCGCGACGCCGAGCGACTGGCCGACCTCTGCGACGCCGTCACGCAAATCAACACGGGCGGCTCCTGCCACCTCGACGCCAATCAGGTGCGACAGGGCCTGGCCAACCTGCCGCTGCCCGCACTCGACCTGGTCATCATCGAAAACGTCGGCAATCTCATCTGCCCGGTCACCTTCGACCTTGGGCAGGGCGCCAAGGTCGGGCTGTTCAGCGTGCCCGAGGGGGCCGACAAGCCGGCCAAGCACCCACGCATCGTCCTCGAAGCCGACGTGCTCGTGCTGACCAAGACTGACCTCTTGCCCTACGTCCCCTTCGACAAGCGCGTCTTCCTCGCCGACCTGCGCTCGCTGCGTGAGGACGTGCCTCTCATCGAGACGTCAGTCGTCAGCGGCCTCGGGCTCGATGCGTGGTGCGACTGGGTCAGGCGCTTCGTCGCGGCACGGGGAACGACGCGAACTCAACACGGAACCCACGACGAAGTTTCACAGAGTTTCGCAGAGTAGATTCTCTTCATTGTCAGGATCCAACTCTGAACTCCGCGCTGCTCCGCGCTGAAATGCACCTTCTCGGCGCCTTCTGTGGCTCCAACCTCAGTTGCACCCGTTGGCGAAGGTCGCCAGGAACGACTGCACGTCGAAGAAGTTGAGCACACTGTCGCCGTTGAGGTCGGCCAGGTGGTTACCGCCGCTGAACGCATTGAGATACGCCTGCACGTCGAAGAAGTCGAGCACGCCCCACGGCTCGGCAAAGTCCGCCTGGTTGCACCCAAAATCCAGCGTCACGATCCACGCGCCCTGGAAGGCTGTGTGCCCGATGATCACGCGCCCGTCGGCCGAAATCGCCTGCGCCACTTCCAGGTTCAGTCCCGTCGGCACCGAGCCGCCGTGACTGGTGATGTAGTCCTTCAGCGGCACCAGCGGCCCCGTGCCGTTGGGCTGAATCCACGCGCGCCGATTGCCTAGCAGAAAGTCAAAGCCCACGATGGTCCCGTTGTCGGCAATGTCGAACGCGTTCCCGCCCCACCCGCCGATCAGCGAGCCGGCGCCGATCACTTCCACGCCCCCCGCAGCAGTCCACTTCACCGCGTCAAACGCGCCGTCGCCGTCGCCCATGTACAGCGTACCGAGCAGGATCTGCCCGTCGTCGCTCATGCCGTGCCACTCGCCCTCCGCATCGCCGCTCGGGTCGAGCAACGTGCCCTCAAGTGTGTCTCCGTTCCACACCGCCGGAGTGCGGTTGAAGTTGCCCTGGGCAAAGCCTGCGATCACCGACCCGTCAGCCGAGCAGATGCTGGCGCGATTGCCGCCGTTGGCCAGGTTCTCCAGTTCCTGCATCCCCGTCGCCTCGGTCCAGCAGAACCCCCGCCCCAAGCACCCGTCCCACGACAACCCCACCACCACCGATCCGTCGGCCGACACTTCGTACGCATCGGAACGACTCGGGCACACACCCGCATTGGGCAGCCAACCCAGACCGACCCACCCGCCAGCATCCGTCCACATCGCCGCCTCGTTGGAGAACTCCTCTACGCTCGTCTCGGGTATCTGGCCGACGATGATCGAGCCGTCGTCCGACAGCGCGGCCGCGGCGTCGCCGCCCGTGGCGATCGCCTGACTCTCAATCACGGTGAGCGTGTTGGTCCAGCGATCCCAACGGTACCCGTCGTCAGGGAAAAAGTCGCCGTCGGAATCCAAACTACCGAGCACGTAGCGACCGTTCGGAGTCAGGTCGTTGGCCGACACCGCGTTGGGGATGAAGTCGAAGGTGGCCGAGACCTGTGCCCCGGCGCACACCACAAGCGTCAGCGACAACGAGACGCCGGCGACATTCCAGTGACGGTTCATGGTTGCATCCTTCCGTTCGAGTCTGTTCGTTTGGCCCGGGCGCACGCAACGCCCCTCGGACCGGAAAAGGCGTCGCCCATCTCTCGATGGACCACGCCGGGAGGAAAGACGAAGATCGTCATTCAGCGCCGCCGGCGACGCAGCGCCATCACGCCCAGCGCCGCCACGCCGCCCGTTCCCGGTGACGGCACCATGTTCCATGACAAGTTGTCGATCACCGTGGTCGGGAAGAAGCCGAATCCGAGAATCCGGACCTCATCAAACATGTCGCCGTTCGTCGTGCCGATGTCGAACCAGGTGTCGCCGAGCCCACCCCATGCCGGCGTGTGCCCCCACGAACTCCCGACCTCGACCCCGTCATTGAACAGGATCACCGCCAGCCCGCCGCCCGTGAACGTCGGAGGCCCCGAGGGATCCCAGACCTGCGCCGAGAAGTTGGTCAGGTCCGCACTGAAATTCATGAACACGCCCCAGGCGCCGTAGAACGAGTTGCCCTGCCCCAGACCCCAGCCGGCTCCCGCGTCGTTGTCGCCGACCACCGTGGTGCCCTCGCCGGACTGGAGATAGGACAGACCCAGGGCCGCAAACGAATCGGGGGCGATGGTCCCGACGGGCCCACCAATTTCGTCAAAGTTGAGGGTGGTGGCGTAGGTGGGGGCCTGTGCCCCGGACTGGGTGATTGTGAAATCCGCCCGCGCGACACCGGCTCCCAGCAGCACCGCCGCGCCCGTCACGATCAGAGTCTTCTTCATCGCAATCTCCTGCTTATGCGCTTGCGGGCCCCGACAGTCGGTGCCGCGCTCTGGTGCAGAATAGGAACTCCAGAACGTCCGCACAAGTTTCCATATGGAAATGTTTGCGGAAATCTTCACTAGGCCCTCCTCCGCCTCGCCCCCTGCCGCTATCCTCTGGCAAGAGAGCCCCATGTCCGTCACCACCGCCTTCGAATCCGACTGCCGCGAGTGCCTCGACGCCCTCCGCGCCTCGCTCATTCGTCTCTACGCCAGCATGGGGCTTGATCCGGAGAGCCCCCAGGATATCGCGCGGACCTTCAAACTAAACAAAACCCTGACGTGGAAACTATCTAAGGTCATCAACACCTCCGACACCCTCACCGGGGTCTCCCACGTTCCAGGCATGAGCGCGATGCGCATCTTCCTCGACGCCTTGGACCGCCGCGGCGCCCAACGCCCCGACCTCCAGGCCGTCCGCGATGCCGCAGAACGCTTCGAACAAACCATCGAACTGCACGTGGGCGACCGCCCGACACTGGAACTGGTGCTCGACGGTCTGGCGCCCGGGGCCGACGATCGACTGGAGATGAGCCGCAAACTCGCGTTCCGGGGGAATAGCGGGATCTATGGCGTGCAGGCCCGCACTCGCATGGCTCTCCACGTGCTGGCGCCCAATGCCGACGACCCGAGGACACTCGATCTGGCAATGGTCCGCGGATACGTCGGGTTTCGCCGCCTGAGGCCGTCGGTGCGCTGGCCTCTCTTCCAGGTGCGCGCGTGGAGCACCGGCGATGACCCGATCATGACGCGCCCGCTCTGGGAGCCGCTCGAGCCCTCCGGCAGTGGGCAGCAGACCTGCCTGATGCCCTCGTTCAGTTCGGCCAACCTGCCGGAGATCTGCACGCAGGCCACACCCGAGGGCACCGACATCGTCGCCATGCCTGGGCCGGTCGGCAACTTCGGAGCCATCGACTGCATAGTGGGCGACATGATGCGTTCGGCCGTGAGCCGATACCGCAGCGCCGACGACAGCACGGGCGAACTGGGGGCCGCCATCACCGTCCCCGTGGAATCCCTGATCGTCGACCTGGTCGTGCACGAGGATCTGAGTTTCGCACTGTCGCCCAAGGTGGTGGTCTTCGGGCACGTGGCCCCGCACGGGCGCCCCAGCGGGCGCGAGGACGCCCTGACCACGCTCCCGATCATGGACGAGGTGCGCGAACTTTCAGGCCGTCCGCCGGCGGTGGCGACGCCGCGCATTCCCAACTACCCCGACCTGCTGGCCCGCGTGTGCGATCGTCTGGGCTGTCCACTGGGCAAGATGCGGGCGGTGCGCCTGGAGATGAAGTACCCGCCGCTGGGCGCCAACGTCGTGCTGCGGTTTGAGTTGCCCGAGGCACCGCGGACCTCGTAGAACCAGGCGGCTGCGCCCGCCCTGTCGACGACTTTTCCATCAGTCATTGACGCCGACAGTTGTGAGCCATCGGGTGCGAGTTTGGGTCGCAAACACCAATCACTGCCGCAGTTCGCGCGAAGCGTCACCCGGAGGAGGGCTCGGAGAGGGCTCCGATCCTCGGCGTTTGGAGAGCGCCGGCGAATCACGAAACTGAAATCACCCACCACCGCTTGTCACCGCATCGATGAGCGGCCCGAGGTCGGCCGCGATGCGCATCCTCCCTCGGCCGTCCCCCGATCCGGCGACGCACCGCAGCAATCCGCCTGCTTGCGCCACCGGACATGCGCTGCCCAGTGATCGAAATCAGCACGAGGCGCTCTAGGATGCTGGTGCGAGAGTGATCGCCGCCTTCTGGTCGCATGGATGGAAGGAGTCGCCATGCCGCGCAACCTGCCCAATCCGGTGATCGTGGTTCCGGGCATCACAGCCACGCAACTGCGGGATGACTATCGGCTCCCGCCTGACAGCGTGTGGGGGGTGCTGAGCAAGGATTATGAACGGGTGGTGATGCACCCGGACAACCTGAACTACGAAGCCGTGCAGCCGGCGCGGATCGAACCGGGCGAACTGTTTGACGTCGCGTACCGGGAACTCATCGCCGAACTGCGCCACGATCTGCCGGCAAAGCCGGACGAAACCGTGCCGGTGTTTCCGTTCGCCTATGACTGGCGACAGCCGCTGGAGGCAACCGAGGTGCAGTTGGCGGCGTTCGTGGACGAGGTGATCGACCGCACATCGCTGCTGCGTCACTATGACGCGGGCGGCTGGACCAGCGAGCCGAAGGTCAATCTGGTCGGGCACTCGATGGGCGGACTGATCATTGCCGGGTGCCTGGACATGCTGGGCCCGAGGGCCCGGGTGGGCAAGGTCGCAACGCTGGCGACACCATTCCGCGGGAGTTTCGAGGCGGTCATCAAGGTCATCACAGGCACGTCGGACCTCGGGCCGGGAGTGCCGAGTTCGCGCGAGCGTGACGCGGCGCGGCTGACGCCGTCGCTGTATTACCTGATTCCGTCGTTCACCGACGGGCTCGACATCGATGATGCCTCATCATTGCCGCGAACGCTGTTCAACATGAACCTGTGGCAGCCCAACGTGGTGGACACGATCGGGCAGTGGATCAAGACGCACGGCCTGAACAAGAAGTCGCCCAAGTCGCAGGCGATCGACCTGTTCGGCGCGATGCTCAGGGCCGCGGACGCGCACCGGCAGCGCATCGAGGCATTCCGACTCGAGAAGGCGAATCTCGCACCCGGCGACTGGCTGGCGGTGGTCGGTGTTGATGCAACGACGCGCGTGCGGCTTCGGATCCAAGAGAAGGCGGGCAGGCCGCAGTTTGTGCTCAGCGGCGAAGACCGGCGGAACTACTGGGGCGATCGGCAGATCCCGCCGGAGCAATGGACCATCACGGGCGATGGTACGGTGCCGTTCGCCGGGGCGATGCCTTCATTCCTTGAGCCGCGACATCTCGTGTGCGTAGTGCCCGATGATTACGGGTACTGGGAGATCGGGGACAAGTTGTTCACGCGCCTGGCCGGTTTCCACGGCATCCTGCCCAACATGGACATGCTGCACCGCATGATCGTGCGACACTTCACGGAAAGGCCCGACAAGCATCGCAGCACGTGGGGACGCATGGCGCCGGGCGTGGCTGAGAAGGATTGGGCGCCGGCGGTGGATCTGGGTAAGCCGAAGTGAGCCTCTACTACGAGCCGTGAGAGCGCGGTTGGCGCCCGCGATGCGCAGACTCCACCCTCGCGGTCGGGGCCCGCCAAGGCACAGGGTGCGGCCTTGTCACACGCTGCGGATCACCTTGGCCGGGCGGAACGTGTCTTCCAGCACGATCGTGCTGTCGGCCACCAGCCAGTCTTCCAGGATGCCCGCATACACCGATCGGAAGTCAAGCCCGTACTTGAGGTCGCCCTGATCGAGGTCGGTCAGCGACGGGTGGCTTCCGATGACACCTGCGGCGACCATCGGCCCGAAGAGGAACATCGGAGCGGCGGTGCCGTGGTCGGTGCCCTGCGAGGCGTTCTGCGCCACACGCCGCCCGAATTCGCTGAAACTCATGGTCAGGACGCGAGCGGCGTTTCCCTGGCGTTCAAGATCGCGGTAGAACGCGCCGATCGCTTCGGCAAACTGCTGGAGCAGGTTGGCGTGGCGTCCAAAGGGGCCGCCCTGGCCCGAGTGGGTGTCGAATCCGCCGTGATTGACGTAGTACACGCGGGTCTTCATGCCGGCGCGGATCATCTTGCTGACCATTTCGAGTTGGCGCGCCAGGTCGGAGTTGGGGTATTGCACCAGCGGGCTGGCCGAGACGGCGCGGCGGATCGAGTCCGACGCGATCTGTGCGTCCATCGACGTACGCATGAGGAAGGCGGCCGTGGAGTGCTCGTCGACTTCGGCCGGCACCGGGCGTTCGCTGATGGTGCGGTACGGGTCGAGCAAGTCCTTGTGCACATCCTGCCCGGTCCAGCGGAACAGGTCGGCGGTTTCAAAGGAGACGGGCTTGGTGGTGCGGCCCATCAGCGCAAGCGGCGCGGTGCGCCCGATGGAGACGGGCGGCTCGACAGCCTTGATCTGCACCGGGGCCGAGCCGTCGGGCGTGCCGCTTTCGCCCTTGCCGTAGCCGCAGCACTCGGCGTCGACGTAGCGACCGAGCCAGCCGTCGCCGGTGCCTGAGGTTTCGGCGGTGTGCCAGATGTCCATGCTCTTGAAGTGCGAGCGGTTGGGGTTGGGATACCCGACGCCCTGGACGACGGCACACTGCCCGTTGTCGTACAGACTCTTGATCTGTTCGAGTGCACGGTGAAGCCCGACGTCGGCGCCGTTGGCGCCGGCCAGCGAGAGCACCTGGTCGCGGGCGAGCCCGAGCGAGGGGCGCACGCGGTAGTAGGTGTCGTCGAGATAGGGGATGACGGTGTTGAGCCCGTCGTTGCCGCCGGACAGTTGCACGACGACCAGCACGCGGTCTTCGGGCACGCCCGGGATGGACGCCAGCCCGGCGCCCGGCTGTGGAAGCGCGTAGGCCGAGCGCTGGATGAACGAGGGCACGGTGAAGGCGGCCGAGGCGAGGATCAGCGAACTATTGAGGAAGTCGCGCCGGGTGTAGGCGCGGGCGTCGGATGGGTTGTTGTGCAGACTCATGGCGGGCGGCTCCATCAACAGAGTTGATACTCGGGCATGGCGGTGATGATGAGCAGAATGGCCGTGAGCATGTCGCGCCCGAGCGCGCCATTGTGATCGGCCACGAATGTCTCCAGCGTTTCCCGGACCTCGGGCGGCGAGGCGCCCAGCGTCAGGCGAAGCAGGAAATCGATGACGCGGGCCGGGTCGCGCGCGGCCGAGGGATCTGTCTCGCCGAGCCATGTGAGCAGTTTGTCGCTCTCGAAGACCTGCTGGTCGGCCAGGGCGTCGTAGCCGACGGGCTTCTTGCCGGTCAGGAGGAATGCGAGGATGTTCTGTCGGACGAAGAGGGTGGAGGTGTTGATCCACGAGCGACCGCCGTCCCAGCCCTTGACACTGGGCGGGAAGAGGATGTCCTGGCCCATCAGGTCGAGCGCGTCGACGAGGATGCCCAGATCGCGCACGGGGGTATGGAGCGAGCGCACCGCGCCGACGATCAGGTCGACCGGGCTCTTGATCTTCTCGTTGACGACCTGTTCGTGGTGGAAGTGCTCGCTGAGAAACAGGCGCTTGAGTACCGGCTTGAGGTCATACCGTGCGCCCAGCATCGCGTCGGCCATGTCGGCGATCACATCGCGCGACTCGCGCGGGATGCTGCGCCAGTCCAACGGCACGTCCCGGACGAAGAAGCGGTAGAGTTTGGTGCAGATGAACCGTGAGCAGGCGCGGGACTCGAGGATGGCGGTGACGAACCCGTCGCCGTCGAGCGTGCCGCTCTTGCCGAGGATGGTCTTGCCGCCGGCGTCATGGTTGTTCTGGTTGAACACGAACACGTCATCCTCGAAGGAGTAGCCGGTGAGGGCGCGGGCGCCTTCCTTGATGTCGTGTTCGTCGTAGTTGCCCACTCCAAGGCTGAAGAGTTCCATCAGTTCGCGCGCCAGGTTTTCGTTGGGGCGGTCGCGCCGCGACTCGTCGTTGTCCAGGTAAGCCAGCATCGCCGGGTCGCGGATGATCTGAAAGAGCAGGTCGCCGAAGTTGCCGGCTGCGTGGGCGCGGAACAACTGGTTCTGCGCGTACATGTGGTAACTGTTTTCGATGGTGCGATAACTGGTCGCAAAGTGTCCGTGCCAGAAGAGCGTCAGTTTCTCTTCAAGCGGGCGCGGCGACTCGATCATGCGCGTCAGCCACCACTGCTGCACCTTGCGAATCTGCAGCCGGTCCTCGCGTTCGGCCTGCTGTTCGCGCAGGCGGAAGCGGGCGACGGTTTCCTCGTCCTGCCGCTGGCGAGCCAGGCGCAGGTCCCGTTGCTCTTCAGGAGTCAGCGGGCGCATGATGTCCGGGTCGAATGCGTCGGGCTGCGGGGAGGGATACTCGATCTGATCGAAGTCGACAATGTAGTCCACCGCCCGTTGCGGTCCCCACGAGGCCAGAGTGTTGATCTGCTCGGGCGTGCCGCCGAAGCCGGCGCGCCACAACAGGTGCCGGGCCTGTTCATAGCCGAAGCGATCGGGCTTGAGGGGCTTGAGGTTGGCAGGCAGGCGATCCTCGGGTGCGACGGGCATGGCGGTGCTCCGGCCGAATCTGGTCCCACGGTACCAAATAAGAGATTGGCTTCCCAGCCTCTTCTCTTTCGGTTCAACGCCCAAGGAGCCCCGAGATTGCCCTGGTCAGGTGGGCTGGCGCGTCAGGCGGACCCGCGATAGAACCGCGATCGCCACGGTCAGGGCAAGCAGGCCCGCACCCAGCGCCTGGTGGGAGGTCGTGAAGGCGGCCTCGAAGAAGGGAAGGTCGTGCGCCGACGCCAATTGCCCGTACGTCGGGATCGGGCGGGCGGATCGGCCGGAGACCATGAGGAACGCTGTCACGCCCAACGTAACTTGAATCAGGACCAAACCCAGCAACAGGCTTCCAAGTCGGCGCGTACGCAGCCCATCTGAACCCGCGCTCGACATCCCGATACCGAGCATCAGCAATGTGGCGGCCACGACAGAGGCAAACAGGGCATGGGTGTAGAGGAGTATGGGGCTGGATGTGTGCCGAAAACCTGCGCCCAGGATGAGTTGGATGATGACCGCTCCAGCGGCCCAGGGGCCTAATCTCCGCGCCAAGCGGAGGGCGCCGCGCGTGGGGGCGGACAGGACTCGGGGCCCGCAGGACGTGGTGCCAAGACTGGCGGCGGCCAGTCCGGCGGCGGCGGCAAAGACCAGTTGCGCGAATACGCCGTGGGCATACGCCAGGGGCGTGCTGATCTCACTGACCCGCAACGCACCCAACAACCCCTGGGTAATCACCATCAGAAGCAGCAGCCCGGCGGCCAAAGCCAGTCGGCCCACGATGATGCTCCAGGTCAGCACGCCCAGGCCCAGCAGCGCGACGATTGCCAGCCATGCAATGGTGGCGGGTAGGGGGATCACACCTGCCAGTTCGAGGGCAAAGGGCACGATCGTCGCCGCGATGGCGGCCGCGACGGCTACGGCAACCTTCCAGGCGCGCTCTCCACAGATCGACCAGCACGCCAGCACCATGCTCGTCAGCCCGACGAACGTGCCAAACAGGCGGTGAGTGTGCTCGAAGAAGATGCGTGGCTCAGCCATCAAACTCAGGGGGAAGAGGATTGAGATTGAGCCGTAGGTCGTGACCGAATCAGGGACGGCCATGCCGGATTCGGTGCTGGTGACCAGTCCGCCGGCGATCACGAGCGGCACCAGCGTAAAGGCGGTGACAACGGCGAACAGCGAACGCCAGTCAATAGGGTTGCGGGGTTTGGCCGCTCGAAGGCACGCCAGCAGCCCGCCGATCAGCCCGACGACGGCGCACAGCCCGAGGAAGCCGAAAACGATGGCGGGGGCTTGTGGGTTCAGGCGGTTGGCCTGATCGAGCAGTTCGTCGGTGGAGCGGGGTTGCTCGACGACACGGGAGCCGAGCAACAGGAGGTTGACCAGCCCGGCGGTGAGTCCGGTGAGGAGCCCGACGGTCCAGGCCGGTGCGCGCGCTTCTGCGGCGGCGGCCCGCGCCCCGGCGGCTCCGCCAAGCGCGAGGATGACAAGCAGGACAGAGGTGGAGAGTTGGACAGGAACCTGGATACCCGGCATGTGAAATACGTACCACACGGTCCACATTGCAGCGGCGGACGCGAAGCCTGTGGTGATGGCCGGAGCGAAGGCGCGGGCGAGTTTGAAGGTGGATGAGATCACCATCGGAGATGCAGAGACCGCGTCTCAATTACGGTCAAGCACTGTGGAGTCGTGTGCAGAATAGGCGGGACGGGCACAAATTTCGGCCACGCCGCAACGAAGCGGTTGGAACGGTGCTAATCTCCCCGGCCATGCGGCGGCCCGTTCCGGGGCGCCGTGGTGGCCGTACGGGACCGAGTCGAGATTTGGTCAGGTTGGGAAGGAGTTGCACGAGTGCCCTCTCTCTTTCCGCGTTGGATGAACACGCTGCCGACGGTGCTGGGGCTGATGGGCGCCGGTCTGACTGCGGCGGTGGTGGGCGGGGTGTGGTACTACTTCACGCCGGCGTTCTGGGAAGTCGGGTATGCGCCGATTCAGCCCGGGTCGCAGAAGTTGGTGAGCGGGTTCAACCACCAGATTCACGCCGGCAAGTTGGGCATGGACTGCCGGTACTGCCACACCAATGTCGAGACTTCCAGCCATTCGAACGTGCCTCCGGTAGCGACCTGCTACGGGTGTCACGCCGAGAACCGGATGCGTCTGCCGACCGAGGAAAAGGTCGGGTTCGTGCGGGCGGCGTACGCGGGCGACCAGCCGATCGCGTGGACTGAGGTTCACATCCTGCCGGACTACGTACAGTTTCCGCACATGTCGCACGTGAATGCCGGCGTGAGTTGCTTTAGTTGCCACGGGCAGGTGACCGCGATGCCGGTGGTGCATCAGGTGAAGAGCCTGGCGATGAGTTTCTGCCTGGACTGCCACCGCGACCCGACGCCCAGCCTGGTGCCGAAGGACAAGGTGACCGACCTGGTCTGGGTTGAGCAGGAGTGGCTGAGCAAACCGGTGGAGGAGAGGCGGTACAACGGAATCACGCCGGAGATGCTGCGGGGCGAGTTGCTGCGCGATCCTCCGACGCACTGCGCGGCCTGCCATTACTAGAAGAATGCGCGCTGCGAGTCGATCGCGGCTTGGAGCAAGAGCGAAGCGATGAGCACACTCGACCATTGTCCATCGAAGAGCGGACTTTCGCCCGAGGCGCCCCGCGGGGCGAGCGGGATGAAGTACTGGCGGAGCGTGGAAGAGTTCTCCAACACTCCGGAGTTCACCCAGTTCGTCCAGCGCGAGTTTCCGCCCGAGGCCAGCGAACTGCTGACCGGGTCACGCCGTTCATTCGTCAAGTTGATGGGCGCCAGTCTGGCGCTGGCCGGCGCGGCGACCATTCCCGGGTGCCGGCGTCCTCAGCGCGCGGTGATGCCCTATTCCAAGGACGTGCCCGAAGAGATCATCCCCGGGCGACCTCTGTATTACGCCAGCGCAATCCCGCTGCCCGGCGGCGGGGCCGAGGGGCTGCTTGTCGAAACGCACACGGGACGCCCGACCCACATCGAGGGCAACCCGCTGCACCCGATCAACCGCGGCGCGGCGTCGGTATACAGCATCGCGAGCATCCTCGGTCTGTATGATCCCGATCGCCTGAAGTTCCCGGTCTACAACAACCCATCGCGCGGGCCGCTGCCGGCGACCTGGGACGACTTCAAGGCCTTCGCCTATCGGCACTTCAAGGACTACGCCGAACGGCGCGGCGAGGGCCTGGCCTTCATCGTTGACAAGAAGTCGAGCCCGACGCACAACGCGATGCGCGATCGTGTGCTGGCGATGTGGCCCAGCGCCACCTGGCTGGCGTGGAATCCGGCCGAAGTCCGCGGCCAGGTGGAAGGGGCGCGGCTGGCGCTGGGCAGCCCGAAGAAGGTGCACTACAACCTGAGCGGTGTCCGGGCGGTGCTGTCGCTGGACTCGAACTTTGCAGACGAAGGACCGGAGGCGATCGTTCACGCCCGGGCGTTTGCCGCGACGCGGCGCGTGGCGCACGGCAGCGACGAGATGAGCCGGCTTTACGCCGCCGAGTCGAGCCCGACCCCGACCGGCGCGCTGGCCGACCATCGCTTCCGCATGGCGCCGTCGCAGATCAGCGCGCTGGCGCTGGCGGTGGCGCACGAGATCATGAAGTCGCAGCCGCCGGCCGGCGGGGCGGGGCTGAAGAGCGCGCTTGCGGCGATGGAGGGCGTGAGCGTCGCGGGTATCGAGCCGGCGCACGTCGAGGCCATTGCGCACGACCTGCTGAACAACAAAGGTCGGGCGTTGGTGATCGCGGGGCGTTCGCAGCCACCCGAGGTTCACGCGCTGGTCTGGGCGATCAACGTGGCGCTGGGTGCGGTGCGAGACAGCAATCCGATCGTGTGGACTACGCCTCTTGATGCCGAACTGGCGTCCGATGCCGGCGCCGGCATCGCGGCGCTGGTGGAGCGGATGGACCGGGGCGAGATCCAGACGCTGGTGTGCATCGGGACAAATCCTGTGTACGACGCGCCGGCGGGCTTGGACTTTGCTGAGAAGTTCGCACGCGTCAAGACGACGATCTGCTGGTCGGTCCCGCTCACGGAGACCGCCGCTGCGGCGACCTGGTCGCTCAACGGGGCGCACTCTCTCGAATCGTGGGGCGACGTCGAAGCCTGGGACGGCACCCTGTCGGCGATCCAGCCGATGATCGCACCGCTCTACGAGCCGGCCCTGAGCGACATCGAGTTGCTGGCACTGCTGATGGGTGATGAGAATCCGGACGGGTACACGCTCGTGACCGGCGTGTGGGCCGACCGGCTGGCGCTGGGTCGCGATTCGGCGGCCTTCGAAAAGACCTGGAAGCGGGCGCTGCACAACGGGCTTCTCGATTCAACGGCGCACCGGCCTGAATCGGTCTCGGTGCGCATGGACGCGGTGGCCGACGCAGTGCGCGCATTCCGACCGGGTGCGGCGCCTTCGAGCAGTGCGATGGAGGTGGTGTTTGCGACCGGCTCCGTGGGCGACGGGCGCGGCGCCAACAACGGGTGGCTGCAGGAACTGCCCGACCCGGCGTCAAAGGTGGTGTGGGCCAATCCGGCGTACGTCAGCCCGGCGACGGCTCGCGAACTGGGCCTGCTGCCGGTGGGTGGCGATGATCCATACACCAAGAAGCAGATCCCCGAAGGACGCATGGCCACGCTCAACGTCGGCGGCAAGCGGATGGAAATCGCCGTCTGGATCCAGCCCGGCATGCCGGACCACACGGTGCGGCTGGTGCTCGGGTACGGGCGGACGGCGGCCGGTCTGGTCGGCGATGCAGTGGGCTGGAACACCTACGCCGTGCGTGCAGCCGGGGCGGCGACGGCGACGGGCGCGACGCTGGAGAGGGCGCGCGGAACACACCCGATCGCCAGCACGCAGAACCACTGGTCGCTGGAATCGCGGACCAGCATCGTGCGCGCGATTGACCGCAAGTGGTGGACCGAGCACGCCGGGAGCGTGGTCAACCGCCCGGACGCGGTGTACGGCACGGCGCGCTCGGACAACGGGCTGAACCTGGCCGAACAGTTGGGCGAGTTGTCCCACACGCCTGAGAACGTGTCGATCTACCACAACCCGTTGAACCAGTCGGCTCAGGATCCTGCGGCCGGCTCGGCGTACTCACGCGGGCCGCAGTGGGGCATGTCGATCGACCTTGCCAGTTGCACGGGCTGCGGGGTGTGCACGATTGCGTGCCAGAGCGAGAACAACATTCCGGTCGTGGGCCGCAACGAGGTCGCCAAGGGCCGCGAGATGCACTGGATTCGCGTGGATCGCTACTTTGCGGGCGACGACCTGAACGATCCGACGCACCTGTACATGCAGCCGGTGGCGTGCGTGCACTGCGAGAATGCACCGTGCGAGACGGTGTGCCCGGTGACGGCGACGACGCACGACCCCGAAGGCACCAACAACATGGCGTACAACCGGTGCATCGGCACGCGATACTGCGCCAACAACTGCCCGTACAAGGTGCGCCGCTTCAACTTCTTCGATTACGCCGTGGCCAAGTTCAAGGGCGGGCTGGACGCGCAGTACGTGGGCAAGACGATTGCCAAAGGCACGGCCAAGGGGATCGAGTTCAACCAGAACCTCATTCCTCCACGCTTGCGTGCCAAGGTGGATGAAATCACCAAGATGCAGCACAACCCGAACGTGACGGTGCGTTCCAGAGGTGTGATGGAAAAGTGCACCTACTGCATCCAGCGGATCAACCGGGCCAAGCAGGAGGTCAAGGCGCGGAACATCTGGACCAGCGCCGATCAGACGGCGCCGATTCCGGACGGGTTCTTCAAGACGGCCTGCCAGGCGGCCTGTCCGACCGAGTCAATCGTGTTCGGCGACATCCTTGACCCCGGGAGCAAGGTCAGCGCGGCGCGGGCGTCGGATCGGTCGTACATGCTGCTGGGCTATCTCAACACGCGCCCGCGGACAACCTATGCCCTGCGCGTCCGCAACCCCAACGAGAAGATCAGGGTGTTCGATCACGAAGATCCGCTGGCGCACGGCGGCGGGCACGACGCCCCGCACGATGACGGCTCGCACGGGGGCGGGCACGGCGCCGATCCGAGCGGTGAGCGGCACGGCTCGATCTTCATTGACAGGGAGCGGAGCACGCATGACCGCGGGTATGCGATGAGCCTGCGCGTGCTGGGAGTGCAGGCATGATGAAGAAGTCACCGGACCAGATCAGCGCTGAGCGCCTGGCAGGACAGGTCAGCGCGACCGCCGCGATGCACGGAGACGGGACGCTCATCGAAGACCCGGCGATCTATGCACCGCTGGTTCTCAACGACCGCACGTTCAAGGACGTCAGCGACACGGTCTGCGGGTACACCGAGCAGCCGGCGCCCCTGTGGTGGTACGCGGCCATCACCGTGTCGAGCGCGACGGCGCTGCTCGCGGCCGTGATGATCCCCTACCTGATCATCACCGGCGTGGGCGTGTGGGGTCTGAACAACCAGGTTGACTGGGCCTGGGACATCACCAACTTCGTGTTCTGGATCGGTATCGGCCACGCCGGAACGCTCATCTCGGCGATCCTCTGCCTGCTCAAGCAGAAGTGGCGCACGGCGGTGAACCGCTCGGCCGAGGCGATGACGATCTTTGCGGTCATCTGCGCCGGCATCTTCCCCGGCATCCACGTCGGTCGCGTGTGGTTCGCGTGGATGCTGTTCCCGATTCCCAACTCCAACGCGATCTGGCCGAACTTCCGCAGCCCGCTCTTGTGGGACGTGTTTGCGGTATCCACCTACGCGACGGTGTCGCTGCTGTTCTGGTACATGGGCATGATCCCCGACCTTGCGACGCTGCGTGACCGGGCGCTGCGGCGTCTGGCAACGGGCAGGAAGATGCCGTGCGTGTTCATGCTTCCGACCGGGCATGCGGTGGAGTTGAAGTTCGTCAACATCGACAAGATCCGCGCCTTCGTGTACGGCTTGCTGTCGATCGGGTGGCGTTTCAGCAGCCGTCACTGGCACCGTTATGAGGCGGCCTACCTGATCCTGGCGGGCATTTCGACGCCGCTGGTGCTCAGCGTGCACTCGATCGTGTCGTTCGACTTTGCCACGTCGGTGCTGCCGGGGTGGCACACGACGATCTTCCCGCCCTACTTCGTCGCCGGCGCGATCTTCGGCGGGTTCGCGATGGTGCTGCTGCTGCTGATCCCGCTGCGTGCGGTGTTGCCGAACTTCAGCGACCTGCTGACGCTGCGGCACCTGGAAAACATGGCCAAGATCCTGCTCGTGACGGGCATGATGGTGGGCTTCGCGTACGGGATGGAGTTCTTCATCGCCTGGTACGGGGGCAACGAGTACGAGTGGAGCGTGTTCATCAACAACCGCGCCAACCCGGCCAAGGCGCCGTACTGGTGGGCCTACTGGACCATGATCACCTGCAACGTGATCAGCCCGCAGTTGTTCTGGTTCCGGGCGCTGCGGCAGAATCCGTGGGTGATCTGGTTTGTGTCGCTGGCGGTGACGGTGGGCATGTGGTTCGAGCGCTTCGTCATCATCGTCACGTCGCTGCACCGAGCCTGGCTGCCGGGCGAGTGGCACATGTTCTGGCCGACGTGGGTTGACATCGGAACGTTCGCCGGCTCGTGCGGCATCTTCCTGACGCTGTTCCTGCTGTTCGCCAAGTTCCTGCCGATGTTCGCGATGGCCGAGTTGAAGGCCGTCATGCCCGCGGCCGACCCGCACGACGATTCGGTGCACCATTCCGGGCACGGCCCGGCGCACGCGGCCACCGGCGGGCCGGGCGGGGACGCGCATCCTGGGCATGGAGGGGGTCACTGACATGAGCGATGCACAGATGAAGCCTGGAACCTGGGCTCGCGACATCGCGATGGCGATAGGGACGTATGTTCCCGGATTCGCCCGTCCTCCGGCGCGCTTCGTCTCTGAGCGAGGCAAGCCGGTGCACGGGATCGTGGGTGAGTTTGCGACTCCCGCAGCCGTGTATCACGCGGCCGAGAAAGTGCGTGATGCCGGGTTCAGGCGCTGGGACGTGTACAGCCCGTTCCCGATCCACGGGATGGAAGAGGCCATGGGAATCAGGCGGACGTTTCTGCCTTTCCTGGTGGCGGCGATCGGTTTCAGTGGGGCGGGCCTGGGGTTGCTCTTCCAGTACTGGGTCAGCGCGAACGCCTATCCGCTGGTAGTGCAGGGCAAGCCGTACGGCGCGTGGGAGCCCTTCGTGCCCATCATGTTTGAAATGGGCGTGCTCCCGTCGGCGTTTGCGGCCCTGTTCGGGATGCTGATGCTCAACGGGCTTCCGCGGTTCCATCACCCGCTGCTGGCCAACGAGCGATTCCTCTCGGTGAGCGATGACACCTTCTTTCTCTGCATCGAGGCCGAGGACGCGGGCTTCGACGCCGATCGGATCAAGGATCTCCTGGAGGAGGCCGGAGCGCGGTCGATCGAACTGGTGGAGGACGATGCGTGATGAGGTGGAGATGCACGAGAGCGATGCGTGTGGCGTTGCCTCTGGCGGCGGGCTGTGCGCTGCTGGGCGGGTGCCGGGGCGATCGTTCCGACAAGGCCCCGCGCGAGTTCTTCCCCGACATGGACAAGCAGGCGCGGTGGAATCCGCAGGCCGACACGCCCTTCTACGAGAACGGATCGAGCGCGCGCGTGCCTGATCCCAACACGGTTGCCTTCGGGCGGGCCAGTTTCGACCCGGTGACCTTCGCGAAGGCGGATTGGGCGCAATCATACATGCAGCAGCGAGAGGATCTGCTGGGCGAGAACGACGCGATCTACCTGGGCAGGGTGGGTGATGACTACGTCGACTCCATCCCCGTGCCGGTGACGCTCGATCGCATCAGGCGAGGGCAGCGGGAGTTCAACATCTTCTGCGCAGCCTGCCACGGGTACCAGGGCGACGGCAAGGGCGAGGTGGCGGTGCAGTTCATCGCGCCGCCGGCCAACCTGCACGCAGACCTGTATACCGATCCGATGCAGCGAACCGCTCGGGACGGGTACATCTTCGAGGTGATCCGCAACGGCGTGCGCAACATGCCCGGGTATGCCCATTCCGTGGGAGTGCAGGATGCCTGGAACATCGTCATGTACGTGCGGGCGCTGCAGAAGTCGCACGCGGGCTCACTGGACAGCGTGCCGCAGGACCAGTTGGACGCGTTGATGAGCACTCGCCCGTTGCCGGTCGGTGCGCCGCCCGCGCCCGCCGGAGATCAGGGAGTAACCCCGGCAGACGGGGCCCAGGGAGGTGGTCAGTGACCCAGGCGCACGCGCACATGGGGCCGCACGAGCCGGCCATCAGCGATCAGGAATACCAGGCGCGCCTGGACCGGCTGGCCAGGCATCCGGCGCTGCATGAGCAGTTCACCCGCATCCGCCCCGGCGAGTTCTCCGGCATGCAACACCTGCTGCTGGGCGTCGGCGCCGTCGGGCTGGCTCTGACCGTCGTCGGCGGATTCGTCTATGACATCCGTCACGCTCTGGCGGCGTACGAAATCGGCGTGCTGGCAGCCACGGCGATGGCGCTGGGTGCCCTCTTCTTTGTCATGGTCTTTCACATGACCAACGCCGGCTGGTCGACCACGCTTCGGCGCCAATACGAGAACCTGGCGGCCATGCTGCCCATCTGCATGGCGATGGTCGGCGTGGCGCTGGTGATCGAGATCGTCTCCGGCGGCGTGCTGCTGCGATGGATCGGCATGGATCCGCACAGCGACCATCTGCTCGAGCACAAGAGCGGGTATCTCAACACGACCTTCCTGATCATCCGCTTTGCCGTCTACGCGGGCATCTGGACCTTCCTGTCCCTGCGCCTGCGCGGGTGGAGCATCGAGCAGGACACCAGCGGCGACCGCTGGCTCAGCCGGCGCTGCCGCTTCAACTCGGGCTGGGGACTGCTGGCCTTCGCGCTCTCCACCGCGTTCTTCGCCTTCGACTTCCTCATGGGAATGGACTTCCGGTTCTACAGCACGATGTGGGGGGTGTACTACTTCGCCAGTTCGGCCTTCGGTTCGCTGGCCATGCTCGCCGTGGTGTTCTCCTTCCTCAAGATGCGCGGCAAACTGGGCGAACTGGTCGAGAGCGAGCACCTGCACGATCACGGCAAACTCATGTTCTGCTTCACCGTGTTCTGGGCCTACATCGCCTTCGGGCAGTACTTCCTGATCTGGTACGGGAACATTCCCGAGGAGACGGCTTACTACGTCTTCCGAAGGAGCGGGGGCTGGGCGATCCTCGGGCAGGTGCTCATCGCGGTGCACTTCTTCGTGCCCTTCTTCCTGCTTATCTCGCGCGTGCCCAAACGCAATCCCAAGGTGCTCGGGGCGCTGGCGTTCATCCTGATCGCCGCGCATGTGCTTGACATGGTGTGGATCATCAAGCCCGCGGTCGACGCCGGCGGGGAGTTGGCGCCGATGAGTTGGTGGGTTGACGTGGCCGCGGTGCTCGGCGTGTTCAGCGTCCTCGGCTTCTTCCTGCTTCGGGCGGCCGCGTCGGCGGCTCTGGTGCCGATGAAAGACCCGCGGCTGGAGTACGCACTGGAACATGTGAACTACGTGTGAGAGAGGACCGGGAAAACCCCGAGGGGTTCGATCGACAGCGCCGGGCAGCCGTGCCCGGCCCATCCGCGAAAAACGACGCACGTGCCCAGGCACGACAGGACCAGACGACATGAGCAACCAGAAACTGGAGCATCAGCACGAAACACCCGACGCCTGGCATCGTCACCTTCCCGCCGAGGGGCACGGGCAGCACGAGCACGGTTCGCACGCCAGCCCCAAGGCGATGCTGATCACCCTCATCGCCATGGTGTTCGGCACTCTGTTCGTCGTGCTGGTGCTGATGGCGTTCTTCAACAGTTATACGTCAAAGTACAAGGCCGCCGTGGAAGAGACGACGACCATCGGCCAAGTGGCGCGGAACAACAAGGCGGCGGCGATGGGAGCGCTGGAGACCTGGGGCTGGATCGACCACGACCGGGTGCGCATGCCCATCGAGCAGGCCATGCAGCAGGTGGTCGCCGAGCGCGGAGGCCAGGGCTGACATGAGTTTGGCGGCGCGTATCAACGCGGGACGGATGGCGCTGGTGCTGGCGATGCTGCCGGCGCTGGCCTCGCCGCCCGCGCACGCGCAGGTCAACGAGAGACCGGCGTTTCTCGATGAGGTCGGGCTCGCCGAGCACCTGGGTGCCCGCGTGCCGCTGGAACTGACGTTTCAGGACTCGCAGGGGCGGACGGTGCCGCTGGCCGCGTCATTCGCGGGCGGCCGTCCCGTGGTGCTGGCGCTGGTGTATTACCGCTGTCCGGTCGTGTGCACGATGGTCATGGAGCAGATGGTCGCGTCGTTCAACCAGTTGGACTACGCGATCGGCAGCGAGTTCAACGTCGTGTGCCTGAGTTTCGACGAGCAGGAAAACCCGACCGTCGCACAGGGCAAGAAGAACGAGATTATCCCGCAATACACCCGCAAGGTGGGGCAGGAAGTCTCGGACAACTGGGCGTTCCTGACCGGCGATGCCGACAGCGTGCGCCAGGTGGCCGACGCGGTGGGCTTCCGCTACAAGAAGTTGCCCAACGGCGAGTTTGCGCATCCGATCGCGTTCATGGTGCTCAGCCCCGAGGGCACAGTGACGCGCTACTTCTACGGATATGACTATCCCCCGCGGCAGATGAAACTGGCGCTGCTGGACGCCAGCGAAGGCAGGGTGGCCCAGTCCATCACGGATCGGGTGCTGCACTTCTGTTTCCAGTTTGATCCCACGGCCGGGGCGTACACGATCCAGGCGCTGCGGGTGATGCAACTGGGCGGGGCGGTGACGGTGGTGTTTCTTGCGGGGCTGGTGGGCGGATTGCTGTTCCGCGAGCGGCGTCGTCGTCAGCGGGCGGGCGAGATGAAATTCGAGTCGAAGGGGAGCCGCCAAGGGGGTTCTCCGTGGAGCGGCCGGGAGCAAGGCAAACCCAGGCCGGCAGGACACTGACCATGATTCAGGACGCGGCAACGACCATATCGCAGGCACCCGACGCACTGGCGCCGTTCAAGAGCGAACAACTGAACCTGATCGCAGGTAAGGGCGGGGCGCTCGAGCAACTCCTGTTCCGCTCATCGGGACAGAACGCGCAGGCCGTCATGACCGACGGGCTGTTCCTGCTGATCTTCTGGTTCAGCGTGTTCTTCTTCGTGCTGCTGATGGGGCTGATGGTCTACTGGGTCTTCAAGTACCGCCGCCGTACCGGCGTGCCGGCACCGGCCAGCACCGCGCACAACGGACCGCTGGAAATCTTCTGGACGGTCGTGCCCTCGTCGGCCCTGCTGGTGATCTTCATCGCCGGCTTCCGGGGATACATGGCCAAGGTGGTGGCCCCGACCGATGCGATCCAGTTGAACGTCTCGGGGATGAAGTGGGACTGGAACATCACCTATCCGAACGGGGAGAAATCGGCCTACTCGCTGCCGATGGGCACGAAGAAGGCCGTCAAGATCTTCGTCCTGCCCGAGGACACGTCGATCCAGTTGTTGATGCAGAGCAGCGACGTCATCCACTCGTTCTGGGTTCCTGACTATCGCACCAAGATGGACCTGTACCCGAACCAGTACACGACGTACACGTTTCACACCGAGAAGTTGAACGACGAGGAGACGTACCGCGATCACTGGATCTTCTGTGCCGAGTACTGCGGGGATCAGCACTCGGAGATGTACGGGATCTTCCGGGTCGTGCGGGCCGACGACTACCAGAAGATCCTGACTGACTGGAGCGCCGGCGCCCTTAGTTGCGAGGATCTCGGCCAGTTGGTGTACCGGAACAACTGCATCTCGTGCCACACCGTGGATGGCAACCCCGGGATCGGCCCGACCTGGCTCGGCTCGTTCGGCGCCACCCGCGCGCTGGAAGGCGGGGGCCAGGTGGTGGTCGATGAGAACTACATCCGCGAGTCGATCCTGTATCCGCAGGCCAAACGCGCCGACGGGTTCCAGGGGCAGGTCATGACGCCGTTCCTGGGCCTCCTGTCCGACGAAGAGATCGCCGGCGTGATCTGTTACTTCAAGAGCCTGAGCAGCCAGCCGGCCGGCCAGGGCGAAGCGGCGCCGGGCCAGACCGGCGGCGCGGGCGAGGGTTCGACCGGGGGCTGAGTCGGGATCTTCCGGGGTTTGCGCACCGAGCACGGTGAACGAGGTAGTGAGCGATGACTGAACCACACCAGCCGACGGGATACGGGCACGAGGAAGGCTCGTTCCTGGACAACACGGGCCTGGGCTTCTGGGGCACGATCTGGGACTGGGCCTCGACCGTCGATCACAAGAAGATCGGCGTCATGTACCTGGTCGCTGTGCTGACAATGTTCTTTGTCGGCGGCGTCGCCGGGCTGGCGGTGCGCCTGGAACTGTTCGAGCCCATGCGTATCAGCGAGACCACCAACGAAGTCACCGGCGTGCTCTTCAACGTCGGCAAACTCGTGGTCGACCCCGAGACGGGGGAAATGGTGCGAGACCGCACGCTGACGGCCGGGGGTGCGGGCAACACCTACAACCGCCTGTTCACCATCCACGGCGCGGTGATGGTGTTCATGTTCATCATCCCCTCGGTGCCGGCGGCTCTTGGCAACTTCCTCCTCCCCCTCATGCTCGGCGCCAAGGACGTGGCCTTCCCCAAACTCAACCTGCTCAGTTGGTACATCTACGTCTCGGGCAGTCTGTTCGGGGTGGTGGCGCTCATCATGGGCGGCACCGACACGGGGTGGACCTTCTACACCCCCTACTCGATCCAGACCGACGCGGACTATTACCGCGTGGTGCTGATGGTCGGGGCCGCGTTCATCCTCGGCTTCAGTTCGATTCTGACCGGCCTGAACTTCATCGTGACGGTGCACAAGTTGCGGGCGCCGGGCATGGGCTGGTTCGACATGCCGCTGTTCGTCTGGGCCATCTACGCGACGAGCATCATTCAGGTGCTCGCCACGCCGGTGATCGGCATCACGCTGCTGCTGCTGATCTTCGAGCGCCTGTTCCGCGTGGGCATCTTCGACCCGTCGATGGGCGGAGACCCGGTGCTCTACCAGCACTTCTTCTGGTTCTATTCGCACCCGGTGGTCTACGTGATGATCCTGCCGGGCATGGGCATCATCTCTGAACTGCTGGCCGTACACGCCCGCAAGCACATCTTCGGCTACCGCGCCATCGCGTTCAGTTCACTGGGCATCGCCGGGGTGAGTTTCCTCGTGTGGGGCCACCACATGTTCACGGCGATGGGTGAACTTGCCAGCGCGGTGTTCAGCGCGCTGACCTTCCTGGTCGCGATCCCGACGGCCATCAAGGTGTTCAACTGGATCGCAACCCTGTACAAGGGTTCGATCGCACTGAATACGCCGATGCTCTACGCCCTGTCGTTCCTGTTTCTGTTCTCGATCGGCGGGCTGACCGGGTTGCCGCTGGGCGCCCTGGCAACCGACCTGCACCTGCACGACTCATACTTCGTGGTGGCGCACTTCCACTACGTGATGATGGGCGGCACGGTCATCGCGTTCATCGGCGGGCTGCACCACTGGTGGCCCAAGATGTTCGGGCGGATGTACAACGAGAAGATGGGGATGCTGGGCTGCGCGCTGGTGTTCATCGGGTTCAACGTGACCTTCTTCACGCAGTTCATCCTGGGCACGCAGGGCATGCCCCGGCGGTACGCCAGTTACGTCGATCACTTCCATTTGCTGCACCAGGTGTCGACGGTGGGCTCGTGGATCTTGGCGGCAGGGTTCCTGGTGCACCTGGGCAACTTCCTGCACTCGCTGGTGGCCGGCCCGAAGGCGCCGCCCAACCCGTGGGGCGGGCTGACGCTCGAATGGGAGGCCGAAAGCCCCCCGATCGCACATAACTTCCACCATGAGCCCCTGGTCCAGCACGGGCCTTACGACTTCGAGTCGGTGGTGCCCCCTCACTGCAGCGAGGAAGACTACCCGCTGCCCAAGTTCGTGAGTTGATGAGGAGACCTCATTCAATGACGACGATCCAATCCAAGTCGGGCAGGAAGCAGGCACGCTGGGAGACCTACCAGCACGAGGGGCACTGGCGCTCGGCGGCCGACGAGTTCGACGCCGCCAAACTGGGCATGTGGCTCTTCCTGACCACCGAAGTGCTGCTCTTCGCGGGGATCTTCTGCGCCTACGCCATCTTCCGCATGCTGTATCCCGAAGCCTTCGCCATCGGCTCAGGATATCTGGACGTGAAGTTCGGGCTGCTGAACACCATCGTGCTGCTGGTGTCCAGTTTCACCGTGGCAATGGCGGTGCGCTGCGCCCAGAAGAACCAGCAGTCGTGGCTGCGGATCAACCTGTACATCACGCTGGTGTGCGCGGCCTTGTTCCTGGCCATCAAGTTCACTTTCGAGTACATCCCCAAGTGGTCGGGCTACTTCTTCTTCCTCGACCCCACACTGGGCCACTATGAGAAGAGCGGGCAGACGGCGATGTGGGGCATGTTCCACTTCGTCGAGGGCTACGGGGGCAAGCGCCCCGGCGCGTTCTTCGACTATCCCTTCGCCCAGCACCCCGCCGAGCCGCTCTGGTGGGCGGTGTACTACGGAGGCACGGCGATTCACGCCCTGCACGTGGTGATCGGCGCCGGGCTGCTCACCTGGGTTCTGGTGCGTTCATACCGGGGTATTTACGGGCCCAAGAACTACACCATGGTCGAGACCAGCGGGCTGTACTGGCACCTGGTGGACCTGGTGTGGATCTTCCTGTTCCCGCTGCTGTACCTGATTCACTGAGGAAACACGTCATGAGCAACTCACACGCACACCCCGACGCCGCTTATGACCAGATGGACCCGCACGGCTTCCAGGGCACCCACGCCGACCATGTCATCGTCGACTGGCGCATCCTTCTGGGCGTGCTGCTGGCCCTGCTGTTCCTCACCGCACTGACGACCACGTTCGCCAGTCTCGAACAGTGGGCCGCAGGAGAGTTCTCCATTCACATCCCGCACTGGATCAACGTGGTGGGCGCGCTGTCGATCGCGGTGATCAAGGCCTCGCTGGTCTGCATGTTCTTCATGCAGTTGCGCTATGACAAGCCGCTGAACACCATGGTCTTCCTGTTCTGCCTGCTCGCGCTTGGGGTGTTCCTCGGGCTGACGTCCCTTGATCTGGGCGGGCGAGGAGAAGTGTACGGCTTCAAGCAGGGCACCATCAGCCCCGGCGGCGACGCCCAGTCGGTCACGCTGTCGCTGGGCGCAGCCAGGGTCGGTCCCCGATACGACACGACCATGGGCAAGAGCATGGTCGAGTTTGCCCGACAACGCTACATCGATCGATACAACGCGATGGGGGTTGATGGGCAGGCAAAGTGGGCCGAAGAAATGGCTCATCATCTCGAGGGGCACGGACACGGGCATTCCGACGCCGACTTGCCCGATGCAAATCACTCGTTCACCCGCGTCGGCGTCACTCCGCACCTCTACGATGAACACGACCCGGTGGCGGCCGGGGAAAAGCCCGCAGGCGAATCGTCGTCGGGCGGGCACTGAGGCGCCGTGCAAGCGCCGGGGCCGAAGCCATGAAGCAGCCGCGCCTCATCGCGTGGACCGGACTCTCATTCTCTCTGCTGGCGCTGGGCGTCGGTGCGTGGACGATGGGCCGGCGCATCGCCGCCTACAACCGCGAGCACCCGCGTGAGCATCCATACTTCATCGAGGTCGGTGTCACCGACTTCGAGTTTGCCGGGCGCGAGGTGACGGTGCGAGACCAACTCGACGCCGAGGGCGCCGGGCAGGTCGTGGTCGACTACGGCCCCGACTCGGCCTCGATCGATGTCGGCGTGCCCAACCCGCTGCCCCTGCCCGGGCTGGCACGCCACGAAGACTGGCTGCGCGTACTCATCGTCGGCGAACCCGGCGGACGCACCTACGAACAGTTCCGCCAGGCGGTCCGGGATCGCGACATCACGCCGCGGCTGGTGTTCGTCTCGCGCCACCTGAACCCCGGCGTCGATGACAGCCGCTTCGGCATCGAGGTCGACCAGTCCAGCCGCGAGTATGGCGAAGTCATGCGAAAGCGCTGGACCTTCGGCTTTCTCGAACTGCGAACGGAGGGCGGCTTCCGACAGTGGACGCGGCATTATCCGGAAAGCGCACGTTCCTTCGACGGGCGCGTGCTCGCGGCCGCCCGCGCCGGCCAGCCCGCGCCGCAGCGCAGCCCCGACGAACTTGCCGAAGACTCGTGGGAGTGGTACGCCGCCCTGACAGTGATTCCCGCAGGCAAGGCGCCCAATCGCTCGTTCCGCAACGACGCGCTGTCCAGCGCCGGATGGGCGCTGCCGATGACATCGGCCGGCGTGATCGGCTCGATCGGCTGCCTCGCTTTTGCACTGGCGCCTCGCCGGTCCGACCGCTGGAGCGCCGCCGAGCGCCCCTCGCCCTGACCTATCGCGCCGCGCCGCTGGTGCTGCGGCCGGCCAGACGCAGCAGCACGTCGGCTTTGGTCAGTGTCTCAGCCCACTCGGCGTCCGGGTCCGAGTCGGCCACAATGCCCGCGCCCACGGGAAAATCCAGCGTCCATACTCCAGCCCGATCGGTCGCCGTCAGCAATGCCGTGCGGATCGCCACGTTGGCGCAGATCGACCCGTCATGCCCGACGCCGGCAATGCACCCGCAATATGGCCCCCGCACCACCGGCTCGAGTTCCTCGATGATCTGCATCGCCCGGATCTTGGGCGCGCCGGTGACCGAGCCGGGCGGAAAGCAGGCCGCGAAAAGATCGCGCGCCTCCAGCCCCGGCCGCAGCGTTCCCGACACAGTGCCGGTCGACTGAATGACGCTGTGCCCGTGGTGTTCAAGGTTGATGGCCGATTCGACCCGCATGGTGCCCGGGCTGCACACCCGGCCCAGGTCATTGCGCATCAGGTCGATGATCATGTTGAGTTCGGCCCGATCCTTGGGGCTTGACGCCAGTTCCCGCTCGTCGCCGCCATGTGGACGAGTGCCCTTCATGGGCCGCGTGGTGACCCGGCGCGTCGCGGCGTCGTAGCGCAGGAATAACTCCGGGCTGGCCGAGACGATCACGCGCCGCCGCCCCAGAGCGTCCTGCGTTTCCAGACAGGCCCCCTGCCAGGGCAAGGCGGACGACAGCAGATCGGCTGCAAACGCCCGCGGACACCCCACCAGCGTCCCGGTGAGCCGGTGCGTGAGATTGACCTGATACACATCGCCCGCCGCGATGTAGGACAACACCCGTTCCACCGCCGCCCGAAACGCGGGCCGCCCGGCTTCGGGGTCAGTGAGGTGTATGTCATACCCACCGCCCGGTCCGGCAGGGCAGGAGAGCATTTCGGCCGCCTCGTCCACCCGTCCCTCCACCGTTTGGGTGTGGTGCCCCAGGTCAAACCGGATGGTCCACGGGAACTCGAAAGCCTGCCCGAGAGACCAGCCGCGGTCGTCGCAAGGGGGGTGGGGCAGTTTGGCGACCGGTTCGAGTTCCCGCCCCAGTTCATAGGCCAGGGTGCAGAGTCGCCAGTGCTCGCCGGGGTGTATCAGGGCATGGAGGCCGGCGAGGTGGGGGCTGTGGAGTGTGTGCGGGTTTCGGGGCGAACCGAGGCGGAGGACGGGGTGAAGATGCCCCGGAGGTCGATCGAGCCACAGCCCGAGCCGGTGCGTCGCCGGCCAGCGGCGCACGAGTTCCCAGGGGTCCGGATGTACGGAAACGTCGGGCATGTCCGGGTGAAACGCGAGGTTTGGTCGATCAGGGCACGAATCCACGATAGACTTTCCTTCCCTCGTGCGCACGGCGGGGGAACTACCACCAAGGACATTCGCATGAGTGCCGGAGATCTGGGCGTCATGGCCAAGAAGACACGCAGAGTCAGCAAGAAAGTCGTGAAGAAGTCGGTGAAGAAGACGGCAACGAAGAGCGACAAGAAGCCCGCGACGGGCGCCAAGCAGCACGCGGGCGGGCGCGGCAGGACGGGCGGGCGTGTGGCCAAGAAGGCCGGCAAGATCGCCCCGGCACGCCGTCCCCGCGCCAGCAAGATGGTCTACTACTTCGGCAAGACGCGCACCGAAGGCGATTCGAGCATGAAGCAGGTGCTTGGCGGCAAGGGCGCCAACCTGGCGGACATGACCTCCATCGGTCTGCCGGTACCTCCCGGCTTCACCATCACGACCGAGACCTGCGCCAGATACTACGACGCGGGCAAGCGCCTGCCCCACGGCCTGATGAACGAAGTGCATCAGCACATGGCGGTGCTCGAGAAGGAAATCGGCAAGAAGTTCGGAGACAACGAGAACCCGCTGCTTGTGTCGGTGCGTTCCGGCGCGGCGGTTTCCATGCCCGGCATGATGGACACCATCCTCAACCTGGGACTCAATGACGAATCGGTGGCCGGCATCGCGCGGGGGACCGGCAACGATCGCTTCGCCTACGACGCGTACCGGCGCCTCATCAACATGTTCGGCGACGTGGTCATGGGTGTCGACCATCATCACTTCGAGTCCGCTTTCGAGGCTGTCAAGCGCAAGTACAACGCCGCACTCGACACCGACGTGCCGGCTGAAGGGCTCCGGGAACTCTGCGACGCATACAAGAAGGTCTACCGCGACCACGTCGGCGATGAGTTCCCGCAGAATCCGTTCAAGCAGTTGGAACTGGCCATCGAGGCCGTGTTCAAGAGTTGGCATGCCGATCGGGCGGTCAGTTATCGTCGCCTGAGCGGGATCACCGGGCTCAAGGGCACGGCCGTCAACGTGCAGACGATGGTCTACGGCAACATGGGTGACGACTCGGGCACGGGTGTCGCGTTCACGCGCAATCCGTCAACCGGCGAGAACAAGTTCTACGGCGAGTTCCTCGTCAACGCGCAGGGCGAAGACGTGGTGGCCGGCATCCGCACGCCCCGCCCCGTGGAAGAGATGAACAAGTGGAACGCGAAGGTCTACAAGGAACTCATCGCGATCAAGGGCAAACTCGAGAAGCACTATCGCGAGATGCAGGACATCGAGTTCACCATCGAACGCGGCAGGTTGTACATGCTCCAGACGCGCACGGGCAAGCGCACCGGCGCGGCCGCCCTGCGCATCGCCTGCGACATGGTCAAGGAAAAGTTGATCACCGAAAAGCAGGCGATCCTGCGCATCCCGGCCAATGACCTGACTCAGGTGCTTCTCCCGCACTTTGACCACAGCAAGCGCGAGGGCGTCGACGTGCTGGCCAAGGGACTGCCGGCATCGCCCGGCGCGGCTGTCGGTCGCCCGGCGTTCACGGCCGAGGAAGCCGTCGAACGCGCCAAGGTCGGCGAGAAGGTCATTCTGGTCCGCAAGGAAACCAGCCCCGAGGACGTGGACGGCATGCACTCGGCTGTGGGCATCCTCACCAGCACGGGCGGCATGACCAGTCACGCGGCCGTGGTGGCGCGCGGCTGGGGGAAGTGCTGCGTGGCCGGTGCCGGCGCGATCGATATCAACGCCAAGGCGGGCGAGTTCGTGGTCAACGGGCGGTCCTTCGGGCGTCAGGACATGATCTCGCTCGACGGCACCACCGGCGAAGTGATCGCGGGCAGCCTGCCCATGGTCGAGCCGAAGATTTCAGGCGATTTTGCCAAGGTCATGAAATGGGCCGACAAGTACCGTCGCCTTGGCATCCGCACCAACGCCGACACGCCGGACGATGCGGCACGGGCCCGCGAGTTCGGTGCGCAGGGCATCGGACTCTGCCGCACCGAGCACATGTTCTTCGAGGAAGGACGCATCCAGCCCATGCGCGAAATGATCCTGGCCGAAACGGTCGAGGACCGCGAGGCCGCGCTTGCCAAACTGCTCCCGCTCCAGCGGGCCGACTTTGTGGGCATCTTCGAGGCGATGAACGCTCTGCCGGTGACCATCCGCCTGCTCGATCCCCCGCTGCACGAGTTTGTGCCGCACGAACCCGACGCGCAGCAGGAAATCGCCGACAGCCTCGGCGTGCCGGTGGCCAAGATCCGCACTCGCGTGCGCGCGCTGCACGAGGCCAACCCGATGCTCGGTCATCGCGGGTGCCGACTGTCGGTCACCTACCCCGAGATCCTGCGCATGCAGGTGCGCGCGATCGTCGAGGCCGCCATCGACTGTCTGTCCCGCGGCGTGCGGGCGATGCCTGAGATCATGGTGCCGTTGATCGGCACGCGACGCGAGTTCGAAGTGCTGCGGGGCGAGATCGAAGTCGAGATCGCCCGCGTCCGCGAGGACATGGAGTTCTCCGGTAAACTCGACGTCAAGATCGGCACGATGATCGAGATCCCCCGCGCGGCCATCCGGGCCGAGCAGATCGGGCAGATCGCCGACTTCTTCAGTTTCGGCACCAACGACCTGACGCAGTTGACCTTCGGGTATTCGCGCGACGACGTCAACACCTTCCTGCCCGATTACCTCTCGCGCGAACTGCTGGAGAGCGACCCCTTCCAGACCATCGACCGCCTCGGCGTCGGCGAACTCGTGCAGATGGGCTTTGACCGCGGACGCAGGGGAAACCCCAAACTCAAGGTCGGCATCTGCGGCGAGCACGGCGGTGACCCCAAGTCCGTCGAGTTCTGCCACAAGGTCGGGCTCGATTACGTCAGTTGCTCCCCCTTCCGCGTGCCCATCGCCCGCCTCGCGGCGGCGCAGGCGGCGCTGAAGGACTGAACTTCTGCATCGATCGCATGGGACCGGCGTGAAAATCAGAGCCCCCGGCGCAAGCCGGGGGTTTTTCATGCGGCAGAATCGGTCATCACGCCGTCGGCGACGGCAGAATACGACAGAACCGGCGCACGCCCGCAAGACCGGGCCGGTGGCGGCTTGATCCCCGCGCGCCGGTGACCGAACAAGGTCCGTTTCCGCTCAGTCTGCTTCGCCCCACTTGTCCTTGGGCACGTGCCGGTGGTGAATCCCGATCACCCGCGCCAACTGCTTGCCGAACAGTTTGCCCAGCGTCTCGACGATCACCCGGTCGGTCTCGGAGAACGGTGTGCGTCGCTTGCGGAAGGCCGTCAGCACCGCCAGACACTCCCCCCCCTCATGACACGGCACCACCATGGTCTGGCAGTCGTCCAGCCAGTGGGCCTCTTCTTCCATCCACAGTTCGAGTTCTTCCGGCTCGCGCAGCCACACCGGCGATGTCTGGTTCTCAAACTTGGGCGCCAGGGCCGAGGCGAGGTGATCGAGCATGACCTCGGCCTCGTCCTTCGAGCGGTCATAGTTCACATAGGCCCCAAGCGAAAACTCGCCCGTGCTCGACGGCAGAAAGATGGCCGCGTTGGTCGAGCCGATCTTCGAGAGCAGATACTCCAGCGTCGTGCGCAGCAGTGTCTCGAGGTCGAGTTCCTGGCGCAGCAGGCAGTTCAGTTCGCTGGTCATGCCGATGTGATCGATCTGCGTCGAAAGATCCTGATAGGCCTCCACCAGGTCCGAGCACAGTTCGCCGACGTGACGCGAGACTTCCTGCCGCGCCGAGTTGAGCCGCAGGCACAGCCCCCGCAGTCGCAGCGCCCGCCGCTCGCGCTCGCGCAGGTTCTGAGCCCGGTCCAGCCCGTCGTTGATGCGCTCGAACAGTTCGGCCGAGTCGATGGTGCTCGGCACCATGTCCACTGCGCCGTGGCGCATGGCGCACACCGCGTCTTCCAGCGTGGGCTGGGTGGTCAGCAGGATGGTCAGCACGCCCGGCTCGCTTTCGGTGCAGGCGCGGCAGAGATCAAAGGCCGCGGGGTTGCCCAGGGCGCAGTCGATCAGCGCCAGATCGATGGTGCACTCGCTCAGCAGCGAGCGCGCGTCGGACACGCCGGTGACGGTGCGCACGCCGCACCCGTGCGTGGTGAGCAGCCCGGCCAGGCGGTCGCGCACGTGCCGCTTGGGCGAGACGATGAGAATCTGTGCCCGGTTGTCGCCGATGGGTTCGGCGCTCGGGTTGAACTCGCCCGAAACGGCCGGCACGTCCGAAAACGGTTCTCCCTGTCGCTCCATCCTCAAAAGCCTCCCCCGGCGCGTCACGCCGCCGGCGCCATCACGCAAGGCCGATCCAGCCCGATGGTCGCGATGGTTCCCCCCTCGCGATGTGCTTCCAGCCGAATGCGTCCACCCAGAAGTTCGATGCACCGCCGGGCGCGGGCCAGTCCCAATCCGCGCTGTCGCCCTGCGGGCTTCTCACTGAAAAAGGGGTCGAACGCATGTCTGATCGCACGTTCACTCATGCCTCGCCCCCTGTCGACCACACGCACATAGAGTCGGCCATCACCGGGTGCTTCATAAACCTCGACCCGCACCTTCGCCTGCGATCCTGATTCCTCTGCATTCACGATCAGTTCGGCCAGCGCGTCGCTGAGCAGTTCTCGGTCCGTCCGCAGCCTCAGACCCCCCGAAACGCCGGAGACCTCGACCTCGGGCCGGCCCGGCAGACGCTCCCCCGCACGCGCCAGCGCCCGCTCAATCACCTCCTCGATCCCAACCTCGCTGAGCCGAGGCCCGTCGACGCACGCCAGCCTGTTCAGTTCGCTGATCAGCCCGCTCAGGTGGTCGGCCGCCCGGACCAGCGCCGACACGCTCGAACCAAGGTCTGATTCGCCGAGTCTCGATGCGAGCAACTGCGCCCGGCCCTTGATGACGGCCAGCGGGTTGTTCATCTCGTGCGCCGCCCCGGCCGTCATCTCACCCAGACGCGCCAGCGACTCACACTCGGCCAGTTCGGCTTGCATCTCGCCCAGCACGCGGTTCGACGACGCCAGCGCGTCTTCGAGCGCCCGGCTGCGCGCCAGCGCCTCGGCCACGCGCACGGCCGACGCCCACACCGCGCGGATCGGCGCCAGTTCGCTCGACTCGTTCCAACCCCGCACGTCGGCGTCGTGCAGCACCAGCGCGACAAGGTCGCGATCCATCACCATCGGCATGGCGCGCAGCCCGTCGTCTGCCGCCTCCGGCAGCCATTCCACCGAGCCAAGCACAACGCTCGCCGGCGCACTGCGCCCGCGCAGGTCCGAGAGCGTCGCGGCCAGCGCGATCGGCTCGACGTGCAGGTCCGGCAGGGACACGCATTCGGATCGGGCGCCGGGGCCTTGGCGGGCCAGTTGCCAGCCCTGCTCACCCGTCCACCACAGCACCGCGCAGAACGAAGGCTTGAGCACCTGCCGCAGCGAGGCCGACACGCACGAAAGCGTGTGCTCCACCGGCTCGTCCCCGCACCAGCATTCATGGAAGAAGGTGATCGCTTCGCCCACCCGCGCCCGCCGATGCAGGGCCCGCGCCTCGCGGTCCAGCGTTTCGTTGATCTGCCCGAGCCGTCGATTGGCCTGGACAATCGCGCCCAGCAGCACCTCGGGCCCGCTCTGCTCCCCAAGCCCGAGAATCTCGCAGCGCTCGGCTACCTCTTCGATCAGTTGCGGCACGATCGCCTCGACCCGGCCCGCTTCCAGTCCAAGGCGCCGCGCCAGCGGCTCAGTGGCCGCTACCGGCGCGAAGTCCCCGCTCCATCCCAGGTGCTGGCGCTGGCACAGCGTTCGCGCCAGCGTCACGACGCCGACCAACTCGCGGCTGGACGACTCGGGCACGCCCTCGATCGCCTGCCCGTGAAACCAGATCACGTCGCGAACCGCCTCGGGAAGCCTCCAGCGCTCGGCCAGTCGGCGCCCGGCGGTGTGATGATCCATGCCCAGCAGCGTGCGCTCGATCGCCGCGCTGGTGCTGCGGCGCTGCTGCGCCACAAGCAGCGCACGGTCATACGCCTGCGGCAGCACCAGGTGCAGAACCAGCCGTCCCAGCCCGTGCAGCAGCCCGGCCAGGAACGCCTCGCCCGCCTGCAACCCGGCGTGACGCAGGTGCTTTGCGATCAGGTCCGATGCACTGGCCACCGCCACCGCGTGCATCCAGAACCCCCGCACGTCGAAGCCGGGCGCTTCCCCGGCGCCCCGACGCTCCTCTTCGCTGCGCAGCACATCGAGCACCTCGATGCCCAGCACCACCGACCGCACCGTCTCCAGCCCCAGCATCGACACCGCGTGCCGCACCGTCTTGACGCGATCCCCCAGCCCGCGGTCTACCGTGCGGCACAAACGCAGCAGCGTGGCCGACAGCGCCGGATCCATCTCCAGCAGCCGGACCAGTTCTCCGACATCGACCTCGTCGATGCCGGCCGCCTCGAGCAGGCGCGTCGCCACCGGCGACAGTGTCCCCAGCCGGTCCACCTCGCGCACAATCAGTTCGATGCGATGACCGCCCTCGACCGGGTGCGCGCTCATCGGGCCGTCCTCAACCGTTCTGGTTCATCTCCAGCAGTTCGGCGATTCGTGACACCAGGCGATCAATGTCGAACGGCTTCTTGATGAAGTCGTCGGCCCCTGCGCCGAGCAGCGATTGCACGTCGCTTACGTTCACCACCCCGCTGATGAAGATGATCCGCGTGTCCTTCGTCGACTCCCGCCCCTTCACCCGCTCGCACACCACGTTCCCGTTGATGTCCGGCAGCATGTAGTCCAGGATCATCAGATGCGGCTTGAATGATTCGGTCAGCAGCCCGGCCTCATAGCCCGTCTCGGCAGTTTCGATTTCAAACCGACCGTCGCGAGTCAGCACCTCGACGAACAACTCGTTGACGGCAGGGTCGTCATCAACAATCAGGATGCGCCGCTTGCCGCCCTCCAGCGGATCCAGCGGGATCCCGTTGGCCTTCATGAAACGGATCAGTTCGTCGCGCGGAATGCGCCGAAACTTCGAGCCCGGCACGCGGAATCCCGTCAGACGCCCGCTGTCAAAGCAGCGGATGATCGTCTGCTGGCTCACCTTGCACACCTGCGCTGCTTCCCCGGTGGTGAACACGCGCTTGTCGGCCCATTCGCCCTGTTTGATTCCGCCCGTCGCCATGCTTCGCCCCGACTTGCGGCGACTACCAGGCCGCGGTGCCGTCGTGCCCCAAAACGCCTTCTCCTCCCAGTTCTCCCAGATTGACCCTCTGCCTATCGGCCAACCTCGGGGGGTACTTCAACGCGGGTCAACTTCCTCCCGCGCCACATACGCCGCCACGCGAGTACCAGAAACGGCCTCCGAGGCGGCATCCCCAGTTTATAGGATTGACCCCGCTTTGGGGCCCGGTCCTTCCGCTACCTCACCCGTGAACGCCATCGCGCCACCGCCTCGGGCTCCCGGGCGTACAACGGCAACACCGGCCCGCCCGCCGCCCGATCCAGACAGGCCTCCGCGACCGCCACCGGGTCGTACCGCGGCGGCTCGATGCCGACGCCTGCCCCCGCAGCCCAGGCGCGCACAGCCTCGGGAAGAAACGCGTCGGCGACCAGTGTGCGGACCGGAAGAGTGTGAAACTGGTCAAAGGGCAGCAGAAATCCACCTGTTCCAGGGAAACAGTGTACCCATGCGGTGGTTCCCTTCACCGCCAGGCAGACGGCCGTTGGCCCCGAACCGGTCGAGCGCCGGATCAGCGCCTCCGCCGTGGGCACGCCGACGCACTCCGCACCGAGGGCCGCCGCGATCATGGAGCCGGTGGTCGAGGCCACGCGGAGCCCTGTGTACCCACCCGGTCCCAGGGACACCGCGACGCGGGTGATGGAGCGGGGTGTGACGCCGACGCGCCGGGCGAGCCGATCGATGCCTGGCATGAGGTCGTCCTCGTGCCGCCCGAGCGTCCGAAGCCATTCCACGCCGAGCGGGCGGGTCTGTCCGGGCCCGGCCGACTCGACCAGCGCGACGCCGGCGCTGGGGGCGTCTTGGCCGGAGGCCGGATTGCTCGTTTCGATGGCCAGGATGAGGCTCAAGGACGCTCCGATCAGTGGCTTTCAGGCGGACGACGAGACTGCTTGGCGTCGGCGCGGCGCCTCTTGTCATCGAGACGGCGTTCGATGGCGCCGCGGGGCACGCGGGTGGGTCGCCTCACGCGGGGAGGGTGTGTGGCCCGCACGATCATCTCCCGCAGCCGGGCCAGGCAGGCACCGCGGTTGCGCTTCTGCGAGCGGGTTTCGTCGGCCGAGATGACCAGAACTCCCTCGGCCGTGAGGCGGGATCCCGCCAGTTCGGCTAATCGTGCCCGGGCCGATTCGGGCAGGGGGATGTCCGCCAACGAGATGCGCAACTGGACCTTGGTGGCCCGCTTGTTGACGTTCTGCCCGCCAGGTCCGGAACTGGAAACGAAGTCGAGGGTGATCGCGCCGGGCGGCACCCGCACGCCGGGCGCAACCTCGAACCCGGACTCGAATTGGTCGGGCTGAGTGCTCACCGCCGCAACGATACGCCGGGGGCCGGGCCCGACCTGCGGCGAATGAACCCGGTCCGGTGAAGGTGGTTTCCGGGGCCGATTGTGGACAGGTGAGCCCGATACCTGTCAAATCCCGGGGGAGCCGGCGGAGAACTCCGAAATCGGGTATCAATCCCCTGCGGATAGTGTGGCTCGGCGGAGGTCCGGTGCGGTGGGAGGCTTTGGGATGAGGGGTCTGATGCTGTGGGGGTGCTGTGTGGCCTGCTCGACCGCGTTGGCCCAGGAGGCCGAGGATGTGTCGCCTTGGAGCCGCCCGCGCCTGCACGACTGGACCTTGTCCTTCGAGGCCCGGGCGTGGTACGCGGCTCCATCAGGTGATCTGAGGCTGCCCGGCGGCGTGGCGGCCGATGACAAGATCGAAATGGACGAACTGGGCGCCGACAGCCCGCGCCTCAGCCCCTATGGCGAAGTCCGGGTGCAGCGGGGCAAGTTGCGCTTCGGCTTCTCCGGCTCGTTCTTCAGTGCCGACGAGGGAAGCACCATCGAGGCGACGCGGACGCTGGGCGAGGTCGACGTGTACGCCGGGGAGCACGCACGGCTCGACTTCTCGCACTGGTCGCTCGATGCGCTGGCCCTCTACGAGGTGTTCAGTTACGTGGACGGCTCCACCGTGGACGGGCGCGACGAGGTACGTATTCGTGGGTCGCTGGGCGGCGGGCTGCGGGTCAGCGGGGTGGACTTCGACTTTGCCATCGACCCGACCGACCCCGGGCGGACCGGGGGCGAGACGCTGACGAGCGGGTACGACGGAACCTTTGTTGAACTGGTGGCGGCGGCGGCGCTGGACATCGACCTGTATGAACGCTGGTACCTGTCTGTGGAGGCCACAGGCGGGGCGTTCGGACTGGATGACCGGACTTCGACCAGTTTTTCGATCGAACCCACCCTGGCCTGGCACCCCAATTCAAGGGTTGGGGTAGAGGTGGGGTATCGGATGCTGATCCACCGGATGGAAGATGGGGAATCTCCCGGGGAGTTTGAGTGGAACGGCTCCCTGGCTGGGGTATTCGCGGGAGTTTCGGTGCGATTCTGATTTCATTTGTCCGGATTTCCCCTGCAACGGCAAGTTGCGTGTTGACGGGGAGATAAAGTTCTGTCATACTTTCGGGCGACCCCTTTCCCGGGCTGAATAGGGGAGATTCAGGGGCCAGTCGCGGCGTGGGGCTGAGGTGACTGGTGGGCGAAGGGGAGCGGCGGCTGGGAAATCGCCTCCGTGCGATCACGGAGTCTCGGGTCGTCGATGTGGACCTGCGAAGTTGGGGAAAGAAGCGATGGCAACCATCACGAAAAAGGATCTGATTGACCGCATCGCCGAGCGGTCCATGCAGAAGCGGACGTCGGTGAAGCGGACGATCCAGCAGTTTCTGGATGAGGTGACCATCGAACTGGGGCAGGGCAATCGCCTGGAGTTCCGCGATTTCGGGGTGTTCGAGATCCGGGAGCGGGCGCCCCGCGTGGCACAGAACCCCAAGACGCTCGAGCCTGTAACCGTTCCGGCCAAGAGGACGATCAAGTTCAAGATGGGTCGCAAGATGCGAGAGGCGCTCGACGCGGCCGATGCCGGCACGCCCATCGTCCAGGTCCGCGCTCGTCTGATGGAGCGCGAGTTGTCGGAGCGCGACTGAGTTAGTTGACCGGCTGAGGTGTGGTCAGTTCGAGCATGCGTGAGAGCGCACGCAGCGCGGAGTTGCGCACATCGGTCGCAACCGTGATGACGTTGCGCGCGACAGGGGCGCCGTCGGAGCCGTCGGCCGCGGTGCCGATCCCGCACAGACCGTCGAGCACCCAGAGCAGGTGAGGCTGGTCAATGCGGTACATCGTGGTACACATGCACTGGCAGTCGGAGAGGATGCGAACCTCGACGCCGCGGACCTCCTGTTCCCTGCGGAGACGATCGACCAGATGATGTTCGGTGCCGACGGCCCAGCGTGAGCCGGGGGGAGACTTGCGGACCGTGTTGATGATGTACTCGGTCGAGCCTGACAGGTCGGCCAGATCGACGACTTCTTTGGCACACTCGGGATGGACGAGGATGCGCACGGGCTGCTGCCGGGACCGCGGGTCGGCGTTGGCCTGGCGGATCTTGTGGCAGTGCTCCGGGCGGAAGAGTTTGTGCACGGAGCAATGACCGGCCCAGAGAATGGCTTGCGAGCGGAGGAGTTGTTCTTCGGTCGCGCCGCCGAAGGGTTCGCCCTGGCGGGTGAGTCTGGGGTCGTAGACGCAGGTGTGCCGGGCGACGTCGATGCCAAACTTGGCGGCAGTGTTGCGCCCGAGGTGCTGGTCGGGTAGGAAGAGGATCTTGACGTCGTCACCCTGGCTCATGGCCCATTCGAAGACGCGGTCGGCATTGGAACTGGTGCAGCAGGCGCCGTCGCGATCGCCGACGAAGGCCTTGATGGCGGCCGAGGAATTGACGTAGGTGACCGGTACGAGGCGTCCGGTCCATCCGGCGCGGGCAAGGGAGCCGGAGATGGCGTCCCAGGCGGCGATGGTGTCGTCAATGTCGGCCATGTCGGCCATTGAGCACCCGGCGGACAGGTCGGGCAGGATGACCTGCACGTCTTCGGAAGTCAGCATGTCGGCTGACTCGGCCATGAAGTGAACACCGCAGAAGACGACCCAGCGAACATCGCGTTCTCCGGCAACCGAACCGGCGAGTTGGGAGAGTTTGAGCGAGTCGCCGGTGAAGTCGGCGTGACGGATGATCTCGTCGGTCTGATAATGGTGTCCGAGTATGACCAGTTGCTCGCCGAGTCGGCGACGCCGATCGGAGATGGCCATCGCCAGATCGGCGTCGGACATGCGGGTGTATCGCTCGGAGAGCGAGGGCTGCCACAGCATGAGGGACCGCCTTTCACCTGAACTATAGGCGGCAGCGTGGTTTCGGGCTCAGGCGGCCGCGGCGCGGACGGAGCGGCCGAACTGCACCTGCGGGCGGTCGAAGCGGAGGGCGAGGATCTGCCGGTCGTCGAGGCGGGCGCTGGAGCGCACGATTTGCGCGAGGATGAGATCTTCGCGCCGCACGAGCACCTGCCCGTCATCGCGCAGCGCCAGTTCGATGGTCTGCCCGTCGGCCAGAGGGCGCGAGGTGCGCACGGTGAGCAGGGCGCCTCCTTCGGACAGATCCGTGGTCAGGGCTTGGAGATAACGTCCGGTGTCAGGGCAGCGGACCTTGCAGGCGACCTCGGCGTGGCGGCGGGGGTGGCGGCGGCGATCGGGGGTGAGCATGCAGTCTTCTCCGTCTTGCTGCTGCTCCATCGGCCAGGCAGGGCCTTGGAGTGTTTGCAACAGGGTGTGGGCGCGGGAGGCGGAAGTTGCGCATCGGGCGCGAAGATGCACGTTCAGGCGATGAGATGCCGATATGGGCGGCGTGAGTCACATCGATGCAACCGTTCTCATTCCAACGTGCGGGCGCGCGGACAAGATCCGGCAATGCGTGCGCCTGCTGGGGCAGCAGACTGTGGACACCAGCCGTTTCGAGGTGCTGGTCGGAGTCGACGGGCTGGACGCGGGCATCGAGCCGATGCTGCGGGAGTTCTGGGTCGGGCCGCGAAACCACCTGAGGGTGCGCACCTTCTCCCGGCGTGGACAGGCGGGCGTGCGGAATGCGCTGCTGGAAGAAGCCCGGGGAGAGACCCTGATATTCCTGAATGACGACATGCGTCCTGAGCCGGCGCTGATCGAGGCGCATCTGAGTGCGCAGCGTCAGTTGTCCGGTGATGGAAGGCCGACGATCGTGGTCGGGGATTCGCCGTGGATTGTGCATGAGGTCGATCGGATGTTCGACCTGCTCGTACGAGAGACGTCGATGATCTTCTTCTATGACCGGATGCGGGCGGCGCCGGATGCGTGGGAGCGAGACTGGGGCTTCCGGCACGCGTGGATGCTCAACCTGTCGATCCCCGCGTGGGCCGTGTATGAGGTCGGAGGTCTGTCGGAGTTTCCGAGCACGTACGGGTTTGAAGATGACGAACTGGCGTGGCGACTGCGCGAGCGATTCGGCTCGCAGGTCCGATATCGCCCGGACGCGGTGGCGTGGCACGATCACCGGTACGAGCCGGCCAGTTACCTGGAGCGGGAGTATCGGCTGGGTTACGCGGCGCTGGGCTTTGCGCAGGCGGCGCCGGCATGCGCGTGCGAGTTGTTCGGGCGCGACCTGCTTGACGAGATGGAGGGGGCGTATACGCGGCAGTTTGTCGAGCGTGAGCGCGTGGGCGCGCAGCGGGCGCTGGGGCCTTTCAGGCAGTTGGCGCAGATGCCGGCCAGTTTTGCCGAAGGCCCGTTTGCCCGGGAGTTGATTGAAGTGTGCTACAGCCAGCACGTGCCGTTGAAGCGGTGGTTCTGGCGGAGCGGGCTGCTCGATGCCTTGGTGGGGGCCGAGCAGCGCGAGCGCGGGCCTCAACTCATGCAGGCTGCCTGAGAGCGTAGAGCCGGTGGACGCGGAGCCCCTGAGCCTCGAAGAGGGCGCGGCGGTCCCACAGCGCGTCCTCGTGCATCCATGAACTGAGCACCAGGTCGGTCGCGCCGGTGGGCGCGAGTTGATCGGGCGCAATGACGGGACGGGCGTGCAGGACGCTGCCGTGCGTGCTCGGGTCGTCGTCGCAGAGCGCGACGATGCGGGCGGGTGAGTCGGCGATGACGCGGGAGAGCGCGCGGGTGTGCGCGCCGCAGCCGAAGATGATGACCGGGCGACCAGCCAGGGCGGCCAGGCACTCGCGCATGCGCTCAGCGGCGTCGGGCGGAACGCTGGCGGGACGATCGGGCGCGTGGAAGGGCTCGATGGGTGTGTCGAGAGGCGGCACATTCGCGGCGGCGAGAGTGATCTGATCAAACAGGGCGTTGGTGAAGCGATCCAGGGAGAACAGGCGCCTCGCCCGCGCATGGGCGCGTCGCCCGATCGCGCCGAGATCGTGTTGCACGAGCGCACGCACCGCGTGGGCGAGCGCGTGTCCGGCTTCGACCGGGCCGTGGTGTGGATCGGCGGCGGCGATCAGGCCGGCTTCGCCGTCGCCGATCAGATCGGTGGCGCCGGAAGGCGTGCGTGCGAGGACGAGGGCACAGCCGGCGGACATGGCTTCGAGCGCAGAGAGACTCAGGCCCTCGACGCGCGAGGGGAGAACGAAGATGTCGGCCTGGGCCAGCGCGGGCGCGACGTCCTGGGGCGGCATGGGCCCGTGAAGGGTGATCGAGGGTCGCGTCGCGGCCAGCGCGGCCAGTGCGGTGTGGGAAGGCCCGTCGCCGATGATCGTGAGTCGATGGGGAAGATTGACATCGTGCAGTGCGTCGCTCATGTGGACGAGCGATTCGACGCGCTTGAGCGGCTCGTCAAGACGCCCGGTGTAGATAAGGTGCAGTGGACGGGCTTGCAGCGCGGGGCGCGTCGGCGGCGCGAGCGGCACGGCCACGGCGTTGTGTACGCAGGCGATGTCAGCGGCACGCGAGGGGTGAAGCGTGCTGAGTTCGTCGGCCAACTGTTCGCTGACGCCGACCAGGCGCGACATGGCGCCGGCCGAGCGGGCGAAGATCTGGCGTTCGTAGGGCATGGGCGAGTGACGCCAGCCGAGCATGCGGAAGCGGGCGGGGTCGCGGGCCACGAGCAGGGCGGCCGCAGTGAAACAGTCGGCGTCGCGCGTGGGGATGAGCACGACCGGGCGACCGTCGCCGGCGCCGAGTTGCCCGGCGACGTCGGCGTAGCGATCAAGGACTTGTGCCAAAGCGCCGGCGAGCGTGCTGGGTGCGGGAAGCGAGAGGTCGGTGAAGAGCGTCACACATCGGTGCAGCGCAAGCCCCACGTCGGCGTGGTCGGGCAGGGCGCCGTGGACGAGCACGCCGGTGCGCACGCCGGCATTTGCCAGGGCGCTGGCGCTCTGGCAGACCCAGGTCGTGACGCCTCCGATGGTGGGGCCCTGCGGAAGGATGAACAGGACGGGAGTCCCGGAGGCGGTGCGCATACCGAGGTTTGCATCGGTCCGACGCGGAGCGAGGCTGGAGGTGCGGAGGTGCGTGTCGGGGCGCAAAGCGTGCGCAGAGCGCGATCGAGGACGGCGGGCGGCGCGGGCGGGAGGGAGTCTGACCGATGGTGGGGGTGGAGACGCACGATGGGCATGATTTTCGGCATCGGGATGAGCAAGACCGGCACGTACACGCTCAATGCGTGCCTGGAGATCCTGGGATTCCGCTCCATTCACTTTCCCAGCCCGACGCTGATGAATGCCGGGAGGTTCGAGGAGGTGCTCGGCGGCTATGACGCGGCGACGGACATCTCCGTCAGCGCATACTTCCGCGAACTCGATATGGCCTATCCGGGCAGCAAGTTCATATTGACGGTGCGTGACATCGAGAGTTGGTTGCGCAGCGTGGAGGATCACCGGCTGCGACGTGAGCAGGAGTTGAGCGACCCTGACTGCCCGAAGGCGGCCTTGCGCGAGATGATCTACGGCACGCGGGGTTTCGACCGGGTGAGGTTTGTCAATGCATACTGGACGCACGTGGAGCGCGTGCGCGACCACTTCTATCGGAGGCCGAAGGATCTGCTCGAACTGGACCTGTGCGGGGGCGAGGGCTGGGAGCGGCTGTGCGCGTTCCTGGGTGTGGCGATCCCGGAGCAGCCGGTCCCGCGGCTGAACACAACGCGCTATGCGGCATGAGATTTCGGAGGTGGTGCGGGGTGGATCAGGCCGCGCGATCGCGGCGTGCCAGTTCGCGGCGCAGGCCGGCCTGGCTTGCGGGCGGGAGTCGCGCCAGCAGCGCCTCGAAAGCGCGTGACCACTGCTCGGCGATTTCATTCGGCGCGTGCTGAAGCAGCGCGGGCGACCAGCGGATCAGCGCGCCATTGCCGCGCGGACGATTGGCGGCCAGGTCTACGGCCGCGCGGTGGGCCTCGCGCTCCAGTTCGATGACGCGCTCAAGCCCGAAGTGCGTGCGGGCGAACTGCGAGGCGCACGCGCCGAGTTGCTCGCGCCAGCAGGCGTCTTCGAGCAAACCGGCCAGTGCATAGGCGAAGGTCTGCGGCTCTCCGGAGACACACAGACCGGTGACGCCGTTCTGGATGAGATTGCCCAGCCCGGGTGAGTCGGAGACGATGCAGGCGGATCCACAGGCCATGGCTTCCATCAGGGTCTTGGGGTGCCCCTCCAGGGCGCTGGCCTGAAGATAGACTGCGGCGCGGCGCATGTGATCAAGCACCTCGTGGTGCGGCATCCGCGGGAGGAAGTCCACGGGCGCACCGAGTTCAGCGGCCAGGGCGCGCAGCGACTGCTCTTGCGGGCCCGAGCCGATGACTTCCAGCGTGACTTCGTGATCGCCATGCAGTTCGGCGACGGCGCGGATGAGGTGATCGACGCGCTTGCGCGGCACGAGTTGCCCGACGCAGACGAGCAGCCCGGGCCGCCGCGACTCGTCGGGCAGGATACACGCGTCATCGAGCACGTAGTTCGGCACGACGCGCACCTGTTCGTCGCTCAGTCCGTCACGCCAGGCAAGATCGCTGACGATGCGCTCCGTCGTGCCGACCACCAGGTCGGCCATGCCGATGACAGTGCGCTCGATGAGGGCCGCGTCGGCGGCCTGCGGCGAGCCGGGGCCGAACTCAGCGGCAAGGAACTGTGAACGCAGGTACCCGCACCGGGCGATGAGCGCGCATGGTGTGCTCAGGCGCTTCAGCCACCCGGCGATGGTGCAGGCAGCCCCGGCGTCGTCCATCTGGTTGGTGCGAATCACGGCCGACTCGACAGGCCCAAGGGCTTCCTGGATGCGGGCCGGCAGCGAGGCGACGTAGTCAAGGACGGGCAGGCGGTCGCGGTTGGCGATGACGATGGGAGGGTGCTCCAGCCGGGCGGCAGGGATCTGGTCTTCATCGTCGCCGTGGGAGATGACCACGATGCGCTCGTAATCCTGGGCGATCCGCTCGTAGAGGGCCCACTCGCGATAGAGCAGCCCGGTGCGTTCCCATTCGCGCAGCGACATGCCGCGGGTCATGGTGGCGAAGAGAGTTTGTGCCAGTCTCCTGCTCATCGAGGTCCGGGGCCTGAATGGTCAAGCGATCAGAATCAGGTGCTCGATAGGTTCTCGCATGAGTGCTCCGTCGATGGTCATCGCTCCCCCTCTGTCTGGTGCAACTCGGCCGGACCCGTCCTGCCTGAATGGGGACGTCGGCCTATCTTCGGACGATCGCGAGGCCTACCTCCATTTCCATCGCGAGCGCAACGCACGGCTGGCTCACCTGTCTGGGGTGGAGGGCGTCCGCACCTTTCCCATGCCCTGTTCGGTGGTCGAAGAGCGTTCGGGCAGTTCGCCCTCCCGCGTGGCGATGGATACATTCGTGCGCTGGTGCGGGCGCGGCGTGCTGGAGAGGGTGTCAAAGCCTCAGATTCGCGTGCTCGATCTCGGGTGCGGCAGCGGCTACGCCCGCCACCTGCTGGCCGATGCTGGTCTGAGCGGGACGTACATCGGGCTCGATCACGCCAAACATCCACGGTTTGCCTCATTTGACTGCGCAGCATTTGCGCCGCGGCTGATCGTTGGCGATGTGCATGTGCTGGATCCCCTAGACGTGGGGCCTGTCGACCTGCTGATTTCGATGACCGCTCTGGAGCACTTCGAGGATGACGCGCGGGCGCTGGAGCGGGCGCGGCGGGTGCTGGCGCCCGGCGCCGGCGAGTTGCACATTGTGCCGGGCGAGAAGGGGCTGGACCTGTGGGGCCCGCACGGTTGGCGACAGTACAGCCCGCACTGCGTGCGCCGTCTGTGTCCGGGGGCCGACATCTATCGCATCGGCGGGTATTTCTCGGCCCTGGTGCACGAGAGCATGATCTCGCACGCCCCGCGGGAAGCGTGCGAGCGACGACAGCGCTTTCCGGGCGCCTACCGGCTGATGCGAACGTGCAGCCATCATCTGGATCGGTGGACGGGTAATCGTCCCGCGTCGTTGTACGCGGCGGTGGTCTGGCCGAGCGGGAGGCGAGCATGAAGACGGTGATGGTGCATCGGCGCGGGCGACTGGAAATGTATCGGCAGGGCGCCGACACGCCTGAGTACTGGGACGCGCACTGGCGGGAGCATCCGCCGCAGACGATGGCCGGCATGGGCGTGTACGTCGGCTTCCGCGAGGCGATCGAGCGCTTCATGCCGCGCGAGGGATTGATCATCGAGGCCGGCTGCGGCAATGGGAACACGGCGCGGACGATCCACGCAGCGGGGTTTGACATCGAAGGTGTTGACTTTGCCCCACGGGTGATCGAAGCCAACCGGGAGATCGATCCGGGCGGGCGCTATCGCGTGGGCGACGTGCGGGCGCTTGACTATGCGTCGGGCTCGCTGGCGGGCTACATCTCTCTGGGCGTGATTGAGCACTTTGACGACGCGACGCGACGGCAGATTCTGCAGGAGGCGGCGCGGTGCCTGAGGCCGGGCGGAGTGGCGCTGGTGACGGTGCCGCACTACAACGCGCTGCGGAGCGTGCGCTACGGGCTGTTGTCGCGCGGGGCGCCGCCGAAGGATGTGCCGCTCTACCAGTATTTCTTCCGGGCCGGGGAGGTGGTGAGCGAGTTGCGTGCGGTGGGGCTGCGGGTGGACCTGGTCGACGGATACGACGCGTACAAGGGGCTCAAGGACACGCTGGGCTGCAAGGGGCTGCTCGACCGCGTGCGTGCGTGCGGCCCGCGGTGGCGGCGTCTGGTCGATCATCCGCCGCGGTGGGTGCGAGCGACGGCCGGGCACATGCTGCTGGTGGTGGCGGTCAAGCCGGGCGAGGCGGGAGCGGCGCGCCAGGCGGCGTAGGAGTGCGGGTATGAGCGTGCAGGAAGGCGTGACGGTCCTGTTGCCGGTGTCGAAGGTGGAAACGGGCCTGCTCGAGCGGGCATTCACCTGCGTGCAGAAGCAGACGCATGAAAGGCTGGAGATCCTGCTCGTGCTCAACGGGGCCGATGAGCCGACGCGCGCCTGTGCACAGCGCCTCTGCGGGGGCGACGAGCGGGCGTGGATGATCGAGATCGAGCGGGCGCAACTGGCCGGCGCGCTCAACGTGGGGCTGAGCGAAGCGCGATATGAACTGGTGGCGCGCATGGATGCGGATGATGCGTGCGACCTGGAACGGGTGGAAAGGCAGGTTGAGGCGATGCGTGCGCGGCCGGCGGTGGCGGCCCTGGGCACGGGCTATCGGGTGGTCGGACCTGGGGGCGGGAATCTGGGCGTGGTGACGCCCCCGGCCGACCCGGACGAGGCACGCTGGCGGCTGCTGATTTCCAATCCGTTCGCGCATGGTTCGATGATGCTGCGTCGCAGCGCGGTGCTGGCGGTCGGTGGATACGACGAGACGTTTGATCGGGCGCAGGACTATGAACTGTGGTCGCGTCTGAGCATGCGCGGGCGGCGCAGCGGTGTGTGTGCGCTGCCCCAAGTGCTGTACACGCTGACGCGGGCGGAGGAGTCGCGTGCGTTCGGAGCGACGCCGATGCAGGGCGCCCACGCGGCGCGAGTGATGGCGCGGGCGTGGGATGCGCTGCCGCGCGGACGGGCGGCGCCGGTGCTCGATGCGATCGCGTCGATGGCCGAACGCGGACACGTCGAGCCGGCGCGGCGGCAGATCGAGGAGCACATGCGGGCTGAGGGGGCGAGCATGGTGGATCTGCTCGCCTGGCTGTGGGGATCGTGGACGAGTCCCGGTTCGCACCTGCGGGCGTTTGACGCGGCGCGGGCGGCGCGCGTGCGTGAGGTCGGGCGCGAGTTGCGGGGCGCGGGGGTGTCGGCTGTGTGGGTGTGGGGAGCGGGTCGGCACACGGACTGGCTGCTCAGCCACGCCGATGACCTGGGTGTGCCCGTCGTCGGAATCGTGGACGACGAACTGGCCGGTCAGGAGCGATTCGGGTATCGCGTCGAGTCTCCGGCGGCGATCAGCGCAGGCGAGCACGTGCTGCTGTCGAGCGACTGGCACGAAGAGGCGATGTGGGCCAGTTCGCAGGCGCATCGGCAGCGCGGTGTGCGCGTGTGGCGGATCTACTGCAAAGTGGGAGAACCGGGGGAAGGGGAAGGGCGGTCGGCGGCCTGATCAGCCTTGGCCCCGTCGCGGGCTCCGTCCTTCACCGCCGCTGCGCGGTCCCGGGCCGGGCTGGGCGTTCTGGTTGGCGGCCGGAGCAGGCTGAGTCGCGTCGGCCGCGTCGGCGGGGGCCTCGTCGGAATCGGCCGGCTTGGCCTCATGGGCCACGTTTTCCTCCGCATCGTCGGCGCTGGGCGCCTTGGGGGCTCCCGAGGCGTCGCCGGCGGCGGGCCGGCCCGGGCGTGCTGCGCTGTTCGGACCCGGACCGGGCATATGCGCACGACCCTGCTGGGCCATCACCGGCGCGACGGGGTTGCCGTCTTCATCGAGGGCGTACCCGGCGGCCTTGAGTTCATCTGGCTTCCAGGGCTCGGCGAGAATTTCGCCCGGCGTGGGGGCGCGCAACAGCACGGGCAGCCCGGCCGAAGCGCCGGCAAGCAGTTCGGCCCGCGTCTCGGAACGTCGACCAAGTTGCACGGGTACGCGGGCAAACTTGCCGGCGCGAGGCGTGTAGACGTAGGTGACCGGGCCTTCGATGAACACGGCCTGGACGGGCACGTGCACCACGTCGCTGACCACGCCCAACTGGATGCGGGCTTCGCAACGCATGGACGGCTTGAGATCCCCGGTTTCCTGCCCCGGATCGAGCGTGATGCGCACCGAATACTCGCGGCGGTTCGGGTCGCGCCACCCGGCGCTCTCGGCCATCACCCCGATGCTCTCCACCGTTCCTGAAAACGTGTGTTTGCCCGCGGCGTCGATCTGGACCTCGGCGGGCTGCCCGGGGCGCACGCGCCCGGCCAGGCTCTCATGCACCTTGACGCGCGCCACCATCTGCGACGTATCAGGCAGCACGATGAGCAGGTCGTTGGGTCTGACTTCGCTCCCGACCTGGAACGCGCCCTCGTTGCCGAAGCGGAAGTTGTCGCTCTGAATGGTGGTGCCATAGACCACCAGTCCAGACGACGGGGCGAGAAGCGTGCAGTAATCGAACTGCTGACGCAACTCGGTCAGGCGGTCTTCGCGGCGCTGCACCTGGCGCTGACGGTTGGACACCGTCGCCAGACGCGAGGTCAGGTTGATCTCGTTTTCCTGCACTGTCCGCGTCAGTTCGGCCTTGGCCTCGGCGACGTCCGACTCCTTCTGCTCCTTCTCCTTCAGGCGCGTGTAGGACTCGTAGACCTTCAGGTTCAGGTTGGCGATGAGCAGGTTGGCGTCGGCTTTTTCCTTGGCCATCTCGTCCTGCTGGTACTGGTCGTTGCTGATGAACTTCTTGTCCAGCAGTTCCTTGTTGCGCTCGTGCTTCTCGGTCAGACGGGTCACTTCACGCTGAGCCTGGTCGATGGCCAGCCGCAACTCCTCCATCTGCCGGACGTCGTCACCCTCGGCCCATTCCTTGAGAGCCAGTTCGGCCAGGCGCACCTTCAGGTCGGCGGCGCGGAGCAGCGAGTCGTTCTCGCTCTGCTGGATCGAATAGGCCGTCTCCGCGGCCAGCAACTCGGCCTTGGCTTCGTCCAGGGCCAGTTCCTCTGTGACGATCGAGTCCTCGATCGCGTCGGCGTTGAGGCGCACCAGTACGTCGCCGGCCTGCACAAACGTGCCCTCGGGGATGATTTCGATAATGGTGGCCTGCTTGTCGAGCCGGTTTCGCACGTCGATGCGGTTCTTGGCTTCCAGTTCACCCGTCGCCAGCGTGCGAATCTCGAAGGTGCCGCGCTCCGATTCGACGATGTCCGCCGTGGCTGTCGCCTTGCCCGACGCGGGAGTGTGGTCGGCGTTGCCGCCCCGATGTGTTGTCACCCATGTCCGCCTCCCGTTTGCCCGCGCACCCCCCGCCGGCGCAAGATCACGCGTGGTCCGACTTCCTGTAGGATTCATAGGCACAAGGGAGGGTTTTGTTCCATGAATCGCCCGCAATCTGCACGCGGCACGCTGATCGCCATCGCCTCGACGATCGAGGCGAAGGCTTGCGGGCTCCCGGATCTGCCCTTCTGGACGGAGAGATCCATCGGGCCGCAGTTGAGCGTGGTGCTCACCGGCGTGGGCAAGGCGGCCGCTGCGGGGGGGGTTGGGACGGTTCTCGACCCGGATCGGCACGAGGTGGTGATCAGTTTGGGGATCGGCGGGCTGCTCCCCGGAAGCGGGCTTGAGATCGGACAGATCATCGCGGGCAGCGCCAGCATCTTGGCCGACGAGGGTGTCCAGACGCCGGAGGGTTATCAGTCCTTGGCGGACCTCGGGTTTCCTGCATTTGGGGACGGGGACGAAATCAAGGGCGACGCCGCGTGGCTCGACCGGCTCGTTCGGCTCGGCATGAGCCCCCGGCGGGTGGCGACGGTTTCGACCTGTTCAGGCACCGATGCGCTGGCAGCCGAGGTTGCCCGGCGAACCCGGGCGTCGGTCGAGGCGATGGAAGGGGCGGCGGTGGGGCTGGTGGCCGAGCGGCGGGGGGTGCGGTTTGTCGAGGTGCGGGTGATCAGCAACACCACGGGTGATCGGGGGCGGCAGGTGTGGGACATGCGCGGGTCGTTGTCTCGGCTGGGCGAGGTGATCGAATCGCTGAGCGGACCGGGCCTGGGGTCGGCGGGGGCGTGATCGGACCTTGGCGGAGGTTCCGGCTGGCCCGGGTGTGCGGCCGGCGACGATTGGGCGCTTGGGCGAAGTGATGGCGCGATGAACAAGGGGACGGGCATGGTCGATGTTCGCAAGGGTGCGTTGGGACGGGTGTTGCCGGCGTTGCCTGAGAGGTGTCTGTCATGCGTTACAAGGGGCTCCGGTCATTGCCAGCCGTCGGCGCCGCGCCGATCGCGATCGACTTCGGTGCCGGCGGGCTGAAGGCGTTGCAGATCAGCGGGCATGACACCCGCAAACTGGTCGCGGCGTCGTTTCTCCCGACGCCGGACGACCTGGTCGAAGACGCGGCGGGCAGGCTGCGTTTCCAGATCGAGCAGTTGCCCAAGTTGATCCGCAAGGGCGGGTTCACGACCAAGCGGGCCGTGTGCCTGATCCCCGCCTCGCAGATGTTCTGCAAGCACATGCAGATCCAGTTGAGCGAGGGCGTGGAGATGGCGTCGATGCTCAAGGCGCTGCTGCCGGCGCAAGTGGGCTGCGAGTACGAATCGCTGGTCTGCCGGAGCGTGGAGGTGCCGGGCGGGGCCCGCGGAGGCAAGAGCGAAGTGATCTGCATGGCCGCCAGCCGTGACCTGGTCGGAAGGCTGATGGCGGCGATGAAGTCGGCGCACCTCGAGCCGGTGGGGGTGCATGGTCCTTTCCAGGCGGTGCTGCGGGCGTTTGACGACGTGAACCGACGTGAAGAGGACGCGGGAAAGACCACGCTGTACCTGGATCTGGGGTACGCGTCGACCAATGTGATGATTGCGCACGGAACGCAACTGGTGTTTGCGCGCACGGTGGACCTGGGCGGGCTGCACATGGATGTGGCCATCATGAAGCAGGCGCACGTGGGCATGACCGAGGCGCGGGCGCTGCGGCGGCAGGTGGTGCTGGAGCGTGCGGGGTCGAGCGAGCCGGCGGCCGAAGGGGGAGACGGGCTGGCGCTGCTGCACGCGGCGATTGCGCGGTCGAAGAAGGTCGAAGCGAGCGCCGAGGATTCGCAAGACAAGTCGACGGAAGAAGCAGTGGTGGCGGTGGATGATCGGCGAGGTGCAGGCGCGACGCCCGGAATGAGCGCCGACGTGCAGCCGGCGACGACGGGGTTGCGGTATCCGCAGGGTGTGGACCTGTCCGAGGCGCTGGAGATTCTGGCGGACGAGGTCTGCATGAGTCTGCGGTATCACAAGTCGATGTTCGGGGGGCGCAACGTGGAGCATGCGGTGCTGGTGGGAGGTGAGTCCCGCCAGGCGTGGCTGTGCCAGCAACTGGCGCGGACGCTCCGCATCCCGGTGCAGGTGGGCGATCCGATTTCGCGCCTGTCGAAGACCGGGAGCGAGCCGATTGCGGGGGTGGAGTTCGGCAAGGCCCAGCCGGGATGGACGGCGGCTCTTGGCATGTGCCTGAGCCCGACGGATCTTTGATGGAGGGTGGCGATGAGCCGCGGTGTGACTAGAAGTGGTCCGGCCAGTTTCCTGCCCGAGGACTACGTCCGCGGCAAGGACGAAGCGCGCTGGAACGTGATTTCGCTGCTGCTGTTCGGCGTGGTAATGGTGGCGGTGGTGTCGGCCTTCGTGCTGACCAATCGCCGGTGGCAGAGCGTGCGCAGCGATCAGGGGCAGATCCGGGTGGAGTTCGAGGAAGAGGCCGTCAAGATCGATGCGCTCAAGGCGCTTGAGAAGCAGCGCGTGGAGATGATGGACAAGGCGGCGGTGGTGGCGGCGTTGCGGGACAACGTGCCTCGATCGGTGCTGATGGCTGAACTGTGGCGCGCCAAGCCGGCCGAAGCGACGCTGACGGAGATCAAACTGGAGGGTGAGCGAGTCAAGCAGGCGCCCGCGTCGCCCGCGGGCGGCGCAGCGGGCAAGGGCAAGCCTGTGGTGTCGCTCAAACCTGGTGCGGCGGCGCCGGCAGACGAGCAGAAGGTCGAGGAGAAGATCGTCCCTCCGGAGTTCAAGCACACGCTGACGGTCGAGGGCGTATCGGAGGGCAACGACCAGATCGCCGACTACCTGGCGCGTCTGAAGGGCTCGCCGCTGCTCAAGGACGTGGAGTTGCAGTTCATCTCCGAGACGACGCTGGAAGGTCTGAAACTGAGGAAGTTCCGGATCACCGCGAGGCTGGATCCGGCGGCGGACGCGTCGGCGGTTGAAGAGGCCGAGGAAACCACGCTCTTTGACGAGACGCTCGGCCTAAGTCCGGAGGAGAACGCGGGCAAGGGCATCATGGGTCTGTTCGGACTGGGAGGGGATGGGCAATGAAACTGGGCGCACGGGAACTGCTGACGTTCGCACTGGTGCTGCTCATCCCGGTGATGAGTTTCCTGCTGGTGTTCCGTCCGCAGAACAGGGCGATTGACGCGGCGCTGGAGGAGATCGGGCACAAGCGCGAGGTGCTGGAGCGGCTGCGTGCCGAGACCTCGCGCAACGCCGACCTGGCCGCAGCCAACGAGCAGATCGCCGAACGGATCCGCAAAGACGAGGCGCGTCTGCCTTCGTCGAAGGGTGTGGACCAGATCGTCAAGCAGGTGTCGATGCTGGCGGTGGACTCGGGGCTGGCGCCGCCGACGCTCAAAAGCCTCAAGCCGGTGCAGGCGGCGGTGTACTGGGAGCAGCCTCTGGAACTGAGCACGTCCGGGACATTCCGCGGATTCTACGGGTTTCTGCGGCGGATGGAGCGCCTGCCGCGGATCACCCGCGTGGTGGACATGGAGATCAAGCGCGGCAACGTGACGGCGGGCGAGCCGGAGATTTCAGTCAAGTTCACACTGAGCATCTACTTCCAGGACAAGGAGACGGCCGGTGAGTGATGCCGCGATGGAGACCTTGGGGAGCGAGTTGAATGCGCCCGGCAGCGCCGCGGGCAACCGGCTGTTTGTCGATCTGGGCAATGGCGCCGGGGCGATCCCGGTGCGGGCCGAGGCAGGCAAGGGCTCGCTGATCAAGTCGTCGTACACGGCGGTATCGGCGTTCATGGTGGTGCTGGCGGCCGGCGGCATCTTCGGGATGCGCAAACTGGGCATGAGCGCCCGCTCGGCGTCGGCGGAGGTGCCGATTGCGATCGAGTCGGCCGGGCCGCCCAAGGTCGAGTCGGGGCGATTTGAGAAGTTGATGTCGGATCTGGAGGCCGGCGACCGCCCGGTGCAGGTGGACCCGAGCAAACTGGGGCGCAGCCCGTTCGAACTGGCGGGCGAGAAGCAGACGGTGGCGGCGGAGACGGTGAAGGAGACGGAGGAGCAGAGGCTGGCGCGTCTGGCCGAGGAAGCACGGCTCAAGGCCGAGGCCGAGCGCATCCGTCGGATCGAGACGACGCTGGCGGGGCTGAGGTTGTTCGGTGTGGTGGGGGGCCGGACTCCGGCGGCAAAGATCAACGACCGGATCGTGCGGGTGGGTGACGAGATCGGAGATCTGTTCAAGGTCAAGTCGATCGCGGCGCGATCAGTGGTGCTCGAGGCCGATGGAACCGAGTACGAGATCACGATGGGCAACACCGGGCAGCCCTGATCCCGGGACGGGACGCGACGCGTGGCGGGCAAGATCAACATTGATGACATTCTGAGCCAGTTGGGCGCGCAGGAGGGCGACCCGTCGCCGGCCCGGCGCGCCAAGACCGGCAAGGTTGAGCGCAAGCATGCGCTGGACGAGGCGGAGACGTCATTCAGTCCGGTGCCGGCCATGCCGTCGGGGCAGAGGCGTTTCGGGCAGAGCGAGGCTCCGAAACAGCCGGACGGGCACGAGGGTGTGAAGGCGGAGATGGTGTTCGATCCCGGGCCCGGGCAGGACGCAACGGGGCAGAGTCTGAGCGAACTGCTGCTGGCGCGCGGGGTGATCACGCGCGAGCAGTTGTCCGGGGCCGAGCAGATCCTCAAACAGACTCCGGGGCGTTGTCTGGCCGAGTTGTTGATCGATCGCGGTGCTGATGAGGAAGCGGTGCAGCGTGGCGTGGCCGAACTGGCGGGCGTGCCGTTCGAGCGCGTGGATCTGAAGGCGGGGCTGGAGGGCGGTTTTGACGGCAAGTTGCTGCAGCGGCTGGGCCCGGATTTCTGCAAGGAGCACTCGGTGCTTCCGTTGCGTTCGGAAGGTTCGCGCGTGGTGATCGGCGCGACATCGCCCGACGACGTGTTCATGCTCGACGCGATCCGGGCGCGCCTGGGCGTAAGCGGCATCAAACTGGTGCTGATCACGTCGATGGACCTCCGCGCGGCGCTCGAGGTTCTCGGGGGCGAGCCGGCCGAGGAGGTCGACCTTTCCGAAATCCTGTCGGACGTGGAGGAAGGCGACGTTGAGGTCAGCGCCGCCGAGTCGTCGGCCGACGCGGTGGACCTCGAGGCCAAGGCGGGCGAGAGCCCGGTCATCCGCTATGCGAACTACATCATCCAGACGGCGGTGAAGGAGGGCGCGTCGGACATTCACGTCGAACCGGGCGACAAGCGGCTCAAGGTGCGTTTCCGCATCGACGGCATCCTGTTCGAGATGATGAACCCGCCGTCCTCGATGTCGGCCGCGCTGACCAGCCGACTGAAGATCATGGCCAACCTGGACATTTCCGAGCGACGTGTGCCGCAGGACGGGCGCATCCGCTGCACGGTGCAGGGGCGCAAACTCGACCTGCGCGTGTCGACGATTCCGTCGACGTACGGCGAGAAGACGGTCATGCGTATTCTCGACACGCGGTCGATCAACGTCGACCTCGAAAACCTGGGATTCAGCGAGCACGCGCTGCAGATATGGAAAAACGCGATCAATGAGCCGCACGGGATCGTTCTGGTGACCGGACCGACCGGGTCAGGCAAGACGACGACGCTGTACGCTTCACTGAGGCAGTTGGACAAGGCCAAGTTGAACATCTCGACCGTTGAAGACCCGGTGGAATATCACCTCGACGGGATTACGCAGACGCAGACGCACGAGAAGATCGGGATGACCTTCGCCAAGGCGCTCAAGGCGCTGTTGCGTCAGGATCCCGACGTGATCATGCTGGGCGAAATCCGCGACCACGAGACGGCCCACACCGCCGTGCAGGCCGCCCTGACCGGGCACCTGGTGCTGAGCACGCTGCACACCAACGACGCGCCCAGTTCGGTGACGCGCCTGGTCAACATCGGGCTGGAGCCGTTCCTGGTGGGCGCGGCCCTGAATGCGGTGCTGGCCCAGCGACTGGTGCGGCGACTGTGCCAGGCGTGCAAGTCCGAAGAGAACCCGACCGAAGAGATGGCCGAGTACCTGGAGATGCAGGGGCTGCCGATCAACAAGATGTGGTCGCCCAAGGGGTGCGAGAAGTGCCGCGGGACGGGTCATTCGGGTCGCGTGGGCATCTACGAGTTGCTGACGATGGATGACTCGGTGCGCGACGTGATCGCGCGGAACCCCAACGTGACCGAGTTCCGGCGGCTGTGCATCGAGCGCGGCATGGTGACGCTGCGGCAGGACGGCATGCACAAGGCCGTCGAGGGGCGGACCACGGTGCAGGAAGTGCTCCGCGTGACGGATTCGACTCACTAGCGATACACTGGGCTCGTGAAACACGGCGTGATACTTGCAGGCGGTGGCGGGCACGCGTTGGTGGTGGCCGGTTCGCTGCGGCGATCGGGCCGGGCGGTGGTCGGTTTTCTCGATGATGACCCCGCCGCGGTGCTCTCGCTCGAGCCGGGTTCGGCCGAGCATCTCGGCCCGCTGAGCCAGATCGAGCGATGCGCGTCATCCGGTTGCGGGGTGGTCCTGGCATTGGGCGATGTAACGCTTCGCCGCCGCGTGATCGACGCCCACGCCCATACGTTGCGCCGCGGGTCAGCGGTCGTCGACGGCACGGCCATGGTGGCCGCGGCGGTGAGTGAACTGGGGGCAGGCGTCTACGTCGGCGCCAAGGCCGTGGTACAGGTGCGGGCCAGCATCGGCGAGCACGCGATCATCAACACGGGCGCGATCATCGAGCACGAGTGCCGCATCGGGTCCAACGTGCATGTGGCCCCCGGAGGGGTGCTGGGCGGGCGTGTGACGGTGGGGCCCGACACGTTGATCGGGCTGGGGGCGCGCGTGCTGCCGGGGGTGCGGATCGGCTCTGGGTGCGTGGTCGGTGCGGGCGCGGTCGTCACAGGCGACCTGCCCGATGGGGCGCGGGTGGCCGGAGTACCGGCCAGACCGATCTGAGTTACAGGCCGCCGTCGACGGGGCTTGCGGGCTCGTCATCCGGCTTGGGCGGGATGGGCGCGTCGAGTCCCTCGGTCTGGCGGCGGAGGCGTCGGGCACGTTCGATCATTTCGGGTTCGAGTTGTTCAGGCGAGAGCGACGCTTCGAGCGAAGGCGCCAGGTCGAAGTGCCATTCGATCAGGGTCTTGAACTTCACTGGCAGGGCGGCCGCGACCAGGTCGGGCCCGGGATACTCGTGCAGCGGGGCTCTGGCGCGGCGCATTTCATGCACCGGCTCATATCCGTCAAGTTCCAGCCTCACGTCGTAGTCGCCGAAGAAGGTGAAGGTCGTCTCGGCCGGGGTGCGGCCGATCTCCGTGTCATTGACCCACACGACCGCGCCGGGCGGCTCGGACGTGACGCGGATGCGCCGCTGCAAACACCCCGGCAGCACGAGCAGCATCGCGATAAGCAGCAGGCGCATCATGCTCACACTGTACCCTCCCGGCGCCGGGCGGCGTGCAACGCCAGGGCGGCCTGGTGGTGCAGGGCGTGTCCGGAGCCGAACGCCTCGACCCGCATCCCCGGAAAGGGCAGCCCCGACAGTGCCAGGTCGCCGATCAGATCGAGCAACTTGTGCCGGGCCGGTTCGTCGTGCCATCGCAGCGTGTTTTCGATCGGACCCGACGGGCCGAACACCACGAAATCGGTTGTCGTGAGTCGGGCGAAGAGTCCGAGATTCCGCATCGCCTCAGCCTCCTGGAGCAGGCAGTAGGTGCGTGCCGGCGCGATCTGTTCGCGATAGCACGTGCCCGAGCCGTCCCACTGAGCGGATTGGCGCGGGATCGGCGACCCCGGCCCGTAGTCGAGGTGAAAGTGCATGGACAGGCGATGGGCCGGGGTGAGTTCGACGCGCACGCCGAGCGGGTCGCCGACCACGATGGGATTCTCCAGCACCTGAACTTCCAGGCGGCCCGGCAGGTCGCGTGTGCCGACGCGCTCGATGGCGTGGATGAAGGGCAGCGCCGACCCATCGACGATGGGCATCTCCGGGCCTTCCAGGTTGAGCACAACGTCGGTGATGCCCAGCCCGGCCAGGGCGCTGAGCACATGCTCGATGGTAAAGACCGGCGTGCGGTCGGACAGGTCGACGCCGGTGCAGCGGGCGGGAGTGCTCTTGAAGGCCGGGTGGGCGGGTTGGACAGTGAGCCGGTCGATGCGTGCGACGCCCTGAGCGCCGGCGCGGCCGAGCCGGATGCCCGCACCAGGTTCGGCGGGAAGGACTTCCAGACGTGCCGGTGCGTCGGTGAAGAGCCCAAAGCCCTCGATGGACGCAACGCCGGCGACAGTGCGACGGGCGCTCATGACGGCTTTTCTTGGGCGCGCAGCAGTTTCTTGACGTTGCGCGCAATCTCCGGGAGGTTGCGGAACGCCGCGTGCCGGGCCATGGCCTCGCGGGCCGGGCCGGCGGGCACACCGATCCAGGTTTCCCCGGCCGGCACATCGTTGTGGACGAGCGAGCCGCCGCCGACCGAAGCCCGGTCTCCGACGCTGATGCTGTCGGCAAAGCCAACCTTGCCGCCGATGGTCACGTAGTCGCCGATGCGGACAGATCCGGCGATGCCGGTGTGTCCGCAGATGAGGCAGCAGCGCCCGATCGAGCAGTTGTGCCCGACCTGCACGAGGTTGTCGATCTTGGTGTGAGGTCCGATGGTGGTGCTGCCGAACTTGGCTCGGTCGATGCACACCCCGGCCCCGATCTCCACGTCATCGCCGATCACCACGTTGCCCAGGTGAGGCACCTTGACCGGTCCGCCGCCGGGGTGCGCCGGCGGCAGGTAGCCGAACCCGTCGGCGCCGATCACGGTGTTGGCATGGATGACCACGCGCGCCCCGAGGATGCTGCGGGCGTAGATGACCACACCGGGGTGCAATATCGAACCGGCACCCACAGCCGCGCCGGCGCCAATGCTCACATTGCTCATCAGTGTTGCGCCGGCCTCGACGCGGGCCCCGGGCCCGATCACGCAGTGCGGGCCGATGTGAGCCTCTGGCGAGACTTCGGCGCCGGGACTGATGACCGAGGTCGGGTGCACGCCGGGCCTCTCGGCCGGGCCCTGCACCTCGATCTGCGAGAGCAGGTGCACCAGCGCCAGATCGGCGTCGGGCACGACCAGCAGGGCGCGACGTGCGCTGTCGTGCCCGGGCACTTCGATGCCCCGGCTGACCAGCGCCGCCGACGCACGGCATCCGGGCCAGCGCCCGGCGTAGTCGGGCGAGCGGATGAAGCAGATGTCGCCCGGCTGTGCGTCATCGAGCGTGGCGGGGCGCGAAATCAGCAGGTCGGCGGGCCCGACCAGTTCGGCGTCCACCAGTTGAGCGATCTGCCCGGTGGTCAGGGCATTGGCGTGCATGGCCATCACGGGCGTGTGCCGGCCTTGAACTCGTTGTTCAGCAGTTGCACCACCTGGTCGGTGATGTCGGTCGAGTTGTGCCGATACAGCACGCTGCGGGCCAGGATCGCCCGGTTCATGTCGTCCTGTCCGGCTTCATTGGGCAACTTGAAGTCGGTGTCGTCGAGCAGCACGACGTCATACCCGTCGCGCTCGGCGATGCGGTTGACCCCGCTCTCAATCTTCTGATACAACTCGCGCATGATCGTGCCGCGCTCGAAACTGAGCACCTGCTCCAGCAGTTTGAATCGGGCGTCCAGCGTGACCTGCAACTCCCGGAGTTGGATCAGTTTGTCGCGATACTCGGTCGTGCCCTGCTTGATCGTGCCGCCCTGCTCGGGGTCCAGTTCGAGTGTCAGCGCCTCGATGCGCTTGGTCAGTTCATCCAGTTGCTTCTGACGCGATTCGGTGGCCTTGGTCATCGCGTCCTGACGCACCGTGCGCTCGTCCAGCGACTGGAGCACCTTGGGCAGGTTGACCACGGCCAGGGCGGTCGGGTTGGCGGGCGGGCGGGCGGCGTTGGCGCCGGCCTGCCAGGCCAGCGTGGTCAACAGCGCCGCGCCGAGGACCAGCCCCAGCGCGCCGCGCGAGAGTCGAAGTGTGATGCACTTGGGTGATTGCATGATGCCTCCTCTACCTTGTCCTGCTGCTTCCGCCCGCCGGGCGGATCTGCTGACAGAAAGCGTAGCCGATCCGCGGTCAGAACGGTACGTCGATCGAGAACGTGAACACCCGGGTCTCGTCCAGGTCTTCCTTCATGAGAGGGAAACCGAAGTCGAAGGCCAGCGGCGCGGGGCTGAGTTGCGGGATACTGAAACGCAGCCCCATGCCCACCGTCACGCGGTAGTCTTCGATTCCCGGCTCGAAGAGAACCGTGCCCGTGTCGATGAAGCCGACGATGCTGAACATATCCTCGAAGATCGGCTGCTGGATCTGGGCGCCGGCGAAGAACATGAACGTGCCGCCCACGGGCTGGTCGCTCTGCTCCCCGTTGTCGTTGCGGATGCCCTTGGGGCTGACGGTGCGGAACTGCAACCCGCGGAAACTCTGTCCGCCCATGTAGAAGCGCTCGTAGGTCGGCGTATCGCTGCGTCCCTGCGGGATGTACCCGACCTTCATGCGCAGACTCAGCACCGTGCGACGATCGAGGTAGTCCTCGTGGATGGGGATGTACACCTCGTGCTCGGCCGTGAACTTGGTGAAGTCAAAGTCCCCGCCGAGCAGGCCGGTCTGTTCGACCGAGACCTCGGTCGATGAGCCGCGCGTCGGGCGGAAGCGGTTGTCGATGCTGGTGCGGGCGAGCGTGAAGCCCACTCCGGTCAGGCTGTGAGGATCTTCGGCTTCGAAGATGTCGGTGGGGCGATCGGGAAGGATATCGGACAGGTCGATCGACTCCAGCCGCAGGCTGAGCGCACCGCTCCAGCGCGTGCCGAAGCGACGTCCGAGGCTGACGCGCCCGCCGACGCGCAGTTCGTCAAACTCGTCATAGTCGCGGAAGCGGTAGTAGACCTGCGCCTGTCCGGAGTAGTCGGTGTCGAACAGGTGCGGCTCGGTGAGGCTGGTCGAGTAGGTCTCGATGCGGTCGCCGGGCAACGCCTCGATGTTGAACACCTGGCCTGCCCCGCGGAAGGCCCGTCCGCTGAACAGTTCGCCCGGCGTATCCGGCACGTCGGTGATGTCGAAGTTGCGCTGCGTCAGCGAGATGCGACCGATCACACCTGAGTCACTCGACACCGCACCGCCCACCGAGAAGTCGCCGGTGTTGGTCTCGGCCACTTCGATCAGCACGTCGCGCGTCACCTGATCGAACGCGTCGGGCTGCTGGGGAGTCACCTTCACCGAGCCGCGCTCGAACAGGTTCTTCTGCTCAAGCCTCGACTCGGTCTGGTCGATCCGGGTCGAGTCGAGCGGGCGGTTGGGGCGCAACTCGGTCTCACGCAGAATCACCTTCTTCTGCGTCAGGTCGTTGCCCGAGGTGACGATCAGCCCGGTGGTGTAGCGCGGGCCGGGCTTGATCATCAGACGCAGGTCGACCTGCGGGCGCTCCGTGTCGCGCAGTTCGTGGCGCACGACCTGCACGTCGGTGTATCCGAGTTTGCCGAAGGATTCGACGATGACGCGCATGGCCGCCTCGACGTCACGCACGCCGTAGACGTCGCCCCGCTTGACCGAGAGCAGCCCGCGGATCTGTTCGGGGCCGAAGGGACGTTCGCCCGTGTCGTCGGCATACTCGACCTCGACGTCGCGCAGCGTGTAGAGCGGGCCTTCCTCGATGAGGAAGACGATGATGGCTTCCTTCCCGTTGGGCGCGGGCTGAATGCGGTAGCCCGCACGCACGTCCAGGAATCCGTGGTTGCGGTAGAACTCGATCACACGCCCCACGTCGCGGTCGAGTTCCGAGTCATCGATCTGCCCCTTCTTGAACAGGTTGACCGTGCGCGTTTCGATCTCGCGGCGGATCTCGCGCGCATCAAAGGACTGGTGGCCCTCGAAGCGGATGTCGGTGATCTTGACCCGGTCGCCCTCGCGGATCTGGAATACCACGATCCCGCTCTCGTCCAGTTCACGCTGGTCCAGCGTGACCCGGGCGAAGTAGTAGCCCTTGTCGCGATAGAGCCGCTCGATCTGCCGGGCGGCCCGGTCGACCTGGAAGCGATCCACCGGCCCGCCGACCACCAGGTCGATCTTCTCGAAGATCTTCTGGTCGGTCATCTTGAGATTGCCGCTCACCTGCACCGCCTGGATGACCGGCTGCTCGGAGAGCGTGAAAATCAGCCGCACTCCCCCGTCGTCGAGCAACTGGACCGAAGTGTCGACCTGGCGAAAGAAGTTGAGCCGGTTGAGGCGCGCCACGTCTTCACGCACCGTGTCGGCCCGGAACGCGCCGCCGACCGTCGAGCGGATGTTGTTCCACACACTCTGTTCGAGTTTGGGATCGACCGACCCCGGCTCCCCGCCTTCACCGGCCGGTGACTGAAGCACGATCTGCCGGATCGGGCGGCTCTCGTACACCTCCAGCCCGTCACCGACCGGTGGGGGGGTGGCGTCCTGGGCTCGCACACAAGGGGCAATTGCCGCGCTCAGACCCACACAGGCGATGAGGACGGCCAGTCGAGTCCGGGCTGTTCGGCGCTGTTCGTTCACGGGATCGGGAAAGATAACCGTCCCACTGGTCCGCGACAACGCCCGTCGGATCAACCGGGCGACCCGGGGGATGGGCTGTGCATGAGCCGTCAACTGAGCGTCACGGGCATGACGACGTACAGGAAATCCGCACCGGACCGGAAAAGGCCCGGCTTGTTGGGCCCCTTGAGTTCCATCAGCACTTCGGGCTGATCGATCACCTTCAAGGCGTCGGTAATAAAGGCAGGGTTGAACCCGATCTCGATGCTATCGCCTTCAAAACTGGCCAGGTCGACCGTGACTCGGGCCTCACCCATTTCGGGGGCGCGACTGGAAAGTTCGACCTGCTTGTCGGTTCCCTTGAACGCCATGCGCACGCCGCGGGATTCCTCGTTGGTGAGCAGGGCCGCGCGGCGGACGGCTGAGGCAAACACATCGCGGTCGAAGCCCACCTTGATTTCATGGTCCTTGGGGATGACATCCTCATATGGGGGAAAGGTTCCCTCAACGAGGTTGGTGGTCAGCACCGCCCGGCTCTGGTCATCCAGCGGTCCGAAGGCGAATACGGCCTGGTTTTCGGTAATGGCGACATTGATCGGCTCGTCCTGATCCTCGGCCAGTTTGACGAGCAGGGACAGCGCCTTGGTGGGGATGATGCAACTGACCGGTCCCCCCTCGACCGATTCGGAAACCGAGTCGCGGGCCAGGGCGAGTCGTCGGCCGTCGGTGGCGACCAATTCGAGGCGTTTGCCGTCGCGTTTGAAGAGGACGCCATTGATTGCGTACCGGGAGTTCTCGCGGGCCGTGGCGAAGGAGGTGCGGGTGATCAGCCCGATGAGTGAGCCGGAGCGATGGGAGAAGATGGTGCGGGCGGGAGCCTGCCCGGCCGAGCCCTTGGCGATGCGGTTGAAATCGGGGATGGGGGGGTAGTCCTTGGGGTCATACCCGTGGAGTTGGAAGTGGGCGTCCGAGCCGGTGATGTGGCAGAGATCCTTCTCGGTGGAGATGGTCAGGGTGGGGTCGTTTTCCTCGGCTCGGATGATCTGGAGGATCTTGTCGGCGAGGATGAGGGCCTTTCCGGGCTGCTCGACGTCAACGCGTCCGATGCGGACCACGAGGGAGATTTCGGCGTCGGTGGCGGTGAGGGACAGTTCGCCGGCGCCGGAGTCGGACTCGGCTTCGAAGAGAACGCAGGAGAGTTGTGGTCTGGGCGAACGGATGTTGACGACGCCCGAAACCAGCGTCAGGGCGTCGAGCAGCGCGGCGCGATCACAGATGACCTTCATATGGTGTCCCTCGGGAGGGTGAAACTCGACAGAGTGTACCCCGAGCCGGGATGGTTGTGGGCCCCGGGGGCCGAGAATCGGGGCCTGGCGCTCAGGAAATGGGGGGCGTGAGGCGAACCGGTCGTGCGGTTGTCGGCTATGCTTGGGATCACAGGGAGTTCCGTAACCAGCCGGCCGGCTGAAGGACGCCGAGTGCGCGGGCGCGGGGGGCCTGCGATCGGGGTGCCGGACTGCCGACGGTTCCAGGAAGGATGGGTGCTGATGTCATTTGAAGCCGCGGTGCATGCTCAAGCCATCGAAATCGACCGGCTCAGTCTGGAGATGTGCGCAGCGGCCGGGAGCGGGCATCCGACGACGGCCATGAGCATCGGACACATCGTCACCGTGCTCATGTTCCACGCGATGCGCTGGAGCCCCGACTATCCCGATTATCCGACCAGCGACCGGTTGGTGCTCAGTGCGGGGCACGGCGTGCCGGCGGTTTATGCTGCGGCCGCGATCCTGGGCATGAAGGTGGGCAAGAACCCGTCCTCGCGACGGAAGTTGACCGAGGCCGACCTGGCCAACTTGCGGGCGTGGGAGAGCGAACTGGATGGGCATCCTAACCCGATGGAGGGATTTCCTTTCTTTGATGCGGCTACGGGGTCGCTTGGTCAGGGGCTGAGCGTTGCGGCCGGGCTGGGCGTTGCGGCGCGCCTCAACCAGAGCGATCGGCGGGTGTTCTGCATCATCGGGGACGGCGAATCGCGCGAGGGACAGGTGGCCGAGGCGCTGGATTTCATCATCGACCACAAGTTGACCAATGTGTTGCCGATCTTCAACTGCAACGAATACGGGCAGGCGGGGCGTGTGTCCGAGCAGCAGTCGGCGGGCAGGCTGGCGGCCAAACTGGAGGCGTATGGGTTTGAGGTGCTGGGCATCGACGGGCACAGCCCCAGCCAGATCAAGGCGGCGTTTGACAAGTTTGCGGGCGGCTCGACTTCGACCGACCATGCTCCGTTCGCGGTGGTGGCGCGAACGATCAAGGGCTGGGGCGCACCGAGCGTGCAGGGCGGGGGGTGGCACGGTAAGCCGGCACAGAACGAAGCACTGCGCAAGGCGCAGGGCGAACTGGACGAACGGCGCATCGAACTGACCAGTTCACTGGCCAGCAGCGATCAGTTCACGATTCAGCCGCCTTCGGGCGCCAGGAATCCGGAGCCGGCGCCGGGTGAGTTGCCCTCGCTCTCGCAGACGATGCGGGCACTGGACATGGAGTCGAAACTTGCGTCGGGGCGCATGGCGACGCGGCGCGCCTACGGATTGGCGCTGCGGGCACTGGGGCAGGTGAACTCCGAGGTGGTGGTGCTTGACGCCGACGTGAGCAACTCGACCTTCAGCGAGACGTTCGCCCGCTCGCAGGAACTGGCCGAGCGGTTTGTCGAGTGCAAGATCGCTGAGCAGAACATGGTTTCGGTGGCGGCGGGCATGGCGGCGGCGGGCAAAATCCCGTTCTGCTCGACCTTCGGCAAGTTCGTGACGCGGGCGTATGACCAGATCGAAATGGCCATGAACAGCGGGGCGAACATCAAGATCGTGGGGTCGCACACGGGGATCACGCTGGCGGCCGACGGACCGAGCCAGATGGCGCTGCCCGACGTGGCGTGGTTCCGTTCGCTGGCCAAGGTGAAGGACCACCGCGGGAATCCGGGCTGCTACGTGCTCCAGCCGGCCGACGCGTACGCGGCCTATGCGCTCACGGGCGTGATGGCCGACTATGAGGGCATGTGCTACATGCGGACGATGCGTGTGGACACCGAGTTCCTGTACTCCGACGATCAGGTGTTCAACCTCGGCGGGTTCGAGGTGCTCAGCGAAGGGCGAGACGTGGCGTTGCTGGCGACGGGCTACATGGTGCACGAGGGCAACCGCGTGGTCGAACTGCTCGACAAGGCCGGCATCAGCGCCACGCTGGTCGACATGTACTCGATCCCGTTCGACGAGGAGAAGTTGCTCGATCTGATCAGCCAGAACAACGGGTACGCGATCAGCCTGGAGGACAACTACGGCGCATCGCTGGGCTCAGCGGTGGCCGACGCCGTGACCTCCAGCGGCGACGCCTTCACGCTCGAGCAGATGTATGTGAATCGGATCCCGAAGAGCGCGCGGACGACGGCCGAGATGCTGCAGATGTGCGGGCTGACGGCCGAGGATGTGGTGAAGAAGGTGATGCAACTGCTTCAGGTGGCCTGAGGCGGAAGGGAAGGGCATCAGGGATAAGGCATTCGGCACTGGAAGAGAAATGCCCTCATGCCGTCCTGCCTTCATGCGGCTGCCTCGCCGGCGCTTCAGGCTCGTATGCCCGCTCGCTTCGTCACGCGGTGAGAAGCGCAGTCCAAAAAGTCAACGCCCGGCGGCGTGCCGGGCGCTGATGTGATGCGGAGTTGACGCTGCAGGTCAATTGGTCTGCCGGTTAGGGGCAGGCGGCGCTGAAGTACTGGAGGAACGCCTGCACATCGAAGAAGTCGTACGCGCCGTCGCCGTTGATGTCGGCCCTGGGGGTCTGCATGCTGAACTCGGAGAGGAATCCCTGGGCGTCGAAGAAGTCGAGGGCGTCGTCGCCGTTCCAGTTTGCGATGGTGGGGCCGTTGGGCACGATTTTGAAGATCTCGCCGCCGTTCTGATCGCAGATGTAGATTTCGCCGTCGGCGTCCTGGCCGAAGGAAGTGATGCTGGCGATGGACAGCCCGCCGCCGGGGGCCAGTTCGGCGGTGCGGTTGGTCAGGTCGGAAACAACGCCGTTGTAGCGGAGCGACCAGATGGTGCTGGTGCAGTAGTCGGCGAAGAAGTACGCGCCGTGGTTTTCAGGCATTTTGCACCCGCGATAGGTGTACCCGCCGGTGACGGAGCACCCGCTGCTGTGCGAGTAGACGTGGATGGGGAAGTCGTAGTTGGAGGACGGGCCGCAGCCGGTGGTGTTATAGGCGGCGTTTCCCTCGTAGCAGCGCCAGCCGTAGTTTTCGCCGCCGGTGGAGTTGGCGGGCTGGAAGTTGATCTCTTCCCACGAGCCCTGTCCGACGTCGGCGATCCAGAGATCTCCGGTCTGGCGGTCGAAGGAGTTGCGCCAGGAGTTGCGCAGCCCGTAGGCCCAGATCTCGTCGGCGCCGTCCACTCCGACGAAGGGGTTGTTCGGCGGGATGCCGTATTGCCCGTTGGAGGAGTTGTTGCCGTTGACGTCGATGCGGAGCATCTTGCCGAGAAGGACGTTGATGTTCTGGGCGCGGTTTCCGGGGTCGCCGCCCGAGCCGCCGTCGCCCATGGCGATGTAGAGGTAGTTGTCTGGCCCGAAATCGATCCAGCCGCCGTTGTGGTTGCTGAAGGGCTGGGCAATGGTGAGCAGTTCGCGGCGTGAGGCGGCGCTGGCGACGTTGGGGTTGCTCGAGACCTGGTACTCGGCGATGACGGTGTTGCCCGAGGTGTTGGTGTGGTCGATGTAGAACAGTCCGTTGTTGGCATAGTCGGGGTGGAACGCCAGGCCGAGCAGACCCTGCTCGGATGAGGTGCTGGTGCCGCCGCCGGTGAGGGCGTCCACGTCGAGGAACGGCGTGGGCAGGAGCACTCCGTTCTCGATGATGCGGATGAAGCCCTGCTTTTCGATGACGAAGAGGCGGGACGAGTCGCCGGGGACATGGAACAGGCCGACGGGGCGAACGAGCCCGCTGGCGATGCGGACGGTGGTGATGGGTGTGATGTCGGCCGAAGCGGTGCCGACGATGAGCAGCGAAACGATGGGCGCAAAGCGCGACAGGCGCATGATCTTCCCCTCCAGGGTTTGGAATGTATCGACCGACTTCTCCCGAGATCGACCTTCGTGCGATCAGGCGTCAGAATAGCGGCCCGAAGTCGCTCCTCCAAGCGCCGACCTCGAACAAGTGTCTGCGTCTCAATCGTCTTACCGGACGTTACGGGCATCCTGCCGCAAAAGCCTGGAGGAAGGCCTGAACGTCGAAGAAGTCGAACAGCCCGTCGGGGGCCAGGTCGGCGCCGGGGTCGTGGGCGGCGAACGCAGCCAGGAAGGCCTGCACGTCGAAGAAGTCGAGCACGCCCTCGCCGGTGAAGTCGGGTGCGCAGGTGTCGTCCGGGGTGGCGACAAAAACGCCGATGGTTCCGTTGTTCAGGAACGCGGCAAAGGCGACCTGTCCATCATCATTGATGGCGATGGCGCCGTTCATCACCTGCTTGCCGGTGAGGCCGCCGAAGTCGAAGCCGAACGTCAGCGGGCCGATGTCGGTGTCGATGGACTGCCCGTACTCGATGAGTTTGACCAACCCGTCCCCATCGCCGACCCAGAGAGCGGTGGAGACCGCGTCGCTGGCGCGGAGGGCGACCAGGCCGTCGCTGTTGACGACCGGCGGAAAGTTGGCGATGGAGGAATCGACGATGCCCAAGTCGCCTCCCTGTGCGATGAGCGTTTCGCTCGTCCCGTCGGCGCGCATGACCTGCCATCGTGCGTCGGCGGTGCGCCGGCCTGAGAAGGCGATCAGTCCGTTGTCGGCCAGCGCGATCGAGTTGACGAAGGCGTTGTAGATCGCGCCGGTCTGCGCGATGAGCGTGCGTGATCCGCCCGGCTCCCAGCGGTAGATCGCCTGACCGCCGGCCTGGGGGAAGACCTTTGCGGCCATCTGGCGCGCGTCGTTGAGTTTCGGGCTGAAGAGGTAGGAGTAGAGTCCGTCGAACGTGTTGGCAACCTGTGTCTGCGTACGCACACCTGAGACAAACTCGTCGATGATGTTCTTCTGTTCGCTGCCGAAGTCGCCGCGATAGCCGAGGGCGCCGTCGGAGGTGATGGAGAGCGACGAGAAGCCGCTGACGCCTTCCGGTCCGCCGGGGGCAAAGTACTGTTCGAGGGCGCCGGTAGTGTTGCGGACTTCCACGCCGCTGAAAAAGATCGGCATGGCGATGCGCCCGTTGCGCAGGGCGATGCCGGAGGAATACACGGGTTCGGTGCTGTTGACGGTGTGGATGAGCCCGCCGACGCCCTGACGCCCGTAGAAGACGCCTTCGGTCGCGTCCGGGAGCCCGAGGACGACGCGGATGGCGACGCCTCCGTCATCGTCGAGCGTGACGTACTGGCTGGAGAGCGAACTGCCGATGGGCAGGTTGAATGCGGGCGTGTCCGGGTCCAGGCTGGATCGGCACTGGAGTTGAAAGGTCCAGTCGGTCGGAGGGGCCGCGAGGGCATGGGCCGCGACGCAGGCAAAGGCCACGGCAAACGGATTCGTGGTCATGAGGCTCTCCAAGGAGGAACGCGTCCACCGTAGCAGGACCTGGGGCGGCGGGGAACGGGGTTCACGCCTTTTTCTGTTCAGCCTGACAACGAAGAGGGAAGCGGTGGAGCGGGAGAAAAAAGAAAGGGGCTCCTCCCGGAAGAGGAGCCCCGCGTACGTTCTGAGAACGTGCCTCAGCAGCCTTCCGAGAACAGGCGGAGGAACTCGGCAACGTCGAAGAAGTCGAACGCGCCCTCGCCGGTCAGGTCAGCGGCCGGATCCTGATTCTGGAAGTCAGCCAGGAACTCCTGAACGTCGAAGAAGTTGAGTTCGCCGTCAGCGGCCCAGTCGGCCACGCAGACATCGTCGCACCCGAAGGTGGTGACGATGATGCCGTCGACACCTGCCTCGACGACCGAGGCGTTGCCGGTGTCGCTGGCGGTGAAGCGCAGGCGGGTGTCGGCGGTGGGGGTTACGAAGTCAGCGACGCGGAAGGAGTGCTGGAACCAGCCGCCCGAAGACTCGGAGGTATTGGGTCCGACGGTCTCGACGGTGACCCAGTTCCCATCGCCGTTGTTGACGGCGACGACCATGGTGTCCTCGTTCGGAGAAGCGCCGGCGGCGTTGTGGAACCAGCGCCAGTACGAGATGGTGGCTTCAGGGCCCGTGCAGTCGATCGGGGCCGAAGTGAGGATCGTCGAGCCGCCGTCGATGTCGGAGTTGCCCACGACGTTGTCGGTCAGCCAGGCCGCGCCGGAGCCGTCGCCGTCGACGGTCGGATCGCCGCGGCTGCCGTCGCCGGCGGGGACGCCGCGGGTCCACTGTCCGTCGGTGGCGTTGCCGCTGACGGTCCAGCCGGTGTCGGTCTCGGCGTTATCTTCGAACGCGACGCCTTCGACGCCGACGACGTATCCGAGCGGGGCGGCGGCGCCGTCCTGCGGGGCGGTGACCACGCCGGTGTTGACGCCTTCAGCCGAGACGTAGAACTGCGGCGTATCGGAGCAGTCGGCGGCGGGAACGGTGGCGGTGTAGGTATCGCCGCCGACGTAGGTCAGCGGGGCGGTGGAGTAGGCGCCGTTGTCCATGCGATAGTGGAGCAACTGGCTGCCGGGGACGAAGGTGTCGTCACCTTCGGTAATGGTGACGTCGAACGCGAAGGCAGTGCCCGGCGGAAGGGTGGCGGGGATCTCGTCATCGATGGTGATGCGGACCGGCGCCGGGCCGACGTCACCGGGGACGGGGCCTGAGAAGGTCACCGAGTTCGGCGAACCGGTGCGGAACAGTCCGAGGGCAACGGTGCCCGTGGTCGGGGGCCCGTCAGAGGTGAACTGGAAGGTGTACATGGTGCCCCAGCGCAACGCATTGCTGTCGGGGTTCTGGCTGAAGGTCTGCGGGCTCTGCCAGCGAATGGCGGTGCCGCTGTTGCTGAAGTTCCAGGGCGTGTTGTCGTAGGGTTCGCCCGAGTGATACAGCGGGGCGTGGAAGTTCTCGTTGCTCACCGAGGCGGCGCTGCCGAGCGGGAACTCGATATACGCGCCGCTGCGGTGCGAGTTGAGGTTCTGGACGGCGTAGGTGTAGGTGTAGGTGAAGTCGCCGTTGTCGACAACCTTGTACCCGATGAAGAAGCGGCCGTCGCTGGGAACGTCGACGGTGGTGATGGTCACGTCAGGGTCGGGGGTGTTGACGCCCAGCCCGTGGTCCTTCCAGGCCTGAATGCCCGGCTTCTCGCGTTGGGTCGAGCCTTGGAGGGAGAAGGAGTAGTCGGCGTTCTTGCTGACGCGGCGGTAGGAAGCGTTGTTGTATCCGTTGCCGGCGGTTGCGTCGTCGGGGGTGACGTAGTGGCCTTCGACGAAGTAGAGCGCTCCCGGGGTATCCAGATCAGTCTGGGCGACCTGAAGGCGCTTGAAGATGGCGTTGCCGGTCGATCCGTCGGGGTTCGACCAAGGATAGTTGAACAGCCCGGTGTAGGCGTTGACCTCGAAGCGAGGGCCCAGACCGCTCTGGCTGCCGTTGAGCGAGGAACTGTAGGGGTCCGAGCAACCGACGCCCAATACCGAACCGCCGTGCCCGTTGCAGGTTCCGCAGAGGTTCTGGGTCAGCGCGGTGAAGCCGTGCTTGAGCCATGAGATGCCGATCTGGTCGATGCGGCCGTTGGCGACCCGGTACATATTCTGACCGATCACCGGGTGCTGGTTGTTGCCGGCGATCCAGAGCAGGTCGGTGTCACCGATGTTGCAGGAGATGGTGCCGACGGCGTAGGACCGGATGCCCCCGACGGCTCCATAGTGAGCGACGCCCGTGAGGTCGCCGACGATGACGTCTGGGCCGGAGGTGGCGCCGGCTGCCCCCAGGAGGGCACCCAAGGCCAAGATTCCAGCCGGGATACGGCCCTTGCGGATCAGATCTTTCATTGGGTTTCTTCTCCCTTGCGAGTGACACCCGACCCCCTGACGGTCATGCACTCTGCCCCATGAAACGGCGAAGGCCTCGCCATGAGGCCCATCGTTCGGGAGTGTAACACACCGGTTCGGTTCAACCAATACCGAACACGCGACCGTCCGTCTTTTTCCTCATTGTCTGCTCCGACGGATGGGCGCGGGTGTCGATCATCAGCATCCGGCGGAGAACATATTCAGGAAGTTCTGGATATCAAAGAAGTTATGCGCCCCATCGCCGTTCAGATCGGCCGAGGGAAGGTGTGCTGCAAACTCCGACAAGTACGATTGGACATCAAAAAAATTGACATTTCCATCGCCGTTCCAGTCGCCTGGGCACACGCACTGCTCCGGAATCCCATCCGCGTCGGCGTCGGTGGCGTCCTCGCCGCCCGCCCGGGCCAGGGCGAGGATCAACTCCAGGTCTGACTGATTTGTCTGGCCGTCTTGATTGGCATCTGTCCGGTTCTCCGGCCACAAACAGGCGTCGCTGAGCCCCACCCATCCGTCCTGATCGAGATCAAGTTCGGGCGCCGGACTGGCGGCCTGCGGCGAGGTGACGTCGACCGCACCCAGCGTCCGGGCGTTGAAGTAGCGCAGGACCAGGTCGAGGAACTCGCCGGAACCATCCACGTTCAACTCGTACACGCCCGGGGCCAGGATGGTGTCAGGGCGGTTCTCCACCAGTCGCGAAGAGCCCGCCCAGGCGATGTCCATCAGCACGCCGTCCCCGCTGAGCGGATCGACGGGCCCGCGGAATCGCCCGTCGAGATACGACAGTGCGTTGTCGAGTGCCTGGTCGGCGATGAACCGGACCAGCAGATCGCCGCGCACCCATGAGAGCACTCGAAACTGCAGGGTCTGCCGGTGCGTCATGGCGCCGAAGGCGCGGCCATGCTGATCGAGCCCGAAATCGGCCACGGCCCCGATCGATGAAGACGCGAAGAGCGAAGCGCCGGATGCCGCGGCGATGCCCGAATAATTGGCGCCGCGACGCAGCACGACGCTGGTGCATCCGCCGTTGTCGGCATTCAACGTCTCGTCAAGCAGTAGCGACTCACCCTGGGCGGCCCGATCGGAAAGCCACGGGATGGCGCAGAGAACGCTTGCGTCGGCGTTGGAAATGGTCTGTCCCAGTTGCGCGGCGTGCCATTCATATGAAACGTGAACATCGCCGAAGAACTGGGCGTCGACTCGCGATGCCAGCAGCGCGGGAAGCAGAGCGACGGCGGCAACCTGTGCGGCGATGAAGGGCGCGATCTCGGGAAGAACCGGGGCGGCGTGCATCGTAAACCCTCTTCGCTCAGGCCCGAAACAAGCGAGCGCCGCCCACCGGGAGCGGCGCTCGTGCATTGTCTCGACTTTTCGGGCGGTTTCAAGCGTCGGGTCCGCCGTCGTCACCATCAGGCGGGCAGCCCTGGCTGAAGGCCTGGAGGAAGTTGAGCACATCAAAGAAGTTGAGTTCGCCGTCGTTGTTGAAGTCGGCGTCCTCGCCGCCGCCGGAGAAGACGTCAAGATAGAGAAGGACGTCGAAGAAGTCGAGGATTCCGTCGCCGGTCATGTCGGCCGGGCAGGGTGTGCTGCCGACGGACGGGTTGGCGCCGCCGCCGCCGGAGAGGTCGGCGTTGACGTCCCAAGGGAAAGTCGGATCGAGGTTGAGGTCGTAGTCGAGGTCGAATGTGCTGGGCAGGGGGAAGGCGAGCGGGATCGGCGTGCCGACCGGAGGCAGCATCCCGGCGAAGCGCCCGGCGTCGTTGGAAACATCGACGATGCCGGCGCGGATGCGCAGTTCAATCCTCCCGCTCTGCCCGGGGCGGACAAAGGCGGGCGGAATTTCAAGGACGAAGTCAAACTCAGCGGCGTTGGTCTCGAAGATTCCGGCGTCCCAGCGGAAGTTCCCGTTGCCCTCGGCCTGGATGTCAAAGTCGAGCAGGGAGGCCTCGACCACCTCACCCGTATCGAGGTTGGTGGCGACGAAGTGAATCGGGTCGCGGATGGCATGGGCGCTCGAGCCGCCGCCCACACTGTCGTACAGGAGAGTGGGGTTCCACTGGATGTATCCGCTGGCCAGTTGTGTGCCGCCCCGCACGGAAACGGCCGCGGCGCTGTAGGCATAGGCGACGGCGCCTCCGCGACCGGCCAGGGCCGCCCGCGCCATTCCGTTGGATCCCACGCTGCCCTGGATGCGGTAGGGGGGCGTCGTGCCGTAGGGCCACACGAAAAACTCGGTGCACGCCGTGGCCAGCGAGGGCGGAATGTGCACGTTCAGGCAAACTCCCGTGTTGATGCCTGTCGGGGGAATGGGGAAGGAGTTGTAGTTGCATTGCACGGGGCTGCCGTAGAGCCCGGAGTTGAACGCCTGCGGAACCCCGCTGGGACCAGTGCCCCAACTTTCGGTGCCGAAGGGATCGAAGTCAGGAAGTTGAGCCGCCGCCTCCACGCCCCATGCGGGCATATGTCCGGTCATCTGAACCCAGACGTGGCGGAAGTCGTGCCCACGAACGTCGACCACATCACCGGCTGGCTGGAAGTCGAAGTTGTGCACAACCGAATAGGGAATTTCCTGCCAGGACTGGGCCGACGCACGGGCGGCTACGACGACGAGAATGGTTCCAGCCAGTTCGAGAGTTCGGCGCATGATGACCTCCAGTGCTGGTTTGAGGCAGGACGGGACTCGTTCAACCCGATCTCCTCTGCGCGGATGCCTCTGATCTCTCAGCAGAGTACCGGTCGGCCTCGAAGAATGGCAAAGAAAAACGGGCGCGCGTCCCTGTCCCCCCCGGGGGGGTCAAGCAGATGCGGCCGGGCCTTTGAGACCCTTTACGGGCACCCGGCCGATAACGCAGTGAGGAAGGCCTGCACATCGAAGAAGTTGAGATGTCCGTCGTTGTTCAGATCGACTGATGGGCTGCCCGCTGAGAAGCGCGCCAGGAACGCCTGCACGTCGAAGAAGTCAAGCGTGCCGTCGCCGACGAAGTCGGGAATGCACGGCGCCGGGGTGGCGTCGACGCCCATGGTCAGTTCGGCGCCCGAGCCGCCCGGCTGCCACGGGTCATTGCCGAGTCGGAATGCATTGAACCCGAGCCCTTCGGATGCGAAGTTCCACACGGGATCTTCTCCGCCGGCCGCATTCGATGAGCACACTACCCAGTAACGCCGTCCGGCGTGGAGGACCACCCCATCGAACGCGGCCACTTCCTCGACCGGATCCCAGCCGATTGCGCTGGCCTCGAACGTCGCCTGGTCGAGCACGACGCCGCTGGGGTAACTCTCGTCCGGGCCGCCGGCGTCGGTCTGGATCGTGACGGTGACGAACTCATCGACGACGCCTTCGAAGTCGTTGCTCATGAACCAGAGGCGCACCTGGTCGAGCCGGTAGTCAGCGTCGGGGGTGAAACGCTGCCCGACGGTCTGCCCGACGAACACGTCCGCGCCCCACAAGCCGAAGAAACCGCCGAAGGGATCCTCTGACTGATAGATCGTGTCCGCGGATGCCAGCGTCGAGACGCTCAGCGCGAGCAGGGCCGGCATGGACGATCGGCGACGGTGTATGCTCACGGCGACACCTCCCTGGAGAGAAACTACCACCCGGACGTGGACGGTTCAATACGCGAAGTTGAAGATGCGCCAGTGTGCGCGCATCGGCGCTCGGTGCGGGGCTGCCGGCACAGATTCGCCGCCGGCGATGGCGGCGATGGGAATTCGAGGGCGTCGCGTAAGGCGGCGGAAAGACCAAGCCACACTTTACTTCTGTGCGCTTAGGCGTGGATCACCCGTCCTTCGGCTGCCAGCGCCGCCTCGTGGACCGCTTCGTGCATGGTCGGGTGAGCGTGGACGGTGGCAATGAGTTCTTCGGTGGTGGCTTCGAGGCGGCGGGCCAGGCTCAGTTCGGCGATCAGTTCGGTCGCCTGGTCGCCCATGATGTGGGCCCCCAGGATCTCGCCGCGCGGGAGGCCGCGGATGATCTTGACGAAGCCTTCGTTATGGGCGGCTGCGATGGCCTTGCCGTGCGCCTGGAGGCTGTACTTGCCGACTTCGTAATCCTTGCCCTTGACCATGCCCTTGGCTTTGAGGGCTTGCTCAGTGAAACCGACGCTGGCGACCTGCGGGTGGCAATAGGTGCAGCCCGGGATGACCGAGTAATCCATCGGGATCGGCTCGTGCTTTTCCTTGCCGTCGCGCCAGGCGATGCGCTCGACGCAGAGGATGGCCTCTTCGCTGGCCACGTGCGCCAGCCACGGTGGGCCGATGACGTCGCCGATGGCGTAGATGCCCGGCAGGTTGGTCTTGTAGTCGTAGTGCTTGGGGTCGCCGTACTCACCGGGGACGTAGTCGGTCTTGATGTGTCCCTTGACCGTTTCGAGCCCGAGTTTGTCGTCGAAGAGCCCGTCGAAGCGTCCGGTGACGCCGATGGCCAGCAGCACGCGGTCGGCCTCGAGGGTTTCCTTCTTGCTCTCGTCGGGCTTGCCGTCCTTCATGGGGGCGAGGGTGATCTTGACGCTCTTGCCCTTGGCGTCGACGCCCACAGCCGTGGTCGAGAGCCGGAAGTCCATGCCCTTCTTCTTGAAGTGCTTGAGCATGGCGGCCGAGACTTCTTCGTCTTCGACGGGCATGATGCGGTCGAGCATTTCGACGACGGTGACCTTGGTGCCGAAGGAGTGGTAGAAGTAGCCGAACTCCATGCCGATCGCGCCCGAACCGATGACGATGAGGCTGCCCGGCCTTTCCTTGTTGAACATCGCCTCGCGGGCGCCCCAGATCTTCGGATCAGAGCCGAACCTGGCGAACGGCAGGTCGCGGGCGACCGAGCCGGTGGCGATGATGACGCTGGTCGCGGTGATGGTCTCGCGCGGCCTGGCGGCCGGCTTTGCGGGTGCGTCGGTGCGCTCTTCCTGCACTTCGCAGTCGTAGATCTCGACCCTGCAGGGGTCTTTGCCCTTGCGGGCGCTGACGATCTTGGCCGAGGCCTGGATATGCTCGATCTTGTTCTTTTTGAAGAGGAAGGCGATGCCGTTGTTGAGTTTGCCGGCCACGTCGCGGGAGCGGCCGATGACCTTGTCCCACTCAAAGCCGATTTCGCCGTTGATCTTGAGACCCCAGAACTCGCGCTCGTGGAGTTTGTCCATCAGTTCGGCGTTGGAGAGCAGGGCTTTGGAGGGAATGCAGCCCCAGTTGAGGCAGACCCCGCCGAGTTTGGCGCGTTCGACGCAGGCGACCTTGTACCCGAGTTGAGCGGCGCGGATGGCGCCGACGTACCCGCCGGGACCACCGCCGATAACCACGATGTCGTAGTGCTTGTCTGCCACGTTCAACGGTCCTTCTTGTCCGAGTTTGGAACGAAGATCTGAGATGAATGGGATTATAGGAGCCGAGGGTGGAAAGGTTCGGGCGGGGGCGTGGCTGTCCAGAACGGCAGGGCAGGTCCGGCCACCCGCGACCGAGCCGAATTCTCTTCTCAGCGGGCGCGTTCCTCGATAGGATGTGCGGGCCGGTCAAACGCGGCAGGGGAGAGGTTGTCCGGTTTTCCAGGAGTCTTTGCGCATGTGTCGTCGTTCACTGGTGCCGGGCGCCGCGCTTGGTGCCGCTGTTCTGTGTTTTCTGGTGCTGCAACTGCCTGCCGGGCCCCTCGATCCGCCGGCGGGTCCGGTGGTGAGTTCGCGCAAGACGCTGGGCGAGGTCAAGCCGCGGATCACGATCAGCACACCCGTAGACGCCGACAGCGCACACCGGATCACGACGTGGGGCTCGTACCACCTCGTTGCCGACGTGACGGCGCCGTCGGGCAAGGCGGCGATCGAGGTCGATCTCGACGCCGCTCCTGAAGTGACGATCGACCTGAACGGGTTCGCGCTGCGCGGAGCGACCGGCTCGACCCTGATCGAATCGTGTCGCATCGAAGAGAACCAGGGCGATGGCATCTGCGCGGCAACGGATTCCACTTTCCGCAACGACCGGATCACCCTGGCAGGAGTCGGCATGGCGAATGCCGCAGCCTCCCATGTCAGCGGTTCAGCCAACCGCATCGAGGGCAAGAACTGCACACAGAGCGACCCGGGCATCGACTTCGACGCGGGCGGAAAGTGCGTCGTCTGTAACAGTTGCTCGGTCAACTCGGTCCACTGTGACGTCGCGGCGGACGACGCAGGCAACGTGTATCAGGCCCTGGCATTCGGCGTGATCAGCGGTGATTCCGGGGGCATCACACCGGCGGCCAAAGACCCGCAGGCGAATGTTCCGTATTGACCGACGAAGAGGCACCCATGCTTAAGGAAATAACAGTGCATCGCCTTACATCCGTCCTCACGCTGGCCACCTTGGCGTGGCCCTCCGCGGCTCAAAGCCTCGAAGTGTCCATCGCCCGCAAGCACTCGTGGGGCGAGAATGTCGGGTTTGCAAACTGGCGCGACGCAGGCAGCCCGGTCGGCGCTGAGGGCGTGCTGCTCGAACCGACTTTTCTTTCCGGGTTCGTCTGGGGCGAGAACGTCGGCTGGATCAACCTCGGAGACGGCTTGCCGGCGAACGGCACGCACTACGCCAACGTTGACGGCTCCGACTTCGGCGTCAATCTCGACTCGGGCACCGGTCATCTCTCCGGGCTCGGGTGGGGGGAGAACATCGGCTGGATCAACTTCACCGGCGGCGCCGCAGCCGCGCCACCCCGACCCGCGCGCTTCGACTTCGACACCGGGCGCCTGCACGGCTACGCCTGGGGTGAAAACATCGGGTGGATCAACCTGGATGACGACATGCACTTCGTCGCGTTCCGCTGCCCGGGGGACTTCAACGACGACGGCGTGCTCGATTTCTTCGATGTGCAGGCCTTCCTCCAGGCGTTCTCGGCGCATCATCCGGCCGCCGACCTGGCTGCCGACGGCGTATTCAACTTCTTCGACGCGCAGACGTTTCTCAATCTCTTCTCTATGGGGTGTGAACTCTAGATCCAGCCTGAATCTGCCTGTTTGAGCAATAATTGCTCTTCGTCCCGGTCGGATGGCGTTGGCGCGCGGGCACCGGTTTATTAGACTGGTGTGGCCGGCGCGGGTGGCGTGCTCGCGCCTCGAACGAGAGGAAGGAGCAGTTCATGCGTCAATCTCTGACCACCGTGACCGTACTGATTTCAGTGGCCGGGCTGGCCGCCGCCCAATCCACGCGCCACGTCGCGCAAACGCTGCCCGAGGGTGCGGGCGTGCTGGTTGAACGGGCGGCGTTGGCGCCCGTCCAGAACGACGCCACCCCCCGCGCCGGCGTTCTGTGGACGTACAACGACCCGGTCTCCATTCCCCAGTCGGTCGCGCTCGGCGACGACGGCGACGACTCATGGGTCGCCCACTGGCTCAATGACAAGCGCGTCAGCCACTTCGACACCACCGGGCCCGGAACACCCGACTTTGCCCACTCCCTGACGGCCGAGAACCCCGACGCGATCGGCGTCGAGGCCGCCCGCGACCGCTCGCTCATGGCGGCCATCTACTGGCGCTTCGGCGTGCCGGTGGCGGTGCGTGCCTTCAGCGAGGCGAACGGCGCCACCCCGCTGTGGACCTACAACTTCGGCGCCAGTTTCACCAACTCCGGTCAGCACGCCGTCGACGTCAACGATGACGGCTCGCGCATCGCCGCCTGTGCCTACGACGGCGCCAATACCAAACTCGTCCTCCTCGACGACACCGGCACTGAGATCGGCTCGGCTGCCGTCGCCGGCTACTGCAGCGGGGTCGAACTTTCTGGCGACGGCTCTCGCATCCTGGTCACGGCCGGCGCCACCGCTCGTCTCTATGCCGCCGCCACGATGACCGAGATCTACTCCCTCGCGGCCTCGGGCTCCGGCGGGTTCCACCGCATCTCCCGTGACGGCAGCGCCATCGCGGCTGGCGGGTTCAACATCCGCGCCGCCCGCGAGATCGCCGGCGTGTGGACGGTGGTCTACAACGGCACCGGTTCGAGCCAGTGGTTCGGATGGGGTGTGGCGCTCTCCGGCGATGGACAGACGCTCTTCACCGTCGCGCACAACTACATTCAGGGCTATCTGCCCAACGAGCATCGCCTCATCGACCTGTCCACGGGTTCCCAGATCGACTCGTGGACCTACACCGGTGTGGGCTCGCTACAGAACTCCGTCGTCGGGGCCGAAGCCAACGACGATGGCACCATCTTCGTCGCCGCCTCGTGGGGAGACCAGGGCAACACGCAGCCGGAGGTCCGCATCTTTGATCGCGACCTGACCATGATCGGCTCGGTCGACACCTTCGGCTCACCGTTCGATGTCGACATGTCGCCCGACGGCCGGTATGTTCTCGTCGGCAGCAAGGGCGCCCACGCCAACAATATGGGCTCCGGCGGCAACACCTACCTCTACGAGAACGACGTGAACACCTGCGCGATCGATCTCAACAATGACGGCATTCTCGACTTCTTCGACGTCCAGTTGTTCCTCAACCTCTTCTCTTCAGGGGACCTGGCCGCTGACCTGACCGGCGACGGCAATCTCGACTTCTTCGATGTCCAGTTGTTCCTCAACCTCTTCTCTGCCGGTTGTCCGTGAGAGCGGCTGTTCGTTCCTGATCTGACCGGTGGCCAAGGCACCCATGTGGCGCGCCTTGGCCACCGTCTTGTTTTCTGCTCGTATTGAGCGAGCGATTGTAGAGTTTGATATCCGCTGTTCATCGCCCGGGTTTTCCTTGTAGGGTGGTCGCCCCGGCGGTTATGCTGCGCACCACGTACCTGCTTTCGGGGACGAAGGAGAGATGAAGATGTTCCGTGCAACGCACCATGCGGCCCCTCTGGCGCTTACGGGCTTGGCGGTGTCGGCTGCATCCGTCGCCGGGGCCGACCAGGTCTTCTACGAGTGGACCGGCGCTGTCAGCACGGCGTGGAGCAACGGAGCCAACTGGGATCCGGTCGGTGTTCCTAATGTCGCCGGCGACGTGGCGCTCTTCCCGGGCGGGCACACCTGTGACCTGGACATCAGCGTGATCGTCGACAAGTTGGGCAACGGCTTGGGCGACACGCTCAACATGCTCAATGACCGAGACCTGTCCATCATCGGCACCACCGAGACCGGCGGCGACGCCGAGACCGGCATCTTCAGCATCTACGGCACGCTGAACATGCTCTCCACGGTACACGCGACCGATCTCTCCGTCCGCGGCGACACCCTGACCATCGGCAACATCGACGACCTGCCGGCCGTCATCAACATGTCCAACAGTTCGGCGAACCGCATCATCGGGGTGTTCGGCACCGAGACGATGAACTTCGGACAGAGCCTGCTTGTGCGCGGTTCCGGACAGATCGGCGCCAACACCATCCGCATCAACAACTACGGCACCATCCGGGCTGACCAGTCCACCGAACTGGTGCTCGACCCCAACGCTTCCGGCTTCTTCAATCTCGGCGAGATCGGGGCCGAGTCCGGCGCCACGCTCCGACTCGACCCGGGCACGTACGACAACTCGGGCGGGTTGATCGTCGCGCGCGACGCTTCGGTTGTCCTGCTCAACGGCCCGGCCCTGGTCGGCGCGGGCGTGATCCAGACCTTCGGCTCGGGCGTCATTCGCGTCAACACCGTCGGGACGGGCACCTCGCTCGACGCTCAGACCGTCAGCGGTACGCTTGAACTGCCCAACGACCGCGACGTGCTGCTGACGGGAATCACCTCTATCGGTGCACTCAACCTGCTGGGCACCGTCCACGACACGCGCGTCCATATCGACGGGCCGGTGTCCTTCTCCGGCACGATCAACATGTCCAACACCACGACCAACGTCGTCAGCGCCCTCAGCGGCGGGCTTTCGGGCGATTCTCTCACGTTCTCGAGCGCCACCGTGCGCGGGTCGGGACACCTGGGAGCCAACACGATGGACATCACCAACCACTCCAACATCATCGCCGACCAGCCGACCGTTCTTGTGATCGACCCAGCAGGCGCACTGCTCAACGCGCCCACCGGGCTCATCGCCGCGCAGGGCGGAGGCACGCTTCGGCTCGACTCGGGCGCGTACGACAACCAGGGCGTCATCGCCGCCGACGACGGCTCGGTCGTTCAATTCAACGGATGCACGGTCAACGGGTTGCTGGGCGGCGCGGGCTCGGGTTACTTCGATGTCGTCACGACAGGCACCGCAACCCTGCTGCACGACGTGACGATCCAGCAGCGCCTCAACCTCCTCAATGACCGGGACGTCTGGCTTCAGGGCACGATCATCAACAATGCCTCCATCGACGTGGGCGGTACCATACACGACACGCGCCTCTACCTCGACGGGCCCGTAACCCTCACCGGCGGCGGCAGCGTCAACATGTCCAACAGCACCACCAACGCGCTCAGCGGCCTTGGCGGCGCTTTGCCCGATGACTTCTTCTTCAACCACGACAATCTGATCCGCGGCGCCGGGCAACTTGGCGTCAACTCCATCGACGTGCTCAACCAGGGCGTCGTGCGAGCCGACTTTTCCGGGAGCACCCTCATCATCGATCCGGTCGTCACCTTCACCAATGAGGGCTCCATCGAGGCCGTCAACGGCAGCATCGTTCAACTCGCCCCCGGCGACTTCCAGAATACCGGCTCGGTGTCTGCATCGGACGCCTCACGTGTTGACCTCAACGGCTGTTCCCTGAACGGCCTCCTGTCGACTGATGCATCGAGTTTCTTCAATGTCTTGACGACCGGAGGCTCGACCCTGCTGCACAACTTCACGCTCAACGGGCGCCTCGTCCAGTCCAATGACCGCGACCTGGTCGTCCGCGGGACCATCACGCACACCGGCAACTGGGATGTGCAGGCCTCCATCCACGACACGCGCGTCTTCGTGGACGGTCCTGTCACTCTCACCGGGGGCGGCAGCATGAACCTGTCCAACTCCGGCGACAACGTGATCGCCAGCCTCGGGGGCGGGCTGGAGGGCGACTTGCTGACCATCGCCGACTACACCATCCGCGGCGCCGGTCAGATCGGGATCAATACGCTCGACACCGACAATCAGGGCGTCATCATCGCCGATCAGCCAAGCCTTCTCATCCTCGATCCGGTTGCCAACTTCACCAACACCGGCACGCTCCACGCGGCCGGCACCGGCGGTATGCGGCTCGATGCGGGCACTTACACCAACTCCGGGCTGGTCATCGTCGATCCCGGCTCCAAGATCGACCTCACCTCCGGCTCGTTCACGCAGACGGCCGGGCAAACGGTGGTCAATGGTGAGTTTGAGTCCGATCCCAACCTGCTCACCTTCAGCGGCGGGACTGTCTCGGGGTCCGGCCTGGTCGACTCGAACGTCACCAGCACCGGCGCGACGTTTGCGCCGGGCAACTCCATCGGCACTCTCAGCGTCGAGGGCAACTACACGCAGGACGCCGGCGCCGCTCTCGAGGTTGAACTGGCGACGGGGCAGTCTGACCGGCTGGCGGTCACGGGCGTGGCGACCATGGATGGCGTGCTCCGCGCCGTCGCCGGCCCCGGCTACGTTCCGCTCGTCGGCGACGAGTTCATCGTCCTCACCGCCGCCTCGGTCGCAGGAGTCGGCCCGACGCTCGATCTACTCGACTTCCCGCTCGGGCGCGACGTCGACATGATCATCGAGCCGACGCAGATTCGCCTGGTCGTCACCATCGGCTGCGTGGCCGACTGGAACGCCGACAGCCAGGTCAACTTCTTCGATGTCCAGGGATATCTCAATGACTTCTCCGCGCACCGTCCCGTGGCCGACCTGAACGACGACGGCCTCTTCAACTTCTTCGACGTGCAGGCCTTCCTCAATGCCTTCTCGGACGGCTGCGGATGATCAGGAACGTCGAGCGCGAGTCTGGAGTTTCAAGCGCATGAGCGTGGTAGGGGGGTTGTGATGCGAACGGCCGGTCTGCTGGGATTCGTCGGCCTGCTCTTCAGCACTATCGCGATGGGCAACTCTGCTCCGCCGACCGTCGTCCGTGTTGATCTGGTCGCCTGGCGACAGGCCGCGCTCGACCACGGCGTCGTGCTGCTCGCGCCCGGCGTCAGGCTCCGGATGGCGCGGGTCGAGGATCACGCCCGAGGCTGGTCGGCCTTCGGCTCGGTCGAGGGTGATCCGCACTCATCCTTCGCCGTCAGCGTCGTGAACGGGTACGTGGCCGGCGGCGTCTGGACCGCTCGCGGCGCGTTCGGGCTTGAGCCCGTTTCCCCGGCCGATGCACGGTCCATCGCCGCCTGCGCCTGGCAAGCACTCCCGCAGTCCGATGGCCCGCGCTGCCTCTTCTCGTCGCCAGTGCATACCGGCTCACCCGAGAAGGGCACGGGGCAAGCGCGCGCCGCAGGCACGTCACGTAAGCCGCCCGCCGGGCGGGGCGAGCAGTGCGACTGCACGGACGATCCGGGCACCATCGACGTCCTCGTGGTCTACACCGCACTCGCCCGCGACGCCGCCGGCGGCCTCGGCCCGCTTCTGGCGCGCATCCAGAACACCATCGACGCTACGTCGCTTGCTCTCTCCAACAGCCAGATCGACGACTTGACCATGAACCTGGCCGACGCTCGTGAGATTTCCTACGACGAGGTCAGCCCTGACTGGCTTGACCACCTGGTTCGCGTCACCGAGCCGGCGGACGGATACATGGATCAGGTGCACACCTGGCGCGACGAGGTCAACGCCGACTGTGTGATGCTCATCATCGACGACCCGCGCTTCACCGGCGGTGCGGGCTGGTGGGCGCTGTGGGACCAGGCGCAGGCCTTCACCTGTCTCAACTGGCGCGAAGCCGGCGCGGGCTTCCTCACCGGGCCCCACGAGTTCGGGCACAACTTCGGCTGCGCCCACGACCACCTCAACGACGCCAGCGCCCCGTTCTCCTATTCCTGGGGGCACTTTTATACTGTCGGCCCCGATACGTACGGCACCATCATGTCCTACGTCGGCATCGTTCAGCCGGTGTATTCCAACCCCGACCTGCTCGGCCCGGGCGCCCAGCCGCTCGGAATCCCGCCGGGTCAGCCAGAGGCAGCCTACAACGCGCTGATGATTCGTCAGTCCCGCTCGGTGCTGGCCAACTACCGGCGCAGCACGCGCACGTCTGACTGCAACAACAACGCGGTAGACGACGCCGTCGACATCAGCAGCGGCGCCAGCCTCGACGCCGACGCAGACTGCATTCCCGACGAGTGCGAACAGATCGTCTATGTCGACGCCCAGGCCTCTCCGGAAGGTGACGGCTCGTCGTGGTCGCAGGCACGCGCTGACCTGGCCGAGGTGATCACTGCGGCCAATCTTCGTTGCGCCGACGTGCGCGCCGTCTGGGCCGCCGAAGGCCTCTACACGCCCGACTCCGGCACCGCTGACCCGTGGCGCCGCTTCTCAATGCGCTCGGGGCTGGCTCTTTACGGCGGCTTCCAGGGGCAATCGCATCCCGCCGGCGGCGAGACGGACCCCGACCAGCGCCAGCCCGCAGTGTTCCCGAGCATCCTGTCAGGCGACATCGGGCTCCCCGGCGAGTCGGCCGACAACTCATTCTCCGTCGTCGACGCTTACGACACGAATGACACCGCGATTCTCGACGGATTCACGATCCGTGATGGGCACTCCTTCGCCGACGCGGGCGGGCTCTACGGACAGAACACCGCCATCCGGCTGCGCGATGTCGTCTTTTCCGCGAACTTCGCCCCCGGCGCCGGCGCGGCCGCCGCGTTCTATGACGGCTCCACGCCCACGTTCGCGCGCTGCTCGTTTCTTGACAACTCCTCTGAATGGATCGCCGGCGCCGTGGCACTCAACGTCTCCAACGCCCGCTTCGATTCCTGCATCTTCTCGGGCAACACTGCCGGCAGTTACGGCGGCGCCATTGACGCGTGGAACTCCACCGTTCTTCTCAGCGGATGTCTGCTCGCTGATAATCACTCCAATCTCGACGGCGGCGCGGTTTCGATGGGTGGCGGGTCCGACTTTCACATCGTCAACTCCACACTCGCCGGCAACAGCGCGCAGCAGCGGGGCGGCGGCGTGATCCTCAGCGCCTCGACCCTGGGCGTCGATAACACCATCCTGTGGGAAAACACCAGCGCCGCCGCCTCGGCCCAGGCCGACCAACTCGATCTCTATTCCGGCACAATCCTTCTCAACCATTCCTGTGTACAGGGTCTGGATGGTTCGCTGGGCGGCACAGGCAACATTGCGCTCGACCCCCGGTTCGTCGCCCCGGGCGCGGGCGATTATTCACCGGCCCTCGACTCCCCCTGCATCGACGCGGGCGCGAATGCGGCCGTCCCGGTGGACGAACTCGACCTCGACGCTGACTCAGACACACTTGAACCCGTCCCGCTTGATCTGGCAAGTGCGCTCCGCTTCATTGACCAACCGGGCGTCCCGGACACCGGGTCGGGTACTCCGCCACTGGTCGACATGGGTGCGTACGAGTGTGCGCTTACTCCCTGCATCGCCGACTGGAACTCCGACGGCGTGCTCAACTTCTTCGACGTTCAGGGCTTTCTTGCCGCTTTCTCGAGCCACCAGCCTTCAGCCGACCTTGTCCACGACAGCGTGTTCAACTTCTTCGACGTTCAGGCCTTTCTCGCCGCCTTCTCCGCAGGATGCCCCTGAGACCCGCTTCGACAGGTATACAAGCCGCGGTGCGGACGCCGGAGAACTGTCCTCTTCGGGCGCTCCTGCGGGCTGAGCCCGGCGGAACCTGCGGCAACACGCGGCGCATCGGATCCTGGTCGATTGATCGAGCACCCACGAGGATCCTTGCTGCCTCCCGGGGTCTGCAATTGACCCGGTGCCGGTTCTCGGGCGTTGCAGACGAGCCGACCGGTTTGATCCGGCCGCCCATCGTCTCGCAGCGTCGGAAAGCCTTGTGCGCACAACGTTTGCTGGATACGCTAGAAAGCCGAACGCCAAGGGGCGTTATCCCCAGTACGCTGGACGGGAGAGAGATGTGCCGAAGATGCGCCATTTTCGCAAGGATCTGCTGTGGGTCTCGCTCGTCGCCGGTGCGGGCGTCACCCTCAGTTTTGCCATCCCCGCCCCCACGAACATCAACGACTTCTTCGGCCCGGGCACGCAGCCCCTTACGCTCTTCGACCCGATAATCTCCGCCCAGCAGTGTTCGTTCTGCCACGCCAACTACAACGAATCGCACGAGCCGTTCCGCCCATGGGCCGCCAGCATGATGGGTCAGGCCGCCCGCGATCCGCTGTTCTTCGCCTGCCTGGCCATCGCCGAGCAGGACGCCCCCGGCGCCGGCGACCTCTGCCTTCGCTGCCACACTCCGGGCGGATGGTTGGCCGGGCGAAGCGAACCGACCGATGGTTCCGGGCTCATCGGCGAGGACTTTGAGGGCGTCACGTGCAACTTCTGTCACCGCATGGTCGACCCTGAGTACAAACCGGGGATCAGCCCCGCTGTCGATCAGTCCATCATCAACAACCTTGAAGACATTCCCACCAGCGCTCACTCGGGGCACTACATCGTTGATCCTATGGACCGGCGCCGCGGGCCTTTCGAACTCCCGCCCGACTTCTTCTTCCACGAGTGGCTCCAGTCTCCGTTCCACCGCGACTCGGCCATGTGCGCGACCTGCCACGACGTCTCCAATCCTGTCTATGAGCGCCAGCCCGACGGCACCTACGCGCCCGGCGCCTGGCAGACCCCCGCCGCCAGCCACGACAAGTACGACCAGTTCCCCGTCGAGCGCACCTACTCCGAGTGGCTCATGAGCGACTTTGCCGACGGGCCGATCGACATGGGCGGACGCTTCGGGGGCAACAACCCCGAGGTCTCCACCTGCCAGGACTGTCACATGCCCACCGCCACCGGGCGCGGGTGTGTCTTCGATGATTTCCCCGTCCGTGACGATCTTCCTCAGCATCACTTCAACGGCGGCAACACCTGGGTGCTGCGCGCCATCCGCAATCTCTACCCCAATGACAGTGAGACCTTCCTTTCCGAGGCCTCGGTCAACGCCTCCATCGCCCGGGCCGAGCAGATGCTCCGCGACGCCTCCGACATGTCGCTTTGGCAGGATGACTCCACCCTTCAGGTGCGCATCACCAACGAATCCGGTCACAAACTCCCCACCGGCTACCCCGAAGGCCGCCGCATGTGGCTCAACGTCCGCTTCTTCAACTCCACGGGGCAACTCATCGCCGAGCGCGGCGCCTACGACGACCTGACGGCTGTGCTGGAAACCAGTGACACCAAGGTCTACGAGGCTCACCTTGGCATCAGCGAGGATGTGGCGTCAACGCTCGGCATGACGCCCGGTGTCAGTTTCCACTTCGCGCTCAACAACGTTCGCGAGTTTGACAACCGCATCCCCCCGCGCGGCTTCACCAATGCCAACTTCCAGGCGGTCCAGTCCGAACCCGTCGGGTACGCATACGCCGACGGGCAGCACTGGGATGACACTCAGTTCGCCATACCCCCCGGCGCCGCCTCGGTCGAGGTCCGCCTGTTCTACCAGACGGCCTCCAAGGAGTACATCGAGTTCCTCCGCGACAACAACAACACCAACACGGCCGGGCAGGTGCTCTACGACCAGTGGGTTGCCACGGGCAAGAGCGAACCGGTCGAGATGGACTTCCAGACTCTCGCCATCGAGCAGCCCTGCGTAGCCGACTTCAACAATGACGGCGCGCTCAACTTCTTCGACGTGCAGGCCTTCCTCCAGGCATTCTCAAGCCAGGATCCGGCCGCCGACTTGACCCACGACGGGGTGTTCAACTTCTTCGACGTGCAGGCCTTCCTCCAGGCATTCAGCAACGGATGTCCCTGATCGCGGCCTGTCGCACGACCGGCTTTGAATCACTTCCGCCGGCGCCCGGGCCGACCACCCGGGCGCTCGTTCTTGTGCGCTCCGGGCCGCTCTTTTCAGCACTTCGACCAGGCCAATGCTGCGCGAGGGTGGGCAGCAGGCCTCGCGTCCGGCCGACTGGAACGAGGATGCACGCGCCGACGTCAGCGATGCCCTGGCGTTTCCAGCCGACTTTCACGCCGAACCCCCGCGCGTCGCCCCGTCTCCCGACAGGTGTTTCAACTTCTATGGGGTCCAGGAGTTTCTCAGCGACTTGGCCGACGGCTGCCCGTGAGGTTTGAAGTCGGGCGAAGCGGCGAAATGGCGAGATCTGATTTTTTCCGGTGCCCAGTGCCTACCAGATCCACCGCATCCGCCCGAAGTCCAGGATCGGCAAGCCAAATCGCCGCTGCGGGCTGGGGAAGTACACGAAAAACGCACGCCCGATCAGCATCGTGCGGCTCACGCGCCCCGGACCTGTCGCCACTTTCTTGGCCACCATCGGATGGGCCGATCCCCACAGACGCCCGTCGAGGCTCCGCGCGCTGTTGTCCCCGCACAGGAAGAAGTCGTCCGGGCCCAGCAGCATCGGCGCGCTGGGGTGGGTGCCCAGCCCCGGCCGTCCGGGCGCGGTCAGCGGGTCCCCCGGCCAGGCGGTGCGACCGAAGTTCTCCGGGCGATAGAACAGGTCGCGGCACACTCGCATGTTGTACACGCGGAAGGCCGACCCTGAGAACTCGGCGCTCAACCGCGGCTCGCGATACAGCGACGTGTTGTTGAGCGGGAACCGCGGCTGATCGACCAGCGTCGCCAGAATGTCCCGCCCCGTCGCGTTGGCCAGACGCGCGCCGATGGTCCAGTCATACGCTCCGGCCCGGGGTCCGCCGGCCACCAGTTGACCGTCGGCAAACAACCACAGCGCCTGGTCGACGTGCCAGAATTCGATGTTGGTGATCCGCCCCGCTCTGATCAACCCGCCTCGCGCCGTCGCATCGACCCTCGTCCACGCGCCTGAGCCGTCTTCAGTCTGCGGGCGCATCTCCAATACCGCCCCGTCCGCCCCGATGGTGCCGCGGAACTCGTAGCCCCGCGCCTCGAGCACCACACCCACGCTTGCCCCGTCGGTCTCGGGCTGAAACCCGAAGCCCATCGACACGTCGGAGACCGGGTATGAGCGTGAGTCCTCGCGGCTCCACCACTGGCCCCCGGCCGGAATCTCGTTGAACGGCAGGTAGTCGTCCAGCCGGAAGTTGGTATTGATCCACTCGAGCCTGGTCGGGCCGGCCTGGTCAAACTTCCATGTCGGGCTGGTGTTGATGTCGTTCCAGCCCGGCGTGCCGCCTCGGAACGGCGAGCGAAACGTGGCGCTGTTCGGCGGCGTGTAGCGGCTGTCAAACACCGGCTGGAACACCGCCCGCTGCACGCGCTCGGGCTTGCGCTGCACGACCCAGCCGGGGGCATCCCAACCCACCGGCGCGTCTTCGCCCGCGTGCGTGAACACGTCGCCATCGACCAGCGCCACCTGCTCGCCGGGCATGCCGATCAGGCGCTTGATGTAGTTCTCCTGAACCCCCGTGGGCACCTTGAACACCGTCACGTCCCAGCGCTGCGGCCCGTGGAACGGTTCGAGATACTTGTACACGAACACGCGGTCCCCTGACAGCGTCGCGTAGTCCCTGGCCGGCAACTCGATGCCAGTCATCGGGTCGTGCGGAGTCAGCGCCGGCTGAAAGCGCTCGGGCACGTTGTTGGCCGAGCGTGCCCACGGCTCAATCGGCCACTCATACCCGCTCATCTCACTGCGCACGCGGACGTGGGCGCCGAGCAGCGTCGGTCCCATCGATCCGGTGGGAATCTGGAAACCCTCGACGACAAACCCGCGGAACACGAGCGCCACGATGAAGGCGATCATGATCGAGGTCAGCGTTTCCTTGATCGAAGTCTTGCGGGCGGGTTCGTCGGGCATCGGCCAAGGATAGTGCCCGCTCACACCCGGGGCGATTCAGCGGGGCCTTGCCCGTCCTCACGCGGCTTGCGCCGGCGCCGACGCCGACGCTTTCGCGGACGATCGACACCGGGCTGGGTACCCTCGACGCCCTCGGCGGCGTCGGGCTCGCTCTCCGGCTTATCGGACGGCTCCGGCCCGGATCCGTCCCCCGCAAGTTCGCTCTCACCGGTCCGGGGCGTCCGAGCCTCGCCCGGCGCGCCCTCCTCGCGTGCCCGGCGACGCCGACGGCGCTTGCGCTTCCGCGGCTGCTCACCCGATTCAGGCGCCTCCGGCAAGTCAACGATCTCGGTGACCGGCCTGGGGCGTGGTTCGCGCGGCGCACGTCGTTCGGGCGCGCGATCCGGACGAGGTCTGGGGGCGCGAACCGGCTCGGGCGCCGGCACCGGCTCCCGGACCAGCCCCGGCTCGGTCAAGTGCTCGACCGGCACAGCCACCTGCTTGCCCGAATCAAGCAGCACCAGCACCAGTTGCGTGAGAATCTGCGAGTCAATCACGAGCCCGTCGCCGTCGGGGGTGCCCACCCGCGTCTTGCGCTTCGGCAGGTTCTTGCGCAGTTCGTCGTAGGTTTGTTCTTCGTATCGCAGGCAGCACATCAGTCGCCCGCATCGCCCGCTGATCTTCAGGGGATCCAGCGTGGCTTTCTGCGTCTTGGCGGCCTTCATGCTGATCGGTTTGAGCACCTTGAGGAAGTTTTTGCAGCAGCAGTACTGCCCGCAGCGTTCATAGTCGGCCGTCAGGCGTGCCTCGTCGCGCGCACCGATCTGTCGCACGTCAACCCGGACCTGGAATGCGGTGGCCAGTTCGACCGACAGCGGGCGCGGGTCGACCCGTTCTTCTCCGGCAAAGTACACCGTCAGTCGATCGCCCGAGAGAATCGGCTCCACTTCCACGATCTTGAACGGGAATCCGAGGCGCTCGGCCACGTCGCGCGCCCGTCGGCGCAGGTCGGAACGCGAGGCGTCCAGTTCCTCCTGGCGCTTCATGTCCTCCATCGTCGCTACGCGCAGGGCCCGCCCGTTGTTGAAGAAGGGGTACTGACGTCCGCCCGAGCGCTCGATGTACTCGAGCATCTCCTGGCGAGAGACGGACTTGGAGCACCCTGCGTTGGGGCATGTGCTCGTGAGCATCTCCCCCATTTCCAAGCCTCGGTGCGTGCGCACCACGATCTTCGACCCGCATCCGGGCGTGGCATCGCCCCGATAGGGATACTCCCCGATCATCCCCATCAACCCGAATCGCACCACGATCGTCTTGGGCGGGCGCAGCGCCTCGATCGCGCGACGCTCTTCCTCAAGCGTCCGCAGGTCTTCCTCAAACTGGGGCAGCGGGTGAATCGGCATCATGCCCCCGGGGCGCCGCAGACAGTCTTACGGACGCACCCCCAGCGACTGGGCACGGGCCGAAGTGAACAACTCGGGCAGCGACTCGCGGGTCACCAGGTCCACCGCACGCGCCTGGTTCACCGAGTAGACCAGCAGATCCTCGTTGCGGTCGTCGATCACCAGTGCGATCTCCGCCGCCCCGCTCCCGCTTTCGATCGTCAGGAGCGTGTATCCCCCGGTCTTGGAGACCAGCCCCCCCTGCGCCGACGGCACCGGGAGCCCGACCGTCTGCAGCACAATCAGTGCGAGCAGTGCGATGGCCGTGATCGAAAGCGTCACGCGGGCCGCATCCTGTCTGGTGTTCATGTCCAACTCCTTCCGGTCAGCGTCCCACGTCCGCGCGGCTGTCCAGGTCGAGGTCGCGGAAACCCACGCCCTCCAGACGACGACGCCCGTTCTCCCATCGCAGCACGATCATTTCAGCATTGGCTGAGTCGACGATGAACACCGCGTCGGACCCGCCGACGTCCAGTTCTCCGCCGACCATCGTGTATTCCCCCCGCGTCCGTCCGCGCTGGTTCTGTGCCGAGGCGATGGGCGGAAGCGTGACCGCGCCGAGCACGGCCAGCAGCAGCAGGTTCAGTGCAATCAGCCCGCGATTCTGACGGGTTCTCATGGTGTGTACCTCAAAGAGGTTTCAATCCTGGTGACCACGCTTGCTGGGGAGCAGCGTGACGATGACCACGGCCGCGCTGACCAGCAGGGCCGTCAGCATCGATGTGTACGGCGTAGCCTTGGGGTCGCCCTTGGGCTTGGGGATCGTCAGTCCCGCAGGCTGTTGCCGCTCCGGCTGGGCCGACGCTGCCGGCGACAAGCACAGCACCGTCCCGGTGACGACTCCACAGACCAGCACGCGAAGGTATGGCATTCTCAACATGGCAGGATGCTAACCCACGGGTCGGTGCGGCTCAAGGCTCAGGCGGGCAAAGGCTCGAACACGGGCAGGCCAGGCCCCGGATCGCCCTCCAGCCCGAACCGCGCGGGCGCAAATGGGTGGCTGATCCGCTCAAAGTCGCTCTTGGACAGATGAACCGTACGCCAACGGGGGCTTCTGGTTCGCATGTGCCCCACATATGCCTCCAGAAGGGCTGCCCGCAGCACGAACCACGCCCCTTCGAACTCGAAAACCTCCTGAAAAAGCCCGTCCGGGGGCTGTGCGTCGCACCGGTAGATGAAGACGAACGCCGGTTCAAACCCGAAGCCGAACAACACCTGCCACGTCCGCAGCGACTCGATGTCGTCCAGCGTCACCCACGACTCCAGGCGCCCCGTTCCCGTTGTCGCAGGCGCCAGGAGCCGCCGACCCTTGATCTCCACCAGCAGGTTCGTCCCCGAGCCGTAGATCACAAAGTCGAAACTCTTGAGCGACCGGTGCTCCTCCCCGGCTGTCACCATCAGACGGGCCGAATCGGGCAGCAGGGCCTTGCGGGCCTCGTTGACTGCGACGTACGGAATCTGCCGGGCCCGCAGGAAGCTCTCGAACGCGCGCTCATACTGGTGCCTTCGCTGGGCCACGACCACATACTAACAGGTCTAGTCGGCCGGTGAGTGCTTGATGATGGCGTCGAGCAACTCCTGTTCGGCCCGGCGATAGTCGTCGAACGTTTCCCGCAGATGCCGCTGCAGGGCCGCCACATCCCCGGCCGTCAGTTCGGGTGCATTCCCCGCCTCAGCCTGTCGGATGACGGATTCCAGTGACTGGCTGGCCGACTTGAGGTCGCTCACCGCCGCCGCGTAGGCCCGGGCCGACGCATACAGCAACTGCCGTTCTGACTCCTTGGTGTTCGGGGCCTTGAGCAGGCGCCACGGCTGGGCCTTGAGTTCGGCCACAAACAGGCGTGCATCCAGCGAGGCCAGCCTGACGTTGGTCATCGTCTCGCTGATGGCCGGGCGATTCTCGTTGAGCAGCAAGTTGGCCCGCACGCCCAGTCCCTCGAACTCCTCCATGGCCGAGCCGGCCTGAGCCATCAATGTGTCGATGTCGGCCGTGGTCTGCTCGCGGAAGTGTCGCGTGGTCGCCTCCACGTTGGCGATGATCTGGTCGACGCTGGGGCGATTGTCGTCGATGGCGCTCTGCACCGAGCGGATCACCCCGCGGGCTTCCTCCACCCCTTCATTGGCCCTCTCGCTCAACGTCACCGCGTTGGCCGACGTTGTTTCGGCGTTGTCGGCCGCCCGCTTGCCCGCATCGAGGATTTCGGTCACCCGCGGCGACCACAGGTCGCGATAGTCGTCTCGCGCCGACTCGGTGATCTCTCGAACCGCCTTGATCAGCGCGTCGACGTCGCCCACGCTCTCTTCGGCGTTGAGCGCCAGCGCCGAGGTGATCACCGCGATGTCGGCCGTCGCCTTGTCGATCTGCTTGAGGATCGATTTGAACCTCTCGACCTGCTCGGGCCCAAGCCCCGCTTGTGCCAGCAGGCTTGGCGCCAGCCCGCCGATCATCCGCCCGCCCTCGGCCAGCAGCGTCGGGTCAGGGGTGGGCAGCGGCTTTTCCCGGGCCGGATCCTCAGGCCAGACCAGCGAACGCGGCTTGGGTGAACTGCCGCCCGGGTCGACGATGTTGATCGCCGCCAGCCCGCCCAGGATGGGCTTCTCGAGGTTCACCACCGCGTTGGAATACAACGGCACCTTGGCGTTCACCTTGACATGCACGTCCAGCGTGAACGGCACCCCGCGTCCATCCGCGGCCTGCTCGGGCGTCGACCAGTCCACCTTGTCGACGCGCCCCACGTTCTTGCCCCCCAGCAGCACCGGCGAGCCCTTCTCCAGCCCCGACGTCCCGTCGCGCAGGGAGAACGACACCACGTACGTCGTGAAGCGCCCCCAGCGCTCCTGGATGTTCGACACCCAGAAACTGAGCACCACCGCCAGCACCAGGCTGAGAATCAGGAAAGACCCGGCCATCACGTTGTTGCGCTGCGCAGCGCGGACGCTCATGGGAACTGTGCTCCTCGTGGCGCGGGCCTAGGCCCCGCGCGTCGGCTCCAGGCTCGGCACCGCCGGCAGATGCGCGGCGCTCTTGCCGAACAAATCCTCTTCGTACCCGAGATCCGAGCGCCGATCCGTGATCGGGCCCTCGGCGTCTCCCCGCAGAAACTGTCGGATCAGCCGCCGGTCCTCGTCCAGTTTGCCCGCTTCGGCGTCCGAAAGATCACGCAACTGCTCAAACCACGCGCGCGGCTGCACACACAGCATCCGCCCGTGATCGAGCATCGCCATCCGGTCGGCGATGGTGAACGCCGAGTCCATCTCGTGCGTCACCACCACGCTGGTCACCCCCAACTGCTGCGACAAGGCGACGATCAACTGGTCGATCTGTGCGCTGGTCACCGGGTCGAGCCCGGCGCTGGGCTCGTCATAAAAGATGATCTCCGGGTCCAGCGCCATGGCCCGGGCCAGCCCGGCCCGCTTCTTCATGCCGCCGGAAATCTGCGCCGGGTACTTGTCCGCGTGCTCGCGCAAGCCCACCTGCTCGAGTTTGATCTTCACCGTGATCTCGATGATCTCCGGGTCCAGATCGGTGTGCTCGCGCAGCGGCAGGGCTACGTTCTCCGCGATCGTCATGCTGTTGAACAGCGCCCCAGACTGGAAGAGGATCCCGAAGCGCTTACGCACCGCGTTGAACTGCTCTTCGTTCATCGTGCAGGTGTTCTGCCCCAGCATCTCGATCGTGCCCTCGTCGGGTAGAAACGTCCCGATCATCAGGCGCAGCGTCGTGCTCTTGCCCGAGCCCGACCCGCCCATGATCACCATCGTCTCGCCCTTGCGCACTTCCAGATTGATCCCGTCCAGCACCGTCTGCGAGCCGAAACGCTTGACGATGTTGCTCAGCCGGATGACGGGTTGGTCGGCAACGACGTGCATGGCTCACCCGTCCGAGTCCGGCTGCGTGTCTCCCCCGCCCGGCACGTCCTCCGGCGCGGCCGGAGCCTCGGCGGGCGGCGCTCCTGGGGGCGCGGCGGCGAAGTCGGACAGTTTGAGTTCATCGCCGTTCGTGAGCACGATGACCAGGTCGTTGAACACCGGCGCGCCGCCGCCCTGCGCCCGCGGGTCGAACAAGAACAGCACCACCGTCTTGCCCTGCGCAAAACGCGCCGCAATCGGCATCATGTTCTGCCGCCCCTGGTAGTTCTGCATCTTCGGTCCCACGGTCGGGTCGGCAAAGTCGCCCACGAACTCGAAGACGTTGGGAGCCATGCCTCGGAACGAGCCCAGGTCGGCGCGGTAGGCTTCGGCAAAAGCGGCCAACTGCTCATCGCTCACCGTGAGCGACGGATCAAGGTTGTTGCGCACCGCCTGGTAGTCGCCGGTTTCCAGCGCCGTCAGCGTGGTGCTGGTCATGCCCACGTAGGCCTTGTACCCGTTGGTGATCGCCAGTCCCCCGCCCACCCAGATCGCTGTGTTGATCACGCCGATGATGATCCCTGCGATCGCCAGCCCCTTGCCGCTCACACGCCCCTGCGAGCGTGCGATCCCGACCAGGCTGAACACCCCCGAAATCACCCCCAGCAACCCGATGGGCAGGCAGCACCCCACCAGGCTCAGGACCAGCGAAACCACCGCCAGCGCGCTGGTCCGCGGCGGCTCGCTCATCATCTCGGTCTCGTAGCCGTAGGACGGGTTGGAATACTGGCTCATGCCGGGAGCGTACACCACCCGGGCCGATTCCGCCAATCGCACGCCCCGGGGGCACGGCTCCTCACCCGCGCACGCGAGCCGGCCCGTGCCCGGCCGGTTGGGTCCAAACGCGTCCGCAGAGCATGCGGAGCGAATGGAGAAAGCGGCAGGGTGGCCGAGTGGCAGAGATGCCGGAGCGTTCCATGACGCCCCGGCCAGCTTCATCGTTTCTGCACGCGGCTCACTCTTCCCCGTTCACCACCGCGTCGACGAGTTCCACCAAGTCGATCGAGTCGGCCGCGCCGTCCTCGTTGAGGTCGACGGGCTCCACAAGCCACGTATCAATGTCGCCGTTCTCCAAGGCCATGTTGATGTTGCGGTCATACTTGCTGGGGATCACGAAGCCGTAGCCGTGCGATTGAGGCAGGTTCGCACACCATGCGCCGGCTCCCCCGTTCGCGTCGGCGTCCCAAGCTCCGGTCCACGCGATCGCCCCCGTGTCAGAGGGATCGAGAGCGTAGCCGTGGTAGAGAACGGCCGGACTGCCGTCGACGTCGCAGACCAGCCCGTCGGTGATGACCTGGTAGGCGTGCCCCGGCGTGAACGTGCCGGTGATGGAAACCATGCGCCCACTGGCGGAGATCGTCAGGCCGGTCATCTCCGTCCAGTAGTCGCCGCCGCCGGTCTGGTAGCAAAGCGGCACGTCGGCGTGGCTGGTGTAGGGATACGGCAACGCCCACGATGCCTCATAGACCCTGACGCCGGGCGAGGTGCCGAGCACGACGGGGCCGTAATGCTCGATGGTCACGGTCGACAGGGCGCCAGTCGTGACGATGCTGTCGTGGTCGGGGGCGCTGTCATTGCGGTGGAAGTTGAAGGGAACAACGCCGACGGCACCGCCGCCGATGCTGCCTTTCGGCACGCCGTAGTACGGAGCTTCATTGTCGCCGGATTCGCCCGGTCCAAGTGTCGTCGTGCCGATCGTCACGTCGCCCAGCCAGTCATACGAGGCGTCGGATGCGTTGACCGCGATCTGGCCTTGCAGGCCCCCGGCGGCGAGCGTGATGTCGCCATTGAGATCACCCCCGATCTCAATGCGTCCGTCCCACGAACCCGCGCCGGACAGGTTGGCCGCGCATGTGATGTCACCGTCGAGGTCGCCACCCACGACGATGGGCGTGTGGATGTCGTCGGACAGCGTGAAACTGGAGTCAAGGTCGCCAGCCGCGAACACGCCACTGGTTGGGTCGACGTAGTGGAGTTTGCCGGCACGAATCACGCCGTGAACGCCGCCGGTCGTCGCGTTGACGCGCACCAGGTTGCCCGCGGAAACACCGGGATCGGAGCCGACATCGATGTTGGCGTAGATGTCGCCGTAGGCCTCAATGTTATGAATGACCGAATAGGCTTTGATGACGGCTGCCGCGGTGCTTGTGCCGATGCTCCCGTCAGTGGATTCGACGGTGAAGATCTGGCCTCCGGATCCCATGCACTGGATCGAACCGCGGATGTCTCCGCCGAACCGCACATGCCCAACTTGCTCGGTGAGGGCGCCTGAGCCGCCATCGACGGTGGTGTCGATCGAGCCGATGAAATCTCCGGATCCCCAGCAGTCCCCAATCACGTCGGCTTCGATTTTGTCAACCCCGTACCCTCCGAACTGGGTCAACCCGTGAACCGTCACCGAGAGATCCGCGTCGCTCCACGTGGTCCGCTGGACGTACTCGATGGCGGGGATCGTCGCGTTCGGATCCCGAGATATTCCGAGCGCGGCATACCTCGGGGTCGAGCCCGATTGGCTGTACACAGTCACCCGACACTCGTGGATCGAGTCATCACCGCTTGCTGTAAGGCTGAGGGTGCCCCAAGTGGTGTTGTTCTTCACGAATGCGATGATCACGATGTTCCACACTGCACCCGGCAGGTCCGAATCGTACACCCGTTCGACAATGAACACTGGGTCGTCCACGATTCCCTCGTTGTGCACGAGCCTCCAATCCGCAAGGGCAGGATTGCCTCCCGCCATCAGGCCGAACAAGTTCGCCGCGAGCATGAGTCTTGATTTCATCGTACTCTCCTTCGGCACAGGTTGAAAGGACAAGTCAGCAAGAGAACTGACGCAGGGCTTGGCACCTGACTCGCAACGCGAAATCCAAAGTGTGCGTCCGGGTCAACAAATCCCCAGAAATCCAACAGATCATAATAAGGGAAGGCGTTGCCCATTCCGAACCGGGAACCATCCATAATTCGAGAGTATGCATCGAACGCCGTCTCCGACCATTCTCGTTGTCCTCCCGACCCATCGAGCAGTCCCCACGGCGACTGCACGTCGGGATACGAACCCACGTCCATGAACATCAGTTCCTCGCTCCAGAGAATTCCCGCGTTGGTTTCCCCGCCGTCCTGCGGCAGGCCCGAGATTGGCTCGCTGTCGTTCGCGTGTGGATACGCCCAGTAGCCCTCCTGGCCCTGCCCGTACTTGTTCGGATCGTAATACAACGCCTTGACCCACTCGTCATAGGTCGGGATCCAAAACTGGGCGTCCGCGTTGTGAGTCAGTTGATCGGTGAAGGTGCCGTCGGGATTGCGTCCGAACGTAGACGTGTCGTACGCCCCGGTCTCGAAGGCCCACTGTTCTGCGACCTTGCCGTTCTGGAGCCAGTTGCAATATCGAGCGGCCATGCGCCAACTGGTCTCCATCGGCGCGCGGTCGGCCCCGTTCGTCATGGAATACTGGCCGGTCCCGGCGTTGTACGAGAGATAGAAGCCGGTCATCTCAAATGCCCTTGGCGGGCCCTGGTTGAACGGCGCGTAGGCGTTGACGAACTCAAGCCACTGTCCGTAGGTCACCTCAGTCTTCGTGATGCGATAGCGGTGGTTGACCGACCCGTAGTGCATGTACGGCCAGTACCCCGGCACCTCCGACTCGATCGGGGCCCGATTCCCCACCGCTCCCACGCTGGCCCACTCGAAGTCGTAATCCGGCACCGGCCCGGCGAGGGCGGCGGACGTGAAGGCCGCCGAACCCGCGAGAGCCGCCCACACCATGACTCCACGTGCCAAATCGCTCGATCGAGTCCATTCCCCAGCAGCCATGTCGTCACCTCCGTGTGCTTTCAAATCGTACCACGTCAGCAACGTGACGGGCACGCATGCCCACGCGGACTCGGGGCCAACCACGAACGCGGCCCCACGCCTCCGCGAAATGGTGAAGGCGCAGACAACCCGCGTTTGACGGCTTCCGGTCAGGCTTCCTGTCCCGGGTAGCCACGTCTGCGCTCTCCCAATGACCGTTCGCTTACATGCGCGCCAGCCTTTCGACGCACCCGGCCACGATGGTTACCGCCTCGTCGATCTCCGCTTCACTCGTGTCCCGGCTCAGACTGAATCGCACCGACCCGTGCGCCACCTCCGAAGGCACGCCCATCGCAAGCAGCACCGGGCTGGGATCGAGCGATCCGGATGAGCAGGCCGCCCCCGCCGAAGCACACAAACCCCGTTCGCTCAATAGGATGAGCAATGCTTCGGCCTCGAGGCGGCTGAACCCGATGTTGGACGTCGTCCAGATTCGCCCGCACGCCGCGTCGGCGCCGTTGACGACCGCAGGCGGGCACGTCCCGGCGCACGCGGCCCGCAAGCGGTCCTCGAACCGGTCCCGGAGCCCGGCTGCTCGTTTCCGCGCCGGTGCATCGGCCAGCCACTTCCGCGCCTGCCGGGCCGCCACGCCCGCGCCGAGGATGCCCGGCACGTTTTCCGTGCCCCCGCGCCGCCCCAGTTCCTGCGATCCGGGCATGGTCGCCTTGAGCCCCACCCCCGGGCGTGCCCAGAGTATCCCGACGCCTTTGGGCCCGTGCCACTTGTGGGCCGAAAAGGACATCAGATCGAAGCGAGGCCCGCCCGAGCCCACTTCGGTCGGCATCTTCCCGACCCACTGCGTCGCGTCGCAGTGAAACAGCGCGCCCGCCCGCGCACACACCTCTGCGAGTTCTTCGACCGGCTGAATCACTCCGGTTTCGTTGTTGACCCATTGCACGCTGGCCAGCGTCGCGCCGTCGAGCAGCGGGCCGAGGCGCTCCATATCGACCACGCCCGCGGCCGCCAGCGGGGCCCAGCGCACCTCCACACGCCCCGACTTGTCCATCTGCTCGGCCAGTTCGCGCACCGCTCCAGCACACCGCGCAGCGCCAGGTGAATCGACTCGGTCCCGCCCGACGTAAACGTGACCTCCCGCGGGCGAACCCCGATCAGCCCGGCCACCTCCGCCCGCGCCAGTTCCACCGCGTGACGCACTGCCTGTCCGCCCCGATGCACGCTCGACGGGTTGGCCCACAGGTCCGTGCACGCCCGCGCCACTTCCGCGACGACTTCCGGCGTCGGCCTCGTGGTCGCGTTGTTGTCCAGGTAGATCACCGCTGCATCGTATCTGCTGAAACCGTGTGCCACGGCCTGGTGTGCCGCACCGGACACGGCCGGCACGAGCGCGGCACGCAGGTGCTCGCCTGCCGGCGCGTGGGGCTCGTTCCCGGGTGCCCCTTGCCCCATGCCGCTTCGGATGAACTCTAACTCTTGTTCTCACCCGGCGGCTTGCCGATGAGCACCCGCGCCAGCACGTCCTGCACGTGCGTGCCTGTCGCGTCGGTCCCGTGCCCGGGAATATGCATCGCCGACAGCACCCCGTATCCCATGCCGATGTTGATCATCAGCCAGGCCAGCATTTCCGGCGTGTACTTGGTCGTCACCTTGTGGGCTTCCTGGGCCTTGCGCAGTTCGCCGGTCAGAAACGCATGCACGCTGCCGATGTGCCCGGCGATGGCCTCCTGGATCTTCTCATCGTCGACCTCGGAGATTGCCTGGAGGAATACCCGGTACGCGTCGCGTCCTTCGGGCGACACCATCGGGTTGTCCCCGATCAGCCGGCGCAGCCGGTCGGCCGGGTCGCTCGACCCCCTGAGATCGCGCTCCCACTGTTCGAGCGTCCGCCGCCCGGTTCGCTCGATCAGGGCGACAAACAGGTCACGCTTGCTCTTGAAGTGCCTGTAAATGATCGGTTCGGTGACCCCCGCCGACCTGGCCAACTGGGCCGTCGTCGCGCGGGCGTACCCCTGCTCGGCGAAAAGACTCGCGGCGCGGTCCAGCAACTGCTCTCGTCGCGCGGCTGCGGGTAGTCGGGTCATGCGATCGATCCTTCACTGCTCGCCCTATCGACGCTTTCGCGGCCGGGACATGCAACATCGAGTGTACCGCATCCAGGAAACGTTCCTACCGGAGGCTCGTTCACCGGAACAGGGTCATACCCACCCCGGTTGAACGGGTGACAGCGCAGCACCCGCCGCACCGTCAGCCGCGTACCCAGCCAGGGTCCGTGCATCCGATAGGCCTCCAGCGCGTATCGCGAACACGTGGGGTGAAATCGGCACTGTCCCCCAAGAAACGGTGATAAAGTGCACCGGTACGCCCAGATCAACGCCACGAAAGGCAGGCACATCACTTGACCGATCCACGTCACCGGCGGGTGCTGGGTGGGCGTCGGAATGGCGTCTGGTCGCTCCAATGTTGTCACTCTGCGGGCTGTTCGCCGGCCCGTCTGGACGCCAGTAGATGAATCGCTGCGATCGCTCGCTCGATCCGTTCCCTGTATGCGCCCGAGCCGAGCAGATCATGCGGCCGGGCGCTGATGACCAGATCGTAGTTCCCGCCCCCCGGGGGCTCCGGGATCTCATGCCGCAGGAGCCGAAAGGCCTCACGCAGCCGACGCTTGAGGGCATTGCGCGCCACCGCGTTGCCCACCCGTCGCCCGATGGACAGGCCCAGCCGCGGCTCAGGCTGATCGGTGATACACGCCTGCACGACCAGAGGATGCTCGACCTTTTTGAGTCGGGCTCGGGAAACCGCAGCGTACTCCCGCGCCAGCCGAAGCCGGTGCCGTCGGCGATAGGTGTGTTGTCGGCTCGCCCCGCTCACGCCGCGTCCCGCGCCCGGCGCCGGGCCGCCGCCGCGTGGGGGAGTGTGCCGATCAGCACGCACACCGCCGCGCCGGCGATCACCCACAAGCGCGTCTTTCGTGAACTGACCAGGCGCGAGAGGATTGAGTCGGACGTGGGCGGCGAGGCCACCGTCACCGCTCCCGGCTCCAGTTGCCGAAAGATCGAGGCGTCGAGCATGTTGGGATGGGCCGATGAGTCAACCGGCGCTCCCCCCTTGGGAACGAGCCCCAGTTGCGAGGCCGCCAGCGATTCGACCAGCGCGCGGTCATTGCGTTCGATCGCCGCCAGGTACTCTTCGTAGCGCCCGAGGCGTTCCAGGCGATTCTGCTCGTGGGCCAAAGCGGCGTCACGTCGCCAGCGGGCGTCGGCCAGATCCTGCTGGGCGGGGATGAGCACCGCGGCGGCCAGCAGCGTCAGCCCGGCCAGGAGGAAGAGCCAACCCGGGTCGATCGGGGCGAGCAGCGGGCGCGCAGGGGTTTCGTGCGATTCGGACACGCGGTGTTCAACATCGGCAGAACGCCGAACGACTCTGGACGATGCCCCACCCTCCCGGGCGTCGCGCGGGGGCTGGGGCTCGTAGACTTGACCGATGGCTCGGGACGTGCTCATCACGGGGCTGGGCGCCGTCAGCGCTCTGGGGGTCGGCAAGGACGATCTCTGGAATGCTCTGGTGGAAGGTAGCAGCGGTCTGCGCTCGCTGCAACGAGTTGACCCCTCCGGGCTGCCCTGCCGCGTTGCCGGACAGGCGGTCGACTTCTCTGTTCGCGACTTCCTGCCCAAGAGTTACCGCAAAGCCACCAAGGTCATGGCTCGGGACATCGAACTGGCGGTGGCTGCCGCGTCGTTGGCGGTCAAGGATGCCGGTCTGACCACCCGGGCCGACGAAACCGACACCACATCCATGCGGGGCAACCGCCTGGGTTGCCAGATCGGGGCAGGGCTGATCGCGGCCGAGACGGAGGAAATGAGCCGGGCGCTGGCCGCCTCGACCGATCCCGACGGGTCGTTCAGCCTCGAGCGCTGGGGCACGGAAACCGCCCCCGACGGGCGGGTCGGGTCCGGCGGGATGAATCACCTGCCCCCGTTGTGGCTGCTCAAGTACCTGCCCAACATGCTCGCCTGCCACGTGACCATCCTCCACGGGGCTGAGGGACCGAGCAACACCATCACCTGCGCCGAGGCCAGCGCCCTGCTCAGTCTCGGCGAGTCGACCCGCGTCATCCAGCGTGACGACGCCGACGCCTGTTTCAGCGGTGGCGCAGAGTCGAAACTCAACTACATGGGCTTGCTGCGCATGGACCTTGCCGGGCGACTGGCCCACAACACCGAGCCCGAGGACGGCACGCGCGTGCTGATGCCCTACGCCGAGAACTCCGGCGGGGTGCTCGGCGAAGCCGGCGCGGTGCTGCTCGTCGAGGAACGCACGCACGCACAGAAGCGTGGTGTCACTCCCTACGCTCGCATCGCCGGCTTCGGAGCCGCCCAGACCGCCGGGTGTCCGCTTCCCACCGGCGTGTGGGAGCCTGACGAACCGCAGATCGAGCGCGGGCTGGTCGACGCGATTGAATCGGCACTGCGCGACGCGGGCCTGGACCCTGCTGACATGGACGCCATCGTCCCGATGGGCCTGGGCGTGCCCGTGTGCGACCGTCGCGAACGGATGGCTTTGCACGCGGTCTTCGGATCACGCCTGTCTTCGATCCCGCTGATCACGTTGGCGCCCAACGTCGGGAACTGCTCGGCCGGGCAGGGCGGATTGATGACGGCGGCGGCCGCCCTTGCGATCCGTCACCAGACGATCCCGGCCCGCATTCAGCGCGGCGCCCCCGCGGCGGGGCTGGACGCCGGCGCAGCCCCGGCTCGCAGGGCGCACCTGCGGCACGTGCTCGTCTGCACTACAGCGCTGGGAGGACAGAACGCGGCATTGGTGCTCTCGGCCCCGTGAGTGCGGGGCCATCACTAGGAACTCAACCGGAGAACTCTCATGAACGGACACTCTGATCGACGGGGCCAGGGCAGGCGAGGCGATCATCATCACGACCGCGGCGACCGCGGACATCGCGACGACCGGGGCGGCGAACGGGGGCATCGCGGCACGCCGCTCTCCGATCTCGATACCAAACTGACCGAACTGAGCCGGCGCGTCATCGGCGCGGCCATCGAAGTGCACAAGGGGCTCGGGCCGGGCTATCCGCGCGAGGTCTACGTCAACGCGCTCAAGAGCGAACTCAAGCACGAGGAGATTTCGTACAAACTCGACCACACCTTCGACGTGCTCTTCGAGGAAGAAGTCGTCGGCAAGGTCAAGGTCGACATGTTCATCGGCGACCGCTTCCTCATCAAGATCATGGCCGAGCAGCGCGACGTCCGTCCGCATGAGCGCACCGAACTGCGCGCCCAGTTGCGGGCCGCCGACCTCGAACTCGGACTGGTGATCAACTTCGGCGAGCGCCGGCTCAAGGACGGACTCGTTCGCGTGCTCAACCCCGATAAACTGGCCGCCCTCAAGGGCGACACCGATGACGAATACGAAGACGACGAATACGAAGATGACGATGAGTTCGAAGAAGAAGATGATAATGAGTCGGAAGATGCAGGCTGAGCAAGGGGCGCGATGAGCGAGCGACGAGTGGTCATCACGGGCGCGGGCTGGGTCACGCCGCTGGGTACGGACGTGGATGCGGTGTGGCAGCGCCTGCTCCGCGGGCACAGCGCCATCGGACCCGTGCAACGCTACGACGCCGGCACGTTTGCCACCAACTTCGCCGCCGAAGTGCGAGACTTCTCGCTCGAACGCATGATGGGCCCCTCCAGCGGGCCCTACCTCGACTCGGGCGCGGGCATCCAGTTCGCGCTCGGCGCCGCCTCGGCCGCCATGCGCCAGGCCCGGCTTGGACCGCACGGGCAGGGGCTCTCCGTCGATCCGCGTCGCTTCGGGCTCTACATGGGCTCTGGAGAGGGAAGCCTCGACTTCGAGAACTTTGCCGCCGCCAATCTCGCCGGCTGGACCGGACAGGGTGTCGACGGCTCGGCCTGGGCCCGGGCCGCCTACGCCCGCATGAGCGCCAAACGCGAAATCGAGCAGGAGCCCCACGTCGTCATCTCTTACGTTTCCCGCGCCTTCGGGCTTCGCGGCCCGGCCTTCAACTGCATGACCGCCTGCGCGGCCAGCACCCAGGCCGTCGGCGAGGCCTTCGAACTCATCCGCCACGGCGACGCCGACCTCATGCTCGCCGGCGGCTCGCACTCGATGATCCATCCGCTCGGCATGACCGGCTTCATCCGCCTCACGGCCATGAGCACCCGGCGCGATGACCCGTCGACGGCAGCCCGCCCCTTCGACAAGACGCGTGACGGCTTCGTCATGGGTGAGGGCGCCGGCATGGTCGTCCTCGAGGAACTCGATCACGCGCAGAAGCGTGGCGCCGGCATCCTGGCCGAGGTCGCCGGCTTCGGCTCCACCGCCGACGCCTTCCGCATCACCGACATCCAGCCCGAAGGGCTCGGCGCTGTGGCCGCCATCCGCCGCGCCCTTCGGCACGCGGGCATCGACTCCCAGCAGCGCGACGCTCAAGGCCGACCGCCCGTCCAATACATCAGCGCGCACGGCACCGGCACGCAGGAAAACGACGGCATCGAGACCAGGGCCGTCAAAACCGCCTTCGGTCCGCTGGCGCCCGAAGTTCCCTTCAGTTCTGTGAAGAGCATGCTCGGACACCTGATTCAGGCGGCCGGCGCCGTTGAACTGATCACGTGTCTCAAAGCCATCGAAACCGGTATGCTCCCGCCGACCATCAATCTCCACACGCCCGATCCTGAGTGCGACATCGACCACGTGCCCAACCAGGCCCGAGACATGCGCCCCCTCGGCGGCGTGGACGTCTGCCTTTCCAACTCCTTCGGCTTCGGCGGGCAGAACGACACCATCTGCGTACGGAAGTTCAGGGGGTAGGAGCAGGCACGAGGCGCCTGGCATGAGAAGTCTTTTCCAACCGGCCGACTTGGCCGGCTCCCTCGCGGGCACGTCAGGCTCGTAGAGCCTTTGCCACCTCGCCGCTCCCTCACTCTGTCTCTCCGTCTCTCCGTCTCTTCATCTCCTGCCCGTACCTCACCCATTCCAACCTCAGCCCCTCGGGCGGCAGCGTCGGCCCGGCGGCGCGACGATCACACGCGGCGATGATTCGGGGGATCGCGTCCGCGTCGATCCGCCCGCGCCCGACCTCCAGAAGCGTGCCCGCGACGATCCGCACCATGTTGTACAGGAAGCCGCTGCCTGAGACGCGGATCACAATCCGCTCTCCGGGCGCTGCGGGCCCATCGAGATGATCCACCCGCGCCGACTGCTCGACGCGGCAGCCGGAAATCGTCCTCACCGTGCTCGCCCGCCCGTGGCTGATCTGCGCGAAACTGGCAAAATCGTGCTCGCCTTCCAGCAGCGAGCCCGCCCGCGCCATCGCGCCGGCGTCCAGTGCGTACCACGTGTGAAACGCAAAGCGCCGCTCCCAGATCGGTCTCTGCTCACCCGTCTGGATCGTGTAGGTGTATTCCTTCTCGACCGCGTCGCGAATCGGGTCGAACTCGTCGCTCACGATCTCGGCCGAGCGCACCACCACGTCGCCCGGCAATGCGCCGTTCAGCGCCCGCACCAGCCGATCGCAACCGCGCTCGCCCGGCCAGCCCACGCCGCGCTGCGGCTCGGGGTTCGACGTAAACGCCGCCACCTGCCCGGCCGCATGCACCCCCGCATCCGTCCGGCTCGCGCCGGTCAGCAGCACCGGCTCGCGGCACACCAGCCGGGCCGCGTGCTCGACCACCTCCTGCACCGTCCGCAACGCCACGCGCCCCTCCGGCACGGCGGACGTGTGGTCCGCATCCATCACTTGTTCCGGCCTGGTGTGCTCGGCGTCGGCGGGCGGGTGCTGCTTCTGCCACCCGTGGAAGTCCGTTCCGTCATACGCGATCACGAGTTTGTAGCGAGGCATTCACGGATGGCCGTCGTCCGGCTCCTCCTGGCTCGACCCGAACCCACGTACCACCTGCGCGCCACGCGATCCCTCGCCCTGCCCGGTCCGGAAACGCTTGTGCTCCTCGTCGGCCCACTGATCACCTACGCGCCACCACAACAGCGTCAGGCCCGACCCGACTACCGCCAGACAAGCCGCAAAGATCAGCCATCCGACCATATTCGGCACGATAGGCGCGATTCGCCGCCTTCCGGCGTGCAATACGCTCGCCCCGTCCGCGTTGAGCCGGGCGGAGCAGCCGTCCCCGAGCCCCCCTTTGCGCCGCAAGGAACCTGGCGCATCGCCGGCACGTGTGCATCGGGGGCTGCGTGAGCGATTCTGGAGGTTTCACATGACGCGCACAGTGCGTGTACTGGCCGCCACCCTCTCCTGCATCGTCTTTACATCTCTCGCCCAGGCCGATGCGGCCGATCCGGCCCAGCGGTGCATTCAGGCGACCAATGACACCGCTTGGACCATGCGACAGCGCGTGCGTGAGGCGGCCCAGGCCGGGCATCAGGCCATCGCCGCTGCCGATCGAGCACGACATGCCGTGTTCGTCACCCTTGAGGCCGCCCTGACCGACTGAAACCAACCACGCACCCCATCTTCGCACCCCGTGCGGATGTTCCGCCGGGGTGTCCCCTTTTTCTCACGCGGTGCCACGGGGTTCGATGCCACGGGCGCAGTGGCACGGGTGTCCCGCCCCTGGGCCCTGCCTGCCTTACCCGGGCTGACCGGGCCGCAGATCCGGCTCGCTTCCCGGCACGCCCTCGTTCACAATCTCCGCCTTGCGCAGGTTCCTCCGTCGCTCGAAGATGGCCGTCGACGCTCCGCGCGAAGATCCGACTTCACGCACCGGCCCTGCCTGCATTCGCTCGATCGCATTCTTCGCGTTCTGCTGGCTGAACTCGGTGCCGATGAAGCGCCGTCCCATCGCGTGGGCCAACACCCCAGTTGTCCCGCTGCCCAGGAACGGGTCGAGCACCAGGTCGCCCGGGTTGCTGCTGCACGCGATGACGCGCTCCAGGTACACCTCGGGTAACTGGTTGTCGTGATAGTGGCGGCGTTCGAGATTGTTGCCCTGCACGCGCCCCCAGAACTCGCCGTACCACACATCCATGGGCACGCGCAGACCGGCGGGCATGCCGTCGCGCTTCGACTCGGTGCGAGGATCGCCGTAGATCGCCCGCCGGTCGCTGGTTTCCAGCACCGGCTCGGGGTTCCACGTGCGCTGCGTCGGGTGCTTGCTGAAGTAGAGCACATGCACCTTGCTGTTGATGAAGCGCCCCTTCGTGTTCTGCCCGAAGCGATAGTGCCAGATGCACCAGTTGACCATCGTCAGCCCGCGCTGCTTGAGATGGACCACGATTTCGGCCGCCCAGTCGTCGGGGATGTTCACCCACAGCGAACCCGTGTCCTTCAGCCCGCCCACGCACAGGTCGAGCCACGCGTACGTGAAGTCGAGGTAGTCGTGGTCGGCCATCTTGTCGTCCCACTCGTCATAGGCCCGCGCCCAGTTGAACGGCGGGTCGGCGAACACCAGGTCCAGTTCCGACTTCTGAATCTCGGGCAACGTCGGCAATATCTCGCGGCAGTCGCCGACCCAGACCCGGGCATCGACGCCGGAGACCGGATGCACCAGCGGGGGCATCGACTTCGGCGCCTTGCCCCGCTTGACGTCCGGCTTGGCTTCGATTTCGACGGCTGGACTGCTCTTGCTGCGGCTCATGGCACACAGCGTAGCGGGCGAAGATCCCCGGCGCAAGTCCCCCCGGTGGCCCGGCTCGCCGAGCCGGGAGCATCAACGAGCCCCGACTGTGAGGGAGGGGTTCCAATACGCTCCCTCACCTTCGCGGCTCAACGTGAAGATGCCTCGGTCACGCCCTGAATGACCACTGCGGCGATGACCGCCTCCGACGGGCCGTCAAAGGCGCAAGCGCCAGCAGTGTGACACCCGTCGGCGCGGGGATGACACGGACGGTGAACGGGTTGGCGGTGAGCACGCTGTTGTCGTCGGCTGAGCCAAGGAAAAAAGAGCCGCTTCCGGCAGGCTCCACGTACCACCACAACAAATCGGGACCTTCGCTTGAAGGTAGGGCGCTCAGCGAGAGTAAGCCGCGCCCGCTTGGCGACGTTGTTACTTGAAACGAAAAGATCGGTAACGGATTGTTGCGAATGTAGCCGCTCAAATCCCAGAGGTTCATCGCCACAACATCTTCAAGCCAGTTGTCGTGAGGAGTTCCATGATCCGACGCAAAGTTCGTCAAGATCGAGGCTTGCGAGACTGAGTCAAATGCCGCCAGATCCCCCAATATCTGGACACTCATTTGGCATGCAAAGAAGTTGGAACTGAGTTCGCCATCGACCCAGTCGCCGGCGGCCCCGCCCCAAACCGTAGCGGTGAAGGTCGCGCCCGCCTGAACGGTCTCAGGCGCCTCAAACCACAGGTCAAAGTACGTCTGCGCTCCACACGAGCCCGCGAGACCGCCGAGGACGTACACCGCGATTCCCACTGTCGCACGTGGATGCATTCGGCTTCTCCGCACATCCTCGAGGTCTAGGCAACGCTGCCGCGACAATTCGGTGTACTCATGGTACATCACGAGCCGGGGCGTGCAAGCGAAAGGGGCTGCGCATGCGGCTTTCAAGCGGCTTGGCGTTCAGAGGCAGTGTTGCTCTTGCGGTCGTGGCGATGGGTGTTTGCGTGGCGTTCGGTCAATTGACGCCCCTGACGCCCAACGATCCGTTCTATGGGGACAATCAGACTTTCCCGGGCGGGCAGTACTGGTTGCGGCTGACCCGAACGAACTACGCGTGGTCGATCGTGGGATACGCGCTCGGGCCACAGTCGGTTTCGACCAGCCCGGACAGAACCATCGCGGTCATCGACACGGGTACAGACCCAGACCACCCCGACTTCATCATCGACCCGGTGATGATCCCGCCGCACATCTTTCACTATGACAGCGGTTCGGTGCTCGACGGTGCGATTGCTCCACCTTTCGGGTGTGGTTGCCATCCAGACGCCATCCCCACGAGCGAAGTCGAGGATCTGTTGTGGCTGGGGAATGGTCTACCCTCGGGTGAGCCCCATGGAACGGTCGAAACCGGACTTCTCTGTGCCGTGGCCGACAACTCTGTTGGCATGGCCGGTGTGTGTTGGGACTGCTCACTGCTGGTGGAGCGAGTTGCAACGGCTCAGGCGTCCGGCGCATGCCAACCTGGTCAGGTATTGACGTGCTACTCGGCGGACGAAAACGTCGCCGCTGCTCTTCGGTGGGCCGCTGGTTATGACTTCGTCCTTGAGTCCTATCCAAGTGACTCTGTCAGGGCGCGCGTCGTGAACACGGCGACGGAAACGCTGTACGCACAGCAACGTTGGTGCGATGCGAACAACCCGCTCAAACTCGCCATCGAAGAGGCGACGGATCGCGGCTGCATCATCGTCGCAATCGCGGGCAACGACCAGACCGGGCCACTGGACCGCGGTCCGATGACCGCCGGACTTGCCATCCACCCCCACACAATCACCGTCGGCGGCTGCGACAGGAACGGCGTGTGGTCGATGCCGATCTCTCAAAGCAATCCTGAGTGCACGACTTTATGCAATCCCGAGTGCACCGCGCTGTACCCGGACTTGTCGACGCACGTCGACCCATGCAATGGTCTGACCTACGTCAAGGCACTGTCGGTCGTTGCGCCGATCGAGGACATCTTCTCAACCTATTACATTCATCCGGCGAACAATAACATTGAGTACGACTACATGGGCGCGGACGGTACGTCATGGGCCGCCCCGCAGGTCGCCGGCGTGGTGGCCCTCATGCTCAAGGTCAACCCTGACCTGACGCCGGAGATGTGCAAGAAAATCATCGAGGTCACGGCGACGGACCTGACGACCGAAGGCGGGTTGTATCCGGGTTACGACCGCTTCACCGGGTACGGGCTGCTCAACGCCGAGAAGGCCGTGACCATGGCCGCCAAGTTGTACCACCCCGGCGACTGGAACCTGGACGGCTCGGTCGGCCCGCTCGATGCGGTTCTCTACACGGCTGATTTCGTTGCGTTGGAAGCCACGAGTGACCTCAACCTGAGCGAGTCACTGACCACCGACGACATGGGCATCTTCCTCGGTAGTTACGCGGGGGAGTAAGCGGACGGTGCAGCGAACCTGAAATCAGCGACTCAGAGAGTCGATCTGCCCGTCGGGTTGCCTCACGCCGCCGAATCGCCCCGCCGCTGCGGCTTGGCGGTCGCGCTCGATGCGGTCGGGTCTTCATCCAGCACGAGTTGATCGACCGTCGGCGCGTCCTTGAGAGGCCGCCCCTTCGCATCGGTCAGCGGCACCCCCTCCATCGTCGTGATGATCGGGATCGGGTTCGCCTTCATGTGGGCCGCCAACTGCTTTTCGAGCGCGGTGCGCTTCTCTTCAGGCAGATCCGCCCATTTGCCGCGCCCGCGACACTTGGGGAAGGCGCTGCACCCCAGCCACGGCCCGCGCACGCCGTCACGTAGATACAGATAGTTGATCTCGTCGGGCTTCAGTTCCGCATCGCCGCTGCACTTGGGGCAGGGAATGTCCGTCTCCAGCGGCGGCGGCGACGGGGCCGTGACATGCCCTTTCTTGTCGATGTTCAGAATTACGCCGTTGCTCTGGTCTTCACCCTCTTCGAGCAGCGTCGCAACGAACGGCCCGAAGCGACCAGTCCGCTTGACCATCGGACGGCCCGTCTTCGGACAGCGGATGTTGACGAACTCGGCCGTACGCGGGCGACCCAGGCGATCCACCGGGCTCGCGTAGGTGCACTCCGGATATGCCGAGCACGAGAGGAAGCGCCCGTTCCGGCCGAAGCGGTAGACCAACTGCTTGCCGCACTTGGGGCAGTCATACTTGGAAGGCTGCGTCTCGGCCTTGGCGTGCTGCAACTCCTCGTGGGCCCGCCCGAGACTCGCGCTAAAGCGTTCATAAAACCGTTCGAGCATCTCGACCCAGTCGAGGTGCTCATCCTCGACTTTGTCCAGTTCGCCCTCCATCTGCCGCGTGTACCCGACGTCCATCAGGCGCGGGAAGGCTTCGATCAACTTGTCCGTCACGACCTCGCCCAGATCCGTTGCGAAGAACGCGCGATTCACCTGCTCGACGTAGCGGCGGTCCTGAATGACCTGGATGATCGAGGCATACGTCGAAGGCCGCCCGATCCCCTCGCTCTCGAGCACCTTGATCAGACTCGCCTCGGTGTAGCGCGCCGGCGGACTGGTGAACTTCTGCTGCGGGTCGAGCGCAAACGGGTGGAGTTCCTGCTTTTCGCGCAGATCCGGCAGCACCACGTCGTCGCCTCCGCCCGGCACGCCTGCCACCTTATAGAACCCGTCAAACACGAGCCGGCGCCCGTTGGCCTTGAACGTCACCGGCCTGTTCGGGTCTGTCCCGCCTTCGATCAGAAAGGTCGTCGAATCCCACTCGGCCGGGGTCATCTGGCACGCAACAAAGCGCTTCCAGATCAGTTCATACAACTTGAACTGGTCCTCGCGCAGCGCGCTCTTCACCCGCGACGGCGGATAGTCGAGCGACGTCGGGCGGATCGCTTCATGCGCCTCCTGCGCCTGCTTGTTTGACGAGCCGAAGAAGTTTGGCTTCTCGGGCAGATAGTCCTTCCCGTAGGTGCGGTCGATGTGCGCGCGCACCGCGCTGAGCGCCTCCCCGGCAATGTGTGTCGAGTCGGTTCGCATGTACGTGATCAGGCCCACCGGACCTTCGCCCGGGATCTCGACACCTTCGTACAACGCCTGGGCCGCCCGCATCGTCCGCTGGGCGCCGAAGCCCAGGCGGCTCGAGGCCGCCTGCTGGAGCGTCGACGTGATGAACGGGCCCGCGGGCCTCGTGCTCGTGCGTTTGGTCTCGATCGACATGATCCGGTACGGCGTTGCCGGGTCCACTTCGCCCGATACTGTGCGCACGAATCGCGCCGGTCCGCGCCCTTCAACGTCCTGCTCAACGGTCGTCTTGACGTTCTTGAGCCCCACCAGCGCCGCCACTTCCCCCACCCGCACCGACAGGTCGATCGGGTTCTTGTACTGCTTGGCGCCCGCCTCCTGCCACTCCCCGGCCGTCAGGCGCGGCTCAAACTCCTCGTCTCCCACGCGCACCAGTTCGGCCCGGATCGCCTCGTGCTCGCTCAGCCATGCGTTCTGCTGCTTGACCGTCGGCCCGTTGCCCTTGTCGTCCTTCTGATTGACCAACTTTGTCCACTCTGACCGCAGCGAACGGGCCGCCTGCTCGGAAAGGGCAAACTTGCCCTGGATCTGCCAGTACTCGTCCGGGATGAAACTGCGGATCTCGCGCTCGCGCTCCACCACCAGGCGCACGGCCACCGACTGCACGCGCCCGGCGCTGAGCCCTCGCGCCACCTTCTTCCACAGCAGCGGGCTGACCTGATATCCCACGATGCGATCGAGGATCCGGCGCGCCTGCTGGGCGTTGACCCGGTCCATGTCGATCGGATGCGGATGCGCAAAGGCCCGCTCAATCTCCGCCTTGGTGATGGCCGCGAACACCACCCGGCGCGCCTCCCGTGCTTCGATGTCCAGCACCTCGGCCAGATGCCAGGCGATCGCCTCGCCTTCGCGGTCCAGGTCGGTGGCGAACCAGACGTCGCGGGCTTCCTTGGCGGCCCTCTTCAGGTCACGGATCACCTGCTCCTTGCCGGTGAGCACCTCGTACGAGGGACGGAACTTGTGTTCGAGATCTACCCCGGGAACAGGTGACTTGTCACCTTTCTTGGCTTTGGACGGAAGATCCCGCACATGCCCCACGCTGGCCAGCACGAGGTAGTCGGATCCCAGGTACTTATTGATAGTCTTGGCCTTGCTCGGGCTCTCGACGATGACCAGGCTCTTGCCCGAGGCCTGTCCGGGCTTGTACATCTGGCGAGGGGCGCGCCGGGTCGAGGTCTTCTTGCTGGTTGAAGCGGTTTTTTTGGCCATGTCGGTCCCTGGGTCGTGCCTGAGAGAAGACCCTCGCCAGGGGCATGTCAAGCGCCGCCGGGGGAGGAATCTCTCGACCGATCAGGGCTTGCGGCTTTGGAAGAGGCCAGCCCAATCCTGTTTGGGGCTGACTGTTCACTCCGGCCCGACACACTGGCCAATGATCTGCGCAGCATGCGAGGGGTTCGGGCCCTCTGATAGCGCAAGTCCTGTGTAGTACTCGTGTTGCGACAACCGTCTCAACCACGTTCGCTGGTTCTTGGCAAAGCGCCGCGTCTCGATCTTGATCTGCTCGAAGGCATCATCCGGCGACATCCGACCCGCCAGCGCCTCCAGCACCTGCTTATATCCCAGTGCCTCGCGTGCCTGACTCCCCAATCGAGGGGAGAGGCGACGGACTTCCTCCACTAGTCCGCGCTCCCTCATCGCGCCGACCCTCTGGTTGATTCGGCGGTTGATCAGTTCGGTCGGCCACAGCAGCGCAAAGACATGCAGGTCGGGTCGGCGCGGGTGCTGGCGATCCCACTGCGACTGAAGCACCGAAATGGGTGTCCCGGTCTGGTGGAAGACCTCGAGGGCCCGGACCGTGCGACGCAGGTCGTTGGGGTGGATGCGCAGAGCGGCCGCGGGATCGACCCGTTCCAGTTCGGAGCGTAACGCTGTCAGCCCGCGCGCCGTCAGGCGTGCGCGCAGGGCCGGATCGGGCTGCGGGGCATCGAAGAGCCCGTCGAGCAGCGCCTTGATGTACAGGTGGGTTCCGCCGACGACGATGGGCAGGTGGCCTCGGGAACGGATGTCGTCGATGGTTCGCTCGGCGTCGCCCAGCCACTGGTGGACGGTGTACGAGGCCTCGGGCTCGACGATGTTGATCAGGTGGTGGGGGATGCCGCGGCATTCCAGGAGCGTGGGCTTGGCCGAGCCGATGTCCAGCCCGCGGAAGATTTGCACCGAGTCGGCGCTGATGATCTCGGCGGGGCGACCGGTGCGATGGGCGAGCATCTCGGCGACCAGCAGCGAGAGGTCGGTCTTGCCCCCGGCCGTGGGCCCGACGATGACGGGGATGCGCGGGGTCATTCGGTGTCGATGGTGTGGACGGCTCCCCCGGGCGGCTTGTCGAAGGAGTTTGGGAACATGGTGCGGATGAAGAATACCGCGTCGAAGTGGTCGCTCCAGCGCGCTGTTGCGGTGTGTGCGCGCATCGAGCCGGCTTGATCGGGCAACAACTCGTCCACGCAGATCAGGTTGCCCGGCATCGCCCGGTCGAGCCCTGAGCCCTCCAGATCGTGCAGGGGCACGAACAGGAACGGCCGGTCCATGCGCCCGATCGCCTGCTCGAGCGAGCCGGGTTGTGCAGACAGTTCGGGCAGAGGTTCCTGGCGCAGGCGGGCCGCGCGCCCCTGAGCGGCGTCGAAGCCGATCACGTACATCTGCTCGCCCAGGGCCTGCCGCCACTTGGCGCCGGCCGGCGTGAAGCCCTCGAAGCGCTCCTGGTCGACATCGAGCCGCACGTCGCCCGCGTCGGCCAGGGCGGTAAGCGAGGAGCACCAGACGATGATCTTGCGGTCCGGGTAGACCTGGCCGGCAAGCCACGGCATGCGTTCACCCATGCGGGCCTGGCGCCGGTTGTCATCAGCCAGCGAGCCGGTCGGCGGCTGGAAGGCCATCTGCGCCCGGGAGTTTTCGATCTGATCATCGACGATGCGGGTCCAGATCGCGTGTTCGATGGGGCTGGTGGCGGCGATCAGGGCCTCGGCGTGTGTCTCCAGCGCCCTGCTCAAACGGTTGAGATCCTCCCAAGCCCGCACGACGGCGGCGTCGTCCTGAGCCTTGACCGCCTCGTCGAGGCGTTCGAGCACGGTGAGCAGGTGACGTCGCTGCTCCTTGTCGAAGGGATGAGGCTCGATGGAGCCGAGATAGTCGAGCAGTTCGCGCGGGAGTTGGCGCGCGGTGCGGCGTCCGGTGGCGCGGTGATCGAAGCCGGCCACGTCGACCGGCTGCTTACGGAAGTAACTGGTCCAGATCTCACGGTAGAGCGGGCTGAGGTAGCCGGACATGGCCCAGTGGTCGGGAAGCCCGAGCGAGGCGCACATGCTGTAGTCAGTTCCGGCGGCGAACTGGGCGTTCATCGCTCGGCAGTCGTAGAAGCCGGCCTCAAAGAGGATGACCGAAAATCCCTCGGACTTGATCAGGCGTCGGCACAGTCGGGTCTTGGCCAGCAGCGAGGCTCCGTCGCCGGGGCCGCGCTCGGCCAGGACCACGATCCGCTTGTGGCCAATCGCCTGCACGACCCGATCCAGATCGTCGTTGCCGGCGTACTCGGGGTGGATCGACAGGAGTTGGATGGCGTGGTCGTCGAGCCAGGTCGGCTCGGGCACGGCGGGTTCCTGAGCATGCACCGGCGCGGGCCGGAACAGGAAGAGGACGAGCCATGCAAGCACCAGCGGCATGGTGTGAGGATACCGGGCAATTCGGTTTGGGCAGGCGGGGCTCGTAGGATCAGCACCATGCCAGTCCCTCGTATCGCCATTGTCGGCCGACCCAACGTCGGCAAGAGTTCCCTGCTGAACATGCTCGCCGGCGAGCGGGTGGCGATCGTGGACCCCACGCCCGGCGTGACGCGGGATCGGGTTTCCATCGTGGTCGACCTTGACAGCCCGGACGGACGGAACCCCCCGAAGCCGGTTGAACTGACAGACACCGGGGGCTACGGCGTCTACGTGGCCGAGGGCGGGAGATTCGACGAAGTCGGGTCCGACCTGGCGAGTTTGACCAAGGACATCGAGTTCCAGATCGGCGAAGCCGTCTCGCACGCCGACCTGATTCTCTTTGCGGTCGATGCACAGGCGGGACCGACTGCGGCCGACTGGGAGATCGCAAGACTGCTCCGCGAGCAGAAGTTCGGAACGCGGCGGGGTGATCCGGTGAGGGTGCAGGTGGTGGCAACCAAGGTGGACGGGCCGAAGTGGGAGGCGCACGCGCTGGAACTGGCGGGGCTGGGGTTCGGCGAGCCCCTGCTGTGCTCGGCGATGAGCAACTACATGCGTCGCGACCTGATTGACCGGCTGTACGAGATGGTGCCGCTGGTCGAGCATCGCGACCCCGAGGCCGATCTGAAGGTCGCCATTGTGGGCAAGCGCAACGCGGGCAAGAGCACGCTGGTGAACCGGCTGGCGGGCGAGGAGCGGGTGATCGTCTCGGAGATCGCCGGGACGACGCGCGACGCCATTGACGTGCGCTTCGAGATAGACGGGCGGTCGATCCTGGCGATCGATACCGCCGGGCTGCGGCGGAAGAAGAGTTTCCAGAACCAGATCGAGTGGTACGCGCTGGATCGGGCCCAGCGGGCGATCGAGCGGGCCGACGTGGTGCTGATGCTCATCGACGCGACCGAACCGGTCAGCCAGGTGGACGAGCAACTGGCGGCGTACGTGGTTGAGTCGTATAAGCCGGTGGTGATCGTGGTGAACAAGTGGGATCTGGCCGAGGGACGGGCGGGGCCGACGGGCAAGCCCATCTCCGTGCAGGACTACGAGAAGTACATCCGTCGCGAACTGAAAGGGCTGAGCATCGCGCCCATCGCGTTCATGTCGGCCAAGGAGGGGCTGAACGTGCGCGGGGTGCTCGACCTGGCGTTTGAACTGCACGGGCAGGCGTCGACGCGGATGGGGACGGGGCAACTGAACCGGATCGTGCAGGCGATCGTGGAGAAGCAGGGTCCGGCAAACCCGGCGGGGCACCAGGCCAAGGTGTATTACGCGGCGCAGGTGCGGACCAATCCTCCGACGCTGGTGATCGTGGTGAACCGACCTGGGCTGTTTACGGCCCGGTATGAGCGCTACTTGATGAACCGTTTTCGCGAGGAACTGCCGTTTGAGGAAGTGCCGATCAAGGTGATTTATCGGAGCAAGCGCCGGGCTGAGGAGATCGCGCAGCGTGACGAGCGTCGGGCGGCCGGGCGGCGCGGCAAGGGACACCTGCATTCGACGGACGATACGGCGCTGGCATTCGATCCCGAGACGCTGGACATGGACGCACTGCTCAACAGCGAGGCTGACGAGGCGGAATCGTACTTCGACGACGACGAAGGATGAGTCGAACCGGTGCTCGGACCGGCGGTGGGTGCGGCGGGTCGTTGCACGCGGAAAGATGATGGGCGATGGCACGCAGGAACAAGACTTTTCGGAATGATTTTCGGCACTTCTTCGGACGCGGACTGGCGATCCTGCTGCCCAGCGTTCTGACGCTGTGGCTGCTGTGGCAGGCGTTCTCCTTCTTGCTCAAGAACGTGGCCGAGCCGATCAACACGGGGCTGCGGGCGGGCACGGTGTGGGCGGTGCCGATCTTCGTTGACGATGAGCGGCCCCCCAAGTGGTTCATCGTGACGGAGGAGCAGATCCGTGCGAGGCTTGCGACAGGCGGGGCGACACCGGCCGATCCCGAGGTGGTCCAGACGGCCGAGGAACGGCGCAGCGCGGTGATCAAGCAGATCCGGCGCGATCGCCTGCGCGATTTCTGGCAGGACCAGTGGTACCTGCAGATTCTCGGGTTGTTCATCGCGGTGCTGCTGATCTACCTGGCGGGGCTGCTGCTGGGCAACATTGTCGGGCGGCAGTTGTACCTGAGGCTGGAGAAGTTGATCGCCCGCATCCCGGGCTTCAAGCAGGTCTATCCGCACGTCAAGCAGGTGGTGGACCTGGTGCTGGGCGAGAAGCCGATGGCCTTCAACACCGTGGTGATCGTGGAGTATCCGATCAAGGACGCCTGGACGCTGGGTTTTCTGACGGGCGAGTCGTTCAAGGCGATCGACGAGATTGCCGGGGGAGACGTGGTCAGCGTGTTCGTGCCGACCTCCCCGACTCCGTTCACGGGGTTCGTGATCAATCTGCGCAAAGACCTGGTGCACATTGTGAAGATCCCGGTGGATGAGGCCTTGAGGTTCGTGATCACGGGGGGGATCCTGACCCCTGAGAAGGTGCGGGCGGCGCAGGCGAAGGGTGTGGGGGTTCTCGGCCCGGGTTCGGAGGGGGAGGGGGCGCCGCCGGACGGATCAGCGGGTTGATCGGGCCGGGCGGGGGCGCTGGGTCTATGCTCAGGGCGTCAGGCGAGCCAGGCATGGCGTGTGTCGGGGACAGGAGAGCGCATGCGAGTGGACGTGGTAGGACGGCAGGTTCACGTGAGCAACGCGGTGCGGGAGCACGTCGAGGCGAAGGTTGAGAAACTGACGCGCTACTTTGACGGGACGCAGCAGATCACCTGCGCCATTTCCAAGCCCGATCACCACCATCTGTACCGGGTGGAACTGGTGGTCGACGTGGAGAAGGGTGACGATCTGGTCAGCCATGCCGACCACGAGGACCTGTACACGGCGATTGACCTGGCGGTGGGCAAGAGTCAGCGCCAATTGACGGACTATAAGGAAAAACTCAAGCAGGGCAAGCGATAGCGGCCGGCGAGGCCACGGGTGCGTGAAGATGAAACTCAGTGAGTTGGTGGTCGAGCAGGCGGTGGTCGCGGAACTGGCCGGGCAGGAACGTGACGACGTGATCGCCGAACTGGTGGACGCGGTCATCGCCTCGGGCAAGATCGATGCATCGCTGCGAGACCACCTGATCGGCAGGGTGCTGGACCGCGAGAAGATGAGTTCGACCGGGTTCGGGCGCGGGGTGGCGGTGCCCCACGTCAAGCACCCGTCCATCGACCAGTTGGTCGCTACGGTCGGACTCAGTCACAAGGGCGTGGACTTCAACGCGCTGGACAAGCAGCCGGTGTACTCGATCTTCCTGCTCCTCAGCCCGGAGGGCCGTCCGGAGGAACACCTGCAGGCGATGGAGACGATCTTCAAGAATCTGCGGAAGGACACGTTCCGGCGCTTCCTTCGGCAGGCCAATAGTCCTGAACAGGTCATGAACCTGCTCAAAGAAGCAGACGACCAACTTCTCACCGGGTAAGACTGGCCCGGAGTCCGCCGAGAGACGTGATGGCCCAGCGAGCAACCGTCCGGGTGACCATTGCCAATCGGCTCGGGCTGCACGCCAGGCCCGCGACCGAGTTTGTTGACTTGGCCAGCGGGTTCGTGTGCGAGGTTACAGTCTCCAAAGGCGAGGAACGTGTCAGCGGCAAGTCGATCATGGAGATGATGATGCTGGCCGCTACCCAGGGCACGGTTCTGGAGATCGTGGCCGAGGGCGACGACGCGGAGCCTTGCGTGAAGGCGCTGTCTGACCTGGTCGCGGCCGGCTTCGGTGAGATGTGACCTCAGATCGACGCGCCGGCGCGATGGGCGGGCAGCGGGTGATCCTCGGGAATCGGCTGCCCCCGCCGGCGCACGCGCGCCTCGGCCCTGGCCCACAGCGATCGCACCTGTGTGCGGCGGTCGTGCGGGGGAGGAGCGTTGGAGTCGGCACTCCCATCAGCCAACGCGAACAGGGCCCGAGCGATCAGTGCTCTGCGCGGGCGAAGCCCCACGCCTGTCGGTTCGAAATAGGCCTTTGTGATGTCCAGCGGGTCCATCTCGCCGCGGCGGACATCGACGGTGTCGACCAGCGCCAGGCGCAGCGGATGCCAACCGGTGACGATGAGATTGGACGGCTTGGGATCTCGCACCACCAGGCCCTGGTGCCGGAAACGGGCGAACAGCCCGCCGACGGCGCGGGCCAGCCCGTGCTCATTCTTGACCGACAAGCCTGACGCCAGATGTTCAAGCGCGCTGCGGCCTTCGACCCACCCGACTACCAGCACCTCGCAGCGGGCAGCGGCGCTGCCGGACCGAAAGATGGCCAACGGGTGTGCGACCTCAAAACCACGGGTCATCAGCAACTCGGCGCCGCGCCACTGGCGGGTGTGGCGCGTCTGCCCCAGCCACGAGCGGACCAGAGCCCAGAAGGTCGAGAGCGGCTCGACCTTGAGCACCACCTCACGCTCCTGTTCGCCGAGGTGCAGGCGTGCCCGCCACACGCGGCAGTCGCCGTCACGCCGGATCTTCAGGCGTTGCGCCCCGCGCGGGGCGTCGGGGTTGACCCAGTCAACCTGTCGCAGGGCGCTTTGCCACTGTCGGGCCGAATAGCCCCAGCCTTCGGCGTAGCGCACGACGGATAGATCGTCAGTGGCGGGGGCGGGCATGCAGGCAGCGTATCCGGCCGACCGGCCGGGCGCGGATCGACGGCGCCGGGTTGACAGCACGCTTCGGGCGGTTCACCATCTCGGCATGACGCTCCCGCTCTCCATCGCCACGGTCTGTCGCAACAACCGGCAGACTATGGAGCGCGTGCTGGAGTCGGTCGCGGGGCTGGCCGGCGAAGTCGTCGCCGTCGACTCCGGCTCGACCGACGGCACACTCGAACTGCTGAGCGCCTGCGGGGCGCGGGTCATTGAGACCCAGTGGAAAGGACACGTGGCGACCAAGCAGATGGCGCTGGAGGCCTGCGAGCTCGAGTGGATCCTGCATCTGGACTCCGACGAGCCGGTCGAGCCCGCTCTGGCCGCGTCAATCCGCGCATTCATCGACCGGCGCGAACCGGGCGTGGCGGGGGCCCGGGTCAATCGCAAGATCTGGTACCGGGGGCGTTTGCTCGAACATGCCTGGCAACCCGAGTGGCGTCTGCGACTGGTGCGGCGCGAACACGTGATCGCCGGGCTGGCCCGCTGGGCGGGCGCTGATCCGCACGATCGGCTCGACGTCGATGCCAGGGCCGGGCGGGTGGTCGATCTGCCGGGCACGCTGCGGCACGAGTCGTTCGTGACGTTTGCCGAGCATCTGGGCAAGCAGTTGGCGCTGTCGCGAATCGCGGCCGAGAGCATGCACCGGGCCGGACAGCGTGGGAGTTTGCTCCGCCTGATCGGCTCGCCGCCGGGGGCGATGTTCAAGCAGGTGGTGCTCAAGCAGGGGTGGCGGGACGGCATTCCGGGCTGGCTGGCGGGGGGAACCGCCGCGGCGGGGGCACTGATGAAGCACCTGATCCTGCTCGAACTGGGGGAAAAGAGCCCCGACGGCCCGGGTGCGTAGTATTGTCTTCCGACCGCCATCGCCCCGGCTGGTTTGGCCAGGGCGCCGAGGCGTCCGAGGACTTGCATGAGTGATTCGACCGATCAGGGTGGCGGCGCCGAACAGAAGCGCCCGCGCTGTCGCAGACGAAAGCCCGCCAGCACCGCGCCCGACGTGCGCGAACAGGCTGCGCCGTCCGAAGATCCCGGCTCCGGCGACGAGCAGGGCGCCAGGAAAAAGCGACGCCGTCGTCGGCGCAAGTCGCGCCCGCCCGAAGAGCGCGACCCCACGCAGGAAATCCCCGAGCCGAGGGCGGCCGAGGACCGGCACTGGGATCCCTCCGTCTTTGACACGGGTAAGACCTTCGCCGATCTTGGGCTGACCGAGGATCTGGTGCGCGGGTGCGAGGCGGCCGGCTTCAAGCACCCGACGAAGATCCAGGCTTCGCTGGTGCCGCTGGCGCTGACGCGCCGCGACGTGCTGGGGCAGGCCAAGACGGGAACGGGAAAGACGGCGGCGTTCGCGCTTCCGCTGATGCACATGGCCGAGCCGGGCGTGCGCTTCCAGACCATCATCCTCGCGCCGACCCGCGAACTGGCGATCCAGATCCAGCAGGACTTTGCCCAACTGGGGCGCTACTCCAGGGTGCGCTGCGTCGCGATCTACGGCGGGCAGAGCATCTCGACCCAGGCCCGCAAACTCGAAGAAGGCCCGGAGATCATCGTCGGCACGCCCGGGCGCGTGCTCGACATGATCGATCGTCGCCTGCTCTCGCTTTCCAACGTCCGCTTTGCCGTGCTCGACGAGGTCGATCGCATGTTCGACATCGGCTTCCGCGACGACATCCGCCAGATCCTGCGCAAGTGCCCGACGGATCGGCAGACGATCTTCGTCTCGGCCACGATCTCCGGCGAAATCGAGGAACTGGCGCGCAAGCACATGCGCGATCCGGAGAAGTTGATCGTCTCGGCCGGCGCGCTGACCGTCGACATGGTGCAGCAGCGCTACCTGACGGTGCAGCCGTGGGACAAGCGCCGACTGCTGGCGCACCTGCTCACGCACGAGGAGCCGGCGCTGACGCTGGTGTTCTGCCGCATGAAGCGCACGGTGGATTCGGTGGCCGAGTATCTCAATCGCAAGGAGATCGAGGCTCACGCGATTCACGGCGACATGAACCAGTCGCAGCGCAACCGCGTGATGGATCGTCTGCGCCAGGGAAAACTCGAGGTGCTGGTCGCCAGCGACCTGGCCAGCCGCGGCATCGACGTCGAGGGCATCACCCACGTCGTCAACTACGACCTGCCGGAAGATCCTGATATCTACGTACACCGCATCGGGCGCACCGCCCGCGCCGGTCGCAACGGCGTGGCGTGGAGCCTCGTGACGCCGGCGCAGGGCGGGTTGCTCACCGAAATCGAACTGCTCATCAACGCCGAGATTCCCAAACTCGACTTCCCCGATTTCGAGCATCGCGATCGCCCGGCGGACTGGAAGGACGAAGCGCCGGTGAATCCGAACCTGGTGCACATCGAGGGCGTGCCCGAGCCGTCATCGCGAAGCCGTTTCGAGGCCGACGCAAAGCCCGAGACGGCCAAACTGAGCGAAGACGAACTGAAGGCCAAGTTCCCGGGCGGCGTCGTGCCGAGCAAACTGCCGCCGCGGCAGATGCGCGGAAGAGTGAAGCCGCGCGGCGGGTGACAAAAGGACCTCGCTCCACAGTTCGCCATCACGTCGAGAGACGCACATCTTTCTAAGGAATGAGCGAGTCAGAGCGCCGAAAGAAGGATTGGCGAACGTTGTGGGCTCGAGAGCCAAGAAGGTCGGACCCTCCCCCTCAAATGGGTACATGACAATTCATTTGGCTTTTGCCCGGCATTGGCCTTGACGACTTCAAAGCACTCAGGGTAGTTTACAGGGCATGGGCATGGGCATGGGGAGCCTCTCCGGCCGCACACATGCCTGTTCGCTGGCACTCTCTCTGTGTATGACTCTCGTATTGAGCGCGAAGGCCCAAGAGTTGGGCTCGCTCGATTGGTTCCGTGAAGAATGGGGTCGGGCTCAGACTTGGCAACCACCGGCGCCCGTCGCAGCCGAATACTCAGTTTCGACCTACGAGATCTACAGCGAGCAAGAGTTGGCCGCGCTCGAGCAACGGATCGCGGGCAAGCCCGATCACCCAGATCGACCGAAGGTGGTTGCAGTTCAGCAGTTCATGCAGCGAGGTGGCGATGTACTGCGGTATCGACTGTGGTACTACTCGGAAGAAGAGTGGCGCGTTTCCCGGGATGACCTGAACACGAACCTCGGTTTCTTTGACATGGGTCGATCCAGATCAGTTGTATGGGGAATGTCGGACACCGAGCTCAGTCTCTTGGATTCCGAAATTCGGGCTCCCGTCGGATATGAGTACAAGGCAACCGGCCTTGGCCTGATCAGGCTTCATCTGGCATTGTTCATGAGCCCGTTCAGCATTGATGCTGGACGCGGCCTGCGCCCGACAAGGACTGAAGTAAATGGCGAGAACTGGCGCGGCTGGGCCTCGACACCGACTGGTGATCTTGCCGTCATATATGACGGCAGACTCGAGACAAAGAGCGGTATAATCGACGTGACTGAGTATCGTATTGGCCGATTTGATGCGAGCCCAGATGCTGTCGGCAGCAAGGTGGTCTTTTCGGAGTGGGCTGACGTGCTCGACGGTACTGTCCGAGCGGCCAGGCTGCGACGTCATCTGCGGGCCGACGGCACCGTCAAGGCGACTTACGCGCTTGACGATGTCAGGCCTTCTTCGCAGTCCGAAGTGGGTTCCGTTACCGGCATACCTCGTCGCGGGTCGAATGATCCCGTTCGAGGGACCATCGTCGCCGAAGTCGTGAACGATTTTCGCCCGGCCGTGGCCGCTACCGCAGTCTATCGCGACGGATCTCAGGTGCGGCAATCGCCTTTGCCGGGCCAACGTCTTGTTCCTGCCAGCCCATCGGCGTGGCGGGCGTTTGGTTGGGTCGTTGCTGGAGCGATCGTTGTGGGCCTCATTATCTTGCGGGTGCGTCATGCCCGCGTGTGAACATGCGGAGCGTTGGTGACGACACTCACACACTGCAAGGAGTATGGCATGACATTCAAAAAGCAGAGAATGGGTGTGATTCTTCATCAAGCGATCATTGTCCTTGCGTCCGCTGTCGTGACGTTCGCAGCGAGCGCCACCTGCTGGTTGACCGTCGACACGGGTGGAAAGTGTTGCGATGGACTCATCAGTGTGCCGGTAAGCCACCCTGCGTGCCCGCCGGCTTCGTTTACTTCCAACCCTCCGATTCTGGCCGCGATCACGGACCCCTGTGGGCGGCCGAACAAGATCAATGATAACTGTATCTGCATTTGGACCTGGTATCAGCGGGACGCATTCGGAGTGTGCGTGGCTGTGGCTTCGCCGATTCCTCTGGCTCACAGCATGTCTGACGGACTCTGGTGCCCATGCGATCCGGAATGACCACAGCCAAAGTCCTGGCGGATCGAGCGACGTGCAAAGTCGCAGCATCCGGCATTTCGCGCAGACGTCAGGCAGGGCTGGTGCTGTGCGGAGTGGTGATGCTGGCGATTGGGACGGCGGGCGGGTTGAAATTTCTGAATGTGCATGATTTTGCGGCATCATTGACATCATGGAGTCTCATCCCGGCGTCAGTAATTCCAGTATTGTCGATCGTGCTGCCAGCAACGGAGTTGACTCTTGGACTTGCATGGTTCACCAGGGTGAGACAACGAGAATGCGCTATTGCATGCATGATCTTGCTCACTGTGCGTGTCTTGGCACGTTGATGCGTTTTGAGGCGAACCGCAACCACGCTACATGGATCATCGGTCGAAATCTTGTACTTCTAACGATCCTTTTCGTCGGACTGGCAATGCAGCAGGTGCAACAGAAGTGAGATCATTTCAAATGGCCGGGACTTTCCGAGTGAGCGCTTTTTCCCTGATCGAGTTGATACTCGTGATCGTTCTCACGGTGTTGCTGACGGCGCTCCTGCTGCCGACGCTGCAAAGGGCGAAGTCGGAAGCCCAACTGACCGTCTCGCAGTCGAATATCCGCAGCCATGCGATGGTTATGCTCAGTTATGCGGGTGACTGGGCAGATCGGTATCCGTACATGACTGATTCGGCAAGAGAGATCACCACGATCCGCGCCGCCGGCCGAGTGTGGGAGTTGCGTTACTTCGATCCTGTAAACTACTGGACGACCGGGCTCGTCGACGCCTACTACGAGGGCATGGCCGGTCATCCGAGTTTTCATCCTCCGAACTCGCGCCGGATCGGGTACACAATCACATCATACTGGTATTCCTCGACGATGATTGCCGCACCATCATATTGGGACCAGACGACTCGCTTGGAAGGCGCAACGCAATGGAATCCTGTTTCGGTCTCGGATGTTCTCTTCCCCTCTGCGAAGGGTCTCCTGATAGAGGGGTATGAAACCCTGAACGACGCGGTGCAAGGCGGGAGACACAATGTCGCAATGTGCGATGCGAGCGTGCGGGGGCTTCAGCGATCGGAACTCACTGACCCGTATCCTTTTGGAAATGGCGGGGCGGACGTGTTCCCAGGCGGGGCCGGCGGTCTGACCATCGGCGTCCCCGTCTTGCACACCGTGGGAGGCGTACGGGGCCTGGATCTGTCCGGACCACAAAGGTAGATCAGAACCAACTCGCCCGAGAGCATGGGCAGACAACGCCTCACGGTCCGGGCTTCGTTGATCACCGAGGTGCGTTCACCTTCGGGCTCCTGCGAGCGCTGATGGTCGAGGCTCGCTCACCACCCCCCGCACGATTCCACCATGAGCCGCTTCATCTGCGCCACCGCCTCGCGCAGCCCGACGAAGATCGCACGGCTGACGATGGCGTGGCCGATGTGCAGTTCCGCGACGCCGCGCAGACCTGCGACCGGGCCGACGTTGTGGTAGTTGAGCGCGTGCCCGGCGTTGAAGCGCATGCCCAGTTCGGTGATGCGTCGTCCGGCCAGGGCGACGCGGTCGAGTTCGCTGCGCAAGTTGCCGCGCCGCATGTCGCCGCCACACTCGAAGAACGACTTGGCGTACGGCCCGGTGTGGACTTCGCAGACGTCGAAGCCGGCCTCGGCCGCGGCCTCGACCTGGCGCAGGTCCGCGTCGATGAACGCGCTGACGATCATGCCCCCGTCGCGCAACGTCGCCACGACGTCCTTCATCCGCGGCAACTGCGCTGCGACGTCGAGCCCACCCTCAGTGGTGACTTCACGCCGCCCTTCGGGCACCAGCATCGAAGTGTCGGGCTTGATGCGCCGGGCGGTCTGCACCATCTCGTCGGTGGCGGCCATCTCGAGGTTCAGCCGCACGCGCGACAGGCGGCGGATGAGTTCGACGTCGCGGTCGCCGATGTGCCGGCGGTCCTCGCGCAGGTGGACGGTGATGCCGTCGGCCCCGCCCATCTCGGCCTCATGGGCCGCCCGCACCGGATCGGGCTCGCCCAGGTCGGGCTGATCGGGATAGCGCGCCTGCCTGACGGAGGCAACGTGATCGATGTTCACGCCCAGGTGGATCATGGAGGATTCTACAAGGCTCCAGCACCCGACCTTTGCCATCGACTGACTTTCAGATTGTCAAAATGGTACTTGACAATGTTGAAGCAAGATTGAGTAATGTGGAAGTGGCAGTCAACGAATCAAAACCCAACCTCTCCCGACGGCAGGATCATCCGCTCCTGAGCCTCTCCGACGAGGATCTGGCGCTGGTCACCGAACTGGTGCTCCAATCCGGCTCGCTCAAGGGGCTGGCCGAGGTCTATGGCGTCAGTTACCCGACCATCCGCGCACGCCTGGATCGTGTCATCGAACGCCTGCAACTGGCCGCGCAGGGTCGCAAGCCCGACCCGCTGCGCCAGTTCCTGGCCGACCTGATCGAACGCGGACAGATGAACGTGGACACGGCGCGGCGCATCGCGTCGCTGGCCGACGAACGAGTTGCAAAGGGGGACGCATGACACCGTGGTTTGATGAGCAGACGGCGGGCATGGTCGGGGGACTGCTGGGCGCCGGCGTCGGCACCGTGTTCGGCGCACTCGGCGGGGGCGTCGGCGGGCCACTCGCAGCAATGGGCAAGGCCAAGGCTGTTGTCCTCGGCCTCTTCTACTTTGGCGTCGCGGTCGGCGTCGGGCTGACGATCACCGGGCTGGCGACTCTGGCAATGGGGCAGCCCTGGTGGGTCTGGGTCTCTTTTGTTGGCCCGGGCGTGCTCACCGCCGGCCTGATGGGCGGGCTGCTGCCGGTTGTGAGGATGCGCTACCGCCAGGCCGAGCAGCGCAAACTCGACGCGCAGAGTTTCCGGGGCTGAGATCGAGCATGTCTACGGGCGGACCAGCGCGTCGATGACGACGGGAACCGAGCCCGAGGGGTGCCAGGTCGAGTTGGGCTCACTCCACCACAAGGCTGACTCGAGCGAACCGGGCTCCATGTCGATGGGGCGCGACATTTCCTCGAGGTGGACGCGCCAGCCCAGTTCGGAGAGTGCGTGGGTGAGCGAGGCCAGCGCCGTCGCGTCCAGTTGCAGATCAGCCGACCAGACTTCGAGCAGCGTGGGGATGGGCACCTCGATGATGGTGTCGGCTTGCTGATCGACCGCCCACACGGGCTGGAGCGAAGCGTCCCGTTCCCAGCGGCGGCACAGTTCGTCATTGACTCGGCCGGCCAGTGCCCAGGTCTTGCTGCGGGATGCGATCCCTGCGCGCATCGTCTCCAGCCCTTCGCGGGCCGCCTGCTCGGAGCGGGCCAGCACGCGGATCGCCAGGCGCCCTTCGCTCAGCAACTGTACCGCCCGCTTCAGATCGGGCTCGAGCGCGCGGTCGGCTTCCCAGAAGCCTTCGGCCGCCACGAGCAGTTGCTCGGGTGCGATCGGGTCGGCCGACTCCATCGCCGGAGCGTCCACATCCGGGCCTTCCGCGACGATGACGGGCGGGTGTGCGGTGTCGGGCGTGTCGACGGCTACGGGCGGGCGGAGCCTCGGTGTACCAACCTGGGAGTGCACATACGCGGCGGTGAAACCGGCAATGAGCAGCACGGCGGCGGCCAACGCCAGTCGCCGACCGGCTGCGGGCGACCAGCGCACGTCGCGCCGACGCCTCGGGATCTCCATGCGGCGCAGCGGGAGCACCTCGGGCTCGAGTCTGGCCAGCACCGGTGCGACCAGGTCGACCTCGGGGGGCAACTCAAACGTCAGATCGGCCAGGCGCGAGCGGTCCGAACGCATCGCGGCCATATGCTCCTGCAAACCGGGGTGCCGGGTCAGCAGGGCCTCCAAGCCCGCATGCTGCTCGGGCGCGAGTGTCCCCTCGATCGCTTCCAGCACCAAGGCTTCTTCGTGGGGATTGAGTTGGGGCAGGGGGCTGGTCATCGAGATTCAAATCCCGGGCCAAGGGCCTCGCGCAAGGCGCGGCGGGCGCGAAACAGGCGGCTGCGGACGGTGCCGGGCGCGATGCCCAACACTTCGGCCAGTTGCTCGTACTCCAAACCCCGCACGTCGCGGAGGATCAGGATGACGCGGTGTTCGTCCGCGAGGGATTCCAATGCCCGGCGGATCGAGCCGCGGTTTTCACCTGTTTGGACGCGCCAGTCTCCGCCCGGTTCCCCGATCGGGTCGCAGGCCTGTGCCGAGTCGTCAGTCCGGAGGGGCGAACGTTTCCGTCGCCGCAGGTATGTAAGGCATATATTCGTAGTGATACGATAAATCCAGGTGCCGAGGTCGCTGCGCCCGGTGAAGGTGTCCAGACGTGCGAGCACCTGAGTAAGGGAGTCTTGGGCCAGATCCTCGGCCTGGCGCGGTCCGACCAGTTGCGAGCACAGCCCGAGAACCGGTTTCTGAAACCGGCGGATGATTTCACCCTGGGCGTCGCGATCGCCCCGGAGGGCGGCGGCGACCAGTTCATCCTGGCTCGTGGTGGCAGCGGGGCGCTTCATCGCAGCGTCGATGGTACGAGGTGTTCGGGGGCGGGCAGGCTGGTAGCATGTGCTCATGCCCGTTTTCCTCCGGTGGGTGCTCGCCCTTGGTCCGCTCAACCCGATCATCGTGCGTCTGGTTCAGAACGGATCGCGCCGCAGCAAGCACATGTATGTCCGGGCGGCCTACCTGGCGGTGCTGATGCTGGTGCTGCTGTGGCTGCTGCTGCTCAAGACCAACTCGGGGGCGTTGAACTATCGCGAACTGGCGCAGGCGGGCGCGAGCAGTTTCACGTGGATCGCGTATCTCCAGATCGGATTGATCTGCGTGCTGGCGCCGGTGTTCATGGCCGGGGCGATTGCGCAGGAGTCGGACGCGCGCACCTGGGACATTCTGCTGGCCACGCCGCTGTCGACGGTGCAGATCGTGCTGGGCAACCTGTTCGGGCGGCTGTTTTTCGTGCTGGCGCTGCTGAGCGCCTCTCTGCCGCTGTTTGCGATGACGCAGTTTTTCGGGGGGGTGCCGGGACAGTCGATCCTGGTGAGTTATCTCATCGCGGGATGCGCGGCGTTCCTGGTCGGAACGGTCGCGGTGAGTCTGTCGGTGAGTCGTCTGGTGGGCAAGCGCGCGGTGTTCACGTTCTACATCGCGGTGGTGTCGTACATCGCGGTGACGGCGGCCTTTGAACAGTGGCTGCGCCAAGCCGGGCTTGGACAGGGGGTCAACGGCAATGGTGTGACGCTGATGACTTCGCTCAACCCCTTCCTGGCGCTGCACGCGCAGTTGAACCCATCGTCGTACCCGCGGGCCGAGGCCGGATCGCTCACGGGGCTGAAGGCGTTCATGCTGGAGAGCCCGGTGACAGCCTGGTGCGTACTGAGCGGGGGATTGAGCGTGGTGCTGCTGGGCCTGAGCGCGTTCACGGTGCGGCTGGGCGGGTTGAGCCAGTTCGCCAGCGGGCGGGCGAGTGTGCCCTGGTATCGGCGAATGATGGGCCTTGGCGGAAAGGACGCCGAGCATCGCCCGCCCCGGCCCGTGGGCAGCAATCCGATCGCGTGGCGCGAGTCGACCGCCCGCAACGCGACATTCGGGCGCATCCTGGCGCGATGGAGTTTCTGCGCCCTCGGCAGCGCGTTCGGGCTGGCGCTGGTGGGTTTCTTTCACTTCGGGAAGTTGACGGCGCCGACGTTTCAGTTGGCGTTGCTCTCGACGGTGTGGACCGAAGTGGCGGTCATCACGCTGGTGGGAATCAACATGGCGGCGACGGCCATCAGCCGCGAGCGTGAGGACGGCACGCTCGACCTGCTGCTGACCACGCCGATCACGCCCAGCATGTACTTGTCGGGAAAACTGCGCGGGCTGGTTGCGTATTTGGCGCCGCTGCTGGCCGTGCCGGTGGCAACGCTGCTGATCGCCGGGGCGTACGTGGCGCTGGGCGGGCTGGGCAGAACGGGCGGGGTGATGGTGCCGGTGGGAGGCGTTGCGGGCGGACAGGCGCCGGTCATTGTGCCCGAGGCCGGGCTGGTCGCCGCGCCTGTGCTGCTGACGTTCACGGCCTTTTGCGTCATGGTGGGCCTGCAGTGGTCGCTCAAGAGCAAGGGGACGATCAGCAGCGTGATCGGAACGGTGGGCGTGGTGGCGGTGGTGGGTGGCACGCTGGGGCTGTGCGGGTGGCAATCGGGCTCGTCGATTGAACTGATCGGCCCGGTGATGACCGCATTGACGCCGGTGACGCTGACGTACGCCTCGGTCACGCCGAGCGACGCGATGTTCGACACGGTGACGGGCGGCGGTGGGCTCAGCGGGGCGAGGGTGGGGCTGGTGATCGGGTCGATCGCGGCCTCGACGATCTACATGAGCGTGGTGTACGGGATCCGTGCCAACCTGGTGAGGAACTTTGACTTTACAGTCCGAAAGCTGGCGGGTACCCGGTGAGATCAGACATGCAGAGCGGCGAGCACTTCTTCGAGGATCTCCTGGTGGGTTGAACCCTCGATGATGCGCCCGTTGATCTGCAGGAAGGGAATCTCGACGCAGCGGGTGCAGTTGCACAGGCAGCCGACAGGCTCGAGTCTGATCTCGGGATTCTTGAGCGCCAGCGCCTTGAGCGCCTCGTAGATGGCGCGATCAATGTTGCGCAGGCAGAACACGACATGGACCCGGGACGACGGTGACATCGCGGCAATGATTGCGTCCTCGCGGCTCGAACGCAAGAGGGGACGAACACTAGAAAACTCCTGGCAAACAGACACGCTTATCCATGTTGATTTCGGACGTTTCAGGTGCTTCTTTCTGAGTTGCGGAAAGAGAAAGATGGGTATGTGGCTCGGCCCGGGAGCGACTGCGGGTTTGCGCCCTGGGAACGGATTCGACGGAGAATGTGGAGGATGAAAAGGTGACCGCACTGGTTGGAATCATCATGGGCTCTCGATCGGACTGGGAGACAATGTCGGGCGCGGTGGAGGCGCTGGATCAACTGGAAGTCCCGTGCGAAGTGCGGGTGCTCAGTGCGCACCGCACTCCCGATGAGACGCTTGAGTATGCGGCGACAGCGCGCGACCGCGGGCTGCTTGTGATCATCGCCGGCGCCGGCGGGGCGGCTCACCTGGCCGGAGTGGTGGCCGCCAAGACCACCCTTCCGGTCCTCGGCGTGCCCATTCAGAGCAAGGCGCTCAACGGGCTGGACTCACTGCTGTCGATGGTGCAGATGCCGGCCGGTGTGCCGGTGGCCACGCTGGCGATCGGCAAGCCCGGCGCCACCAATGCCGGTCTGTTCGCCGCGTCGATCGTGGCGACGGCTCATCCCAGGTTCGTGGCGTCGATGGAGAAGCACCGGCGGGAGCAGGCGCAAAGGGTGCTTGCGGCCGGTGATCCGCGTGTGCATGCGTGAGGAATCCGCCTCGATCGGCGCTTTGGCGGGGGCGAGGGGAGCGCGGGGCATTTCATGGGTCATGCTGAGCAACGACCAACGCAGGCCTGCACCACGGCGCCCTTGGGCGACTCGCCTCTGTTCGGCGCGCCGCCGTTGCGCATCGGGCGCTACGTCGTGGGCGAGCGGATCGGCAGCGGGGGCATGGGTGTGGTCTATCGCGCGCGGCACTGCGAGACCGGCGCCGATGTAGCGCTCAAACTCATCCGCGGCGAGTCGGTGACCGAGGAGACGGTGGCGCGGCTCAAGCAGGAGGCCAAGGCGCTGGGGAGTCTGCGCCATCTCGGCATCGCGGCGGTGCATGACGCGGGGACGGAGGTGATCCAGGGGGTCGAGACGCCGTACATCGCCATGGAGTATCTGCCGGGCGCCCGGCCGATCACGACGTACGCCAAGGGCCGCAGCGAGCGCGAGAAACTGGAGTTGTTCGTCAGCGTGTGTCGGGCGGTCGATCACGCCAACGGGCGCGGCGTGGTGCATCGTGACCTCAAGCCGAGCAACATTCTCGTCGACGCCGACGGCGTAGCCAAGGTGATTGACTTCGGCGTGGCCAAGGTGCTCGGTGCGGGCGGCGAGCGTTCGCAACTGACCGAGCAGGGTCGGCTGGTGGGCACGCCGGAGTACATGTCTCCCGAGCAGGTGCAGGGGCGGAGCGAACTGATCGACGCACGGACCGACGTGTACGGGTTGGGCGTGGTGCTCTACGAACTGATGTGCGAGCGTCTGCCGTACCAGGTGCCGCGTCGTTCGCCGCTGGAGGCGATGCGGGTGATCTGCGACGACCCGCCGACGCTGCCGACGCATGTGCGTAGGGGCTTCAGCGACGAGTTGCAGACCATTCTGCTGAAAATGCTGGCCAAGGAGCGTCCGCGTCGTTACCAGTCAGCGGGCGAGGCGGCCGACGACATCGAGCGGTATCTTCGCGGGCGTCCGGTGCATGCGCGGCGTGACACGGTGCGGTACCGGTTGCGCAAGGCGCTGTCGCGCGCCAAGCAAGAGAACATTCTGGTCACCGGTGCGGGCGTGATGCTGCTGGGGATGGCGTTGTCGATGCTGGCGGGCCCGAAGTTGCTGTATGGATGGACCGGGCTGGCGGCGCGATACACGGGCTGGCTGATCGGGGCGGCGCCTGCGCCTGGGATGGAGCCGGAACAGGTGGCGGTGATCGGGCTGCGCGACCCGATGGCGCTGTCCGATCAGGCCGCCCGCGTGGGCTTAGGCCCGGTGCGCGCCGAGGAACCGTCGAGTTGGCGCTTCGCCTACGGGCTGTTGATGGAGCGGCTGGCCGAGTGCGCGCCGCGGGCGGTCGGGTTCGACTTCCGCTTCATGAGTTGCGCGCAGGCGGAGTGGCTCGTGGACGGGATGGAACACCTGCGCACCGTCGGCGTGGGGACGGTGGTGGGCACGCAGGCGTTCTTGCGGGTGGGCGAGCGCCCAAGTGAGTTGTGCGACGACGTGGTGGACGCGGCCTGGGGCTGGGGCGCGATCGTGGTGTCCGAGTCGAACAAGGGCAACTTCGTGGTGCGCCTGGGCATAGTCAAGGCGGGTACGCAGGCGGGCGCGCCGGCTCTTGGGACAGCCCTGTTCGCGGCCTCGCGCCGCCCCGACGCGATCGGATATGACCTCAACATCAGCGGTTCCGGGCTGAGCATCAACTACATCGACCCGCCTGGCGGTCGCCCGCGCGGCGCACCCACCAGCGACCTGCTGGAGGGAGTGGAGGGCGGGTCCGCCGAGGCTGACGAGCAGCATCTGATCGGCCAGGGTGACTGGATTGCCAGCGCGAAGGTGCAACTGGATGAGTGGGCCCTGAGCGAAAGCCCGCCGGAGACGCAACTGATCGAAGAGGTGCTCAGCGAGGACGAGTGGCCGATCGAACGCCTGCGGAAGTGGGTGCATGGCAAGACCGTGCTGGTAATCGACTTGCGTGAAGGGCAGGACACGGCGCGCACCGTCGACGGCCTGGTTTTCCACAAGGGCTACCTGTGGGCGACGTGGCTGGAGCAGGCGCTGCGCGACGCGGCGGCGCGCGACGCCGACGGCGTCTGGGCCCAGACCACCTCGATCCGCGGCGCTTCGCGCGACGTGGCGGCCTGGCACATCCTGATCGGCGCTGTCCTGGGATCTCTCCTGCTGTTCATGCCCTCGACGGTGCACCGGGCCTGGTCGGTCGCGTACCTGACGGCGGTGTCGGGGTGCTTCGTCGCGGCCAGTCTGCTGTGGCTGCACGTGTGGGGCGTGCTGATGGTGCCGTTGCTTGGGTTGTTCGCCCTGTGGATCAGCGGGCTTCTGTGTATCCTGTTCCCAAGGCCGTTGCAGGCGTGAGCCCGGCGGCGCGAGGGACGACGAATGGACTTGATTGCCAACCTGATCGGAACACTGGTCGCTGCCGGTTCGCTGCTGCTCGGTTCTGGAGCGGGAACGGCTGCCGATCCGCTGGAGGTTTCGGCCCAGCCGCCGGTGACCTGGACCGAGTCAAGTCACGACACGGCGCTGGCAAGCGTCGCGCCCGGCGCGCCGGCCCGGCGCGTGAAGGTCAAGTTCCTCACCGCCGACGACCAGCCCCGCGAGATGGAGATCCTCTACGGGTCGACCGACGCGGACAGCAACATCACCCTGACCAGGCGCAACAACGTCATCGGCACGCCGAACATCCAGTATCCCGAAGGCCCGGGGATGCGCATCGCGGTGGGGTGGGCATTCATCACGTTTCACTGGCCTCTGATCTGGACCGAGTCGATCGACGCAGGATCGATCGGCACGACGTCGGTGGTGCGGGCCACGCCGGACAAGGTCGACGTGTACCTGCTGCTCAACAAACTCGACAAGACCAACAACAAGGAGCCGGTGCGCCCACCCGACTGCACCGACGCCAAGGCGCGGCTGTACGTGCGTCTGGCCGGGGTGCCGGGCAGCGCATCGGTCGCTGTGCCCGACGGGTATCAGGGCGTGCGACGGACGTACACGATCGCGCGCGACGCCCAGGGGCACGTGACCGGCACGACGCTGGAATCGGAAAGCCCGCTGAAGATCACCAAGTCCGCCGCCGGCTCGATTCAGGTCGAAGGCGATGCGTTCGTGCAAAAGGTGCTCGATGCGGCCGCATCGCAGGGACTCTACCAGATCGGGTGAAGTCAGGAGGTCCGAACATGGGCAGGGCGAGCGTGCTCAGGAGAATGGGGGTTGTCGGGCAGGCGTGTTTCGTGCTTGCGATCACAGGTCCGGGGTGTCAGGCGATCGAGCGCGGCGAGTTTGCGGGTCATGCTCTGACGGTCAGTCGGGACATCACGGAATGGCCGAAGAATCGCCTGATCGACATGAAGTTTGCGACGATCGACCTGCCGGGGTTTGCAAACGCCGAGTATCACGAAGTCTGTGTGACGGGCGTCCCCGCCGCCGGGGCGTACTGCGTGCTGTGCGGTATCGAGAGCGAGGCGGACGCGGGGGCCAAGTTCTATCTGACGCCTCGAAACCATGCGGCCGGGCAGCCGCCCGAACCGGACCCGCAAGGCCCGGGCATGCGCCACACCGAGGGTTGGTCGTTCATCACGTTCAAGTGGCCTCTGATCTGGGTGCGCAACATCGACGCCGGCTCGATCGGGACGACCGCCATCATGCGCTGGCAAGAGATCAACGGAATTCGGTACCTGTCGCTCTATCTCGTGCGCAACGGCAAACTGTCGCCGCTGCTGCCGCCGTCCGAGGACGAGGGGGGGCATGGTGACGCGGAGACGATTGCGTCCGATGAAACATCGGGCCTTTTCCTCAACGCGGGGTATCCCTTTCCGAGTATGGAGCTGTACATGCCTGCGGGTAAGGAAATCGTCCGCGTGCGGTTCTTCGAGGGCGGCAGTGTTCCAGATCGCATGATTCCCGTTCGGACCTCGCCGGGCGTCTGGGAGCAGATCAGTTTCGACGTGACGGAAGACGAACTCGGGGCGATCACGGTCACGGCCACCGACCCCGCCGGAGATGCCGATTGCGCCTTCCTCGCCGGCGTGCTGCGGCGCGCACAAGCGGAAGCGATTTACACTCTGCCCGCAGATCCGCCTTCGCCGCCGCCTTCGCCATGATCGCTTCGTCGAGCGCTGGTCGCCGAACTCGGGCGGTTTGAAGTTGGTGCGGCGTTTCTCGGCCTTGCGCGCCTCATCGCGCGACTCGCCGCGCATGTAGTTCAACTCAACTCGCCCCTCGGTCTCGGGCACCGTCCGGGCCGTGCATCCACGTGCCGATGCCCTTGTCCGTGCGGAACAGCCGGGGAGCGTTGATCGTGAATATGCCGCCGCCGAAGCGCGAACCGATGCATCGCTCCGGCGACTTCTGCATGCACGGGTCGGCAAAGGGCTCGGGATAGTCGATCGTCAGGCCGCCCGGTCGGGGCCTGCTTTTCCACATGATCGTGAAGAGGGCGCGCGTGCGGATGAGCCGCGCGCCCTGATTGGCCGTCGCCAGGGGCAGGCAGCGGGAGGGGGCGCAGAACGGGAACTTGTCCGTCCAGTCGCGCCCTAGTCTGGCCGGCTCGAGGAAGAAGCCCGGCTTGTGCTGGTACTCGTGCGCGATGAGTTCGCCGGGCAAGCGTGGTGCCATGCCGGAATGGGCGGACAGATCATACAGCGCTGGTCGGGCTCTCAATCAAGGTGTCGAGTGATCCGAGCAGCCCGAGAACGCAACTGACCACGCCGTTGAGCGTGAAGAACGCCATTTCCAGACCCGCGCGTCCGCGCCGCGCCAGCACGACGTGCTCGGCCGCGAGCAAGGCGGCCACGGCCAACAGTGCCACCCCGGTCAATACCCCCAACCGTTCGTCCGAGCGCCACGACGCGAGCAGGCAGGCGAAGGCGAGCGTGTGGAGAAGCCTGCTGATCCAGATCGCCCCGCCCGGCCCGAACCGGGCAGGAATGCTGAACAGCCCGGCGCCGCGGTCAAACTCCAGATCCTGCAACGCGTAGATCACGTCGAAGCCGGCGACCCACAGCGCGACCATTCCCGCCAGCCACCAGACGCACGGTGATTCGAGCAGGTACTCGGGGCGCACGGCGATGCAGGCCGCCAGCGGCGAGGCCGCCAGTGCCCCGCCGAGGAACATGTGGCAGGCCCAGGTGAAGCGCTTGGTGAACGAGTACAGCGCAATCCACGCCAGCACCGGCGTTGCCAGCATTGCCGGCAGCCAGTTGGCGTAGAACAACCCGAAGCCGCAGGCCGCGACGATAAACAGCACGCCCGCCAGGGTGCAGACGATCAGGCCGTCGCGCAGTCCGGCGCGTCCGGCGGCGAAGAACCGCCCGGCGGTGCGGGGGTTCTGGGCGTCAATCCGCCGGTCGGCCAGACGGTTGACGACCATCGCCCAGGTCCGGGCGGCCACCATGCACAGCACGACCAGCCCCAGTTGCCCGGCAAAGGTGCTCCAGATCGCGCCGGGGTGTCGAGCCAGAAACGTTCCGTACACCGCGAAGGGCAGCGCGAAAATCGAGTGAGCCAGTTTGATGTCCCTCGCCACACCGGCCAGCAGAGGCAGAGAGGCGCGGGTCAACGCTTGTGCCATGCCTGACGATACGCCGGTCGATCACGGGCACCCGTCGGAGAAGCGGTTGAGGTACTCCTGAAGGTCGAAGAAGTTGATCGTCCCATCGGCGATCACGTCGGCCGCGGGGTCGGCGGCGTGGTAGGCGTCGAGGAAGAGTTGCACGTCCACGTGGGTCAGCAGATTGTCGCCGTTGAGGTCGGCCGAGCATTGGGAGGTCCACGTCGGCCCATGGGCGATCACGCGCACGTCGTTCCAATAGGTGCTCTGTGTGGCGCGTTCGTCGGACATGCGCACCGTCCACGTTCCGCCGGAAGACTCGCCCCAGCAGCGCGTGGTGGTAAACACGTAATCCAGCAGGTTGTCCGTCGGGTCGAAGCGAGGCATCGACAGCGTGCTTACCGTCCCGCCGGGGCTGACCAGTTCGAGGCGGATATCGCCGGCCGCGTCGCAATCGACGTTGACGATCACTTCCACCGTTTCGACGCGCACGAGCCGGTCGAGCGTCACAAACGCGCCGACCCCTACCTGGCTGTTGTCCGGCACCGTCTGCTCGATCTGGATCACCCCCGAGTCGGCGTGGACTTCAGGCCCGACGTTGACCCACGACTCGGCCGCGAGCACGCCCGCGTGCGCGTCCACGGCGCCGAAGCCGAAGTCCTCGCTGATGTGCATTCCCGCAGCGTTGATCGACCAACTTTCGTTGTCGGGATCGACCTGCCGGGCGGTGCTCGCCAGCACGTGCTGCACGTCGCGCCAGGTCAGATCGGGGTTGGCCTGGAGCATGAGGGCGACGGTGCCGGAGACCAGCGGCGCCGCGGCGCTGGTGCCGCCGAACGTGGTGGTGTATCCGTTCAGCGAGGTGCTGAAGACGCTCTGCACGTTGCCGCTGGAGTGTGCGACCACGAACATCGACGAGCCGCTCTCGTTGTATGTGGCGCGGAGATCCTGGTCGCCGACGGCGCCGACGGCGATGGTCAATCGGCTCGATGCGTATGGGTCGTAATCCATGCGGTCGTTCGTGCCGCCGTTGCCGGCCGCCCACACGTAGATCTCGCCCAGACCGCCGCGACCCTCAGCCACACCCTGCTCCAGCGCCGCCCGTTCGACCGCGGCCATGTACGACACGCGGTTGTTGTCCGACGGGCCCCACGAGTTGTTCTTGATGTCGTGGAGGTCGGTGCGGTGCAGCAGCGCCGAGGCCGTCTGCGAACTTGTACCGTAGATCAGCCGCGTGATCCCCGCGTCAAAGGCCACGCCCACCCCGCCCAACCCGTTGTCGTTTTCGGCCGCGATGACTCCGGCCACGCAAGTCGCGTGCGAGTTCAGCCCGAGCGGCGGCATCGATGCCTCGGCGATGAAGTTGGCAGCCAGGTCCGGGTGATCGACCTGCCAGGCGAACTCGACCACGCCCACCACCACCCCCAGCCCCGTGTACCCCAGATCCCAGGCCGGCACAGCGTTCACGTCGGCGGCCGGATTGCCCAGGTTGCGCAGCGTCCACTGTCCAGGGAACGCAGGATCGGTCGGCACGCGCAAGGCCCGGGGTTGCTCGACGTCCAGCTCCACCGACCCGATGCCCGGCTCACGCATCAGTTGGTGCGCCAGCGAGATCGCCTCTTCGACCGAATCGGTCTCGATGACCGCGAACCCGCGGGCCGCACCCGGGCGCACCACCCCGCGCCGACCGACCAAGCGGCGCAGCACCGTCAGGTCGGCGTCGACAACCACGCTTGAGGAGAGGATCAGCGGCTCGGGCGCCCCCGCCACGCGAGCGCCCGAAGCGCGGATCCCTGCCCGGCTGGACTTGCCTGCCGGACGCTCGACCTCCAGTTCAACCATCCCGCCGGGGATCGGGGCGAGCACGTTTCGACCCGCGCGGTTCTCGGACTTCATCGGGTCGGCCTCGCCCGCGTCGGCCAAACCGGTCGAGAAGGCAAGCAGCCCCACAGCACAGGCCTGGCCCAACAAGAACGGGGTGGAAGAACGCCTCATCCGCACGATCCTATCGACGGCTACCCGAAACGGGTTGAGCGGGCAGCCTATCGCCCGGGCAATCCCCTCCGAACTGCCCGGGCGATCGTTGCAGGCCGCCGCTCTTGCGATCGCGCTGAGTGCCCGATCAAGGCGGAGGCGCGATGAGAACCCTTCCAGATGCCACACTCCCCGCGGGTCGAAACGACCTGTTGAATTGCCCGAAAGGGGCGATCGAGGCGAGTGCCCGCCGATACGCGACATGGGCCGCAACGGTTGCGGGGAAAGTGGAAATCTCTCCGGGTACTTGAGCCGTTTGTTCAGCGGGCCCAGGGCCGCATGAGGTACCATCGGCTGACCATGGCTGAGAACCACGTCGAGCGCTTCGCGCGCCTGCTCAGTGCCGGGCACTGCGCCATCGCGATCACCACCACCGAAGAGTCCGAGGTGGTCGACATGGTCCGCGCTCATTGCCGTCAGCGAGGCGACTTTCTCTGGGAGTGGGATCTGATCGGGGGACTGCGCTGTCCGCTCAACTCGGGGCCAGAGCCCGGCAGTGAGACGACCAACCCGGCCGGAGCGATATTCTTCCTGGCGCGGCGCGAACTGCCCAGCGTGATGCTTCTGCTCGACGTGGGTCCGCACCTGTCGGACCCGCATACGCTGCGTGCCTTACGGGCCCTGCTCGAATCCGCCCGCCGCTGCAACGGGCACGTCGTGCTGTGCGACGCGACCGACGGGCTGCCGCCGGTGGTCAGGGCGCACGTGACTCCATTCGAGATGAGCCTGCCCGATCGCGACCAGATCGAGGTCATCGTGCGCCGCACGCTCAAGGAACTTCACCGGCGCAGCCCCATCGAGATCGAACTGAGCAGCCGGCAGTATGAACTGATTATCAAGAACCTCGGAGGGTTGTCGACGCGGCAGATCGAGCAGGTGGTGCGCGAAGTGGTCAGCGAAGACCGTCGCCTGGACAGCGAAGACATCAACCACGTGCTCGCGGGCAAGCGACGACTCATGTCACGGAGCACGGTGCTCGAGTACGTCGAGTCGCCGGCCAGCCTTGATGACATCGGCGGGCTGGACCGGCTCAAGACATGGCTGGCGCAGCGGGAGCGCTCGTTTGAGGACGCGGCGATTGACTTCGGGCTGCTGCCGCCGCGCGGCGTGCTGATGCTGGGCGTGCAGGGCGCGGGCAAGAGTCTGTGTGCCAAGGCGATTGCGACGGCGTGGAAGCGCCCGCTGCTGCGGATGGACCCGGGCGCGCTCTACGATCGGTTCGTGGGCGAGTCTGAGCGGCGCTTGCGCGACGCGCTGCGCCAGGCCGAGGCCACGGCCCCCGTTGTGCTGTGGATCGACGAGATCGAGAAGGCATTTGCGTCGGCGGCCGCGCAATCAACCGACGGCGGATTGAGCCAGCGCATGTTCGGCACGCTGCTGACGTGGATGCAGGATCACAGGATGCCCGTGTTCCTGGTCGCGACAGCCAACAACATTGATGCACTGCCGCCCGAACTGTTGCGCAAAGGGCGCTTCGACGAGGTGTTCTTCGTTGATCTGCCCACCGATGCGGCGCGGCGGCAGATCTTCGCGATTCACCTGCGACGGCGAAAGCAGGATCTGCCCAGGTTCGATCTGGCCGAACTGTCCGAGGCGGCGGAGGGATTCAGCGGGGCGGAGATCGAGCAGGCGGTGTTGAGCGGATTGCACATGGCCTTTGCGGGCGGGCGGAAACTATCGCAGCGGGATCTGCTGGAGGCCATCGGCACCAGTCCGCCGTTGTCGGTGACGATGGCCGAACGGGTCGAGGTGCTGCGCCAATGGGCCCAAGGCCGCTGCGTGCCGGCAGAGTAAGGACGCGGCAGTCGGGAGGCCGCAGGGCCTGCGCTCGCACGAGATTCGACGCGAATCGGTGCCATCGAACTCCGCTTCGTGCTTTCGGCATGCTCCCTCGCTGGCGCTTCGGGCTTGTCCAAGTCCGCATCGTGCTCTTCGTGGTCTTCATCTCTTCGTGTCTGCATGTCAGTGCTTCGTTGGGTTTTGTCGCATCAGAACACCAACTGAAACTCTGCGCGCAGTGCGACCTGCCCGCCGCCCGGGCCGAGCAGCCCCGAGCCCGGGTCCGGCCCGAAGTTGAGGATCACCGTGTCGGGCAGGTCATTGGGGAACCACTCCGCGTCGGCTTTGAAGCGCAGTGCATGTCCGGCGATGTACCAGGTCAGCCCGCCGGTGATCGCGGGGAAGGGATCATCGCCGCTCGAGTCACTGTCGGGGATCACCATCGCTCCGCGCGCAAACAACTCGAGGGTGTCACTCACGAACACACCCCCCTGCACCAGCACGCCGTAGTCCACCGAATCATCGCCGCCGTCACGCTCCAGGTATCGCGCGATTCCGCCGGCCATGAGCGAGGCGCGGCGCGCTTCCCATGACAGATCCAGAGTCAGTTCAGTCAGCGCTTCAATCGGTACGCCGGCGAACGTGTCGGTGTGCCCCTGGTGGTGCAGCGCCACGCCGCCCATCAATCCGCCCTGCTCATTGCCCAGGCTGGTGACGTCGCCGAACTGCGCCCATGAGCCGTCGAACAGCGCCTCGACGCGCGCGGTCAGCGCGTAGTCGGCCTCGCCGGGCGCGTCATACCTGGTGTTGAACCCGCGGATGCCGTCGGACACGGCCGCCATCAGGTGCAGCGCCTGACTCCTGTACTCCAGTTGCACGCCCTGTGAATAGATCGTGCAGAACGTCGTGTTCACCACTGAGCGCTCGATCGCGAGCAGGTATCGCTCGGCCACCAGCCACTCACGCAGCAGCGGCAACTTGAACTGCCCGACGGTCAGCGACCACTCGTCGCTGATGTTCCACCTGGTCCAGGCGTCGAAGAAACTGAGTTGTCCGTTCGGACCGGCCGAGGGGAGAATGAGAAACTCGATCTTCTGTTCGGGCAGTGTTCCACTGATGAGCAGGCGGGTGCGCTGCATCGTAAACCCGCTGGTCACGTCCTTGGGCGCCTGGTCGCCGCCGACCACATCGAAATAGCGGAACTGCATGTACCCGCCCAGGCTCAGTTTCGGCCCGTCGGGCTGCTCGACGTAGAACATCTTGTCGCGACCGGCCTGCCCGAGCAGTTCTCGCTCGAAGGCCCGCGCCCGGTCCGTCGGTTCCAACCCGCACGCAAGCCCGGTCCACACGACGGCCAATGCCAGCACAAGCCACCTCCCAGCCGAACAGGCCTCGGGAGATGATATTCAGGATATACGGATCTTCAAGGCGTGATTCAATCACGTATCTGCTGCCACGAGCCAGTCCGGCAGCGCCTGGGGGCGTCCGGTTCGGTCGACGCACGCCAGTTCGCTCAATCCGACGCAGCACACACCGTCAAGCGGTATGCCCGGGTCGTGGGGGCCGGGTGCCCGTCCGGCACGCTGGGCAACCGCGACTTCGTACTCGTGCCTGATCTTGATGCGAGAGCCTCCGACGACGCGCGTGCGGATCTCCAGCAGATCGTCGTATCGAATCGGCCTGCGGTAGCGCAACTCGAGTTTGGTCACGACCAGGAACACGCCGGCCTGCTCGAGTTGGGCGTAGGTGACGCCGGCGTCGCGGAGAATTTCCGTCCGGGCCATCTCCAGCCACGGGACGTAACTGGCGTGGTGGGCCACGCCCATCGGGTCGCATTCGCAATAGCGCACGCGCACCTGCATCACCCCGCGATCGGGCACGGGGACATCGGGCGCCGGGGCGTGCGACGAGCGTTCGGTCATCGCGGGCAGTGTAGGGAACCTCAGCGGCCCCAGAACTGCTCCCACACATCGCCGGGACCGATGTCATCGAGTCGGCGGCGTAACTCGGAGTCGATCTCATCGAAGGTGCCCAGCCGCGGGGGTGGCGCAAGCACCGCCGGCTCGTCGCGGGCGTGCCGCAGGTCCAGACTTCCGTCGCCGCTCACCGAGATCACCCAGCGTCCCTCGCCCAGACTGCGGTAGACGGCCTTTCCGAAGGTCGCGCCGCCTGCATCCCAATCGACGTTCGCCAGGGCCGGGTCGACCAGCAGTCCGCGCGACGGCGGAGTCTGTGCGTCGAAGACGCGCCGGATCCACAAGCGCCCGTCAACAATGGCGTAATCCACGTAGATCTCGCCAGCCGGGTCGAACTCGGTGGGGATTTCATGCACGACGCCGGCGGCGTTGCAGATGCGCACGCTGAGTTTGCCGCCGAGCACGAGCAGTTCGGTGACGGCCGTGCGACGCACTGCCTCGTTGTACTGCTCGCGCAGGCTTTCATAGCGCCCGGCGATGTCTTCGAGGCGCTGCCGGTAGACGCCCTCGGCCAGGTCCGCCCGAATGAGGTGATAGCCCAGCAGCGAGGCCCCGACTCCCAGAGCCCCGACGGCTGTGAACGCGAGCATGGTTGAAAAGCGTGGGCGCGCCATGACTCCCTTCATACGCTATCGGCCGGATGCGGGTTTGCGCTGGAGTGGCTTGTGTACGTCGCGCGCCTTCGACCGGGCTCCAGGTCGGTGATTCGGCACGCTCCCTCGCCGCCGCTTCGGGCTTGTACGATCGCTCTTCGTCTCTGGGTCACTCCATCCAGCCGAGGGCCTGCATGTCGGCCAGCGGCTCCTCGAACGAGCAACTCCCGTAGCCCAGCGCCAGGTGCGAGCGGGCCTTGGACAGAACGTCTGAGTGGATCTTCCGTTCGCGCCAGCGCGCGTGCGAATCGGTGAATTCAAAGGCCTTCGGGTCATTCTCGGCCAGAAGGGCCCGCGCCGTCGATTCGTCGATCGTGCGCTCGAACAGGAACGCACTTGCCAGAAACACATTGACAAATCCGTGCATCACTGCGCGCGGCGGTCGGGCGTCATATGTCAGCGCCTGTTCGCCACGTACCGGGTGATGCAGCCCGGCGGTGGCCTTGAAAGGCACGTTGGCCAGCGCGCAGGCGGCAATGAACCCTGCCACGGCCTCGATCGATGAAATGGCTTCGGGCTTCACGCCGCCGCAGCGGATTTTCGCCCCGGCACTCTCTCCGGCCAGCGCCGCGATGCACCCACGCGGGTCGCGCTCGCTGGCGATCTCGAAGTACGGCGTGATGTCGTTGGGCAGCATGCCGAGTGCCTCATCGATCGCGTCGGCGTCGTCGGCCTTCAACTCGATGGTCTCGATGCGCGCCCGCCCGTGTTCTTCCTTCTCGTGATGCTCGTTGAACGCGTCAACTTTCACCATGCATTCATCGAGCGCCCCGTCGATGATCGCGCTCAGCCGCCACGCCGGCGCGTGGGCCATCTCGGGGTATCCGCTGGTCGCATAGGTGCCCGGCATCAGCGGAGAGGCGGACCTGGAAAACTCTTCCAGCCGCGACACCGGGCAGATGAATCGACCCAGCGCAAAGGCATGCTCGCCCCTCGCATAGCGCGCGTAGTTTTCCACGGCCTTGCCCATCGACAGTCCCGCGGGCGGAAACAGCCCGGCGTAATCGATCAGGGCTTCCAGCAGCGTGTGCAGTGATCGTGTCATGCGTTCTCCGCCGGGTCGGCGAGGCGTTCGCCGGCCATGAATATCCCGTCCCAGCGCCGCATGGAGTCGCACGGATGCACTCCGGCGTGCAGGAAGTCGGCCGCGCAGCGGTCAAACAGCGCGTGCCGCCGCGCGTTGGCGATGCCGCCGTCGAAATGGCCGCAGGGTACGATGAAGCGCCACTTGCGTCCGGTGTCGCTGGCCAGGGCGTTGAACACAGCGGCGGCGGCGGGCGCGGGCGCCACGTCGTCGCGCAGCGCCAGTTTGCACAACACCGGGCAGCGCACGTGGGAGGCGTGTACCACCGGGTCCATCACGCGCAGGCGATCGAGCATCATCTGCCGGTCCGCCTCGGTGGCGCGGTCGAGCACCCGCCCGATCTCTGCGCCCGTGCCGCTCGTCGGCGTCGGTTGCGTCTGTCGCCAAGGCCAGTCGCTCATGGTCGGCAGCCCGAGCACCAGGCGCTCGACCACCGGGTCGTGCGGGAGTCGCCCATTGAGCAGCGCCGTCGCCACGACACTCAGCGTCGCGCCCAGCGACTCGCCCATCAGTCCGACGTGCGCTTCGGTCCCCACCTCGTCGATCAGCAGATTGCGGGCGGCGCGGCACGCGTTGACCACGTCGGCCACCGCTTGCGGCACCACCCACGGGTTGATCGCCGTCGGTCCTTCGCCGGGAGCGTCAAGCCCGCAGGTGATCCAGCCCGTGCCGCTCCTGCCGCCTTCGGGCACTTGCGGGGTGTCGAGCCGCGAGCCCGGATACCCGCGCACCCGCACCAGAAGCACGCCCAGCCCGCCCGACGCCAGCGAGGCGTGCTGCCGGGCCTGCTCTTCCAGGCTCGGCACGACGTCATACCCATGGGTGATGACCACGATCGCTTTGAGCGCATCGCCCGGGCGGATCAACCGGCAGCCGATGCGCACGTGCCGGAGGCTCTCGAACTCGTGCGTGGCCGAAGGGTCGCTGCGATCGACCTCGCGCCGTTCGGCCAGCGTGGGGCGGGCGCTGGTGACGGCCTGCCACCACTGCGTCCAGAAGACCTTGTGATCGCGCGCGCGTGTGGGGTCGCCCACGCGCGCGAGGGTTTCCGGTGCGCTGAGCCCGTAGTCCGAAGGCTCAATCATGGTCACCGTGACTTGCTGCCGGGGCTGCGGTTGATCCACTGTCTTGCGGTTGTGCCGCGCTCGAACCGGCCTCGTGGAACGCCTCGATGAATGCCTCGAAGTTGAACTTGGCCAGCCAGATCTGGCTGCTGGGACGCTCACCTGCCCCGGCAGGAGAACCGCGCTGGCTCGTCCACATCATCAGCGACCCGTCGCGGTTGAACGCCGGCAGCCCGTCGAAGCCCTCGGCAAAGGTAAGTCGCAACTTCCTCGGCGTGTCGCTGGTGGCGCGGGCGTCGATCGCGAACACCTCGTAGTTGTGCGACTCCGGCGCCGCCTCGTTGGTCGAATACACCAGGAACGCTTCCGACGGATGCCAGAACGGGCCCCAGTTCACGAACTCGTTGTCCATCAGTGGAATCTCGCGCTTGATCCCGTTGGGCCTCCCCTGGTCATCGAACGAGAGTTCGGCGATGAAAACCTGCAACAGGTTGTCGCCGCGACGATCCGAGCGGTAGGTGATCCAGTGTCCGTCTGGACTGAAGAACGGGCCGCCGTCGTAGCCCGGCGACTCGACGATCGGTGTGACGTATCCGCTTGCCGGGTCGCGCAGGTAGATGTCCGGATCATTGGTCTGGGGATTGACCCACGTGTAGAGCACGAACTTCCCATCCGGCGACCACGAGCCCTCGGCCGAGTAACCCGGCTCCTTCCACAGCGGCGTGGTGATGGGGGAGTAGGCGATCGGCCCGGCGGCGCCGCGCAGGCGCACGCGTCCGGCCACGATCTCCGTCTCGGCCGGGAACTGCCAGCGATAGCGACCGGTGTCGCGCTGATACCCCGCCTTGTCCGGCGCATCGGGAGGCAGGATCGTCGATCCGAACATCACGACCTCCGGCTCAAGGGGGTGCCACCACCCGCAGGTGTTGGCCGAGCCGGTCTGGCTGACCTGGATGATCCGCCGAAGTTCCACCCGGGGCAGTTCATCAGCCGGAATAGGTCGTGGGGCCCCGTCGGGTCCGGGTTCCATCAGTCGCGTCGGGTAGCCCTGCAGCGAGGCCACGTACATTTCATAATGCGGCCCCGGCTCGGAGCCATGCGCCGGCGTCGGAGTCGCCTGGAAGATGATGTGCTGCCCCGACGGCGAGAAGTAGGCCTCTCCTGCCTTGACGAACAGGTCCGGGAAGGTCAGTTGCACATGCTCGGTCAGGATCGGGGCTTCCATCGTGGCCCAGTCGGGTTGCCCCAGGCAGGTGCTCACGCACGCGGCCAAGATCAACGGCATCACAGCCCTTCCTTTCACAGACTCGACTCTACAGTCCGCCGGTGAACGTTAGCCCCCCAAGCCCGCAACCGCCGCCGATGCGCGTGCTCTTCGAGCATCCTCGCTTCGTCATCATTGACAAGCCCGCAGGCATGCTCAGCGTCCCCGGCAGGGGCCAGATCAACCAGGTCTGCGCCCGCTCGCATGTCGCAGGCATGTACCCCTCGGCCTCGGGGCCCATGGTCTGCCACCGTCTCGATCAGCCCACCAGCGGCCTGATCGTCTTCGCGCTGGACCACGACGCCCAGCGGCACATCTCGCTCCAGTTCCAGCGGCGCCGGGCCGAGAAGCGCTACATCGCCCTGCTCCGGGGACGCCCGTCGCAGGATGAGGGCGTGGTTGACCTGCCGCTCCGCACCGATTGGGAGCGGCGCCCGCGGCAGATGGTCGACTTCGAGCACGGGGCAAGGGCAATCACACTTTGGCGCGTGCTCGAGGTTGCGCAGGATGAAACCGGCAGGCAGCGCACGCGCGTCGAGTTCCGTCCCATCACCGGCAAGACACATCAACTCCGCATCCACGCCCAGGCGGCGCACCGGATCGGAGGCCTGGATTGCCCCATTGTGGGCGACGTGCTGTACGACCCCGACCACCCGGCCGGGCGGCTCATGCTGCACGCCAGCGAACTGACGATCACCGATCCCGACACGCTGCGCCGGGTGACGGTGCGATCGGAACCGCCGTTCTGATCGTCTCGTTCACCAAGCAGGGGGCGGCTGGAGGCCGCTTCCCCTTCCCGCCCTGATCGGTCCCGTGATGAAGGGTCATACCGGCTTGCATGAGTGTGTGCGCTCCAGCCGGGCGGTGCGGCCGATCGACTTCAGGCGTTCGGGCAGGAGCAGGCCGCGCGCTCGCTCGATGGCTG
>RHKP01000019.1 GCA_008363215.1 Cyanobacteria bacterium CYA
ACGACGACGCCAGGCCCTTCACCTGGACCGCCGACGCCGATACCATCCTCCGACGCATCGCCAGGAATCATGCGACTTTCACAAAGTCAGTACACTAGCGACGAAGAGTAAGGACGACAGGCCAAACTTGAAGTTCCCGATTCTCTGGCAGGGACGAGAAGTCTGGCCGGAGAAACAGTGGGTCTGGTCGAGGGAGCGGGTTGAGGAGGCGCTGCGCAACGACGAGATCGTTTTTTCAGAAGCGCGCGGCAAGGTCAGCGTGCGTACGAAGCAGTATCTGAAAGATACTGACGGTAGGCTCAGGAAGGGGAAGCCCATTTCGATTCTCAATGGACCTTTCAATCAGGAAGGCACGCGCGAGGTCGAGGAACTACTCGGAGAGGGTGTGTTCTCGTTCCCAAAGCCGAGCGCGCTGATTCGGTATTTGCTCTCATTTGTGGTCAATGACGATGACTCCAAGGACTTTGTCGTGCTTGATCTGTTTGCCGGAAGCGGGTCGACCGCCCATGCCGTACTTGATCTGAACGCGAGCGATGGCGGCAATCGCAGGTTCATACTGGTGCAGTTGCCGGAGCCAGTAGAGCCGGACACGGCTGCGGGCAAGGCGGGCTTCAGGACGATCGCCGACATCTGCAAGGAACGCGTCCGGCGCGTCATCAAGAAGCTCGACGCCGAAGATGTGGGCACACTAGCACTCGACGGCGACAGGAAAGCGCCCGATCGCGGCTTCCGCGTCTACACACTCGCCGAGTCCAATTTCAAGCCGTGGCAGGCCGACGGTCCGAAGGACGGCGAGTCGCTGGGTGAGCACATGTTCGAGCATGTCGAGCACATCCTGCCCGACCGCAGTGCCGACGACCTGCTTTACGAGATCCTGCTCAAGAGCGGCTTCCCGCTGACCACGCCGGTGGAGACGCTCGAGCTGGCCGGGAAGACCGTCTCCAGCGTCGCCGGCGGAGCGCTGCTGGTCTGCCTCGACCGCGAACTGACGCTCGAAGTCATCCGCGCGATGGCCACGCTCAAGCCGGAGCGTGTCGTGTGCCTCGACTCCGGCTTCGCTGGCAACGACCAGCTCAAGGCGAACGCGGTGCTCGAGTTCCGCGACCGTGGCGTGACCTCGTTCCGAACCGTCTGACAAGGAAGCGCGAGGAGACGGCCGTGACGATGAAGCTCCAGTTCGACGCCAACCAGCAGTTCCAGCTCGACGCGATCGCGTCGATCGTTGACCTGTTCGACGGCCAGCCGGTCGGCGATCCGGAGTTCACGACGATCAACCTCGGTGCCTGGGGCGAGGGGCTGTTGGAGGGCAAGGAGCGCACGGAGCTCGGCATCGGCAACCGCCTGCTGCTCCACGACGAGAAGCTGCTCGCCAACACCCGGGCCGTTCAAGAACGCAATGACATCGACTTCGATGCGGGGGAGGACAAGGGCGCGCCCGGCGATCTGGAGGCGTGGGAGCTGTTCGATCAGCCCGCCAACGCGGCCAGGCGCTGTCCGCACTTCTCCGTCGAGATGGAGACTGGCACCGGAAAGACGTACGTCTACTTGCGGACCATCTTCGAGTTGTCCCAGCGCTACGGCTTCCAGAAGTTCATCATCGTCGTGCCGAGCGTGGCGATCCGCGAGGGCGTGCTCAAGAGTCTGGAGATCATGGCTGAGCACTTCCGCGCCCTCTACAACAACCGACCCTTCGAGCACTTCGTCTACGACGCGAAGAAGGTGAGCCGTCTGCGGCACTTCGCCACGAGCAGCACGCTCCAGGTTCTCGTGATGAACATCGACGCGTTCCGGAAGAACTTCACCGGAACCGAGGCAGAGCAGAAGAGCAACGTCATCTATAAGGAGAGCGACAAGCTCTCCGGCCGCCAGCCGATCGAGTTCGTCCAGGCGGCCCGGCCCATCGTGATCATCGACGAGCCGCAGAGCGTGGACTCGACTGAGAAGGCGCAGGAGGCGATCAAGGCGCTGAATCCCCTCTGCACGCTCCGCTATTCGGCGACGCACCGCAACCCGTACAACCTCGTGTACCGACTCGATCCGGTCAGAGCGTTCGAACTGCGTCTGGTCAAACAGATCGTCGTGGCGAGCGCTGCGGCGGAAGGTGCAACCGACGGCGCGTTCGTTCGCGTCGAGCAGATCGACTACAAGAAGGGCATCAAGGCGAAGCTACGGGTCAACAAGCAAGGGGCGGACGGTCCGAAGCCGGGGTCAGTGACCGTCAAGCAGGGCGACGACCTCTTCGCCAAGTCGAACGAGCGTGCCGAGTATCAGAATGGCTACGAGGTCGCGGAGATCAACGCAGAGCCCGGGAGCGAGTTCATCCGCTTCGCCAACGGGCGGACGCTCCGTCTCGGCGAAGAGGTAGGTGGCATCCGCGACGACGTCTGGCGGGCGCAGATCAAGCACACGATCAAGCGGCACCTAGAGAAAGAGCTTCAGGTCAAGAGCCGTGGCATCAAGGTCCTGAGTCTGTTCTTCATCGACCGAGTGGCCAACTACCGGGAGTACGGTGAGGACGGCCAGCCGACACCCGGCAAGTTCGCGGTTGCGTTCGAGGAGGAACTGGCAGCATTGGCCGCGGAGGATCGCTACGCGGAGATCGAGTGGCTCAACCACGCCCGCGACGGGTCGATCGGGATGCTGCACGACGGCTACTTTTCAGAGGACAAGAAGGGGGTGCTGAAGGACACCCGTGGCGACACGCAGGCGGACGATGAGACCTACGCGAAGATCATGCGAAACAAGGAGCAGTTGCTCTCGATCGACGAGCCGCTTCGATTCATCTTCAGCCACTCCGCACTGCGCGAGGGCTGGGACAACCCGAATGTCTTCCAGATCTGCACGCTCAACGAGACGACGAGCGCCGTGAAGAAGCGACAGGAGATCGGCCGCGGGCTTCGGCTGCCGGTGGACCAGAGCGGCGCGAGGGTGTTCGATGACTCGGTGAACAAGCTCTATGTGATGGCCAACGAGAGCTACGAGGACTTCGCCAAGGCGCTCCAGACCGAGTACGAGGACGAATGCGGCGTCACATTTGGGAAAGTGCCGTTGTCCGCGATCGCGCGAATCACCTGGGTCAAGGACGATGCACCGGAGCAGATCGGCCGCGAAGGAGCCAAGGCGATCAGGGATGCTCTCGTCGATCAAGGCATGCTGGATCGAGACGGCCGCATCCAGCCCGCGTTTGATCCAAAGGCCGTCGGCTTCAAGCTGGAGCTCCCAGCCGGGTATCGCGCGCTGACCTCGGCAGTCGTTGACCTGCTGTCGAACTACCAGATCGAGCGCCACATCCGGCGCGAGCGCGACGACGGACCGAACCGACTGAAGAAGGAAGTCGTGCTGAGCGCCGAGTTCAAGGCGCTGTGGGACCGGATCAAGACGCGAACAACCTACCGCGTCGAATTCGAAACGGACGAGCTCGTTCGGCGGGCGGTGACGGCGATCAAACTGATGCCGAAGATCGAGAAGCCGAAGATCGCGATCACTACCGGTGGCGTTCGCGTCAAGAGGGGCGGCGTCGAGACGGCGATGGTCGGGGCTGCCGTTGAGGAGATCAGCTTTGGCGGTCGGCCCGTGCCGGACGTGCTCACGTACCTTCAAAATGAGACTGAGCTCACCCGTGCCACCATCGCAACGATCCTCCGGAAGTCCGGTCGCCTCGATGAGTTCTTCAACAGCCCTCAGCGATTCATGGACGCGGCCGCCGCGATCCTGAAGCACGTGCTGCACCAGTTGCTCGTGGACGGCGTGAAGTACGATCGGATGCGCGAGGGCGACCACGATGCAGAGTGGGAGATGATGCTCTTCAAGGACGAGGAGCTGATCAACTATCTCACCGCGCTCCAGGTCGGCAAGTCCGTGTACGAGTACGTTGTGTACGACTCGGAAGTCGAGCGAGCGTTTGCCAAGCGGCTGGACGAACGCGAGGACATTCGGCTGTTCGTGAAGCTACCCGACTGGTTCCGGGTGCAGACTCCGGTCGGCGAGTACAACCCGGATTGGGCCATCGTGAAGCACGACGGCGACACGGTCTACCTGGTGCGAGAGACCAAGGGCACGCGGGACTTCCTGAAGCTGCGCTCCATCGAGGCAGACAAGGTGCGATGCGGTGTGAAGCACTTTGCCACGGTCGGCGTTGACTTCAAGGTTGCAGTGGCAGCCGACGAGGTGTGATCCAGCCATGAAGCCACTCGGCAAGACCATTCAGATCTACTGTCCTTCCGGCGAGCCTCGTGGCGTTCGGATCGCTGAGATCACCACGCGCATCGTGCAAGCCGTGGTCGTCCCGCGCGCCAAGCTCGACGAGGCACTCACGCGCCCCGAACTCAGTGGCGTCGGGCTCTACTTCTTGTTCGGTGCGTCCGACACCGGTGCTCTGCCGGTCGCGTACATCGGCGAGGCGGAGGATTGCGGTGTTCGCTTCAAGCAACACAACAAGACGAAGGACTTCTGGAACCTGGGTGTCGCAATTGTGTCCAGAACAGGGAGCTTCACGAAGGCACACGGCAAGCTGCTCGAGTGGCTCGCCATCGAGAAGGCAAGCCTGGCGGGACGATACCAACTCGACAATGGGAACGCCGGCGGGGAACCCAGTGTTCCCGAGTGGATGCAATCGGATGTGGCGGAGGTGTTCGAGACGGCGGAGGTGCTCCTGGGGACGCTCGGGTTTCCAATCTTTGAGCCGCCTGCTAATCGCTCACCGGATGCAGACAGAGTGTTCACATGCAAGCGCGGCGGTGCCGATGCACGCGGTGTCTACAACGAGGAGGGCTTCGTTGTACTCAAGGGTTCGATCGCCCGGATGGAACTGACGAGCTCGTCGTACGACACCGTGGGACCACGGCGTGAGGAACTCATCGATGCGGGCGTTCTGGTCGCCGACAAGCACGGCTACCGGTTCGAGCGAGACATGGCTTTCAACACTCCGAGCGCAGCCGCCGCAATCGTGACGGGTGGGAGCGCCAATGGCTGGGTGGAGTGGAAGAACAGCCGGGGTCAGACCCTCGACGATGTGTACCGAAAGGGCCCGAAGGAGTGACACTGGGGTTCAGGCGGATTCCGCCACTGCCCCGCCAAGGGCCACGCGATCCCTCCCCAGCGAGGGCGAGATTGGGGGTTGAGTCCGGAAGTGGCCTTCCGGCCCGGCCCGGCATCTAGAGGAGTGTGCTTCCCGGGCACCAGCTCGAGCAAATGCGGCGGATCAACGATCGCAGGTGGGCTCGCCTGCCTTTTTGGTCCTCGCCCCCGCCACCCTTCTGGGGGCGGCCGCCGCCCCGCCGCGAGCGGCTAAGGTGGACAACCTGTCGCTCCCGTACAGAGACCGTGCATTGGACTATAATGTCTGATCCAAACGGCCCTGTTCAAGGAAACGCCACCGAGATGACTCGCTCCTATGCCCCGAAGACCTTCCTCCGTCAGTGCCCAAACAACGCCCTGAAGGCGTACTTTGACGCCAAGGGAATCCCGATCGAGGTCACCTGGGGAGCCTTGACACCCCGGAAGGTCGAGCCGCTCTTCGACGCGATCGAGGAACTTCCGGACGACCAACGCCAGCGGGTCGAGCGAGACTTCCGGCTCGTGTTCGACATGGCGACGGAGAAGGGGCGGCTGCTCCTGGTCGAGCAGGCCGAGATCCTCGGCGTGGACCTCGGGGATCGCTTTGCCGAGGGGGAGAACGCCTACGAGACGGCAATGATCGCCCTCTTGGAGCACTCAGGCATCTTCGAGATCGCCTCATGCGTCCACGATGTTTTCCGGATGGGCAACTGGCGGAAGCGCACCGTTGGCGAGCGGCTGCGCGCCTCGGATGACCCGGAGTGCATCGAGGCGTTCGCGTCGGCGCTCAAGCGCATCTACCAGAAGCAGGGGCGAGGAAGGAGCTGTCATGTCGATCGCTACCAACGCCTGGATCCGCTCCGCTTCTGCTACTTCGCCTACCCCGAGGACTTCCCGACCAGCGATGTCGAGTACGACGACGAGCACAACTTCCACCGCGTTACACGGCGGCCCGCGCTCGAGAACGTGTTCACATACGACCCGGAGGCGGGCACGCTCGACATCAGCGCGACCGGCGACAAGAAGCACAAGGAGGCGCTGGCCGAGGCGTTCTGCAAGCACATCCTCGGGCTGAAAGCGTTGCCTCCGGAGAAGGCGAAGCCCGAGTACACGCTGAAGCCGTTGATGGACCCGTCATTCCGGTTCCCGATCCAGCCGGGAGACGGCGTCGCTCGCGTGGACATCAAGTCGGTGCGGCTGGACTACCCGGACGCAGGGCAGACTCGCATCACGGTGAACACGCGGCCCAACGGAACCGCGAACGCGATCCACGAGTCGATGGCGCGGACACTGGACCTGAAGTCGTTCCCGCTCGAACGGCTCCACCCGTCGCGCGCCGAGGTGTGCATCGAGTTCAAGCCCGTCAACGGAAAGCGTGCGCAGCGGCTGAACTTCCCCATCACCTATCCGGATCGGTGCGGCCTTGGCGACGATCCGCAGGAGCAAGTCGCCCGGCAGATGCTCCGGCGGGCGGGGATCGCCAATGACTGAGCCTCTGCGTGAACTGCTCGGCCGCTTCGAGTTGCAGAACGCGGGGCCGATCACCGCTCAGGAAGCCCGGCGGTGGGGCCGAGGTTTCGTGGCGAGGCTGAGCGAGCTGGGGGTTCTCCGGGAAGCGACGCCCGCCGCGAGCATCCGCAACGAGGCATGCGAGCACGCGTGCGACATGGAGCCGGAGGTCGTCACGCACGCGGTCACGGGCGAGCGATTCGGCATCCACCGCTGCGTGCGTGAGGAGTGCGGCGTCGTGCGCGTCCCGCTCGATGATCTACGGCGGTGGGAGTGCGACCTCGTCGGCTTCGCGGGGGCGGTGGGGCGGGCAGTGGACGCTGGCGGCCAGATCGTCGTTGACGTTCCTGGCCGTCTGATCGAGGTCGGCCGCATAATCGCGGGCGACTCCTGGCGCGATGTGTTCCTCGCGAGAGGCCTCGCTTGGGACGACGCGGCGACGGCGCTCGCCGACGCCCGGCGGTTGAAAGCCAGCGACGCGCCGCTGGTGCTGGCGCTGGGAAAACTGCCAAGCACCGGGGTGTGGCCAGACTGCCACCCGGCTGTCGCGCTGCTCAGCGACATCGTGTCGCTCAACGGCGGCGGCATGGCAGTGGATTGCACTGGCGTCATCGGCCGGCACACGAAGCCACACCCCAGCGCGATCGAGAGCAAGTGGATCACGGTCACCGAGGCGGGCGAGATGCTCCTGTCCGATGTCTCCGGTATCACGCTGAAGCAGGCCATGGCGCGTGTCTCGAGGGCCGGGACCGCGGGCAAGTTCACGACCAACGGCAAAGAACGCCAGGCTCGCCGAATCGATCGGGCATCCTTCAGCACCTGGCGCTTGGAGCAGCGTGAGAAGGACCTCGCCGAGTGCGACTGAGCGGCCGCGTTGCGCGGTGCGCACCGCGCTCCGCTTCAAAAAGGGTCGCAAGACCGCGCAACCGCCGCATCGCTTGCAATCCGCAAACCCCGCTGGTATCGTCGTTTACGAGTTTCGGGCACGGGCAAGGTGCCTCTGTCGATCCGGTGGTTGCGGGTTCGAGTCCCGTCCGCCTCGCTTGAAACGGCCCTTTTATGGGGCCGTTTTCTTTTCGGCTAGGTTCCGGCTAGTTTGAGCCCTCGCACGGGGCCACGAAGACTTTTCTTCGAGGGTGGGGCCGAGAACCGCTACACCGCCACAAACGCGAGCGCCCGTTTGACGTAGGGGCGCAACTGCCCATCCGTGACCGTCGCGGCATCGGCGGCCGGATTGGTGTCGTGGTGGAAGTCGTTGCTGAACTCCACGAGTTGATCCAACTCCGTGAACTTGGCGGCGGAGATGATGGGCGCTCCGTTCTGCTGAGCCGTTCGTGCGCGGTTCCGAAAATCGCGGAGCATCTCCCCATCCCTGAACTTGTCGGGGCACGCGACGCGGAGGTAGCGTTCGAGGTGCGGCCGGATGCTCTGCGCCACCTTCAGACGGTCCCCAGTTCCATTGGTGACGTACTCCGTCAAGAGAGCGTGCCGCTTGTCGTGGCGGCCCAACTTCTCGCTCTCAATATCCCATGCCGCGATCGTTGACCCGTTCGTACCCCTGCCAACCACGATACAGGTGGTGTCGGTCACATTTCCGCCGGGGTGAGGCGCAACCCGGTCGTACACCTCAAACAGGAAATGCTCATCGTGGGACATGACGATGACTTGGGCGACGCGGGGAAGAAGCGTCCGAATCTCCTGAATCGTCTGCATCCGCCGATGTTTGTCCAGACTAGACATGGGATCATCCAAGACCACAACCCTGTTCTGTCGGTTCGGGTCTTGCTCTAGCGCCGCGAGGAAGAACGCGAGGGCGAGCGTGTTTCGGTCGCCAGCGCTGAGCGTGTTCTTGAACGCGGCATTCCCCGTCGCGGCCGTAGCGCCCACGGGCACCTCATGGCCGTTGATGAGAAGGCGGTAGACACACGATGGGCGGCCCGGCGTCGGTTGGGGCGTGATATTCACGAGAGTGAAGTTCGCGCCGAGCCGCGAGAGGTAGGTGTTGATCGCTGTTAGTGTGTTGGGGAAAGCCGCCGCACGGTGCGCGTCGAGGGCTTGCTGCGCCGTCACTTTGTCCGCTTCGGCCGCTTCCTTCCCTGCCTTAGCGTCCATGTACTCTTGGCACGCGGTGACGTTCGCGGGAGTGTGTCGGTTCTTCGTCGCGCGAAGGCGTTTGAGTTCCGTTTCGGCGGTGGCCGGGCTGCCGGTCCGCGCCGCTTCTTTCACTCGCCGGATCGCCTCATTGCAACCCGTGAGAGAGTCGCTGGCGGTTGCCACGTTGTCCGCAGCCGCTTGGTACGCGCGAATCTTTGCTCGCGTGTCGTCACTCAGGGTCGCAGCGGTGAGCGGATCGGCTCGCTTGCTTCGGATCGCTGCGAGTACCGCATCTCTCGCTTGCTGCCAAGCGGTAGCGATGCCCGTTGTGTCGATCACTACTTCCGGTACGGCGGTGAGCGGCGACCAGAATCCTCGGCGCTCCATCGCCGTGCTCACTTGTCGCTCGAATCCCGCTAGAGCGTCCCCTTTGAGTGCTGATTCAACGCGGATGACGGCCGCAGCAAGATCAGCCTGTAACTGGGTGTACGCTTGACCGAAGTACGCCCGGTAGTGGCCGAACAAGGCGGATTCTGAGAGAGGTTGCGCGCAGAATGGCCAATCTCCATCCGGGGTCAAAGCGGCCCCTTGTGGCCCCATCCGCATTCCTGTCCCCACCCATCCCTCCGCACCTTGTCCGAGAGCCGCGAAGTGCTGCTTGACGGCTTCGACGGCGGCTGCATCCAAGTCGGCCACAGTTCGGCCGAGCAACGTGTCGATTTCGGCGAAGTCCACGACGGGCAGCGCCAAGGCGGAGAACTCCGGCGTGGTGCGTACTGCCTCCACGTTCTGAAGCGCTCGAAGCCGCTCCTCCGAAGCCTTGATCGTCTCGTCAATGTCAGCGCGAGCGGCGAGTCCGCAGAAATCGTCTAGGTTCAAGCCGTGCCGATCGGCTACGGGTATGGCATCGGACTTCTCGCGCAGAGTCCGGTTGTGGTCACGAATCTCGGCAGCGATATCATCAACGCGACGCGCAAGCGCGACGCCCGCTGCACCCACGATTAGTTCGTGAAGGTTCTGCCGGTGCTCGGCTGCCACGTCCATCCCGGAGTACACGTTCTTGTCCACGAACGCATCATCGAACACGAGGACATCCGCGCATGTGCGCGACCACGCGCCATTCTGAAAGATCGCAGGTGGCGGGCCGCCAGTGCATTCAATGATCGCCTCCGGTGCTTGCGTCGCGCCGAGACGCCGCCGCTCTGTGATGGGAAGCGACTCACCCGTCGCAAGCGATCGCATGATCGCCGCAAGCGTCGTCTTGCCGCGTGCGTTCTCAGCGTAGACCAATGTGAGTTTCCGAAGGTCAAAGTTCGCGCCGGTATTGACGGCATCGAACTGCCCAATGGATCGGAGTAGACGTAGTTTCTGGATCATGTGTTCCCCGCGAGAAAACCCACTGCGACGGGAGCAGTTTACGCGGGCAACGGGGATAATGACCTAGCCGGGGGGCCTGAAGGCGAAGTAGTCCACCACGGCGGCGCGATCGGCTCCGGGGTAGGACTCCAGCACCTCCGCGAGTTCCTCCGGGCCGAATCCCCCAACCGCCGTCCCTTCCGGGAGCCGGGCCGCGAGGGCGCGGATCGCCGCGATGGTGGATTCGTCGTCTTCAATGAACGCCCGGAGCGCCCGCTCTCTGTCGTGGTGAATCCTCATCGCCCACCCCCGTAGCGCCGACGCGCCGCGTCCGCCGCGATGCTCCCGTGTCTGCCTTCGTAGGCGAACTGGGCGGTAAGGTTCCAAGTGGGGCCGGGGCGGAAGCACGAATCGTCCCCGTGGGGGTTCGCACCGATCCCGCCTCCACGCGCGTTCCCGCTCACGTTGCCGGGCCACCAGAACCCGCGCCGGGACTTCAACTCCGCGTGAATCCACGCGAGCGGCTCCGAGCCTGGGACCGTGTTCGGCGCATCGGGCTTCGTCACCACGCGGCCCGTCTTCGGGTCAACGTGGAAGAGAGCGCCCGCGAGGTTGCGGAAGTCTTCGTAGTGCTCCTCTCGCGCTCCGCTCTTGGCGAACGCTTCGCGGAGCGCCGCGTCCACCTTCTCCCCCGCCCAGCGTGCTTCCACGTCGGCGGCGCGAGCCTTCGCTTCGTCGCGTTCCTTCGTGGTGTCCGTGATCCGGGCAAGGATCGCGGTTTCGTCGGCTTCCTCTCCGAGTCCGACCGACTTGGCGAGCGTGGCGCGGAGGGCCGCGAGTTGGGCGGAGAGTTCCTCCACGGTGGGAGTGTTGGGGTTCGTATCGCTCACGCCGCACCCCCTTCCAGCGCACGGAGCGCCGATTCGGCGCGGGCGCTCGGATCATCCTGTGCCAGCTCCGCAACACGGCCGCGACGCTCTACCGCCGCGAGCACGGGCTGGAGGCGTCAGCCCTGGTCCTCGGGCACGCCAGCGCCCGGGTGACGGACGCGGTGTACGCCGGGCGGGATCAGACGAAGGTGGCGGAGATCATGAGGCGGGTGGGGTGATGGGGGCCGGGGGAGCCTCGAGGAGACCGCGCAGACCTTCAAGACATTTGAAGGTTGGGACGAGACCGGCCGAGTGTCTTGTTCCGAAACCTCCGCTATTGTGCGCAGTGGCGGAGGATTCGGAACACCCCATGAGCGCTCAGGGCCACAAGCAAGCGATTCTCGAACTGGCGACGCGGCATGGCATCTTGCGCCCCAAGGATTTGGATCGGGCCGGCATCCCGCGGGTGTACCTTCGCCGGATGGTGGACGACGGGATGCTCAAGAAGCTCAGGCGCGGGCAGTACGCCCTCCCGGATTACGCGCCGTCGGAAGGCGCTCCCAGCGCCGAGACTCGGGATGCACCGCTACCGAATCTGCTGTCGGGCGAGGAGCGCGTGCGGCCCGACCATCCGAATCCCAAGTTCGACGACGCTGGTAGGCCGTGGCCGACACCCAGCAAGCGACAGCTGCTGGAGGTGGCGTCCCTGGCGGCGGCGCTGGACAGGGAGGCGGTTGCACAGTGGCCTCCTTTTCAGAAGGTCGGCGAGAACATGATCGACATGCCGGTGCTGATGTATGGCCCCACCATCGAGCGGCTCACGAAGTTGGTCTACGAATACGGCCTTGTGGTGAACTTCGACTGGGGGTCGTGGTCTGAGCAGGCAGGGCGACTCGTCAACGATGAGGCCGAACTTACGAAGGCCGACATGGTGTCGATCCAGAAACTCCTCACCTGCCATTTCCGGAAGGATCGGTTCTGCGAGGGGCATCTCGCGTTTCAGCACAGAAGTGGGCACCTGGCCGCGGTGCTTCGGCGACTCGGCGCGATTGCGGAGCAGATGGAGTGACCTGGCAAGCAGCGATGGAAGACGCCCTGCGGGCGTTCGAGCAGGTGGCTGCACTTGCCGGACATTCGCTTCGCCCCGGTGAGTTGGAGGTCCAATTCCTGGCCGCTCCTCATCAACCTCCGACGGCGCTGCCGAGCGGAAGGATGGCGGTGTATTGCTTCGGCTTCGGCGATGAATGGCTCAAGATCGGCAAAGCCGGACCGAAGTCTGGACCTCGATTCACGAGCCACCACTACAACACCAGCGCGCCGAGTACTCTGGCCAAGTCGCTCATCGCCGATAGCCGCATGGGATCGGTGGCGGACTTCCGACCCGAACGGGCAGGGGATTGGATTCGACAGCGGACGCATCGGGTCAACCTGTTGCTTCCCTCAAGACGAGATGGCACCCTGCTCGCCCTGTTGGAGGCGTTTCTGCACGCACGATTCAAGCCTCGGTACGAAGGGCACTGAGCGGACGGGAGTGTTTGCCCGCCTTTGAGTGTCGCAGGTACCGCTGTCAAGATTGCTGCACGCTGGAAACCCCGCCAAGGCTGGCGACGGGCCGAGAAGCGTCGCTACGAGTTACCCACCAGGCCGCGATCAAGAAAATCTGCATCGATTCAACGGCCCTCCCATCGCGGGAGGGCCGTTGTCGTTGGCGGCCCGGCTGGTAACTCGAGTTACCGAGTTACCGCCTCAAAGCAGCGTGGATTCTTCCTCCGTCGCAAGCAGCCACGGCCTGGTGAGGGCCGGGCCAGACGAGCGAGGAGTCCGGCGTGAAGCAGCAAGATTCAACAGGAATGGCAAATGAGGCCAAGGCCGATTGCCACGAGGAGGCCCCGGCCGCGGACGAGCAGATCACGCTTTCGCAGGCGGCCAAGCCGGCCCCCGGGCGTCCTCGGCGCGGGCCGCTAGTTACAGCAACTTTTCGGGGCTGTCCCGCAACTCCGGTTCCTTGGGCGTGAACTTGCGCTCCGCGTCGATGCGGACGCCCTCCAAGTCATTCCGCGTAAGCCCAGAGGCGAGCGGGGAAGCCGCGAGGACGGCGGACACCGCCTCCCGGTCCCCGGCCTGGATCGCGCCCCGGATCGCTTCGCGGCGGGCGCTCTCACTGATCCCGCGAAGCGCGGCCCGCACGTCCGCTCTTGTCTCCGGGCGGAGCGCCAGAGGACGAGGCCGGCGATGCTGGATCAGTGGTCGGGGGGAGCGGTGCGGGGGAAAGGGGGAGGCAGCGGACCCGCGGTTGCACCGGAAGGCCCGGAAGGGGGCTGTGCGGCGGCGGCGTGCACCTCCAGCGGACCGCTCTCGGGCCGTTCCCACTCCTGCGCGACGGGTTCCGGTCGCCCGGACGGATCGCGCCCGGTGAAGATGCGGTACAGAGCGGGGAGCACGACGAGCGTCAGGAGGGTGCTGGAAATCAGCCCGCCGATCACGACGGTGGCAAGCGGTTTCTGGACCTCGGCCCCCGTGCCACTGGCGACGGCCATTGGCACGAAGCCCAGCGACGCCACCAGCGCCGTCATGAGCACGGGCCGGAGCCGCACGAGCGATCCGCGGATGATTGCCTCGTCGCGGGTCAGGCCTTCGCGCCGAAGTTGGTTGATGAACGAGACCATGACCAGGCCGTTGAGCACGGCGACACCCGAGAGGGCGATGAAGCCGACTGCGGCCGAGATCGAGAACGGCATGTCGCGCAGCCACAGGGCGATGATCCCGCCGGTGAGGCCAAGAGGCACAGCGCTGAAGACCAAGACGGCGTATCGGACGCTCTTGAAAGTGGAGAAGAGCAGCAGGAAGATCAGCCCGAAGCAGATCGGCACGACGATCGTGAGCCGCTCCTTGGCGGCAACCAGATTTTCGTACTGGCCGCCCCAGTCCAGCCACTGTCCGGCTGGGAGCGCGATCGACTCGACGGCTCGCTCCGCGTCGCGGACGAACGAGCCGAGGTCGCGTCCCCGCACGTTGCACTGGACGACGATGCGGCGCTTTCCGTTCTCGCGGCTCACCTGGTTCTGCCCTTCGGCCACATCCACCTTGGCCACGTCTCCCAGTGGAATGAAGCCTGTCTCGCGCGTCTGGACCAGCCCGGCCAGCCCTCCGCCACCGGCGGCGCTGGCGAGAGCGCCGACCATGCCGCGCTCTTCACCACCCGGCAACGGGATCGGTAGGCGTTCCAGCGCCTCGATTTGCCCGCGGATCTCGTCGGGCAGCCGCACGACGAGGTCAAACCGTCGGTCCCCCTCGAAGACCAACCCGGCCTCTGCCCCGCCAATGGCGGCCGCGACCACCTGCTGGATGTCGTGGATATTCAGGCCGTAGCGGGCGATGGCCGCCCGGTCGATGTCCACGGTCATCACCGGGAGCCCCTCGACCTGCTCCATTTTCGCGTCGGCGGCGCCCGGGACTTCTTGGATTGCGGCCAGGACCTGCTGGGCCGTCCTGGTCATCGACTCGAAGTCGTCGCCGTAGACCTTGACCGCCACGTCGCCCCGGACGCCCGAGATGAGTTCGTTGAAGCGCATCTGGATCGGCTGGGTGAACTCGTAGTTGTTGCCGGGGACGGTCGCCACGGTCAGTTCGATGAGTTTGATGAGTTTGCCCTTGTGACCCTCGACCTTGGGCCCCTCGTGTGCGTGGTCCTCGTCCGCTTCGCCGTGGGTGTGCTCGTCATGCTCGCCGTGCGAGCCGAGGCGCTCCATTGCTTCGGTCTTCTCGGCGATGAGCCTGTCGAGGTCGGCCTCGCTGCGCCACTGGCTCTTGTCCTTGAAGATGATGAACGTGTCCGACACGTTGGGGGGCATGGGATCGGTCGCCATCTCCGCGGTGCCTGTCTTGGAATAGACAAACGCGACCTCGGGGATGCCGGCGACGGCCCGTTCCACGTCGAACTGCATGGCTTGCGACTGCGAGATCGACGTAGAGGGGATGCGCATCGCGTGCATCGCCAGGTCCTTCTCGTCGAGCGTGGGTACGAACTCCTGCCCCAGGCGGGTAAAGAGCAGGGCCGAGGCGAGGAACGCCACGACCGCCGCCGCCACGATCGCCCAGCGCAGCCGCACCGAGAGCCGGACCACGGGCTCATAGGCCGCCTTGGCCCAGCGGACCAGGAACATCTCCTTCTCGGTGACTTTGCCGCGGATGAGGATGGCCACCATCGCCGGCACAAACGTCAGCGAGAGGATGAACGCGCCGATGAGAGCGAAGATCACCGTCATTGCCATCGGGTGGAACATCTTGCCTTCGACGCCTGTCAGCGCCAGGATCGGGAAGTACACCGTCACGATGATGGCCTGCCCATAGACGGACGGCTGGATCATCTCCTTTGCGGCCACCATCACTTCGTGCAGGCGTTCCTGGAGGGTGAGTACCCGGCCGTTGTGGTGCTGGGCCTCGGCGAGGCGGCGCAGGCAGTTTTCCACGATGATGACCGCGCCGTCCACGATCAGCCCGAAGTCGATGGCGCCCAGCGACATCAGATTGCCGCTCACCTTGTTCTGCACCATGCCGGTCGCCGTCATCAGCATGGACAGGGGGATTGCCGCAGCGCAGATGAGCGCGGCCCGGACGTTCCCGAGGAGCAGGAGCAGAACGACGATCACCAGGACCGCGCCCTCGAGCAGGTTCTTCTGAACCGTCTTGATTGTGGCATCCACCAACTTGGTGCGGTTGAGGACAGTCTTGGCGTGGATGCCCGCGGGGAGGCTCTTCTGGATCTCGGGCATCCTGGCGTCCACGGCCGCGGCGACGGTCCGGCTGTTGGCTCCCAGGAGCATGATGACCGTGCCGACGACGACCTCTTCGCCGTTCTCGCTGGCCGACCCGGTGCGCAGCTCGCGCCCGATGCCCACCCCATCGGGCACGACGATGTCTCGCACATAGATCGGGACGCCGTTGCGCGTGCCGACGACGATGCTCGAAAGTTGGTCGATGTTCTCGATGCGCCCCGTAGCCCGCACGAGGTACGACTCGCCGTTGTGCTCGACGTAGCCAGCGCCGGTGGAGACGTTGTTCTTCTCGATGGCCTCGATGACCTCGGAGAACGTCAGCCCGTAGGACACCAGTTTCATCGGGTCGGGCTGGACGTGGTACTGCTTGACGTACCCGCCGATGGCCTCCACGCCCGCGACATCCTTGATCCCCTTGAGTTGCGGGCGGATCACCCAGTCCTGGACCTCGCGGAGGTAGGCGGCGAGTTCGAGATCGTTGCCGAGCCGGCGGCCCTCGGGGGTGAGGTACGATCCGTCGCTCTGCCACCCGACCTGGCCGTCCTTGATGGTCGCGCCCCGGCCGTGGGGCTGCGCGTACTCGACGGTGTACATGTAGATCTCGCCCAGGCCCGTGGCGATCGGCCCCATCACGGGGTCTACGCCGGGCGGCAGCGACTCGCTGGCCTCGCCCAGCCGCTCGCTCACCTGCTGGCGGGCAAAGAAGATGTTGACATTGTCCTCGAAGACGGCCGTGACCTGCGCGAACCCGTTGCGTGACAGCGACCGCGTGGACTTGAGGCCCGGGATGCCCGCCAGCGCGTTTTCGATGGGGAACGTCACCTGCTTCTCGACCTCGACCGGCGAGAGCGACGGCGCGGTCGCGTTGATCTGAACCTGGTTGTTGGTGATGTCCGGGACCGCGTCGATGGGGAGTTTCTTGAGCGAGTAGACACCCACCGCGGCGACCAGCGCGGTGAGGACAACGATGAACCAGCGGTTCTTGATCGAGAAGTGCAGGACGGCTTCAAGCATGGTGGGCCTCTGCGGAATGACGGGAGTTGTTCAGGAGCGGAGATTTGCGTCGTTGAATCAGTGCTCGTGGGCCGCCGAGCCCTTGCCGAACTCGGCCTTGAGGATGAATGAGCCAGATGCGACGAACTTCTCACCCTCGACCAGCCCGGCCAGAACGGGCACAAGACCGCCCACGGTCGGGCCCACGGTGAGCGCCCGCTTCTGGAACGTGTTGGGCTCGCCGGCGACCGGCACGAACACCGCCGGGCCGCCCTCGACCGTCTGCACGGCTTCTTGCGGGACCGCAACCTGTGGAGCCGGCACGGTCCCGTCGGCGGCCGCGCTCGCGATTTCGGCCTGCGCGAACATGCCGGGCCGCACGGCGCCGTTTCTCAGGGCACTCCTGGGGACTTCGATGCGCACCTCGGCGGTGCGGGTGGAGGGATCGACCAGCGGCGAGATGAACGCCACCGTTCCCTCGTACCGGTGGGCCGCTCCCGAGCCGACCGCAATCCACGCCTTGGCACCCGGCGCGATGGACGTGAGCCGGGCTTCGGGTACATCCGCGAGCACCCACAGGGTGGTCGTGTCTGCGAGCACCATCAGGGACTCGCGGTCGGGGCTGACCAGTTCGCCCAGCGTGACCTCGCGCTGCACCACCTGGCCGCCGATGGCGGCGCGGATGGTGTAGCGCGGCGCGATCTCACCGGTCGAAGCGAGTGTTTCAACGGCGATTCGGTCCATCCCCAGCAGATGAAGGGCGTTCTCGGCAGCGACCGCCGCGGCCTCTGCGGACTTGAGATTGGCGACGGCGGCCTTGTATTCGGCCTCACGCTTCTGAACCTCGGTCAGAGAAATGCCCTGAGACTGCTCCAGCAGACCCTTGGCGCGATCCCACGCGGCCTTGGCGAGGTCTACCTGGGGGGCTGCGGCTTGGGCCGCCGTCTGCTTGAGCAGGTAGTCGGCCTGGGCCTGGCCGAGTTCCGGGCTCTCGACCACTACCAGCGGGTCGTCCTTCTTGACCTGGTCTCCGAGCCGAACCTTGATCTGGACTGCGCGGCCGCGGAGCGGCGAGCCGACGTGGGCCATCGCCTCGGTGTTGAAGCCGACGCGCGCGGGCGCGACGAACGTCGGCCTGAGCGCCCACATCTGGGCCTCGTCCACCTTGACGCCGTAGCGCTCGACGGCCTCACTGGTCAGCGTGACCTCGTCGGCGTGCTCCTCCTCAGCGCTGTGGTCGTGGTCGTGACCCTCGGCGTGCTGCTCCTCAGCGCTGTGGTCGTGGTCGTGACCCTCGGCGTTCTGCTGCTTGGCAGCCGCTGCGCCGTGGTCATGCCCATCGTCCTCCTGGTGTTTCTTGCAGGACGAGAGCAGCAGGGCGAGCGAGAGCGCTGGTATGAGAAGGGGTGTGAATGAGCAGTGGGTCGATCGAGTGTGAATCATGTGATGTGCTCCGACACGGCTGATGCGTCTGCGTTCAGCGGTTTGAGTCGTGAGAGACGTTGACAGTGGGGATGGGGATGAGTGAAGAGACAGGCACGGCGGGCAGGGTTGTCGGCGGGGACTGGCCAAGCGTCGCGGCTACGCCCGGGCCACCCACTGCGCGTTGCAGGCGCACGAGCGCGACCGACACCTGCTGCTCGACCTCAATGGCCTTGGCCCGGGCGGCGCGCAGATCCTGCTCGGCGAGCAACAGGGCCGTCACATCGGTGTAGCCCGCGCGATAGGCATCCTCGGCCTGCTGCCGGCGCTGCTGCTGGAGGGGGATCAACTCCGATTGCACAAGGTGCAGGTTGGCAGCGCCCGCGGCCAGCGATTGGAAGGCGACGCGGACTTCTTCCACAACCTTGCGCCTGGCGAGCGTGAGGCTGTGGCGAGCCTCGATCTGAGCAGCCGTCACGCGGGCACGCGCCGCGTGGCCCGTGTCGAACAGGGGTATCGGTGTCGAAACCGATGGTCCCACGGACCAGTCGCCGTCGCGCTGGGCATCGATGCTGACACCGAGCCCCTCCCACGGGAGGAGTCGCGCCAGCGCGGCGTCGTCGCCGAGCGCGGCGAGTGTCCAGGCCACTGACTGGACTTCCGGACGGTTCTGCAACCCCGCGTCGATCCAGCGGGCCTCGACCGTGGATGCAAGCGCGGGGGCTGTCCACGGGTCAACCCGCCACGCCGCCGGGCCGGACGGTTCGCCGATCAGACGGGCCAGACGCAGACGCTCTTCACGGAGTTGCCTCCTGGCTTCCGCGATGTCCACATCGAGTTCGACGCGTTGGGCTTCAAGAGTGGTCAGGTCGCTCCGCGTGCCTTCCTGGGCCTCCAGCCGCGCCCGGGCGGTGGACACGAGTTTGTCGAGTAGTTCTCGTCGCTCGACAAGCACCGGCACGAGCGATTCCAGGGTCTGGACGGCGATGTATCGCTCCTGCACGTCGGCGACGGTGTCGAGCGCCACTGTCACCGCGTCGGCCGCGGCTTGACGGAGGCGATTGTCCGCGGCGCTCGACTGTCGCGGGATCTTGAGCGCCTGGATGAGATCCTGTGCAAGCGAGACTTCGATCTGCGGGGAACCGGGCCCCCATCGAAGGACGAAGTTGAGCACAGGATTTGGCAGGAGCCGGGCCTGGTCGGCATCGGCCATCGCGATGCGGACGCGGGCGAGTGCCGCCTGGACCCCCGGGTCGGTCGTGGCGGCACGGCGAACGGCCTCACCGAGCGTCAGCGTGTCTCCGGCCACGGGGGACTCATCAACCGGGCCGCCGTCAGTGCGGAACTCGATGGGCTGGCCAAGGCCGAGCGCTGTCGATGCGGCGGCTTCAGCCGCGGGATCAGGCCGAGTGGCGGCACAGCCAGCGAGTTGAACCAAGGCGGCGGCGCACGAAATCAGGGTTCGGCCCGCTCGCGCGGCGTGGATAGCGCGTATCTGCATTGGATGTCCTCGGAAGGCCGAATCGGTCAGTTCTGCGTGGGGAAGCCGGTGGCCGAAGCCACCACAGGCCGCGTTGCAAGGCAAACGCCGCCATACCTCGGGCGCTGCGAGAAACAGCGCCGGGACGGACCGACCACCTAGACGAGGAGAATCACAGATCGAAGCCGTTGGAGCGAATCCGGCGGCCGCTGCGATCGTGCGCGGTCCCAGAGAACCTGGGTCGACGGCACATCGATGTGAAGCGTGATCACCGCCAGCATCACCGGGATCGGAACCGGCAGATCGTTCGTCGTGCGCGGCGGCGTCATCGTGACTTCGTGATCGCCATTGATCGGCGTGTCATCGCACGGGTGCGCCGGTCCGGTGTCGCCCCCTGGCTCGTCAGCGTCCGACCCGCAACTGGTCGCGCACTCGCCACTGGCATTTTGAGCACATCCCCACTCGATTCGAGATCCGCCGTGGCCGTCGCGGCAGACCACCATGCCGCTGGCGAGCAGCGTATTGGTCAGCCCGAACCAGATCAGGCAGAGCCAGGCGACGGCGGGATGGAAGCGTTTGCGGGCCATTTCGGGGCTGTGGAGGAGGCAGAGTATATTGGCTCAATCGCGGGCGCACTTCCACTATCGATTCTGCATCCGGACATCTGAGAATAGACTCTTTCGTCGGGCGTGGCTGTTCCCGCAGGTGACCTGTATCCAGAAAGTTGATTCATGTGCCATGAGCGTCGTGGGGGCTTCGACCGGGCCTGGAACACTCTCGGCGGATCGAACTTGGCGTCATCGGCGCCCGTTTCGGAGCGATGACCGGTTTGCCCGCGTCGCGCAGCCGCCCGCGGGTGTAGGCGCGCGCCGGGTCAGTGCAATCGGGACGCTGGGCAAGCAGTTCGGCGGCGATGGCGCCTCCTACTGCCCCGCGCCACAGGTCTTTGCGTTGCAGCCCGCAGGCAAGCCCGGCTCCGCGAAAGTTCCGGTGCGCCGATTGCTCGAGAAAGAACTTCGAAAGCATCCTGGCACCGAGACGTGCGATGCACTGCCAAGGCCAGCCACGTCGGCTTGCTTTGTGGTGTAGCCGGGGCCCTTTGCAGGGCTTCCCGGGCGAGAGGTGAACCACGCCGCCCGCCGGGCGTCGTTGCCGCTTGAGTGTTGAGAGCGCGATCCGATTCATGACGCGGCCACCGACAACAACCGCCCCCGCGAACCGCCAACCTGGGTGCGGGGCCCGGGTGATCTCCTGCCGGCACGTCTCGCGGCCGGCGGCGCGTCCGTCAGCCCCCGAGATTGCCGGGCGCCGGCGTTCGGGCGGCATGGGTCCGCATCCGTCGTGCCCGACGCGGTCCATATGCTCCTCGCGTGACTGCGACGCGATCCTCAGCCGCCCCATGCGCGCGGGCAGGGCATCTACCCGCACGCCGCGATCTCCTGCTGCGTGAGCCGGCGCGCCGCGCGATCGAAGCCCTGGGCGCCGCCGTCGCCGCCGACCCGCGCAATGCCGACCTGCGTGCGAGCCTGGCCGACCCGGGCAACGCCCAAGCCTTCTTCCGCGAACTGCAATGGACTTTCGCGCGTCTTTCCTTTCTGCTCGCCGCCGAAGGACGTTCATTGCTCGGCCGCGCCGAACCCGGGGTTGATGCGCTCACGGCGCTGCTGGCACGCCTTGACACGCCGCAGCGAGCGGACACGGCCCCTTCGCTGTGGTCGCGCTGGCTCGACGCGAGCGCCTGCCTGTTCACCCCTCTCCCGCGACATACTCGGCCGCGGAGTCGGTTCCCCGCGCTGGCATCCACTCTCTTCGACCCCGTCCACACGCCCATTCTCAACGCGGCCAGCGTGACCGACGACGCACTGCTCGGGGTCTTGCGCATCCTCTGTCATTCCATCGAGCCCGATGAGCCCATTGACTGGCGCAGCGTACTTCCGTCGCACATCGGCTCGGCATACGAGTCGCTGCTCGGGTTGCACCCGGGTTCCGTCGCGGACGGCCGCCCGTTCACGCTCGAACCCCGTCGTCAGTCTGCCCGTTCCGGCGCCGGCGCTTTCTACACGCCGCACACTCTCGTGCAACACCTGCTCGATGAATCGCTTGAGCCGCTCATCCGCGACGTAGTGGATTCGTGCCCGACGCCCGAGCAGCGCCGCGACGCCATCCTCGGGATTCGCATCTGCGAACCCGCGTGCGGTTGCGGGAACTTCCTCGTCTCCGCCGCCCGGCGACTGGCCGACCACGTGTTGGCCGTCACGCCCCCGTGCCTTGCGCAAGAGTCCGAGGCGTTTCGCCTGGTGCTCGAGCAGTGCATCCACGGCGTCGACATCGACCCGCTGGCGGTCGAACTGGCCCGTGCCGCACTCTGGCTCGAACTGGCCCAGCCAGGCGCGTCCATGCAGTTTCTGACTTGGCGCATCGTCTGCGGCGACGCGCTGGTGGGAGGCGAAGCGAGGTTCGTCGCGCAAGGAATCCCCGACCACGCGCTCCAAGCCCGAACTCCCGCCGACTCCTCTGCCCTTGCCATTGCCCGGCGTGCTAATCGTGCCGAGCGCCGCAGCGCCGGCCCGCCATCGCAGACCGACGCGTCCGGTCGCAGGCGTGCCTCGTTCGATGCGTGGTGCGCCGCCTTTTTCGCTCACCCGACCGGCCCGGGCGCCCGCTTCATCACCACGTCCGACCTGGCTGACGCGCCCTGCGCCGACCCGCCCACCGACCCGCGTGCGCCTCGCTTCTCTCCGCTGGCCGAGACCCTGCAATCTCTCGCCATGCAGCACCGCTTCATGCACTGGGAACTTGCCTTTCCCACGATCTTCGACGGCCCCTTCCCCGGTTTCGACCTGATCATCGGAAACCCTCCCTTCCTCAACCAACTCGAATCCGCCACCGCCTCCAGCCGCGCCCGCGCTGCGCTGCTCAAGCATCGCACCGACGGGCTGATCAAGCGCTACGCCGACGAAGCCTCCGCTTTTCTCGCGGTCTGCTTCAGCCTGCTGCGGAAGCGCGACGGCTCTCGGCTTGCGTTCGTGCAGCCGCAATCCGTCCTTTCCGCCTCCGACATCATCCCGCTCCGTCGCGCCCTGCTCGACGAAAGCGTGATCTCTGCGCTGTGGCTGTCCGGTGGTCGGATGTTCGCCGACGCCTCGGTCCGCACCTGCGCCCTTGTTCTCGTCCGCTCGACGCAGGCCGAGTTCTCGCCGCGTTGCACCATCGGGCCCGACTTCGAACCGCTGCCCACGGTCACGCTTTCGCGCGAGTACCTGCGTGCGCAGGACACCTGGTCTGAACTGGCTGCCCCTGCGTTCGGAGTGCCCGGAGTCCGACTCACCCACGACCGCACGCTGGCCGACATCGCCACCGCCACCGCCGACTTCCGGGACCAGTATTACGGACTCAACGGCTACATTGTCGAATCAACCGATCTCTCGGCGTCGCAGCAGTCCGACTGGCGGTCCTTCCCGCCGATCATCACCTCGGGGCTGATCGACCTGGCAGCCTGTCGCTGGTCGCACACGCCGACGCGCCTGCTGCGCCGATGGTGGCAGGCCCCGCGCCTGGATCGCCGGCGCATGGAATCGCACGGCGATCTGTCCGCCTGGGTCGATGCCCGGCTGGTACCCAAGATCCTGCTGGCCACGCAGCCCCGCGTCATGGAAGTGCTCGTTGACGAGCAGGCCCACATGCTGCCCAGTGTGCCGGTCATCACCATGACGCCGCGCGAGCCGGCATTGCTCTGGCTGGTCGCCGCCGCGCTTGCCTCACCCGTGGCGACCGCCGAAGCCGCCCGTCGTTACGCCTGCTCGGGCCTGCACCATCACGCGATCAAACTCAGCGCCCGCCAGTCACTCACGCTCCCGCTTCCCATCGACGACTCGCTGTGGCGCCGCGCGGCCGCCGACTTTCAGTCGCTTTCGTCACTGGCCCTTGAGTCGCCGGATCGACCCGCTGCGCTGCGCCGCTTCGCGCGAACCTCATGCCAGGCCTTCGGGCTTGCGGAGCCTGGCGATCTGGTCGGGTGGTGGCTTGAGCGACAAGGGCTTTCTCCCTGACCGGTTCCACCTGCCTGGGGCGTCGGGCGTCCGATACGACGTCAGAAAGGTGCGTTGCAAGACCGCACCCAGCCTGTCCGATTTCAGGCTATTGACTTATGTAGATATCTTTATACTATGACATCCATGAGCCCCGCGCCGCTGCCCAGCCCCCTGTCCCCCAAGGCCGCCGAGCAGGCCGCCTCGTGCCTGCGCACCATCGCCCACCCCGAGCGCCTTCGCATCATCGAACTCCTGCTCGATGATCGTCGCCGGTCGGTCAGCGAAATCGCGCAAGCCCTCTGTGTCGCTCAGCCGGCCGTGAGCACCCACCTTCGCATCATGCGCGACCGCGGGCTGATCCGCCCCGAGCGCCAGGGTCGCGCCGTCTTTTATCGCGTCGCCGAGCCTCACCTCTGCGACGTCATGCTCTGTGTCCGCTCCCGCTTCGCCTGCGCCGCCCCCCGCAAGCGAACCAGAAAGGCAACGTGACCGGCGCCCCCGGTCGGAGGATCTGACATGACTGTTGAACGTGCATTGCGTCTCATGGCCGGCGTGGTCGTTCTCGTCAGCACGGCCCTGGCATACTTTGTGTCGCCCTGGTGGCTCCTGCTCACCGCCTTCGTCGGACTCAACATGCTCCAGTCTGCGTTCACCAACTGGTGTCCGGCCGTCTGGTTCTTCCAGAGGCTCGGCCTGAAGCGCTGCACGCCTGTTCACTGACTCTGGAGTTGCCCATGAAACGCACCGTGGCGATCGTCACCAAGGTCATCGTCTCGCTGGGGTTCACCCTTGCCGTGGGCGTGATGCTCCTGTGGCTGGCCGGCTTTTTCCAGCCCAAGATCGACACAAGCAGGCCCGTACGCGTCGAGCACAGGCGTGTGCCCGAGGGCGCGCAGGTCGTGCCTGTGGAGGTAGTCCAGGTGCCGCGATCCGAATCGGCGGTGGGTACCGTCGAAGCCGATCGCCAGGCAACCATCGCCAGCCGCATTCTCAGCCGCGTAGTCTCGCTGGACGTCGAAGCCGGCGCCCGGGTCAAGGCCGGGCAGATCCTCGCCACGCTCGATGATTCCGACCTGCGCCAGCGCCTCGAGCAGACCCAGGCCGTGCTTGACGCCTCGCGTGCCAGCCTTGACCAGGCCGGCGAAGAACTTGCGCGCGCCGAGCGATCGGCCGAGCAGGGCGCGGCCAGCGAACTCGAGGTCATCCGCGCCCGCAACGCCGTCCGCGCCGCCGACGCCAACGTTCAGCGTGCCGAACGCTCTGTTGCTGAGGGCCAAACCGTGCTCGATCACGCCATTATCCGTGCTCCGTTCGACGGCGTCGTCATCGAGCGACAGGCTGAAGTCGGCGACACCGCCACTCCCGGCATGCCGCTGCTCACCATGTACGACCCCTCGCGTATGCAACTCGTCGCCGGCGTGCGAGAGTCGCTCGCGGTCCGCCTCGCCGTCGGCGACTACGTCAAGGCCGAGATCGAATCTCTCGACCTCGTCTGCGAGGCCGAGGTCACTGAAATCGTCCCCGAGGCCTCGGCCCGCTCGCGTTCCTTCCGCGTCAAGGTCAGCGGCCCCTGCCCGCCCGGCGTCTATCCCGGCATGTTCGGACGCATCAGCATTCCGCTTGAACAGGCGAGTGTCCTGGCCGTGCCCGCACAAGCCATCCACCGCGTCGGTCAACTCGACTTCGTTGATCTCGCATCCGGCCTCGGACCCGATGCCACGCTCACGCGGCGCTCAGTCCAGATCGGGCGCACACTTGACGACGGCCTTGTCGAAGTCCTCGCGGGTCTGCGCCAGGGCGAACTGGTCCTCGTGTCCAATCCGGAGTCGGCCTCATGAGCACCGGCGAACCGCACCGCGGCGGCGGCTTGATCAACGCCATCGTCCGCGTGTTCCTCCACTCCAATCTCTCCATTGTCCTGGTCATCATCGCGGCCGTCGCCGGCGCGGGTGCCCTGCTCATCACTCCGCGCGAGGAAGACCCTCAGATTGTGGTTCCCTTCGCCGACGTGGTCGTCGCCTTTCCCGGTCACTCGGCCCAGCAGGTCGAGCAACTGGTCACAACGCCGCTCGAACGACTGCTCTACCAGATCGACGGCGTGGAATACGTCTATTCGCGCTCCATGCGCGACCGCGCCATCATCACCGTCCGCTTCTTTGTCGGACAGGACCGCGAACGCAGCCTGGTCAAGATTTCCAAACGCCTCGACGAGAACATCGATCTGGTTCCGCCGGGCGTGTCAGGCTGGGTCGTGAAGCCGCGCGAGATCGACGACGTGCCCATCGTCACCCTGACGCTGGCGTCGGACTCCGGCGACACCTACACCACCCGCCGCCTGGCTGAGGAACTCGCACAGCGGCTCTCCGGCGAGCGCGACATCTCCCGCGTCGACGTACTCGGCGGACAGCCGCGCATCGCTGGCGTCCGGCTCGATCGCGAAGCCCTCCATGCCTTCTCCCTTGCCCCCGACGCCGTCCTCAGCGCCCTCTCCGTCTCCAACGTCGCGCAGACCGCCGGCGTGATCACCCGCAATGACGAACTGATCAATGTCGGCATCGGCGATGCCTTTGCCACCGTCGACGAACTCCGCACGGCGGTCGTCGGCGTCTGGGACGGGCAGCCTGTCCACCTTCAGGACGTGGCCCGCGTCATCGACGGGCCCGACGAGCCCGATACCTTCCTCCGTCACGGCTGGGGCCCCGCGCGCGACCTGGTTGCCCGCAGGTTCGAGACCCCAGGTTCGACGATCGGCTCGCCTCTCCCGGATTCTCTCGAAATCTCCCGCGCCGCCGTCACCATCGCCATCTCCAAGAAAAAGGGCACGAACGCCGTCGCTGTCGCCGAGCGCATCATCCGCAAGGCCGCGGAAATCCACTCCCAACTCATCCCCGAAAACTACGAACTCATCGTCACCCGCAACAGCGGGCAGACCGCCGACCACAAGGTCAACGAACTCGTCGAAGGCCTTGGCGTAGCCATCATCATCGTCGTCACCCTGCTCACCATCGGCCTGGGCTGGCGTGAGTCGATCATCGTCGTTATCGCCATCCCAGTCGTCTTCGGCCTGACCCTCCTGGTCAACCTCCTCTTCGGCTACACCATCAACCGCGTCACCCTCTTCGCTCTCATTCTCTCGCTCGGGCTGATCGTTGACGACCCGATCGTCGACGTGGAGAACATCGCGCGTCTCTTCGGCATTCGCAAGCGTGCCACGCGCGAGATCGTCCTCGAGGCCGTCGCCGAGATCCGCCCTCCCCTCATCGTCGCCACCCTGGCTGTCATCGCCTCGTTCCTGCCCCTGGCCTTCATCACCGGCATGATGGGGCCTTATATGGCCCCGATGGCGCTCAACGTCCCTGTTTCCATGCTCATGTCCATGCTCGTGGCGTTTACCATCACACCGTGGCTCAGTTACCACCTGCTGCGCCGGCGTTACTCGAAGTGTGCGCCCGCGCACGCAGCAGCACACGATGAAGACGACATCGACGCCGCCCGCGGCTCCCTCCTCGACCGCCTGTTCCGGCCGACCATGTCCCGGCTCATCGCCTCCCGCCGTGCATCGTGGGGCTTCCTGGGTGTGATCCTGCTCCTGACGACAGCCGCCGCCAGCCTCGGCGCCTTCCGCAAGGTGCCGCTCAAGATGCTCCCCTTCGACAACAAGAATGAGTTTCTGCTCGTCATCGACCACGACGAAGGCGCCACCCTCGAACGAACCGACGCCACTGTCCGCGCCATCGAGTCCCTCCTCGCTGCCACGCCCGAAGTCACCGACTTCACCAGTTACGTCGGTCTCAACTCGCCCATCGACTTCAACGGGCTGGTCCGGCAGTACTACTTCCGCACCGGCGAAAACCTCGCCGAAATCCGCGTCAACCTCGCGCCCAGGAAGCAGCGCGCCATGCAGAGCCACGCCATCGGCCTGCGCCTGCGCGAACAACTCGATCACATCGCCGCACGACACGACGCCCGCATCAAGGTCGTCGAACTTCCGCCGGGCCCGCCGGTCGTCTCCACTTTCGTCGCCGAAGTGCGAGGGCCCCTGGACGCTCCTCTTGACGACCTTGCCCGTGCGTCCCAGACCATCGTCCGGCGCCTCGCCCTCGAACCGGGCGTCGTCGACCTTGACGACTCCGTCGCCGCCGAATCGACTCGTCTTGACTTCATCGTCGATCGCGAAAAGGCCGCGTTGAACGGCGTCTCCTCGCGGCAGATCGCCTCCGTCCTGGCCATGGCGGTGGGGGGCGCCGACGCCGGCATTCTGGCCACCGATCGCGACCGCTTCCCCGTTCCCATCCGCCTCCGGCTGCCCGAGTCCGACCGCTCCTCAACGACTGATCTCGGGCAGATCGGCGTGGCCGGTGCCGACGGCTCCATCGTCCCTCTGGCTGAAATCGGCACCTGGGTCAGACGAATGGAAGACCGCCCCATCTTCCACAAGAACCTTGAACGCGTCGTCTACGTCTTCGCTGAAATCGCCGGCCGAACGCCCCCCGAAGTCGTCATCGATCTCATGGTCGACCGCGAACGAGTGCGCCCCGCGGCCGCCGACCCCGCCTCTCTCGGCCATGTCGAACCCGCTACCGTCCGCCCGGCCGACGAACGCACCTTCATTCGTCCCGGCGGCGGCGTGTCGTGGTGGGTCGATCCGCGCTTTGACGTGAAATTCAGCGGCGAAGGCGAGTGGAAGATCACGCTCGAAGTCTTCCGCGACCTCGGGCTTGCGTTCGCGGCGGCCCTGGTCGCCATCTTCATCCTCCTCTCCGCGCAGTTCCGCTCCTTCCTCCTGCCCGTCGTTGTCATGCTCGCCATCCCGCTTACCGTCATCGGCATCATGCCCGGCTTCTGGCTGCTCAACGTCTTCGGCGCCGATGTCGTCAACGGGTACCGCGACCCCGTCCTCTTCACCGCCACCGCCATGATCGGCATGATCGCTCTGGCCGGCATCGTCACACGCCAGTCCACCATCCTCGTCGACTTCATCCACCTCGCCCTCAGTCGCGGCAAGCCTTTGCGCGAGGCACTCATCGCCAGTTGCGTCGTCCGCCTCCGCCCCATCCTCCTCACCGCCTCCACCGCCATGCTCTCCGCCGCACCCATCGTCATCGATCCGATTTTCAGCGGGCTGGCGTGGGCACTCATCTTCGGCCTCGGGGCCGCCACCATCTTCACCATCTTCGTCATTCCCGTGGTCTACTGGCTCATCTACTCGCGCAGGCACGCTCCGCGTCCGTAGCCCTCTTCAAACCTCACTCCGGGAGGAGGTGTCTGGCGAGGCCGGACCGAGGGGGTGTCCCATCCGCCTTCAAACAAGGCGACAAATGGGGACGGCCTCTGCGCCGCCCCCCTCCATCCCTGATTGGCGATCCCTGCCGTTCGCCCTACCTGCGTCCCCATGTCTGCAGCAGGTGAATGTAGTTCCCCCGCTCAAATGCGCTCGGATCCGGGCAGCGCTGCATACTCATCGACCCGCGCATCTCGTCCAGATTCGCATACCCCCGCTCCTCGGCCCAGATTCCGACTTCATCCAGAATCGCGCTCACTCGCTCCGCGCCGTGCCGCAGCAACTCGGACACCATCTGCACCGCGTCGGCCCCGCACATGATCGACTTGATCACGTCGGCTGCCGAGTGCACTCCCCCCGTCACCGCGAGCGATGCAGCCAGATGCCCCCGCAAGATCGCTACCCACCGCAGCCGCAGCAGCAGTTCCACCGGCTCAGACAGCCGCAACTCGGAAACCGTGTCCAGTTCCTCGATGTCCACGTCCGGTTCGAAAAACCGGTTGAACAGCACCAGCCCCGACGCGCCCGCCTCTTGCAGCCGCAGCCCGAAGTTCGCAAGCGACGTGTAGCACGGCGACAGTTTCACCGCCACCGGAATCTCCACCCCGTTGCGCACCTCACGCACCATTTCCCGCACATGCCGCTCGATCTGCTCGCTCGACTCGTCCCCGTCCGTCGGCACGTAGTACACGTTCAGTTCCAGCGCGTCGACCCCCGCCTGTTCCATGTTCTTGGCATACGAAAGCCATCCGCCCCGGGTGCACCCGTTGAGCGAGCCGATCACCGGCACCTCCACCGACTTCTTGATTCGCCCCACTCGCTCGAGATAGTCGTGCGGCCCGATGCGGTACTCCTCCGGCTCGGGCATGAAACTGATCGCCTCGCCGAAAGAGTCCATGTGCGCTTCTAGCGCTGCAGCGGTCGCCAGCGCCTCTGCGTCGATCTGTTCCTCGAAGAGCGATGGCATCACGATCGCGCCCACACCGGCGTCCTCCAGCCGCTTGGCCGAGTCGGCCGCGTTGGTCAGCGGGCCTGCTCCCGCGATGATCGGGCTGCGCAACCTCAGTCCAAGATACGTGCTGCTCAGGTCGATCATGCCTCGCTCCCTTCTGCCACCGGCTCACCCTGCGGCTCCTGGGCCGCCGGCGTGTGCACCGGCATCCGCAGCGCCGCCATGTGCTGATATACCGCCACCCGACGCTCCGCCGCCGCCTGTGACGCATCCGCAAGCCGATGGAACCGCTCCGGGTTCATCCGCTCGACCATGCGGAATCGAGTCTCGTTGCGCAGATACTCCTTCACCGGGATCTTGTCACCCCTGGCGTCCATCACCAGCGGCGGCTCGCCCGCCTCCACGCGACGCGGGTCATACCGGTACAACGGCCAGATCCCGCTGTCCACCGCCCGCTTCTGCTGGTCCAGCCCGTACTGCATGTCATACCCATGCGCGATGCAGTGGCTGTACGCGATGATCAGCGAAGGACCGTCATACGACTCGGCCTCGGTGATCGCCTTGACCGTGTGGTTGTCGTTCGCACCCATCGCGATGCTGGCCACGTACACGTGCCCGTAACTCATCGCCATCAGCCCCAGGTCCTTCTTGTCCACCGCCTTGCCCGACACGGCGAACTTCGCCGACGCGCCCAGCGGCGTCGCCTTCGACGCCTGCCCGCCAGTGTTCGAGTACACCTCCGTGTCCAGCACGATGATGTTCACGTTCCGCTCCAGCGACAGCACGTGGTCCAGCCCGCCATACCCGATGTCAAACGCCCACCCGTCGCCTCCGATCAGCCACACGCTCTTCTTCACCAGGTAATCGGCGATCTCCGAAAGCCGCAGCGCGGCCGGGCTCTTCATCCCCGCCAGTTTCTCCCGCAGCCTCTTGACCGCCAGACGCTGCAACTCGATCCCCGTGTCGTCGACCTGCCGGGCCTCCAGCAGCGTCCTCGCGATCTCATCGCCCAGTTCGCCGCCCAGTTGTGCCACCAGCCGCCGCGCCTCGTTCGCGTGCGCGTCGACTGCCAGCCGGATCCCCAGCCCGAACTCCGCGTTGTCCTCGAACAGTGAGTTGCACCACGCCGGCCCGCGCCCGTGCCGGTCTTTTGTGTACGGCGTCGTCGGCAGGTTGCCGCCATAGATCGACGAGCACCCCGTCGCATTCGCGATGATCGTCCGGTCGCCGAACAACTGCGTGATCAACTTCACGTACGGCGTCTCGCCGCAACCCGAGCACGCGCCTGAATACTCAAACAACGGCAGCAGCACCTGCACGCCCTTGACGTCAAACCGCGCCAACTTGCTGCGGTCAAACTCCGGCAACTCCAGGAAGTACTCGAAGTTCACCTTCTCCCGGCCCTTGTGCTCCAGGTGCGAGGCCATGTTGATCGCCTTGCGCCGAGGGTTGCTCTTGTCTTTCGCAGGGCACACGTTCACGCACAGGTTGCACCCCGTGCAGTCCTCCGGCGCCACCTGGATCACGTACTGCATCCCCTTGAAATCCTTGGCCTTGTACTCGGCAGTCTTGAACGACGCCGGCGCATGCCCGGTCACGCCCACATCATAAATCTTCGCCCTGATCGCCGCGTGCGGGCACACCATCGCGCACTTGTTGCACTGGATGCACAGGTCCGGCTCCCAGATCGGAATCTCCGACGCGATATTCCGCTTCTCCCACTTGGTCGTCCCCGTCGGCCACGTCCCGTCCACGGGGAACGCACTGACCGGGAGCAGGTCGCCCCGGTCCTCCAGCATCATCGCCGTCACCTTCTTGACCAGGTCCGGCGCCGCCTCGCTCACCACCGGCGGCCTCGTCCGCGTGGCCGTCAACCGTCCGGGCACCTTGACCTCGAAGAGGTGGTCCAGCGTCATGTCCACCGCTTCGCAGTTTCGGCGCACCACCTCATCGCCCTTGCGCCCGTAGGTCTTCTTGATCGCTTCCTTCACCTTCGCGATCGCCTGCTCACGCGGCAGCACGCCCGACAGCGCGAAGAAGCACGTCTGCATCACCGCGTTGAGGCGGTTGCCCATGCCCGCCTTCTCCGCCACCGCAGCAGCGTCGATCGTGAATACCTTTAACTTCCTGGCGAGGATCTCCTCCTGCACCTCGCGCGGCAGTTCGTCCCACACCCTGTCCACGCTGTACGGCGCATTGAGCAGGAACGTCGCCCCGGGCGCCGCAAACTTGAGCACGTCCACCTTGTCCAGGAAGTTGAACTGGTGGCAGGCCACGAAACTTGCCTGCCTGATCAGGTACGGCGCCCGGATTTCCCGCGGCCCGAACCGCAGGTGCGACACCGTCCTCGCACCCGACTTCTTCGAGTCATACACGAAGTAGCCCTGCGCGTAGTTCTCCGTCTCTTCACCGATGATCTTGATCGAGTTCTTGTTCGCCCCGACCGTGCCGTCGGCCCCGAGCCCGAAGAACACCGCCCGCACCACGTCGTCGCCTTCGATCTGGAAACTTTCGTCGTACGTGATCGACAACTTGGTCACGTCATCGACAAACCCCACCGTGAAGTGCGGCTTGGGGCTGGCCTTGCTCAACTCCTCGAAGATCCCCTTCACCATTGCCGGCGTGAACTCCTTGCTCGACAAGCCATACCGCCCCGCAATCACGCGCGGCAACTTCTCGAACGGCGCCTTGCCCGCAACGTGCGCCTCCGTGATCGCCGTCAGTACGTCCAGGTACAGCGGATCGCCGATCGCCCCCGGCTCCTTCGTCCGGTCCATCACCGCGATCATGCGCACGCTCCTGGGCAGCACGCTCATCAGGTGCTCGCTCGAGAACGGGCGGTACAGCCGCACCGCCACCACGCCCACCTTCTCCCCGCGCTTCACCAGGTGCGCCGCCGTTTCGCTGGCCGTCTCCACACCCGAACCCATGATCACGATCACTCGCTCCGCATCCGGAGCGCCGAAGTAGTCAAACGGCCGGTACGTCCGCCCGGTCCGCTGCCCGAACCTCTTCATCATCTCCGTCACGATGCCCGCGCAGGCGTCGTAGTAGATGTTGCACGCCTCGCGTGCCTGGAAGAACGTGTCCGGGTTCTGCGCCGTCCCTCGCACCACCGGGTGGTCCGGCGTCAACGCACGCCGACGGTGCTCGCCCACCAGCGCGTCATCCATCATGAACCGCAGGTCCTCATCCGACAAGAGCCTGATCTTCGACACCTCGTGCGACGTCCGGAACCCGTCGAAGAAATGCATGAACGGCACCCGGCTCTTGAGCGTTGACGCCGTTGCGATGCACGCCATATCCTGCGCTTCCTGCACCGACGCCGCCGCCAGCATCGCAAAGCCCGTCTGCCGGCAGGCCATCACGTCTGAGTGATCCCCGAAGATCGACAACGCGTGCGTTGCCAGCGTGCGCGCCGTCACATGCATGACGAACGGTGTCAACTCGCCGGCGATCTTGTACATGTTGGGGATCATCAGCAGCAGTCCCTGCGAGGCTGTGAACGTCGTCGCCAGCGCACCCCCCTGCAGCGCCCCGTGGATCGCGCCGGCGGCCCCGCCCTCCGACTGCATCTCCGTCACCGAGGGCACCTGCCCCCACAGGTTCACCTTTTTCTTGACCGACCACTCGTCAGCGAACTCACCCATCGGCGACGACGGCGTGATCGGATAGATCACAATCACTTCGCTCAGCCGATACGCCACCGACGCGCACGCCTCGTTTCCGTCGACGGTCGCCAACATGGGATCGCTCATCCCTGACTCCTTGTTGTCTGCTTCCGATGCCGCCCGCCGACGTCGCGCCGTGCCGCTCCCCGAGCGGGCACGTCCCGGTCTGACGCCGTCGACTTACGCGACATGGTCGTCATCATGTATTGATGATACGCCAGTCCAGAATACCTTTTCGGCCTTCCTGGGTCCGAAATTGACACGGGAATCCTCCCCTGCCGGCGGGCTGGCGCCTGGCGCAGCCGGGCGGCGGGAGCCGTCTACAGCACGACCGGCATCCGGCCGGTGAGTCTCCTCCGGCGCGGCACCCTCCCACCCTCTCCCCTTGGGGGAGAAGGCGGCTCGCCGCTTCGGCGAAGCGACGGATGAGGGGCATTCAGATTCTCCACCGGAGGGGAGGTGACTGGCCCATCCAGACGGTGGGGGATTCGCCTTCGTCGCCCCATCGCCTTTCGCTCTACACCTCCCTCGCTCGCTGCCGGATCGTGATCAGATCCTTCATCACTCGTCCCACGTCCGCACCGCCCGCCCCCCCGAACGCATCGTGCAGCGCGGTATACAGCCGGTACAAGTCTCTGTACACCGCCACGCTCCCTGCTTCCGGCCGGTACACACGCTCCTTCACCCCCGTCATCGCCCGCTGTGCCGCCGGCACGTCGGCATGCGCCTTGCCCGCCACGGCTCCAAACACCGCCGCTCCCAGCGCACAGGCCTGCCCCGATCGGCTGATCTGCATCGGCCGGTTGCACACGTCTGCGTAGATCTGCATCACCAGCGGGTTCTTCTCCGCGATTCCGCCGCAGTTGACCACCCGCTCGATGGCAACTCCGTACTCCTCGATCCGCTCGATGATCTTCAACGCCCCGAACGCCGTCGCTTCGATCAACGCCCGGTAGATCTCCGCCGGCGTCGTCGCCAGCGTTTCGCCCACCACCAGCCCCGTCAGCAGCGGATCGGTCAGCACGTTGCGGTTCCCGTTGTGCCAGTCGAGCGCCACGAGCCCGCTTTCCCCGGCCCTCAACCTGCCCGCCGCATCACTCAGGCGCGCGTGCATCTCCTCGCGCCTGCCATACCCGCTCGGCCCGATGCGGTTGACAAACCAATTGAAAATGTCACCCACCGCCGATTGCCCGGCCTCAATCCCCAGCATTCCCGGGATCACACTCTCCGGCACGATCCCGCTCACGCCTGGAATGTCCGGCATCCCTTCGCTCAGCGGGCCGACCATGCAATCGCACGTGCTGGTGCCCATGATCTTCACCAGCGTCCCAGGCCCGATGCCCGATCCCACCGCCCCCAGGTGCGCATCCAGCGCCCCGACCGCCACCGGCACACCTGCCCGCAGTCCCGTCCGCTCGGCAAACTCGCCCGTCAGCCCGCCGGCCACCCGGTCCGACGCCACCGCCGGGTGCTTGTACCGCTCGCGAAACCGCGAAAAGCCCGGCGAAAGCCCCTCGAGGAACTCGGCCGAAGGCAGCCCGCCCCACGACGGGTGATACATCGCCTTGTGTCCGGCCGCGCAGATCCCCCGCGCCATCGTCCGCGGATCGCGATTCCCTGTGATCAAACCCGGCACGTAATCGCACAGTTCCACCCACGCAAATGCCGCCCTTGCGACGCCTGCATTGTGCCGCTCGCAGTGCAACGCCTTCGACCAGTACCACTCTGACGAATACGCCCCGCCGCACTTGCTCAGGTACGGCCACCCGCCCTCGCTCGCCCGACGACTGATCTCTGCCGCCTCCGCGTGGGCCGTATGGTCTTTCCACAGCCGCGCCATCGCGTCGTTCTCGCGCTCAAACTCCGGCAGCGTCGCCAGCGCCCGACCCTGCTCGTCGACCGGCAGGGGTGTCGATCCCGTCGTGTCCACGCCGATCCCCACCACGCGCTCGGGTGAAAACCGCCGGTCGGCCCGCGCCTGCTCGATCGCCTGGCCCACCGTGCGGACAAAACCCTCCTCGTAATCCGCCGGATGCTGCCGCGCCAGGTTCACCTCGCGTGTGTCCAGAATCACTCCGTCCTCGCCGTGGGCATACGTCCACGACGTGCAGGCAATTTCTTCGCCGCTGTGCACCTCGACCACCAGCGCGCGCACTGAGTTGGTCCCGTAGTCCACGCCGATCGAGAACTTCGCTTCGCCCGCCATTGCCGTCCTCCCCGTGCCTCTGGCCTGCCTTTGGTTCGGTGCTCGGACGCACCCGATGCCGTCCCGTGCTTCCGGTTCCCTCTCCCCCTTCTCTGGGATACGGTACCCTACCACGCTCACACGGAGGGACTCACATGCACCGCACCTCTCGCCTCGTCACACGCCTGAGCGCCATCGTCTTGGCCGCGATCCTCGCCGCCTGCAACAACAACTCCGGCTCGACCGACGAAAGCGCCAATCCCGCGCCCAAGCCCGCACCCGGGGCCGCACTCAAGGTCGGCTTCTCCCAGATCGGCGCCGAGTCCGACTGGCGCAAGGCCAACTCTGAGTCCATCAAGTCCGAGGCCGCCGCACGCGGGGTCAACCTGGTCTTCTCCGACGCCCAGCAGAAGCAGGAGAACCAGATCAAGGCCCTGCGCACCTTCATCGTGCAGGACGTGGATGTCATCGTCTTTGCACCCGTGATCAAGACCGGCTGGGAGCCCGTGCTCCGGGAGATCAAGGACGCGGGCATCCCCGTCATCCTCACCGATCGCCGCGTAGAGAACGAGGATCTCTACACCACCTTCATCGGTGCCGACTTCATCGAAGAAGGACGCCGTGCCGCGCGATTCCTCGCCGACGCCACCTCCGGCAATGCCGTCATCGTCGAACTTGAAGGCACCCCCGGCGCCGATCCGGCCATCGACCGCAAGAACGGCTTTGCCGAAGTTCTCGCCGGGTATCCCGGCATGAAGATCATCAAGAGCCAGTCCGGCGAGTTCACACGCGCCAAGGGGCGAGAAGTCATGGAGACCTTCCTCAAGAGCCCCGAAGGCCCCTCCATCACCGCCCTCTACGCCCACAACGATGACATGGCATTGGGCGCCATCCAGGCGATCGAAGAAGCCGGCCGCAAGCCCGGCGAAGACATCATCATCGTTTCGGTCGACGGCATCCGCGCCGCCTTCGAGGCCATGGTCGAAGGCAAACTCAACTGCACCGTCGAGTGCAACCCCCTCCTCGGGCCCATCCTCTTCGACACCATCGAAAAGGTCGTCGCCGGGCAGGAAGTCCCCAAGTGGATCGCCACCGAAGAGGGCGTCTTTACCCGCCAGACCGCCGCCGAGGATATCAAGACCCGCAAGTACTAGGCGCCATGGTGGCACGGGCGTCTCGCCCGTGTGCGACACACGACGTCTCAATGAGCCCCGACTCTCAGGGATGGACTCTCCAACCTGCGCAACACCGCTGCACCTTCACGGGTGCGGCTCGTCGAGTCCCATGCACGAAACGCCCGCCGAAACCGCGTGTCCTTCCCCCGCACTGCTGCAGGCGCGCGGCGTCTCCAGGCGTTTCGGCCCCGTCCACGCCCTCTCCTCGGTCGACTTCACCCTCCGCGCCTCCGAGATCCACGCCCTCATGGGCGAAAACGGCGCCGGCAAGAGCACGCTCATCAAGTGCCTCACCGGCGTCCACAGCCTCGACGCGGGCGACCTGCGCCTGCAAGGCCGCCCCATCGCACCCGCCTCTCCGCGCGACGCCGAGGCCGTCGGCATCGCCACCGTCTTCCAGGAAGTCAATCTCATCCCCCACCTGTCCATCGCCGACAACATCTGCCTCGGACGCGAGCCCACACAGTTTGGCCGCATCCGCTGGCGGGCCGTGCGCCAGCGTGCCCGCGCCGCGCTGCAACGCCTCGGGCTTGCGATCGACGTCCGCCGCGAACTCAACTCCTGCTCGATTGCGGTCCAGCAACTCGTCGCCATTGCCCGCGCCCTCGACATCGACGCGAAGGTGCTCATCCTCGACGAGCCGACCTCCAGCCTCGACCGCTCCGAGGTCGCCAATCTCTTCAGCGTCATGCGCCGCCTCCGAGACCAGGGCCTGGGCATCATCTTCGTCACGCACTTCCTCGACCAGGTCTACGCCGTTGCAGACCGCATCACCGTCCTGCGCGACGGGCGCTTCGTGGCCGAACATGCCGCCGCCGACCTGCCGCGACAGAAACTCGTCGGGTTGATGGTCGGGCGCGAACTTGACCTCGCCGCCGCCGCCGGGCCCGCCGGGCCCGCCACTGAGTCGGCAACTGTTCCCCTTCTTGAAGCCAGATCCCTCGCCCGGCGCGGGTGCGTCGAGCACGCCGACATAACCATCTCTCCCGGGCAGACCGTCAGCCTCGCCGGGTTGCTCGGCTCCGGGCGCACTGAGTCCGCCCGCCTGCTCTTCGGTGCCGACCGCTTCGACCGCGGACAACTGCTCATCGATGCCCGTCCCGTCCGTTTTCGCGCCCCGCGCCACGCCATCCGGCGTCGCATCGCGCTCACTCCTGAAAACCGCAAGGACCACGGCATCATCCCCTCGCTCTCCGTGCGTGAGAACATCGAACTGGCCCTCCGCGCCCGAGGCCGCGCCCGCCTCTCCCGCGCTCAGGCCCGCCAACTTGCCGAGCGCTTCATCAGGGCTCTGAACATCAAGACCCCCGGGCCGGACACGCCCGTTTCCAGCCTGTCCGGCGGCAACCAGCAGAAGGTTCTCCTTGCCCGCTGGCTGGCCACCGAGCCGCGCCTGCTGATCCTCGATGAGCCCACCCGCGGCATCGACGTGGCCGCCAAGGCCGAAATCATCCGCGAAATCGACCACCTCCGCCGCGAGGGCATGGCCATCCTCTTCATCAGTTCCGAACTCGAAGAAGTCGTCCGCGTCTCGCAGCGCGTCGTTGTCCTGCGCGACCGACGCACTGTGGCCCAACTCTCCGGAGCGCAGATCACCGAGCAGGCTGTGCTCGGCGCCATCGCGGGCAGCGCATGATGCGACGCCTCCGCCTCATCTTCTCGCCTCTCGCCGCCGTCAAGTGGGCCCTGCTCGCTCTGGCCCTCCTTCTCCTGTTTAACCTTTTCTTCACGCCCGGTTTCTTCGACGTGGAGGTGCGCGACGGGCGTCTCTACGGCACGCTTGTTGACGTCCTCAACCACGGCTCCAAGGTCGCCATCGTCGCCGTCGGCATGACCCTCGTCATCGCCACCGCCGGCATCGATCTCTCGGTCGGCGCCGTTGTCGCCATCGCCGGCGCCGTCGCCGCCACGCTCATCGCCGATCACGCCGCGCCCTGGTACCTGGCCGTTGCGTTCGCCCTGCTCATCTCCGCCTGTTTCGGACTGTGGAACGGCGCGCTCGTCGTCGCTCTCCGCCTCCAACCCATCGTCGCCACTCTCATCCTCATGGTCGCCGGACGCGGCGTCGCACAACTCATCACCGGCGGCGTCATCACCACCTATCAGGACCCGCGAATGACCTGGTTCGGCAACGGCTCGCTGTTCGGCCTGCCCGTCCCTGTCAGCCTGCTCGCCCTCGTCGCGCTCGTCTGCGCCCTTGCCACGCGCCGCACGTCCCTGGGGCTCTTCATCGAATCCGTCGGCGACAACCAGCCCGCCTCCCGGCTCGCCGGCGTCCCCGACCGCGCCGTCCGTCTCTTCGTCTATGCCTTCAGCGGGCTGTGCGCCGGCATCGCCGGTATCATCGAGTGTTCCTACATCAAGGCCGCCGACGCCAACAACGCCGGGCAACTCCTCGAACTCGACGCCATCCTTGCCGTCGTCATCGGCGGCACCTCGCTCATGGGCGGACGCTTTCTGCTCGTCGGCTCGATCATCGGCGCCCTGCTCATGCAGACCCTCACCAAGACACTCTACATGCAGGACGTCTCGGCCGACATCGCCCCCGCGCCCAAGGCCGCCGTCGTCATCCTCGTCTGCCTCCTCCAGTCCCCCGTGGTCCGCGAGCGACTCGCCCGCGTGCGCCAGTTGCGCAAGGGGGCCGCATGAAACATCTCACTCTCTGGTGGCCCGGGCGTCCCGCCCGGGTTCGCGGCAAGGAGGTTGCGTGAAACTGCCCATCGCCCGCCGCGACATCCCGCTGCTCGCCACCGCTGCCGTCCTCGTCGCCGTCTACGCCTTCGGCGCCTTTCGATACGACCACTTCGCCTCCTGGGCCGTTGCGCGGAACCTCCTGGTCGACAACGCCTTCCTCGGCATTGCCGCCGTCGGCGCCACCTTCGTCATCCTCTCCGGCGGCATCGACCTGTCCGTCGGTTCGGTCATGGCTTTCACCAGCATCCTTCTTGCAGTCCTCATCGAAAAAGCCGGGCTCCATCCCCTCGTCGCCTTCGCCATCGCCCTGATCGTCGGCACGCTCTTCGGCTCGGTGCAGGGCCTGCTCATCCGCATCTTCCGGCTCCCGCCCTTCCTGATCACGCTCGCCGGGCTCTTCTTCATGCGCGGCATGGCCTTCGTCATCCATCCGCAATCCGTCGGCGTCAACCACGACTTCGTCGCCACCACGCTCAACCACACCCTCTCGCTTCACTTCGACCTCGGACGCCGCAGCATCACCATCCCCGTCACAGTCTGGATCTTCCTGCTCACCTTCCTGGCCGCCTGGTTCGTGCTGCGACATACCCGCTTCGGACGCACCGTCTACGCCATCGGCGACGACGACCACGCCGCCGCCCTCATGGGCCTGCCCGTCGCGCGCACGACCGTCCAGATCTACGCCGTCTCCGGCTTCCTCTCCGCGTTGGCCGGCGTGGTGTTCATGCTTTACAAGCAATCCGGCGATCCCGCCGCCGCCAAGGCCCTCGAACTCGACGCCATCGCCGCCGTCGTCATCGGTGGTACGCTGCTCACCGGCGGCATCGGCTCGGTGATCGGCACCTTCCTCGGCGTTCTCATCCTCGGACTCATCCAGACGCTGATCGTCTTCCAAGGCAACCTGTCCAGTTGGTGGACCAGCATCGTCGCCGGCATGCTCGTCCTGCTCTTCCTCGCCCTGCAGCGCGCGCTCGACATACTGGCCGGCTCGGCCCTGCGATCCCCCGAACCCTCACCCTGAACCGCCCTCGCCTCGCCTCACTCCTGCGCGCCGCAGCGAGGGGGCAAGCGCGCGACACTCAGCGTGCGCGTGCCCGCGGCCACTGGGGAGCCGGGTTGACTGCAAACCCCTCGTTCTTGAGTGGGAGAATCTTCCAGACAAGCGGACAAGCGACTCTTCTTTGGCATTCAGGTTGCATAGAGTCTGCCCGAACGCTCTGGAAGTGAACGAACAAGTCCAACAGACTGGGACCGATCGGCTTCTCGAGGCGGGTGACAGGGTCTGTTGAGAAGCAATGCCTTGTGCGGATTCTCAGAAATGGGGATGCGAGGGCGCACGACGATCGGTCCAGGAACCGGTTGATCGGGGGAAACGATGAAAGCGCATCGATCGTGGCACAGCACTCCATTCGGGCGCGTGGCTCGGTTTCTCGGCGGGCTGAGGCTGGCGATTCCGGTACTGGTGCTCACGGCGATCGCACTGGCGTGGGGAACATACCTGGATTCGTCGTACGGCGCCTCGGTGGCCATGCGCAAGGTGTACGGGTCGACGTGGTTCATGGCGCTGATGGCGCTGGTGTGCGTGTCGCTGGTGTTTGCGGTGGTGACGCGGTTTCCCTGGCAACGCCGGCACGTCGGCTTTATCACGGTGCATGCCAGCCTGATCGCTCTGATCGTCGCGGGCTTCTGGTCGCTCTTCGGACGCGAGGAAGGGCGCGTGATGCTCACCGAGGGTGAGCAGACGGCCGCCATGGAAACCACCGAGCAGCGGCTCGAACTGATCGAGATGATCAACGGCGTGCCGACGGTGGTGGCGGCGGCGCCGGCGGAGACGATCTCCCGGCGCGTGCGGCTTGACAACGTCGTGGTCGAAGTGACGGGGCGGTGGGGGAATATTGCCGAAGAGCAGTACGTGGCCGACGACGGGCCCGAGCCGCTCCGGGCGATTCAATTGATTCCCGCGCCCGGGGCTCGCGCGCCGATGTGGATTGCGCAGGCCTCACGCAGCGGCGGGCCGGCGCCGATCGGCGGCATTTCGCTGCGTCTGCTGGGTCCGGACGAAACCTGGACTCCTCCGCCCGGTGCGGGCGATGAGCGCGGCAGGTACTTCTTCATCCGCGAGGGACAACGGTACGAACTGGGCGAAGTGGGCTCAGAGGCCTTTCCCGGATGGCGAGTTGAAAACGTCAAACGCTTCAAGTCAGCCACCGTCGGGCAAGGAGGGCTGACCGAGGGCGATGGTGACAACCCCGCGGTGGACGTCACGATTGCCGACGGGAAGGGAACGGTCGAGCGTCACATGGCCTTCGAGAAGTTCCCTGACATGGTGCTGCCGGGCAGGCGGCTGTCAGGCGACGCGGTATCGGGGGCGCACCTGGCCGCGGGGGGGAACGCCGGGCAGTCGCTGGTCGTGCACGGTCCGCTGGACGCGATCAAGGTGACCTATTACGGGGCGGACGGGACGGTTCAGGAAGTCTCGCAACAGGGGCCGTTGCCTTGGAAGTTCGAGATCGCCGGGCGTGAAATGGAGATCGTCAGCCAGGTGGGTCGGGCGCGGATGGCGCGTCGGCTGGTCGAGGCGCCTCCGGCCGACGAGTTTCGACCGGCGCTGCTGATCAAACTGGCGGGAGTCGAAGGGGACTCGCGGCCACTGGTGTGGAAGTCCACCATGCCGCTGATCGAGCAGGGTCGCACGCGGATGCTGCGGTACGGCCCGCGAATCGTGCAACTGCCCTTCAGCGTACACCTGAAGGACTTCCGGAAGATGGACTACCCGGGGACGGAAATGGCGATGGCGTACGAGTCGGACGTGCGCATCGCAGTGCCGGGTGTGGCGGACCAGGATCTGACCATCTTCATGAACAACCCGTATGAGCATGGGCCCTGGAGGGTGTACCAGTCGGGCTTCATCGGTGAGGACGTGTCGATCTTCAGCGTGATGAAGGATCCGGGGCTGACGTTGACGTACATCTCGTGTACGACGCTGTGCATCGGGATTCTGGTGACGTTCTACGGACGTGCATTCAGTGCGGGGCATCCGGGGATTGCGATGCCCTTTGCCAAGAAGGAGCAAGGACATGCCTCGTCTGTTTCTGTGGCTGAGTCTGTTGGTCGTGGTGCTGGCCGGTCCGGCGCGGGCGCAAAGCGGGGACTGGAAGGAGCAGATGGCGGCGATCCCGGTGCAGTCCGGCGGGCGGGTGATGCCGCTGGACACGTACGCGCGGCATCTGGCGGTGCAGTTGACGGGACGGTCGAAGTGGGCGGCTGATCGCGGGCCCGAGGGGTACGCCGGCCGCGAGCCGATCGAACTGCTGTGCGAACTGTGGTTCCGTCCGCAGCAATTCATGAGCGGAGCGTTCATCGACATCGAGAATCGGCCTTTCAAAAAGGCGGTGGGGCTGCCCGAGGAGCCGCGGTTTTTCACGCCGATGCAGGTGGTCAACGCTCCCGGAATCAACGGCGTGCTGCAGGGGTTCATGCAGCGCCGGAAGACCGACTCCAAGGCCCAACCGAAGGGGAACGAGAAGATCGCGCTGGAACTCAGCGGTGCGCTGGATCGGGTGTCGACGTTCGCAGGCGGGGCACAGTTGCCGATCGTGCCGCCGGTGTCAGGGCATGTGTATCTCAACGCCGGACCTGCCGGCGGGGATCCGGGGACTGAGGACGTGCAGCAGGCGCTGGCGGCGGTGCGAGCGGCCTTCGTGTCCGGCCAGGCGATGGAAGGCCCGGTCGCCAGCCTGGTTGACGCGGTTCACCGCGCCGGAGTGGTGGGCGCAAAGGACATGCGCTCGGTGAACCTGGAGACCTTCTACAACAGACATCGCCCGTGGCGGATGTCGGCCTATGCGTACGGACTGTCGATCGTCGTGTTCGGACTCTCGCGGCTGGTGCTGCGCAAGCCGCTGCTGATGCTGGCCATCACACTGGGCGTCATCGGCGCGGGCGAGCAGGTGCTGGGCACGGCGCTACGGACCATGATTCTGCAGCGTGCGCCGGTGAGCAACACCTATGAAGCGCTGCTGTGGATGGGGCTGGTGGCGGTGGCGATCGGGCTGATCGCACAGTTGCTCAACCGCAAGGCGTGGTACCTGTTCGCCGGGGTGTGCGCCGCCTTTGCGTCGGTGCTGTTTGCCGGGCTGGTGCCACTCGAATCGCAGACCAACGCGCTGCCCGCCGTGCTGCGGAGCAACTACTGGCTGATCGTGCATGTGTTGACCATCACAGCCAGTTACGGAGTGCTGCTGGTCGCGTCGGTGCTGGGGCACGCGTACTTGTTCAAGCACATCATCCTCGGGAAAACGGCCGACGCGGGCGAGGGCGGGCCCTGGGCCTCGCACCCCCTGATCGTGCAGACCTATCGCACGATTCAGGTCGGGCTGTTCCTGCTGACGGCCGGGACGATCCTCGGCGGCGTGTGGGCGGCCGACTCCTGGGGACGCTTCTGGGGCTGGGATCCCAAGGAGACCTGGGCGCTGATCAGCATCGTGATCTACTTTGCCATCCTGCACGCCCGGCACATCCGCTGGCTGCGCGACTTCGGCATGGCCATGTGGGCCGTGCTCGGCTTCATTGCGATCGTGTGGACGTTCTACGGCGTCAACTACGTGATGGCGACGGGTTTGCACAGTTACGGGTTCGGCAGCGGGGGCGAGGTGTGGGTGGGTCTGTGGGCGATCGCTGAGATCGCATTCCTAGTGGCCGCCCGCCTGCGATTCGTGCAGTTGCGCAAGGCCGGTCGCCTGCCCGATGAGCGTTCCATGAAACTCAGGGCTACGACCAAGCCGGCGCGGGCCTGAGCCAGGGCTGTTCTCTCTCCAAGGGGTGGACGTCTGTGAGGCGTCCACACTTTTTTGCTGCGCCGTGGCGGGCGAGTGAACGCGGGCCGGATTCCGGATCGAACGGTGCTTATAGTGCGCCCTCCCGGAGGTGGACGTGTCGCAGAGGACTGACATGCGTGGAGCAGACGGGCTGGGACGCGTGCTGAGGCGCTCGGGCGTGGTGCTGGCAGGATACCTGGTGTATGTCGGCGCCGTCGCTGGGCTGCCGCTCGAAGATCGGGCCGACGAGTTGACTCAATCACCCGAGGCGCGGGCCGGCATGAGCGTGTGGCGTGAGCAGGCGTGCGTTGCCTGTCATTCGGTGTACGGGCTGGGCGGACACACCGGCCCGGATCTTACCAACGTCTGGTCGCGCATGGGCGAGGAGTACATCCGCACCGTGCTGCGCGACGGAGTGCGGGCAATGCCGAGCTTTGCCTTGAGCGAAGCGGAGGTGCGATCGCTGCTGGCGCTGCTGGCCGAGGCTGATCAAACCGGTGTGTACCCGCCGCCGAGCAACTTTGCTCCGGTGTTCGGAGTCGATCGATGAGCAGCGCGATGGAGCGCGCATTCGGGCGTGGCGGGGTGCTGCTGGCCGGGCTGCCCATCGCCTGTCTGCTGGGCGTGGCGGGCGTGGGCGTGGTGATGGGGGTGAAGGCGGCGTTCCCGCAGTGGATGCTCGACCTGCTGCCGATGCAGGTGCTCCAACCGCTGCACGCCTTTCTCGGCGTCGCCTTCGTGCTCAGCGGGCTGGTGTGCGGGCTGGTCATCATGCTGCGACGCGAGTGTGGGGGCTTTCGCGGCGACGGCCTGATTGCCCCGGCGATGCTCGCCTTTGTCCTCGGATCGACGGCCGCGATCGTGGCCGGTCGAGGCAGCGGGGTCGAGTACATCGGCTGGCCCGTGGGCATGAGCCTGTTTCTCGGACTGGTGTTCCTCTCGCTGACGGCGGCGGTGCTGTCGCACCTGAGCACGCTGTCGGCGCGCACCCCCGAGGGTGCGTGGCTGCTGGTCATCGGGCTTGTGCTCGTCGCGCTGGGGCTGGGCGAGCGCAGCGTCGAGATAATGGCCCGGCCGGAGTTGACGCGATCGCTGACCGTCGAGTGGCACGCGCTGGACACGTTTTTCGCCGGCTGGAACTCCGCGCTGTACGGGCTGGGAATGGTGGCGGTGATGCGCCCGGGAGACCAGGGGCGCCGCCTGCGCGGGCGGTGGCTCTTCGTGCTCGCGGTGTTCTGCCTGCTCTCGACTTTTTCGCACCACCACTACATGTCGGCCCAGCCGTCGCTGCTCAAGTGGATCGCCCTGACGGCCAGCATGTTGGCGGCCGTGTCGTTCGCCCGGCACGTGTGGGCGATCCTGATCTCGTGGGGCAAGCACCGCGGCGGCCCGCCCGAGCGCGCGTTCTTCATCGCGGCAGAGGTGTGGACGCTGGTGGCGGTGGGGTCGGGCATCTTGCTGGCGGTGCCGCAGTTGAACATCTGGCTGCACGGAACCACGGCGATCGTGTCGCACTCCATGGGCTCGATGATCGGCGTGAACGTGATGATTGTCATGGGCACGCTGGTGCGATACGGGTGTGTGCCTGACGCGGCGCTGGCGCTGCGGATGACGCGACGCGTGCGCTGGACCGGAGTGGCGCTGGTGGCCGTGTGCCTCGACCTGCTGCTCGCCGGTGCGGTCGAGGGAGTGCTCAGAACCGGAGACACCTTCCAGGAGTACGACCCGATCGTGCGCCTGTGGCTGATTCCCATGCCGGTCCTCGGGCTGGGGCTGGCGATCGCGCTGGCGCTGCTGTGCCGCGAGGTGTGGGTCGGTCTGAACGGGCGAGCAGGACTGCCGCGCGCCGCAGGATACGAAGATGTCCGGGTCGTCGTGGAACTGAAGCCCGCGCAGACGGTGACGCGCCAGGCCGGGAGTGCACTGGAAGTCGGCGTATAGAGCGCTCACCAACCTCGGCGGCGTGAGAGGTCCCGCGCGGGCTTCGAGCCCTGCGCTCGGCATCTCGCTCGCGACTCCCGCCTGTTCCCCCGCGTGGCTGTTCAGGAAGATCGCCATGTCGTCGGCCGTCTGAGCCGTGCCGAGCACCAGGTCGGCCGCAGTGACCTCGAGCATGTACTTGACCTGCGCCGGTGTCAGGTCCGGGTTGACGCGCAGCATCAGCGCCACGATGCCGGCCACCTGCGGCGCCGCCCACGACGTGCCCGGAGCGCCGCCCAGACTCCCGTATTCCTCGAAGTTGTTGCCTTCATGCACGTACCACGTCGAGAACATGTTCTCGATCGGCGCCACGACGCTGAGCACCTGGATTTGACCGTCGCCCCCGATCTTGATGCCCGGGTAGAGGTCGGCACGCCCCTGCACGGAGCAGATGTCGCCGCAGTCGGGGTTGGTGTGCAAGATCGGGTGAACCACTGCCCCGCCTGGTCGCACCCGCCGACGGTGATGGTGTCGGGGTGGATGGCCAGCCCGGCCATGATCGGCGGGTTGTCTCACGGCAGACTCTGGTCGTTGCCCGCGATGGCGACGATGACGCAGCCGCGATCGGCCGCCTGCTTGACGGCGTGCTTGAGCGGATTGTCTGGGTTGCACCGCTCGGTCTGCGCGTACAGGTTCTCGGTGGCAATTGAAATGACGCGCGCCCGAACGTCATTCGATGGGAATGTCCAGGTCTCCGGGTCGGCTCCCTCCGCGTAGAGCATCGCCTTGGCGACGTTTCGGTCGGCGTGATTGCATCGGACTCCCAAGCCGGGGCTTTCCGGGGGACAGCCACCCACAATGTAAGTTGTGAGAACCAGCACGAGCCCTGTGCAATCCCGGCGCACGCCCGCCATGCCTGCATCGTTGTTTTCGCGAGCCACGGCGAAACCCGTCGTGACCGTACCGTGCGGAATAATCCCGGGAAAGCCGTCCCAATAGAGATCCTCAATGGGCCCAACAGGCACACCCGAAACGTCGCACCCACAGAAGGGAACTCCAGCACCAACTGCACCATCGACGATCGTTCGGCTCGCCGGATGCACCTTCACTCCGAGCGCCGGACTGGTCTCGAACTCCACGTGATCCGGGTCGATTCCTGTGTCGATGATCGCGATCGTGCAATTCGGGTCGGTCGAGACGAAGAAGGGCCCGCCGAAGCCCACCAGCGTCCAGGCGTAGTCCACGCGCGTCGTCTTGATCCAGTGCTGGCCCTGCGGAAAGGTTGAGTTGGCGGCCGGGTAGAACGGGTCATTGGGCACGAGGGATTGCCTGCCCCCGAACTGCCCGAACAAACAACCCTGACAGCACGATTCCCACGAGATTGAGGAGACGCTTTCTCGCGTTCGCCGGCATTGTTCAGCCCTCCAAGGTTGCACCCCGGATCAAACGGTGTAGTATGCGAAAGTCGGGGTTCGTGTCACGTCGCCCTGCTGATTCGGCGGAGGGCAGTCGCGATGAGAAGCGCATTCGTGCTGGCGGCCTTGGCGGCCTGCCCACCCGCGGCGGCCAACACCGTCTTCCACAGTTGGATGGTCGCGCCCCCTGTCGTGCAGGCGGGCGAGACGTTCACCGTCGAGGTCTGGCTCTCGATGGAGGCGACGGACTTCGACCCCGAGGGCACCTTCTTCGGCTGGGCCACGCTCAGCGTCGAGTTCGGCGGCGACACCGGGCTCATCGAAAGTGCGACAAGGGCGTACGGGCACGTGTTCGACGTCGGCGACGTCAGCGACACCGGCATTTGGGACATCTTGCCTTGGCAGCCGGGACACCCGGTCAATTGGAACATTGACTATGAGAATCCAATTCACATGTTCTCGTTTGACATTCAACTGCAGACGAACATGTTCGGTGCGGTGGCGTTCGAATACGCCGCGAGTTCCGTGTATGACGCCGTTCACTTCGGTTGGTACCTCAATGAGGAAACCTGGCACGAGGGCTCGGTGAACACACTGGAGACCCCCGACAACTACTACCAGGCCGAGGGTGTGAGCGTCCGCGTCATCCCCGGCCCTGCGTCATGCGCCCTGCTCGCGCTGGCAGGCGTGGCGGTACGACGGCGGCGCTGACACGTTCGCGGGGTCCGGCGCCCCGCCCACGCCGCTACTCGACCTTCCACTCAAGCACGCCGGCCGAGAACTCGTCCTGGAGTTGCACTTCAAGGCGCAGGGCGTCGGAGTACACCGGCTCAAACGTGACCGTGTTGAACTGGTCCTTGTACACGCCGAACTCGTCGGTCGTCGCGACGCGGTGCCAGGTGTCGCCTTCGCGATAACTGAGGGTCCATGACGCCGGGACGCGGCAGAACCCGTCGCCGGCGTCGTCGAACCAGTAGACCGAGACCGATCGCACGCGGCGCGGCTTGTCGAACGAGGCCTGGACCCACTCGAGCGTCCCCTTGTTCGGCCAGAACGTGTGTCGCGAAATAACACGATCGCCCGAGTGCTCGGGCACGATGCTGTCGGCCGCGGCCGTCGCGGTGTCCGTCTCGTGCGTGTGCGACGCGGAGACGTTGAACTGCTTCCGGAATGTCTGCTTCGGCTCGGTCCACGTGGTGGCGCTGCTGTCGCTGCCGGCAACGGGGAAGGCGCTGATGCGGATGCGGGCGGCGCCCATCGGAATGAGCCGCACGGTTTCGACGGGTTCCTCGGTGAAGGCCGGTGAATCCTGCAACGCGCCGACAAGCCCGTGCTGGTCAACCTTCCACTGCGGAATCTTGCGTGCCTTGGCCCAGAGAACGATGGGTGAGGCGTCGGGTGTCCAGGGCGAACCCTCCGCAACCGCTCCTCGCTCCTCCACTCGGATCGGCTCTTCGGGCAGCAGCCCGAAGTTCCACGCGCCGGCCGGCAGAATCTCGTATGCCGGCCATGTGCGGTTGAGTTCGGCCACCTGCGCGTCCGTGAGTTCCTTGTTCTGAGCGCCGGCGTCTTCGTAGCGGCGGTAGTTCTCACCGATGTCGAGCGCGTAGGTGAGCGGGCCGCGATCGACGGACACTGAGCCGTGGTTGGCTTCCCACGTGCGGACCCGAACCTGCATGGGCAGAGTCAGTTCGACGCGGTCGTCGTCGGCCCACTGGCGCTCGACGCGCAGCAGTTGCCCGGGCTGTGCATTCTCCTTGACCACCTGCCCGTTGATGCGCACACCCGGATCATCGCACCACGCGGGAATGCGGAAATAGAGCGGGAACTTCGCGGGCGCCGCGAGGCGCACGTTGAATCGCACCGTGTCTCCAAACGGATACCTGGTTTGCTGTTCGATGGTGACTTCCGTGTCCTTGCCGACTCTGGCGGTGACGGTGCTGGCGCTGTAGAGCACGGCCGCCAGCCCGTTGTCGGGTGTGGCGTACCAGAGATGCTGCGCGTAATAGGGCCACCCGTGCCCGGCGTTGTGCTGACAGCAACGGTGCCGGTGCGGGCTCATCAGGAACATCGGTCCGCCGTTCTGGATGCCCGGCGAGTGGTTCTCGGCGTCGGAGACGGGCTGGTTGGGCGCGGTGAGGTAGCGCAGAGCGCCCATGTCGGCCGTGAAGGCGGCCGGGAGCATGTTGAACGCCACGTCCTCGCAGCGATCGGCCCAGACCATGTCGCCGGTCAGGCCCAGCAGGATCTCGTCGCTGAGCATTTCCTCCACCAGCCCGCAGGTTTCGACGGCCTGGTGCGGATCGTCATAGCCGGGGCGGCAGTTTTCGTCTGCGCCGAACATGCCGCCGGGCACCTGCCCGTACATCTGGCGGATCTGTGTCCAGTTGCGCTCGGCGCCCCGGCGGTGTGCGTCGTCATGCGACTGCACCCACCACTGCGTCGGTTCGCGAAAGGCCTGGGCGATGTTCACGTTGTGCCAGTCGATCAGCCCCTCGTCCCACCGCGCGGTGTGCCGGTGGGTTTTCTCGGCCAGCGGAAGCAGCCAGTCTTCCCCGGTGCGGTTGAAGAGCCAGTGGATCGCCGCAAGTTGATCACCGGCGCGGATCTTGGGCCAGTAGCCCACGAGGAACTTGTCCTCAGGCAGTTTCTCGAGATAGCGAAAATAGCGCTGCATGAGCGTGATGACGCGCTCATCCCTGGTGACGTCGTGGTAGTCCATCAGGCAGTAGAGCATGATCATGTTGGGCCACAGGTCGTCACGGCCGCGCAGTTTGGTGGCCAGTCCGGTGCGACCCTCATCGGGCCCGAACCACCCATCGTCCTGTTGGCTGTTGAGTGCTCCCTCGATCCAGCGGTGCGCTTCGGCGATCATCTGCTCGTCGTTGAGCACATAGGCGCAGTTGAGGTAGCCCTTCAGCCAGTAAGGCACTTCCTCCCACCCACGCTCACCGCGGCCCTTCGGATCCAGCCAGGCGTTGCCTTGCGTGTCCAGGAACGGACTTATTTCCATCAGGTGCCCGTGGAACCCGTCGGCCTGGAGGCGGAGTTGGTGCGCCAGCCAGCCCTGCGGCCTGATCGAACCGATGGGCAGTTTGATCAGGCGCGATGGTTCGAGGGGCGGACGGTTGGAGACGTAGTGGCTGTTGCGCATGTCGGTGCCCGGCTCCTGCAGGTGGCGGACGGAGATTGTCTGGTCGGTTTGAGCGCCCGCGTGGGCTCCCAGCGCCAGACAAACGGCGGCGGTGGAGATGGCTCGGTGCATCGGGAGCATGGTACGGCGCCCACGCCGGCACTCAGACTGCGGGCATGGAACTTGCGCCCCATTTCGATGCGGTGGGAGACGGAAAAAAGGCAACGGCGGGCGATCTACGCCCGCCGTAATGCGGATGAGAGGAGTCGAACCTCCACGGGGTTTTACCCCCACTAGGACCTGAACCTAGCGCGTCTGCCAATTCCGCCACATCCGCGGCAGGGGCAACCTTATTCACCCAACTCCCTCCCGGCAATCTCCGGGCTCCGCCGAGATGCACCGGAGGTCGCTGAATCCCCGACCCCGCGCGTGCGGGACCAGCAGACTCGACCAGTCCGAGTGGCGCGACGTGAGGGTCGGAATCAGGTACCCGGCCGGTTCACCTGCCCGACCATTCGGGCGAACAGGGCGACCAGGTCGTTGCGGAAGGCGTCAAGGTTTCGCCCGCGCACCGGCGACTGTCCGGCCGCCTGTCCGGGCTTGGAGGGGCAGGGCTCTGGCATGACTGGCGGGCGCTTCTCGTGCGGGTTCATGTCTGGGGCTCCACTGGTAGTTTGCCACGAATCCGGGCCAGGAGCACCCCATCACCCCGCCGGGAGCGGTCGCCGCCCCGGATAGAGCATCTACTCGACCCCAGTTGACGCCTTGCGCGTCGATAACCGGGTCCGAAGTCGTGTATAGTCGGGCCATGCGCTACGCGATGATCATGGCAGGCGGCTCGGGCACCCGGCTCTGGCCCATGAGCCGCAGGGGCACTCCCAAGCAGTTGATCCAGTTCGTCCCCCGCCCCGGCGGCTCCGGAACGGGCTCGCTTCTCGAGTTTGCCGTGGCACGGCTCGACGGACTCGTCCCACCCTCGCACCAGTACATCTGCACCGGCGAGGCACACCGACAGACCATTCTGGAAACCGTGCCCGGTTCGGCCGACGACCGGATCCTGGGCGAGCCGGTCGGGCGTGACACGCTCAACGCGGTGGGCTTCGGTGCGTCGGTCTTTGCGAGCATGGACGCCGACGCTGTCTTTGCGGTTTTGACCGCCGACCATCTCATCAAACCCGTCGAGACCTTTCACAACGCCATGGACGACGGGTTCCGGCTGGTGGAGTCCGACCCGACGCGCCTGGTGACCTTCGGCATCAAGCCGACCTTCGCCGCGACCGGGTTTGGGTACATCGAGCAGGGGCCGCCGATTGGCGAACGCGGCTTCCGGGTTGCCCGCTTCGTCGAAAAACCCGACCAGGAGACGGCCGAGCAGTACGTCACCTCAGGCCGCTTCTTCTGGAACTCGGGCATGTTCATCTTCCACGCCTGCGGATTCATGGACCTGTTGCAGCGCTACCGGCCCGACTCGCACGCAGGGCTGGCGAGCATCGGGGCGGCGTGGGGCACACCCAGGCGCGCGGCCGTGCTCGCGGATGTCTATCCCGCCCTGCCCAAGATCAGCGTCGATTATGCGGTCATGGAGCCGGCGTCGAACGATCCGCGTGTGAGCATCTGCGGCGTGCGGATGGACATTGAGTGGCTGGACGTGGGCTCGTGGCCGGCGTTTGGTGAAACCATCCAGCCCGACGCCGACGACAATCGCGTGAGCGGCACCGAGAAGGTGGTAGAGGTGGACGGGCGTGGGAATCTGGTGATCAGTGCGGGGTCGGGCTCGCACACCATCGCGATGCTGGGGTGCGAGAACCTGATCGTGGTGCACACGCCCGACGCGACGCTCATCATGCCCAAAGACCGGGCCCAGGACCTCAAACGCCTGCACGAGCGCGTGCCGGACGAGTTGCGATAGCGAACTTGGAAGCCCCATCGCGCCGACCGCGCACGGACATCGCCCCGCTACCAATCGCGGCCGCGGACCCCGTCCTTGGTCCAGTGAAAGTACTCAGGGCGGCGCATCTGCTGAATGTTGAGGTCGATTTCGGCGTCGGAGAGTCCCGATTCCGAGAGC
>RHKP01000020.1 GCA_008363215.1 Cyanobacteria bacterium CYA
CACACGTTTGCACAGCCAGTCCAACTGCTCGTCCGTGAGTTTTAGCATGGTGCTGAGTCATACGCGCCCCGCCGAAAACGGTTTCGGGATAGCCTCTAGTGATCTTCAGACCAGGCGCGTGCAGAGAACTTTCGTGTCGGGCAGAAGCCTTTGCAGGCGCCGGGCGACCTGCTCGTCGCCGGGCAGGAAAAGCGTGCTCCCGCTTCCACTCAGGTGCGGCTCGATCCCGATGTGCTCTCGCACGCGACGGCGCAGGTCGCCCAGGCGCGGCTCGACTGCCTCGGCCGCGAACGCCAGATCGTTGAAGAGTGCGACCGGATCGTGTTGCTCGACCAGGCGACCGACGCGGGCCTGGTCCAGTCCGGGCGAGGGGAGCGAGTCAAATCGGCGATAGACCTGCGGCGTAGCGCACCCGAAGGGTGGGCAGATGAGCACGAGCGGGTCGGTGCGACGCTCGGTGCGTTCAACCTGTTCGCCCACGCCGGAGACGATGCCGGGGCGGGGAGGGGCCTGATGGTCGATGAAGAAGCCGACGTCGCTGCCGAGCGAGCAGCCAAGGGCGCGCAGCGCCGGTAGGCCGATGGCAAGGTCGAAGAGTTCGACGAGGGCGAGCAGTGTGGCGGCTGCATCGGACGACCCGCCGCCCAGCCCTCCTCCGGCGGGGATGTGCTTTTCGATTTCGATTCGGACAGGAAGCGGGCGGTTGGAGTGCGATTCGAGCAGGCGATGGGCGCGGAAGACCAAATCTTTTTCGAGCGGCCATTCGACCGGCGTTCCGTCACCCCAGCGGCGTTCGATGCTGGTGGTGTGGGTGCGAGTGATGCGGACCTGGTCAGCCAGAGCGATGGCGGAAATCCACGAGCAGATGGGATGAAAGCCGGCGTGGGGGTGTCCGGGGGGGTGGGGGGGGCCGACGGAAAGCGCGAGGTTGACCTTGGCGTGGGCGGGCCGGGTCAACGGGGTCGCGGTCATGGGGCATGGTAAGTCGGCCCGGGGCGGGGCGGCTCATACAATGGGCCGGACTTCACCAGGAGAGGCATGATGAAGTTACGCGATCTGGTCGCCCTGATGCAGGAAGTCGCGCCGCTGGAGTACGCCGAGGACTGGGACCGCGCGGGTTTGCAGGTGGGCGTTCCCGAGCGTGAACTGACCGGGGCGATCCTGCTGACCATCGACCTGACCGAGGCAGTGCTGGCCGAGGCGATCGGGCAGGGGTGCTCGGCGATCATCGCGTACCACTGTCCGATCTGGAACCCGCTGACGACGCTGACGGACACGTCGGCCAAGGAGCGGGTGGTGCGTGGAGCGATCGAGCATGGGATCGCAATCTACTCGCCGCACACGGCGCTGGATGCGGCGCCGGGCGGGGTGACGGACTGGTTGTGCGAGGGGCTGAGCGGGGGGAGCGAGAACCAGATCGCCGGCGACTGCCGCGCGCTGGTGCCGCACCTGCGCGTCGAGCGCAACCGGCAACTCAAGATTGTGGTGTTCGTACCCGAGAACGACGTGGACGCGCTGCGAAACGCGCTGGGCACGGCCGGGGCGGGGACGATCGGGGCCTACCGGTTGTGCTCGTTCGCCACGCCGGGGACGGGAACCTTCTTCGGCGCCGAGACGGCGGCGCCGCGCATGGGAACGACCGGGCGTCTGGAGAAGATTCCCGAGGTGCGGCTGGAGATGGTGTGCTCGAAGGCCGCCCTGCCGCTGGTGATTCAGACGCTGCGAGAGTTTCATCCGTACGAGGAGCCGGCCTTCGACGTGTACGAACTGGTGGGGACGCAGTTGCGGTCGGCCGGGCTGGGTCGTCGGCTGGTGCTTGACCGCCCGGCGACGGTGGTCGAACTGGCCGACCGGCTGTCAGCGCACCTGAACGTGAACCGTGTGAAGTATGCGCTGGCTGGGGAAGCGGACGAGATGATCCGGCACGTAGGCGTGATTCCCGGGTCAGGGGAGGATCTGCTCGATCTTGCGACACGGGAGGGGTGCCGCGTGTTTGTGACCGGCGAGATGCGGCATCACGCGGTGGTCGCGGCGCTGCAGCAGGGCGTGAGCGTGATCCTGGGCGGACACACGCCCACCGAGCGCGGGTATCTGCCGCGTCTGGCGCAACGGTTGACGGCGATGGGGCCCGACGTGCCGGTGCTGGTGAGCCGGCAGGATCGCGATCTGTTCACGATGGCAGGGCAGAAGAAGTCATGAGCGAACAGGAAGCCAGGCGCGCCGGGGCCCAGGTTCTGATCGTCGAGGATGAGCCCGACCACGCCGAGGTGATGGCCGAGGCGCTGCGCCGACCCGGACACGTCTGCACAATCGTCGGCGGAGTGTCGGCGGCGATGGGGGAACTCGAAGGCGGATCCTTTGACGTGATCGTCACCGACCTGCGCATGCCCGAGTCGGGCGGGGAGCACGGGGCGAGCCCTGACGGGGCCGACGCGGGGCTGATCGTGCTCGAGGCGGCGCGACGGCTTCAGCCCAACGCCGAGACGATCATGGTGACGGCGCACGGGGACGTGGCGACGGCGCGGGCGGCCTTCAAGCACGGGGCCTTCGACTTCATCGAAAAGCCTCTGGAACTGGAGGTGTTCCGCAGCCTGGTCAACCGGGCGGCCGAGAACGTGCTGCTCAGGTACGAGTCGGGCGACCTCTCAGGGTTGGTGCAGCATGACGGGTTTGAGGGCATCATCGCCGGTTCAGAGTCGATGCGGCGCATCCTGCGCACGGTGCGCACGGTGGCGGGCAGCACGATTCCGGTGCTGGTGACCGGCGAGAGCGGGACCGGCAAGGAACTGATCGCCCGGGCGGTGCATGAGAACTCGAAGCGGCGCGGGGCACGCTACGCGGTGTTCAACTGCGCCGGGCAGAGCGAGAGTCTGCTGGAGGATCAACTCTTCGGACACGTCAAGGGCGCCTACACCGGGGCCGAGAAGGACCGCGAGGGCGTGTTCGAGTATGCCAGCGGCGGGACGCTGTTCCTCGATGAGATCGGGGACATGCCGGTGTCGATGCAGGCTAAGTTGCTGCGGGTGCTCGAATCGGGGGAGGTGGTGCGGCTGGGGTCGAACGAGCCGCGGAAGATCGACGTGCGTTTCGTGAGTGCGACCAACCGCGAACTGCGGGAAATGATCGGGCAGGGCGCGTTCCGCGAGGATCTGTTTTTCCGCATCAATGGAAGCCACGTGCACCTGCCGCCGCTGCGCGAGCGGCGTGACGACATTCCGCGGATCGTGCGCCACGCGATCGGGCGGTTTTCCGCCCAGATGGCGTCCGACACGCCGCCCCCGCCGATCAGCGACACAGCGATGCTGCGGCTGACAAGTTACGCGTGGCCGGGCAACGTGCGACAGTTGCTCAACGTGACACAGAACATGGTGATCGCAGCGATTGGGGAGTCCGAGAACCCGTCGCGGGCGCGGATCGAGGTGCGGCACATTCCCCCCGAGGTGTTGGCGTCCGAGATTGACGACGGGTCGGAGGGCCTGAGCGGGTCTCTGGCGGGGAGCAGCCTGGAGCAGTTGGAGAAGCGGGCCATTCGCGAGACCCTGCAGATGACCGGGGGCAATCGGGAGCAGACGGCCAAACTGCTCGGGATCGGAGAGAGAACCCTCTATCGGAAACTGAAGGAATACGGGTTGAGGTGAACCGCCCACACCGCTTTGAGGGCGTTATGAGCCGTTTCCGGTTGTGCTTTTTCGATTGCACAACGTCGAAAGAAGCCTCGCGTGGACTTGGGATGAAATCTTAGGGTCAAAGCCTGAAAAAGCGCATGGCTGTCCGTCAACATGCCTTGGAGACTGTCCGATGAGCCTGTCTCTGCGGGGGATGTCACTCGTTTGCCCGCGCAGAGGAGGGTTGGGGGGGCGTCCGGCATGGAGACTGTGCGGTTCCAGAAGGTTATTTCATGTCCAAACCTGCCCACTCTTCCGGGCATCGCGATACAGGTGCTCGAACTGACCGGCCGGCCGGATACGTCGCTCCGCTCGCTGGCGCACGTTGTCGAGCAGGATCAGGCATTGGCGGCCAAGATCCTCAAGACGGTCAATTCGAGTTTCTACGGGCTGGCCAAGCCGTGCGGCACGGTGGACCGGGCGTTGAACTACCTGGGGCTGAACACGGTCAAGTCGCTGGTGTTGGGGTTCAGCCTGTTCGATTCGACCAAGTTGGTCGGGCACGGCACGGGGTTTGATCTTCAACGGTACTGGAGGAGGTCGGTTTGCAGTGCGGTGGCTGCACGGATGCTGTCGTTGCAGTTGCGGCGTTGCGACCCGGACGAGGCGTTCACAGCGGCGTTGTTCCAGGACATCGGCATCCTCGCGGCGGTGACGGCTCTGGGGGAGGAGTACGTCAACGTTATGGGTGAAGCGAACATGGGCGATGACTCGTGCTGCCAGGCCGAGCAGGCCGCGTTCGAGTTCGATCACACCTCGATTGGAGCGGCGCTGGCGACGAAGTGGCGCCTGCCGGAGTCGTACGGGGTGGTGGCGGGGCACCACCATCATCCGCGCGGAGTGCCGACGGCGTCGTTGCACCTGGTGCGGACGGCGATCATGGCGCGATACGCGGCGAACATGCTGCTGGACAAGGAGCAGGAGGCGCAGTGGTCCAGCCGTCTGGAGCGGACGACGCAGGAGTGGTTCGGGTGCGAACTGGCCGAACTGGACTCGGCGCTGAGCGAGATTGCGTCGGCGGCGCGCCAGATCGAGAAGTTGTTCGACCTGGACGCGATCGGCTCGACGTCGAACCTGATGGCGGCGGCCGAGGAGCAGGCGATCCAGGTGCGACTCGAAGCAGACCGCGCGTCGACCTGCGATCCACTGACCGGGCTGGGCAATCGGCGGCGGCTGGATGAGCGGTTGGCGGCGCTGTTCGCTGAATCTCGCGCGTCGGGCTCGAGCCTGACGGTGATCATGTGCGACGGGGACCGGTTCAAGTCGATCAACGACACGTTGGGTCACCAGGCCGGGGATGCGGTGCTCAAGGAAATCGGCGAGCGACTGGCGACGGCCATGCAGGAGCGGGGCGAGGTGTTCCGCTATGGCGGGGAGGAGTTCGTAGCGCTGCTGCCCGGGCTGACGCCGGCCGACGCGCGGGCGGCCGGCGAAGAGATACGCGAATCGATGGCGAGCATCGAGGTGGACATCAGTGCGCTTGGCCTGAGCAGGTCGAGCGTCGCGGTGACCATCAGCGTGGGGATCGCGCACGCGCAGGGCGCGACCTGGCCGGAGGCGTGCGAGCACCTGGTGCAGCGGGCCGACGAGGCGTTGTATGAAGCCAAGCACAAGGGGCGGAATCGGGTGGAATGGTGGGTGGGCGCCCATGCGGCGCAGCCGCCCGCGGCCGCGCGCGGGGAGCGGACGCGAGTTCTGATCGTTGAAGATGACCCGCTTGCAGCCGCGATCTGGCGCACGCTGCTGGGAAAGCAGAATGTGGAGATGAGTTTTGAAGCCGGCGTGCCGGGGGTCAAGCGCCTGCTCGAGAGCGGATACAAGCCTGACGTGGCCGTGGTCGACTACATGCTCAGCATCGGCACGGGGCCTGAAGCCATCGTGGCGATCCGCGCGGCGGTGGGGAAGGAAGTACCCATCCTGCTGGTGTCGGCGCACCTGAGTGCGGACAAGCGGGCGGCCGGTGAACGGGCCGGCGCGACCGCGTGCATGAGCAAGATCGAACTGTGTTCCAGCCTCGGGCAGATCGTTCAGAGGCTGATCACGGGCGAGGTGAGCAAACTGTGGGCGGCCTAGCGGGTTGCCCCCTGGGTCCGGGCATGGGAGCATTGTGCAGGAGCGACCCATGCAAGCCATACGAGTTCACGTCCACGGCGATTCATCGGTGATGAAGTTGGATGAAGCGCCTGACCCGCAGCCCGGCGCCGGGCAGGTGCTGGTACGGATCCACGCGGCCGGCGTCAACCCGGTGGACACGTACATCCGCGCGGGCGGGTACGGAAGGCTCCCGAGCCTGCCGTACACGCCGGGCATCGATGCAGCCGGCGTGATCGAAGCAGTGGGGCAGGGCGCTGATCTCCGCCGCGGGACGACGACGCTCAAACCGGGCGATCGGGTCTGGGTGTGCGCACTGGCCGGGGGAACCTATGCGCAGCGCGTCACAGCGCAGGCTCATGAAGTGCATGCGCTGCCGGGCGGGGTGAGGTTTGAAGAGGGCGCTCGGCTCGGCGTGCCCTGTCTGACGGCGTGGCGCGCGATGATGCAGATCGGGGCGGCCCGCCCGGGGCAGAGCGTGCTGATTCACGGCGCCAGCGGGGGCGTGGGCAGTGCGTGCGTGCAGATCGCCAGCGCCAGCGGGCTGCGGGTGATCGGTACGGCCGGCACCACTGACGGGCTGGCGTTTGTGCGCAAACTGGGCTGCGAGGCCGCGTTCAACCATCGCGAGAAGGGCTACGAGGAGCAGATCATGGACGCGACCGGCGGGCGCGGGCCCGACCTGATCGTCGAAATGCTGGCCAATGTCAATCTCGAGCGCGACATGGGACTGGTGGCTCCGCGCGGGCGGATCATCGTGGTGGGCAATCGAGGCCAGATCACCGTGAACCCGCGCGGGCTGATGGGCAAGGACTCGAGTGTGCACGGCATGGCGCTGTTCAATGCTTCGCGCGAGGAGTTGCTCGAATGTGCCAGCGGCGTGGAGGGCGGGCTGCGTGCTGGGTGGCTGCGGCCCGTGGTGCAGGAAGTGATGCCGCTGAGGGACGCGCCGCGGGCGCACGAATGGGTGATGACCGACGGAAAGCGCGGAAGCGTGGTGCTGAGCGTGGAGTGAAATCACAGGAACGTCAACCCGGAGAGACGCCTGAAGACGAGCGCTTCTCCAGCGTCCATTGCGGGGGACATTGCACTCACCAGTCCAGCGTGCCGAGCCACGCGGCTGCGAGGTCGGAGACGGGAACGGAGCCATACTCGTCATTGAGATCGAGTATGCCGGATGCGTCAAGCGGCGATCCAAGGATGTTTGCGCCGAGAGCACCGCCATACAACTCGCCGATGCGCTTCATCGTGTGCACCGGGTTCTTGCATTCGAGGACATAGCAACTGCGTTCGCCGAACCAGTACGCCATCAGGTAGTCGTCGCGATAGAGCGGGTACATTCGACAGCCAAGCGGGCGCTCCGGCGTGGAGCCGGCGATGAGCATTTCTGCGACTGCACAGAGGATGCCGCCATCGGAGGCGTCGTGCGCGGATTCGACGAGCCCTTCGTTCATCGCTTGGTGGACGGCACGCGCCAGACGAGCCGAGGCCTCGGGATCCGGTCGAGGTCTGCCCGTGCTCGCACGCGGAGGAAGTGCACCAATTTGAGCAAGGTGTGTGCCTCCGAGGCGCAGTGTGTCCTCGGCCCATTGTTCAAACGTACCACGCATCGGCTCAACGGCGATGAGCGTGTTGCCCGGTTTTTTTGCATCCATCGTCACACAGGTGCGCACGTCGTGGACGATGCCGACGCCGGTGATGAGGAGGGTTGGCGGGATCTCGATGGTGCGGGCGGGTCGGCCGTTCTCGCCGGGGATGGTGAACTGGTTATTGAGGCTGTCCTTGCCGCTGATGAAGGGCGTGCGGTAGGCCTTGGCGCCGTCGTAGCAGCCCTCGGCCGCGCGGACCAGGCTGGCGAGGTTCTCCGGCTTCTTGCAACTCGGCCAGCAGAAGTTGTCGAGGATCGCGATGCGGTTGGGGTCGGCGCCAACGCAGACAAGGTTGCGCACGCATTCGTCGATCGCAGCCAGGGCCATTTCGTAGGGGTCTGTGTAGATCGGCGCTCCGAGCGGATGGTTGGTGTGTCCGGAGCCATCGAGTATCGGCTCGGCGGGCCGATCCACCCCGAGCCCGCAGGCAATGGCGAGGCCTTTGTGGGTGCCCGGGACCGGCTCGATGACGGCTGCATCCATCGGCCCGCGTCCGCAAGGCCCGCCGAGCGGACGAATGACGGTGTTGCCCTGCACCTCGTGGTCGTACTGCCGGATGATGAAGTGCTTGCTGGCGATGTTGGGGTGCGCGAGGAGCGCGAGCAGCGCGTCGCGGGGAGAGGGAGATTCAACCACAGACGACACGGAAAAAGGGACCAGGGATCGGCCATCAGCCACCAGGGGATCAGGTCTTGAATCGTTCTCGCTCTTGCTCCGTGCAACTCCGTGGGACTCCGTGGTGAAGTCTGTGGTCTTCCACACGGCCTCGCGGGTCGGCGTGGGGATGCCGTTGTGGAGAAAGTGCATAGGCAGGCGTCCGACCTCGTGCCCGTTGTAGTGCAGGACGAGGTCGCGGGCGGGGGTGCCGAACGTGCCGAGCACACTCAGTTCGACGTGCTCTTCATCGCAGATCTGCTGGAGCGCGGGCAGGTTCTCCTTCGGCACGGCCAGCACCATGCGCTCCTGCGCCTCGCTGATCCAGATTTCGGTGTACGTCAACCCGGCGTACTTCAGCGGCGCACGATCGAGGTGCACTTCGGCGCCAAGGTGCTCGCCCATCTCGCCGACCGCGGACGAGAAGCCGCCCGCGCCACAGTCGGTGATGGCGTTGAAGAGGGGGAATGGAGCATGTGAAGTGGGGAAAGGGTTCCCCTCGCAGGCGCTTCGGGCTCGTGTCTCGTCGCTTGGCTCCTGAGCCCCCCCCTCCGGGCGTGCCTGTGTCGCTTCGCCGCCTTGTCCTTCGTGCCCGCACGCCACATAGTCGCGAGCCCGCAGAATCGCATCGAGCACACGCTTCTCCTCGATCGCGTTGCCGATCTGCACGGCGTGGGCAAACTCGTCGGCGTGGGTGTCGGTCAGTTCGGCGCTGGAGAAGGTCGCGCCGTGGATGCCGTCGCGCCCGGTGCGCCCTCCCAGTGCGACGATGAGGTCGCCTGGCCTGGCCTTGCCGTCGATGCGGTCGCGCGGCATGATGCCGACGCACCCGCAGAAGACCAGCGGGTTGCCGACATAGCGATCGTCGAACCACACCGCGCCGTTGACGGTGGGGATCCCCATGCGGTTGCCGTAGTCACGCACACCGGCGACGACGTCGGTGAGAATCCGCCGCGGATGCAGGCAGCCGGCAGGAAGTTGGTACGCACAGGTGGCGGAGGGTGCAGGGGCCGCAGAGAAGGAAGCCGGGACTTGCTTCGAAGAACTCTCCTCCGAGTCTGCGCCCTTGGCGCTCTTTGCGTCCTCTGCGTACCAGTGTCTGGGGTGAGCCACGCAGAAGACGTCGGTGCTGGCGATGGGTTTGGCGGCCAGCCCGGTGCCCATGATGTCGCGGATGCACCCGCCGATACCCGTGGCTGCGCCGCCATAGGGCTCCAGAGCGCTGGGGTGGTTGTGCGTTTCGACCTTGACGCACACGGCGTGGTTGTCATCGAACGTGATCACACCCGCGTTGTCGACGAAGACAGAGAGCGTCCAGTCAACCCCCTCGGCGATGAGTTCGTGTGTCGCGGCGGCGACGGTGGACTTGAGGAGATTGTGGATGGTGACGGACCCGTCGGCGTGGACTTGGTGCCCGGGACGACCTTCCCAGCGGATGGGGTCTGCCTGGCTGGCGCTTCGGGCTCGTTCCGCGTCGCGTCCCCCTCCATGCCCTTGTGCCTGCGTGCCTTCCTGCCTGTACCTGATCGTGCTCTTGAGGGTCTTGTGCACGCAGTGTTCCGACCAGGTCTGCGCGAGGGTTTCCAGTTCGATGTCTGTCGGCTCACGGTTCAGACGCCGGTACTCGTCGCGGATGGCCCGCATCTCGTCGAGGCTCAGGAACAGATGTGCGTCGCGGCTGAGCCGTTCGAGTGCGTCGTCGTCCAGTCTGCGGATTTCGACGTGTGTGACGCGGAACTCGGCGGGGCGGCCCTTGGGAAGTTGCTCGGGCAGATGGGCGTGATCGTAGAGAGCGTGGACGACAGGGTTTGCCAGCAGGCGGCGGGCGAGAGTCATGGCGGCCGCACGGTCGACGCCTCCGAGGTCATAGCGCCACGCCGTGACAACTGCGGCCGGCGCGCCGGTCAGTTCGGCGATGGCGCGTGCGACGGTCTGGGCGGCCGGGTCCATGACTCCCGGAAGCGGGTGGACCTCGACGGTGATCTCTCCCGGGAGGGTTGGGGAAGCGCCGCCGGTGCCTGACTCGATGACCGGGTCAACGAGCAGGCGGGTGCGGATGGCTTGGAGTTGGTCAGAGTCCAGGGCTGCCTCGATCAGGTAGACCCGCGTGGTCCGGGCGGAGGAAAGGGTGATGCCGATGGCGGCCGCGTCGTGCTGGAGGGAGCGGGCGCGGGGGTCGCCGGCGTCGGGACGTGGGCGGACCTCGATGCGATGGACACGGGTGAGGACAGCGACGGCGGTGGTCATGGGCGATGGTAGGTGGCGGGGCGGGCGGCGCTGCCAGTGGAAGCGGGCAGCAAGTCACAGTACAGTCGGGCCATGAGTACCGCGGCCGAACCGTCCGTCCGCAATCCCATCGGCGCGGAGGCCGCGCCCGAGTTCAGCCATCGGCACAACTTCACGGGCTACATGCGGATCGTGGAGGGCATGACGGCGCGGCTGCGGCGCGGGCGTGTGCTCGACATGGCGGCCGGCGCGGGGCAGATGACCGCGGCGATGCGGGCGCAGGGGCACGAGGTGATCCCGGCGGACATCAACGGGCACGATCCGTCGTTTGTCGCGGCCGACATGACGCGCCGGCTGCCGTTCGAGGACCAGTCGTTCGACGTGGTGGTGTGCCTGGAAGGGATCGAGCACGTGCAGAGGCCGCACGACCTGCTGGGTGAGTTGTTTCGTGTGTGCCGCGTGGGGGGGTCGGTGATTATCAGCACGCCGAACGTGACGTCGATGTTCTCGCGGATGCAGTTCCTGTTCACCGGCACGCTGCACCAGTTTCATTTTGCGCAGTTGCGCGAGTTGCCGCCCGACGCGCAGGATGACCGCTTCCACGTCTCGCCGGTCAGTCTCGACTGGCTGTGGCACGACGGCTCGTACTGGGGCGGGCGAGTGGTGGAGACATCCGGCGATCGCTGCAAGCGCAAGGTGCTGTTGCCGGTGTACGCGCTGGTGCGGCTGCTGGGCACCCCGTGGATGCGCCTGGTATATCTGCGCCTCGGGCGTCCGGAGCACGCGGATCGCAACGCGCAGATGTACCGGCACGCGCGCTCGTGGGCGGTGACGCTGGGACGGTCGCTCGTGGTGCGCTATGAAAAGCATCGACACGTAATCGAGGGCGAGCGGTGAGCGCCAAGCCCGCGGTCGAACTGTTTACCGACGGTGCTTGCTCGGGGAATCCCGGGCCGGGCGGGTGGGCGTTCATCCTCCGCCATCCGGCCAGCGGCAAGGAAACCGAGCGATCGGGCGGCGAGGCGCGGACGACCAATAACCGCATGGAACTGATGGCTGTGATCGAGGGACTGTCGACCCTGTCGCGGACCTCGTTGGTCGATCTGCATTCCGACTCGCAGTACGTGCTCAAGGGCTTGCAGGAATGGCTGGAGTCGTGGAAGAAAAGGGGATGGCGCACGGCCGACAAGAAGCCGGTGAAGAACGAGGATCTGTGGCGCCGCCTGGATGAACTCAAGTCGCGGCACGAGATTCGTTTTCACTGGATCCGGGGGCACCAGGGGCATCCCGAGAACGAGCGATGCGATGAACTGGCGGTGCTGGCGGCCCGACAGATGCAGGACAGTTCGCCAAAGTGAGCGGCGCCGTTGGCTGATCGCGAGCGATCAGTGGGGCCGGCGCCGGGGGAATGTTGCGATCGCCAAGAGCGCCAGCGGAGCGAGCGAACCCGGGCTCGGCACGCCGCCCGTGCCGAGTACCTGGCGCGCGGTCAGTGCGGAGTAGTCAGTCGCGACGAACGCGACGTCGAACACGATCGCAACGGCCGACCCGGTGGGGAAGGCGAACTGCCCGACCAGCATCTCGGACGGGTCTTCGCTCATCGTGCCGCTGATTTCTCCTGAACTGACCAGCCCCACGATGCCGGTAGGGTTTTCGAGCAGGTCGAAGCCCTCATCGAGGCTGAGCGGCTCACTGGTGAGCGTGAACAGGAGGTTTTCAAAGTGCACGGCCTCGGACCAGGAGTTCAGCAGGTAGACGTTCCCGACGTCATCGACGCGCCAGCCCATGAGGGGCATGTTGTCGCGGGCGTTGGCGCGGGGAGTGAAGTGGACATCCTTGATCTCAACCTGATCGACCTTGGGCCCGTTGCCCGCGGCGCCGTATCGGATCTCCACGCCGTTCGGCACGTCGAGCACCCAGTCGATCTGGACCTCGGAGGTGTTGTTGTTGGTGACGGTGGCGCGGACCTCAGTGTTGTCGTTGAGGCGGCGGAGCACCGGACCGCTCGCTCCGGTGAGCAACTTGATCTTCTGGTTGTTCTTGGCGACCAGCGTCGCGTGGAAGTCAGCCTTCGCGACGCCGGTGCTGTTGGTGCCCCGGGCACAGTTGATGTACTGCGTCTGCGCCGATGCAACCGAGGCGGATACGATCAAAGTGCAAACCAGGTGAGTTTGGCGGAACATGATGAAACTCCTTTCTTCACGACGCCTAGAGCGGAACGATTCCTACAAACCGGGAATATGCCCCAGAACAAGCGAAAGTCCAATAAAGGTTTGAGGATTTTGCCTAGGGTCATTCCGGTAGTGTCGCGTGGAAAGGGCGGGAAAGTCCTGGGCTTCGAGAGGCGAGATAAACCCGGCGTAGCGCCCGGCCGATCAAAGCGGTCGGCGTTGCGCCGTCGTTCAACCGCCCGGAGGAGCCCACCGTGGATCTGGACACCATTCTTCGAGCCGCGTACGAAGCGGACGCGAGCGACATTCACCTCGTGGCCGGCGAGCCCCCGGTGATGCGCGTCCACCAGGTCGTGCAGCCGATGGATTTCCCGGTCATTACGCCCGAGGCGGCGATGAAGATGTTCCGGCAGATGGCTTCGGAAGAAGCGCAGGGCATCTTCGACCGGCAGAAGGACGCGGACTTCTCGTACGAGGTTCCCGGACTGAGCCGCTACCGCGTCAATGCGCACATGCAGCGAGGGCGCGTGGGCATGGCGCTGCGATCGATCAAGACGCGGGTGCCTCCGCTGGCCGACCTGCACCTGCCCGAGGTGATCGCGCGGCTGACGTACCTGCCGCGGGGGCTGGTGCTGGTGACGGGCGATAGGTCGAATACGCGTTCATGAGCAAGCAGTGCCTGATCGAGCAGCGCGAACTCGGGCAGGACATGCCCACGTTTGCGTCAGGCCTCAAGCACTGTCTGCGACAGGATCCCGACATCATCCTGGTGGGCGAAATGCGCGACCTGGAGACATCGGCGCTGGCGATCAGCGCGGCCGAGACCGGTCACCTGGTGCTCTCGACGCTGCACACGGTCAACGCGTCACAGACGGTGGAGCGCATCATCGACATGTATCCGTCCGGTCAGCAGAACCAGATCCGCTCGATGCTCTCGACGACGCTGCAGGCGGTGATCTCGCAGACGCTGTTCACGCGGGCCGATCGACCGGGCATGGTGCCGGCGGTGGAGACGCTGCTGGCTACGCCGGCGGTGCGCAACCTGATCCGCGAGAACCGCACGTATGAAATTCCCAACGTGATCGAGACGAACCGGGCGATCGGCATGTGCAGCCTGGACACTTCGATCGCCGAGTTGTACTTCAACGGGCTGATCAGCAAGGAGGACGCGATCGCGCAGGCGGTCTATCCGGACAAACTCGAGCGGCAGTTGGTGGCGTAAAGCGCCCGGCGGGGCGATTGAGGCGGGCAGTCGATGGGGACGTATCAGTACCAGGTCCGGGATGCGAGCGGTCAGGTCAGGCAGGGCTCGCTGAGTGCCGCGTCGGCGTCGGCGGCGGCGGCATCGCTGCGGGCGCAGGGCGTCCACGTGCTCTCGGTGGGCGCAGGTCGTTCGGACAGCACCGGGGGCTCAGTGACCGACCGGCTGCGCCGGCTCAACGAAGCCAAGCCGAGCAAGAAGAACGTCCTCGACTTCACCACCCAGTTGGCGGTGATGATCCGGGCGGGCATCAATCTGCGCGCCGCGCTGGAGGGCATCGCCGACCAGACCACGCACCGCACCTTCCGCAGGATCATCCTTGAACTCAAGAGCGACGTGGAGTCGGGCAAGCAGTTCTCCGACGCCCTGGCCAAGCACAGCAAACTGTTCGGACCGCTGTACGTCAACATGGTGCGGGCGTCGGAAATCTCCGGTTCGTTTGCCGACATGCTCGACCGCATCGCCGGGTACATCAGCCAGCAGATGGAAACCAAAAAGATGGTGGTCGGGGCGTCGATCTACCCGGCGATCATCGGCATCCTGGCCGTGAGCGTCACCATCTTCCTGCTGACCTTTGTGCTGCCCAAGTTCTACGCGGTGTTCGAGGGCAAGGAGGACGTGCTGCCCTGGGCCACGACCTTCCTGATGTCACTGAGCAAGTTGATCATTGCGCAATGGCCTCTGCTGCTGGCGGCGCTGGCGGTGGTGGCGGGGCTGATCTTTGCGGGCTTGAAGACCGAGGTGGGCGGTTTCTGGTTTGACCGCTTCAAACTGTCGGCCCCGCTGCTCAAGGCGATGTTCCGTTCGCTGTACATCAGCCGCTCGTTGCAGACGATGGGGCAGTTGCTCAACGCGGGCGTGCCGATGCTGGACACGCTGACGATCACCGGCGACGTGTCGGGCAACCAGTTGTACAAGATCATGTGGCGCAAGGTGTATACCAGCGTCAAGCAGGGCAAGAAGGTGGCGGCTCCCCTGCAGAACGACAAACTGCTGCCCCGGGCGGTGGTGCAGATGATCTCGGCGGGTGAGGAGTCCGGTAAACTGGGCGAGGTGCTCGACCAGATCAGCGCCTTCTACTCCAAGCAGTTGAAGGACAACATCAAGACGGTTACCGGAATGATCGAGCCCATCATGATCCTTGTAATGGGTACGATCGTCGGCTTTATCGCTATGGCCATCATCCTCCCGATCTTCAAGATGAGCCAACTGGTCAAGTAGCCGATGGACCTTCGGAACGCGCGGTCGCACGCGCGGGAGGAGGTCGAGAGACCATGCGGACGTTTCGTTCCAGCGCCCGGTCGGCGCGCCGAGTGCGTGCACGCGGCGGGTTTACGCTCATCGAGGCCGCCCTGGCCACCGTGATCGTCGGCGTGGGCGTGGTCGCGATGGTCGAGGCGCAGCAGTCGTTCATCCGCTCGAACTTGTGGTCGAGCCACGCGGCAACAGGCACCTTCCTGGCCAACGAGATCCGCGAACTGACGCGCAATCTTCCCAAGCACGATCCGGTGACGGGGCTTTTCCTCGACGACCCGGGCATCGGCGCCCCGACGCTGGTAGGCTGGGGCCCGGAAGAGGGCGAAGTCCTGATTGAGGACTTTGACGACCTCGACGACTTTGACGGGCTGAGTTTCTCGTTCGTCGGCACGGACGGGTTGGCCGATCTCGACCTGCCCGGCCCGGTCAATGCCTTCGGCGAGGTGATTCCCGACATCGGGCCGGATGGGTCGATCGCCGAGCCCGACCCGGAGAGCGGGGCTGTGGCGCCTATGTCGGGTTGGACGCAGACCGTGCTCGTGCAGAAGGTGAGCCCCTTCGACACGGGAACGGTGGTGCCCGACGCGCAGACCGAACCGGCATCGGGCAGTTTCCGGGGGCGGGACGTGGACGAGTACCCGCTGCGGGTGACGGTTGAAGTGAGTTATCAGGCTCCGTTCGCGACCGAGAGCGAGGTGGTCGCGCGCGTGACGTGGATCGTGCCATGACGCGGGGGCGTGTGGAGCACAGGACCATGAGTGCCGTGAATCGTGTATGCAGGCGGAAGAGCCGTCGCGGGATCGCGTCGGTGCTGGCGATGATGTTCCTGATCATTTTCGGGTCGCTGGTGGCGGCGATGGCCATTGCCAGCACCGGCAACATCCGGACGGCGGCGATGCACCTGCACGTGATGCGGGCAATGTCGGCGGCGGAAACAGGGTTGCAGGTGGCCGAGCAGCGCCTCACTGAGGCTGCCAACCGCTTTGTCGTCGCGCAGAGCACCATCGACGCCTCGTTCACACAGGCGTTATGGACGGGCAACGCCGGCGCGATGGGGGACTACGCCGTGCTGCCGCCCTCGAGCGGATTCAACGAGGCCGACCTGCCCGCCGGCATGGCCGAGGCCCTGCTCAACCGGCACAACGCCGACCTGAATGTCATCTCGGGCGCCGAGTTCATCGACACGGCGTTCATCGGCGCGGCGCCGAGCGGCACCGATTCGTCGATCTTCTCGCTGGAGAACTGGGTGTACACGCCCGCCGTGGCCGTCGAGCCTACCGGCGACGGCGAGGCCCTGCCTCCGGTGTTCCAGATCCGCTACGCGCCGCTGGCCGACGGAGAGCATGTCCGCGTCATCGTCGATGGGTTCGTGTTCGACTACGGGCGCAACAACGAGCCGATCCGGCGCACCATCAGCCGCGACTACCGGCTGGTCAAGCGCGTCAATCATGCGATCATCAGCCCCAGCCGCATCATGATCGGCAAGAACGTCAAGGTGGTGGGAGACCTGGGCGCCCGCTTCGACGACCTCGAGTTCGAGATGGGCGACCCGCTCGTTCTCCGATCCGACTTCGCCGGGCTCGATGACGTGCTCGACGCCAAACTCCAGGCCTTCTTCAGCGGCGTCGACAGCAACGACGTCGACGGCGACAACCGCCTGCGCGCCGGACACCCCGTCGAATCGGGCGGCATTCCCGGCGGCGATACCGACTTCGACTCCGACGGCGAAGACGACAACGCGTTCTGGGACGTCACCGGCGATGGATACGTCGATGAACTGGACATCTTCATTCTCCACTATGACGAGGACGGCGACGGGCGCGTCACGCTCTCGCCGGCCCTGATCGCCGGCACCGTCGCCGGTGCGGCCGGCGCGTCGCCTGAGTTCGTCCGCAGCGACGGGTCGCCCGTTGACGACGACCTGGCCCTGATGCTCGACAGCGCCACGCCCGACCGCAACCGCAACGGCGTGTACGGCTGGGTGGACGTCAACGGCGACAACAGGTACCAGCCCGACACCGAATCCCCCCTGGACTACGACGCCAACACATCGACGTATCCCGATCTGGAACTGGGATGGCGCGACGGGTACATCGACCGCCTGGACCGCTACTCCAAGGTCGCCGGACGCCTGGTGTTCAAGGTGAACTCCAGCGACTGGACAAACCAGCAGGGTGACTATCGTCCGCGCCTGCGCGGGCCCATCAGCCCCACCGACGGCCAGAGCCCGCTGCTCTTCGAGGCTGACGACAACACCCTGCCCGATATCTCGGCGGAGAGTTTCTCGTCGACCACTTCGGCGCTGGTGGCCGCAGCCGACGGAGATCCGTTCTGGACGCAGGTGGCCACGCAACTGGGCGCATCGATCAGCGCGCTGGACGAGTGGGAGATCAGCCAGAACCCCGGCGGCAGCGAGAGCCCATACTTCATTGCGGTGTGGGACGACGACAACCATGACGGGCTGCCCGACAATGCGGAGGACGCCTATTTCGAGAAGTCGCCGTTCAACAGCCCCAACTACGCCGACTGGTACTACCGCCCGGTGTTCCGGCGCTTCATCTTCCGCAACGTGACCATTCCGCGCGGGCTGAACGCGCTGTTCGAGGACTGCCAGTTCATCGGCGTAACGCTGGTGGAAACCACGGTCGGCAACACCCACCCCCTGTGGACGATCTACGGCAGAATGGAACTCGACGCCACGTCAGGGCGGCCGGCGCCCTCGTACGAGCGGACAGCCTACGGCGACGATGCCGACGAGCCGGCCGGCGATGTCATCGGCGATCCCTATCTGCCTGACACGGCCCGCCCACCATCACAGATCCTCGAAAAGGCCGCCAGCCCGCTCGACAAGGGTGACGTGCTGATCTCCGAGGTCGACGAATACGAGGCCTCCGCGTACGACGCGCTGCCCAGCCCTCTGGTCATCGACGGCAAGCGCGTCACCGACACCAAGAAGTACTCGAACAACATCCGCTTCCACGACTGCCTGTTTGTGGGCTCGATTGTCAGCCAGGCTTCGACCAACTACACGCAGGTGCGAAACAAACTCCAGTTCACCGGGGCCACGCGCTTCCTGCAGGAGCACCCCGACGAACCGGAGTCGGCGCTGCTCAACCCCGACCCCGAGGATCTGGACGAGATCGCCAAGAGTTCGATGATGCTGCCCAACTACTCGGTGGACGTGGGATCGTTCAACTCCCCGCCCGAGCAGGACGTGCGTTTGAAAGGCGCCATCATCGCCGGCGTACTCGACGTGCGCGGCAACGCCAGCATCTCCGGCGCCCTGCTGCTCACCTTCCAGCCCGTGCAGGGCGAAGGCCCGCTGGTCGACATCAACGGGCAGCCGGTCGGCAACCCGGCCGGCTTCAACGCCTCCATCGGCTACTTCGGACCTGATGAGGGCGACTATGAGTCCCTCGACCCCGAGTCGTTGCCGATCGTCGACGGCGAGCGCATCGTCGGGTGGGATCTCGACGGCGACGGGCTGGCCGACCTGAATCACGACGAAACGCCTACGCAGGCGCAGATCGACGCCGGCGCGGTGACCGTGCCGTGGAACGGCTACGGGCACGTCGAACTCTCATACGACCCCGACATGACCCTTCCCGACGGGCTCATGCTCCCGCTGAACATCTCGCCCATGGCCGGCTCGTACACGGAGGGCCACCAGTGACCAGGTCTCCACACGCCCGCAGGCACTGCCGGTGCGCCTTCAGCATCATCGAGATGCTGATCGCGCTGGTCATCACCTCGACGCTGCTCACCGCGACCCTGGCCGCGCTTGACGCCAGTTTCAAGAGTTACAAGGTCACCAGCGACTCGGCTTCCACTCACGTGGTCAGCCGCATCGTCATGCAGCGGCTCATGGCCATGATCCGCAACGGGTCCAACTTCGGACCTTACCCCGCCAACCCCATCGCCACGCCCGTCATCGAGTCGGACTGGATCGAGTTCGAGACCATCACCGACGCGGCTTCGGCCTCCAGCCGCATCACCACCCTCTCCCGCCAGCAGAGCGGCGAGGAGTGGAACCTGATCTGCACCGTCGCCCTCTACGAGGGCGGCGTGCTCATCAGCGAAGACTCGCGCCCGCTCATCACCGGGCTGACCGAACTCAACTTCATCATGGAGTACGACGTCGGACCGGTGCTCAAGCGAGTCACCGTAGACATGGTGGTGCAGCCCAACGATCTTCAGGATGCGGCCATCAACGCCGATCTCGAAGCCCCGACCATCCGCATGGTCGCCTCGGCCAGCCCGCGACGCCTGGACTAGATTCCGGGTGCTTCGCCCCTCCGGGGCGATATCGTTCTCGGAGACAACGACCCACCGGCAGACTCACACTACACTGCCGGTCATGGCACGCACCGTCTGCCTCGCAATGCTCTCGTTCTTCGTACTGGTCGGCTGCTCACGCACCCCGGCATCCGAGCAGAAGCAGGTTGTCCTCTACAGCAGCGTCGATGAGGAGTTCCTCCGCCAGATCGTGGCGGCCTTCGAGCAGCAGACCGGCGTGCGCGTGCTCGTCGTCGGCGACAATGAAGCCGTCAAGACCACCGGTCTCGTGCAGCGCGTGTTGGCTGAAAGGGACCGCCCCCAGGCCGATGTGTGGTGGTCCAGCGAGCCGTTCGGCACTATTCGCCTTTCGCGCGAGGGTGCGCTCCGGGCCTATCGCTCGCAAAGCGCCGAAGAGTCGATCGAGGGAGGCTGGCCGAGCCATCTCAAGGCCGACGACTGGTACGGCTTCGCCCTGCGTTTCCGCGTGTTGGGCTATTCGGTGGAGCGCCTGCCGCAGCCGCCGCATGCGCCCGGAGAGATGACCAGCCCTGCGTTCAGGGGCCGCATCGGCATGGCCCGCCCGCAGTTCGGCACCACGCGCGGGCACATGGGTGTGCTCCTTCATGCCTGGGGCCCCGAACGATTCCGCGCCTGGCTCGAAGCCATGCGCGACAACGGGCTGCGTCTGTACGACGGCAACGCCAGCGCCGTCCGCGGCGTGCGCCAGGGCGAGATCGACGTGTGCATGACCGACACCGACGACGTCTGGTCGGCTCAGCGCAACGGCTGGCGGATCGAGGCCGCGCACGAACCTGCCGAACCCGACGATGGGGCCGACTTCCCCTCGACCGGTCCGATCGCCGTGCCGAACACGCTGGCCCTTGTGCAGGGCGGCCCGAACCCGGAACTGGGCAGGCAACTCATCGACTTCCTGCTCAGCGAACAGGTCGAACGGCTGCTGGCTGAGAGTGATTCGCATAACGTGCCCGTTCGCCCGTCGTTGCAGCGCGAGTTCGCCCGTTGGGCGCCGCCGAGTTGGCGGCCGCTCGACTACCAGGCCATCGAGTCGAAGATCGAAGAGGCCCTGTCCATCTGCGACGAGGTGCTCAAGTGAAGGTGCCGACAATGTCACTCTTCGGACGTTGCTGAATCCGTGCGTGAACGAGCGGCACCGGCTTTCGGCCGGAGAACAGCAACCTTGCAAAGCCAAGTTGCCGGCTCGCGATGCTGGACGCGTTGTTGGGGGTACTTCGCCCCTGCGGGGCGATGTGGTTCTCAGAGAGAACGACGCACCCAGGACGCCATTGCCCGCGATACCTCTCCCTACCATCCTCCATGACCACGACGACCAGCACCCGCGTGGAGACAGCCGCGCTGCGCGCCATGATTGCCGGCGAGATGTCCGACCTGCTCGACATCCGCCACGACCTGCACGCCCACCCCGAACTGATGTTCGAGGAACGTCGCACCTGCGAGGTCATCCTCGGCGAACTGAGTGCCCTGGGCATCACGCACAAGACCGGGCTGGCCCGGGGAACCGGCGTACTCGCCCACCTGCCCGCCACCGAGCGCGGCTCGCGCCCTTCCGTCGCGCTGCGCGCCGACATGGATGCCTTGCCCATCGTTGAATGTACGGGCCGTTCGTACTCCTCCACCCATCACGGCGTCATGCACGCGTGCGGGCACGACGGGCACACGACCATCCTCCTCGGGGCCGCCCGAGTGCTCGCCAAACTCACCCATCGCCCCAACCCTGTCACCTTCGTTTTTCAGCCGGCCGAGGAAGGCGGCGCGGGCGGTGAGCAGATGTGCCTGGACGGGTGCCTCGAGGGCGCCGCCGGACGCGGATTCGGTCCGCCTGTCGCACGCATGTATGGGCTGCATGGGTGGCCCCAACTCCCGCTCGGGCAGATCGGCACCCGCCCCGGCCCGCTGCTCGCGGCCACCGATGAGTTCACCATCACCGTCCGCGGCACGCAGTGCCACGGCGCCTACCCGCACCTGGGTTCCGATTCGATCGTCGCCGGCGCCCACATCGTCGCCGCCCTTCAGACCATCGCGTCGCGCAACACGTCGCCCACCGATTCGATCGTGGTCACGGTCGGCGCCTTCCATGGCGGAACCGCCAGCAACATCATCCCGGCCGAGACCACCCTCATCGGAACTGTGCGCACGCTGCGCGACGACACGCGCGCCATGGCCCGCCGTCGCCTCTTCGACCTTGTGCAGCACACCGCCCGCGCCCACGCCTGCGAGGCACACGTCGAATGGGAAGAGGGGTACCCCGTCACTCACAACGATCCAAAACTGGCCACCCAGGTGCTCGGCGTCGCCGAGTCAGCCTTCGGGGCGGCCGGCTCGCTGCTGGTTGAGAACCCGAGCATGGGCGGCGAGGACTTTTCGTACTACGGGCGCCACGTTCCGGCCTGCTTCTACTTTCTGGGGCTGTGCCCGCCCGGGCTCGAGCCGCTTGGTGTGCCCCAACTGCACCAGCCGGACTTTGACTTCAATGACCAGGCCCTGGCCCCCGGAATTGAAATGATGTGCCGCCTGGCCCTGTCCGACGCCCCTCAATGATCCACACCTGCTTTCCCCGCTTGCCCTCGGGCGCACCATCGGTGATGCTGTGCATGCGCAGGAAGGAGACCCCTTCCTCGAAAGGAGACGCGGCATGCGCGCAATCCTGGCGGCGTTGGCGGGCGCCCTTACACTGTTCCTGTGGGGAGCGGCCTTCTGGATCGGGCTTTCCGACTTCTTCGGCGGACTGAGGAAACTCGAACCGGCGCAGGAGCAGGCCATTGTCGACACTCTGAACGCCCAGAACCTGCCCACCGGCGTGTACTACTTCCCGGGCATGCCCACGCACGGGAGAGACCTGCCGGCCGATGAAGCCGAACGCCTCAACGACGAGTGGGAAGCCCGTCACAGGGCCGGCCCGCTCGGCACCATCACCTATGTGCCCGAGGGCAAGGAGGTCATGGAACCGGTGCTTTTTGCGCGCGGTTTCGCCATCGACCTCATCGCGTCAATCCTGGTCTGCATCCTGGTCATCGCCGCTACGCCCGGAGGATTTCTCAAGCGCTGGGGCATCGCGGTGCTCTTCGGGGCGGCGGCGTCGGTCTGCATCCACCTGGTCGACTGGAACTGGATGTACACACCGACGGATTACACGCTGATGGCCTGCGTCGACACCACGCTCGGCTGGGCGATCGCCGGCATTCCCATCGCCGCCCTGCTTCCATCAAGCAGGCGCCGCAAGGCGTGAAAGGGCGCAGTACTCCCTCGCCGGCGCTTCGGGCTCGTAAAGTCTCTGCTTCATCTCTTCGTCTGTTTCCTCACACATTGAACAGGAAGTGGCACACGTCTGCGTCGTGCATGACGTATTCCTTGCCTTCGACGCGCATCTTGCCGTGTTCCTTGATCGCCTTCTCACTCTTGAATTGCACCAGGTCGTCGACGCTGTAGCACTCCACGCGGATGAACCCACGCTCGAAGTCGGTGTGAATCACCCCGGCCGCCTGCGGCGCCTTCGTCCCGTGCGGGATGGTCCACGCCCGGATCTCCTTGGGTCCGGCGGTGTAGAAGCTCTGGTATCCCAGCACGTGATAAGCCGCCCGCGCCAGTTTGCCCAGCGCCGGCTCGTCCATGCCCATATCGCGCAGCATCTCGAGTTTCGACTCCGCGTCCAGTTCGGACAGTTCGCTTTCGATCCGCGCGCACACCGGCACCATCTCCGAGCCAACGCTCTCGGCATACTCCCGCACGCTCTGCGCCAGCGGGCTCTGGCCGTTCACGTCGTCATCATTCACGTTGGCGACGTACAACATCGGCTTGACCGTGATCAGCCCGAGGCTCCTGAGCCCGCGCCTGGCTTCCGGGTCTTCCAGGTGCACCGCTCGCGCAGGCTTGCCGTCTTCCAGCACCGGCTGCACCTTCTCGATCGCCGCCAGCCGCGCAATCGCGTCGCGATCCTTGCCGCGGGCTGCACGCTGCGCCTTGTGCAGGGCATTCTCCAGGGTCTGGAGATCGGCGAGAATCAGTTCGGCCTCGATGGTGTGGATGTCGCGGATCGGGTCGACCGTGCCCTCGACGTGGGTGATCTCCTCGCCACCCGGCGCCTTGTCGAAGCAGCGCACCACCTGCACAATCGCGTCCACGTCGCGGATGTGCCCGAGAAACGCATTGCCCTTGCCCTCGCCCTTGCTCGCCCCGCGCACCAGTCCGGCGATGTCCACCAGGCGCAGCATGGCATGCACGATCTTCTGCGTCTCGATGTACTCGTTGATCGTCACCAGGCGCGGGTCGGGAATCGGCACCACACCCACGTTGGGCTCGATGGTAGCGAAGGGATAGTTTGCCGCCAGCGCCCCGGCCGCGGTCAGGGCGTTGAACAGCGTGCTCTTGCCGACGTTCGGCATTCCGACGATGCCTGCTTCCATGAACTCTGTCTCCGATGTCCAAACGAGCCGCGGCCGTCGGGGAGCGGTCAGGCCTGCCCCGCCCGCCGGCGCGCCGGATCATAGACAACCGCGCCGCTGACCGGTCTTCGCGTCGGCACGCTCACGCGCCGGCAGGCCAAGGCCGGGGCTCGCAGGACGCCTATTCCCCGGGCTCGTGCCCATCAAACGCCATCTTCGCCCACACCGCGTCGTGGTCCGAAGGGCACTGCCCCCCGTCGCCACGCGTCCGGTCGATGCCCGCGCCGAGCACGCGCAGGCCCGGTCCGGCGAAGATGTGATCGATCTTCTCCCCGCGGCGTTCGTCCTTGAAGCCGTTGAACGTGCCGACCTCGCTCGCGTCCGGGTGCTGCGCGCGGAAGGTGTCGATCAGCCTGGGTGAATCGGGAGCATCATCGCGCCCGGAGGCGCTGTCCACTTCGCCGCGCATGTATCGACAGGCGCTGTTGCCTTCCCCCGCGTTGAAGTCACCCATCACGATCACGGGCTCGTCGGCGAACGTCCGCTCGTGAATCAGTTGCGAGATCTCTTCCGCGCTGCGCTCGCGCGAGGCCTGCGACTGGTGGTCCAGGTGCGCGTTGTACACCCACACGCCTCGCCCCGAGCGCAGGTCAATCAACCGCGCCCAGGTCACGATGCGCGTGATGCTGTTGCCCCAACTTTTCGAGCCCGGCACATTCGGCGTGTCGCTCAGCCACGCCGTGCCGCTGCGGTCGATCGCGAATCGGTCGGTGCGAACAAGCAAGGCCGTGTGCTCGCCCCTGCGCGCTCCGTCATCGCGTCCGACACCGATCTGCACGTAGCCCGGCAACATCTCTCGCATCTCGTCGAGTTGAAAGTCGAGCGCCTCCTGCACGCCCACAATGTCCGCATCGAGCGCTTGCAGCACCCCGATACACAGATCGCGCCGGTTTGGCCACGAGTTGTTCCCGTCGTCGGCTGTTCCGTAGCGGATGTTGAACGTCGCAACGCCGAACTCAAGTTCGGCCGACGGCGCATCACTGCTGCGCTGCCAGGGCGCCAGCAGCAGCGCGCATCCCAGCAGCACGATCGACACGATGATCTTCATCCCGGCGACTCCTTTCGCCCCTTTCGGGTCGGTCGGCCCTCCGAGCCGACTTGCTTCCGAGTGGAGATCGCGGCAAGCAATCCCGCGTGTGACCCGTTCTTACACCTCAAACCCCGCCCGGAACTCAGGCACGATCCACTCCTGGGCCTCGGGCGCATTCTTCACCCGCGCCTGCGCTCCGTCCCATTCGAGCGCCTTACCTGTGCGGAAGGCCACGTTGCCCAGCAGCACCGCCTCGGCCAGCGCGCCGGAATATTCGAAGTTGCACGTCGTCGGCGTGCCTTCCTTGCACGCCCTGATCCACTCGGCATGATGCCCGATCGACCCGGGGATCGTCTGGGCGGGGCGCTGGTAGTCGGTAAAGTCGCTCTCCGGCAGCAGCATGTGCCCGCCGTAATCGCTGATGAGCATGCCCTTGTCCCCGATGAACAACTGCCCGTCGCCCCATTGCAGCGCCGAGCCGTCGGAGCGGCGCAGATTCTTCAGCGCTTCGGGGCGCTTCGAGCCGTCGTACCACCATACCGGCAGCACCCCTTTGCCGTCCGGCTGCGGGAAGTCCCAGCGGACCGTGAGCGAATCGGGCGTGCCGACCTCGTGCACAGCAGGCCCCGCGGCCTCGACGCGCAACGGGTGCCGCAGATCGAGCGCCCAGAAGACCAGGTCCATGTAGTGACAGGCCATGTCGCCCAGCGTCCCGGTGCCGAACTCCCAGAAGCGGCGCCAGTTGCCCGGGTGCAAGCCGTCGCAATACGGGCGCTGCGGGCGCGGGCCAAGCCACAGGTTCCAGTCAAGGTGGGCCGGGGCCTCCTTCGGCTCGGCGAAGCGACCGTCCGCCCAACTCTTCCCGCACCACACGTGCGCCTCGGTGACGCGCCCGATGGCCCCGCCCCGGATCAACTCGACCACGCGACGGTAGTTGTCGCCCGCGTGGATCTGCGTACCCATCTGCGTGGCCAGGTTCTTCGATGCCGCAACCCGCGCCATCGTGCGACACTCGTACACCGAGTGCGCCAATGGCTTCTCGCAATACAGGTGCAGTCCCCGCCGCAGCGCAAAGGCGCCCGCTGGGCCGTGCACGTGGTCGGGCGTCGAGACCACCACCGCGTCGAGCGACTCGGTGGCGATCATCTCGCGATAATCGCGGTACAGCGTGGCGCCCTTGAACGCCTGGGCTGCGCCTTCCAGCGTGTTTCGATCCACGTCGCACAGCGCCACGACTTCTTCGCCCGATACCCCGTTGAGGTTTGCACGGCCTTGCCCGCCCACGCCGACGACGCCAACGCGGAGCCTGGAGTTGGCCAGCGTCGACGCGGCCGACCGCGGGAGGATCAGCAGCGAGCACGCGGCCCCGCCGGAGGCGAGCAGGAAGTCACGACGAGACACCAGCGTGTGACGCATGCCAACCCTTCCTTCTTCCCCCGGCGCCGAGTATCTTCACCGCCTGCCGTATGCCGTATGCCGAATCCACCATACAGCAAATCGTCCGCCCGCGCGCACTCACCACGCTCACACACGGCGAAATCCTACGAACGCCCCCGCGAGCCCGGCGCCGAACGTCGGCAGATACCCGGTGATGAACCCGCCCAGCCCCCTGGTCTGCTCGGTGAACCAGGCGCCGAACGTGTCGAACCCACCCGAGATCTTCTCCCAGTCCACCTCGATCATGCCAGCGTACTGCAAGCCCGCCAGTCCGAGGATCGCGATGCCCGCGGCCACGAGCGTCATACGCACGAACATCCGCATCGCGTACCCGACGGCAAAGCCCGCAAAGAACCCGAAGCCCAGGCGGAACACCGCGCCGCTGGTCGAGTCGATGAGACGCTCGGTCTGCGCCTGCCCGTCGGTGGGCTGGTGGCTGTCGGCGTTTCCGTCCGGGGCAAAACCCTGCACAAGGCTCGATGTTCCCGGCGCCCCGGCACTCGCGGGCGCCGGCTCGGGCCGGGTGCCGGCGGCGTACACCATCAGCCCCACCCCGCTCAGCGCGATCACCACAGACAGCACCGCCAACGCCTTCTGCCAGGGGCGCAGGCGCTTGCGCTCCCTCCGCTCACGCGGCTTGCGATCGGCCTTTTCCGCACAGGGCTTGCTCACGGTGCTCTCCGGTCAGGCCCGGGGTCGAATAGACTCTGGGCGCGTTGCCCCCGTAGCTCAGCAGGATAGAGCGACGGTTTCCTAAACCGTAGGTCAGAGGTTCGAGTCCTCTCGGGGGTGTTCGAGGCACCGGAACATCTGTCGGCCGCTCAGGGGCGGTCGCTCGGGGCGCCCGGATCGTCCGAGTCCCCGTTCCCGCCCGCGTCGTCGGATTTCCCGTCGTCGCCCTGGTCGCCCGGCTTTTCATCGTCGGGCGTATCCTCGTCGGAGGTTGCATCCCCGGGCTGAACGGGCGGCTGATCGTCCGCCGGGTCGGCGGCGGGGTCGGCCGGTTGATCTGTGGCCGGGTCGGCAGGTTGGTCACCCGGAGGAGCCGACTGCTCTTCGCCGGGTTGTCCGCGACGATGGCGCGGCTGTTCTTCTTCAGGCGGTACTTCGCCCTCACGCAGCGTCTTGACCATCTGCGCGATCATGCTGTTGATGCGGATCTTCTGGTGCCCTGATGCGTGCTGACCCACGCCGTTGTTGAGGAACGTGATCATCCGCACCGTGTTCTCGACGGGCATACGCCCGGACTGGACGAACTCAAGGTCGCGCTGCGCCTGGCGCCGGCCTTCGATCAGCCGGTCCTCGTCGGAGATGTTCCGTTCCTCCCCGGCCACCTTTTCCAGCGTCTTTTGAAACTCGATGAAGGTGTTCTCGACGTACCGGTCGCGTTCAGCCGGCTCGGCCCGCGGGTTGAAATCCTCCGCGTATTTGTCAAACAGGTCGACCGCCAGCAGCGAGGCGTTCTTCTCGAACTGCGTGCGCACCTCGCCGGTGATCTGGGCGGCAAAGGCCGCCATCAGAAGTGACTGATCGGCATCGATCGACTTGAGACGCTTGACCAGTTCGGCGATCAGTTCCAGGCGCTGCTCGACCGGCAGTTTGTTGAACTCGTCGGTCAGCAGGGTGTAGTTGAACAGCACATCGATGTTGGCGGTGCGAAAGTCCGGCTGCGGCGTCGGGCGGAAGTAGAAGAACGCGCCGACCGCCACGCCCAGCGCCAGCGCGCCGGCGGCGATCCCTACGCCCAGGCGCGCCCGCGGGCGCGACCACAGCGCAGCGAATCCGGCGCGCAGTCGCGCATCGACGCGGCGGTCCCAACGCATGCGCCCGGGTCGCGATGCGGTGAGTGGCGCCGGGCCGTCGTCCAGCAGTGATTCAAGTCGGCGCGGAGGTTCGTTGGTCATGGCTGATTCTCACGGCGCGCCCGGCAGCCCGCTGAGGCGCACGATGTCGGTGAACAGTTCGACGAGCAACTCGGTGTCCTGGGTCATGTTGATCTCGGCCCAGTCGGCACGAGAGTCGGAGATGTACAGCGCGTTGGCGCCCATGCCGCCGGTGCGCGGGTGGAAGGCGGCCTGCGGATCGTCCTCGAGCATGCACGCATCGACGAGAAAGGGGAGTTCCTTGCCCTTTTCCTTCCACAGATCCCACACACGCGCGACCACACGCGGGCTGATCTGCATGTTGTACACCAGGTTGGTGAACTGGAACACCGCGCCGGGTGTGTAGTAGTAACTGGTGCCGTATTGCTCCCAGTACCGGTCGGTGTGGCGCCCATCGTCGCCCGGGCAGAAGTACGGCGCCTCGACCAGGAACGGGGCCGTGTCGGGGTCGGGATAGGAAGGATCGCGGCGCGGAGTGGGGGCGTCCACGTAGTCGCCCAGGAGGCTGAGCAGCGTCACGTCGTTGTTGGGGTTGACCTGTCCGCCGTCCTGGATCGGCTCGACCAGCGGAAAGGCGCCCTGCGAGGACTGATCCATGTACATCGTCGTCGCCTGGCCCAGCGAGCGCAGGTTGTTCAGGCACCCGGTACGGCGCGAACTGTATCAGGATGCCGATGATGGCGATCACCACCAGCAACTCGATGAGCGTGAAAGCAAGGCGGGGGTCGCGCGCGTGTCTGGTCATACGGGCAGTCGGAGCATGAACCCTTCGTGCAGCTTCTCGTCCACGATTCGCTTGGCCGTGGAAGTCTGCACACTTCTCAATGTATCGGCATGGCGTTGTATTGCGGAACGGAACTGTTCATCTTTCTCCGAGGCCTTGGCGATGCTGACGGCGATCGAACCGGCCGCCCGCTTGAGTTGGCTCGCCCGGAAGACGGCCGCCAGCAGGGCGCCGACCAGAAGTGCCGGGCTGCGCAAGGGTTCCGGCAAGAGGGGCACGGCTTCGCTCGCCACTTGCTGGATGACGGCGTCCGGCGAATGTTCGGCCGCCAACACGCGGTCAAGGGCGGCGATGGCCTGATCGAGTTCGGCAAGGCGCGCGGCCAGAGCGATCGCGGCCTGCCCGGACGCCTCGGCCAGAACCGGGTCAGATTGGACCTGTGCGTCCGTTTCCAGGCGCTCCACCTCGGTCGCCAGTTCCGATCGGACGGCCACCGCCCGCTCGCGCAGGGCGGCCAGGTGAGCGCTGTCGACACACCCGGAAAGCGGGAGCGTCAGCCCCAGACACAGGACCAGACAGAGGAACAGACGAGCGCCCAGCGAGACGACGTGGAATCCGGACAGAGCCAAACGTGAGTGGAGCATGGAGCCCTCCTGCGGCCGCACGTGTGCGACAGGTCCGGACGTGCGGAATCGTCCGGGCGAGGGGGAGGGGGGACTGCGGGCTCACGATACCTCGGGGGCGGGGAGATGCAAGAGGCTGGGGGTGCAGGGGCGCGTTTGTGCGCGCGCGGGCGGAAGGCGCGGGCGCGGAATCCGAAAATCGCGGACTTGGGAAGGGGCAGGTGGAAGTCGCTACACGCAAATCCCGACGCGCAGGCAGTCAGCGGGATGACCTGGGGTTGCCGGTGTCCGGGCGTGCATCTGTCGAGACCGGCCCGGCACGGGCCGGCTTGCGCGTCGACTTCGGAGAAGTCGACCCACCCGGGGAGCGCCTTATTCGGCTCCATCTTCCGGCCGCTGGTCCGATCCGTCTTCGGGTCGCTGGCCGGTCTTGCGATAGGTGGTGCGGCGGTCGGCGTATTGCTCGGGGGTGATGCGCAGGTCGGGGGTGCGGCCTCGCTGGTGGTCGGCGTGGAGTTTCTGGAGGTAGGGGACGCACCAACCGCAGCCGGTCCCGGCGCCGAGGCATTCGGAGATCAACGACGCGACCGGGGGATCCTCGCGTTCGACGAACGCGCGGATCTTGCGGAGGGATACATGGAAGCACAGACATACGTCGTCGTCGGGGTCCACGCGTCGAGTCTAGGTGCGGACGGGGGAGTTCTTGCTGCACGGTGGATCGGCAACAGCGGCGGACTTTGGGCCGGTGGCGCTGCCGGTGACGCGCAGGACGCCTGTCTGAACCGTCGGGCTCAGCGAAGGCTCTCGATCAGTTCGAGCACTCCCTCGGCCAGCGGGCGAGAGGCGACCTGGTCGGCGTGGGGCTTGAGTGTTTCGGCCGCATTGGCGGGGCAGCCGAACCACGCGACGCGATCCCGGATGAACAGGTCGCTTGTGGTGTCGCCGATGCCGGCGAGTCGATCGCGGTGCAGTTGATGCGAGGCGATGATGCGGTCAATAGCGGTTGCCTTGCTGACGTGTCTGAGGTCAACGTTGATGCAGGTCCAGGTCATGGAGACGCGCATGGGCCAGTTGTGTTGGGCGATGAGTGCCTCGATGCGCGGGACCACTTCGTGGGCGAGGTAGTCCACATCGTCGTGGAAGACCGTGGCCGATGCGTGCTTGCCCAGTTGCAGAAAGCAGCCTGCCGGCCCGAGTTCGGTTTCCACCCAGCGTTCAAAGTCACGGACAGCGGCGAGGTGGTCCGGCGTGATGGCGGGGTCCATGTGCCAGCGATGGGCAACGAACTCATAGACCCAGACGCCGTTCTCGCAGGCCGCCAGCGGACAGTCCAGGGCCCGGCAGACGGCTTCGGCGTAGGGCTGGGGACGCCCGGTACAGAGGATGAGCACAGGGCGATCGGCGTGGTCGAGCGCGGCGCGGTTGTAGGCGGCGACCTGTGCCAGGGCGCGCAGGTCGGCAGCGTGGGCGTCCTCGGGCATGAGACACCCGTCGACATCGCAGAAGACGGCGTCAAAACGCCGGGCAGGAGTTGGCCTTAGGCTTTGCATGGTCGGCGACTGTACGCGGGTGTCAAACCGGGAGCGGCGCTGGGGGATTTCCGGGGGTGAAAGTGACAGCGGTTCTCGGCCAATGAGCGGGAACCCGGGATTGGAGATTGTGCGATGAAGCGAATCATGACAGTGGCGTTGGCGGCGGGGGCGGGCTTGCTTCTGGGTGGGTGCCGGTGGCAGCAGGCAAGCGTCACCCGGACCGACTTGCTCACCTACCCGCATCAGAGCGGGAGCGGGTTGAACGTCGAAGTGGCCAACGGGTCGATTGACGTCACGCGGGGCGGAGAAGCGGTCTCGATCGAGGCGAAGATCAGGGCGGTCACGCAGGCAAGGCTGGATGCGACGCAGGTCGTGGCGACGCGTCAGAGCGACGGGACGCTGAACATCCGCATCAACTGGCCTGAGGGCGGGCGGAAGGGCAATGAGGGGTGCAGTCTGGCGATCGTGATGCCGGACGCGGGGGAGATCGAACTAGAGACGAGCAACGGGGCGCTGAAGGTCGAGGGGGTCGGCAGGGACGTGACGTTGCACACGAGCAACGGTGCGATCAGCGTTGCCGGCGTGAGCGGCGGGGTGCAGGCGCGCACAAGCAACGGGCGCGTCGTGGTGAGCGACGTGCCGGGCGCGGTGCTGGCCGAGTCGAGCAACGGCGCGATGGAACTGGTCGGACTGGGCGGCTCAGTCCGGGGCTCGACATCAAACGGAGCGGTGACGGTGCGATTGAGCGAAGAGAGTGCAGGGCCTGTGGATGTGCACTCGTCGAACGGCGCGGTGCGGGTGGAAGTAGGAGCGGGCTTTCAGGGCGAGTTGGATGCGTCGACGTCGAACGGCGGGCTCCGGGCCGAGGGATTTGAAGGTGCCAAGTCAGTCGAGATCGGCAAGCGCTGGGCCAAGATCTGCTTCGAGGGCGAAGGCACGTCAAAGATCCGGACGAGCAACGGGTCGGTGACGCTGTTGCGCCGGGGCGCGCCGGGGTGATAGGGCTGTGATCGCCTTCTGTTTTTAGAATCCAGGTTCTGGTCACGGCAGACGTGTTCTGGTATGCTCGGGTGTTCCCGTGGCGAGAGGCTGCCGGGTTCCCGATGGGAGCCGGGCGACCTTTGGGCGGCCCTGTGGGGGGTTGTCCGACGTGGCGGGGCACTTGGGTCGGCGTCGTGTGCGGGCGTCCTGGCGGTGGGTCGGGGCGTGGGCGCGGGCGGGGCCACAATCCGGAAGGAGCGTGACCACCATGGTGCAATCCACCAACGGACACGGGTCTGCGGGGTATCAGGCTGTCACCCGCGCCAATGTCCATAAGTTGAGTCAGTGGGAGGGTTTGTCAAGCGAAGTGCGCGAAGCGATCGAGGTGGTTTCGACGGTGCTTCCGTTCCGGGTCAACCGGTACGTGGTGGATGAGTTGATCGACTGGTCGCGCGTGCCCGATGACCCGATGTTCCAGTTGACATTCCCTCAACGGGGGATGCTCGGGGAAGACGATTACGACTCGATGCTGGCGGTGGTGCGCTCGCACCGGCTGGGCAACACGAGCAAGGCGGAGTTGGAGTCCGAGGCCAATCGGATTCGACGAGCCCTGAATCCCCATCCGGCAGGGCAGATGACACACAATGTGCCGACGTTGGTGAGTGAAGAGGGCGAGGCCGAGGTGTTGCGGGGGGTGCAGCACAAGTACGCCGAGACAGTTCTCTTTTTTCCAAGTCAGGGGCAGACGTGTCATGCGTACTGCACATTTTGTTTCCGGTGGGCGCAGTTCGTGGGGATGGAGGATCTGAAGTTTGCCAGCCGCGAGGTTGAGCCGCTGGTGCGGTACCTGCGTCAGCACCCGGAAGTGACGGACGTACTGATCACGGGCGGCGATCCGATGGTGATGAAGTCGCGTGTGCTGGGCGAGTACATCCGTCCGCTGCTGGAGATCGAGAGCGTGCGAACGGTCCGGATCGGGACCAAGTCGGTGGCGTACTGGCCGCAGCGATACGTGAGCGACGATGACGCGGACGAGTGTCTGGATCTGTTTGAGTCGGTAGTGCAGAGCGGGCGTCACCTGGCGATCATGGGGCACTATTCGCATCCGGTGGAGTTGTCGACGGATGTGGCGCGGCAGGCGCTGGTGCGGATCCGCGGGACAGGGGCCAATGTGCGGATGCAGAGCCCGGTGGTGCGGCACGTCAACGACGAACCGTGGGCGTGGGCCGAGTTGTGGCGGGCGGGGGTTCAACTCGGCGCGGTGCCGTACTACTTTTTCGTAGAGCGGGACACGGGGGCCAAGCGGTATTTCGAGTTGCCCTTGGCGCGGTGCTGGGAGATTTTCCGTCGTGCGTACGGGCAGGTGTCGGGGATGGCGCGGACAGTGCGGGGGCCTTCGATGAGTGCGTTCCCCGGCAAGGTGCAGGTGCTGGGGGTGGCGCAGGTCGGAGGTGAGAAGGCGTTCATGCTCGAGTACCTGCAGGCGCGGGATCCCTTGCTGGTGAGGCGCCCGTTCTTCGCCCGCTTTGATCCGCAGGCAACCTGGTTCGACCAGTTGAAGCCGTTGACGTTCGCAGACGCGCGCTTCTGGCCGAGCGGGCAGGGGTCGGGCGGCGTCTCCCTGCGTGTGCGCGGGGAGATGTGCTCCGAGGCGCACGGGGAGATCAGCGCACACTGAGCGCCTGGGTCGGGCCAAGGGCGCTCGCCTAGGCTCACCGCGCCGATGCAGTGGCTGAGCGAGTGGAATCCGGCGGCGGTGACGGTGTTCGTGGTCGTGATGGCGACGAGCATCGGTTGCCTCGTGTACTGGTCGGTGGCGTTGGGGCAGGTGGTGCGTTCGCTGCGCTGTCTGCCGACGGCCCGGGCGGGGCTTGCGCTGCCGGCGCCGCGGCGGCGGGTTTGCGTGATCGTGCCGGCGCACAACGAGGAGCGGGCGCTGCCCAGACTGACCGAATCGCTCAAGACGCAGGATCTGGAAGGCGCGCGATTCGTGCTGGTGCTGGACCGATGCACCGACGGCACGGGCGAGGGCGTGCGGCGCGTCGTGGGCGATGACGAGCGCTTCGAGATCATCGAAGTCAGTGAGTGTCCGCCCGATTGGGCGGGCAAGGTGAACGCGGCGTGGCAGGGGGTGCAGCGCTCGCACGGCGCGCGCGAGGCTGAGGTGCTCGTCTTTACCGACGCGGACTGCGAGTTTGACCCCGGGTGCCTGCGTGCGAGCGTGGGGCTGCTGGAGGATCGACAACTTGACCTGCTGAGTTTGTTGAGCACGCTGCGAATGGAGAAGTGGTTTGAACTGCTGTGCCAGCCGGCCGCCACGCTCGAGTTGCTGCGGCACAACCCTCTGGAGCGTGCCAATCGCAACGACGAGGAGCATCGGGCGTTTGCCAACGGGCAGTTCCTGATGTTCCGGGCCGAGGCGTATCACCGCATCGGCGGGCACGCGGGGGTACGCGAGGCGCTGCTGGAGGACATTGCGCTGGCCAAGCGGATGGCGCACGGGCCGGAGCGGTTTCGCACCGGCCTGCTGGTGGCCGACGGGATGGTGCGCTGTTCGATGTATGAAACGTGGGCGCAGTTCCGCAACGGGTGGAGACGGATCTACATCGAGGCGTGCGGGCGGAAGTCCAGGCGACTGGCCGGCAACGCGTGGAAGGCGCGGGGCGTGGGAACGGTGCTGCCGCTGGGGGCGCTGGTGGGGCTGCTGACGGGGATCGGTGATCCGAGCGTGGACCCGGGCTGGCGGATGGGCATCGGGCTGGTCTCAGGTCTGGCGCTGTGCGTGTGGCTGACGGCGCTGTGGTTCCTGGCACGGGCGGGAGGATCGGCCGGTTGGACCATCATGCTGCACGCGATCGGCACGTGGCTGGTGGGCGGGATATTGATCGAGGGGGCGCGTGATCTGCGTGAGCGGCGTCCGACGCGGTGGGGCGGGCGGGAATACGTGCTGGAGGATCGCTCGTGATTCGTTTTCGCAGGACCAGTCCGGAGGTGCGGCTGGAGATGACGCCGATGATCGACGTCATCTTTCTGCTGCTGACGTTTTTCATCTTTGCGCTGGTGCTGATGGTGCGGGCCGACGTGCTCGACGTGAAACTGCCTCAAATCGGAGCGGGCCAGGAGCCTTCGGGCGAGTTGATCACCATCGCGATCGAGCAGGACGGGCGGGTGGCCGTCGACGGGCAGGCGGTCGAGTTGGGCGAACTGGTCGAGCGGGTGAAGGCGTTGCGGAGTGAGAGGCCTGAGGCCAGGCTGGTCATCGCAGTGGACCGCGAGGGGCGGTTGGGCGTGTTCATTCAGGTGGCTGACACGCTTGCAGGGGCCGGTCTGGGAGAGTTCGGGATCATCGGGACACAGGCGGAAGAGGATGGGCTGGAGCCGGAAAAAGAGCCTTGAAGTGGGCGGTGACGGTTCAGTGGGAGCGCCATGCCGAGGTTCATCTATAATCTGTTCGTGCATGTGGATGTGATCAGCCGCGTGACGGAGTGGTGGCGGTGCGTCGGGAAGACGGTGCGCTCGCTTTGTCTGTTGCTGGTGACATTGGGGCTGGGCGCCTGGCAGGGCGCCGGGGTGGACGAGCAGACCCCGGTCGCGGTGGCCGGTGCTCGGCAGGCCGACGTGGTCGCCGTGATCACCATTGACGGCCCGATCGATGGGGTGACGTCGTACAGCGTGCAGCGGCGGATCAGGCAGGCGGCTGAAGGCGGGGCACAGGCAATCGTGTTCGAGATCAACTCTCCCGGCGGGGAGTTGGGGGCTGTTCTGGAGGTTTCGCAGGCGATCAAGCAGAGTTCAGTGCCCAACACGGTGGCGTGGGTGCACCCGCAGGCGTATTCAGGTGGGGCCGTCATCGCGCTGGCGTGCAAGGAGATGGTGGTCTCGCCCACGGCACAGATGGGCGACGCCTTTCCCGTGACTCCCATCGTCAAGGAGGGTGGTTCGCCCGGGCTGCGCGGGTTGACGCCCGATGAGCGGACCAAGATGCTCCCTCCTCTGCTGGCCGACGTGGTCGACTCGGCGCGGCGGGCCGGATATGACGAGTATCTGGTGCAGGCGATCGTGACCGACGGCGTCGAGTTGTGGCTGGTGGAGGAAGAAGGGACTGGCCGGCGCTGTGCGATCAACGAGGCGGAGTATCGCGCGATTTTCGGGCGCGATCCGGCGCGCGTGAGCCCGATGATCCCGCATGTGAGCGGCGGGCGTGCCGAGGCGGGCATGGCGAGCAAGGAACCGACGGGCGATCAGGCTCCGGTCGCGCCTGCGGCGCCCGGGGAGCAGCGGTTCAAGCCTGCGGCGCCGGGGCTGGAAGATCTGTCGCGGGCCGTGACGGATCGGCTGACAGTCGCGTCGGAGCGGCCGATTTTTGACGCCACGCAGGTCGGACAGTGGCGTGAGGTGGCATATCTGACCGACGGGAGCGCGCCGATCGTGATGTCGGCCGAGCAGATGCGCTCGGTTGGGTTTGCAACGGCCCAGATCGGGACTGACGAGGAGTTGCGGCAGTTCTTCGGGGCCAGGCAGTTGGTGCGGGTCGATCAGTCGTGGTCGGAGACGGCGTCGGGCTTCCTCTCGCAGATGCCGGTGCGATTCGTGCTCATCGCGGTGTTCCTGCTGGCATTGTTCATCGAGATGTCCAGCCCGGGGCTGATTCTGCCGGGGACGATCGCGCTGCTGGCGGGCTTCCTGCTGCTGGCGCCGCCGATGATCATCGGGATGGCCAACTGGTGGGAGATCGGGGCGATCGGGCTGGGCGTAGTGCTGATCGCGCTGGAGATTTTCGTCCTGCCGGGATTCGGGATCTTCGGAGTGATCGGTCTGGTGGCGCTGTTCGGGGGGCTGGTGGGGACGTTCATTCCCAATCAGGGGCTGATGCCCGACGCCTCGCAGACCGGCGACGCATTGCGCGGGATCGTGACGATTCTGCTGGCACTGATGACGGCCGGCGTGGGGATGTATTTCATCTCCAAGCACTTCCAGACGCTGCCGCTGCTCAGTCGGCTGGTGCTGACCGACCGGCGGGAAGAAGAGGAGGATCTGTCGCTGAAGGAAATGCTCGGACCCGAGCCGGGGTTTGGGGTAGAGGCAGGGGCGGTGGGGGTGGCGACGACGAATCTCAAGCCGGTCGGGCAGGCCGAGTTTGGAGAGCGCATCGTGGACGTGATGTCGGATCTGGCGTTCGTGCGAGCGGGCACGCCGGTGCGCGTGGTTTCGGTCAGTGCGACGCGGGTGGTGGTCGAGCCGATCGAGGGAGCGTCGGCATGACCGGAGAGACGTTGTTGTACGCCGGCGTGGGACTGCTGGCGGTGGCGGTGCTGCTGATTGTCGTCGAGGCCTTCATTCCGTCGGGTGGGGTGATCGGGACGGTGGCAGCGGTGGCGGGCATCGCGGGCGTGGTGCTGCTGTTTCGGTACAGCACGGGCTGGGGCGTGGCCGGACTGCTCAGCACGCTGGTGCTGGGCCCGCTGGTGTTCTTCTTCGCCGCGTCGATGCTGCCTTCGACGCCGATGGGCAAACGTCTGATCGGGCAACCGAGCGAGGAAGAGGTGTTGGCGCGGCAGGAGCGGGAACTGAAACTGATCGAGGAATATCGAGCGTTGGTCGGGGCCGAGGGTGTGGCGCTGACGGATCTCAAGCCGGTGGGGACGGCCCGGATCGGCGGGAAGCGCTACGACGTGCTGGCCGAGGGCGGACTGATCGACCTTGGGACCAGGATCCGGGTGACATCGGCCGAGCCGAACTTGATCAAGGTCCGTCCGGTGCGGGAGTCGTGAACGGGTTAGGATGACGCGCGGGCCGGGGATTCCGGCGCCGCCTGGAGAGACGACCGAATGCCGCAGAACACCATTCTCATCATCGTCGCGATCATCGGCGTTCTGATTGCGATCGTCGTGTTCTTCTCGCTCTTTCAGTTCCTGGGGCTGTGGTTCCAGGCCCTGCTGTCGGGAGCGAAGGTCTCGCTGGTGGACATCATCGCGATGCGCTTCCGCAAGGTGGACATCCGGGCGGTGGTGCTCAGCCGGATCCGCGCCGTCAAGGCCGGCATCAACGCGACGACGAACCAGTTGGAAACGCACTACCTGGCGGGCGGGCGGATCGTCAACGTGGTCAATGCGCTGATCGCGGCCCAGAAGGCGCGGATCGACCTGGACTGGGACACGGCCGTGGCGATCGACCTGGCCGGACGCGACATCTTCGACGCGGTGAACACCAGCGTGAACCCCAAGGTGATCGATTGCCCCAGCCGTGAGAGCGGGCGGACGACGATCGACGCGGTGGCCAAGGACGGGATTCAGTTGAAGGCACGGGCGCGGGTGACGGTGCGGACGAACCTGGCGCGGCTGGTGGGCGGCGCAACGGAGGAGACGGTCATCGCGCGCGTGGGTGAGGGCATCGTGTCGGCGATCGGTTCGGCCGACTCGCACAAGCAGGTGCTGGAGAACCCGGACAACATTTCCAAGGCGGTGATCCAGCGCGGGCTGGACGCGGGGACGGCGTTCGAGATTCTGTCGATCGACATCGCTGATGTGGACGTGGGGGAGAACATCGGCGCCAAGTTGCAGGCCGACCAGGCCGAGGCCGACAAGCGGCGCTTCCAAGCCGAGGCCGAGAAGCGACGTGCAATGGCCGTGGCGCAGGAGCAGGAGTTCACCGCCGAGGCGCAGAAGAACCGGGCACTGGTGGTGCTGGCCGAGGCGGAAGTTCCCAAGGCAATGGCCGAGGCGTTCCGCAGCGGGAACCTGGGCATCATGGACTATTACCGCATGAAGAACATCAACGCGGACACGTCGATGCGCAGTTCGATCGCCGGCGAAGGCCCGGGCAAACAGACAACGTGACGGGTCGTTCCATCCGGGTGGGTCAATGAGCGTGGGTCAACCAGTGCGGGTCGACTTCTCCGAAATCGATATCGCCCCGGAGAGGAGAAGTACCCGACGGCATCGGCCGCAAGCCGGGCCCGCGGATCGTGCTTGGATCACGCGCGCGCGTTACTCATCGCCTCGGAGGGCGCGCGCAAGCAGCGTGTCGACGCGGTGTCGGCGCACGTCGTCGTTGAACCACATCGAGAGGCGCCGCGCGACCTGATCTTCGGCCTGGGCCTCGGCCAGCGCGCGGGCCCGCTCGTCGATCGGGTTTGGTGCCAGCGGCGCGGCCGGCGGCGGCGCCAGAGAGGTTCCCATCCGCGTGGGCTGTATTCCCGTCCACACACGCCCGTCGATCGCGGTGCTCAGTGACGAGTTGATGCGTCCGGAGGGCGCGGAGAGGATCGACTCATCACCCAGCGCCAGCCCGAGTTGACGCAGCAGCGCGGGCGAGGGCTCGCCGATGACGAACACCGTGTCGGCCGGGATCGTCGGCACAGTGCCGAAAGGCGTGTCGATGTAGTTCGACTGCGGGAAGACAGCCGTCACGGCGCCGGCGCGACGGGTGTACAGCGTGCCGTATTCAGACTGGATCCGAGACAGATCGCCCCAATCGTCAGCAATGCGCAAGTCGAGCGGCACGATCCGCAGACTCTCGGAGAGAATGCCCATGTCACCGACGCCCGGCTCCACACGATCGCGAGCGTCCCAGCCCGATTCGGGCTGAGCCGGCGCCAGGGCGAGGATGAGTGCGAACGCGAGCATGGGGTGTGATCGGTCAGGGCTGCCGCCCGGGCTTACCCGCGCAGCAGCAGTCTTACGGAGTAGGTCAGAGTCTGGTCATCACCCAGGTCATCGACAGCCTGCCCCTTGGCGGTCCAGCGATAGATCGCGTCGAGGATGGCGCCGTCAACGTAGGGGTTGCCCGTGTTCAGCGTGCGCGTGGCGTTTCGGGCAAAGCGGGCGCGGCGGACGTGCCCGTCAGGCCCGAAGTCGATGACCACCAGCGGGTTGTCCGGGTTGGCCAGAATGCGCACCGTCGTGCCGAAGTCGGGACGCACCGTGGTGATCTCGATGCCCTCGCCGGCAATCGGCTTCCCGGGCTTGTATTCGAGCGGCTTCCGCAAGGCCGCTGCGTCGGACTCCCGCTCGTCTTCCAGCCCCGGGCGCCCGCTGGCGATCTCACTGGGAGTCGGCGGGGCGGCGGGCCGGGCCTGTTGCGGCTCGAGCGGCGGCTCGGCAGAGGTCGGCGGTATGGCGACGGGCTCGGCCGAGCGAGCCGTGGTCGGAGCCGACGGAGCGATGGGCACCGGCGCCAGCACGTCCAGAGGAATGCTCGGAGCCGGCGCGGGGGCCGGTTGCGCCCGCGAGTCCGGGGAAGAAGGCTGGACGCTCGGTGTGGGGGGCGAGGGCTCGTTCAGCGGGGCGGGCGGTGCCGGGTCCGCGGCTGCCAGCGGCGAAAGACCCGGCGCTGGTGACAGCATCGCCTGCTCCACCTCGCTCATCTGGGCCTGGTGCTCGGTGGGACTCTCAAACCCCACCCAGGTCACTGTTACGGCCTTGGAGCGCTCGATGCCCAGGCGCGGCATCGTCGGGTTGATCGGCATGATCGGATCGATCTGCGCGCTGCTCTCATCAGGTGAGGTGCGCTGCGCCCACGGCGACACGATTGCCCACCCGGCGGCCAGGTGCAGGAGCACGCTGACACCGGCGGCTGCCCAGAGGAAGCGCGGACCGAACTCGACCCGGGTTTGGGGCATGGAAAAGGGTAGGGGGGTGGGTACGGGCTGGCGCACGCTGGTTGCCTGGGGCTCGGAGACAGGCGGTTCTGAGCAGGTTGACCCTCTGGGCCGATGGTCTGTGTCTACCCGCTCGAGCAATCAGGCGGGGAAGTTCATGGCTGGCGATTGGCGTTCCAAAGTGCGTGCCACCCGGAGCAGGGTGGGTTCGTCGAAGGGTCGCCCAACCAGTTGCACGCCGATCGGCAGGGGGTTCTCACCCGCGGTCATGCCGGCAGGCAGGGCGATGCCGGGCAGGCCGGCGAGGCTGACTCCGACCGTGTAGACGTCTTCGAGGTAGAGAGCCAGCGGGTCCGTGTCCTTCTCTCCGATGCGGAATGCCGGGCCGGGAGTGACGGGCATGAGCAGGGCATGCAGCGCGTGAGTGTCGAAGGCCCGGTCGAAGTCATTGCGGATGAGGCGTCGGGCCTTGAGAGCGCGCAGGTAGTATGCGTCGTAGTAACCCGAACTGAGCACATGCGTGCCGAACATGATGCGCCGGCGGACTTCGGGCCCGAATCCCTCGGTGCGAGTGGCGCAGTAGAGGTCTTCGAGCGAGGCTCCGTCGGGCAGCGCAGCGCGCCGGCCGTAGCGCACGCCGTCAAAACGTGCGAGGTTGGAACTGGCTTCTGCCGGGGCGACGATGTAGTAGGCCGCAATCGCGATGTCCGGGTCGAGCAGGTCCACGTCGACGATGGCGGCGCCGGCGCCGGCAAGGCGCGACGCGCTGTCTTCGACGGCCTGATTCACGCTCGGGTGATTGGCGCAGGACAGCATGGAGCGCACCAGCCCCACGCGCAGGTGCTCGACCGGCGTCTCGAGCGAGCCGAGCATGTCCGGCACGGGGCGCGACGAGCAGGTCGAGTCATGCGGGTCGGGCCCGGCGATGACCTGAAGCACGCGAGCGGCGTCGGTGACGGTGCGCGCAATCGGACCGACGACGTCGAGGCTGCTCGCGTAGGCGATCAGCCCGTATCGGCTGACGCGCCCGTAGGTGGGCTTGAGTCCGACCAGTCCGCACAGCGCGGCCGGTTGGCGGATGGAGCCGCCGGTGTCTGAACCGAGGGCGACGGGGACGATGCCGGCGGCGACGGCTGCGGCCGAGCCGCCGCTGCTCCCGCCGGGCACGCGATCAACATCCCACGGGTTACGCGTGGGGCCTTGGGGGGAGTGCTCGGTGGAGGAGCCCATGCCGAACTCGTCCATGTTGGTCTTGCCGACGATGACGGCGCCGGCGTCAAGCAGGCGGGCGACCGCGGTGGCGTCGAAGGGCGAGCGATAGTTTTCAAGGATGCGGCTGCCCGCGGTGCTCAGGCCCTGGCGCGTGCAGATGTTTTCCTTGACGGCGATCGGCATGCCGGCCAGCGGGCCGGGCTGCGGCCGACGAAACTCGTCGAAAACCTGCGTGAAGGCATTGAGGCGCGGGTTGAGCGCGCCTGCGCGTTCGGCGGCGTTCACGGCGATTCCTCCGAAAGCAGCGCATGCAGGGAGAACCCGCCGACGATCGAGCCGTCGCGCATGTAGAGCCAGTCTTCCAGTTCCTCACACCGACGTTCGACATCCTGCCCTTCGGCGATGTTGGTGACCACGGCGGGCTGGTTGCCCAGCGTGCCGCGGACCACGTCGCCTTCGATGGAAGAAACCTCGATCCACATGTGCTCGATCTTGTCGGCTTGAGCAAAGGGAAACTTGACGGAGAAGTTGTCGCCGTCGCGACGGTCGAAGGCGTCCGTGAACTCGCTCCAGCGAGAGAGGGCCTTCTTGCGGGCGTCTTCCAGCGCGGGGTCGTTCGCCGGTTTGCGCACGGTGTGGTCAAGCGAGGAAAGGTGAAAGTGTTGCAGCCATACCCCGCGACGCATGTCCTCAACCAGGGGCGGCGAGGGCAGCGAGGCCACACCCAGCGCCGGGACGAAGAGCAGGCAGGTGTGTTCGTCGATCAGTTCGGCGGCGATCTGCCCGATCACCGAATAGGCGTCATCGCTGGAGCCGGCGACGAAATCGACCGCCATCCATCCACGGTGGCGCCGGAACGCGTCGACGAACTCGGGCCGATCACCATCCTGCGATCGATCGGCCGGGTCGATGTAGGGGAAGGGTGCGACGAGGAGCCCATAGACGGCGCGATTGACCGCGACGGGAAGTGTGCGACACGGGCCCGCGTCCGGTGCATACGCGGGCGCGGGCATCTGCCCGCCGGGGAGGATCTCCGGGGCGCTGACGGGCAGGGCGCGCTTGACGGCGGCGACGATCGCGTCGTCGGGCAGGTTCGGCAGCACATCGGTGAGGATCACCAGTGAGACGAGCGGCTGCTCGGATCGCTTGCCGCCGAAGAGTCGGGCGATGAATCCGAGCAGGCGGGCGAACATCTACGCGCCGCCTCCTTCGCCCAGCACCTTGGGCACGCGGACGAAGCGGTCATAGGCCTGCGGCGCCATGTCGAGCAGCGTCTGCCGATCGAGTGGAGGCCCGGGTTGATCGATGCCGAGCACGTTGGTTTCGTCGCTTACGTGCGGCATTTCGAGGACATTGTCGAGATTCAGTGTGTCAAGGCGGGCCACGTAGCCGAGCACGGCTTGCAGGCGCGAGGCCAGATCGTCCAGTTCGTGGTCGGGCGCATCGAGCCGGCAGAGCCGCGCCAGTCGTCGCACCTGTTCGCGCTCCAGAGCCGTGTGTTCCATGAGGGTGAGTGTAGTGGGCGGGCGCTTAGAATCGCTTGTGGGTGGGGCGTGAATCCGGGGGGCGCAGCCCGAGGATGGCGCGAACGAGGCGCACATCGGCGGGGCGGGTGATCTTGATGTTGCGCCGGTCGCCATCAACGACCACCACCCGTTCGCCGAGGCGTTCAACCAGCGCCGCGTCGTCGGTGCTGTCAAGGTCCGGCTGGGTGTAGGCCCGTCGAAGCAGGTCGAGCGCGAAGACCTGCGGCGTCTGGACGAGCACCAGGTCGGCGCGGGGGAGGGTCTGCTCGACCGGGCGCAGCGCCGGTCCCGTGCTGGTCGCGCCGAGAATGGCGGCAATCGGGTCGTGCTGTCCGGAGGTGTCAATCGACCCGCCCACGCGCTTGAGAGTCTCGTCGACGGGGACGGCCGGGATGACCGCCGGGTGGTGGGCGGCCGCGTCGAAAACCCGGTCGATCAGTTCCGGTGGAGTGGCGGGACGGGCGGCGTCGTGAACAGCCACGTGGGTGTGATCGGTGCCGACGAGCGCGAGCGCCGCCTGGACGGTCTGGTAGCGATGGGTCTTACCCCCCCGACAGAGGGTGATGCCGAAGAGTGAGAGTTTGTCCCCATGCCGGAGTTGGAACTCTTGGAAGCGGGCGTCATCGTGAGGCCCGGCAACGATGATGGTGCCGACGTCATCGCGTGTATTGAAAAGTTCAACAGTGCGTTGGAGGACTGGCTTACCGCCAAGATCCTCATCGAGTTTCGACCGGGGTGCTTCCCGGGCGTCGGGGTTGAAGCGGGAGGAGGAGCCGGCGGCGGGGATGATGACGGCGACGCGCATGCGGGTGATCCTAACCACCTGTGGCACGGGAGAATGCCGACAGTGGGGGGGGGGGTATAATGGGTCGTCCGAATTTGCTTGCAAGCCGATTCCGGTAGCGCAGGCGGCTAGAATGAAAACCCCATGCCGTTCTCTGGGGGTTTTGCGTATTGGATCTGTCTGTCGATCCCTTTCCCAAGAGCGACCCGGGCTTCGGGTGCGCTGGCCAAAGCACTATGGAGTACAAGTGATGAGAGCGAAGTGGAGTATTTTCGGTGCGGCGTTGATGGCTGCATCCTTGCTGGTGGGGTGCCAATCTCAGGATGGCCGGGCAACCAGCAACGACGTAGATCGCGTCGCGGTCGACGTGGAGGGGCGTCAACCCGATCCGTGGTGGGATCCGACCCGTCCCGACCGTCGCGCCCGCGCGATCCGCGAGCCGGCTCCGGCCGAGCCCGCTCCGATCGTGAGCGACGGTCGCGGCAGCGTTTCGGCGGCCTACCCGACCGGCGATCCGCGTACCAGCGCCATTCTCGTCGAGAAGTTCTTCCCGCTGACGGTCAACGCGGGCGCTCCATTCGACTACGAGATTCGGGTGACCAACCTGACGAGTCTGGACCTGGACAACGTGCAGGTATGGGACAACGTGCCCAATAACTTCCGACTCGAGTCTTCAGACCCCAACGCCGACAGCACGTCGGGCAACAACCTGATGTGGATGCTTGGAAGCATGGGCCCGCGCGAGATCAAGACGATTCACGTCCGCGGCTCGGCTCCGGCCGAGGGCACGATTACGGCCTGCGCCAAGGTGGCGTATGACACGAGTTTGTGCAACGAGATCACGGTGGTGCAGCCGGCGCTGTCCTTGGCGGTCGAGATGACGCCGGAGGTCACGATCTGCCAGCCGATCACGATCAAGTACACGGTGTGCAACAAGGGCTCGGGTCCGGCGACCAACGTGGTTGTCAACAAGACGCTGCCCGACGGGCTGACGGTCAACGGGTCGCGCGAAGTGCGCTTCACGGTCGATCGCCTGGCTGCGGGCGAGTGCCGTGACTTTGCGGTGCAGGCTCAGGCCGGCAAGACCGGGACCTTCTCGGTGGACGGCACGGCGACGGCCGAGCCGGGTCTGTCGAGTCAGGCCGCAGCCGTCGAGACGGTGGTGCGTCAGCCGGCGCTGACGATCGCGCTGGAATGCCCGGGCCGCATCCTGGCCGGCCAGAGCGTGCCGGAAGTGCCGATCACGCTGACGGTGGAGAACACGGGCGACACGGTTTCGGCCAACACGGTGATCGAGGCTCCGGTTCCGGCGGGGGCCAGTTTCATCCGCGCCAGCGACAACGGCGTCAACGCGGGCGGAACGGTCCGCTGGGAGATCGGTTCGCTGGCCGTCGGCGCCAAGCGCACGGTGAGTTTCTCCGTGCAGCCGGGCGAACGCGGCACGGTGAACGCGACCGGTCGCGTGGTGGGCGAGTGCGCCAACGCGGCGACGGCCCAGTGCAGCACGGAAGTGCTGGGTATCCCGGCGGTGCTGCTGGAAGTGATCGACGTGGAAGACCCGGTGCGCGTGGGCACCACGGTGGTGTACCGCATCACGGTGACCAACCAGGGCAGCGCGCGTGACACGAATATCCGCGTGGCCGCGACGCTGGAAGACGAGGCCGAGTACGTGTCGGCCAGCGGGCAGCACACGACCAGCGGCAACACCATCACCTTCGCGTCGGTTCCTGTGCTGAACGCCAAGGAGCAGGTGACGTTCGAGGTGGTGGTGCGGGCGGTCAAGGCCGGCGACGTCCGCTTCGCGGTGCAGTTGAACACCGACGAACTGGGCCGTCCGGTGCAGGAGACCGAGGCGACGAACTTCTACGAGTAAGTCGCAACGGGTCAGTTGATGCTTCGAGGCCCGTCCCCATGTGGGGGCGGGCCTTTTTTCTTGTGCGGTCGCTTCTCGGGCTCGTGCCGTGTGTGTACCGATCCCGATTCAAGCGTGGGCGCGCGCCGGAAGCCAATCTCGTGCGCGTCTTCGCCCGAGCCCGAATGTTGCACCGACCCGGAGAGGAACCCGAGAACGGGCTCGCCTCCGGCGTCCGGGCGTCGCTTAAGAATCCACCGGAACGGGTATCTCAGAGAATCCTGTGCTGAGCATCCTCGGAAAACAGGCGCGTCGTTCCATCGGTCCACCTGTCTGCCAGGGTCGGGTACGCGCGGGCGTACAACGGGGACTAATTTCTCGTCGGCGTCGGTCAAGTCCAACTCTGGAGCGGGAATCCGCAACCCATGGCCACGCCATGTGTAGAAACCCCGAGCAGCCTGTGAAGCGTTCCAGAGAACGCACTTGACAGTCGGGGGAGTAGCATAGATCTGTTTGAGTGACGACTGGTGGCTGGCGGCGGCATCGGCACCGGGGTGAGCACGAGCCGTTGGACTCTGACCTGCCCACCTGACCCTCCATCGCTCGGTGAATGGGCTTTCAGCGACCGTTCGGCGATCCGCACACCCGGGCAGGCGTAGTATGTGACGCGCGGAATGAGCGCCGTTGACAAGTTGGGGCCGACTGGTTTCGACCGGGCAGGGAAGGCTTGGTGTGGCGTGTCGAGGGGCGTGCTGGCCTCGTAAAAAGCACGCGACTGCAATGACTGCCGAACCGCAGTACGCTTTGGCGGCCTAACAGCGCCGTCGGTCCGCCGCCTGACGCCCGATGGGGCGGCGGATCAAGACATCGGGCTGGTACAACCGCGGCGCCTCCGGGCGGGTGTGCGAGGAGGTTCACCGGGAGCTGGGCGACAGCGCAGGCCGTCGGTGGCCGGCGTCAAGCCGAGATTCAAAACGCCGACTACGCACGTAGAAGCACCCTGCTGACTGCTCTGGGACGGGGGTTCGATTCCCCCCGGCTCCATTCTTCCGAAACACCGGGACTTGCGGAAACTAGCCGCAAGTCCCGGAAATCTGCGGAGTTCCGCGCTTCAGCGCGATCCGCGTCTTTCCCCTGTTTCTTCTCGTTTCCGGCCCCATCCGACGCCTTCCGCTGCGCCTGGCGCTGCGCGCAGGTCGCGGGCGTCTTGGCGGCCCGTTCGAAGAGTTCGTCGGGCACGGCGTTGGCGTAGTGCTTGCCGCTGATGGTGATGCTGTGCCCGATCCACCGGCTCACGGCGAACTGCGGGAAGGTCATCGCCCATTCCTTCTCACCGGGCGATCGCGGCGTCGTGGCAACACAAGCGCAATGCCACCGGCCGCCGGACCTCGGTGCTCACCCGACGTTCATGACACCTTGCACGAGGGGCGGGGCAGGTGAACGGCCCACTGGCCCGGCGCATCTGCGAAGTTTCCGGGATGGGCACGGCCCTCACGGTAACGCCAACTCTTCGAGTGCCGCCTCAATGCTCGCCTCGTCGGCGCCGCTCGAACGAATATCCAGCCGTACCTTGGACAAACGCTCCTCAATGCGCTCGATGGCGGATCGTGATCTGCTCTCGGGTGTGCCCGCCAACCCCGCCAACTCGTCCTGCAGATCGTGCAGCGAGGCCGGGGCCGATGCTCCCAGGCACCAGCCGGCCCTGACGAGCGCTTGAAGCCTGGGCTGAAGTGCGAACCGCCATCGATTGGGCGGCGCGGCGATGGACAAGTCGGGTTCCGGTTTGCGCCGGTCATCGACGTAGGGTGTGAGGCGATGGCGCCCGTCCCGCGAGAGCACGGCCACCGGAGACGAGAGCACCCGTTGACGCTGCGCCTGGTCAAGCGGGAGCGTGACCACAACGGACTGAATGTTCCCGGGTTTCCCGCCGCGCACTGTGATCTCCAGTCCTTCGGCTGCGATCCGCACGGTCAGGCCGACTTCCATCGTCTGCGCCGTCGCAGCACGGAATTCCTCTCCGAGTTCCGTCGCACTCTTGCCTGCCCCCAGGTCTGTTCCGTCGACGACGATCGACCTGCGCTGCTCGATGAGAATCCTGACCATGGACCGGCCTTCCACGCCGAGGCCGAGGCCCGCCGCTCCGGTATCGGGCGTGTCCTGAAACCCGATCAGGCATCCGATGGTGGGCTCGGGCACTCCGCGCTCGACCGCCCCGACAAGCGGGGACTGCGGGTGGAGCGGGTAGTCCATGACGAAGGGGTCGTATACCGGCGTCTGGCCGGGTGGAAAGTTCAGGTTGGTCTGCGAGAAGGGGCCCGACTGGGGCCAGCCGTAGGAAAACAGCGTATCCCCATCCTGCTCCCAGCCCCAATCGACATAGTGGAACGACGAGCGACGGGTCCGGACCCACGCGTCGAAGTCTGCGTCGAGTTTCGCCGTGCCGAACAACTGCTCCATCAGCCGCGCCGAAGGCTCCCGCCAGGGCTGCCCGGGTCCGAGTTTCGAGATCTCGTCGCGCCAGACCCTGAAGCGGGCAAGCCGATCCGGAGTGCTGGAAAAGAAGGTGTAGATGAGGAAACTGCGGGCGCGTGACGAGGGGTCCGCGCCCAGGAGGTCCGAGAGTTTGAACGGGGTGCGTGTGAAATCCTCGAGCCCGTCGTCGTACCAATTGGTGATCGTGGGCTTGTCCGTGACGCCCATCGTCAGGCGCTGCGCTGACTCTTCCCACACGTGATGGGCCAGCCCGTCGGCGATCCCCTCGAAGTACCACGCGGGCGTGTTTCCGACGGTGCCGTTCAGGCACATCTGGAAAAGATGGACACACTCGTGGAGCATGATGTACCGCTGGTGGTATTGGAGTGAGCCGCTGGGGTAGTTGAAGGCCGCCCGGATACCTTCGAATGTGATCCCGCCGCCGTGGAAGCTCCAGTCGATTCCGTCGCCGAGCAGCACCCTGCGGAGCGAGTCGGTGCTGGCGCCGTAAACGACCGCCATGCGGGTGGTCTGGTCGTTCGGGATCTCCTGCCCGAATGCTTCGACGTAGTGCGGGTACGCCAACTCCAGGAGTGTGAGCAGGTGGCGGGCACGCGCGGCGTCATAGTCAGTTTGCAGCGCATAGTGCCGACTGACATACCACGTAAACCCCGGCGAGTTCTTCAACTGATCCCCCGAGAAGGTCGCAGGGATCTCCTGCCCCACGTCCTGAATCGTGATCGACACGAGCGTTGACGTGCGCCCCGAGACAACCAGTTCGACTGGTGTCGCGGCAGGCGGCGGAACTTCGCCGCCGATCGCCGAGGACACCCACAAGAACATGGTCAGCGCGGACAGGAAAGACTTACACATGCGAATCGGCTCCTGGAGTTCGTGACTGCCGACCCGCGCGGGATGGCATCCATTTCCCTCGAAAGCAAGGCAAGGACGATGCTCGAGGCGTGTCTGGCGGCAGCGACTTCGAGGTAATAGGCTCCGCACATCCTCATCCATGTGCCGAAGGAGTCCCGATGGATCCAAGTGCGAACCCGGAGCCCCCTGCGGCAGCGGGCCAAGTGTACACTGGAGCAGATCGTCGCAACGCTCCGGGAGGTGGTGGCAATGTTGGTGTCGGAACGACCGAGCGCCCCGGTCGTGCAGGTGCTGGCGGTGGGAAAGCCGACGATCCAGCGGTGTCCAGGACCGGGGCGATGAACGCCAAGTTCGAGTGGTGCGGCTGCCGCGTGCTGGGGCAACCCACAACAGCCGCTTCATCGTCGGCGTATCGCTTCGCTGTGTCGCTCGCGTTGCCGACCGCCGGACCCCGGTCGGGGCTGCGCCCCTCCCTCCGACCCGGCCGGCGCCAGCCCCTATGCTCACCCGACCCTCATAGCGCCTGGTACAGAAATCGGGGGCAGGTCAGACCCGTTCTCATTCCGCGTCATCCCAACGCCGGGTTGCCTCGGACGCTTGGTGGTCCCATCACTCATAGCCCGGCGCCGGCACGGACCACCGGCCTCGCTGGTTCGCGCCACGCCATTGCGCGACTTCCAACTCACGCCTCTCTACATCTTCTCCACTTCGCACGTTCCCACGCCAACGATCGCGTACGCCGGGCAGAAGCCCACAGCCCCGGTGATCAAACTCACCAGCCCCACCACGCCCAGCGCGATCCCGGCGATCTGCCCCTGGAACATCCCGGCCCCGAAGATCGCCACCACCAGGAACGCAATCCCCGCAAACACGCGGATCGCCCGGTCCGCGCTGCCCTCGTTCGGCTTCATCGACTCCGACTCCTTTCCAGGCGGCAAACGGCCGCGGTTCAACGCACCGAGACATCGGCTTCGTCCAACACCCGCTCAGCATACGAGTTCATCGCGTCCCGCAACTGCTCGAACGACTCCAGCACGTACAGGATCGGCTGAAACTTGTCGATCTCGAACGTCGTGTTGATGACCCGGTCCAACTCAAAGGCCCGGCGCTCCACCCGGCCCTCACCCACACCCTCGGGCGCGTGCAGGGCGTGGTGGCTCTCGCCGTGGCTCGATATCAGCCCCGACCCGTAGATCTTCGTCCGCCCGTCCTCGTGGATCAGCCCGAACTCGACCGTGAACCAGAACAGGCGCGCCAGCGGCTCGGTGTGCTTCGGCGCAGCGTGCAGGGCCGCCTTGCCGTAGGTCTGGAGAAACTCGGCGAACACCGCGTCGGCGTGCAGCGGCACATGCCCGAACACGTCGTGGATGATGTCCGGCTCGGGCAGGTAGTCCATCTTCTCCCGAGGCCGCACCACGATCGTCGTCGGAAACTCCCGCCGGCTCAGGCACGCAAAGAACGCCTTGGCCGGCAGATAACCCGGTACCCCGCGGCTCTGCCAGCCCGTCAGCGGCCGCAGATACTCGTTGATCCCCTTGACTGTCCGCTTCGGGTCAAAGGGATCCTTGGCCGTGCCGAACAGCAACGGCACCCGGTCGGGCACAAGGTTGATCGCCCGCAGGCCGGCCAGGAAGGTGTTCGACGCCTGCTCTTCGAGCACGCTCCAGCGCTTCTCGTACATCTCGCGCCAGACTTCGTGGTTCTCTTCTGAGTACTTCTCGTAGATCTGACGCACATAGAACTGCGTGGGGTCGATCTGCTCGGCCGTCTGCCCCTCGGCCGCGTCGGCAGCCGCCTGGGCCCGGACGAACTCCTCCCCGTCGATGATGTTGTTGTACCGGATGTCGCTGCGCATGTCGGACTCCTCGCTCAGACGGAAAACCGGCCAACACAGCATAGCTCGCCTGGTACTTTCACCTGTAATGTTCGCTGAGTGTCCGGAATTGGGGGAGAGCTCCATGATCCTCGACCAGATCTAGCCGCGAAAACACGCCCACGCCTCATCCTCGCCGATCGCCTGCCCCGCCCCCACCGCCTCTTCAACCCCCATCTCCGCTCGCCTCCGATGCACCGCCGCCTGGATGCTGTCGCCCGCGTCGGCCCGCACGATCGGCACGTCGCTCCCGAAAATCAGCCCGACCCCCGGCTGCAGCCCGCTGTCGATCAGGTCTCGCAGCGGCATCACCCGATCAAGACGCCCAGGCAGTCCGCGACGCAACGCCTCGATGTCATACAGCAGATGGCATGGCTGCACGCTGGCGATCACGCCCAGTTCCGCGAATCGCGGCACGTCACCCTCGTCAATCACTTCGCAATGCTCGATGCGGAAACCCGCCGTGCGCGGCCGCACCTTCTCGATCGCGTCCAGCACCGCCCGCACCGCCCCGTCTCCTATCGCGTGAGCCGCCAGCGGCACGCCCACCTCATCGCACCGGCGCACCGCCGCCTCGATCTGCCCGGACGTCATCATCGGCGTGCCGCACGGGTGCTCGCGCCGCCCGTTGATGAACGGGTGCAGCATCCAGGCGGTGCGACTGTTCAACGTCCCGTCGACAAATATCTTCGCCCCGCCCAGACGCACCCGGCCCGACTCCCACGCCCCGCGCGTGGCCATGACTTCGTCGAGATTGTCCAGCAGCGGCCAGAGGACAAAGTGCCCTTGGGAGCGCTCCTGGCACAGTTCGGCCAGCGCCGGGCCCAGCCACGTCGGCGCTTTGAGGTCATGCACCTCGACGTACCCGAGGGCGCTCAACGCCTCGACGCTCCGCTTCACGCAGCGCCGACGCTCATCCGCGTCAGGCTCGGGCACGGCGTGCCAGACCATCGAGGCCGCATTCTCATACACCACTCCGCTCAGCGAACCGTCCGGCTCGCGACCGAGGATGCCCCCGGGCGGATCGGGCGAGTCTTCGCGCAGTCCCGCGGCCGTCAGCGCCGCTCGACTGGCAATCAGTGCGTGGTAGTCAAAACACCACGCCGCCAGCACGCGCCCCCCCGCCACGCGCTCGATCTGCTCGATTGTCGGCCAGCGGGCGTCGCTCCAGGCCTCGGGGCGCGCCCCGTGCGCCAGGATGTCGCCCGGACGGCTCGCCCGCTCGCACAGCGCGTCGATCATCTCCCCACTTGAGCGGCACGCGGACAGATCCACCATGTCCAGGGCCCGCCCATGCGCAAAAATGTGCGCGTGTGCCTCGCGCAGCCCGCTCACAGCGATTCACCCGCGTCGAGTACCTCGCGAATCAGCCGCATGGCCTGTTCCTCGTTCTCAGCCGGGTGCTCGAACTCGACGCGCCGCACGCCGTGCGCAAGGCGAACATCCAGCCCGTGTCCGTCAACCCCGACCACTGTTGCGCTGCCGAGCATGGTGCCGAAACGACGCCGACACATCTCCACCAGTTTCGGCCCCATCTGGTTGCACGCGCGGCACAGGCGGCTTTCGCATTGGCCCAGCGCATTGACCTGCATCAGTTCGTCGCCGTCAAACAGATCATCGTCGAGCCGACCCGAGAGGATCTTCATCCACACCCATACCCCGCCGCGGATGTGCCCGTGGTAGGCCATGTGCCGGTCTCGCAACCGTTCGGGTACGGGCGGCTCGTGCGCCATCTCCACCACCGCCTCCAGCGTTTCCTCGTCCCCCGGCATGGTCTCGTCGGGCACAAAGAGCGTGTGCTCGCCCAGTTCGAGCAGTACCCGCGTCACCGAGAATACCAGCAGCCCTGTGGAGCCGTCGATGACGAAGTGGGCGTCCTCGGCCCGGGTCTCGATTCCGTCGGGGTGGGAGGCCACCAGCCGCCCCAGCCGGTGACGGCGTAACAGCGCGCGGGCCTGTTCCAGCGGCCTGCCCATGCCCCCATTGTCCATCCGACTTCCCACAAAAACAAGCGAGCCGGTCTCTCGACCGGCCCGCCTTTGCCTGTGGTTCGACCGGATCAGGCCGGCATTGCCGGAGCGGCCTTGGTGGCCTTCTTCCGGGTGGCCTTCTTGCGAGTCGCCTTCTTGCGGGTCGCCTTCTTGGCGGTCTTCTTGCGAGTCGCCTTCTTGCGGGTCGCCTTCTTGCGGGTCGACTTCTTGGCGGTCTTCTTCTTGGCCGCTTTCTTCCTGGTCGCCTTCTTGGCAGTTCTCTTGGCCATCGTCAGATCTCCTTACAGGTTCGCGAACCGTCTCTCGCCGGACGCCAAACTCGGCCCGGCACACTACGAGTCATCTGCCTTCATCGGGCTGTCTGACTCAAACACTTGAGCAATCTGATCCCTTCCATCGGACGTTCACTCAGCACACCATACACATTTGTGCGCCGTCGTGCGCGCTCTTCAAGCGTCAATCAACACCATCGACTGCATTCTGTCAACCCAATCTCCAACTTCTCACTCGCTTCCACCTGGCGCGCGCCGCACGCGCGCACGCTCCCTTTCGCCCCCCGCGCGCCCAGGCGACACTTCCGCACGATCCGCTCGCGCGCCGGCCGCACCCACTCTAACCGCGACAAGATGCCCACAAGATCGGCGCAGTTGCCGACAAGATCGTGCGCGCCCTCCACCATCGAACCGTCGCGCCGCGCTCTGTGCGCACTGAGTATCGCGCCGCTAGACTTGCTGGCACACCCCTCCCGGAGGTCACTTGATGGACTCTCTTCAACTCGCCCAACTCGATCACGGCGCCCACCTCATTGTGGAAAAAATTTCTGGTGTGCAGTCCGTGGCGCTCACTTGGATGCTCCCTGTCGGCCCTGCCTACGACCCCGCGCACCTCCTCGGACGCGCCGCCGTCACCGGCGAGATGCTCCTCCGAGGAGCCGGATCGCTCGATTCCCGCGCCTTCGCCGACGCCGCCGACGCCGTCGGCCTGAACCGATCTGTCGAGCCCGGCACCCTCTACATGAAGATCGTCGCCTCCTTCCTCTCTGACCGCCTTCCCGATGCACTGCCCCTGCTGATCGATCTCGTCCGTCGCCCTCGTTTCGACGACGACGCCTTCGAACCATCCCGCCAACTGGCGCTCCAGGCGCTTGAATCACTACAGGATGATCCGCAGCAGCAGGCCGTCCTCGCCGCTCGCCAGCGTCATTACCCGGCACCGCTCAATCGCTCAGGCATGGGCACGCCTGACGGCCTGGCCGCCCTGGACGTCTCCCTCGTTCGCAGCGGCTGGTCGCACGGCGCCGTCCCGCAGGGCTCCATCATCGCGCTGGCCGGCAACGTCGACCTCCCGCGTGTGCATGACCTGCTGGAGCCGCTGCTGGGCGGCTGGAACGGTGCGGCGCCCTCGCTGGAGATCGAAAACTCCGCCCCGCGCGGGTACGCCCATCAGCCCGACGACACCAACCAGGCGCAGATCGTCGTCGTCCATGATGCCCCGCCCGCCCCGCACGACCACGCCGTCCTTGAGCACGTCGTCTGCTCCATCCTCTCCGGCGGCATGTCCGGGCGCCTCTTCACCGAAGTGCGCGAAAAGCGCGGCCTGTGCTACGCCGTCAGCGCCTCCTACCGCTCCGACCGCGATTTCGGTTCGGTCACCGGTTACGTCGGCACCACCCCCGAACGGGCTCAGGAATCGCTCGATGTCCTCGTTTCCGAACTGGCGCGCATCACACAAGGCGCCGAGCAGGAAGAGTTCGACCGAGCCATGATCGGGCTGAAGAGTCGCGTGATCTTCAGCGGCGAATCCACCCCCGCCCGCGCCGCCGCTCTGGCCTCCGATATGCACAAACTCGGTCGCCCCCGCTCGCTCGATGAGATCACCGCCGAACTCGACGCCGTCACCCTCGACCGCGTCAATGCCTATCTTTCGACCCGCACCCTGGGAAGGCTCACCATCCAGACGCACGGGCCCGCCGAACTGACGCCCCCGACCAACTGAGGACCACGCCCAGTGCCCCGCGTCATCGCCCGCACCCTCTCCCGCTATGCCCTGTTGATCGCCCTGATCGCCGGCCTCGCCTTCTTCCTTCTTTATCCCATCGGCCTGACTGTGGCCGGCGGCTTCGCGGCCGACCCCGCCCGCGGACTCACCCTTCGCCCGGAATCGTGGACCCTGGTCCACATCAGACTCGCCTTGAGCGACCCCGTCATCCGCGATGCCCTGCGAAACTCATTCCTCATCGCCACCGCCACCACCTGCACCGCCATCGTCATCGCACTCCCGCTGGCCACCCTCTCCGCCTGCTACCGCTTCCCCGGCAAGAAAATCTTCAACGCCCTCATCCTCGTTCCCCTCATCCTCCCGCCCTTCGTCGGCGCCATCGGCGTCCGCGCGCTCCTCGGCCGCGAAGGCGCCCTCAACGCCCTCTTCGGAACCGAGTTCGATATCCTCGGGCAGGGAAAGTTTCTCGGCGTCGTCGCCGTCCAGTCCCTCAGCCTCTACCCCATCATCTTCCTCAACGCTGCCGCCTCACTGGCCAACCTCGACCCCGCCCTCAACGAGTCCGCAGAAAATCTCGGCGCCGGGCCCGTCCGACGCTTCTTCAAGATCACTCTGCCCCTCATCCGCCCGGGGCTCTTTGCCGGCGGCACCATCATCTTCATCTGGTCCTTCACCGAACTGGGCACCCCGCTCATGTTTGACTTCTACCGCGTCACGCCCGTCCAGATTTTCTACGGCCTCAAGGAAATCGAATCCTCCGCCGAGCCCTACGCACTCACCGTCATCCTGCTCACCTGCGCCATCACCTTCTACATCCTCGGACGCACCGTCTTTGGGCGCAAGGGGCATGCCATGTACTCCAAGGCTGCCCGCGCCGCCGATGAGCGCCCGCTCCCCCCGATCGTCGCCGCCTTGGCCTCGGGCCTGTTCGCCCTCGTCTGCTCGCTGGCCCTGCTCCCGCACGTCGGTGTGATCTTCACCAGCCTCTCCGGCGTCGGCGCGTGGTACGACTCGGTCCTCCCCACCTCCTACACCCTCCATCACTTTGCCGAAGCCCTCGGCGCTCCCGAGGCCTTCGGCGCTATCCGCAACTCACTCTTCCTCTCGCTCTCGGCCATGATGCTCGACATCGTCCTGGGCATCCTCATCGCCTACATCGTCGTCCGCACCAAACTCGTGGGGCGACACCTGCTCGACACCCTCTGTATGCTCCCCTTGGCCGTCCCCGGACTCGTCCTGGCGTTCGGTTTCGTTGCGATGACGCTGCGATGGCCTTTCGGAAAGGGCGGTCCCCTCGAAGGCGTCTTCGCCGTACTCGGCGCCGACCCCAATCCCTTCCCCTTGCTCGTCTTCGCCTACGCCGTACGCCGACTCCCCTACATCGTCCGCGCCGCCAGCGCCGGGCTCGAGCAGACCAGTGGCGAACTCGAAGAAGCCGCCATCAACCTGGGCGCCTCACGCATCATGGCCGTACGGCGCGTCATCGTCCCCCTCATCGCCGCCAACCTCATCGCCGGCGGATTGCTGGTCTTCTCCTTCTCCATGCTCGAAGTCTCCGATTCCATGATCCTCGCGCAAAAGACCAGTCACTTCCCCATCACCAAGATGATTTTCGAATACATGAACCGCCTCGGCGACGGGCCCTACATCGCCAGCGCCATGGGCGTCTGGGGCATGGTCCTGCTTACCGTCACCCTCTTCGGCGCCTCACTCATGCTTGGAAAGAAACTCGGCTCCATCTTCCGTGTGTAGAAGATCCGTTCCCTCGGGGTCGAAGTGCCCGGTGCGGCCAGACGCAAGGGGGTCTTCGTCCGTCACCGAGCGCGCGCCGACGCAAACGAGGCATCGCCTTACCTCGCACTCTGGTCTTCGTTCTCCGCGCGCCCGCTCGCCAACTTGTTCATCGCCCCCTGCGCAATCTGCCCGATCACCAAAATGATCACGACCGCCGCGACGATTCCGCCCACCACCACCCACTTGGGCTTCTCGGCCTCGCCCCACGCCGTCAACTGCGAGCCGACTTGCACCGCGATGAACGTCCGCACGCCCAGGCCCACGGCCGTCCCCACGACATAGGTCACCAACGGCACCCCGCACGCGGCCAGCGCCAGATTCGTCAACGCAAACGGCGAGTTGAGCCGCACCAGCGTCACCACGCCCAGCGTCCCCCAGAAACTGCGCCCGACCAGCGCGTTGCGCACCACCCGCGCCTTGGGATGAGACCGAATCTCCCGCTCCGCCCGCTCACGCGCCACCGTCCGCGACACCATGAACGCAATCAGCGACGCCAGCACAAACCCGGCCTCAGCCCCGGCAAAGCCCCGCCACAAACCGAAGACATAGCCCCCCAGCACCGCCTGGCTCCATGTGGGCAGCAATCCCAATCCCGCGCCCACCGCAAAGCACGCGATGTAGATCGCCAGCCCTGCCGGCCCCTGCGCCTCCAGCCACGCGGCGATCTCCGGCCCGAACACACCCATCAGCGCCAGGCCCGCCAGCGGCGTCACCGCCCACACGCCTGCCAGCACCGCCGCCGGCCCCAGCCTCCGCAGCACCGCACCGGTAGTGTCCGACTGTTCGTTGGTACTCGCTTCGTTCATGCTCACGAGCAGAGCGTAGCACGTCGGCACAAAACTGAGTTCGCCGGCCCGAATGGAACCGGCGAACCCGGAGGAGAGAGAGGATCATGAAACCGCGCGCTCTACTTTATCAATCGTTCCACCATCTATCTTATTCGCTTTGTGCCTCCGCTGGTTGCAGACGCCTGACCCGATTCGCCTCGTGCCCGCCTGCCCTGCCGCCCATACTTCGCTCGAAACTCCCCCGGGGTTCGCTCCCGCCTCATCACCGGCATGTCACACCGGCGCTACTATGGCTCTTTCGGGGTGGTACGCGCCCCCATGAACCCGGTCCCTTCCTCGTCGGGCGGAAGCCCGGCCGGAGAATTCGGCATGATCCCCAAGCCTCCGCCCCGTGAGGGCTCCCTCGGTTTCCTCTACATCCACCCCTTCCGTGTCCAGGGGCTCTCGATCGCCGGCGAAGCCACCTGCGTGCAGATCCCCGAACTCGACGTCTGCTTTGACATGGGCTCGTGCCCGCGTCCAGCCTTGGCCTGCCGCTTCGCGGCTGTCTCCCACGGACACATGGACCATGTCGGCTCGCTCGCCTACTGGTGCTCCCAGCGCCGCTTCCAGGGCATGGGCACCGGCAAGATCGTCTGCGACGCGCGCATCGCCCCGGCCGTCCGCGCCATGATGGAAGGCTTCATCCAACTCGAACGCCAGGAAACCGCCTACGAACTCGTCGCCCTTGATGCCTCGCCCGGCGTGGAACAGTGCGTCGAAATCAAGAACAACATGATCCTCCGAGCCTTTCACACCGAACATACCGCTCCTTCCGTCGGGTACTCCGTGCTCGAAAAACGCACCAAACTCCGCGAGGAGTTCGCCGGGCTGCCACAGGAAAAACTCCGCGAACTCAAGGCCCGCGGCACCGAAATCACCCGCCAACTCGAAATCCCGCTCGTTGCCTATCTGGGTGACACCCTGCCCGGCCCGCACCTGATCCGTGAGGACGTACGCCGCGCGCAGATCATCGTCACGGAGTGCACGTTCTTCGAGCCTGAGCACCGTGCCCGCGCCCGCGTGGGAATGCACCTCCACGTCGAAGACATCGCCGAGTGGCTTCGCGTCGTCGAGTGCGAAGCCATGGTTATCACTCACGTCTCACGACGCACCAACCTCGCCTACGCCGTCAAGCGCCTGTCCGAACTGGCCGGACCCGAACTGGCAAGCAGGGTGCACTTCCTGATGGACCATCGCACCAACAAGACCCGCTACGAGCGCCAGGCCGAACTGGCACAGGCACGCGAGGCCGAACACGCCCGCCAGGACGCCAAATCAGATCTCGACGGTTGACAGAATCGCGACCTTGGTTTACCGTCAGGACTCTTGGGAGGGCGGGGCACGACGCGTTGGGAGGCATCGCCCGCCACACACATTAAAGGGCTTTTTCGAGCGGTCGCACTGCGCGCCCCCGCGACGAGGTTGCCGACACATGTCTGACCCGGATCGTCAGGTCTGGAATGCCCTTCTCTCCTACCTCCGCCGTAACCACCTCCCCGTCTGGAGACAGTGGTTCGATGAACTGGAACCCCTGGGCATCAACTCCGGGGCCATGCTCATCCGTGCCCGCTCCGATGTCCACCGCGACTACCTCCGTCGCGACTGCCTCGAAGCCTTCAACGACGCCCTCTGCACCGTCACCAGCCAACTTCTGGCCGTCCGCTTCCTCGGACCCAAGGATCCCGGGCCTGTCGCAACCACCAACGGCACCCCGCCCGCGCCCACCGAGGCCTATTCCCCAAGTCAGGCCGAACTGGCCTCCCGTCCCGACGCCCTGACCATCAACCCCGACTACGGGTTCGAAAACTTCGTCGTCGGCCCGAACAATCGCCTCGCCCACGCCGCTGCGGTGGCTGTCTCTGACAACCCGGGGCAGGCATACAACCCGCTCTTCATCCACGGCGACGTAGGACTCGGGAAAACCCACCTGCTTCAGGCCATCTGCCTCAAGATCAAGCAGGCCCGCCCTGAATCGGTGATGCACTACATCTCCTGCGACGGGTTCATCAACGACTTCATGCACTCCGTCCAGTCCGGGCGAATGGGCGCCTTTCGGCACCGCTTCCGTGACGTCGACGTGCTCGTGATCGACGACATCCACTTCCTGGCCAAACGAGACCGCACTCAGGAGGAGTTCTTCCACACCTTCAATACGCTCTATCAGGCCCGCAAACAGATCGTGCTCAGTTGCGATGCCCCGCCCGAGGAAATTCCCGATCTTGAAGATCGGCTGGTCAGTCGCTTCAACTGGGGGTTGGTGACCAAGATCGACGCCCCGTGCTACGAGACGCGCGTCGCCATCGTCAAGTCCAAGGCCGAGATACGGCACATGCCCCTGCCCGATGACGTGGCGTGCTACATCGCTGCCCAGATCGATTCCAACATCCGTGAACTCGAGGGCGCGATCATCAAGATCCAGATCCTCGCCAGCGTCGAGGCCCGCGAGATTGACCTTGACCTGGCGCGGGCGGCACTCGGCGAGTCCCCTCAACGGGTTGGTAAACGACCCTCCGTCGACGCCATCATCAACGTGGTCACCGACTTCTACTCGGTGAAGCGCACTGACCTGCTGGGCAAGCGCCGGCACAAATCCATCAGCCTCCCGCGGCAGGTCTGCATGTACCTGGCGCGCAAGGAAACCTCACATTCACTTGAGGAAATTGGTGCCCACTTCGGGGGGCGAGATCACACAACGGTAATGCACGCCGTGCGGACCATCGAGTCGAAGGCACACGACGATGTGCAGTTCGCCTCGGTGGTGCAGTCGTTGATGCGGTCACTCCGGGATGAGTGAGCGGACGGACCTCCATCTGCAACCAATGCACAACTCTGTGTTTGTGCAGGAGGCGTGGACAACCTCACGAGGGGGTGCCCCTGGGTCGGCAGGGAAGGGCATTGAGGACCTTGAAGACCGGGTCTTGCTCGCGGAAACTTCATCCGGCAGTGTGGAAGAGCGACACGTAAGCGCCAGCCAATCCACTGATGTGTGTTGCTGTAAATCAAGTCTCTATAAGGGTTTGGGTGCTTTGTCGCGGGCTTGTCCACCTTGCGCCAAGGCTCAATTCGACGACGAACTCCTCAATTCTTCAATTGAAGATCCGTGAGGCGTGGGCCACCTCCCCTCTGGCCAGGTGCGTCACTCTTCGAAAAAATCCCAAGCCTCGATTGTGGAAAACGTGGTGCGGGAGTTCACCCAATCGCTGCTTGGCAAGTCGGGCAGAACACTGTGCCACGCTGCGCAACAACGATGCGCTCGAGCGTCGTCCCGCAGCGGGGGCAGGGTCTGCCAGCACGGGCATACACCCGGTGGCGCATCTGGTAATCGCCGGCATGGCCGTGGACGGAACGGAAGTCGCGGATGCTCGAGCCGCCGGAGCGAACCGCGGCCCGGAGCACGCGGCGGATGCTCAGGGCCAGGCGCGCGATGCTCTCCGGAGGGAGAATCGCTGCGGGTGTGCAGGGGTGAACCCCGGAGTCAAAGAGAGATTCGTCGGCGTAGATGTTTCCGACTCCGGCGAGGGCTCGCTGGTCGAGCAACAAAGCCTTGATGGCGCGGTGCGATCCATCGCAGGCTCGGGCCAGGTCTGCTGCGCGCAGCCGAAGCGCATCAGGCCCAAGGGTGCTCCAGCGGACGGCCATCAGGTCATCAACGTCGGCGTGCGCACCGATGAGTCCGAAGCGGCGCGGGTCAGAGAAGGCCAGGCGCGAGCCGTCGTCCAGCGTCCAGACGATGTGCTCGTGCGGGCGAGGCAGATCGGTGAGGCTGAGTCCGCCGGTCATGCCCAGTTGCACACACAGGGCCGGGCCTTCGGTGCTGACGATGCCCAGTTGTTTACCCCGGCGTTCGATGCGTTCGATGGTGCAGCCCTGAAGGAGCAGTCGGCGCTGCAGCCGTGCGGGCGGCGCCCGGCATCGCGAGCGTGTGATGCCGGCCGGTGGATCGCCCGGCATGGCGATCACGGATCGGGTCCGCACGTCGACGCGGCGCACGATGCGGCCCGCAACGGTCGGCAAGAGTGCCAGACGGATGCTCTCGACCTCGGGCAGTTCAGGCACGGCGGAGGTTCCGGAAGAAATCTGAGAGCAGCGAGGCGCAGGGCTCTTCCATGACTCCGGGCAAGACCTCGGCTCGGTGGTTGAGCCTGTGGTCTTCGAGCAGGCGGTGGAGGGTGCGTACGGCGCCGGCCTTGGGATCGGCGGCCCCGTAGACCACGCGCCCGACGCGGGCGTTGACGATGGCGCCTGCACACATGGCGCAGGGCTCCAGCGTGACCGCCAGCGAGAAGTCATTGAGGCGCCAGTCGCCCAGTCGACGGCAGGCGCGGCGGAGGGCTTCAAACTCGGCGTGCCCGGCTGGGTCGCGATCGCGCTCGCGCCGGTTGGAGGCCTGGGCGTAGACGTCTCCGCTCGCCGAGTGGTAGATGACAGCGCCGACGGGAACCTCCCCGAGGTCGGCGGCCTGGCGAGCCAGTTCGATGGCGCGGGCCATCATCGCAAGATCAAGGTCAGTCGGCGACATTGCCCTCCTTGCGCGTGCCGGCGACGCGGTCGGCCGGGAGCACGACCAGCAGGATCATGCCCAGTTCGAAGAGCAGATAGAGGGGAATGGCCATGAGAAGCATAGAGAGCGGGTCGGCCGGGGTGAGGAGGGCGCCCAGGACGGCGCAGACGGCGCAGACATGGCGTCGATAGCGGGCCAGAGTCTGGCGATCGATGATCCCCGCCCAGCCGAGCAGGAGGACGACGATGGGCATCTGGAACGCCACGCCGAACGCCAGCGCGAAGTTAAGGAGCATCTTGACGTACTCGCTGATGCGGTATTGCTGGAGAACGCCGGCGGTGCTGGACAGTTCGGCGCCGACGATGACAGGCCGTTCGTTTTCGGTGCCGATGCAGAAGCGTACCTGTCGGAGGGCGGTGTTGATCCACTCCTGTCCGACGACGGGGTCGACGGGGTCGTGGTCGAGGACGGCCACGGAGGTGAGGGTGACGCCCTCCGGGAGTGGCCCGACGGCAATGTCCATCTTGCCCAGGGTCGAGCCGAAGTTGACGAGGAAAGCGAGAACGACGGGGAGGATGACGAAGTAGAAGAAGGCGACGCCGACAAAGGTGAGCAGGGCGCTCATGGGGACGAGCAGGTAGGCAAAGCGTCGTTCGGCGGCGTAGAGGCCCGGGGAGACGAACTTCCAGAGGTGGTAGACGATCCACGGGGCGCCGGCGAGGATGGTGACGACGAGGACGACGCGAAAGTACGTGCCAAAGGCCTCGAAAGGGCCGGTGGCCAGCAGGGCGGAGGGCTGGTTGGCGGCCCGGAGGGACGCGCGGATCGGGTCCATCAGCAGGCCCAAGAGAGGTCGCCCGACTCCCATGGCCACGAAGAAGATGGGCAGTATGCCGGCAATGGCGAGGAGGAGTCGCCGGCGGAGTTCGTCGAGGTGGTCCCCGAAGGACATGACGGCCAGGGGATTATCGGAATCGGTGCTCAATTTCGGCTCGCGTTCTCTCAGGAGAGCATAGAAGGGCGCGGGGGCGTGACGGACGGGGAGGGGGCGCGCATCTCAGTGTGGGAAAGCCCGGAAGGCAGAGTGTGAACGAACAGGCACTGACCGAAACCCGGGACGAACTGGCTGCGGCGATGCGCGGCAACCAAGACGCGCTGCGCGCGGTGTGGCGATCCCACCGAGCGTGGGTGGCGGCGATCTTGCTGGCCCACAAGCCCCGCGAGAGCGAACTGGAGGACTTGCTCCAGACGGTGGCGCTGACCTTGGTCCGGCGGATCGGGGACGTGCGGGACGAGGGGGCGTTTCGATCGTGGCTTCGGACGGTGGCGATCAACGTGGCCCGGGCCGCGGGTCGGAAACAGGCGACCGAGCGGCGGGCTCGTCTGCGGCTGGCGGATCGGTGCCAGGTGGAGTGCGCCGAGGCGGGGGTGGGGCAGGATGGGCGATCGATGCTGGATCTGGCGCGCCAGTTGCCCGACGGGTATAGCGAGCCGCTGCTGCTGCGGTGTGTCAAGGGTATGAGTTACCGCGAAATTTCCAAAGTGCTGGAGTTGCCCGAAACCACGATCGAAACGCGCATCGCGCGGGGGCGGCGCATGCTGCGCGAACTGGCCACCCGTCGTGAGGCGGCCGGAGGGGTGGAATCGGGCGCGGCGCTCGAGGGGGTGACCGATGTGTGAAACGTGTTCAACACGCGACCTGCTGATCAGCCGCGTGATCGACGGGCGCGCCGGCGGGGGTGACTGGCAGTCGCTGCGGGCGCTGGCTCAGAGCGACCCGGACGTGTGGCAGGATCTCGAAGAAACACAGCAGATGCACGAATCACTCAGCGCCGAGGTCGAGCGGGCCTGCGCTGTAGCCGAGTGCGTCGAGTTGGACGCGCATCAGCATCAGGCGGGCTTGTCGCGGCGGCTGTCGATCGCGGGGGCGTGGGGCGGGTGGCTCGCGGCAGCGGCGGTGGGGCTGGCGTGGACGGTCGGCGTGCCGCTGGGGACGGACGGTTCGAGCGTGGTCGGCTCGGTGGTGCCGGCGCCGGGGCCGGAGTACGTGCGAATCGACACGCCGGAGGACGCGCTGCGGACCTATCTGGATCGCGGGCGCGACGACGGGAGCGTGCTGGGGCAGGTGTCGGATCCGCGCGTGCTCGAGACGCGGGCGCTGCCCGACGGCTCGGGCGTCGAGGTGTTGTATGTGCGGGAAATCGTGGAGCGGCGCCTGATTGAGCAGGTTTTCAGGCTCAGCCAGGATGAGGCGGGCAATGTGAGGCCGGTGCAGGTGCGGATCACGCAGGAATCGGATCATCCGTTCTGAAGAGGCGACGGGACCGACGGGTGGGCGCATCCTCGATAGTTGAGGCAACACAACAGGAGGCCGGCAATGAAAGGTCAAGTGATCGGGTGTGCGGCGGTGGTGAGTCTGGCGGGGATGTCGACGGCTTGTCCGCCGGGCGAGTGCCAGGAGCAGGTCATCGAGGCACCGGGCGGCGCGGTGACCTGGGCGGGCATCGACGTGGCGTTGGCCGGCGATGCATCACCGGGGCTGGCGCAAGGGATCGCGTTTGTGACCGATGACCAGGACTCGGTCCAGATTTCGGTGTTCAACAACGAGATCAAGGTCATGCGCAACGGCAAGCCGGTGCCGGCCGACCACGTGCAGCACGATGACGGCGTGGTCAGGATTCTCGATGACAACGGGCAGGTGGTCAGCGAGATCGAGGTTGCGTTGCCGACCGACGCGGGGCAGTGGAAAGAGGCGCTTACCGTGTTCGAGCAGCCGGCCGAGCACCCACCGGTGATGCTGGGGATCACGATGGGCGAGCCGGACGAGGCGTTGCGTGCGCACCTCGGGCTGGGCGATCGGCAGGTGATCATGCTGGACCACGTGATGGACGGGCTGCCGGCCGCCGAAGCGGGGCTGAAGCGCTTCGACATCATCGTGGCGATCGAAGGCTCGGACGACGGCGTGAGCCCGTCGAAACTGCTGGATGTGCTCAAGGGCAAGCAGCCGGGGGACGAGTTGAAGTTGCGCATCCTGCGCGGCGGGCAGAAGGAGACCTATGCGGTCAAGTTGCGGGCGTATGACGACGCGGCGCTGAGTTCCGGCGAGTCGGCGCCCGCGGCCGGCGAGTTGCTCGACCTGATACCCAGGATCGTGACGGTTCCCTCGGCCCCGACGGCGCCGGCGATACCGGGCGTTCCGGCTGCGCCCGCGGCGCCATCGATCGACGTGGAAGGCATCCTCAACAAGTTGCGCCAGCAGGGGCTGAGCGACTCGCAGATCGACACGATCAAGAAGACGCTCCGCCAGAGTATTGCGCAGAGCAGGCAGGTGGAGATCATGCGTGGCCCGCAGGGGAACATGATTATCAAGGGCCCGGACGGGCAGACGCGAATGATCGAAATTCCCGACGCATGGAGCGACGGCAAGACGGCGATGGAATGGCGTGAGCGGGCGCTGCGTGCCGCCCCGGACCGTGCGGGCATCGAAGAGCGGCTCAGCGCGATGGAGAAGCGCCTGGACGAGATGACCACAAAGATGGACGAGCGCCTGGAGCGCGTGCTGCACCGTGTGGAGCAACTGACCGAGCAGTTGGAGCGGCGCATCCACGACGACGGATGAAAGCCCCTTCGCGGGAACCCCTTCATGGCCGGCGGGCGCTTGAACCAGGCCTCGCCCGGCATCGGATCGGCGTTGGCGCACGGACCCTGCGCCGACGCCGGTCTGTCTTTCCCCGGCGCGCCAGTGTGGTATGATCCGACCATGCCCAGCCCCCCGGAACTTCCAAGCATCGCTCAGGTTCGGGAGATGCACGATCGACTTTGTGGGGAGATCCACAAGGTGATCGTCGGGCAGGACGAGGTGGTCGAGCAGATCCTCACGTGCGTGTTCTGTCGGGGGCATGCGTTGCTGGTGGGCGTGCCCGGGCTGGCCAAGACGTTGTTGATTTCCACCATTGCCGGCGCGCTGACGCTTGAGTTCAACCGCATCCAGTTCACCCCGGACCTGATGCCCAGCGACATCACCGGGACCGAGGTGATCGAAGAGGACAAGGCGACCGGACAGCGGCGTCTGCGCTTTGTGCGCGGACCGGTGTTCGCCAATGTTGTGCTGGCTGACGAAATCAACCGCACGCCGCCCAAGACGCAGGCGGCGCTGCTCGAGTCGATGCAGGAGCGGCAGGTGACGGTGGGCGGGGAGCGGCACGAGTTGCCCAGTCCGTTCTTCGTGCTGGCGACACAGAACCCGCTGGAGCAGGAAGGTACGTACCCGCTGCCTGAGGCGCAGTTGGACCGGTTCATGTATCAGGTGTTGATCCGGTATCCGACGGCCGAGGAAGAACTGGAAGTGATGCGTCGCAGCGCGACCAAGGGCGAGCAGCAGGTGCAGCGGGTGCTGGACGGGGCGGGGATCGAACAGATACAGCACGTGGTGCGGCGCGTACCGGTGCCGGATTACGTGATGGCGTATGCGCTGCGCCTGGTGAGGGCCACGCGGGTGACCGAGCCGGAGGGCCGGGCGTTGGCGCCGGCAATCGTGCGTGACTATGTGGCATGGGGCGCGGGCCCGCGGGCGAGCGAGTATCTCATCCTGGCGGCGCGTGGGCGTGCGTTGCTGTCCGGTTCGCCGCACGTGACGCCCGAGCACATCCGCGAGGTGGCATTGCCGGTGCTGCGTCACCGGATCATGACCAACTTCAACGCTGAGGCCGATCAGGTCCGCGCCGACCAGATTGTCGAGGGATTGATGGAGGCAATACCGGTCGAGGGGACCGGGGGCCGGCAGGCCGCCCAGATGGATGAGGTGATGAAGTCCTGAGTTCGGCGGTTTGGTGGGTTTCATGGTCCGGGGGGTCGGCAAGGCCGACTGAATACCAGCGAGGTTGACATGCTGTCACAGACTTGCGAATACGCGCTGCGGGCGATGGTGTGGCTCGCGTACACCGACGAGGATCTGATGCCCACGTCGTCGCTGGCCGAGCGCACGGGCGTGCCGTTCAACTACCTGGCCAAGGTGCTTCAGTCGCTGGCGCAGGCCGATCTGATTGTGGGTCGGCGGGGTGTGGGCGGGGGTTATCGGCTGGCGCGTCCGGCCGAGGAAATCTCCATGCTTGACGTGATCAACGCCATCTCGCCGGTGGAGCGGATCACCGTGTGTCCGCTCGGGCTGGAGGGGCATGGCACCAACCTGTGCCCGTTGCATAGGCAGTTGGATCTGGCGGCCAAGGCGCTGATTGACACGTTCCAGGGCATCTCATTGTCAGATCTGCTGGACGAGCGGGAGCACTCGAGGCCGTTGTGTGATGCCGAACTGCTCAAGGAACTTGGGCTGACGCTGGAGGGGCGGACGATTCTGGACAAGAAGAAGGAGTCTGGTGCGTCCTGAGGCAGCCGATCGAGATCTTGGGCGTACCATGCGGGCGTGACCGATCCTTCCACCCGCCCCGAAACGAGTATCCACGCGCTGGAGGCCCAACGCCGGGCCAACCGGCAGGCCGTGGCCGACCTTGGCATGGACCCCTACGGCTCGCGACTTGACGGGCTGATGGACCTGTCGTCGGCCCGGGCGTTGTATGACGAGCAGGCGGACCGCGACTATCAGCAGGCCGAAGCCGAACGCAAGGCGTTTGAGAAGGCCCACCCCGGGGTGACGCCGCCGGCGTCGCCCGATCGGCGTCCGCAGGTGCGTGTGGCCGGACGGGTGATGCTCCACCGGGACAACGGCAAACTGGTGTGGATGAACCTGCGGGACCATACCGACGCGTCGTTCCAGGTCGCGGTGAGCAAGCGAGACGCGGAGACCGGCTTTGCGGTCGCCAAGTCGACCGATCTGGGCGATCTGATCGCCGTGTTCGGGCGGTTGATGAGAACCAAGGCCGGGGAAGTGACGCTGTGGGCCGAGTCGGTGCATCCGTGCGCCAAGTGCCTGGCGCCGCCGCCGGAGAAGCACGCGGGGCTTCAGGACATCGAGTTGCGTTATCGGCAGCGCTACGTGGACATGTGGTCGAACTACGAGACCACGCGGGTATTCCAGCAGCGCAGCCGGATCGTGTCGGCGATGCGTTCTCACCTGGTCGATCAGGGCTTCATTGAAGTCGAGACGCCGATGTTGCAGGCGCAGGCGGGCGGAGCGGCCGCCCGCCCATTCATCACGCACATGAACGCGCTGGACATTGACCTCTACATGCGCATCGCGCCGGAGTTGTATCTCAAGCGGCTGCTGGTCGGCGGGCTGCCGCGGGTGTTTGAGATCAACCGCAACTTCCGCAACGAGGGGCTCGACAAGCAGCACAACCCCGAGTTCACCATGCTCGAGTTGTACCAGGCCCACGGGAACTACCACAGCGTGATGGACCTGACAGAGGATCTGGTGCGGCACGCGGCTCGAGTGGCCGCGGAGTTGCGGCGAGGCGAAGAAGGCGTCGATGCTGACAGGCTCTGGCTGCCTTTCGGGTCGCTGCACATCGACTACGGGCGGCCATTCGGCCGGGTGACGTACCGGGAGTTGTTCAGCCGCGGCCTGGGCTTTGAGCCCGAAGACTTAGCACGCGTGATGAGCGAAGCCGAACATCGCGGCGTCAAGACGCGCAACGACAAGGGCGAGCCGATCGACCCGGTGTTCATCATCAACAAGTTGTTTGAGGACTACGCCGAGAAAACGCTCGACCCGGCGCGTCCGACGTGGATCATGGACTACCCGGCCGGCCTGAGCCCGCTGACGCGCCCGAGCCGCGAGAATCCGGCGCTGGCCGAGCGAGCCGACCTGTTTATCGCCCACATGGAGATCGGGCCGCACTACACGGAGTTGAATGACCCTGACGTGCAGAGCGCCAAGTTTCGTGAGCAGTTGAGCGGGCTGGACGACGAGGAGAGCACGTTCCGCACGTTTGACGAGGACTTCATCCAGGCGCTCAAGGTGGGGATGCCGCCGGCCGGGGGCATGGGCCTGGGCGTCGACCGGCTGATGATGCTGCTGACCAACCAGCCGACGATTCGCGACGTGATTCTCTTCCCGCTGATGAGGCCCCGGAGGGCGGACGAGGCGGAGTGACGTCCGCGGGCCTTTGCGTAGCAGGAGCGGGGGCTTCCAACCTCCGGAGGGCCGCACGACGCCCAACTCCTTTGAACAGTCGTGGCGGGCGCCGCAAATGACAACCGCCCGGGTCGCAGAACCCGGGCGGCGTGATCTCATGTCGAGCGGAGAACAAGGCGACCGATTCAGCCGCCGTTGCCGCCCGCGCCTCCGGGGGGCTTGCGCGTGGGAACACGGTTCATTTCAATCTGCATGGAGCCGGTGCGATCTTCGGAACCCTCGGGAGTGGCTTCCAGCATCGGGATCGGCGGGACGTGCGGATCCTGGCGCGTTTCTTCGACGGCCCGCAGGAAGGCCTGCTTTTGCTCGAAGGACCACGGCTTCCAGATCTGCTTGATCTTCGCAATGTTGGCTGCGCGATCTTCTGTCGTGTCGGCGGCCGAGCCGCGGATGGCGCGGATTTCATCCAGCCCGGGCACATCTGAAAGGGCGGCCTTGGCGAGCACCTCGTCCATGCGCCAGGTGGATTCCATGAGCATGCCGTCGAGGGCGATGCGGGCTTCCTTCACGGACTCATCCATGATGAACTTCATGAACTCGGTCAGCCCGGCGTCGCCGTAGACCTTGCTCAGTTCCTGCATCATCAGGTTCTGATAGTCCTTCATGATTTCCAGATTGAAGTCCTTCTGGATGCGAGAGAGAACGCCGCGGTCGAACAGTTCCATGGTGATCGACTTGGGCGGGACCAGCGGCGTGATTTTGTCGGTGAGCAACTTCATCGCGTTGGGGTCGACGAGGTCGATGGTGTTGAGCAGCCCATCATCGACCTGGAGGGCAAAGTCAAGGTTGTCGATGACGATCTGCTCCATGCGGTAGCGCCGCCCGGCCAGCACGGGCATGATCTCCGGCACGCGCGACTGAGCCACCGAGGGGTTGGGTTTCAGGGCTGCCAGGTCGAGCGGGTCGGAATACTGCTGGATGCGTCCGGTTTTCGGGTCAATCTGGGCGAGGGAACGCCACTTGAGCGGGGGCAGTTTGCCGCGGAGACTGTTCGGATCGAGCGGATCGTTGCCGCCCATGCGGGGCTGATTGGGCTGAGTCTGCGGCTGCACGGTCGGCTTCGGAGTCGGGGGCGGCGGGACATAGGCGGGCGGCTCGGGCTTGGGCCCGGGCGGGGGAGTGGCGACCTGGGCCATGGCCGAGCCCACGATGAAGGGGACGCTGACGAAAACGGCCCCGACGATGTTGTGCTTCACGAGAGACCCTCCAAAGGCTGAACGCCTGCTCTGCACCATACCCACGCCCCATCGGGGCCGCGGGAACAGTCCATATCATTGCCGCTTCGGTCAAGAGTACTCCACGAATCCCAATTTTCGAGGCCCCGTTGCGCGAAGGTGACACGGGCGTACGCTACCGGCATGAACAGCGCCATCCTGAGCCAGTCAGACCTTGCGCAGGCGATCGCCCAGTCTTCGCTTCTGGTCGGCGAGTTCACCTTGCGATCGGGTCGCAAGAGCAAGTACTACCTCGACAAGTACCTCTTCACCACGCGACCTGAGATCCTCCGCGGACTGGGCATCATGCTGGCCCAACGGGTGAACCATCTGGCCGGGGATCGCGGCTGGCAGGTCGATCGCCTGGCGGGTGCGGAACTGGGGGGTATCCCGCTGGTGACCGTCGCCTCCCTCGAAACGGGGTTGCCATGCCTCTTTATCCGCAACGCCAAGAAGGACTACGGCACGGCCCGGCAACTGGAGGGCAAACTGGAGCCGGGCGAGACTGTGATTTTCGTCGAAGATGTGGCAACGACGGCCGGGCAGGCGCTCGAGGCGGTCGGGGTGCTGCGGGCCCAGGGGGCGAAGGTGCTGGCGGTCATCGCGACCATTGATCGGCTGGAGGGCGCCCGCGAGAACGTAGAGGCGGCCGGGCTGGTGTTCGAGTCGTTGTTTACGGTGCGTGATCTGGGCGTGCAGGCCTAGTGCGACGCGCTTAGAGGATCGCGAAGGCAAAGAAGATCAGCACGATCACCACGACGAGGATCACCCACCACTTTGCTCCGGCCGGCTTGTCGATGATCGCCTCGCGGCAGTGGGGGCAGATGTCGGCCTGGTCGTAGATCTGTCGTCCGCAGTTGGGGCAGGTACGGAACTCGTCGCCGAAACGGTCGAGGTCTTCGGCGCTCGGGCCATCGGGGTCGAGTCCTTCACCGATATCGGAGTCTTGCCATTGCACACGTCAAGCATAAGCGAGCGGGCTGGAGAATCGTTTGGGAGGGTTGGCGTGAGCAGGCTGATCGCACGCGTGGAGTCACTCGCGTGCACACAGGCGCCTTGACCAATCTGACCGGGGCCATTCTGCGGGGCTCGCGGGCGCGCTCGAACGCGGCCGTGAAGCAGGCGACGGAACGTTTGTCGGCGGGCAAGCGGATCAATCGGGCGTCGGACGACCTGGCGGGGGATCTGGAAGTGATGCGGGAGGCCGTGCGAGGGGCGAGTGAGCGGATCAGCGCGACGCGGGCGGCCGCGGGAGCGCTGATGAGTCGGAACCAGTCAACGACCCGGCAGTGGATGGCTGAAGTTGAGGCGACGACGGGGGAACTGAGTCGGATCGAGGACACGGATGACGCGGTCGAAGTGAGCCACCTCGTGCGCGGGCAGATCCTCCAGCAGGCGAGCATCTGGTCGCTGGCCAGGCAGCAGGCACAGACGGGGTCGTTATTGTCGCTGCTACGGTGAGGCGCAAGAAACGAAAAACCGCCCGGATCGCTCCGGGCGGCGGTGTTTTTCCAACGTTCGCACGCCTTGCCGAAGACGGTCAAGGCGTGGTGCCCGTGAGGGTGGTTATTCGACGAAGAGCGATCCGTCCTTGGCGGCGGCGATGAGGATGTCGGCCACTTCAGGGCGGCTGAACTCGGCGGGCGGGCGCTCGCCCTTGAAGAGCAGTTCGCGGACGGCGGTGCCGGAGAGGTTGATGATGTCGCCTTCGATCTTGGGGAAGGTCTTTGCGGAGACCATGCCGCCGTAGGCCTTGGAGTAGCCGGTGTGCTCGAATTTGAGCGGCGCGATGCCGAATGCGACGAGGTCGATCTGGTCGAAGAGTTTCTGCGCGTCGTAGGTGCCGTAGTAGTTGCCCACTCCGGCGTGGTCGCGTCCGACGATGAAGTGCGAGCACCCGTAGTTCTTGCGCATGATGGCGTGGAGGATGGCTTCGCGCGGACCGGCGTATCGCATGGCGGCGGGGAGCACGCTCAGTGCGGTGGTGGCCGGGTTGAAGTACTTGTGGACGAGAGCCTGGATCGCCTGCATGCGGACGCTGGCGCGGATGTCACCCTTCTTGGTTTCGCCGACGAGGGGGTGGATGAGCAACCCATCGCAGATTTCCTGTGCGCACTTGCACACGTACTCGTGGGCGCGGTGGATGGGATTGCGGGTCTGGAACGCGACGACGGTCTTCCACCCGCGCTTTTCAAAGTCGGCGCGGGTCTGGGCCGGCGTGAGGCGGTAGTTGAGGAAGGCCTCAGGCCCGTTCGGGTCGACACAGACGGTAATCACCTCGATGGGACCGGCCAGGCATGTGTCCGCTTCCTTCTTGACCGCCTCGGCGCCGGGGTGCTTGCCGTCGTCGTCGCCGGGCTTGTTGAAGAAGACGGTGGCCTCCTTGGCGCGATCGTGGGGGTAGACCTCTTCGATGGTCATGACGGCCTGGAGAACCCCGTTGGGGGCATACAAGGCGACGCGCTCGCCGACCTTGGGAGCGTCGGCCTTGTCGACCGAGAGGGTGATCGGGATGGGCCAGGTCTCGCCGGAGGAGAGTTTCATGTCCTTGATGACCGAGTCGAAGTCGGGCTTCTTCATAAACCCGGTCAGCGGGCTGAACGAGCCGATGCCGATCATTTCGACATCGCAGGACTGCTTGGGGGTGAGGTTGACGCGTTTGAGCGACCGGGCTTCGGCGCGGAGCGCTTCTGCACGAGCGTCGCTGGCGATACGATTGACAAGTGTGCCGCCGTGCGGCCGAATCAGCCCTTGGCTCATGGATTCATCTCCTGAGGGGAAAAAAGCGGGTCGCTCCCACCAACCCGCGGGAATCGAGGTTAGGTCGCCTGAGACTGTTTTTCCATGCCGGACTGTGGTCCGGGAACATCCGGGCCCGCCGCCCGTTGGCATGGAGAGGCGAGAAACGCGTCCATTTCCGTCGGCTGTAAAACGTCAAGGCCGACTCATTGACTCGTGAAAATGCGCTGGAGAATCGCGATGAAACGCATGTATGTCCTGACCCTGACCGCACTGTTGACTCCCGGACTTGTGGCGGCGATCGCCGGCGCGCAGGACGCGCCACCCACCGAAGCGCCGGCCGAGACCCCGGCCGAACACCGCCCGGACCTGTGGGTGGGCGACAAGGCGCCGTCCCTGACGATTTCCGAGTGGGTCAAGGGAAGCCCGGTCGAGGCGTTCAAGCCCGGCGAGATCTACGTGGTCGAGTTCTGGGCGACCTGGTGCGGGCCCTGCATCGCCAGCATGCCGCACCTTTCGGAGATCCAGACCAATCTGAAGGGCAAGGGCGTGACGGTGATCGGCGTGTCGGCCGAGGATCCGGGCAACAGCCTCGACGCGGTCAAGAAGATGGTCGAGGAGAAGGGTGAGGGCATGGCGTACACCGTCGCATTCGACGGCGGCGCCCAGACCAGCGCGAACTGGATGGAGCCAGCCGAGCAGATGGGCATTCCGTGCTCGTTCGTGGTCGACAAGCAGGGGAACCTGGCGTACATCGGTCACCCGATGTTCCTCGATATTCCGCTGGAGGGGCTGCTGGCGGGGACGTGGGACAACAAGGTGGGCATGAAGAAGATTGCCGAGGCCGAGGAGATGCTCAACGACATCTTCAACCCCGAGTATGACGCGGCGCAGCGGTTGGCGGCCTTCGAGAAGTTTGAGGGCAAGTTCCCGGCGGTGGCGCACCAGGGGCTGCTTCGTCCGATCAGGATGAACGTGCTGATGGAGAACGGGAAGTATGACGCGGCGTGGAAACTGGCCGAGGAAATCCTGGCTGAGGGGATGAAGAAGAACGACGCGCAGGCGCTCAACGAGATCGCGTGGAAGATGGTGGACCCCGACGCGGGGATTGAGGAGCCCAACCTGCCGTTGGCGCTCAAGGCGGCCGAGGCGGCCAACACGATCACGGAGGGGAAGGACGCGTCGGTGCTGGACACGCTGGCGCGGGTGTACTGGCGGATGGGAGAGAAGTCCAAGGCGATCGAGATTCAGCGCCAGGCCGTCGAGAAGGCTGAGGGCTGGATGAAGACGCAGATCGAGGCGGTGCTCAAGGAGTATGAGGAGGGCGCCAAGACGGGCGGGTGAGTCCGGGGATTCCACACGCAGCAACCCAGGCCGCGCTCGATTATCGGGCGCGGCTTTTTCATCCGGGGGCCGGGGGCGAGGGCGTGCTCGCTTGATCGTTCGGGACGGGGGTCTACAGTCCTCGTCCACGGATCGAGCAAAGTCAGGAGACGGCAGCGATGAGCGAGGTCAAGGCGACGAATATCCACTGGCACGAGGGCGACATCAGCCGCGACGAGCGCTGGAAGGCCCTGGGCTGCAAGGGCGCGACGATGTGGTTCACAGGCCTGTCGGCCTGCGGCAAGAGCACCATCGCGTGCGCGCTGGAGCAGGCGCTGGTGAATCAGGGCGTGGGGTGCTATCGGCTCGACGGCGACAACATTCGCTTCGGGCTCAACAAGAATCTGGGGTTCTCGGCGGCCGACCGGGAGGAGAATATCCGTCGCATCGGTGAGGTGGCCAAGTTGTTTGCCGATGCGGGCATCGTGACGCTGACGAGTTTCATCAGCCCGTACGTCAAGGACCGCGACGCGGCCCGGAAGGTGCACGAGGACGCAGGGCTGAAGTTCATCGAGGTGTTCGTCGATACACCGATCGAGGTGTGTGAGCAGCGCGACCCCAAGGGGCTGTACAAGAAAGCCCGGGCCGGGCAGATCAAGGGCTTCACGGGGATCGATGACCCGTATGAAGCGCCGGCGAAGCCTGAACTGGTGCTCAAGCCGGCCAAAGATGACGTGAAGGCGTGTGTGAACCAGTGCCTCAAGGCCCTGGCTGACGCCGGGTTGATCAAGATGTCCTGACTCCGACGCGGTGGGCGCGGGCCGACCGTGCACACAAGCGAATACGTTCTTGTTTCTGACCAGACACAGCGACGGGCGGCGAGGAGTCGCCCGTCGTTGTTTTTGTCCGGGAGATCTCCCGAACAGGCCGGGAACGAGGAAAGACCCTGGATTCCAGACGGGTGGTCGCCGGAGCGGTGGCCGCAGTGTCGGTCGGGTTGGCGGGCGGGATGGGGTAGTCGCGCTTTGTGAGCACTCGCCCGGCGCGATCGCCTTCGGACCAGGCGGGCCGGCAGTTGGGGGGCGCCCCCGCAGAGGAAGGCGAGCCGGCGATGCGCGAGGGGCATTGGGACGCGCCGACGCTGATGGCCCTTGTGGACATGCACGCCGAGGTGCACCGCCCGCCGGACGCGGAGGCGCGTGTGCCCAATCCGCTGCGCAACGGGTATGACGTGCGCCTGTACTCGACGCCGAAGGGCGTGCGGGGCTCGGACTACGGGCCCTACGGGCGCCCGCCGAGCAGGCGTTCGATCTCGCGGTCGAGTTGGCGTCGGTCCCGCTCGTTGCGAGCCTTGTTGCGGGCCGACTGGAGCAGCCCGACCGCAGCCTGCGGCTGGTTCTGGTGCGCCAGGGCGTGGGCCAGTTCAATGGCGTCGGGCCCGAGTTGATCTTCACGCAGATGCCCGGAGAGCATCGAGGTCACCGTCGTGTCGGCGTACAGGCGCAGACGTCCGGCGTGCCAGAGGGCGTCGAGAAAGACCGGCTCCTTCTGGTCGCGGAGCGAGAGTCGGCGGAAACACGCGAGCACGTCGTCGGGCTTTCCGCTCAGGAAGAGCGGGAGCAGGGCTTCGCGCGCCACCTTGGCGTCGAATGACCGGGGCTGATCGCGCAGCAGGGCAGCGGCCAGGCGGGAGGCATCGTCGTTTCGCGCCAGCATCGACAGACATGCCAGGGCCTCTGAGAACCTGCGTTCTCCCACCAGCGTCTTGATCTCTTCGCCCAGGTCGACCACGCCCTGGAGAGGCAGCGGGTCTTCGGCGAATCGAACCGGCGGAATCGCCGTCGCCAGCGGGTCGCCGAAGGTGGCGATCTTCCATGCCGGTCCGTCGTCGGAACGCACGGCTGCGGCAAAGGGCAGCCCGACCATGAGCCGGCGCATGACCAGGGGCGTGGGCACGAAGCCGGCCAGCGTGGGTTCCTGCACCGAACCTGCGTAGGCGTAGGCGCCGTGGTCGAGCAGACGCCCCCCGACGGTGTCGAGGTTGCCGGGCCGCGTGGCCGAGAACGAGTGCACGAAGTAGACCATGGGCGGAGAGGCGAAGATGGGCATGTCGCCGGGCGCCCCTTCGCCCGGACGGAGGCGGAAGAAGTCGCCGTTGCCCATGGTGTTGACTGCGAGCAGTCCGGCGTCGATGGCGCGCACGCACGCGGCCCGCCAGTGTTCGAGCCCCTGGCGCGGCTCGTCGAAGACGGTGGTGACCAGCCCGGCGTCGGTCAGAGCGTTTGCGGCCTCGGTGCCGTCGAACGCGCTCCACGGCTCGCCGGGCTCGTACCCGTCGAAGACCCACGCGGCCTTGGGACGGAGGAAGAGGCTGGACATCGCCAGGTAGGTCGAGCGGGGCTCGTTGCCTGAGAGTTGCCCGACGTAGGCCCAGCGTACGCCGGTGTCGGTGCGGCCGAGGACGTCGGTGGTGGCCAGGAAGTCGGGCGGATCATCCCTGGTGCGGATCTTGCTGGGGCAGTCGAGTGCGATGGTGATGGCGTCCACATGGTCGCCCATGCCCGACCAGGTCAGTTCGAGTCCCTCGGCCATTTCGCGGGCAAGACGCTCGAGTGCGGATGCTTGGTCTGGAGACAAGGCGGCGCTGAGGCGGCCTGGGCTGGGTGCAAAGGCCAGGATCTGTCGGCGCCCGGCAGCCAGTGCAACACCCCCGGGCCACTGGGCGCCTGCCGGGTCGGTGATGATGATCCCGGGTCCCAGGGCGTCGTCGGCCCGGAGGGCATCGACCCACTGTTGTGTGGAGGTGACCGAGCCAGGCTCGAGTGTGGCGTCGAAGACGGCCCGTTCCAGCCGGGCGATGCGGGCGCCCGATTCGTCGGGCAAGGCGATTGCATCGGCCGGTTCGTAGCGAACGACGCGCGCCGGCTGGAAGGCGTGTACGAAACGGGCGATGTCGGCCCGGGCCTGCACCGACCCGTCGTCCCACAGCACCGGGAAGCGAAGTTCGCGCTCCCAGGCAGCGATGGCGTCAAGATATGCGGCCGGTCCCGTCACGATGACGACCACGGACAAGGCACGGACCTGTGCGTCGGTCTCGAACAGGCGTCGGCCCAGTTCGGCCGCGGGGGGAAGCGGCGGCGCCGGCGGGCCGATGGGCAGCGCCGGGAGATCCTGTCCATAGGCCCATCCGCCGCATGCGATCGTCGCCAGTGTGGCCACTGCGTGTCTGTGCATGGTGCTCGACTCTAGCAGGGTGGCATAGACTGGCGGACCATGCCCAGCCTTTCCCGCGAGCAGTTCGTCACGCTCTGCCGCAACGCCGATGAAAAGGACAGGATTGTCGTCGTGCCCGTCGGCATCCGCCTGCTCAGCGACCAGTTGACGCCGGTGCTGGCGTATCGGCGCCTTGTCTCGCCCGACGAGCGGACGGCCCCATCGTTCCTTCTCGAGTCGGTCGAGGGCGGGGAGCGGATGGGTCGGCACTCGCTGTTGGGATCTCGCCCCGCGCTGGAGGTTGTCGCTACGGGCGAGCGGGTGGAACTGAGCGACCATCGACTGGGTGCACGGGTTTCGCGGAGCGGCGAAGACCCGTTCGACGTGCTGCGGGCGACGCAGCGCCAACGGCGGCTGCTCATGCCGCCCGGCGCGGTCGAAGCGCGCCTGCTGCCCGACTGCGTGCTGGGCGGGTGGTTTGGTTATGCGGGCTACGACTCGGTGCGGTACGCCGAGCCGGGAAAACTGCCGTGGAGCGGAGCACCCGGGGACGATCGCGCGCTGCCTGATCTGCATTTCGGGTATTACGACGGAATCGTGGTGTTCGACCATATCGGCAAACTGGTGCACCTGGTGCAACTGGTGGAGGTTGAGCCCGGCGCCGACGCCGGCGAGGCCTACGACGCGGCCATTGATGTGCTGGACCGGCGCGCCGACGAGATTCAGGAGCACAGCAAGCCCCTGCCGCTGGGACGGGTCGACCAGGGCGGGGAGACCGCGGTGCTGCCGTCGAACATGACGCGCGAGCAGCACGCGGCGATGCTGGCGCGGGCCAAGGAGTACATCCGTGCAGGCGACATCTTCCAGGTGGTGCTGGGGCAGCGCTTCGAGCGACGGAGCAAGGCTGACCCGTTCGACATCTATCGCGCACTGCGCGCGGTGAACCCCAGCCCGTACATGGTGTACATGCAGGCGGCGGGTTGCATTCTGGTGGCATCGAGCCCGGAGATTCTGTGCCGCGTGCGCCGGGAGCAGGGGCGCTTGGTGGTGACCAATCGTCCGCTGGCGGGCACGCGCAGACGCGGCGCGACGCCGCAGGAAGATGCGGCGCTGGAGGCTGAGTTGCTGGCCGACCCGAAGGAACGCGCCGAGCACGTGATGCTCGTGGACCTTGGGCGCAACGACGTGGGGCGGGTGGCAGAGCCGGGGAGCATCCGGCTCGACAAGGTGATGGCGATCGAGCGCTACAGCCACGTGATGCACATCAGTTCGACGGTGACGGGCGAACTGCGCGCGGGGCTGGACGCGTGGGACGCACTGCGAGCGGCGCTGCCGGTGGGCACGATCAGCGGGGCACCGAAGATCCGCGCGATGCAGATCATTGACGAACTGGAGCCGGTGCGGCGCGGGCCCTATGGCGGCGGCATGGGATGGGTCTCGCTCGACGGGCAGATGGACATCGCGCTGACGCTGCGGACCATCGTCGCGCCCACGGGCATGCGACGAGGGGGCGCATGGACCTACCACATCCAGGCGGCCGGGGGCATCGTGGCCGACTCACAGCCCGAGGCTGAGTACATGGAGACAGTGAGCAAGGCCGCGGCCATGGCGCGCGCGGTCGACCTGGCAGAGCATGCCTTTGCGTAGGACCGGTTTTCAACCGGTCGTCGGTGGGGCCGTCTGCGGGGCAGCAACCCGGAAGGCGAGGTTGCCGGCACAACCCCTACAATCTCTCATGCCGACGTATGTGTACGAAGTGCTCGATAACAAGGGTGAGGGCACGGGCGAGTTCTTCGAGGCCGTTCAGTCCATCAAGGACGATGCGCTGACCAGGCACCCTGAAACCGGCAAGCCTGTTCGGCGTGTGCCCCAGGCGTTCAACATCGCCGGCAAGTGGTCGGACCTGAAGAGCAAGGGCATGTTGTCGAACAAGAACCTCGAGCGCCTGGGTTTCACGAAATACGAGAAGCGCGGCGACGGGTACATGGAGCGTGTGGCGGGCAACGAGGGGCCCAGGTCGATTTCGGCGGATTGACACCGGCAACAGGCCAGTGCCCGGGCGGTGTTGCGATTCACGCGAATGCCGGGCTTTCGAGCAATGGCTCCAGCCGAACCGCCAGCGCGCCGGGCGAGAGAGGGTCGGCCTGGACGGTTGGAGCGGAGTGCTTGCGCAGTCGCGCCAGCGCGCGTGACCACGGCTCTGCATGGTCCAGAAGCAGCCCGCCGGCGTTCTTCGCGAGGAGTTCGGCCCCCGCACAGCGCCGGCGCGCCAGCACCGGCCTTCGCATGACCAGAGCGTCGGCCAGAAACCGCCCGGTGGACCAGGGCGAGGTATCCCAGGCGATTGCCGCGTCGGCCGCGGCCAGCGGCGCTTCGGGGGTTTCGGTCTGCCCGAGAATCCGCACGCACGTGCGCATGTCGAGCGAGCCGACGATGCGGTCGAGCAGCGCGCTCTTGCGTCCCATGAGCAGCAGGATCGAACCATCCCGGCAGGCGAAGTCGCGCCACCCGCGCAGCATGTCGCGCAGGCCCGCATGCCCGGCGTGGGCGGCGCTGGCGCACGCGACATACGCATCCTCGTCGATCCCCAGCACGCGACGTACGTCGTGCCGCAGTTGTGCGGCGTCGATGCTCGCCGGGTTGATCGCACTGCAATAACCCAGCGCGACGACGCCGGAGCCGGATTCCAGTGTTCCCAGACGCGCCCGCACGCTGCCCATTTCCCGCGCCATGCCCGCGGCCCGGCGCTGCGCCATCGCCAGCGACGGCAACCACACATGGTGGGCGGTTTCCATCGCCAGCGTCGCCGGGTTGCGGATGGAGGCCAGTTCACGCGTTTCACGTTTCCAGTCGGCGTCGAGCGGACACCAGATCGAGCCGGGCACGGTGGAACTGAGAGAAATCGAAGGGCCACCGGTGCGCTCCATCGCCCAGCGCTGAAACCGCGCGGGGGCGCGCTGCAAGCGCTTGCGGGCCGGACGAAACTGGGTGACTTCTGCTCCGTCGAAGTGCCCGGCATCGGCGATGCAGTCGGCGACTACCCGCACTTCGTGCCCACGGGCGAGCAGTGCCCGGCAGATCACCCGTGCCCACGGGCCCGGCTGCTGCCAGCGCACGCGCCCGGCGTACTCAACGACGAGCGTGACTTTCAAGGCCTGGCCTCTGTTCACATGCACCGAATCGAACACACTGATCAATAACAGCCCGACGAGCGCGAATCCCGGCCCGGCGAGATACGTGCCCAGTTGCTCGCGCCCGACGTATGCGAACGCGCCGCGCAGCGCGCACACGATGAACGCGCCGGCGATGACCAGCCCGACGGTCCCGCTGGTGGCCGCCACGTGCAGGACGGCGCAGTGGGCATGGTCGAGCACGCGCCGGTCTGCCGGGTCGATGCCCTGCTCGATCAGGTGCCGGTCGATCCAGGCGTGATACCCGCCGGCGCCGACGCCAGCGATCGGGTGCTCCACGAACGCCTCGATCGCCCACCAGTACATGATGATCCGCGTGCCGGTCGACGTCGTGTATTCCTTCTCCTCAAATGCCCGCGTGATTTCATCGTGCGCGTTGTGGACCCGGCTCATGATCGGCTCGCGCAGGTAGATTCCCGCGGCCAGAAGAATCAGGGCAGCCACACCGAGCCCGGCCAGCAGGCGTCCGCGCTGTCGACTCGTCCACATCGCGATGCCGGCGACGATGACGATCAGCCCGGCAGCGGCGATCCATGCCCCGCGCGTGCCGATCATCAGGATCGCCACCAGCGTCACGATGCTCAGCACAATGCCGACGAGGCGCATGCACCCGCGACCCATCATCGCGGCCGGAAGATGCAGCCCAAGCGCGCCCGTCAGCATCGTCCCTCCCACCGCCGGGCCCCACCAGGCGGAAATGCGGTCCGGCGGGTGGTCCCACGGGAGCCAGTCGGCCCCATTGAACAACCAGTGCACCCACTGAGCCGCGTTGGTGATGAGGAACGAGCACGCCAGCACCATAATCAGGGTGCGCCGAAAGCGGATGACCGGCCAGAGCAGGATGATCAGCACCCCCCACCGCACCTCCGAGATTTCATCCAGCCCCAGCCGCACGTCCCCGGTCCAGAGCAGGGTCGTGAACTGCCAGACGGTCCAGGCGAAGATGAGGAGCGGAACCGGTTGAAGCAGACTGGACGCCCACAGCCGAATCGTGCGCCGCGTGCGGAGCAGGAAGAAGCCGCCGAGAATAACGGCCCCCACTTCGGCGGCACTGATGAAGGTCGTGAGCAATAGCACGGCCAGCGCGGCGACGTACGCGTGGCGCTTCATTCCCGTCGGCACGTCGCGGGCTTGGCGCTCAAAGGCCGACTCAGCCCTGGCCGGGTTGAAAATACCGTGCTTATACCAAACAAACTGTGTCCCGGGCCGGTCGGGAGAAGGGTTGGGGGTGGATGGATCCGGCACGCGATTCTCCGGCTGGGCTCAACCGATAGGGTGCGTCAACGGTACCAAGGGGGCGGGCTGAAGGTGAGCCGAGGAAATGCCCGATCCGAGGGTGTCACGAGATCGTATCTTGTTTGGATCCGAACAAAAGTGAGTGACTGTTCGTTCGCGTTTTCGTACGCTTGAGGCACAGTCTGCGAGGATACCAGCGATGCAGGAAATCGATCGCGTCTTGAAGGCCGCCTCCTGGAGGCTCTTCATCATCGACGTCTTCCGAACCGGCGTCGTGACGGCGACGATCACGCTGACGGCCTTGTTCGCGCTGCGCGCAGTCGAGAAGTTGTTCCCGGTCACTTTTGACTGGTCGCGGCTGTCCCTGATCGCCGGTGTCTCCGCGGTGTTCGTCGCGGTCTTGTGGGCGTTCCTGCGGCGGCATCGCGGGCTGCAACTGGCGCGCGAGGTGGACGAGCGCGCCGGGCTGTGCGAGTCGATCAGCACGGCCATGGTCGTCGCCGGGCAGGAAGACGGCTGGTCGCGCCTGGTGGTTGAGACGGCCCGCGAGCGGGCGCGCCGCGTCGTCGTCCGCGACGCCATCCCGATCAAGGCTCCGCGACTGTGGCAGGCGCCGCTGGCGCTTGCGGTGGCGATGGTCTGCGTGTGGTGGCTCCCCCGCTACGACCTGACCGGGATGATCGCCCGCGAAGAGGCCGAAAAGCAGAAGACGCACGAAGTGCAGCGTGTGATGGCCGAGATCAAGGTCGATGAAGCCAAACTCGACGAACTGATGCGTCGGGCGGGCGTTGAGCCGGGAGCGGGCGACGAGCCGCAGGATGCCGAGCCGAAGGCGGTCGATCCGAACCAGATCGAAGAGATCAGGCGTGAGGCGCTGCGCAAACTCACCAACCTGAGCGACCAGATCCAGGCCAGGCAGGAGAGCGACCAGGCCAAGGCGCTCGAAGCCATGCAAAACCAACTCAAACAACTCAGGACGCCGGGTGACGGCCCGCTGTCGGAGTTCTCGCGCAGCCTGGCGCGGGGCAACTTCGCCGACGCCAAGGAGCAGTTGGAGACGATCGCCCAGCAACTGGCCGAAGGCTCCATGAGCGAGTCGGATCGCGCCAAGGCTCAGGAGCAGTTGGAGAATCTCAAGGAGCAGTTGGAGCAACTGGCCGAGAACACCAAGCAGTTGCAGCAGGCGCTGGAAGAGGCCGGGCTCTCAGCCGAACAGGCCCGGCAACTGGCCAAGGCTGCGTCTGATCCGCAGACGATGCAGCAGGCCCTGGAGAAGATGGAGGGTCTGAGCGAGCAGCAGAAGCAGCAGTTGCAGCAGATGGCGCAGGCTCAGTCACAGGCGTGTCAGTCGTGCAACGGCATGGCCGGCGCGATGGGACAGATGGCGCAGGCGATGAGCCAGGAAGGCCAGCAGGGGCAGCAGGCCTCCGAGGGCGCCAACGCCATGTCCGACCAACTCGGACAGTTGGAGATGGCTCAGCAGGAGATGCAGAACCTCCAGGCCGCTGCCTCGGAGTGCCAGAGCCAGATCAACAAACTCGGGCAGAGCATGTGCGAGGGCGGCGGCCAGCCCGGGCAGTGCTTCGGCGACGGGCAGGGTTCGCAGGGCAAGTGGTCCGAAGGCACGAGCATGTCGCAGGGCAACGGGTCCGGTGGGCCGGGCCAGGGCTCCGGCGGGGCGATGGATGAGCAGGTGACTGACTTTGCCCTCGAGCGCGTCAAGCAGCGGGTCGAGAACCAGGGCGGGCCGATCATCGGACAGACCATCGTGTACGGCGCCCAGGTGCGTGGCGAGTCCAAGGCTGAGTTCCGGCAGGCGGTGGCTGCGGCCCGCGTCGAGGCCGCCAACGCTCTCGAACAGAAGGCCGTGCCGCGCAAGTACCAGTCGAACGTCCGGGGCTACTTCGGGCGACTGCCCGAGATCACAGACAAGTCCGCGAGCGAGAAGCCGGCGACGGTCGAGCCCGAGAAGAAGTCGGAGTGAACCACCTTTGCGTGAACGCCGGCAGCGCCGCCCACGGGCGGTGCTGTGCTTTCTATCGCGCCCCGGCTTCCGTCTCACGCATCAGCGTGGCGAAGGTGCCCAGCATTTCAGGCGCGTTGGGATCGCACTCGGGCGGCGGTGTGCGCTCGCGATAGATCCCGTCCGGCCCGAGATCCCACGCCTGCGAGCAGTCGGCCAGCATGATCTCGAGGATGCGCCACAGCCGGGCCCGCGCGTCGGGCGTGAGGACCGGACAGACGGCTTCAACACGGTCGGACAGGTTGCGGTACATCCAGTCGGCGCTGCCGAAGCCGAACCACCCTTCGCGCGGATTGTCGGCTCCGCGTCCGAAGTAGAACACGCGCGAGTGTTCGAGAAAACGCCCGATGACCGACCGCACGCGGAGGTTCTCGCTCAGCCCGGGCACGCCCGGGCGCGCGCAGCAGAAGCCGCGGACGATCAGGTCGACCTGCACGCCGGCGCCCGAGGCTTCGTAGAGTTTGTCCGTGATGCGTCGGTCTTCCAGCGCGTTCATCTTGGCGATGATGCGCCCGCTGCGGCCCTGCCGCGCCAGTGTGATCTCATCGTCGATCAACTGGATGAAGCGATCGCGCATCATCTCGGGCGCGACGATCAGGCGCTTGTAGTTGATCGGTCGGGCGCGACCGGTGAGTACGTTGAACAAACTGACCACGTCGTCGGTGATGTCGGTGTTGGTGGTCAGCAGCCCCAGGTCGGTGTACGACAGCGAGGTCTTGGGGTGATAGTTGCCCGTGCCCAGGTGGGCGTAACTGCGCAGGGCGTCGCGCCCGTTGACCGTCTCGCGCCGCACCACCAGCGAGCACTTGCAGTGGGTCTTGAGCCCCACCACGCCGTACGCCACGTGTACGCCCGCCCGTTCGAGTTGCCGGGCGAAGCGCACGTTCTTGTCTTCATCAAAACGCGCGCGGAGTTCGACCAGGCAGGCCACCTGCTTGCCTCGCTCGGCCGCACGCACCAGCGAGTCGACGAACGGCGAGTCGCGGCTGGTGCGGTACAGCGTCTGCTTGATGGCCAGCACATCGGGGTCGCGGGCTGCGTCGGCCACAAACTTCTCGACCGAGGCGCGGAACGACTCATACGGGTGATGCAAGAGGATGTCCTGCTCGCGGATCTTGGCAAAGATATCGACGTCGTCTCCCGACAGCGCCGGCGGGATGACCGGCGTCCAGGCCCGTACCCGGTGCTCGGGTCGCGGCAGATCGGCGATCTCGAAAAGAGCGCCGTAATCGAGCGGACCCTCACGCTCGAAAACCTCATGTTTCGACAGCCCCAGTTCCTCGGTGATGAAACTCAGGATCTCGTGCGACGGGTTCGGCGGCGTCTCCACGCGCACCGCGCTGGCGAACCGACGCAGCCGCAGTTGCGTCTCCACCTGTTCGAGCAGGTCGTCGGCCTCTTCATTCTCCTCGGCCGTCACCGCGCTGCGCGTCACACGAAACACCAGCACGTCATGGATGCTCATTCCCGGGAACAACTCATCGAGATTGTTCAGGATGATCTGTTCGAGCGGCACATAGGTCGGGCGGTCTGTGCCCTCGCCCACCAGTACCAGCCGCGGCAGCATGTTCGGGATCTTGATCCGCGCAAACAGGCGCTCGTCGCTGTCCGCACGCCCCACGATTACGCCGAGATTCTCCGAGAGATTGGAGATGAACGGGAACCGGTGCCCCGGGTCCACCGCCAGCGGTGTGAGGATGGGATAGACATTGGCCCGGTACCACTCATCCACACCGGCGCGATTACGCTCCGACAGCGACAGGTAATCGACCACGCCGATCCCCGCCTCAGCCAGCGCCGGGCGAATCTCCTCAGCCCAGCAGCGCGCCTGCATCGCCTCCAGTTCCACTACTCGCTCGCGCACGCGAGGAAGCACGGCCACAGCCATCTCCACGGCCTCAGGATCGGCCTGCGGCGACTGCACGCGCTGGCGCAGCAGCGCAAACCGCTTCATGAAGAACTCATCCAGGTTCGACGAGAAGATCGCCAGGAACTTGACCCGCTCCAGCAGCGGCTCACGCCGGTCCAGCGCCTGGGCCAGCACCCGGTAGTTGAACTCCAGCCACGACAAGTCGCGGTTGAAGTAACGCTCTTCGCCCTCGACGCGCGGCACCGCCGCGGCGCGCACAACCTGGTCTTCCGATCGCATCATGAAGGTTTGCCCGGACGGTAGGTCGCCACGCAACCCGCCGCTTCCTGGACGCTGACCGACAATACCCACACACCGCCCGCCCCAAGTCTGCGCTCTAGTTGGTCGGCGATGTGCCGGGCGACCAGTTCGGCGGTGGGATTGATCTGGTCAAAGGGCGGGATGGTGTTCAGGTTGCCGTTGTGAAAGCGTCCGCAGATTTCCCTCAGCAACTCCTCGACTGTGTGAAAGTCGCACAACAGCCCGTCGTCGTCGAGTTCGTGCCCGCACACCGACGCCTTCACGTGCCAGTTGTGCCCATGCAACGGCTCGACGACCCCGCAAATGCGAATCGCATGTGCGGCGCTGAACGTGCGCTCCACCGTCAGTTCGTACATTGCGTGAGTATAGATGTCCGCCGACAAGCGCCGAACAATCCCGAACCCCCAGCGGGCGACAGGAGGACTCTTGATGAGCGACGCTCCCCTCATGCTTGGCGTGTCCGGGCTCCGCGGAATTGTCGGACAAAGCCTCACTCCGGACCTGGCGCTCCGTTACGCCGCATCGGTCGCCACCTGGATCGCCGAGAAGGTCGGTCGGCCGCCGTTCGTACTGGTTGGTCGCGACGGGCGTGCAGGGGGCGAAGCCTTGCGCAACGCGGCCCTTGCCGGGCTCCAGGCCGCCGGCGCCCGCGTCTGCGATCTCGGCGTGGTCATGACCCCCACAGTCGGCGTGGCCAGCGACATGCTGAGTGCTGACGCGGCCATCATCCTCACCGCCAGCCACAACCCGCAGGAATGGAACGGGCTCAAAGTCCTCATTCGTCCGCGCAGTTGGACCAACGCCGGCGACGAACTGGTGGACGCCTGTGCTCCCTCGGCGGCCCTGGCCCAGCAGATCGTCGAGCGCTTCCATGAAGGCCGCATCGCCTGGGCGAGCCCGGAAAACATCCCCGACACCAGTGTCGAACACGAAGCGGCCGAGGCGCACTGCCATCGCGTGCTTGAGGCCTGCCAGTCGCTGCTGAGCGTCGACAACTACTGGGACGCCATCGCCCGCTCTCGCGGGACCGGTCGTGTGGTGCTCGACTCGGTGAACTGCTCGAGCGCCGCGGCCGACGCGCTGTTCTTCGAGGACACCGTGTGCCACGCGGTCCAACTCCACGGCGAGGCGACGGGCTTGTTCCCGCATCCGCCCGAGCCGACGCTGGAGAATTTGGGCGCTCCCGGCGGGCTGTGCGACGCCGTGCGCGGGCTGCGCGCCGACATGGGCTTTGCTCAGGACCCCGATGCCGACCGGCTTGCCATTGTGGACGAAGCGGGTCGGTACATCGGCGAGGAATACACACTAGTGCTCGCCGCCGAGGCGGTGCTCTCATCTCTGGGTACCCGGGCCGAAGGACAGATTGTGTGCGCCAATCTGTCCACCAGCCGCATGATCGATGACGTCGCGGCACGTCACGGGGCACGCGTCCTTCGCACCCCTGTCGGTGAGGCCAATGTGGTCGAAGCCATGAAGCAGCACAACGCCATCCTCGGCGGCGAAGGCAACGGCGGCGTTATTTGGCCCGCAGTGACATACGTTCGCGACTCACTCTCGGCCATGGCCCTGGTGTTGGCGCTGCGGGCACGGACCGGCAAGACCATCAGCCAACTCGTCGCATCCATGCCGGCCTACGCCATCGAGAAGCGCAAGGCGCCTCTCGCCCGCAAGGACGATGCCCTGCCCACGATCCGCCGCATCGCCAAGCACTTCGAGAACCAGCGCGTCGACCTGCAGGACGGTGTGCGGGTGGATTTCTCCGATCGCTGGGTCCACGTCCGTGCGAGCAACACCGAGCCGATCCTGCGACTCATCGCCGAAGCGCCCGACCAACCGTCCGCCCGGAGCCTCCTCGACGAAGTCGCCGGCGTGGCAACCCGTTCCTGAGGGGCGCGTCGTGTGAAGCCGGATCGGACGATGGACGCCGGACCATTGAGAGCCCTCGAACACAGGTTCGGGCCAGGTGTGCCCCTGGGCACAGTCTCCGGCGCGTATGCTGTGGAATGCTCAAGGCGCTCGCTCTTGCCGCGTTGGCTTCGATCGTTCTTTCCGGTTGTTCAGCCACGCCCCGCCGCTCGTCCGAGGCTTTGCCAGCCGAGCCGCGCTCGGCGGTGCGTATCTTCGATCGACAGGGCAATCCTACCACCTGGGAGTTCATGCGCAGCGAGGTGGCCGGGGCGGACGTCATCGTCATCGGTGAGTCGCATGGGCACCCGCTCGGGCTCGAAGCAGCCGCGTGCCTGTTCGACGATGTGCTGGCTACCCGGCCCGACGCCGCCCTGCTGCTCGAGTTCTTCGAGCGCGACAAGCAGATCGCCCTGGACGACTATCTGGCGGGTGTGACGGACGAAGAGGGCTTCAAGAAGGCGTCCGGTCGCACCGCCGGCAACTACCCACCCGGGCATCGGCGGATGCTCGAAGCCGCCAAGGCGCGCGGACGCCCCGTCGTCGCGGCCAACGCGCCGATGCGATATGTGCGCCGCACCACGTCGGATGGGTACGCTGATCTGACCAGCCTGAGCCCGCGGCAACAAGCGCTGTTCGTTGTGCCCGACTCACTGGTTGAGGGCAAGTACCGTGCCGATTTCGCCCACATGATGTCCGGTCACGGCGATGGCGCGATGCCGCCCGAGCGCATCGAGAAGATGTATCGCTCGCAGCAGATGTGGGACGCGACCATGGCCGACTCCATCGCCTCGACCCTGCGGGGCGGCAACAGCCCGGTCGTACTTGTGGTCGGACGCTTCCACGCCGACTTTGAAGGCGGAACGATTCAACTGCTCCGCCGGGCTGAGCCGGATGTCCGTGTGCGCACGCTGTCGATGGTCGACCGCGACGGGGACGCGATCGACCCCGAGGACGTGGGCAGGGCCGACTTCGTGGTTTATGTCGGGGCCTCGCCCGACGAGTGAGCCCCACTCTGATTCGTGTTGCCGTGCGGGCGCGGACACTCACCGGCCCGGCATCCGTGGTTGCCCACTGATACCAATCACAGTTGGAATCCGGGCGTGAGGTAGTGGCAGTGGCAGACGGATCGCAGGCGTGTCCTGGTCAGCGATCGCCATGCCGCGCCGACGGC
>RHKP01000021.1 GCA_008363215.1 Cyanobacteria bacterium CYA
ACGGCGTCCGCGTGCCCATCGTGTGACTCCAGAGTATCCCGGAGTCCATACGCACACATGCCTCAAACGGTTGCGCTATCCTTCAAGTCGGGACACTAGTTGTCTGCATCGGGATCATCATGATCTTGGTGGGGCTGATCGCTCCTGCCCTGGGTGATGCCGTGTCCCGAGCGCGGCTGACACGCGACCTAGGAACGGTACGTCAGCAGGCGATGCTTATTTCGATGTACACGGCGGATTCTGACGACACGTATCCTATCGCTACAGTCGAGGTGGGGCAGTTGTTCCGCGCCGCTGCCGACTGGGGAGTGCCGCTGATCGAGACCGGACATGCAGATAGTGTCTTGCAGCTGGACCCGGACGTTGACCGCGGGCTTGAGCCTTCATACATGATGTCAATTGCGATGGTGTTTGATGCGAACCAGATGCGTCCTGGTCAGGTGCCACCTCGCGAACAGCAGCGTCCAAGTGCAACGCGCACGCACCAGGTGATTTATCCAAGTTCCAAGGGGCTGACATACCGGCTTTGGGATGGACAACCACCGGAGACGTTTGGAGGCGAGAATTCATTTTGTTGCGCCGCCTCACATCAGTTGTGGCCGACGCCCGTGTCATTTGCGGATGGGTCTGCAGCCAGCGGCACGATGCGAGAGTTTCTAGGCTCATCGCCTCTCTACATGGAGCATGACATCGGGGCGCCCGTGCATTCGACTTGGTTCGGCGTTCGCGGACGAGATCGGTGAACGTGTGTTCCTATGGCGAGAAGGAGGATAGTCGTGATGAATCTGCAGAAACTGATGGCGTTCAGCGGGGGGTCGGTGATTGTCCTTGCGGCAGCTGCTCAAACAATGATTCCGCCCTGTTGCAAGTACTTGTGGGAGTGGGATCCGGCGCAGAATCCAGGTGGTGCGTGCGTCGGCAACCACTCGTACACCTGCCAGACGGGGTCTGTCTACGTTTGGGGGAGATGACCCAGTGTCGGATGCAAAAGGGCCCTTTGTACAGGCTCTGTGCAAGGAAGTATTTCTCTTTGGCAGCGCTCAGTTTCTACGTGTCGATTGCGCTGAGGATCCTCCGCCGCCCGGAGAATTTGTTGGCGTATTGCCAAACGGGCAGTGCTGCTACGCGGTCGGGAGCGCGAACGATATTCAGATCGTTGAGACGAACGCCGGGTACCAGATCCGCCGGTGTGAGGGGAACTGCGGCGGGAGTCAGAATTAACGAACGAGACATGCTATGAGACAATGCCAAGATTGCTCTGGTCGGGCCTGTGTGTGGCTCGGCGCCGTAGTTGTATTCGCAATTGCTGCGTGCTACGCCCGAGCCGTGGAGCCGCAATCGCTTGAAGAGTTTCGGCAATGCGTGAGGCAATGGACCACAGGATCCGGGTGTCTCCTCTTTTCAAGTCAGCCGCCCGAGGACAGTAAGTTTGCCGGCAGGAGCACTTTCGGGTTTGATCCTGCAACGGGAGCCTGGTTTTTCACAGATCAGTCTCGCGTGGCCGGTCGGACCCCTGATGGCGTCGCATATCGTGGAAACGCGGATAGTGTCGACCGTGATCCGGATCAAGGGTTGAGATTGCCAGGCCCGTTGGCAAGCCAGATACCGATGACGGTTGCGCTGACGTTGCTTCAGACTACGGAAGGATTGGTAGACCTGTCGAAAGACACGGATGGCAACTGGGCGATTGAGTATATCGAGTTTGCGTTGGAGGGGCAGGCGGCGCCCCACGCGCGGGTCGTTTTTGACGCCAACGGGAGACCTTTACGATTTGAGAGGGACGCGTGGGCGCCGGCGGGGCAGGAAGCGGTCGCGTACGAGTATGAGTTTGTATCCGCATCGAAAGAGCCCCTGCTGATTGCGATTCCGCGACTTCCGAAGGGCGCTGTCTCACCGCCAAGGGAATTCGTGGACATCCAGTATTATCCAGGGAGTCGACCGGAGTTGTTCACGACCGAGGCCGTGCTCGCGATCGCAGTCGACAACCGCATGCGATCGCAGATGAAGCTCAACGCGCTCGCGGCGCAAATCCCCGGATCGGATAGTTCTCGAGGCGATGCGGCGCCATCGCGCTACGTGGAAACACCGCTCGACCGCGCGAGGTGGCCATTGATGATCTCCGGCATCATTGTCGTTGCGATCGGGGTGATTGCGCTGTTCCGCGCACGGGCGGCGCGATGACGCGGGGCGCGGGACTGCGGGTGAGCGCGGCGGCTTGGCGGCGTCTCCGGGTGCTGCGACCAGTGCTCGTGTTCGCCGCGATCGCTGTATCGCTGATGTTTTTGTATTCGGGTGTGGAGAAGTGGTCGAACATTGGCCGGTTTGAGCGGATCGTGGTGTCGCATGGGCTGGTCGGGCAGTCGTGGGCCGGGGCGGGCGGTGTGGTGCTCGCTTGTGTTGAGGTTGGTGTGGGGGCCGTTGGGCTGCTGGTGGTGCTTGTGGTGGGCCCGCGGCTGCTCAGTGTCATCCTGCTGGTTCAGGCGACGTTGTTTCTGGGGTTTGCGGTTTATGCGGCATTGCTCACGGCCAAGCCGCCACCCGAACCGACTTCGTGCGGGTGCGGCGTGCTTGCAGCGCCGACGGCCGACTGGGCGGAGATTCTGACGCGGAACGCGGTGGCCGCGGCGGCGCTGGGCGCGGGTGCGTTCGGGGCGGGTTGCGTGGCTCGCGAGCAGGCTTGAATCCTCGGCGGCGGCACTGGGAATCTGTGTTGGCGGGCTAAAGCCGGCGTCATGCCCCTTGTGGGTCATTGGGTGCTACCTTTTCCAGATGCAGCGAGTCGTCGAAGACCGTCGATACCTGATTCCGTTCCGATCCAGCCTTTTGCCGCAGATTTTCACCGACGTGCTGGTGATCGGGGCCGGGGTGGCTGGGGTGCGGGCGGCCATCGAGGCCGGGTCGCTGGGTGCCGACGTGATCATCCTGGCCAAGGAAAGCATCCGGCAGACGAACACGGCGTGGGCACAGGGGGGCATCGCCGGCGTGCTGCGGGAGGACGACACGTTCGAGTCGCACATGCGTGACACGCTGGTGGCCGGGGCCGGGCTGTGCGACGAGGGTGTGGTGAAATTGGTGGTCGAGCAGGGTGCGGCGCGGGTGAATGAACTGGTCGAGTGGGGCATGCAGTTTGATCGCGACGGGTCCGGGCGGTTCATGGTCGGGCGAGAGGGTGGGCACAATGCTCATCGCATTTATCACGCCTTCGGCGATGCGACGGGGCGCGAGTTGCAGCGGTGCGTGTTCGAGAAGATGGAGCACGTGCCGGGCGTGCGCTACTTCGACCAGTGCTTTGCGCTCGACCTGATCACGCCGAGCACCGAGCCGGGGTCGCCGGTGCTGGGTGCGATCACGTATCATGAGCGCTACGGGTTGCAGATGATCTGGGCGCGGTCGACGATACTCGCCAGCGGGGGCGCGGGGCAGTTGTATCGTGAGACGACCAATCCCAAGCCGGCGACGGCCGACGGACTGGCAATGGCGTATCGCGCCGGCGCAACGGTGGCCGACATGGCGTTCGTGCAGTTTCACCCGACGACGCTGTACCTGCCGGGTGCCGGGCGCAGCCTGATTTCCGAAGCCGTGCGAGGAGAGGGCGCGTACCTGCTCGACGAAGGGCACGGGCGTTTCATGCTGAGCGAGCACGAGATGGCCGAACTGGCGCCGCGTGACATCGTGGCGCGGGCGATCGTGAGGCAGATCGCGCGGCAGGGCGGTCGACACGTCTGGCTTGACTGTCGGCACATCCGGGGTTTTGAAGATCGTTTCCCCGGCATCACCGCCGAGTTGAAGCGCTTTGAGATCAATCCGGCCAAGGATCTGATCCCGGTGCATCCGGCCGCCCATTACATGATCGGAGGCGTGCGCTGCGACCTGGAGGGCAGGACCGACGTTCCGGGGCTGCTCGTGGCCGGCGAAGTGTCGGCCACCGGGCTGCACGGGGCCAACCGGCTGGCCAGCAACTCGCTGCTTGAAGGGCTGGTGTTCGGGCAGATCACCGGGGCGCTGGCGGCCCGCACGGCTCTGACCAACGGCAAACAGGGCCCGGTTCCCATCATCAGCGACATCCGCCCGAGCGACCAGGGCGAGATTGACCTGGCTGATGTGCGGTCAAGTTTGCGATCGGCCATGTGGCGCAACGTGGGGATCGAGCGTGCGGGGGGCAAGTTGTCCGACGCGGTGGAGATGCTCGATTTCTGGGCCCGATATACGCTGGACAAGATTTTTGACGAACCGTTCGGGTGGGAGACGCAGAACATGCTGCTGGTGGGGGCGCTGGTGGCGCGGTCGGCGTCGTGGCGGCTGGAGTCGCGCGGGGCTCATACCCGCGCCGAGTTTGACGGGCCTGTCGAGCGGTTCCGCGTGCATGACCTGTGGCGGAGAGGGAGCGCCGATCCCCGAGAGGCGCCCGTGGAAGCGGAGATACTGGTTTGACCCGGGTGCTTGTGCTGTTGGCGTGCGTGCTGCCGGGCTGCAAGCCCTATGAGCGGGTGGTGTCCTATGACCCGCCGCTGGCCCACCTGCCCGGCGCGCAGACCCAGACCCCGGCCAGGGCGAAGCCCAACCCGGCCCTGGCCGGAGCGCCCGAAGGCGGCAAGATCGTCATCGAGCACGAGGACGGGACGGTCGAACTGATTTCCCGGAACGCACTGCAGATGCTCACCCACATCCGGCGGCTGGTGGCCGAGGATGAGGAGGAACTGTTCACGCAGCAGATCCTCTCCGAGCGGACGCGGCGGGAGTTTGTCGAGCGGGGGTTCGACCCGGCCGAGGCGTTCAAGGAAATCAAGCGGCGCGAGGATGACCTGATGGCGTTGCTGGCGCGCATGCCGATGGGCGAGTTCACGCCCGGGCTCTATCTTGAAACGCTTGGACCCAATACCTTCCGCCTGGCGCTCTACGGGAAGGCGGCGCAGGATCTGAACTGGACCTTCGTTGACATCGTGATCGAGAAGGGCGTGTGGCGATTGCGCTGGTTTGGCTGAGCCGCATGGGTTGTCGGCGGATCGCATGCGGGCTTTTCAGGCGTTGATGTCGAGTGAACGCCCGAGCGCGATCTGCGTGGCCACTTCATTGCGGCGGGCCGGATTGGTGTAGAAGGGGATCGTCGCGTCGGGCTGCTCTGCACGCGGCTGGCGGGCGCCCGGGACCGAGCCGAGGTCGATCGAGTCGACGATGGTGCGGCGCGCTTCGGAGGGCGATTGGTGCGACGTGTACACGCGTGAGGCGATCAGGCCTGCCAGTCGGGAGGAACGCGGGTTGGAGGCGCTGCCCGAGGTGTCGGGACGGATGCTGCCCGCGATGGAAGGATCGCCCGTGTGCATGGAACACAGTATCGGGCACCGGGGCGGGTGTGGTCAAGGGTGCAGGTGCAGGTCCGAGTAGTCAGCGCAGAGGTTGCGCGGCGGACTCGGGTTCTTCTGCGCCGGCGGGGGGCCGCACCATGCCGCCCGGGGGGCTGGAAGTCTGCCCCCCCCTGCCCGGTCAGAGCGGCTGCCCCGATCAGTCTTCTTCCTTGTGACCGGCAAAGGCGGCGACCACCTCCTGCTGGATGTGGGGCGGGGTGTTCTCGTCGTGGCTGTACTCCATGGTGTAGGAGCCTGAGCCGCCGGTGATGCTCTTGAGTTCGGTGGAGTAGTTCTGGAGTTCGGAGAGCGGCGCCTGGGCGACGACGGTGCAGATGCCTCCAGCCAGCATGCGTGTGTCCTGGACGCGTCCGCGCTTGGTGGACAGATCGCCGGCGATGTCTCCCATGTAGTCGGCAGGGCAGGTGACCTCGAGGATGACGATGGGTTCGAGGAGGACGGGCCTGGCTTTCTTGACCGCGTCGATGAAGGCCTTGCGACCGGCCGTTACGAAGGCGATTTCCTTCGAGTCCACCGGGTGATGCTTGCCGTCGTAGACCTCGACGCGCACGCCGGTGAATGGATAACCGGCGATGGCGCCGTCAATGAGAACCTGTCGGACACCTTTTTCGATGGCCGGCATGAAGCCCTTGGGGATCGAGCCTCCGACGGTGGCGTTGACGAACTCGAAGCCGGTCTCGTGGTCCGGGGGCAGCGGCTCGACGCGGAGCCAGACTTCGCCGAACTGTCCGGCGCCGCCGGTCTGCTTTTTGTGCCGGTGGTGACCCTCGGCCTTGGAGGTGATGGTTTCCTTGTAGGCGATCTTCGGCGTGCTGGTTTCCAGTTCGATGCCGAACTGGTCCTTCATGCGCTCGATGACGATGCGCAGGTGCAGTTCACCCAGCCCGCGCAGCACGGTCTGCTTGGTGGCCGCGATGCGATCGAGCATCAGGCAGGGGTCTTCGGAGAGGATCTTCTGCATGGCGCCCGAGAACTTGGTCTCGTCGGCGTGGTTCTTCAGATCGAGCGCCAGCCCGTACATCGGACGAGGCAGCGGGAGCGCGCGCATATGCAGGGAGTCGAGGTCGTGCCCCTCGTGCAGGACGGCGTCGTAGAACACCTCGTCGATCTTGGACACTGCGCCGATGTCACCCGGGCCGAGTTCCTCGACGTCCAGCGACTCCTTGCCCTGGCGCTTGATCAGGTGTCCGATACGGATGGACTTCTTCTGGTCGCCGACCAGCACTTCGCTCTTGGCGTGGATCGTGCCCTGGTGGACGCGAAAGACGCCGAGTTTGCCGACGAACGGGTCGGTCGCAACCTTGAACACATTGGCGATGAGCGGCTTGTTTGCGTCGGGAATGGCGTGGTATTCGACCTCTTGGCCCTCTTCCTCCCTGCGTTTCATGAACGGGCGAGGGTTGCCCTCCAGCGGACTTGGCAGCAGACTGGCAATGACGTGCAGCAGGGTCTTGATGCCCGCCCCGGTCTTGGCCGAGCAGAAGCAGATCGGCACCAGGTGCGCCTCGCGCAGAGCGGCCTCGAAGGCGTCGTGCAGTTTCTGCTTGTCGAGGTTGTGGTCGTCGCCGTCCTCGAGGTACTGATTCATCAACTCGTCCCGCATCTCCACGATCTGCTCGACGATCTTCTGATGGGCCTCGTCCGGGTTTGAGAACAGCGTCTGGCCTGAGCCTTCTTCGTCGAACACGCTGATCACGTCCGACCGGTCGGCCAGCGGAAGGTTGATCGGCAGGCACTCGGGCCCGAACTCCTCTCGGATGTTCTTGACCAGATCCTCGATCTCCGCATTGTTTTCATCGATCTTGTTGATGATGAGCATGCGCGGGAGTCGGCGCTCGGCCGCGATGGTCATCATGCGCCGCGTGACCGTATCGACGCCCTTGTGCGCGTCGACGACGACGGCGACGGTCTCAACGGCCGGGAACACGCTGATGGCATGCCCGAGGAAATCCGGCATGCCGGGGGCATCGATGAGATTGACCATGTGCCCTTCGTGGTCGAAGTGGAGCATGGAGGGGCGCAGGGAGTGCTTGTGCTTCTTCTCATCCTCCGTGAAGTCGCTGGCGGTGTTCCCTTCCTCGACCGTGCCCATGCGCTGGATGGTGCCGGTGGCGAACAGCAGGCGTTCGGCCAGAGTCGTCTTGCCGCATCCGGTGTGCCCTACCAGAGCCACGTTGCGGATGTCGGCCGGATTGCGTACAGCCATACAGAAGCCTCCCTTCGATTCGCAAGTCTGGGTACTGCCCACCCTTCCCGAAGGGCAGCCCATGCCGCGTTGACGCCCCTGGCCAGGATGGACAAGGAACCGATCCGCGATTGTAAGCGATCCATGAGTGGACGGCCAACGGGGGCAAGTCACTCTCACGCGCGTCGGCACACCCGGGGACAAGAGGCCCTTCTCGAGCGGCCTCGCTCGCGAGTGCGCGGAGAATGTCGATCCAGGCCTGTATCTCGGGTTGACCTTCCACCGGAAACGTCGTTGTAGATCGGAGACGGACCTCTGTGGAGCCGGTCCGAACAACGCAGCCGCTCCGGGCGCGCGTCCCAAGCGGGAGTCGCCAGAGGTGGGCTCCGGCACAGGGAGGAACATGGAATTGCGCAAGCGACTCTTTCCAGATTCCGAACATTGCCGCCGGAGTGGGAAGCGGCCATCCGAGCGCGGCGTCCGCACGATGACCTGGGATTCGACGAACTGGCTTCGCGGTACAACTTCCTGAAGACGACGGATCGCCGGCGGGTGTTCGCGCGCCTGGTAATCAAGGAATGCGAGCGGGTGCGGGGCGAGCGTGGCGGGCCCGTGCGGGTGCTCGACATCGGTTGCGGGAACGGCATCGGACGCCAGGTCGTCTACAGCGAGGCGATGCGGATGGCGATCGACGAGTTCTGGGGCATCGAGCCCGACACCCAGGTCGAGCCGCGCGATGGACTGTTCGACCATTTTCAGCATGCGCTCATGGAGACGGCCGATCTGCCGGAGAACTACTTCGACATTTCATACAGTTTCATGGTGATGGAGCACGTGGTCGACCCGGTCGGGTATCTCCGGGCTGCGATCCGTTGCCTGCGTCCCGGCGGCGTGCATCTGTTCATGACGCCGAACGCGGGGCACTACTTCACGATCACCGCTTCGCTACTGCACAGGCTCGGGGCGGATGAGTTGGTGCTCCACCTGCTGAAGCGAGGCGCCGAACAGTCTTACCACTATCCCGTGCAGTATCGGTGCAACAGCCGCAGGCAGGTGGAAGAATCCGCACGGAAGGCAGGATTCTCGTCCGTCAAACTGGCCTATCTCGAGGCTGAAGGCCCCACGGGATACATGAAGGGGCCGCTCAAACTTGCCTATCACGCCCTTCGCATCAAGCGACGAGTCATCAGGCACAAGTGCTGTCTGCTGACACTGGCGGCCAGACTTGAGAAGTGCGCCTGACCGGGTATCGGGAGAAGCATCACAACGGCGTACGGTCGCTCGCTGCTTGGCGGGGGGTGTTGCTACCCTTCCCTCCCATGAGCGATCGACCTGTCATCACGCGCTTTGCACCGTCTCCCACGGGGCACCTGCACATCGGCGGAGCCCGCACGGCCCTGTTCTGCTGGGCCTTTGCCCGCAAGCACGGCGGACGCTTCCTCCTGCGCATTGAAGACACGGACCAGGCCCGATCGAGCGAGGATGCCGCCCGTGGCATTCTCGAAGACCTGGCCTGGCTGGGGATCGGGTGGGACGACGGGCCGGTCTGGGCAGATCGACTCTCCGAGCCGATCGTTCAAGGAAGCGGCCAAGCCGTCGGCTCGGAGAGCCGACCTGCCCGATGCGGTGGAGACGACCGCAGAGTCGGGCCCTACTACCAGAGCCAGCGCCGTGATATCTACCAGCGCGAGTTTGCACGCCTGCTCGAGGCCGGGCTGGCCTATCCCGCTTTCGAAACGCCCGATCAACTCAGCGCGATGCGCGCAACGGCCGAGGCGGAGAAGAAGACGTTTACCTACCGGCAGCGTGCCGACCATGACCACGGGGCTTCACTGGCGCGGATGCAGTCCGAGCCGCACGTGCTGCGACTGAAAATGCCCGGTGAGGCGATCACGGTGCACGACCAGGTGCTGGGCGATGTGACGTTCCCCGCCGAGGAACTGGATGACTTCGTGATTCGCAAGGCCGACGGCTTTCCGACGTATCACTTCGCGGTGGTCGTCGATGATGAGTTGATGGGCGTGACGCACGTGCTGCGCGGGCAGGAGCATCTGAACAACACGCCGCGGCACGTCGCGCTGCAGCGGGCGCTGGGATTTGCGACGCCGGTGTACGCGCACATGCCGCTGATCTTCAACCTTGACGCCACGAAGATGAGCAAGCGAGACAAGGACAAGGCCGCCAAGAAGGCGGTGCGGGACGCGGGGATCCAGACAGTCGCGTCGCTCGTCGAGCGACTGAGCCCGCCGAGCCGCCAGCGTGAGCGAGCGGCCCTTCGTTCGCTCTCAGACGCTGACTTGCAGACATGGCTCAAGGACAAGCAGCGCCAGTTGGGGCGCGAGCAGGTGGGGGCGGTGGCCGCGGCGCTCGGGCTGCGGCTTCCGGAGATCGACGTCGAGGACTTTCGGGCCGCCGGGTATCTGCCGGAGGTGCTGTGCAACTTCATCGCGCTGCTGGGCTGGAACCCCGGCGAGAAGAACTCCGACGGGACGGACCTGGAGCGGTTTGACCGGGTATTCCTGGCGTCGAAGTTTGATACCGATCGCATCGGCAAGACCAACTCCAGGTTCGACCGCGAGAAACTGCTGGCCTTCAACGCCGACACGATCCAGCACACCCTGAGCGACGATCTCTTCGCGGGGCTGTGGCTCACCTGGGCGGAGCGCTTTGATGCGGATTTGGCCGCCTGGGCGAAGGCGGGCCCGGCGAGATGGTTGATTGCGGCCCGGGCGGCCAGGCCTCGAACGAAAACGCTCAGCGATGCACGCGAGGCGATCGGCTTTGCTCTCGTGCCTGACGAAGCGGTCGCGTTCGACGAGAAGGCCGTCGCGAAGGTGCTCCGGAAGGGTGAGCCGTTGGGCATCGCGGTGCTGGAGGAAGTGGGCAAGGTGCTGGCCAGCGTCGATCCGTGGACGCCCGAATCGATCGACGCGGTGCTGCATTCCTTTGCCGCTGAGCGGGCGTTGGGCATGGGCCGGGTCGCGCAGCCGCTGCGTGTGGCGGTGACAGGCGGGAGCATCAGCCCCGGGCTGGGCGAAACGCTGGCGCTGGTCGGACGCGAGGGGGCGATGCGCCGGGTCGCACGCTGTCTGAACGAGTGCCGAGTCTGACAGGCCGGTTGGAAACCCGCCCCACCGATCTACGATGGGCTGGGAGCAAACATGACTGAGACCATGAACAAAGTCGTTCCCGGCGCCGAGCCGCGGCATTTCATCACCGACATCATCGATGCTGATGTGGCCGGCGGGAAGTGGGGGCCGGTCGGCGACTATTCGGTCGTTCGCACGCGATTCCCGCCCGAGCCCAACGGGTACCTGCACATCGGGCACGCCAAGTCGATCTGCCTGAACTTCGGGCTGGCCGAGCGGTACGGCGGCGGGTGCCGCCTGCGCTTCGACGACACCAACCCGGAGAAGGAGGAAGAGGAGTACGTCCGCTCGATCATCGAGAACGTGCGATGGCTTGGGTTCACCTGGCCCGGCGCGCGCGAGGACGACCCCAAGGCCGGCGTGCTCTTCGCTTCAGACTACTTCGGACAGATGCACGACTGGGCAGTCGAGTTGATCCGAAAGGGCAAGGCATATGTGGACGAGCAGTCAGCCGAGCAGATACGCGCGACCCGCGGCGACCTGACCAGGCCCGGCACGCCCAGCCCGTTCCGCGATCGCCCGATCGACGAGAGCCTGACGCGATTCGAGGAGATGGTGCACGGCAAACACGCCGACGGGAGCATGGTGCTGCGCGCCAAGATCGACATGGGCAGCGCCAACATGAATCTGCGCGATCCGGTGATGTACCGCATTGTCAATGCACGGCACCACCGCACCGGCGACGCCTGGCACGTCTACCCGATGTACGACTGGGCTCACGGGCTCGAGGACTCAATCGAAGGCATCACGCACTCGATCTGCACGCTCGAGTTTGAGATTCACCGCCCGCTGTACGACTGGTTCATCGACGCGATCAACGAGGGACGCGGAGCGGGGAGCGCCTGGGGCGAGAAGATCCACCATCCCCAGCAGATCGAGTTTGCTCGGCTGAACCCCAGTTACATCATCACCAGCAAGCGCAAACTCCGGCAACTGGTCGAAGAGAAGCACGTGCGCGGGTGGGACGATCCGCGCATGCCCACGCTCAGCGGGCTGCGCCGGCGCGGGTACACGCCCGAGTCGCTGCGCGCGTTTGCGGCCGAAACGGGCGTCACCAAGTTCAACGGCGTGCACGACATCGGCTGGCTGGAACGCGCGGTGCGGGATCACCTCAACAAGGTTGCGCCGCGCCGCATGGCGGTGCTCGACCCGCTGAAGGTGACGATCACCAACTGGGGCGACGGCGGCGACGCCGACCGCATCGAGTACATGGACGTGGTGAACAACCCGGAAGACATGGCGGCGGGCACGCGACAGGTCGCGTTCGGGCGCGCGTTGTACATCGAGCGCGAGGACTTCATGGAGGATCCGCCCAAGAAGTTCTTCCGGCTGGGGCCCGGGCGCGAGGTGCGCCTGCGCTGCGGGTACTGGATCACCTGCCGCGAGGTCGTGAAGAACGCCGCAGGCGAGTTGGTCGAGTTGAAGTGCACGTATGACCCGCAGACCCGCGGAGGTGAGAGCCCGCCGCCCGACGCGCAGGGCAACGTGCGCAAGGTCAAGGGCACGCTGCACTGGGTGTGCGCGGACGAGTGCATCGACGCTGAGGTGCGCCTGTTCGATCGGCTCTACAAGACCGAAAAGCCGGGGCGGGAGTCAGACAACCATCTCGACGACTTGAATCCGGATTCGCTGCGCGTGCGGACAGGCTGCAAACTGGAAATGGGGCTGGCCGAGGTGCTGCCCGATGAGCCGGCGTGGGGCGACGGGATCCGGCGCTTCCAGTTCGAGCGCCTGGGGTACTTCTGTGTCGATGCCGACGCGACGCCGGGCAGGATGGTGTTCAATCGCACCGTGACGCTGAAGGACTCGTGGGCGAAGGAGCAGGGCAAGGACGCGGGGTGAGTCGGGAGAGAGGGGGCACCTGCGCGATGCCCGTACCACCGCCAGACGGCTGAGTCGCCGGGGCCGGTGCGGGTGGACTCGACGGGCCGAATGACCGATAGCCTCCGAAACGCACCGGAGGCTTACTTCATGTCGTGGATCAGCATTGCCGGCGGGGTGGCCGCTCTGGGAACCGGGGGCAATGGACTCGCCGGGCTGGAGGGCATGGAAGGGCTGGCCGGAGTGGCCGAGATCCTCGGACTGCTGTTCACGGTGCTTTTCATCGTGTGGCTGGCGATGCTGGGGCTGGTGGTGCCCTGGTTTCTCTGGCGGATCAAGGTGTATGCCAAGCGCCAATATCTGCTGACGCGGCGGATGTTTGAGTCCGCCCGGGCCTCCGAGGAGCGCCGCCTCGGGCCGGCCCCCCTGTCGAGGGAGGGCTGAAAGCGAAGGCGAGCGTGCGCTGATTTGCGCCCGAACCCCCTGTCCGTCCTGTTCCCCGAACCGGGTGCGGTCTACGCTGCGCGCATGCACGAGATTCGTTCGATCAATGGCACGTGGACCCTGGTGCCCGACTCCGACAACCGTGGCATCGAGGCCGGGTGGTTTGAGAAGTTTCCGTCGGCCGGCGCGCTGTCGCAGGTGGTGCCCGCGGCCTGGCAGCACGCGATCCCTGATACCGGTCCCGACGTGGTGTGGTACCGCCGGCGCGAACGGCTCGACCGCCCGCTTCAGGCAGGCGAACGCCTGTGGCTGCGGTTTGAATCGGTCGCGACGGACTGCCGGGCGTGGGTCAACGGCGTCGAGGTGGGGGAACACTCGGGCAACTGGGTTCCGTTCGGTCTGGAAGTGACCGATGCCGTGCGCGGGTCACAGGATCTGGACATCATCTTGCGCGTCGACCGCGTTCGACCCGGGCCGGTCAAAGAGGTGAACGGACGCCCTCAGCAGGGTGGGCACATCACCAAGGGTTTTCATGACGTCCTGAGCATGCAGGCCGCGGGGGTGTGGCTGGATGTGCGCCTGGAGCGCACCGGCGCGTTGTGTGCGCGCACGGATGGTCTGTGGGTGAGCGCCGACGTGCGCAGCGGGCAGGTGCGGATCGAGGTCGAACTCGAATCAGGACACGCGGGCGGATGGCTGGACGTTGCCATCGAAGACCCCGATGGCGTTGAGGTGGCGCAGGTGTCGGTGGAGATCGAGCCTGACTACGTGTCGCGGGCCGTGGCGCTCAGCGTTGAGCCGGTGCGGAGGTGGAGCATCGAGAGTCCGGCGCTCTATCGCGTGACGGGAAGTTTGCGCGTGCAGAATGGCGTCTCGCAGGAGTTGCAAGAGCGATTCGGTTTCCGGCGGGTCGAAGTATCGGGGGATGGACAGCGCATTGTGCTCAACGGGCGGCCGGTTTTCATTTCGGGCATTCTCGACTGGGGGCACGAACCTGCGCACATCTCGCCGTCGCCGACGCGGGAGGAGTTGCGGGAGCGTTTTGCGGGCTTGCAGGAGCGCGGGTTCAACTGCGTATGCGTGTGCATGTGGTACCCGCCCAAGTGGTTCTACGACACGGCTGACGAGATGGGCATGCTCATCTGGCAGGAACACCCGGTGTGGAAGTCGGACATGTCCGACGAGCGTGTGGAGGAGTACAAGAAGCAGTTCGTAAGTTTCTTCCGTCGCGATCGCAATCACCCGTCGGTGGCGATCGTGAGCGGATCATGCGAGCACGAGGAGTTCAACCCGCGCCTGGGTGCGTGGTGGTGGGAGCAGGCCAAGCACCTGCTGGCCGACCGGCTGGTGCAGATCCAGACGGCCTTCCTGGCGTGGACGGACCTGACCAAGACGGACACGTATGACGAGCACACCTATGAGGGATCGGGGCGTTGGGTGGCATATCTGCGCGATCTGGACGCGGCGCTTGGCGAGCGCGAACCCAAGCCGATGTTGATGGGCGAGAGCGTGATGTACGTGTCGTGGCCGGACGTGGAGCGGTATGACGCACTGGGCGCCAAGCCGTGGTGGATGCCGCCGGGGCTGGAATCGGTGCGGAAGATCAATGCGTCGATCGATGCTCTGGACGGCGCGGGCGCGAGTCGGAAGATCCGGGAGATCGGCATCCGCTACAACGAGGCGGGGCGGAAGTTCCAGACCGAACTGGTGCGCGGGTATCAGCGCAACGCCGGGCTGGTGGCCAACGGCATGCGCGACGTGCCGCTGTGCCCGTGCGGGATCATGGACGATTTCAATGAATGGAAGTTTGACGGAGCGTCGATGCGGGCGTGGATGGGCGCATCCGTGCTGCTGCTGCGGACGCCGGACGAGCGGCGGGGTTTTACGGGCGGGCGACGGCTGGCGATCGAACTGGGCGTGTCGAACTACGGGACGAGCGACCTTTCGGGCACGGTGGAACTGGACGTGTCGGCGGAGAGCGGGTTCGCGGCGTCGGGGCGCATCAACGTGAGTGCGGCGTGCGGGCAGGTGCGCTTCTTCCCCGGCGAACTGGAGTTGCCACAGGTGGCGCATCCCACACCCATGCGGGTGCGAGCGAGGATCGGTCACGTGAGCAACGCCTGGACGCTGTGGGTGTTGCCGGAGGGCAAGTCCGCACCGCGCGAAGCGGCGGTGCTCGGGGGAAGCGAGTTTACCGAGGCAGAGCAGACCCTTGCGTTCGAGGAGTTGAAGTATTCGAGCGGGTGGGGGTTGCCGAACCGGTCGTGGAGGCCGCGCTATCCGGATCCGGGCGTGCTGTTGCCCGGCGCGGCGCAGTGGTGGGGCGAGGGTCAGCCCGAGCGCGGCACGCGCGTGTTGGTGACGCATCGCCTGACCGAGTCGGTGCTGCGATGGTTGGAGCGCGGCGGGCGCGTGCTGCATATGCCCAGCACGGTCAAGGACGGGCTGCCGACCAGGTTTGTCACCGGATTCGGGCAGGTGCCTTGGATCAGGGCGAAAGGCCCGCTGGCGCGCTTCGGGCGTGACTGGGTGGAAGGGCTGCTGGATTACGACCTGATGCGGACCTGGACACGGGTGTTGCCGGTGTCCGAACTGAATCTGGCCGATGCACTGGAGCCTTACGTGCGGATGCTCTACACGCACGACATGGTCCACCGCGTGCCGCAATTTGACGCGCTGTCGGCCGCACGGGTGGGCAAGGGTGTGCTGGCGGTGTGCTGCCTGGACCTGCACGACGAACCCGGGCGCCTGCTGCTGGGAGAGATTCTCGCGTGGCTGGCGGGCGATGAGGGGCTTCCGGGGCGCGAGGTGGACGTGGAGATGCTCAGCGAGTTGGCCGGTGGTTCGCTCACATCGAATCGCGCTGCGAGCCCATGAAAAGCGCGGGCCCGCGCCCGCGTGTGGTCAACGGGTTGCGCCGCGCGGACGCGGAGGGGGGCGATCAGGGGCAGCCGGCGCTGAAGTCGCCGAGGAATTCCTGCACGTCAAAGAAGTCGAGATTGCCGTCGCGATTGAAGTCGGCGTTGCAGACGCCGATGCACAGTTGTCCGCCGGCGTAGGAGATGCACCGATCGCTCGGGCCGAAGAGTGCGTTGAGATGCACCCACTGGGTTCCGTCCCAGTTGTAGGTCTCGATGTCGTTGAGCACGAGCGTGGCGTTGGACGCGATCTCGAGCTCCGGGGCTCCGCCGATGCCGGTGATGTAGAGCACCTCGGGCGTGCCGCCCACGCGTTGCCCGTTGTTGTAGCAGTCGATGCGTGTGAGCCCCGGCAGACTGACATTGCCGACGTCGACCTGCCCGCCTTGATCGGCGTGCAGGCGCACCGGGCCGTTGGTCGTGAGTAGAGAGGACAGGTCGCTCGTGGCGTCAAAGGCGTACACATAGAGCAGACCCGGTCCGCCCCAACTTATGTCGGTGACGCCTGACAGGTCGAGCAGGGCGCCGTCGAACCAGGCGAGAAATTCCGCGCCCTCGGCCGGATCGAGCGTCAGGGACTGGAGGCTCGATCCATCCCAGATGGTGCCGACGTTGTAGGAGGCAAACAGGACGGCCCCGAGTCCGACGCTGGAGTAGTTCGTCGAGTTGAGCGTCCGGTGGCTGCCGTCCTGTGCCTGAATCTTCCGGGCGTTATGTTGTCCAGCCCGATGGGGTTGGTGAGGGTGAGGTCGCCGCCCAGGAGACGGACGTAGGAGCCGGCGTAGTCGGCGTCTCCAAGGACCGTCAGGTCGACGTCCGGGTAGAGATCCATGTACGACTGATCGCCCAGCGTCAGGTCGTTGACTTCGTAGGCGCCGGTCATCAGTTGCCAGTAGCAGTAGTTGCTGGGAGGGACGAAGACGTTGTACGAGTCGGTCATCGTGTTGTACGGAATGAGCCCGATATCCCAGTTCGCCGCGTCGTCGTAGCGTCCTCCCCAGGGTCCGATATACGTCGCGTCGATCTGTGCGAGCGCCGTCGCTGCTGACAATGCGAAGACCACCGCGCTGGTTGCTCCGACACTTCCACCCATTGAGCGTCCCATGATCTCCCTCCGCGAAGAATCTCTGGGCCAATTAAGGTGTCTAACTCAGGGGGGTTTGCCCTGCCAAGGGGAATCCGCATTCTCTTCATGCGGCTACAGTTGCCCGATGCCGACGCCCACCGCGACCGCCGAGCCGACGACCACGCGAACAGCCAATCCCGTCGCGGAGTTGCGAGACGTGCGGAAGACGTACTACAAGCCGGACGGGTCGATCATGGTCGAGGCGTTGCGCGGGATCGACGTGACGATCATGCCTGGCGAATACGTGGCGATCATGGGCGCATCGGGGTCGGGCAAGAGCACGCTGATGAACGTGCTGGGATGCCTCGATCGCCCGACCGGGGGCGAGTATCTGCTCGACGGAGTACCCTCAACGCAGTTATCAGACGAGGAACTTTCGCGTTTCCGAGGGCAGAAGATCGGGTTTGTGTTCCAGGCGTTCAACCTGATCCCGCAGTTGACGATCGAGGAGAACGTGTCGGTGCCTTTGTTCTACCAGGACGTGCCGCGACGAGAGCGGATCGTGCGGGCGGTCAAGTCGCTGGAGAGCGTGGGACTGGGCGACCGGCTCGGGCACCGCCCGCGGGAGTTGTCGGGCGGGCAGCAGCAGCGGGTCGCGATCGCGCGGGCGCTGGTGACCGATCCGGTGGTGCTGATGGCCGACGAACCGACCGGCAACCTCGACTCAAAAACGGGCATCGCGATTCTCGATCTTTTCGGACAGTTGCACGAAGCGGGGATGACCATATTGATGGTCACGCACGACGATCACGTGGCCGACCGGTGCAGGCGGGTCATCCGGCTGCACGACGGCCGGATCGAGAGTGACCGGAGCGTGCGCTGAGTCGAGCCATCGGGCGATCCGGACTTCACCACAGAGCAAACGGAGGGGGCAGAGAAATCCGTTTCACGACGGAGTTGCACGGAGTGGGGAGATAACGAATCGCTCGATTTTGAGATGTGAGGTTTGGTGATTGGGCGATTGAATCTTGCCGTTTGCCGGGTTCGGCCCGACTTGCGCGTTTGCGCGTCGGGCTCGTCATACGGACTCACGGTGAATCTCAGGCGTGTGGGGACGCCGGAGAAGTGCCCGTCTTCGGGCACACCTCCGGGTCAGATGCAACGGGAACTCAGGCAGCGCAAAATAGTTGCCGCCCGGACCGGTGTTCGAGCACTCGCAATGGTCCGGCGTCCCGCGGCGCACCAGTTTCATCGCACAACCGTATAAGGACAACGCCCGTTCGGCACATCGCCTTTCCGTTCGCCTTGCATGTGGTTGAAGACGAGGCGTTTCTCTGTGTCCCTTTGCGTGTTCTGTAGTTCACGAACCAGCGTCAGCCGGCAGCGGGTGTTTCGGACGGCTTGTGCGCCTTGTGGCCCCAGAGCAGGAGTTGGGCGGCGATGCCGGCAGCGGTTGCGATGGCCCAGGTGATCGCCCATCCGCCCGGACCCAGCGTCAGCGAGTCGGCCCACGGGGCATTCTGCTGGACGGAGAGCCAGGCGAAGCAATAGAGCCACAATCCCGAGCCGAAGGCCGCGGTCACCATCGCGCTGGCCCGGCCGGGGGCCGCGAGCCCGAGGATGAGTCCGGCGATCAATCCGCCCAGCGTCGAGCCGAGCACCTTGAGCCGGTCTGTCTCGGCGAGCGTGTCAAAGCGAGCGCGGATGGCCTGGGCTGAGTCGCGGACGAAACGCTGGGCACGGTCGGCCGCTTCGGCGGCGGCGTCGGAAACGGTGGTGGGCGGCGTATCGACGAGCGCGATTTCGGCGGCCTGGACGTCGGCGGAGGCCGGGTCGGCAGGAGGGGAGAGTGGGGGCGAGCCGAGCAGGGCGAGACTGACGAGCAGTCCGGCCATGCCGAGTGCCAGCCCGGTGGTGAAGGTGACAAGCGTTCGGTAGAGGGCGACGCCGATGAGGGCGCCCAGCAGGGCTCCGACCCCCATGCCGACGAGGGAGGCCGGGACGGATCCGATCATGGAGATGCCGAACCAGGTGGGTGCGAGGATGCCGATAGCCGAGCCCCAGGCCCCGCCGAGGATCGCGATGATGGGCTTGAGAACCTGCTTGCCGAAGAGCCAGAGAACCAGCCCGCAGGCCAGGGCGATGCCGACGATGGCCGGCATGGAGACCGGGCTAGTGGCCGGGTCGAAGCCCTGGAGGTGCTGGAGGAATCCCGCGGCGTTGTTTTCCATACGCTCGACTCTTTGGGAGTTTGACGCTCCCGATTGCCGCCCGGGTGGCACAAGGGCCCCGGAGATCGAAGGATAGCGTCAGGAATCTCCGATCTGGAGGTGCGAAAGGAAGGGGCATGGGAAAGCGACCGACTCGGCAGACAGGCAAGAGTTCGGGTCGGACCTCCAGGGACCGGCCCGGCGAGCAGGCGTCGGCGTCGGAGACGGCCGAGCAGAGCGCGGCGCTGGCGGTGCTGCGTCAGAAGATCGACGCGCTGGACGCGAAACTGGTTGAGTTGATCAACGAGCGGGCCAAGACGGTGGTGGCGATCGGGAAGTTGAAGAAGGCCGGGGACACGCCGGTCTACGCCCCGCACCGCGAGGCCGAAGTTCTGGAGCGGGCGCTTGGGCTCAATCGGGGTCCATTGAGCAATCGGACGATCGAGGGAGTGTTCCGCGAGTTGATGAGCGGGTCGTTTGCGCTCGAGCATCCGATTCGCATCGGATACCTGGGCCCGCCCGGGTCGTACTCGCACCTGGCGGCGACCAAGCAGTTCGGGAGCACGGTTTCATTTGAAGACCTGCACGAGATTGCCGGCGTGGTGACTGAGGTGCGGCGCGGGCACGTGAACTACGGGCTGGTGCCGATCGAGAACTCGACGGGCGGAGGCATTTCCGAGACGCTCACCGCGCTGCAGGAGCACGCCGGGCACGTGCAGGTGTACGCGGAAGTGCAGATCGCGATTCATCACGCGCTGCTGGCCAACTGCGAGCCCAGCCAGATCAGGCGGATTCACAGCAAGCCCGAGGCGCTGGGGCAGTGCCGGGTGTGGCTGGCGACGCAGTTTCCGCAGGCGCAACTGATCGCAGCGCCGAGTTCGAGCCGCGCGGCGCAGACCGCGGTGGAAGAGGACAAGATCGCGGCGAGCATCGGGGCGCCTCCGGGTTCGGCGGCGATCGGATCGGTGCTGGCAGGACACTTGTACGGGCTGCAGGCGCTGTTCGAGGAGATCGAAGACAATCCGAATAACATCACGCGGTTCTACGTGCTCAGCCAGCAGCGCGCCAAGCGAAGCGGCGACGACAAGACGGCGATCATGTTCAACACCCCTGACAAGCCGGGCGCGCTGGTGTCGGTGCTGCGGGTGTTTGAGGAGTCGGGGATCAACCTGACGCACATCGACAAGAGGCCGAGCGGGCGCGAGAACTGGCAATACACTTTCTTCGTCGACGCGCAGGGGCATCGCGACGACGCGAACATGAAGAAGGCGCTCGCAGAGGCCGAGAAGCACTGCCGCGAGTTGATCGTGCTCGGGAGTTTCCCGCGGTCGAAGCGGATCCTGTAGTGTGGCGAGGGGTGCAGGAGGACGACGCGCCGCGGGCGGCGTGCTGTACAATGCGGTCGGGAGGTCTTGCATGGGCAGGAAGCAATACGAGTCCGCGGGCGCCGCAATGGGCGATCTGGTCGAGCAGGGCGTCATCCACGACGGCATGAGCGTGATGGTCGGCGGGTTCGGGCTGTGCGGGATTCCCGAGCAGTTGATCCTGGCGCTGCGCGACACGGGCGTGAAGGGGCTGACGTGCATCAGCAACAACGCCGGCGTCGATGACTGGGGCCTGGGGCTGCTGCTGCGGACGCGGCAGATCCGCAAGATGATCTCCAGTTACGTCGGAGAGAACGCGACGTTTGAGAAGCAGTTCATCGACGGGGATCTGGAGGTTGAGTTCAACCCGCAGGGCACTCTGGCCGAGCGGATCCGCGCGGGTGGCGCGGGCATTCCGGCGTTTTACACGGCCACGGGATTCGGGACCATCGTGGCTGAGGGCAAGACGGTGCGCGACTTCCTGCGTCCCAGCGAGGACACCAAGAACTTCAACCGTCCGGCACGCGGGCCGGCGCATTCGCTGGAGGAAATGGATCGTGCGGCGGCTGCCAGCCAGCACGCGAGGATGAGGCCCTACGTGCTGGAGACCGGGCTGTTTGCCGATTTGGCGCTGGTGAAGGCGCACCGGGCCGACGGGTTTGGGAATCTGGTGTATCGCAAGACGGCGCGGAATTTCAACCCGATGATGGCCACGGCTGCGAAGTTCGTCATCGCCGAAGTCGAAGAAGTGGTGGAGACGGGCACGATTGAATCGGACTGCGTCCACACGCCGGGAAGTTATGTCGATCGGTTCGTGCAGACGGAAAGTGAGAAGCGGATCGAGCAACGGACGACGCGCAAGGGTTGAGGAGAACGATCATGACCGCCCGCCGCACTCTGTTGCTTCGTTGGATGGCTTGTGCCGGCGTGCTGGCGCCGGCGGCGCTGGCTGTGTTTTCCACTGCCCAGAGCCAGCCCGAGGTGGCGCTGGGGGCCCCCCAGGGGAGCGATCTGGAATCTCTGATGGACGCGATGAACGGGCATCTCAAGTTCATCGCGCTGAACCTGTCCGACCCGGACATGCGGCCCAGGGTGCTCGAGCACGTGCATGACATGCAGCGCCTGGCCTGGACGGCCAAGACGCGCACGCCCGCGGCGGTGGCCGGGCTTCCCGAGGCCGATCGGGCCGGCGCCCAACTTGAGTTTCGCCGGCGGATGAACGAGGTACTGATCGAGTGTTGTCGCCTGGAGATGCACGTGATCGACGGGCAGGCGGCCGACGCCTGGAACGTGATCAAGGGCCCGCTGCTCAAGTTGCGTGAGCGCGGGCATGACCGCTTCCAGGAGCAGGACGGCGGGTGAGCCGACCCGGCGGGCAGTCGCCCGGGACGGCCCGGTTTCGGGTATGCTGCCCGCATGGACCGATCGTGCCAAGCCAAGACCCGTCGTGCCCCCACGGAGTAGCCCGGTGCCGATCCAGCGCATCCGTCGACGGCGCAGGCGATGGACAGCCCGGCGGCGATTGCGCGTGATGCGTTTGCTGGGGGTGGCGCTGGCGCTGGCGGCAGTGGTGCTGGCGGCGGGGCGCGCGTTCCAGCGGAGCGGGCTGCTGGAAAAATGGCTGGGCTGGTCGGCCTTGCACGGGTTCTTTCAGCGGACTCTGGAGATCCTGTCAACGGCGCCGTTACTGGTGGCGCTGCTTACCGCCGGCGCCACATTGATCGTGATCGGAACTCTCGGGCGAAGGTGAGGGTTTATGCGCGCACTGGGATGCCTGCTGATTCTGGTCGGGATGCTGATCGCCGGCTGGGGCATCTATGGCGCCCTTTCGGCGCTGGTGGAGACCTATCAGCACGCGCTGGAAGATCCGCTCGGCGAAAGCGAGGTCGACGAAAAGACCGACTTGCCCCGGACCATGCTGATCCACGTGGGGATCGGGGCCACCAGCGTGTTGCTCGGAGTGCCGGGACTGTTCGTGCTGCGAGCAGCGCGCGTCCGGCACAGGCACGCGGTCATGCGGCAGGACGCAGAACGCCGGCGGCTGGAGAAGTGAATGTGGTAGCATGGGGCGGCTGGGTGACGGCCGCGAGCCGGTGGCCGTGCCTGCGGAGAGGATGCTGTCATGATCTCGCGCACTGGTGTCATGGTGCTGGTGGTTCTGGCGTCGCTTGCATCTACCGTGGTCGCGGCGCCGCCCGTCACGACCGAATCGCTGATGGCCGAAATGGTCGATCTGCGAGTGCTGGCGGAGTTTCCCGACCCGGCCTTCAAGACTGTCCAGTTTTCGTCGTACGACCGGCGCAGCAATCTGCCCGGCGGACCGGGTTGGTTCAGCAACGCCGACGGCTTCGGCAACGAGCCGATCCCCGCGTTCGAGGCCGTGCTGAAGGAGCCGGGCGAAGACGGAATCGGCGAATATCTGATCTGCGACGTGCAGGCGCCGGGCGCGATCGTGCGCTGCTGGACGGCCGCAATCAGCGGTCAGATCCGCATGTGGCTCGATGACGCGGCCGAGCCGGTGTTCGATGGCTCGGCCGATGATTTCCTGCGACGGCCCTACAACGTGCTGGGCGAGCGGGTCGGGCTCGATCCGGCGGTCTTCGAAGGCACGTTCAACCAGCAGAACGCGACGTACTGTCCGATCCCGTTCGCAAAGCGCTGCCGGATCGTGTGGACGGGCGACATTCGCCAGGTGCACTTCTATGAGGTGCAGGTGCGGGTGTACGAGCCGGGGGCCGCGGTGAAGACGTTTGCGCCGCAGGATCTGGAGAATGCCGGCAAGACGATTGCGCGTGTGGCCGAGCGGCTGGCGGCGCCGGGCGACAGCATGTCCGTGTCCGGCTCGCCGCGCAGTGCGACTGCGTCGGTGGCGCCCGGTGCATCGGCCGACCTTCTGGTCGACGAGCAGGGGCCCGCGGCAATAGAACTGCTGGCGATGCAGGTGACTGCGGCGGACGTGGTCCTGGCGTTGCGGCAGACGGTGCTGCACATCTCGTTTGACGGTGCGCCGCGTGCGCAGGTGGAATGCCCGATCGGCGATTTCTTCGGAGCGGCGCCGGGGGTCAACCCGTTCGACTCGGTGCCGTTCACGGTCAAGAGCGACGGCATCCAGACGTGCCGGTTCGTTATGCCTTACGCGAAGTCGATGCGCATCCGCGTGGAGAATCTGGGGGCGCAGCCGGTTGAGGTGAGTTGCTCGGGCAAGATCGGCAGGTATGAGTGGAACGATGATCGCTCGATGCACTTTTGCGCGCGATGGCGCGTCGATCATGGCATCACCGCTGACCCGCGGGCGCCGCAGGACATTCCGTTCCTCGTGGCGCAGGGACAGGGGCGATACGTGGGCACCGCGAGCATCATGCTCAATCCGACCGACATTCCCACGCCCGGCGGCGGATGGTGGGGCGAGGGCGATGAGAAAATCTTTGTTGATGACGACGGGCGCCCGAGCACCTTTGGCACCGGTTCCGAGGACTACTACAACTACGCGTGGTCGATTCCGGATATCTTCGGGTTTGCATACTGCGGACAGCCGCGCAACGACGGGCCGGGCAATCGCGGGTTCGTGACCAACCACCGCTGGCACGTGCTGGACAGTCTGCCGTTCGGCGAGCGAATGGCGTTTTACATGGAGTTGTGGCCGCACGCGCGCACGCCCGGTTTCTCGTACGCGCGCATTGCGTATCACTATGCCCGCCCGGGGCTGATCGATGACAGCCTGCCCATCACGACGGAAGATGTGCGTCCGCTGGATCTGCCGGTGAACTGGCAGCCGCGGGCCGAGGGCGGGGCGCGGAACAGCGTGTTCATGCAGGCCGAAGAGGCGCTGTCGGGCGATGCGAGCGGCGCCGCGTTGGAGTTGGTGGAGGGCAACCTGTTCGCGGGCTCGCGGGCGCTGCAATGGAAGCCGGGGGCCGTCGGCTCGAAACTTGATTTCGGATTCAGCGTCGCGGAGGCGGGCTGGTACGCTGTCGATCTGTGCACGTTGCGCAGCGGCGCTTCTGGAAAGGTGCGGCTGTGGCTCGACGGCGCGGCGCAGCCCTACGCCGAGGCCGATTTGAACGCGCCTGCCCGCACGATGCTGCGTCGATTGGAAACCGAGGCGCAGGAACTCAACGCCGGTGAGCACACGCTGCACGTCGAGTTCACCGGCGAGGTGGGGCAGGTGATCGGGGTCGATTTCCTGTGGATCCAGCGGCGGGAGCGCTGACCGAGTGTCGTGAGCCGGTGTGTCAAGGCTCTGTGAGCGGTGTTGCCGCATTCGGGGGCGCTCTCAACCGGCTGCGTCGACGATCGCCCTGGCGCGCTTGACGGCTTCATCGATCGAGCCGCACATGTTCTCGAGCCCGACGACTTCGTCGAGCCCTGCCTTGGACATCGCCATTGCCGGTTGCGAGTGGACGCCGGAGAGGACGAGGGTGGTGCCGCCGCGTTTGCATTTTCGGTGCAGTTCCTCGATCGTGTACAGCCCGCTGGCGTCGATGCAGAGGACGTGGCGCATGCGAAGGATGAACACCAGCGGCGGCTTCTCGATGCCGGCCAGCGTGTCTTTCACGCGGTCGGCGGTGCCGAAGAACAGCGGGCCGTAAACCTCGTAGGCTTCGCAGCGCGGCGGGAGTTGGGGCGTGTCCGGGGCCCGCTCGCCGGCACCGTTCTCACCAAGCCCCAAGTTGGCCACGCCGGTCAGGTCGGACATGCGGCGCATGAAGAGGAATGAAGCGAGCACGATGCCGACCATGACCGCGATGGTCAGGTCGGTCAGCACCGTCAGCCCGAAGGTTGTCAGCAGCACGACCACGTCGCTCTTGGGACTTTTCAGGATCGAGCGGAAGTGGTCGAGTTCGGCCATGTTCCAGGCCACGACGACGAGGATGGCAGAAAGGGCGGCGAGGGGGATTTGCTTTGCCAGCGGGGCCGCGACGACCAGGATCACCAGCAGCGTCAGGGCGTGTACCATGCCGGACACCGGTGAAGTGGCGCCCGAGCGGATGTTGGCCGCCGTGCGGGCGATGGCGCCGGTTGCCGGCAGCCCCCAGAGGAATGACACCGCCACGTTCGCGACCCCCTGTGCGACCAGTTCGGTATCCGAGCGGTGTCGATACCCGGTCATGCCGTCCGCCACAACCGCGCTGAGCAGCGATTCGATGGCGCAGAGGATGGCGATGGTGGTCGCTTCGGGGATCAGGTCGAGCGCCATGTTCACGCTGAAGCCGCGTGTGTTGACGAACGGCAGCGAGCGCGGAATGTCGCCGAATCGCGTGGCGATTGTCTCGGTCTGGATGCCGAAGAAGTAGACGACCGCGGCCGCGAGGGTGGCGACGATGATCGCGCCCGGCACGCGCGGCACGAACTTGCGCATGATGAACAGCGCCACGACGCACACCAGCCCGACGATCACCGTGGGCAGGCTGTAGGTGTTCCACGCGCCCGCGAGCAGTTCGACCTTGGGAATAAAGTCGGGCGGCAGGGGCACGGGGTTGCCGACCGCGTCGGTCGGTCGCAACCCGAAGAGATCCTTGATCTGCGTCGTGGCGATGACCACGGCGATGCCGGTGGTGAAGCCGGTGGTGACCGGATATGGGATGAACTTGATCAGCCGCCCGAAACCGGCAAGCCCCATGACGATGAGGATGAGCCCGGCCATGCCTGTGGCGGTTGCCAGGCCCGCGTAGCCGTGCTCGGCCGAAATGCGGTAGACGATGACGATGAAGGCGCCGGTGGGCCCGCCGATCTGCACTCGGCTGCCTCCCAGCGCGGAGATCGCCTGCAGTTCCTGCACCACCGACTCGGGCAGAGACGCGATTCCGAAGGCCATGGCCAGCGGAAGCGCGATGATGCCCACGGTGGCGCCGCTCATCAGATCCTTGAAGAACCGCGTTGCGCCGTAGCCTTCCCGCAGACAGGTGATCAACTTCGGTGCGAAGCGCGCCATTGGCACTCCAGAAAGCCGGGATTGTATGTGGTTGTGGAAATAGTCAAGCCGCCTCTGCAACGCAACGGTGGGTGGCGAAGTGGCAAAGAGACAGGGTGACGCCGGAGCAGAGGCCGTCTTCGGACGCCTCTCTGGGTCGGGAGCAGCAGCGGGCGTGTAGCCCCGTCCTGCTTTTGAATCGAGCAGATGCCTCGATCGGCTGGTTTGAATCTGCTATTTTACCATCTGGTTATATTGTCGTATGGTCAGACGCCCCCCAACCGATCGGCTCAGCATGACGCTGGCGGCGATTGCGGATCCCACGCGGCGGGCGATCCTGTCTCGCCTGGCGGCCGGCGAGGCGACGGTGACCGAACTGGCCGAGCCGTTGGACATGTCCATGCCCGCGGTTTCCAAGCACCTCAAAGTGCTCGAGCGGGCCGGGTTGATCGAGCGCGGGCGCGCGGCGCAGTGGCGACCGTGTCGGCTTCAGCCTGAGCCTCTCATGCAGGCGGCCGAGTGGATCGAGCGGTACCGGCATCTCTGGGAGGAGCGTCGGGATCGGCTGGACGAGTGCCTCAAGGAGTTGCAGAGGCGCGAACCGAAGCGGACCAGTGAGCAATGAACGTGTTCGGCGCGTTTCTCGATGAGCGGGCGGTGGGATGACGGGCGGTCTTCAAGCCGGACCGGGCGCCGAGTGGCGGGCTTCCGGGCGAATCACAACCACTTCAGCCGCTCGCGAGACCGGCGTCCGTGGACGGGGGCTCCGCCTTGCTTCGTGTACGGGCGAGAAGAAGATGTTGTTGCAGTAGCGTCCGTGCCCGTAGTTCTGGTGCTTATCGACGTCGAGCGCGTCGAGCGGGAGCCAGGTTCGCCCGTCGTTGAACGATCCGGCGTAGCCGAGCGGTTCGAGCAGGTCACGCAGGCGATCAAGGTGCGAGCGATCGCCCTCATGGGCGCGGGCTTCGGACTCGATGAGCAGAGACGGGTGCAGGCGTTCGATCGCTTCGAGTCCGCCTTCGACGATTTCGATTTCGTGCCCCTCCGCGTCGATCTTGACGAAGTCGAGCCGGGCCAGAGCGCGCTCGGCCGCCAGTTCGTTTATGGTGACCAACCGCACGGGCGTGACGTCGACGCTGCGATCAGCGTCGAGAGGATTCATCGAGGCGCCATGCGTGGAATCGCGCGGGATGTTGATGGTGCCCTGCCCCGAGCGATCGGAAGCGGCTGCGTTGACGACGTGTACCTGCCGCATTCCCCAGGCGGTGAGGGAGCGTTCCAGGGCCGCGGCGACGCGCTGCTGTGGCTCGACGGCGATGACCCTGCCGCGCCGACCGACGCGTCGGGCCATCCAGAAGGTGTAGGCCCCCTTGTGCGCGCCGATGTCGATGGCCGCCCCCTCGCGGGGAAGCACCGAGAGCATGCGCGTTATTTCCGGTGCATTGAGTTTCCACCGGTAGCGGGCGGCTCGGGCGAGCAGGCGGAGGGCCGGTCTGATTCCCATGGGTCCATCGTACCCGCCGACGAATGGCGCCTCCGGATGTTCAGAATGAACCCGGAGCCGGGCGAGCCGTTCGCCATGTGAGAGGAGGAAAGGCACTTCAACCGTGTGACCTGGGGAGAGGCCGCGTTCAAGTCGGTCCCACGGCAAGACAGACATGATGCGGCCCGCACGGACCGGATCGGCGCTGTTGCTTCGCACGGCTCCCGCTACGGCCGGCGTCCTGTTTGCACCGGATTGACTCGGTGATGCACTGACCTTGTCGATGCTGTTGTCGTCCACGCGTTCATGCACCCGGACGGCTGGCGCACCGCGGCGTCCGGCTCGAGTTTCAACCTGTATGCGCGCAGCAAGCGCGTGAGGCGTCATCTTCGCCGGGTATCCGGTCTACGTGGACCAGGTGTGGATGGACACGTTGGCCGTTCTCACACTGTGCGCAGGTGGCTTGGCCGCAGTCTCTGGGCTGATCGCGGTTTGTCGTCGTCGTTGATCAGACCTGGCGCACGCGAGATTACGAATCGTAGGGCCAGTCCTGCCCGCTCGACGGGTCGAACTTGTAGTCGACGTGCGGATCGCGGCGGTAATCGCGCGCGGTGGGGTCGGTGCCGGGGTCAAAGCCCAGCCCATTCCACATGCGGTTGTCCTTGTACGCCTCGGCCGGCTTGACCTTGGCGGCATGTCCGTCGACGAAGGCGGCGTTGGATCCGCCCAGGTGGCGCTCGCTCAGGAAGGTGCGGTAGTTGTGCCAGGCGTACTTCTCCGGCGTGCCGCCGCTGGTGGCGGCCTCGCTCCGCAGCGGGATGAACGTCGGGTCAAGCACGTATCCGTGATTGCCGAAGCGGTCGGGGTGCTGGTTGGGGCCTTCCGGCTCGTAGGGCAGGATGCGCCCCGTGCCGTCGGTGTCGGCGAAGGCGATGGTGCCCGATGGCGCGTCGACGCCGCGGACAGGGAAGGTTTCGTAGGGGCGGTATGGGTTATCGGGTTGGGTCTGTTCGCGGAAACTGCCGAGGTACTTGTAGTTGTACCCGTAGGAGTGGTTGCGCGAGATTTCCCAGTCCTCCACACTCGGACACTTGATGACGGTCAGCGATTCGCTGTAGTCAGCCATGGCCCGAAACCAGCGATAGCGTGAGCCGTCGGGCAGACGGATCTGGTGCGGCGGATAGAAGCCGAAGGTCTGCTGATACATCGCCATGCCCATGACGTTCTGGCGCATCTGCGAGGCACACTTGATCGATTTGCCCGATTCGCGGGCCTTGGCCAGGGCGGGGAGCAGGATGCCGATCAGCAGGGCGATGATGGCGATGACGACGAGCAGTTCGATGAGAGTGAATGCCCGGGCCCGGGCGACTGGTTGCATGGTGAGTCCTTGTGGTCGGTTGTGCGGCTGGGCTGTTCAGTCTACAGCGGGCGAACGACCGAGGTTGCGTGCGGCACTGCGAAGATTGTGCGGAGGCAGGTGCCGTAGCGAGCAGAGGGCAGTTCAAATGGGGTGGCTCTTGAACCTTAGTCACGGGCGCCGGCCATGGCTCCGATCGTCTCGTCGGCTTCGTCGAGTTCACTCCCGATGGGCCCGACACCCACGTGCCCGGCGGCCGCGTGGAGGGCCGGGCTGCCCGGGCGGGGGCGAAAGTCGCCGGCATCGACGTCGCCAAGCATCGGATCCCGCCCGATGATGGCGCCCTGTTCGCGGGCGGGAAGGCTGGGCGCCGAGCGGGTCGGGTCGTCGCCCGCGAACCACAGATTGCCTGCGAAGATCGTCGTTTCCGCCCGCGTGTCCGGGCCGATGTTGACTTCGACCCCGGAGCGCACGGCGTGGCGTTCAAACCAGATCAGGTTGCGCTCGAACCGGTTGTCGCCGCATAGCCCGAACTGGAACTTCGGACCGCTGCGGGTCTCCTGCAGAATGCGCACGATCCACTTTCCCGGGCGGACGATGGTATTGCCTGAAGCCACGCAACCGGTCGCACCGACGAAGGCAACCGCGCACTGCGAGCCCTCGATGACGTTGCGTTGCGCGCGCACGTTGCGTGCCTCCCAGTTGACCGAGCCGGCGTCGAGCGGGGGCCGGAAGTACTCGTGCCAGGTGGAACCGCCGATGTTGAGCGCGCGATGCCCTGCGTTCTCGAAGTGGGACCAGCGGATGTCGACCTCGCTGGTGCCTCCCTTGCACTGCACGCCGGTGCCGGAGATTTCGCGCAGCGTGCAGCGTGCGATCAGACCGGCATGACAGCCCACCATGTCGATGCCGCTGCCCGAGCCGGCGCCGCCGCAGCGTTCGATCACGCAGTCGAACACCTGAAAGTCGCGAATCCCGGAGAGTTTGAGCCCGTCCTGGTTGCCGTCGTCGCCGATGTCGTGGATGAAAAGGCGTTCGCAGGCGACGTGGTGTGCGGCGTCGGCGTCGGCGAAGTCGCCGCCGTCGTCGACGTTGAGCCCGTTGCCGCCCGCACCGGAGATTTCGAGGTCATGCACGACGACGAATTGTGGGCGGACCAGATGCAGGCCCGAGCCGCCGCCGCGGATCACCGCCCGCAGGCCTCCGGGTTCTGAGCCGATCCAGATGGGCGCTTCGGGCGTGCCGGCGAGGTTGGTCAGCGTTGCGCCGCCTCGATATTCGCCGGGCGCGAGCCGGATCGCGGCACCGGGCGTAGCGGTGCGAGAAGCCGCTTCGATCGTGGCAAAGGGGCGGTCAACTGAGCCGTCGGCGGTCTGGTCGTCGCCTCCCGGCGCGACGCGGATCAGCCGCGTCGGAGTGAGACCGGCCGCGAAGGTGCGCGGCTCATCGGCTTGCGTGGGGCCGCTCATGCCGAGCAGTACGACCGCCAGCGCGTACAGGCACGTCCAGCGTTTCATCCCGTTGCACCCCCGATGGCCTCCTGCTCCCGTGTGCAGGCACACTCCGCACAGCACACCGACCGCGTCTGCGGATCGGGCAGGAGCCCTCGAACTCGACTGCCGCGATGATTGCGCTGCTTTCGGCCTGTTGTATCGCTCATGCCTGCCCCCTTCGCCCCCGATCGATGATACCTTGGAACCGCACCGGACCGCTATGCTTCTCCGGCCGGCTTGCCGCCGGCGTGCCGCGGAGCCACACACAGTGCATTCACGGAGTTTGCGATGCCCACCAAGGCCTACGCCGCCCAGTCCGCCGCCAGCCCGCTTGGGCCTCTCACCATCAACCGCCGCGAGCCGCTGAATGACGATGTCGAGATCGACATCCTCTACTGCGGCGTGTGCCACACCGACATCCACTTTGCCCGCAACGAGTGGGGCTTGACGGCCTACCCGGTCGTGCCCGGACACGAGATTGTCGGGCGCGTGACGCGCGTGGGCGACAAGGTGACTCGATTCAAGCCCGGCGACCTGGCGGCCGTTGGCTGCATGGTCGATTCCTGCCGCACCTGTGTCAACTGCAAACAGCACCAGGAGCAGTTCTGCCTCAAAGGCTCGACCTTCACGTACAACGGCCAAGACAAGCACTCGGGCGGCATGACCTTCGGCGGATATTCCGAGAAGATCGTGGTCACCGAAGACTTTGCGCTCAAGGTTCCGGACAACCTCGACCCGGCGCGGGCGGCTCCCTTGCTGTGCGCGGGCATCACGACCTATTCACCGCTGCGGCGATGGGAGGTCGGCAAGGGCAAGAAGGTCGGCATCGTCGGGCTCGGGGGGCTTGGGCACATGGGTGTGAAGTTTGCGCATGCCTTCGGCGCCCACACGGTGCTGTTCACGACGTCGGAACGCAAGGTCGCCGACGGCAAGCGGCTCGGCGCCGACGAAGTCGTCATCTCGAAGGATGCCGACGCGATGGCCGGGCACGCCGGCAGTTTCGACATGATTCTCGACACGGTCTCGGCCGATCACGATCTCAACGCGCTGCTCGGCCTACTCAAACTCGACGGCTCGCTGGTGCTCGTGGGTGCTCCCCCGAACCCGCAGCCTGTCGGCATCTTCGGGCTGCTCGTGCCGCGTCGGCACCTGTCGGGCTCGCTCATCGGCGGCATCGCCGAGACGCAGGAGATGCTGGACTTCTGCGGGCGACACAAGGTCGAGTGCGACATTGAACTGATCCGTATGGACCAGATCAACGAGGCCTACGAGCGCATGATCCGCAGCGACGTGAAGTACCGCTTCGTGATCGACATGGCATCGCTGAAGAAGTAAGACGCCCAACCACGAGGAGGTGTTCTGATGCAGACCGCGGCGATCGGTCAGTCCGAACTGCGATCCACGCGGGTGATCTACGGGTGCATGCGCGTGCTCGGCACCTGGAACCGCGCCGAGATGACCGCGCAGCGGCGCCGTGAGGCGCTCAGCGCACTCGAGGCCGCGGTCGAGGCGGGCTACAACCACTTCGACCACGCCGACATCTACGCCCACGGGGAGAGCGAAAGGGTGTTCGGGGAGTTCCTCGCGGGCAATCCGGGGCTGCGCGAACGACTCATCATCACCACCAAGTGCGGCATCCGCTGGGAGGGGGAGGGCGGCCCCGGCGCACCGCACCGGTACGACTTCTCGCGCGACTGGATCGAACGCTCGTGCGAAACCTCGCTCCGGCGACTCGGTGTGGACACGATCGACGTCTATCTCCTGCACCGGCCCGACGTTCTGATGGACCCCGATGAAATCGCCGGCGTGTTCGATCGCCTGCACGCGTCCGGCAAGGTGCGCCACTTCGGCGTGAGCAACTTCACCAGCAGTCAGACGGCTCTGTTGCAGTCGCGACTGAGCCGCCCGCTGGTGTGCAATCAGATCGAGGTGCATCCGCTGCGCCTTGCCCCGATCGAGGATGGCACCATCGACGACCTGTGCCGCCTGCGCATCACCGCGACGTCGTGGAGTCCCGTTGCGGGCGGGCGACTGTTCGCCGCACCGGGCGACGACCCGAAACTTGCCCGACTCGTCAGCGTACTCGACGAAGAGGCATGCGCCCACGGCGTCAGCCGCACGGGCATCCTGATCGCCTGGTTGCTCAGGCACCCGGCGACCATTCTGCCGATCTACGGCTCGCGGCAGCCGCAGCGCATCCGCGATGCCGTCGCCGGCGATGCGGTGGTGATGAGCCGCGAGAGTTGGTACCGCATCTACCTGGCGGCAAGGGGGAAGGCGCTGTCCTGACGCGAGATCGGCCGGTCGGGAGCGGCGGGTAGGAAGCAGGTCGTCTCAAAGGCATCGTCTGGAAACCCACCGAAGACTCGGAGCGAACGCGCGCGTCCGTACGGTTGCCCTGAGATACGGATTCAGCGTGAATCCGTATCAGAATGCGGATATATTGCTCGGCAATAGTTGCCGCGAGCGCACACCGTTCCGAAGCCCGCAAGAGGAGTTCCCAGTGCACCGACCGCTTGCCGTTGAATCGCCTGTCGCTGTGCTTGAATCGATGATCGGCCGCACGCCGTTGCTTCGGCTCGATGTCCGGCTGGACGGTCGACCGTTGTCGATCTACGCCAAGTACGAGCAGGAGAACATGACCGGCTCGGTGAAGGACCGCATGGCGCTGCACATCGTGCGCCATGCGTACCAGACCGGCGAACTTCGTCCAGGATGCACGATCGTTGAGGCGACCAGCGGGAACACGGGCTTGTCATTTGCGGCCATCGGGCGTGCGATCGGGCATCCGGTGCGGATCTTCATGCCCGACTGGATGAGTCGTGAGCGTGTGCTGATCATCCAGGCCTTCGGTGCGGAGATCATTCCGGTGTCGCGTGAACAGGGCGGGTTTGTCGGCAGCATCGCGATGGCCGAGGAATACGCCAAGCAGCGCGACGACGTATTCCTGCCTCGCCAGTTCTGCAACCAAGCCAATGTCTGCGCGCATGAACAGACGACTGGCCCGGAGATTGTGGCGCAGTTGGGCTCGCTCGGGTTGGTGGCCGACGTGTTCGTGGCTGGCGTCGGTACAGGCGGCACGGTGATGGGAGTGGGGCGGTGCCTGCGCCGGGTGAACCCCGGGGTGTGTGTGCATCCTCTGGAGCCGGCCAACTCACCGACGCTGCGCACCGGGCACCGGGTGGGGCATCACCGCATTCAGGGCATCTCCGATGAGTTCATTCCGAGCATTGTGAATCTGAGCGAACTGGACGAAGTCGTTGATGTATGGGACGGCGACGCGATTCTGATGTCGCAGGCGCTGGCCAGGCGGGGGCTGGCGGTGGGTATCTCTTCAGGGGCGAATGTCGTGGGAGCGATCGAGTTGGCCAAGCGTGCCGGCCCGGGGTCGGTGGTCGTGACCGTGCTTCCGGACAGCAACAAGAAGTACCTGAGCACCGACCTGTTTCGTGAAGAGCCGATCGAGCCGCACTACGTGGCGCCGCGCGTGGAAATCGTGGGCTGGTGTTCGATCGCGTGCGCTGCGGTGAGTTGATCGCGGGCGGGAGAAAAAGAAACAGAGCCGGGCGAGGCGCCCGGCTCATTGCGTGTTTCGAGGGTGGGTTTACCAGCCGCCGCGATCGCCGCGGTCTCCGCCGCGTCCGCCGCCGCCGAAGCCACCGCGGCCGCCCCCTCCGCCGCGTCCGCCGCCGAAGCCGCCGCGACCCCCACCGCCGCCGCCGAAGCCACCGCCGCCGCGATTCTCGCGGGGACGAGCCTCGTTGACGGTCAGGTCGCGACCATCGACGTTCTGGCCATTGACCGCCTCGATGGCGGCGCGACCCTGGGCGTCATCGACGAACTCGACGAAGCCGAAGCCGCGGGGGCGTCCGGTTTCGCGATCCATGACGAGGGTGGCCGAGGCGACCTCTCCGTACTCCGAGAAGACTTCGCGCAGGCGGTCTTCGGTGGTGGTGTACGAGAGGTTTCCGACATAAAGCTTGATCACTGAGATACCTTCCATCTTGCCCGTGAAACGTGAAACCGCTGCTTGAACTCGGGCAAGGAGGAAGCGTCGGGCTCTCCAGGCGCGCAGGCCACCATTGGTCTGCGCGTCGGCGTGCAGGCGGAGTATACCACTCGCCGCATGGGGAATCATCACGAGCGTTCCGGCGCCTGGCAGGAAATCGTGGGGACTAGGTCGCTCGCTTCCCGCCTGCTTTGTCGGGCTCCTGAGCCGTCGTCTCGTCGCGTCGCTCCTTGTGTCCGCCGGTCGCAACCTCAGCGACGACAAGGAATAAGAAGAAGAACCCGACTCCGCCCAGACAGGCGGCTCCCAAGGCCAGCCACCGTGCGCTTGGATGCGGATAGGCCGATACGCCGCCCGCTGCCAGGCCGACTCCCGCCGCCATGCTGATCAGAGGGAGCACCCAACGAACTTTTTCGATGGACATGGATAAACGAGAGGAATCTCGCTCCTGGCAACCCGCCTGGTGCGGGCACGCTGGTCAGGACTCGGAAACACCCGAACCACGCCGGCACGGGAGAGATTGTCTGCAGGCTGGGCCCTACCGGACAAGTGGGGGGATGCAAATCAGTTTGCTATACAGGACTTGTGCATCCTAAAATCACCTGCAAGCGAGGTGAACCCATGTTGAAGAGCCGCTCCTATGCCCATTCGGGCGGATCCGTGGCCTTGCTCGGCAGCACCATCGACGAGCACTTCCGTGACATCGTGTCCAGGTATGGCTCGTCGGAGGCGGTGGTGTCCATCCCACAGAGCACGCGCCTGACCTATTCGCAACTTGACGCCGAAGTGCAGAAGGTCGCACGGGCTTTCGTCGGCATCGGCATCGCGCGCGGCGATCGCGTAGGCATCTGGGCTACGGACAACATCGAGTGGGTGGTGCTCCAGATGGCCACGGCGCGCATCGGCGCGATCCTGGTGAACATCAACCCGGCCTACCGGCTGAACGAACTGCGTCATGCCATGCAACTGGCGGAGATCGACTGTGCTGTGATCATGCCCAGTTTCAAGTCTTCGATGTACTGCGAGATGCTGCACGAACTGGTGCCCGAGGCCGACCACTGCGAGCCGACAGATCTCAAGTGCAACTTGCTGCCGCATCTGCGGCGTGTGGTCATCTATGACCCGATGGATCTGAAGCGGCGCGATCGCTGGGTGCGCGGGTTCATGACTTGGGTCGAGTTTCTCGACGCGGCCGGCAAGGTCACCGATGCGACGATTGAGGCGCACTCGAACGAACTCGACACCGACGACCCGGTGAACATCCAGTTCACTTCGGGCACGACCGGGTTTCCCAAGGCCGTCGTTCTCACGCACCACAACATCCTCAACAACGGATACTCCATCGGGAACGCCATGTCGTTCACGGAGAAGGACCGCCTGTGCGTGCCGCTGCCGTTTTATCACTGTTTCGGCATGGTGGTGTCAAACCTGGCGTGCCTGACGCATGGCGCATGCATCGTCATCGCCACGCCGCATTTTGAAGCCGGCGCGACGCTCAGAGCGATCCAGGACGAACGGTGCACCGCGGTCCACGGCGTACCGACGATGTTCCTGGCCGAACTCGAGCACCCGGAGTTCCGGTCATTCAACCTTTCGAGCCTGCGCACGGGCATCATGGCCGGCGCTCCGTGTCCGCCCGAACTCATGCGGCGTGTGATCCATGAGATGGGTTGCCGGGAGATCATCATCGGCTACGGGCAGACCGAGTGCAGCCCCATCGCAACGCTGACCGATCCGCGGGACACCCTCGAGCACCGCACGCAGACGGTCGGCAGGCCCATCGCCCACCAGGAGTGCAAGATCGTCTCGCCCGAGACGGGGCAGATTCAGCCGCGCGGCGTGCCGGGCGAAGTGTGCATGCGCGGATATCACGTCATGCGCGGGTACTACTCGCAGCCCGAGGAGACCGCCAAGGCGATCGACGAAGCCGGCTGGCTCCATTCGGGCGATCTTGGCGTGATGGACGAGGACGGATATGTCTCGATCACCGGGCGGCTGAAAGACATGATCATCCGCGGCGGGGAGAACATCTACCCGGCTGAGATCGAGGCGTTCTACTACGAGCACCCGGACATCGAGGAAATCTCCGTGTTCGGTGTGCCTGACAAGATGTACGGCGAGGAAGTCGGTGCATGGATTCGGCTGCGCAAGGGGGCCAGGGTCACCACGGAAGAACTCCAAGCCTGGGCTAAAGGCAAGATCGCCCACTACAAGATCCCCAGGTTGTTCTGGTTCGTCGAAGGCTTCCCGATGACCGTGACCGGCAAGATTCAGAAGAACCGCATCCGCGCGGCCGTGCAGCGCTGGCAGGAGGCCGGCGGGGACACGAGCGGACAGCCCGTGACCGGCTACGTCGTCTGATTTCCGAGACCTCATCTCACTCCTGCCCGGCGCGTGCCGCGCCGTCCTCTTGCCAGGCGGGAAAAACAGCAAGGCCCCGGGCGTGTGCCGGGGGCCTTGCGTGCTTGACGGACGTGTCGGGTTACGGGCAGCCGTCAGAGAAGGCGCTCAGGAATCGCTGCACGTCGAAGAAGTCGATCACTCCGTCGGCGTTGAAGTCGGCCTGCGGATCCCCGTTGTCGAACAGGTTGAGGAACTCCTGCACGTCGAAGAAGTCAAGCGAGCCGTCGCCGTTGAGGTCCGGGCGGCAGACAACTTCGACGGTGCAGATGTTGGGCAGGACGGTGATGTCACCGGAGTCGACGTTGGCGACGACCATGCCGGGGCGCTCCTTGCCGTCGAACGAACCGAGAGCCAGGGCGATGGGCGAATTGCCGGTGCGGTGCATCATCGGAGGGGCGAAGGTGCCCAGACCCTCGTTGAGGATCACCGCCGCGGCGTCCGCTCCCAGCAGCGCCACCACGATGTCCTCGTCGCCGTCGCGATCGATGTCCAGCAGTTTGGCGTCGTAGGGCGACGGGCCGGCGGGGTAGGCAACCGGTGCGTTGAAGGTTCCGAATCCGTTATTGCGCAGCACCCTGACCGTCTGGTCCAACTGGCTGGACACGACGATGTCCACGTCCATGTCCGCGTCGAAGTCGGCATAGGCGATGGAGTTCGGCCCGTCTGCGGCGGGGTAGTCGACCTTTGCGGCAAACGTCCCGTCCCCGTTGTTTGCAATCACCGAAATCGTGTCGTCGATCAGGTTGGCTACCACAATGTCCAGGTCGGTGTCCTGGTCAATGTCGAAGATCGCGACGTCCTGGGGTCCGTCGCCGGCCGGGCGGTTCACCAGCCCCGAAAATGTCCCATCGCCGTCGTTGAACAGGATGCTCACCGAGTCGGAGAGGTAGTTCGACACCGCCAGGTCGACAAAGCCGTCGTTGTTCAGGTCTCCGGCCGCGACGGCTGAGGGAGCATTCTGTACGGCGTACGCCACCGGGGCGGCCAGGGTGGCGTCCTGATTGTTCATCAGTACCGATACGCCGTTGAGGTAGTCGGTCACGACGAGGTCGAGGTAGTCGTCGTTATTGACGTCGGCGGCGACCAGGTTCGACGGGCCGGTGCCGGAGGCGAAGTTGACCGCGGGGTCAAAGGTGCCGCCCCCGTTGCCGAACAGCACCGAGATTGTGTTGGACGACAGGTTGGCCACGGCGATGTCGTCGTTTCCGTCGTTGTTCAGATCAACCATGACCACTGCGTCGGGGTTGCTGCCCACGTCATAGGTGGAAGCGCCGACAAAGTCACCGGCCCCGCGGTTCATCAGCGGCACCACGCCGCCCTCGTTGTACAGACAGGCGACCAGGTCGGGGTCCGCATCCTGGTCGATGTCCGAGGCCGTGATGCCGATGCAGCCCGAGCCGGCGTCCAGTTGGTCGGTCAGAGTGAAGTTGCCGGCGCCGTCATTGGCAAAGACGCTGGCGTTGTTTCCCAGCCAGTTGGCCACGCCCATGTCCAAGTCCGAATCCCCGTCGGCGTCCATCAGCGCGATGGCGCGGGGCCAGTTGCCGCTGGCGAATGTGGTTGCGGCCCCGAAGGTGCCGTCACCTGCGCCGGGAAGGATACGGATGGTGTTGGTGGTGGGGCAGCCCAGCGCCAGGTCGGCGTGGGTGTCACCGTTCAGGTCGCCGATGGCGACACACACAGGCTGGTCGCCCGGGTCATAACTGACGGCGGGGGCGAACGTGCCTCCTCCGTTGTTGAGCAGCACGCAGGCCGACTGCCCGCCGCGGCAGGCGACGACAATGTCCATGTCCGAGTCGTGGTCGAGATCGGCGACCGCAACACCCCAGGGCGCGTCTGCGGCGGGGTAGTCGACGGCTGCGGCGAAGGTGCCGCTGCCGTCATTCATGAGGATCGAGACGTTGTCGCCTGTGTTGTTGGCGATCACCGCGTCCAGGTCAGAGTCGCCGTCGAGGTCGGCCAGCGACATGGCCCACGGGCGGGCGCCTACGGCGCTGGTTCCGCCGGCGCTGAAGGTGCCGTCGCCGTTGTTCAGCAGCACCGTCATGGTGTTGTGAAGGTTATTGGCCACGGCGATGTCGGGGTCTCCGTCGCCGTTCAGGTCGCCGAACGCTACGGCGTAGGGACGATCACCCACGGTGTAGTGGGCCGCAGGCCCGAACGAGCCGTCCGAGTTGCCCATCATCACCGCCACTTGGTCGGTGTTGGCGTTGGGCACAACCAGGTCCGGCGCGCCGTCGCCGTTCAAGTCGCCCGACACGATCGTGTAGGGCGTCGGCCCGGTGGCGAAGAATGAACCGGCGAACTGCGGACCGGCGCAGGGCGACAACCCCTGAGCACCAGCCCCCATCGCTAGTCCAGACACAGTGAGCAGGCACGTCGCCCGACGGCTCAGTCTGACGGTCATGTGAAGACCCCCCCTTCCATTGGAGCGCATGGGAGTATCGGCATGGAACCCCCTCTACTGGCTGAAGATACAGCGCCCGCGAGTGTTGGCCAGTGAACCTGTGCGCTTTCGGGGGTCTGGAGCCTTTGCTCCATCGATGCGCGATGGCGAGCACGGTGCGAGAATCGCCCAGAGTTCACTCTGGAGAACATCATCCCGTGACTAGGGCTTGCCCGGTCAGGATGTGATTGAGGCCCGAAATCGTCAACTGCCTCACGCGCCGGCGACGACGGCCGCACGTCCGATATCCGAACGGACCTGCATCCCCGGGAAGGTGATCTTCCCGACTGCGGCATACGCCCGGCGGCGCGCCTCACCCAGGTCGCGCCCAAGCGCCGTGACGTTGAGCACACGCCCGCCGGCCGTCACGATGCGCCCTTGCTCGTCGCGCCTGGTCCCGGCGTGCTGGATCGTCACGCCCGGCATCGCCGCCGCGTCGTCCAGACCCTCGATCACATGCCCGGAGCGAGGCTTCTCAGGGTAACCGGAAGCGGCAAGCACGATGCAGACAGCCGCGTCGGGCTTCCAGCGCACGTCGATCTGATCGAGCGTTCCCGTGGCTGTGGCTTCGAGCAGGTCGATCAGGTCCGAGTCGAGGCGCGCCATGAGGGGCTGGCATTCGGGGTCGCCGAAGCGCACGTTGAACTCGAGAACCTTGGGTCCTGCGGGTGTGAGCATGAGACCGGTGTAGAGCACGCCGCGGTAGTCGATACCCTCGCGGCGGAGGGCGTCAATGGTCGGCACGATGATTTCGCGCTCGATGCGCGACATCATGGCGTCGTCGATGGTCGAGGAGGGGCAGAAAGCGCCCATGCCGCCGGTGTTCGGGCCTTCGTCATAATCGCGCAGCCGCTTGTGGTCCTGGCATGGCGGAAGAATGAGGATGTTGGAGCCGTCGACCAGCGCGAGCAGTGAAGCCTCAGGCCCGGTCAAGCGTTCCTCGATGACCACGCGCCGTCCCGCATCGCCGAAGATGCGGCGACGCATCACCTGGTCGATCGCTTCGGTCGCATCGTCCTTGGTGCGGCAAACGAACACGCCCTTGCCCTTGGCCAGACCCGAAGCCTTGACCACAGGCGCCTCGGTGCGAGACTGCACGTAGGCTTCGGCCGCCTCGGGGTCATCAAAGGTGCGGGATTCGGCGGTGGGGATGGAGGCCGCTCGCATCAGATGCTTGGCCCACGATTTGTCGGCTTCGAGCAGGGCGCCGGCCTTGTTGGGTCCAAACACCAGTCGGCTTTCCGACGTCAGCGCATCGGCGTATCCCTCCGCCAGCGGGTCTTCCGGGCCGATGACCACCAGGCTGATGTCGTGGTGATCGCAGAACTGACGCAGACGGTACATCTCACGAAAGTCCACCGGCACGTCGACGGGTTGCCCGAGCTCGGCCAGTCCGGGATTGGCGGGGTGGCTGATCCACAGCGTCCGGAGGCGAGGCGAGCGCTTCAAGGCCGAAGCCAGCGCGTGCTCGCGCCCGCCGCCGCCGATGAGAAGGACGTTGTGGGTGCGCATGGGCGATGGTATGGCGCGGGCGGGCATGTGCGCCGATGCGCGTGAGATTGCATGGCGACTGTCGCTTTCGAGATGTCATGTATGCAGTCGGAGGCGGCCGCACCTTCGATCGTCCTCCAGCCGCCTCATGCTCAGAATCGCGCCATCAATCCGGGATTTCTGAGAACAAGTTGGCGCGCGTGGCGAACCGAACGGACGGGGTGACCCCCCGTAGCGGCTCGCCTGCCCGTCTGTGCATCGAGGGCGGGGCCGGTCGGTCTGGCCGGTCGGCCGCGCCATTTGCCATACGTCGCCACGCTTTCGGGCTGTGGCGGTGCTGAACGACCCTTCGGGGTGCTGCCGACGGTTCTGACCGACCGCCGGCAGTTTTCTGGGCTTGATCCGTGAGCGGTGCAAACCCCCCAGGCATGGGGATGGAATGTGTATCGAGCAGATTCGGTGTTGCCATGTCGCGGCGGCCCAGGCGGCTTCGGCGGGCGAGCCGTGCGGACCTCGGCGCGGCGTTGACCGACTCCGGCGACGGACCTAGCATCGTGACCTGTCTGCGGGGTGGAGCAGTCCGGTAGCTCGTCGGGCTCATAACCCGAAGGTCACAGGTTCGAATCCTGTCCCCGCTATTGCCGGGCCGGTTGCGAAAGCAGCCGGCCCTTTGGTTTTCAGGGAACGCCGCCGAGAGACCTCGGCGGCGTTTTCGCGTTTTGGCCCACGTTCCGTAGGGTTCGCCAACGCGACCGCCCGTGGGCCGGGTCTCTGCCGTGCCTCGTGTCCATAACCGGCTCTGGCCCGCTCGGGCCTCCCGGGCACGATTTCGGCCCAAAGTCTCTCCGCGTCTCTCTTCGCCGGGTGTCCGGGTTAAGAGGGGTTGGTGCTCGCGAGAGCGCGGCAGATGAAGTCACTTCGGTAACGCGATGCAGTCGGGTTGATCCGCCGACATCGACCCGGCGGTTCACAAGCGGGCAGATCGCGCGACGGCTGCATAGGGAACCACTACCGGTGCGTGCGCTGCACCGGCTGGCTGGAGCCCCGATGCGAACCCAGAACCCAGAGACCATGACGCCCGCGGAACGTGACGCAGAAGTGGCCAGCATCCTCGCCCTCGGCCTCGCGCGTGCCATCCATACGGATCGTTCGCGTTCCACCCGGGAGGCGAGCGACCTGGCGAAATCTGACGCCGAGCGACTTGAACTTCCGCAGCATGCAGACCTCAGTGTCTCCGCACGGCCCCGGGGTTAGGGCTCCGGACCGATGCGAAGAGGAACCCCCATGTCTGATGCGATCGAACGACAACTCGGCGAGCTTCAGCGGATGACCACCAGCGACCTGGTGGACCGCTACGAGGAACTCCACGGCCACGCCTGCCGCACGCGGCACCGCGCTTACCTGATCCGCAAGATCGCGTGGCGCATCCAGGCCAACGCGGAGGGCGATCTGAGCGAGCGGGCCAAGCGGCGGGCGGCCGAACTGGCGGACGACGCCGAGATCCGCACGATGGCTCCCCGCTCGTTCACCTCCCCGCCGCAGCCCGGCGAGATTCGCACCCGCGTGCGTTCGCTCGACCCGCGGGACCGGCGGGACCCACGCCTGCCGCCGCCGGGCTCGGCGATCGTCCGCCAGTACAAGGGACGGACGATCCGTGTGACGGTGCTCGCCGACGGTGAGGGCTTCGAGTTCGACGGCGAGCGGTACGGCACGCTCTCGGTGATCGCCAAGAAGGTGACGGGTCAGCACATCAACGGCTACCGCTTCTTCGGATTGCGGGGTGGGCGATGACCAAGCGTGGCCAAACAACCGGAATGCCGCCGTCGCGGGAACGGGGCTCGGGCGCAGCCAGGCCCATCCGGTGCGCGATCTACACCCGCAAGAGCAGCGAGGAGGGTCTCGAACTCGAGTTCAACTCGCTCGACGCCCAGCGGGAGGCTGGGGAGTCCTACATCGCCAGCCAGCGGAACGAAGGCTGGATCTGCCTTCCTGACCGCTACGACGACGGTGGTTTCTCCGGCGGTAGCATGGAGCGGCCGGCGCTGGCGCACCTGCTGAAGGACATCGAGGCTGGCAAGGTCGACTGCGTCGTGGTCTACAAGGTGGACCGCCTCAGCCGGTCGCTGATGGACTTCGCTCGCATCATGGAGACGTTCGACCGCAAGGGCGTGTCGTTCGTCTCCGTCACGCAGCAGTTCAACACCACCAGTTCGATGGGGCGGCTGACGCTCAACATCCTGCTGTCGTTCGCCCAGTTCGAAAGGGAGATCATCGGCGAGCGGATCCGCGACAAGATCGCCGCACAGAAACGCCGGGGCAAGTGGGCGGGCGGCGTGCCCATCCTGGGCTACGACGTCGATCGGTCCGGCAGCAGCCCCCGCCTGGTGGTCAACCCGCGCGAGGCGGCCAAGGTCCGCGCGATCTTTCAGATGTACCTCGACAAGGGCTCGCTTCAGCGGACGGTGACCGAGCTGCGGCACCGGGAATGGAAGAACAAGCGCCGGCTGACCAAGAAGGGAGAAAGCGTCGGCGGCCAGCCCTTCAACACGGGCACCCTCCACGTTCTTCTGACCAATCCGCTTCTGACGGGCAAGATCGTCCACCGGGGCAACACGTATGACGGTGAGCACGATGCCATCGTCGACCCCGCCTTGTTCGAGCGGGTGCGCCAGCAGCTCCTGGAGAACGGCCGGACCGGTGGCGTCGAGATGCGCAACAAGTACGGGGCCCTACTGCGCGGGCTCATCCGGTGCAAGAAGTGCGACTGCGCGATGATCCACACGTTCTATGGCAAAGGGAACAAGCAGTACCGCTACTACCGGTGCTTGGAGGCCATCAAGAACGGGGCGCACACCTGCGAGGCGTCGTCGCTGCCGGGGCTGGAGATCGAGAAGCTCGTCGTCGATGAAATCCGCACGCTCGGCAACGACCGAGCGTTGCTGGACCGCATCCTGGCCGAGGCCCAAGTCAACACAGAGAAGGAACGCACGGCGCTCAACACCGAGCGGGCGTCCATCCACGCCTCGCTTGGCCGCATGGAAAAGGAGCTTCGGGAACTCGTCGCGGACAAGAGCGGGAACGCGGCTGCCACCGCCCGGCTGGCCAGCGCACACGAGCAGGTCAGCGGCGCTCGGAGCCGGCTCGCGGAGATCGAGACCCGGCTCGGCGTACTCGGGGCCAAGGCAATCAACCGCGAGGAGGCCAGGCGAGCACTCAACGAGTTTGACGGCGTCTGGTCCCAACTGTCGCCCCGCGAGCAGGGCCGGGTACTGAAGTTGCTCTTATCGAAGATCGAGTACGACGCGGAGAACGCCACCGTCGCGGTGACATTCCGAGCGACCGGAATCGCAGCGCTGTGCACCCGCCGACTGGAGGAAGCCGCGTGACCACCGTAGTTCGGACCATCCGTATCACCCGCAAGGCCCGCCGCAAGCGCGTCGTCCTTGGCCCCGACGCCCCCAAGCCCGAACTGCCGGGCCGTGTGCCCCGCGTGGCCCGCCTACTGGCCTTGGCGATCAAGTACGACCGGCTCCTCCGTAAGGGCGTCGTCGCGGATCTCTCCGAGCTCGCCCGACTCTGTCAGGTAACGCAGCCGCGGATGACGCAGATCATGAACCTGCTGCATCTCGCGCCGGATATTCAGGAGGAGATCTTGGACCTAGAGCCGGTCCCCAAGGGCCGAGACCCCGTAACGGAACGGGACCTGCGGCCAATAGCCGCGATGACTTCGTGGGCGCGGCAGCGTGCCGCATGGGAGCGACGCTGGAGGTCGACTCGCCGAGATGCATCAGGCCACCGCACCAGACCTGTCACGCCACACCAAGAAACTCGTTGAGGCGTTTGGCAATAAGCTCTCTGCGGCGTTGGAGGAACTGCTTGTAGCACTCCACTCGAAGCAAGGGTTGATCGGTCGGAATGCACTGCGCTTCGAAGGCCGCACTGCCGGAGTCGGCCAGTATCGCAGGGAAGTAGTCCGAAGGTGGTTTGTCGCTGATCTGTCGGTTCGTCTTTCCCGCGATGAAGCACAGGTTTGCGATGTCGTCCGCTTCGCGGGGCGTGAACGTCTTCTTGAGCAGTGCCTTGGCGAATAGATGATGGAACTGAAGTCGATGCTGCGCTCCGGAGTGATCGAGCGCGATCGCTACTTGGGACTTCCAATCCTTCGCGCCCGAGTCCCGGAAGGCCAGGAACATCGTTTTGAACAGCGCGCTTCGCTGGTTACGCCCCTCGAGCTCCTCCGGAACGATATCGAGACGCCCTGTTTGCTGCCTGAGACGATCAATCAGATCGGTCGCGGTGCCACCCGTCCGCAGCATAGCGAGGTCTTGGTCGAGAATGGTCTCGCTGGAACCGCGGGAGTACCGACCCTTCGCGTTCGCGAGGAGTAGCCAGTGACGGAGTTGCTTGGCCTCGTCCGCGGCGATCACATAGTTGCGCTGATGTCCGAAGTACGCAATGGCGATCAAGATAAACGTCGACGACAACAACGCAGGACTGTCGATACCGGCATTGCTCTTCACGAAGTTCAGCGCGAACTCCATTCCGCGACAGGCCTGCGACCAGCCCGACTTGAGTTCGTCGACGGGTAAGTTCCCGACAGTCAGGAACCTGGACTGGCCCGTAGAGAACGACACGAGCGCCTTCAAGTGAAGCCCCAGGTCCAGCTCAAAGCCCTTCTTCGCGCACTGCTCCTGGAAGGCCTCGAATGTCTTCAGAGAGTTCTTCCACTTGGCCGTGATCTGTGCGAGCGCAAGATCCGAACTTCGGAGCTTCGCGCCGAGCGAGTTGACTCGCACGAAGATCTCGGTCACCTCCTCATAGGACAGTGACCGCTCCAAGACATCCATTCGGTAGACATATTTCTTGATGCCGCGGAGTCGCGCCAGTCGTTGGCTGTACTTCTTGAACCGAGGATCACTGACCTTCTCGATGCCCGCGCGCTCCAGAAACGGAGCATCCTCGTCCTTCTTGAAGACGTCGGTCACCTTCACCCATGTGGGCATCTGCTCGAGCTTGCGGCTGGCAACGACGAACGTCATCCTCTGAAAGCGTCGCTGCAGCTCATCTTCGCTTGAGTCCGCTTCGTCATCGGTGTCGACCGGGAAGAGATCTTCGTCGTCTTCATCCTCCGCGCCATCTTCGTCCACCTCTGTGACCACCGAAAGGTGATCAGGGTGCTCAAGGTTGAACAGAAGCTCCACGGGCCGCTTGCGGCCCCTCACCTTCACGGGTTCGCCGCGGATGACTGCCGAAAGCGAGGTCAGTCGCTGCTGACCATCGAGCAGTAGGCGAGTGCTCTTGTAGGGGTTGGCCTGCTGCGACACCGCCATGTCCTGAAGTGGTACGGCTTCGTCTGTCTCCCAGAGCAGAATCGCGCCGGACGGATAGCCCCTGTAAAGCGAGTCGAGAAGATCGCGGACGCGCGTGGACCGCCACACGTATCGACGCTGCATCTCAGGCAAGCGGAGCTCGCCACGCTCGATCATGCCTACCAGTTCATCGACGGTCGCTTCTGCTTTGGCCATGGCATCACCTGAGCGAACATGCAGTCATAAGGTTATCGACATACGTCGTGGCGTCGTCCACCTGGAACAACACACCCAGCTGCTCCACCTCGGCCTTGGACATGATCTGACCAGCGCCGCGTGACCAGCCAAGGCTGGCGAAGGGCGTGTTGGAGAGGATGAAGGCGTGCAATTGCAAATCGGGCGTCTGCTGTGCCACGATCTGCTGCAGGCGGGGTACATCCCGCGTGGCGAACTGCACCTTGGGGTCGCTGGGGTCAAAGTGGTGTAGACCCTTCGGATCGACGAACGCCAAGTGCTGGCGTTCCCCCTCCTGGACCCACAGAAGGAAGTCGGGGAAGAAGTTCGCGGCCTGGAAGAACCCGAGGCCGGTCACCGCCTGATTGCGGAGCAGATAGACCTCTCGTCCACGGTTGGCCGTGCACCACTTGGCCAGGTCCTGCACGAACTCGGCCTCCCACTTGTCGAGTGCGACCGGGCTGATCCGAATCTCGGCGTTCTTCCCGACATGTAGGAGGGGCTGATACAGATGGCCTCCGAACGGAACCGTGCGCCAACGCCCGCCCCACTGACTCCATGTCGCGAGGAGATCTTGCCCCAGCGCCGTCTGGAGTCCCTCGATGAATGTCGCAATTTGCTCAATCTGCTGCGCAGTTTGCACAAGGTCGGTGGTCTCGACGACGTATCCCTCGACCATGTTCGGATCGTCTGGGGCAATCTCCGCGACTTCGAGGTACGGAGCCTCCCATCGCCCGCGGATGTAGCGGTAGTACCGCTCGGCGTAGGCATTCAGAAGTTGCTGCGCCATGCGCTGCCATTGCGCGCGATTCTCGTACCGCTCCAGCCGCATGTCGTCGGCGGTCGCCATCAACTCATACCAATCGTCCCTCGCCAGCATCTCGCTGATCGCACCACGGTCAACATGGAGCCGATCCAAGCCCCGGGAAGCCTTGAACGCTTCGACACCGAACAAGAGGGCATCTAGGTCAAACAGGAAGGCGGGAATCGTCTTCAGCGTCTGCCGGGGAAGGTCGCTCACCTGCCCGATTGCACTCGACACCGTCGCCTGCGTGCCGCCGGATGCCGTACGTGTCTCGCCGGCGATTCCGCGAATCCGAGGGAGCCAGTTCAGCCGCGTTCGATGCTGACGGAGCCACGCATCTTCAGGGGCCGTCGCGTGTGGTGGTCGTAGGCGAACCAGCGGGCCAAGCTTGCGGAACGCCTGCCCGCGCTCCACGGCTTCTCCTTCGATCTCGTTGCGGAGACGAAGCGTCTTCAGCTTCCGCTCAGGCAGCGTCTTCACGACAGGCAGATCCCAGACCTGCTTCTCCTGCGCCTCGGGCACCTCGCTGAAGATCCAGTCGCGGAACTGGTTCATGTAGCTGGCTTTCACACCAAAGACCTGAAGCGTCTCCACCTGCCGTAGATTCCGTGGCGTCGGAGGCTTCTCAGCCAAGACCGACGACCGCCGCAGACTCATCCGATAGCCCCGCAGACGCACACCACGCCCAAACAACTGGATGATCTGTGTGCCCTCGTTCTTGCCCATCCGCATGAGCCCAATGGATGAAACACGCCACGAGTTCCATCCCTCGGTGAACTTCCGTGAGCCCACGAGCAGATTGACAGGGCTGTCGTCGCGGTTGATGCCGTTGAACAGCGAGCCCCGATTCGCATCATCCTCCAGCCTATGGACACCTTTTTCTGCACACGCATCCGCGACAGCGCCAGGATCGCCGACGTTGACGACGCCAAAGGGCTCGGCTTCCCCGACCTTGAGCGCCAGTTCTCCGGACGCACCTTTGAGCAACTGAACAGCGAGCGCACCGCCGCCGGGAGCATGGAACACGTCCCGGAGGATGCCCTCGTGCAGCGACCTCGCCTGCGCGGCCTTGTCCCCCGATACATCCAGGTGCGGAAGGCGATAGGCCAATAGATCGCGCCCCTTCTGATCCTTGAACCCCTCCTCGAGCAGGCTCTGGAGGATCGCGACGGATTCCGTCGGCTCGGCAAGGAATCGCTTCAAGAACAGCAGGACCTCGACCACGTCGGACACGGATTCCTTATCGTCCGCGTTCGACACCTTTCCGCCCGTCACCGTGTGCCCCACGAACACCCATAGGGGCTTGTCGATCTGGAAAGGCTTCATGGCGTCGCCGCCATCCATCCACACCCGAAGCTGCTGATAAAACAGCAGCAGCGCCGCCGTCAGGTATCGTTTCTGCTTCTCGTCTTCCTCCAGGTTGAGGATCGTGAAGTCCTTGCCGTAGCCATCGCGGTAGAAGCTGCGGTAGGCGTAGTCGAAGAGCACGCACCGCGCGTAGCGGTTCTTCATGCCCTCATCGGTGCCGATGGCTTCCTTGAACGTCGCCGAGTACTCAATGCAGAAGCCGTCCTTGGCGAGGTGATCGCGACGCCCCATCCATTTGCCGTCTTCGCCACGCCCTGCGCCCCGGTGCCCTTCGTCCACCAGCACGAGGTTGCAGCCGTCGAACGCCTCGGTCGCCACCGTGGCCTTGCCGTGGTCGTCCTGGAATTTGTGGATCGACAGGATCTTGATTGATCGCTGGGCCTGCTCGGCGAACAGCCCGTCAACACCCTGCTCGCCCACGGTGATGACATCGAAACCAGACTGGGCAAACTCCGTGGCGTGCTGAGCGCTCAGGCCGTCGTTCGGAGTGACGAGGATAATCTGATCAAGCTTGGGCCATGTGCCTGCCCCGAACGCGGTCGCGTGATACTGACGAAACTGGCGAACATGGACATGCATGAGCAGTGTCTTGCCACTGCCCGTGGCGCACCAGAACGCCAGTCGCGCGAGCTGCCGCTTGGGATCGGCGTCATCACCGTCGCGTGCCTCGGTCGCGAACGGCGCAACCGCGTCCGGGGAATCCACGCCGCACTCTGCGTTGTGCTCGGCGATCCTCGCGTTGATCTCGTCCCGCAACGCTCCGGCGTCTTGAAAGTACCGGTCCAGGAACAACTCCGTGAAGAGCAGCGCCAGGTACTGGTGGTACTTCCAGTCAATCCGAGGCTGGTTGTGCCGCATTCGCGAGGTGTTGATCGCCTGCGTGTGCTCTAAGATGTTCTGCTCGTAGACCCGGAGCCGGTCCACGGGCACGACGTTGGCGTCGGCGACGGTCGGGAGCACCTCGGCGATCGCCTCGAAGAACCGGTGCAGGCCGGTGCGTTCGTCGATCCCCTCGGCGCTGTCCGGGGTGACCTGGAACCGTTCCTTGAACTGCTTGAGGTCGCGGACGCCGAGCTTCGAGAGCGCCCACTGGAACAGGACCGTCTGGCGGTGAAAATCGGGCCGAGTGCGTCCCGCTGCGCCATTCCTGGCGGGTCGGCCCCGCCGCGCGGCGGGCGTCGCGGCGACTGCGGCGTCGCCGCCATCCGCGTTGGCCTGTGACTTCGGGGGACGTCCTCGCTTAGCCATTGGCCCCTCCCGACTGAGAGGCCGAATCCGTGTCCTCGAACATCTTGATCTTGAACGTCTCTTCGATCGGGAACACGGTGCGGATTTCGGCTGTCGGTTGCGGCAGTGTGACAGGGCCGTTGATGTAGATCAGGTGGTAGTCCCGGTGCTCCGTCCGCTCGCGGGTGCTCTCGCGATGGCGAGCCATCCATGCGTCGAGCACGGCGGCGTCCTTTTCCGGGTCGTCGGTCAGTTTCCGCCACACCACCAGCACGCGGGTGCGGTTGCCGTCGTTCAACTCGCCTTCAACACGCTGGAACACGTACGGCCCGTTCGCGTCGCGGCGCAGGCGGCCCGTGATCTTGATCCGTCCGAGGTTGTCGGCGTGCGCTGCACGTTCGAAGTCTGCGCTGTACCGCTCCAGCGGGCCGTAGGCGTGGACCTTCAGGCCGATTAGGTAATTGAACGTCTCAACCAAATCGACGCGGTGCCGCTTGATCTCGGCATCGCCCGCCAGTTGGGCGTTGATGGTGTAGCCCCACGGATCGCGGAAGGCATCGAGATTGAGCAGGTGTGGCCCGAGTTCGAGATCGAGGCCGTAGGTGATCAATGCGTCCTTCTCGGCGTCCGTGCGACCGTCCAGAAGCGTGCCGGAGGGCGCGGGGAGGTTGTTGAGAGCGTCTTCGTAGGACTCGAGCGCGAAGTACTTCACAAGGGCGCTGACTCCCTTGTCATGGATCTGGGCTATGCCCGCGCTCCAATCGGGGCAGTAGAGGCATTTGGCGACGCGGGGTAGCAGCACTTCACCAAAGTGCCGGCCCATCTCTACCAGATGGAATCGACGCTTACCGCCATCCTCTCGGTTGAGCATTACCACGGAGTGACCGGTCGTACCTGAGCCTGCAAAGAAATCCAGTACGTCGCCAGCCCGAGCGTTTGCCAGCGCAGCATCGATGCAATCGCGTACCGTGTAGATTGACTTCGGAAACGTAAACTCATTGTCAGGAAGCATTTCGTTGAGGATGCGGCTGCCCCACGAGTTGGCCGAGTACTTTTTGTCAGTCCAGACAGTCTTGAAGTTAAACCGTACCTTCGTGCGGATGATGTCCCACTCCTTCAGATCCTTGTTGAACACGGCGGATAGCTCGCCTTGAATCGAGCCAACCGTCTGTTGGGCGAACGTCCACTTGCGCTCTTCGAGCGTGCCATCCGCGAGTTTGTTAATGGGGTATACCTCGATCACGCCGTCAGCCGCCTGCACGTTCTTTCCACGCGGGTGGTAGTCATCGGCGGAGACGGGACCGAAACCGATGACCTTGCCATCCTTGACCAGAATCGGGTAGAAGCAGTTTGCAGCGTCGGTGCGCAGATGCGACCCCTTGGAGACGTTTCTCAAGGGGCGGACATCCGGATTGTCTCGTCGGTCCTCCAGCCCGATACAACCCTCGCGTGAGCCATGCACGAAATAGGCATACTCGTGGGTCGCCGAGAAGTTGTTCCCCTGCTGTCCCGTTGCGTTGTGCACCACAGTCACACATGTCAGCTCTCGAAGCGGATTCAGCGTCCTCAAGAGCGTGCCTAGGCGTTCTTGCTCCACTTCGTCGATGGCGACAACGAGGTTTCCATTCTCACCCAAGGCTGGCAAAGCAGCTTGCAACCGATCAGTCATCATCGCAAGCCAACTGGAGTGCTTGAACGTGTTTTTGTACAGAATCTCAGATGACTGTGCGTTATATGGCGGATCGATGTAGATGCACTGGCATGCGTTTCGCATGGTCGGGCCAAGCGAGCGTACGGCGTGAAAGTTGTCGCCGCAGATCAGAACGCCAGAAGTCTGCGTCTCGATGGACTCACTTGAGAGCGGCTCAGCCGACAACAGGGAAGATCGAAATGCGTCATCGAAATGGCGAGTGTCTACAAGTAGTTTGTCGCACGCATCAAGGTACGCCATCGTTCCCCACGCTGCGCCCCCGAACAACCCGGCGTCAGCCGTGGCGTTCGGCTTGAAGCCCAGGCGCTCCCACTCGGCCCACTGCTCGGCGTTCTGCGCGACCACATCACGGAGCGCCGGCGGGATGCGATCCACGGTCACGAGCCAGTTCGTGTTGAGCACGAACTTCTTCTTGAGCCACATCTTCTTCTGGAAGTCTTCCAGCGAGCCGAGGAACGCGATGAGTCGCGTGGCGACGGCGCGGATGGCCTTGACCTTCCCCTGTACGCGCTGGAGGTGGTCGCCGGGGAGCGCCTCCAGATCGTCGAGTCGCACGACCTCGTTCTTGATGTAGAAGTCGAGCTCGCGGCGGAGAAAGCCGCCCAGGTCTTTGTGGATGAAGTAGTCGAAGGTGTTGCGCGCGGTGAAGTGGTCCAGGTGCTTGCCGAGGATCGTGCGGAGGGGTTTGCCGTCGGTGGCGGCGGCTCCGGGGGCCGCGACCGCCTGCTTCCAGGCCGCGGACATCGCGGCGGTGGCTCGCTTCTCAGCGTCGGCGCAGAACTGCTCGCGGGGGTCGCCTTTCTTGGGGTTCGAGGGCTTGGCGTAGTCGCCGCCGAAGATCGACACCGCGCCGTCGGCGGCCCGGGCCTCGTCCGTCTGCGTGGGCACGCGGAACTCGAAGCGGAGCGTCAACTCACCCGGCGATTCTTCGACCGGATTCTCGGGCGCGAGGATGTACCGGCGCTTGGCGTCGTCGGCCTCCTTGTTGTTGCTGACCTCCTGGGTCGCTTCGATCAGTTTGAAGCGGACGGTTTTGTCGCCGACTTTGAAGCGGTAGTCCTTGTGCCACTCGCCGGACTTGATGTAGTACTGGTCCTTGTTGGCCCAGTGGAGGGTGACTTCCTCGCCGCTGTACGGGATGGCGTAGGTGTCTCCCTTGTAGCGGCGCTGGGAGATGAAATCGCCCTCGTCGTAGTAGCGCCCGAAGAAGGCCAGCAGGTGGTTGTAGATGTCGGCCTCAAGGTCGGCCGAGGCCGCACCGCCGGCGGCCGCGAGTTTGGCGCGAAGGTCGGCCACCTTCTTGTTGGTCTCGATCTGTTCGTCGGGCACTTCGGCGGCCCGCAGGCTGGCGATGGTCTTGTCGAGCTCGGCTTGCACCTGATCGGCGGCCCCGGCCCCGTGTGCGGCGAGCGTGGCGCGGACGACATCCTTGAGCTGGCGGTCGAGGAACTCGGTGACTTCCTTGTTCTTGGCGGCGATGATGCGGTAGATGCCGAAGTCCAGGTCGGACTTGTCGAGCTCGAAGAGCTCGCGCAGCTTGGCCTTGAGGGCGTTGAACTTGCTGTCGGTGATGGCTGTGATTGCTGGGGGCATGGTGTTCCGTGACTGCATCGTTCAGACCGCCTGAAAGCGGAGGGTAAACAGGGTCTCTCGGGCGTGCTGCTGCTGGCACCGGGCACGAAGTTGTGCGAGAAGCTTCTGACGCTCGGTCTCGACCTCGGCTTCAACCTCGTCGAGCCGTCGGAATGCCCGACGCCGCTCACCCTCCAATCGCGTGATCTCCTGCTGGGCCTGCTGCTGCGCGGCGACCGTCTCTGCAAGCTCCGCACGCCGCCGGGCGGCACGGGTGTCGCGGCGGATGACTTCGATCTCTCCCTCGGCGGCGGCGATCTTGTCATCGGCCCACTGATTGACCTGCGTTTGGATGGCGCGGAACCGGCTGTTGCCCGCCTCGCTCGCTCGCGAGAGGGTCGCATCTGCAAGGCGGTCCGCGTCGGCCGCCAGCCGTTCACCCGGGATGGGCGATGCCTTGGCATCGGCGACCACTGTGCCTGGAACGTCCATGAGGCGCTGCGACTGCTCCTGATCGATGTTCTCGCCGTCGTCGGTGATCGCGGTGAACAGAAGAAACTCTTCTCGGGCGTCGCTGTCGAGCGTCAGCTTATCGAGCCGCAGCCAGCCTGATCGGCCGATCAGCGGCTTGAGCATGCTGATCTTGCGATCGTGCCCGGACACATCGAAGCGAATGGTCGCTGGGCTCAACGGCTGAGCTTTGGCGGCGTTGAGCAGCCACTGCCCCATCGGGCTGGAGAGTCTGAGAAGATGGGCTTCGGTTGCGGCGTATTCGTCTTCGGTACGGACCGCGGAGATGAGTCGATAGCGACCAGCGGGGACATCTGCTGCGGGGGAAACGGGGAGATCAAAGCCCAAGCGGGCATCGTCGAACGTGGCCTTTCCGTCGAGCCCCCAATGGGCCAGCCGCCAGAACCGCTCGCCGACGCGGTCAAGAGCTACCTGTGCGTTCTGCCCACGGATCTTCAGCCGTTCGTGGACATCGGCATCAAAGTGCTCGAAGAGCTGCTGCTGCGCCTGGGTCATCTTCTGCGCGATGGTGCCTTCGAGTTCCCGCTGCAGGGCATCGAATGCGGCCGCGATCTCCGCGTCGGTGCGGCATGTCTTGAGAATGGCGAGCACGCGCTTCTCGAAGTCCACCCCCTCTTCGATTGCGCCAAGAACCTCGTCGCTCGCACCGAAGAGCCCGTCAAAGAGGCTGAACTTCTGCTGGAGAAGGTCCTGAACGCGGCGGTCGGCGAGGTTGTCCTGGGACAGGAAGTTGACAACGACCACGTCGTGCTGCTGGCCGTAGCGATGGCAGCGACCGATGCGCTGCTCGATGCGCTGCGGGTTCCACGGCAGGTCGTAGTTCACCACCAGAGAGCAGAACTGCAAGTTGACGCCCTCAGCGGCGGCTTCGGTGGCCAGGAGGATCTCGGCATGATCACGGAACTCCTCGATCAACGCCGACCGGATGTCGACGGCCTTCGACCCTGTGAGCTTGTCCGTTCCGGCATGCTTGCTTGTGAATCGGTCGTAGGCCTGTTTGGCGCTGTGGTGTGTGTTCGAGCCGTTGAACGTGACGATCTTGCCCGCGTAGCCATTGGCTTCGAGATACGCGGCGAGGAACGCCTGGGTCTTGCGGCTCTCGGTGAAGATCAGCGCCTTGCGTTTCGCACCAAGTTCCCTGAGTCGAGCGAACGCGGCGTCGAGTGCCTTGAGAAGGGCCTTCGACTTGCTGTCGCTTCCGATCTTCTCGGCGCGGGCGATGAGCGACTCGATGTGCGACAGCTCGCCCGCCAGCAGCCTGCCCTGCACGAGTGGACTGGAGGCATCACCGGTGGACTCGGAGCCGTCGAGTTGTTCAACCAGCGCGTCGATGTCGATGTCCTCGTCTTCAGCAAAGGCATCGAGGAGATCGTCTTCAGAGACTTGCGGCAGGCCATCTCGCAGTGCGATCAAGCGCTTGCGCATCGTGCCCAGTGTGCTGGCGAGAGCTTGGGGCGATGACGCCAGCGTCTTGAACAGGATCATCTCGATCAGCTGACGCTGACGCTGCGGGAATGCGAAGCTGATGTCCCGCGTCATGAAGTCCATCACGTCTTGATGGAGCGACTTTTCCTCATCCGTTTGCGGGAACGGATGGGTCATCGCCTGACGCTTCTTGTAGTTGATGTACGAGCAATCCTTGCGGAGCGTGCGTTTGCACACCTGCGCGAGGCGAGCGCGAAGGCCGACGAGATCACCGCCAGCGTTGCAGTAGCGGGACTGGAAGGCGCTCTTGTCGCCGAACACATGGTCGTCGATCAGCCAGCCCAGGCCGTACAGCTCCAGCAGGCTGTTCTGGAGCGGGGTCGCCGTGAGCAGGAGTTTCTGGCGAAGCTCGAATGCCCAACGCACCGCCTGTCCACCTTTACGACTGGGCTGATAGGCGTTGCGGAGCTTGTGGGCCTCGTCCAACACCACAAGATCGAATGGAATGGCCCGCAGGTCGTCCTTCATCCGGGCGGCGAAGCCGTAGGAGACAACGATGATCTTCCCGCAGTCGAAGGGATTCGACTGTCCCTGCGCTCGCAGTTGGTTCCAAACACGACGATCCAGAACGACCGCGGGCAGGTTGAACTTCTCTGCCAGCTCTGTCTGCCACTGCTTTCGGATATGGGCGGGCGAGACCACGATCAGGCGGCGGCGACGTTCGGCCCAACGCTGGCAAAGCACGAGGCCAGCCTCGATGGTCTTCCCGAGGCCCACCTCATCCGCGAGGATGACGCCCTTCTGGAGAGGATTGGAGATGGCGAAGAGCGCAGCCTCAACCTGGTGGGGATTGAGGTCGACCTTGGAGTCGAACAGCGTTGTGGACAGACGGTCCATCTCGCCGACAGCGCCGAGGCGGGTCAGGTCATGGGCGAAGTAGCAGGCCTGGTGGGGCGAGAGGAGCATCAGTAGCCTTCCCCTCGATGCCCCAGTTGTCCATGATCCAGCGCCCAGACGGCGTCGACTGCGGGCGCGCGCCGCGTCTTTGCGGCGTCACAGATCGCAGGTTTCAAGCTGGTGGAGTGGGCAGGCATGGGGGGCTCGGTAGCGATCAACCGGCGGAGCAGGCGGTTTGACCCGCCGGTTATGTCCATGTACAGTAAACAGGGAACGAGCGAGCGTCAAACCGTCATGACCGCCCAGAAACCAAAGTTCGGCACCTTCATCCGCGAGCGCCGCACCGCCAAAGGGTACAGCCTGCGCCGGTTCGCTGAGCTGGTCGGCATCAGCCCGACGTACCTGTCGCACGTCGAGCAGGACAAGGTCGTGACGTCGCCCACCGCCGACCGAATCCAGAAGATGGCAGACCTCCTCGGCGAGAGCCCTGACGAGCTCTTCGCGATGGCTGGCCGTGTGCCCGAAGACCTCCCAAAGATCATCCAGAGCCAGCCGGAAGCGATGCCGGCTCTCCTCCGTGCGGTGAAAGGCCTGACGCCCGAGCAGCTCAAGAAGCTGCAGGATCAAGCGTCCAAGATGCGGAGGGAGGGCGATCCGTCGTGAGTGGTCGCGGGGCCATTTCGGATGTGCCGTTCCTGCCGGAAGTCCGCATCGAGCGTGACGCCGATGCGCTCATCGCTGAATATGCACAGCGTCATGGTGCTCCCGTCCTTGCGCCGGTGCCCGTCGAGGACATCCTCGAGCTGCATCTCGGCCTGACGTTTGCCATCGAGGACCTGGCGGCGCTGTTCGGCACCGACGGCGTGCTCGGCGCGATCTGGTTCAACGAGAAGCTTGTTCGGATCGACACCCGGCTCGATCCATCCGAGAACCCGTTGCGGCTCGGACGCTACCGGTTCACGCTGGCGCACGAGATCGGGCACTGGCGGCTTCACCGCACGTACTACCGCGAGGACCCGTCGCAGGCGGCGCTCTTCGACGGGCGGGGACAACCTGCGGTCGTGTGCCGCGCGGGAGAGAAGAAGATCCCCGTCGAATGGCAGGCCGACACGTTCTCCAGCTACCTACTCATGCCCAAGTCGCTCGTGGTCGCGGCATGGACCGAATGGCGCGGCAACCTGGATCCTGTGATCCTCTCAGATCTGCCCACAGTGACCGTCGCCGACGGCCGCGATCCGGCCGACGCCACACTCGATCGTTTCTCGAAGCCGCTCGCTGAGCGGTTTGAAGTGTCCGCCGAGGCGATGCGCATCCGCCTCGAGAAGCTCGGCCTCCTACTGCGCGAACGACCCAACACGCTGTTTTGACCCTGCACGCCACGACACCGGCACGGCACTGTCACGTCCCGAGTGTCAACCATTTAGCAAACGACAGACAAGGAACCTCAGTTATGGCCAAGCCGTTTGATCCCCGCAAAGTCCTCAAGCAGATCGCCAACCCGCTGCTCCGCGAGTTCTTCACGCGCCGCGGCGAACTCGCCGACGTCCCGTGGGACCAGCTCAGCGAGCACCGCATCGAACCGGTGTTCGCTGGCTGGCTCGCGCTACCGGACGCCAAGCAGCGCGAAGTGCAGATGATCATCCGCGACGTCAACGAACTCGCCGACCACCGTGGCGTGGCCGTGCTCGCGGAGGGCATCCTCGCTCGCCACCCCGATCGCGCCGAGGACTTCTCCGCGCAGCGCAGCAAGGCCGACAAGGCGATGTGGTCGTACCTGTACGCGCCGGAGGTGTTCAACGACGCGGCGATGTTCGCCCGCGCCGACGCGCTGACCGGCGGCCGTCTCTGGAACCGCCGCAACGGCCTGCCCAAGCGCCAGCTCGACGACCCCGAGTCCCTGTGCGGTCCGCTCGGCGAAGCGCTCTCGTCCGTATACGCGCCGGCCCAACTCCGTGGCAAGCAGTGCATGGTGGAGCACTACCGCCGGGCCGACGGCGCGGACTACTTCTTCGCGTACCTCGACGACTATCCCGACAAGCACCTCGTCTTCGACGGCAACGACAGCCAGCCGATCGTGCGGTGGGACCGGTACGCCTTCGAGAACGTGTTCGTCTACAGCGGTGATGAGGGTGTCCTCGAGATCGTCGCGCCCGGCGGCGGGAAGATGTGGACGACCCTGCAGGTGGCGTTCTGCAAGGCGGTGCTCAAGAAGGACATCCCGCCTGCGGACCCGCTCAAGCCCTCGTACCGCCTCGACCACCTGCTCCAGAACGACTTCCCGCTCCCGACCGATCCGGTCGACCGCGTCGAGGACGCACGCATCACACGGCTGCGCATCGTCCCGCGCGGCGGGGGCGGGCACATCGAGATCAAGGCCGATCCGCGCGGTGACCGCAACGACATCTACCGCAAGATGGACCGCTGGCTGCGCCGCGAGAACCTGCCCGTCGAAGGCCTCCGCGTTGTCCAGGCGACGTTCTCACTCCGCTTTGTACACAACGGTGTGGGTCGCCAGCCGACGCTGACGTTCGAGGTCTCAGTCCCGCACTCGAGCAACCTCAAGAGCAAGCCCGACGAGGTCCGTGTGATTGGCGAGCGGTGCCTGCGCCGGTGGGAGGTGACCGATGACCAGGGCTGATCTCTTCCGACTCCTGCTCGTCGCGGCGGATGCACCCGGCTCGCTGTTCGACCACGCGGAGGTGTCGCGATGGCCCAAGGGGGCGCTCGACGACCTGCTGAGGTCGCACCTCGTGCGCCCCGCGCAGACTGGCCTCACTGCGCCCTGTCCCCACTGCGACGACGGTCACGTCGAGACCGTCACGGTCGTCGAGTCGGCGGACGACACGGAGAAGCCGCGTTACCTCATCTGCTGCCCCGAGTCGCTCAAGGTCGAGATCGACGAAGCGATGTGCCGTGGCTGGGCTGTCGATCTCGACGGCCTCGGTGCAGCGCTGGCATCAGCCCTTGCCGTCTCCACGCCGAAGCCGGTGGTGCCTGGGCGTTTCTGGCGGCTGGGTCGGATGCAGTTGCGTGACACCACGCGCGAGGTCGTCTTCGCGGTGCGACTTGCCGAGGACGACGCTGATGCACTGATGCGGCACGTCGGTACGGGCGGCCGGGCCGTCGTGTTCGTCCCGCACCGACTGCCGGACCGGAGCCGATGGCCCGGGCGAGCACCCGCCGTGATCTCTCTGCACGACGTGGCCGCGATGGTCGACGACAACGTCGTGCTCGACCCGCAGGCTGTCATCGAGGCCATCGATGAGGCGGACCGCCTCGCCGAGCTCGCGGGCGGCGTGTCGCTCGACGCCCGCGGGAAGAAACTTGTCCGCGCGCAGGTCAAGGCTGAGATCAAGGCGAACTTGACCGACGAGATGCTGGTGGCCGCGTACCAGCTGCACGGGTCGTTCGACAAGGCTGCCGACGCGCTCTCTGAGCAACTCGAGACGGACATCTCTAGGGACAAGGTCTGGCGAGCTGTCCAACGAGCCAAGGACGCTGGCACTTTCGAACCTGCCGAGGACTCCGCCTCGGTCGGCCGGTCTGTCGCGTCGCAACCCCGCGACAGAGGAAAGAAAATCGAGAGGTACAGCAAGTAGCGATGCCTCATGGGTTTAGGTGTATCGAGCGTCGCATCGCGTTCACCGTGGACCAGCGATTTCCGCGACACCGGGCACTGCGTCCGAGGCCGGTCGGCTCATAACCGGCCAGTCACGGGCGCACCTGTGCATCCCTCGCGGCGTGTTGCCGCGGCGCAGTCCTTCGCGTGCGGTCCCGTGACTGGTTGGCGAGCAGACCTCCGGCCTCGGAGGTCCCATGACCAGCCGCAGCGACATCGTCAGCAACTCTTTCGCCGCCAGCCTCATCCGCCGCAAGGCGCGCCAGCTCTGCCAGCGCCCCGGCTTCAGCCGCTCCGACGAGGACGACCTAAAGCAGGGCATGCGCCTGTACCTGTGGTCGGCGTCCCGGCTCTTCGACCCCGCCCGAGGAAACGTCGAGAGTTTCATCGTCACCGCGCTCCGCAGCTGGATGGACATGGAGGTCCGCCGGCGTCGCGCCGAGATGCGCTTCACCGGCGTCGATGCCATCTCTCTCGACAGCACGATGGTTGATCGCGATGACGGCGACTGCTCTCCCATGAGCGCCGAGATCGCCGCCGACCAGGCCAATCGGCGCTTGGGCCTGGACTCGCGTGACCTGGCGAGCGACCTGGAGTTCCGCGAGGCTCTCGCGCTGGTTCACGCGCGGCTCACGCAGGCGGAGCTGCGGTTCATGCGTGACGTCGTGGATCGCGGCGTCGCCGGCGCTGCCCGCAAACGCCGCATTTCTCGCCGCCAAGTCCTCGTTCGCCTCGCCTCGATCCGAGAGCGCTTTGCTGAAAAGCGGGCAGATGACTCTTCCGCTGCATAGGGAACCACCAGAGGCCCATGCGTGGGCACGCTGCGGAACCGTCGGAGCGGAGCGCCCGGCCCACCCCCTCCCCCCCTGGGCTGGGCGCTCCGCCAACCGGCGGCTCGACGGATTCGGTCCCCACTCGGAGGAGCACACCATGCGAGACACTCGGTTCAGGTTTGAGTTCGCAGCTGACGTGGACGTCGCTGAGGCGCAGGGCACGCTCTGCCTGTCGCTGTTGGCGGCCGAGGGCCTGCACGGCGACGCCAAGGTCCGAACCGACGTGGCGTACTCGGTTGATCCCGTTCGCTCGGAGATCCATGTGAGCGGGCGCGGTGTCACCCTCGACCACGTCGTGCAGATTTTCACGTCTCTGCTGACGCACGAGTTCGGCCGTGAGGCGTTCCGCGTTCGACGCGAGCCGACTGCCGAGCCCGCGGCGGCTGCCGCGTGATTCCCGCACTCCCCCTCGTCCGCCTCGGCCAAGGCGCGTTCACCCGCGACATCTGGCCCCACGACCTCGATCGCTCACTCCCCAATCACGGAGACCCCATGCCCGCAACCGCGACCGCCACCCTCATGAACCAGATCAGCAAGGGCCGCAAGGCCCGTCCCCGTCGCGTCATGCTGTACGGCACGCACGGCATCGGCAAGAGCACGTTCGGTGCGATGGCCGAGAAGCCCATCTTCGTCCCCACGGAAGACGGCCTGGCCGACATCGACTGCGAGTCGTTCCCGCTCGCCCGCAGCCTCGGCGAGGTGATGGCAGCGCTCGAGTCGCTGTACTCCGGCGACCACGACTACCGCACCGTCGTCATCGATAGCCTGGACTGGCTCGAGCGCCTGATCTGGGCCGAGGTGTGCGCTGACGAGAACGTCGAGAACATCGAGAAGATCGGCTACGCCAAAGGATTCTCGTTCGCCATCGACAAGTGGCGTTCGGTGCTCGGGGCGCTCGACGCGCTCCGCAGCGACCGCGGCATGACCGTGGTCCTGATCGCGCACGCCAAGATCGAGAAGTTCGAGAACCCCGAGACTGTGCCGTACGACCGGTACTCGCCGCGCCTGCACAAGCTCGCGTCGGCGCTGGTGCAGGAGTGGGCCGACGAGGTGCTCTTCGCCACGTACAAGGTCCACACCGTCAAGGTCGACGAGGGGTTCAACAAGGCCAAGCACAACGGCGTCTCGACCGGCGAGCGGATCATCCGCACAGTCGAGCGGCCGGCGCACGTCGCCAAGAACCGTCTCGGCCTGCCCGACGAGATCCCGCTGGACTACCGCGTGTACGGCGCGTTCGCCCGCGGCGAGAACCCCTTCGCCGACACCGCACCACCCGCCACCACCTCCGACACCGCTGGCACCAACTGACTCATGGCGCGGCATCGCCTGCCAAGTCAAGCCTTGGCGAGCCGCGGCTAGGCATGGCACTTCTTTCATCAATTCAGGAGATCTGCACCAATGGCCAATCTGAACTTTGACGCGAATCAAGTCGATCCTTCCGTTGCCCTCGACCCGCTTCCTGCGGGCAAGTACCTCGCCGTCATCTCCGAGTCGGAGCTCAAGCCGACCAAGACGGGCGTTGGCAAGTACCTGCAGCTCACCTTCCAGATCATCGACGGCGAGTTCAAGGGCCGCCTGGTCTGGGCCCGGCTCAACCTCGAGAACAAGTCCGAAATGACGGTCAAGATCGCTCGCGGCGAGCTCTCAGCCATCTGCCGCGCCATCGGCGTCATGCAGCCCAAGGACTCGGTCGAGCTGCACAACGTCCCGCTGGAGATCAACGTTGGGCTGAAGAAGCGCGACGACAACGGCGAGTTCACCAACGTCATCAAGGGGTACGCCAAGAAGGGCGGCGGCGGCTCGCCGGTGAGCGCCCGCGCTCCCGTCGGCGTTGGCCCGGGGAGCACGCCGCCCTGGAAGCGATAAGCCCACATGATCGTCTCCTCGAGCTCCCGTACCCGCCCAGTGTGAACCACATCTGGCGACGGTTGGGCTCCAGGACTGTGCTGAGCCGCGAGGGGCGGCGATACCGCGCAAGCGTGTGCGCCGCCCTCGCGGTGATGCGGGTCGTGCGGATGAGTGGGCGGCTGGAGGTGCGTGTCACCGTCTGCCCGCCCGACAACCGCCGCCGCGACCTGGACAACGTTCAAAAGGCCCTGCTCGACGCCCTCGCCAAGGGCGGGGCGTACCGCGACGACTCGCAGATCGATCGGCTGATGGTTGAACGCGGCCCGGTGACGCCGGGCGGCAAGGTGCTGGTGGTCATCACGCAGATGCCCGGCAGCACGGGAGAACACGCATGAACGCGAAAGCTGACAGGTGGCGTCGAGTCACCATCGAGTTTGGCGAAGAGCAGGTCACCACGGTCGGCTCGCTCAAGACCGAAGGCCCGGAGAGCGACGGCCTCGCGAGCGGGATCGCGTTCTGTCTGTCGTGCGTCCTCCGCCAGCTCGATCTCTCAGAGGTCGAAGTCGCAGCGCACCTGCTCAGTGCTGCAAACGCTCGCAACGTCAACGAGGAGACCCTCGCTCAGGCTGGCGGGCGATTCCTTCGTCGCCGGGCGGGAGCCAGCGCGTAATGCAGTTGCGTCCCTATCAATCCGAAGCCATCGCCGCGGTATACGAGCACCTGCGGACCCGCGACGATAACCCCTGCGTGGTCATCCCGACCGGCGGGGGCAAGACGCCGGTGATCGCCACGATCTGCCGCGACGCCGTCGGCCGCTGGGGCGGCCGCGTCGTGCTGCTGGCGCACGTGAAGGAACTGCTGGAGCAGGCGGCCGACAAGCTCCGCGTCATCGCGCCCGACGTGCCGATGGGCATCTACTCCGCTGGCCTGAAGCGGAAGGACCTGGGCTACGCGGTCACGGTCGCGGGTATCCAGAGCATCTGGAAGAAGGCGTGCGACCTGGGGCCGGTCGATCTGATCATCGTCGATGAGGCGCACATGGTCCCCGCCGAGGACGACGGGATGTACCGGCAGTTCATCGCTGACGCCAAGGTCGTGAACCCCAACGTCCGCGTCATCGGGCTCACCGCCACGCCGTACCGCCTGAAGTCCGGCGCGATCTGCGCCCCCGAGAACATCCTCAACCACGTCTGCTACGAGGTCGGCGTCCGTGAGCTCATCGTGCAGGGCTTCCTCTCTCCGCTCAAGACCAAGGCGGGCATACAGAAGATCAGCACCGACGACCTGCACGTCCGCGCCGGCGAGTTCGTCGCCAGCGAGGTCGAAGACCTCATGGACAAAGAGGGGCTGGTCGAGGGCGCGTGCGCCGAGATCGCCCAGCACACCAAGGACCGCAGCGCCACGCTGATCTTCTCGTCGGGCATCCGCCACGGGCAGCACATCGTCGATGTGCTCAAGGCCAAGCACGGGATCGAGTGCGGCTTCGTGACCGGCGACACCCCCGACGGCGTGCGGGCGGCGATCCTCGGTCGCTTCCGCTCGGGCGAGCTTAAGTACCTCTGCAACGTGAACGTTCTCACCACCGGCTTCGATGCCCCGCACATCGACTGCGTGGCGCTGGTGCGGCCGACGATGTCGCCGGGCCTGTACTACCAGATGGTGGGCCGGGGCTTCCGCCTCCACCCGGGCAAGAACGACTGCCTCGTGCTGGACTTCGGCGGCAACGTCCTTCGGCACGGCCCGGTGGACGCGATCCGGATCGCCACCGACGATCGCGGCGACGGCGACGCGCCGGCGAAGGAGTGTCCGAACTGCCAGGCCCTCATCGCGGCGGGATACCAGACTTGCCCACAGTGCGGCCACCAGTTCCCCGAGCCGAACAGGCAACAGCACGAGGCGAAGGCCAGCACCGAGGGCATCCTCAGCGGCCAGACCACGCGCGAAGAACACCGCGTCAGTGAGACGACGTACCACGTGCACTCCAAGCGCAGCGACCCGTCCGCGCCGCTGACCATGCGCGTCGAGTACCGCGTCGGCTTCAACCGCTTCTTCCGCGAGTGGGTCTGCTTCGACCACACCGGTTACGCCCGCACCAAGGCGGAGGCGTGGTGGCGGGCACGCTCGGTCGAGCCGGTGCCCGGCGGCACGGAGGAAGCGGTCGAGATGGCCAAGGCCGGGGCGCTCGCCCCGACGCTCTCCATCACCGTCGAGAAGAAGGCCGGCGACCAGTTCGAGCGCGTCACGCAGCATGTGCTGGGCGACAAGCCGCCGCGGCTGGACAGCGAGGAAGGCCTGCCCGACCGACCGCCGGAGCCCGCGGGCATGACGTACGGCATCCCTGAGGACGAGATCCCCTTCTGATGAGCGAGGGCCCCTCCATCCTGCTCGAGTCGGCGCGCACGTACCTCTCCCGCGGGTACGCGGTCATCCCCGTGCCCGCGCGGAAGAAGATCCCCGTCCTCAAGGGGTGGACGGATCTGCGGCTCTCCGAGAGCGACCTGCCGGCGCACTTCAACGGCACCGGCAACATCGGCGTGCTCCTCGGTGAGCCAAGCGGCTGGCTCATCGACGTCGACCTCGACTGCGACGAGGCGGTTGCGCTTGCGCCCAAGTTCCTGCCGCCCACGGGCGCGACGTCTGGCCGTCCCGGCAAGCCCGCGTCGCACTGGTGGTACGTGTGCGAGGGGATCAAAACCCGCAAGCATCAGGACCCCGTGTCGAAGAAGATGATCGTCGAGCTCCGCAGCACCGGAGCGCAAACGGTCGTCGGCCCGAGCATCCATCCCAGCGGCGAGCCGTACGACCCGCTCGACGGGGAACCCGCCGTGGTCGACGCCGGGGAACTGGACGCCGCTGTAGCCGCGCTGGCAGACGCCGTGACCGAGGCACGGCACGGCCGCAGAGAACGTCCGTGTTCACAGCCAGTGGCGCTAGGAACGCCGACGTTCCTAGCGGACAACGCCGTGGTCCGCCGCGCCGCGGCGTACCTCGACCGCATCCCGCCGGCGATCTCCGGTTCGGGCGGTCACAGCCAGACCTACGCGGCGGCCACGGCGATGGTGCATGGGTTTGGGCTCGATCCCGAGACCGCGTTTTCGCTGCTGTGGGATCGGTACAACTCGAGATGCCAACCCCCGTGGTCGGAGAAAGAGCTGCGGCACAAGGTCAGCGACGCGGCGAGCAAGCCGCACGAGCGACCCTACGGCTGGCTTAGAGACTCGGGCCACGCCGAAGCGGCCGACGTTGATCTCTCGGGCCTCTTGGTGCGGAGTCGTGCGCCGGTGAACGACGCGATCTCGCCGCCCGGGCCGGACGATCCCGGGCTGCTCCCACCCGAGGCCCTGCGCGTGCCCGGGTTCGTTGGCGAAGTGATGGACTACTGCCTCGCCACCGCGCCCTACCCGAGCCAGACGCTGGCGTTCTGCGGCGCGCTGGCGCTGCAGGCGTTCCTGGCGGGCCGCAAGGTCCGCGACCCCGGGGACAACCGCACCAACATCTACCTGCTCGGCCTGGCCCACTCGTCATCGGGCAAGGACTGGCCCCGCAAGATCAACGCGCGCGTCCTCCACGCCGTCGGCCTCGGCACTGGGCTGGGCGACCGGCTCGCCTCGGGCGAGGGTGTGCAGGACGCGCTCCACGGGACGCCCTCGATGCTGTTCCAGACCGACGAGATCGACGGACTGCTGCAGTCGATCAACCGCGCCCGCGACGCGCGGTTCGAGTCGATCATGGGGACGCTGCTGACGATGTACTCGGCCTCCAACTCGATCTTCCCGATGCGCCGCAAGGCCGGGCAGAACGAGCCCGGCGTTATCAACCAGCCGTGCCTGGTGCTCTTCGGCACGGCGATCCCGAATCACTACTACGCCGCGCTCTCCGAGCGCATGCTCACCAACGGGCTCTTCGCCCGCATGCTGATCCTGGAGTCGGGCCCGCGCGGGGCGGGCCAAGAGCCGACGGTCAGCGACCTGCCCGAGCGCGTGCTCGCGACGGCCAAGTGGTGGTCGGACCTGCGCCCCGGGCCGGGCAACCTCGCCAACGCTCACCCCACGCCGCGGGTTGTGCCGCACACCGACGAGGCCCGCGCGCTGCTGGTTGAGCTGCGCAAGGACGCCGAGCAGGCGTACGGCGAGGCCGAGGGCCGGCGCGATGCGGTGGCGACGACGGTGTGGGGGCGAACCAGCGAGCAGACGAGGAAGCTGGCGCTGCTCTACGCCGTCAGCGAGAACCACGAAGAGCCCGCGATCGGCGTCGAGGCGGTGCGGTGGGCGTCGCGGCTGGTCATGCACCAGACCAAGCGGATGCTGTTCATGGCCGCCAACCACGCGGCCGAGACGCCCTTCGACGAGCTCGCGCTGCGCGCCATACGGAAGATCCGCGAGGCACCCGATGGGTCGCTGCCCCACAGCGTGCTGCTCAAGCGGATGAAGATGGACTCCCGCTCGTTCCACGATCTCATCGACACGCTCGTGCAGCGCGGTGACGTGCTGGCGGAGTCGGCGTCCACGAGCGGTCGGGCGGCCCTGATCTACCGATTGGCGGAGAAGGAAGGTGAAGGAAGGGTGAAAGAAGAGGGGGCAAAATGCGGGCTGTAGACACATACACACACTTCTTTCTCTCTTTCACCTTCTTTCCCCCACCCCCGCGTGCGCGTGCGTGTGTGTGTATGCGATCCGGGGGGGTGAAAGGTGAAAGAAGGGAAAGAAGTTCCCCGACGAGCACGCGATGCAGGCGGCGTGGCCGGCAGCGCCTAGCGGGAGCCTTACAGCCGGAAGCCTTACGGGAGGGGGAGGCGGATGGCGTTAGGTACTTCCCAGGCGGGGGCGCGAGGCTTGGCCCGCGGGAACAGCCGCGCTTGGCGACAGAGTTTGTTTGGGCCGTCCGAGCGCCGGGCGGCCCGGTGGCGGGGTTGGTACGCCTCCCCGCCAGGGACGCGACGTGGGCCAACGTGGGCGGACCCGTGGCCAACGGGCTAGGCCCGTAGCGAGCGGGAATTGGGGCGTTGAGCGCCCCCGGACGGGCCCGTCAGCCCGAGCGATCCAGCCAACCAGCGATCCAGCCATCCCCGGACCTGCCGCATGTGCGGCGGGCCAGCCCGACGCCCCGCGCGCTGGCGTTTGCCGCCGCGCGTCTCAACGGAGATCGCTGTGAACATCGAGACGCTCCCCATCGACGCGGTCAAGGAGTACGACCGCAACCCCCGCACCATCAGCGACGCCGCCATCGACGCCGTCGCCAAGAGCATCGAGGCCTTCGGCTTCAAGATCCCGATCCTGATCGACGCGGAGAACGTCATCATCGCCGGGCACACGCGGCTGCGCGCTGCGCGGAAGCTTGGGCTCAAGGAGGTGCCGACGATCCGCGCGGACGACCTCACGCCGGACCAGGTCAAGGCGCTGCGCATCGCCGACAACAAGGTGGCGTCGCTCACCTCGTGGGACATGGAACTGCTGCCCATCGAGCTCGCCGACCTGAAGGGCGTCGACTTCGACCTCGCGCTGCTGGGCTTCAGCGCCGAGGATCTCGCGGCGATCATGGCTCCCGCCGGCAACGAAGGGCTCGTCGACCCCGACGATGTGCCCGCGCCGCCCGACGCAGCGACGACGGTGCCCGGCGACATCTGGGTGCTCGGCAACCACCGGCTGATGTGCGGCGACTCGTCGAAGCCGGAGGACCTCAATCGGCTGCTCGACGGGCAGCCGGTCCACCTGGTCAACACCGATCCGCCGTACAACGTGAAGGTCGAGCCGCGGAGCAACAACGCCATCGCGGCCGGGCTGTCTTCGTTCACGATGGCGCAGCGGAAGGACGCCAGCGCCGGCGACCAGCAGTCAGCGGACCTGCACCGCTACCCCGAGAAGTCCAAGCCGACGCACAAGAAGCTCCGAGCCAAGGACCGGCCGCTGGCGAACGACTTCGTGTCGGACCAGGAGTTCGACCGCCTGCTCGCGGCGTGGTTCGGCAACATCGCCCGCGTGCTCATCCCCGGCGGCGGGTTCTACATCTGGGGCGGCTACGCCAACTGCGCGAACTACCCGCCGGTGCTCAAGGCGATGGAGCTGTACTTCTCGCAGGCGGTGATCTGGATCAAGGAGCATCCGGTCCTGACCCGCAAGGACTTCATGGGCAACCACGAGTGGTGCTTCTACGGCTGGAAGGAGGGCGCGGCGCACCGGTTCTTCGGCCCCAACAACGTGCCCGACACGTGGAGCATCAAGAAGGTCAACCCGCAGAGCATGGTCCACCTGACAGAGAAGCCGGTGGAACTCGCGCGTCGGGCCATCGAGTACTCGTCCCGGCCCGGCGAGCACGTCCTCGATCTCTTCGGCGGCAGCGGCAGCACGCTCATCGGCGCGGAGATGACCGGGCGGCGGGCGTTCCTGATGGAGCTCGACCCGCTGTACTGCGACGTGATCGTGCAGCGCTGGGAGAAGTTCACGGGCCGCAAGGCGGAGCGCGTGGGCTCGAACGCTGTGGCCGAAGAGAAAGCCGCGACGAGGGTCGCGGCTGGGAGCAAGGCGTGATGTGCGCCTCACTCATCAAGGGTGGGCAGCGGGCCGTCGGTCGCTTCGTCCCATTCGAGGGCGTAGCGCTCGGCGATGTCCTCCAGGTCGTGGTCGGTCAGGTACTCGGCGGTCTTCCGCTCCTGGCACGCTGCGACGGCCCGTGCGAGGTCCGCCCACTCCTCGATGGTGAGCATCTGGTCCTGGCGTGCGCCGAGCAGGTAGAGCGCGGCCTGCAGCACGGCTTCGAGTTGCGCTTCGCGGTTGGGGGCGGGCGTCGCGTTCATGGGTCAGGCTCCCTTCCCCGCCACGAACACCCCGCGCTCGTGCTTCTTGAACCTCGCGGCCGTGCCCTTGGCGGCGATCTCGCGGATGATCGCGGCGTACAGCGTGGCCTCCGGCGTCTTGCCGCCGGGGCTCGTCCACAGACCCTTGGCCTCCATCGCGGCGATCATCTCCTTGGCCCGCATGGGCACCTCGCTCGCGGCGAGCACCTGCGCGGCCGCGTCGAGCGCGCTGACCCGCTTGGGCTTGGGCTCCTTGGCGGGCTTCGGGGCCTTCTCGCTCTTGGGCTGCTTCCCCTTGGAGGCCGCGGCCAAGTTCGCGTTGTTGGCCACCTCCTTCTCGCTGGGGACCTCGTGGTCCTGCTTCCCGCCCGCGAGCCGGTCCTTGATCTCCGCGAGCGCCGCCTTGCGGAGGCGCTCCGTGTTCGACGCGGCGGCGTCGGGCTTGCGCTTGGGGATGCGCTTGCCGCCTGGGCCGACGGCTCGCTTCATCGCGGGGGTGCTGCTGGGCTTCTTCGTCTTCGTGCTCATGGTCATCTCCGAACTCGGGGTTGGAACCCCCGTCGCACGCTGCGGCGGGGAAGCGTGGCCGTCGCGGTTCCCCGCGACGCCGCGTGCGGGTGTTCAGCGGCTCTGCACGATGCTGATCTGGAACTCGGAGCCGTCCTCCATCCGAAGCACCAGGCCCTTGTTGCTCGTGAGCAGTTGCGCGCCGTCAAAGGTGTCGGCGTGGGCCAGGCCCTCGGCCTCGCTCACCATGTCACGGGCGATGTCGGCCAGCGCGATGTCGTCGTCCTCGCCCTCGGTCTCTTCGCGGGCGTCGAGGAGGTTCTGGATCAGGGACAGCAGCGTGTTCTGCAGGTCGGTCTCGTTCATGGTCGCTCTCCTTGGGCGAGCGGGCGTTCAGCAGCCCGCGACGCGTTCGATCTCGTTGAGGACGTCGTGGACCATCGAGTTGGTGGCGGCCGCCTGTCCCCGGCGGTCCCGCCCGTAGACGTGCTTGGCGACCTCCACGGCCTTCGCGTAGCGGTCCTCGCGGCTCTCGTCGCGGCGGAACTCGGCGATGACCTTGTCGAACCGGCCTTCCGCGCGGCTCATGCGGACCACGCTGGCGGCCGCGCCGTCGGCCGTGGCTCGTACCGTGATGTCTTCCTCGATGCCCTGGATGACGATGTGCTTGATCTTCATGGCGTGTCTCCTTGGCGGGGGTTACTCGGCGTCGGCCAGGAAGGCCTCGACGTGCTCGCGATCCATCCCGCTCATGAACCCGACCAGGTCGATCAGGTCGCTGCGGACTTTGCCGAGGTCGCCGGTGCGGCCCCAGTTCTTCGGGTCGGCCTTGGCTCCCTCGGCGTGCTTGTCGAGTTCCATCTGCAGCACGTCCATCAGGCGGGCGATGTCGTTTCGCCGGGTGGCGTACGTCTCGGCGGCGGTTGGTTGCTGGGGGGCGGGCGTGCGGTTGTGCTTGCGTGCGTTCATCTACTTGCTCCTATGCGTTGGCTTGGGCTGGTGAACAAAGAAGCCCGCATTACGCGGGCTTCAGGTCGTCGGCAGTTCGGGGTTGCGAGGGCTTGTTGGGGCCTCTTCGCGTGCGGCCTCGCGGGCCGCGTCGCTCCGCCCTTGGCGGTAGCCGGTATGCAGTCCCTCGCGGTACCCGGCTTCGAAGGCGTGGCGGACCAGGTCGCGGATCGACCACACCGGGATCTCGTGGAAGTCGAGTCTGTCGCTCTTGCGGGTGTCAAGCGTCTCCAGCAGCAGTTCGACCTTGGCCCATTCCATCTCGGCGTCCAGGGCCTTCTGCTTGCTGATCCCGTCGAGGCTGGTCTTGGTGGTCTTCTTGGCGTTTCGCGGGGCGTTCATCGTCGTGGTCTCCGTCGCGTGCGGGGGTTTGGTTCTTCCCGCTCGTGTGTGACACACATTGGCCGGCTGATGGGGAACAGGCAAGGCGTTCGGCCTGCATTTCTCGATGATTCTGCGACATGTGGGCAACTCTGCCGCCCATGTGGGCAACCGCGCGCGGGAGGTCCGCGATGACTCCCGAACACGCGCCTAGTCCCGAGCATTCACAGGGGATGTCCCGGCTCAATCCGGCAGCGCTTGGCGTCGCGGACGCCGCCCGCGTGCTGACGCGGATCGGGGGCGTGGGTGGCAAGCCCGTCACCGAGGAGATGCTTCGCGTCGACATCGACGCGGGCGCGCCGACGAACGCCAACGGCACCATCAACCTCGTGCACTACGCCGCGTGGCTCGTGAAGGAGATGAACCAGGGGGGTGGCGGTGGCGATTGACCCTCGCCAACTCAAGCCCGGCGAGCTCGCGCGGCTGCTCAACAGCACGCCGCTGGGCGAGGTGATCAGCGAGCGGCAACTCCACCGGCATCGCACGCGCGCCGGGTTCCGTGTTGCGGCCGACGGGGACGCGGGCAAGGCCGATCTGTTCCGGTACGTCGCGTGGCTGGTGACCACGCGGCACGAAGCGCTGGCGGAGGCGGCTCGCACGCCCGAGGGGCTCACGGGCTACGAGGCGATGAAGGAGCGGGCCCGGCTCCGCAACGCCATGCTCTCGCTTTCGGGGCGCGACATCGGCGACCTGCCAGCGGTCGCAGACCCCGCTCGGCGGGCGCGGGCCGCGAAGGACTTCCGGTACTTCTGCGAGACCTACTTCGGGCAGACCTTCCACCTCAAGTGGTCCGACGACCACCTGAAGGTCATCGCCAAGATCGAGCAGGCGGTGCTCGAGGGCGGGCTGTTTGCGATGGCGATGCCGCGCGGCTCGGGCAAGACCAGCCTGTGCGAGGTCGCGTGCCTGTGGGCGCTGCTGTACGGGCACCGCGAGTTCGTGGCGCTCATCGGCTCCGACGAAGAGCACGCGGCCGGGATGCTCGAGTCGATCAAGGCGGAGCTGGAGAACAGCGAACTCCTCGGCGCGGACTTCCCGGAGGTCTGCCATCCGATCCGCTCGCTCGAGGGCATCCACCAGCGGGCCTCGGGCCAGCTCTACCAGGGCAAGCAGACCCACATCGGCTGGACGGCCCGCGAGATCGTGCTGCCGACCATTCCCGGCTCGGCGGCGTCGGGTTCGATCATCCGTGTCGCCGGCATCACCGGGCGCATCCGCGGCATGAAGCACAAGCGAGTCGACGGTGTCAGCGTGCGTCCCTCGCTCGTGCTGATCGACGACCCGCAGACCGACGAGAGCGCCCGGTCGCCGTCGCAGTGCGCCAACCGCGAGCGGATCCTGGCCGGCGCGATCCTGGGCCTGGCGGGGCCGGGCCGGAAGATCGCCGGGCTCATGACGCTGACGGTCGTCCGGCCCGACGACCTGGCCGACCGCATCCTCGACCGCGACAAGCACCCGCAGTGGCAGGGCGAACGAACGAAGATGGTGTACTCGTTCCCGACCGCCGATCGGCTGTGGGCGGATTACGCCCGTCTGCGGGCCGAGGGTCTCAAGGCCGACCGGGGCGGGGCGGAGGCGACCGCGTTCTACAAGGCGCACCGTGCGGACATGGACGCCGGCGCGGTGATCGCGTGGCCCGAACGCTTCAACCACGACGAGTTGTCGGCGGTGCAGCACGCGATGAACCTGCGCCTGCAGAACGAGGCCGCGTTCTTCGCCGAGTACCAGAACGAGCCGCTCCCGGAGGTCGAGGTTGCGGACGACCTGCTCAGCGCCGACCAGATCGCGGCCAAGGTCAACGGCCATGCCCGCGGACTCGTGCCGTTGGGATGCTCGCACCTGACGATGTTCGTGGACGTGCAGGGCAAGGCTCTGTTCTACGTCGTGGCGGCGTGGGAGGATGACTTCACGGGGCATGTGATCGACTATGGCACGGAGCCCGACCAGAAGCAGGCGTACTTCACGCTGCGGGACATCAAGCGGACGCTCGGGGCGGCGTCGACTCGCGCCGGCGTCGAGGGGGCGATCTACGCCGGGCTCGAGCGACTCATGGACGCGACCGTCGCTCGCGAGTGGCGGCGCGATGACGGGGCGATGGTGCGGATCGACCGCTGCCTGGTCGACGCCAACTGGGGCTCGTCGACCGACGTCGTCTACCAGTTCTGCCGCCAGAGCCCGCACGCCAGCGTGCTGACCCCCAGCCACGGGCGGTACGTCGGCGCGAGCAGCCTGCCCTTCAGCGAGTACAAGCGCAAGCGTGGCGAGCGGGTCGGGCTGAACTGGCGAGTCCCCGTGGTGACCGGTAAGCGAGCGGTGCGGCATGTGCTCTTCGACACGAACTTCTGGAAGTCGTTCTTGCATGCGCGGCTTGCCGTGCCGATGGGCGACCCGGGCGGGCTCTCCCTCTTCGGTCACAAGCCCGAGCACCACCGACTGCTTTCGGAGCACCTGACCAGCGAGTACCGCGTGCGGACGGAGGGCCGGGGACGCACGGTTGACGAGTGGAAGCTCCGGGTCGAAGGGCTCGACAACCACTGGCTGGACGGCCTCGTGGGCTGCGCGGTCGCGGCGTCGATGGCAGGGGCTGTGCTGTTCGGCACGGACCAGAAGGTGGTCGTGCGGCCACGGCTGAAGCTGTCGGCGTTGAAGGAGCGGACGCGATGAAAGCAAAGCCGCCGCCAAAGCAGGATGCCAAGCCCAAGGGCATTGTCTGCCCGACCTGCGGCTGTTGCCACTTCGAGGTGGTCTACACCCGCGCGACCCCGACCGGCACGATTCGCCGTCGGCGGCAGTGCCGTCACTGCGGGCGACGTGTCACGACAAGCGAGCGCCTTGGGCCATGATCGCTCACTCGGTTCTACCGGTGGAACAGATCCTCGAAATGTTGATGCGAAGCGGGCAGATGGCTCCGCCGCTGCATAGGGGACACCTAGAGGTCGCGCTGTGCGGCCCGTGAGGTGAACCCGTGCCCAACCCCGCCCCCAACCTCGAGCAGACCGTCCGCGAGAACGCGGTGCAGCCCGCGAAGGCGTCGGTGGACGGTCAGTCCGTCGAGCAGCAGCCATTGAAGGACCAACTCGAGGTCGTCCGCTTCTTCGCGTCCAAGGACGCCGCGAAGAAGCCCGGCCTCGGGATCAAGTTCGCCAAGATCGTCCCGCCCGGTGCCGTCTGAACCACGCATGCTGAAAGCCATCGCCAACATCATGAGCCGGGTCGGTCGCGGAACGTCTGCGGACTCTCCCTCCCCGGCGGCGTCGCGTGAACCGCACGGAAGCGGTCCACGCGGCGGCCGTCGATTGGTCGTCGCCAAGTTCGACTCGGCGCAAACGACCGCCGACAACCGCAAGCACTGGGCGAACGCCGACGGCCTCTCGCCCAACGCCGCTATCAACCCCGAAGTACGGCGCGTTCTGCGCAACCGGGCCCGCTACGAGGTCGCCAACAACTCCTACGCCAAGGGCATCGTTCTCACGCTCGCCAACGACACCATCGGCACCGGTCCCCGGCTGCAGATGCTCACCGGCGACGCCGAAGCCAACGCCCGCATCGAGGACGCGTTCGACCAGTGGTCGCGGGCCGTGGACCTGCCCGGCAAGCTGCGCACCATGCGGATGGCCCGAGCCGAGACGGGCGAGGCGTTCGCGCTGCTGGTGAACAACCCGGGCGTGGCGTCGCACGTGTCGCTGGACGTGAAGCTGATCGAGGCGGATCAGGTCTGCTCGCCGCTCATGCGCCGTGGCCGGAGCGACGAGATCGACGGCATCCTCCTCGACCAGTGGGGCAACCCCTCGGCATACCGCGTCCTCAAGCGGCATCCCGGTGATAGCACAGCGCTCCGCGCCCCACTCGACGATCTGCTCGCGTACGACACGCTCCCGGCCGCATCCGTCGTGCACTACTACCGCGCCGACCGCCCGGGCCAGCTCCGCGGCATCCCCGACATCACGCCGGCGCTTCCGCTTTTCGCGCAGCTCCGCCGGTACACGCTCGCGACCATCGCGGCCGCGGAGACGGCCGCCAACTTCGCCGCCGTCATCTACACCGACGCCCCGGCCAACGGCGAGGCTGATCCGCTCGAGCCGATGGACGAGGTTGAGCTCGAGCAGCGTCTGGCGACCGTGCTCCCCGGCGGCTGGAAGCTCGGGCAGGTCCACGCCGAGCAGCCGACCACGACGTTCGGCGAGTTCAAGCGCGAGATCCTCAATGAGATCGCCCGCTGCCTGAACATGCCGTTCAACGTCGCGGCGGGGAACTCGTCCGGTTACAACTACGCCAGCGGCCGCCTGGACCACCAGGTGTACTTCAAGAGCATCCGCGTCGAGCAGCACCAGCTGCAGCTCGCCGTGCTCGACCGCATCCTCAAAGCCTGGCTCAACGAGGCGGTGCTGGTCGAGGGGCTGCTCCCGCAGTCGCTCCGCACGATCGCCCGCACGCTCCCGGAGCACGCGTGGTTCTGGGATGGCGTCGAGCACGTCGATCCCGCGAAGGAAGCGACGGCACAGGCCACTCGCCTGGCCAACCACACGACCACGCTCGCTGTCGAGTTCGCCCGACAGGGACGCGATTGGGAGCAGGAGCTCCGCCAGCGGGCCAAGGAGCTCGCGCTCATGAACGAGCTGGGCCTCGCGCCTGCTGCGTCAGTGGCGAGCACCCCAAGCAAAGACACCGAACCCGCAGACCCCGTTGACGAGGAGACCGCCAGTGCCAGTGCCGACTGACTCCATCAAGATCCTGCCCGCGCTCATGCTCACCGCGACGGCCGACATCACCTTCGCCGCTGCGGCGGACGGACAGAGTGCGCCGCTGCCCCGGTTCAAGATGGTGGCGTACAGCGGCGGCGCGATGCGCGTCGGAGGCTGGCGGCACCCGGTAGTGATCGATCTCGCGGGCCTGGCGGTGCCGTCGCAGGCACGCCCGATCCGCTTCGGGCACGACCCGCTCTCGGGTGTTGGCCACACCGATGCGATCCGCGTCGAGGCCGGGCAACTCATTGCGACCGGCGTGATCTCCCGCGACACGCCCGCCGCGAAGGAGGTCGTGGCCTCCAGCCGGAACGGGTTCCCCTGGCAGGCCTCCGTCGGCGCGAGCGTCGAGGAGTTCGAGTTCATCAAGGACAACCAGAAGGCGACGGTCAACGGCCAGGAGATCACCGGCCCGGTCAACGTCGTTCGCAAGGCCACGCTCGGCGAGATCAGTTTCGTAGATCTCGGCGCAGACGGCCGCACCAGCGCGAGCATCGCCGCGCGTCAGCACAAGGAGCCCAGCGTCATGGCCGACGATTCCAACCCCACTCCCTCGGCAACCCCGCCCGTCACCGGCACCGAGCAGTCGCCCGAGCAGATTCGCGCCGCGGCGCTCGCTGAGACCGCCCGCATCGACGCGATCCGGAAGGTCTGCGGGGGCAAGCACACCAGCATTGAGGCCCAGGCCATCCGCGACGGCTGGGACGCCACCCGCACCGAGCTCGAGGTACTGCGTGCCAGCCGCCCCAAGGCCCCGGCCATCCACGTTCCGGACAGGAGCGTCACCAGCGAAGTGCTGGAGGCCGCGTGCTTCCAGAGCGCCAAGCTCGAAGGCATCGAGAAGGTCTGCTCCACGCAGGCAATCGAGATCGCCGCAAAGCGGTTCCAGGGCGGGCTGGGCCTGCAGGAGCTCCTGTTCGAGGCCGCGATCGCCAACGGCTACACGGGCCGAACGTTCCGCGACAGTCGCCGCGTGCTCGAGGCCGCGTTCGGCCGGGGCGTCGAGGCGGGGATGACCACCATCGACGTCGGCGGCATCCTGTCCAACGTCGCCAACAAGTTCCTGCTCGAGGGCTTCTTCAGCGTCGAGCGTGTCTGGCGGAGCATCTGCGCCGTCCGCAACGTCAGCGACTTCAAGACCGTCACCAGCTACCGCCTGGTCGGCAAGGACCAGTACGAGCAGGTCGCCCCCGGCGGCGAGCTCAAGCAGGGCACGCTCGGCGAGGAGACCTACACCAACAAGGCCGACACCTACGGCCTGATGCTCTCGATCGACCGCCGCGACATCATCAACGAAACGACGTCTTCTGGACGGCGTTCATGAACAACGCCGCGTTCTTCAGCGCCGGCAACAAGAACTTCGTCTCGGGCGCTGACACCGCGCTCGGCATCGACGGCCTCACCAAGGGCGAGGTCGCCTTCATGGACCTCGTGGACTCCGACGGCAAGCCCACCGGCGTAATGCCCGCGATTCTGCTGGTCCCGACGGCGCTCTCGGCGATGGGCACGCAGCTCTACAAGAGCGTCGAGCTCCGGGACACGACCGCGAACACCAAGTTCCCCGTCGCCAACCCGCACCAGGGCAAGTTCCGCATCGAGCCGCTACCTGTCCAACGCCCTCTACACCGGCAACTCCGCCAAGGCGTGGTACCTCCTCGCCGACCCGAGCGACCTCCCAGTCATCGAGATGGCGTTCCTCAACGGCCAGGAGGCCCCGACCGTCGAGACGTCCGACGCGGACTTCAACATGCTCGGCATCCGGATGCGGGGATATCACGACTTCGGCGTCAACCTGCAGGACCCGCGCGGCGGCGTCAAGAGCAAGGGCGAGGTGTAAGCCATGCCCGGGCAGGTCAGCACAGGCGCTGGGGGGCTCGGCGAAGAGCTCCCCGGCGACCTCCAGAGCGGCATCGATCAGCAATCGGGCATCGACACCGATGGCCCACCAACAGACGGAGGTTCAGGCAGGCTTCAGGACCAGCAAAGTTCGTTCAGGAAGGCGGCTCGATCGACTACACCCCCGGCGCGGACGTGCTCGTGGGCGCGGTGGTCGTGCAGGCCGATCTCATCGGCGTCGCGCAGGCCCCGATCAAGGCGGGACAACTTGGCTCGATCGCCGTCACCGGCGTGTTCGACTTCAACAAGGCGGTCGGCGCGGGCAGCGCCATCCCCGCGGGCACGCTCACGTACTGGGATGCGGCCGCCCAGAACGCCACCAAGAACGCGGCCGCCGGCGCGAACAAGTTGATCGGCAAGGCGGTGAAGGCCACCGTCGACGCCGACACGATCGTTCGCGTTCGCCTGCAGCAATAAGGAGCACCTGTGGGCGACCTGCTCGATCGCGGCGCGGCATTCCTCGATGCCCAGCGGCACCAACACCTCTCCCGCCTGGTCCTCTACCGGCGTGGCACGGACGAGAAGGACGTCCAGGCCACCATCGGCAAGACCGAGTTCGAGCAGGCCGACGACGCGGGGCTCATTCACCGCGTGGAGTCGCGGGACTTCCTCGTGCGGACGGCGGACCTGGATCTGGGCGCTGGCCTGATCCTCCCGCGTGCTGGCGACCAGGTGCGAGAGACGGTCGGTTTGAGCGTGTTCGTGTACGAGGTCAATGCACCCGGAGGGCAGCCGCCGTTCCGGTACAGCGACCCGTACCGCAGGGTTCTTCGGATTCACACCAAGCACATCGCAACGGAGTGACGATGGCAGAAGGCAACGGACAGAACGGCAGTGCTCGGTGGGCCGGCGTGGTCGTCACCGTCGTGCTCGCGGCCGGCGCGATGACCATTCAATGGGGCGTCGTGACCACCAAGCTCCAGCAGGTGGAGAAGCGGCTCGACGAGTTCATCGGCGAGGCACGCAGCATCCGCGCTCAGTACGCCGAGATGGAACGCAAGATCTGGTTCCTCGAGGGCAAGCTCTCCGGGCTGACTTCCAACTCGCCGCGCCAGAGCGTGCCGACTACGGGCTCGCCCGTCATCGGAGGTGGCCCGTGAGCACGATCGCCGCCCTCGCTGACGCCGTCGCGGCGCACGTGAGCGCCGGGTCCTTCGGGCAGCCGGTCACGGCCGTCCGCATGTACCAGCCCGCGTTCACACTGGAAGACCTCAAGGACCTCCGCGTATCGGTGGTGCCGCGGACGGTGCAGATGACGCCAGCGACCCGTGACAGCCTGGTCGTCGAGTACGTCATCGACGTCGGCGTGCAGAAGAAGCTTCCGGCCGAGGGAGCAGACGCCGCGATCGATGAGCTGCTCGCGCTGGTCGAGGCGATCGCGGATCACCTGCGGTTCCAGAGGCTTGCGAGCTTCCTCGACGCGGCGTGGGTCGGGATCAGCCACGAGCCGGTGGTGTCGAGCGAAGCGCTCGAGCAGCACCGAGTGTTCACGAGCGTGCTCAGCGTCACCTACCGGGAGCGGAGGTAGCCATGCGCAACACCATCATCTTCAGCGTGGCGATGACCGACGAGCTCAAGCCGCTGGCGACCCAGAAAACCATCGCCACCTTCACACTCACCGCGTCGCACAAGAACACGCAGGACCTGCTGCTGTCGGACGGCAAGACCGACCCCATCGAGGTCGCGCCGGGCACGCAGTACCACTTCGAGCGGGTCAACCTGGCAGACATTCTGGTCAAGAGCAAGGGCGGCGAGATGGTCTTCGTGGTCGGCCACAGCGCCGAGTGAAAGGAGTCAGCGATGGCAATCAGGCTCGGCATGGAGGCCGCCCTCAAGTACAAGACGGGCGGCCAGGCAGGCGCGGGGGCGTGGACGGCACTCGGCAACACGCGGGACGTGACGCTGAACCTCGAGGCGGGCGAAGCAGATGTGACCACGCGGGCCAACAACGGCTGGCGAGCCACGGTCGCCACGCTCAAGGAGGCGAGCGTGGAGTTCGAGATGGTCTGGGACACCGGCGACGCCGGGTTCACCGCCATCAAGAACGCCTTCTTCAACAACGACCCCATCGGCCTGCAGATCCTCGACGACACAGCGGGTCAGGGCCTGCAGGCGGACTTCTCGATCACCAACTTCAGCCGCAGCGAAGCCCTCGAAGAGGCCATCACGGTCTCGGTGACGGCGAAGGTGACGTACTCGACCACGGCGCCCTCATGGATCGGCAGCTAAACACGGAGGCATGATGCGGCAGTTCAAGGACAACGCAGGTCGGACCTGGACGGTGGACATCAACGTCGCCACGCTCAAGCGCGTGCGCGGACTCACGGGCGTCGACCTCATGCAGGTCATCGAGGGGACGCTCATCGAGAAGCTCATCCGCGACCCGGTGCTGCTGTGCGACGTGGTGTACGCCGTGTGCAATACCGAAGCCGAGGCCGCCAAGGTGTCGGACGAGGAGTTCGGCAAGGCGATGGCGGGCGACGCCATCGAGTCCGCCACGCAGGCGGTGCTGGATGAACTCATCAGTTTCTGCCCGAGCCCGAGGGACCGGGCCAACCTCGGGCGGGTGCTCCAGGCCACCAACCGGGTGCTGGACAAGGCCCGCGACCTGACGGAGAAGCGGATCAACACGCTGACCAGCGAGAGCGAGCTGGACAGGCTCGTGAACCGGATGGTGCCCCCCCTCCCCGAGCCGCCGACGCCTGGAAGTTCATCTACCAGTGCGCCGGAGCCCTCGGCCTCGACCCCGGGCCCCTGACGCTGCGGGAGATGGTCGCCATGCTCGACGGCCGCCAGCGCCACGACTGGTCGATCGCCGCCGCCGTCATGTCCGTGGTGGCCAACACCGCCCGCGATCCCAAGCGATCCCGCCTGCTCAAGCCATCGGACTTCGACCCATTCAACAAGCCCGCCCGTCCCGTCAGGGTTGACATGTCGGTCCTCAAGGACGTGTTCATCGACCGCCGCATGCCGGAGGTCGCCAAGGAGATTCGCGCATGAAGAGCCTGTCCACTCGACACTACGTCTATATCGGTGCCCTGATCTTGCTGGCGCTCGTGCTCGCGTCGTGCGCCGGCCTGGACCTTGGTGACATCGTCAAGGTCAAGACGCCCAACACCATCCAGCAGACCACCGGTCTGCCGTCGACGCTCAGCCTCAACGAGGCGGAGGTCGAGTACCAGAACTGGTTCAACCTCACGCAGACCACCGGCGCGCAGTGGAAGGGCAACATCGAGAAGGCCGGCGAGATCCGCGGGCTGCTCGGTCAGCTCACGCTCTCGGCCCTCGACACCGTCGGCCCGACCGTCGCGGGCCTGCCCGTGCTCGGGCCCGCGCTGCCGGCGCTCACCGGCATCGTCGGCCTGTTCATCGGGTCGGGCCGTCTTCGCAAGGAGAAGGAAGCGTCCTTCAACAAGGGCCTGGAGAAGGGCAGCACCATCGCCGGCACCGGAGGTGGTCAGGTTGGGGGTGCTGGAGGCAGCGGCGCGTGATCACCATGCGGATCAAGGACATGTTCTTCGACCGCCACGTCGTCATGGCGGCGGTCGACAACGCCAAGCGGAAGGTGCTCAGCAAGGCCGGCGCGTTCATCCGAACGGCCGCCAGGACGAGCATCCGCAAACGCAAGGGGTCGGCTCCTCCCGGGGCCCCGCCCCATTCGCACGAGGGCAGCCTGCGCCGGCTGATCCTGTTCGGGTACGACAAGCCCAACGACTCGGTCGTCGTCGGGCCGGTGGGATTCCAGAAGAGCGAGGCACCGAATGTCCTGGAGTACGGCGGCGACACCGTCGTCTTCCGCAGGCGCGGCGGCAAGCTCACATCGCAGAAGGTCAAGATCGCGCCGCGGCCCTACATGGCCCCGGCGCTGGAGAAGGAGCGGCCAAACCTGCCGCTCTTGTGGCGGAACTCGATCAAGAAAGGGTGAGTGAACGTGGCCGATACGCGGGGCATCCGAGCCGGACGAGCCTTCATCGAGCTGGGCGTCAGCGACAAGCTGTCGGCTGGGTTGAAGGCGGCCCAGAAGAAGCTCGAAGCCTTCGGCGCGGGACTGCGGTCCATCGGCACCAAGATGGCGGGCATCGGTGTCGCCGCGATCACGGCGCTGCTCGGCACCGCGAAGGTGTTCAGTGACTCGGGCGATGCGCTCGACAAGATGAGCGCCCGCACGGGCGTGAGCGTTGAGGCCCTCAGCGAGCTCGGTTATGCGGCTGACCTCTCGGGCACGGACATGGAGACGCTGGAGAACGGCCTCCGCGTCATGCAAAAGACGCTCACGGAGGCGTCACAAGGGTCCAAGGGTGCGAACGAGGCTCTCGCGCGGCTGGGGCTGACGGTGCAGGACCTCGCGAAGCTCTCCCCTGACGAGCAGTTCAAGCTGCTGGCCGACCGGATCTCACAGATCCAAGACCCGGCGCTCCGGGCCGCGATGGCGATGGAGCTCTTCGGCAAGGCCGGGACAAAGCTTCTTCCGCTGATGGCCGACGGCGCTGCGGGCATCAACGAGATGCAGGAGCAGGCCCGCAAGCTCGGGCTGACGGTGAGCACGGAAACCGCCCGCGACGCCGCGGAACTCAACGATGCGCTCGGCACGCTCTGGAAGGTTCTCAAGCAGGGCGTCTTCACCATCGGCGGGGCGCTGGCACCCACCATCAAGGACTTGACGGAGCGGATCACGCGGATCGTCGTCAGCGCCACCGCGTGGGTGAAGGCGAACAAGGAAACGGTGGTCTGGGCGCTCAAAGTCGCGGCGGCAGTTGCCGTCGCAGGGATTGCCATCGTCGGGCTTGGCTACATCATCTCCGGGATTGGTGCAGCGCTTGGCATCGTGGCCGCCGTCATCGGCGGGATTGGCACAGCATTCAGTCTGATCGGGGCCGCGATCGGCGCTGTGCTCACGCCGGTGGGCCTGACAATCGCCGCGATCGTGGCACTCGGCGGCACACTGCTGGTCGTCACCGGCGCTGGTGGCGAGGCGCTGTCGTGGCTCGCGGAGAAGTTCACCGAGCTGCGTGACTGGGTCGGCAAGGTCGTCGGCGGCATCTCCGACGCCCTCGCCGCCGGCGACATCGCGCTGGCCGCCGAGATCCTGTGGCTGTCGCTGAAGGTCATCTGGCAGCAGGGTGTGGCGGCGCTGAACAATGCCTGGCTGGGGGCCAAGGAGTTCTTCGTCTCGACCGCGTACTCGATGTGGTACGGGGCGCTGGCTGCTGCTGAGATTGTCTTCCACGCCCTCGAGGTCGCGTGGATCGAGACGACCGCCTTCCTGTCAAAGACCTGGACCAACTTCGCCACGGGCTTCCAGATGATCTGGGAGGAAGCCTCGTCCTGGGTCGCCAAGCGGATGCTGGAGATCCAGGGGCTGTTCGATGACGGGCTGGATGTCGAGGCCGCAAAGAAGGCGGTCGATCAGCAGCTCGAATCCCGCCTGGTCGAGTTGGAGAACGCCGCGCAGCAGTCAGTGACCGCCCGCGAGGGGCAGCGCGAGCAGCAGCGCCGCGACGCCGCCGCCATGCACGAGGCGACGCTGGCCGCGATCGGCCAGGACTTCGAGAACGCCCAGGAGGCCCTGCGCAAGGACAACGAGGCCGGGCTCGCCGAATCGCAGGCGGCGCTCGACGCCGCAAAGCAGAAGCTCGCGGCCGCGATCGAGGAGGCCCGCAAGAAGCGCGAGGCCGCCGACGCCGAGAAAGGTCCCGGTCGCCCGCAGCGGGATCTGCTGGCCGACTTCGAAGATCGGCTGTCGGGACTCGGCGCTGCCATCGGCAAGGGCATCAGCGTGACGGGCACGTTCAGCGCCGCCGCGGTCTCGGGGCTGGGCACGGGCGGCGACGCCGCCGAGCGCACCGCCAGCGCCACGGAGCAGACTGCCCGCAACACCAAGCGTCTGCTGGACGCCAGCGTGGACAACGGACTGCGGTTCGCCTGAGTCCCCAACGAGAGGAGGTTGTCGTTCGTGCCGGTCGAGGTCTTTGAGAAGTTCGAGAGCCGCCGCTCCACCAAGGCGAACCAAGCCTCGCAGTCCTCTGCCGAGCTCGGCTACATCGTGCGCGGCACGGCCGACGACCTCGCGGCCCGCACCGCTGCGCAGGCGGCGTCCCCGGCGACCTACGACACGCTCCCGCGCCAGACCATCCAGATCGAGCCCATCGGCCCGCAGCTGTGGGACGTGACCGTCCGCTACAGCCAGAACGCCTCCACCGGCACGAGCACGCCCAGCGAGTCGTCCTTCACGTTCGAGACTGGCGGCGGCACCCAGCACATCACCCAGAGCCTGCAGACCATGCAGCGACGCCCCGCGCCGGGCACCACCGCGCCCGACTTCGGCGGCGCGATCGGCGTCACCGCCGACGGCGTCGAGGGCGTGGACATCACTGTGCCGGTGTACCAGTTCTCCGAGACGCACTACTTCACGGACGCGCAGGTCACCGTCTCGTACAAGGGCGCAATCTTCTCGTGCACGGGTAAGACAAATGCGGGCTCGTTCCGCGGGTTCGCGGCGGGCGAGGTGCTGTTCCTGGGCGCGACGGGATCCAAGCGCGGCGACGGCCCCGACGACGACTGGGAGATCACGTTCCGGTTCGCGGCGAGTCCCAACCAGACCAACCTGACCGTCGGTCCCGTCACCGGGATCAACAAGAAGGGGTGGGAGTACCTGTGGGTCCGCTACGCGGACGCCGAGGACTCGGGCTCCGGCGCGATCATCAAGAAACCCATCGCCGCGTACGTCGAGCGCGTGTACGACCAGGCCAACTTCGCAGGGCTGGGGATCTGATGCCTGACACAGCATACCAGCTTGGACAGCTGCTATTGCACATAGCCCTCGCGTGCATGTGCGGCGTAGTCGCGGAGCCACTCCGGGAGGTCGTTGCGCTCCGTGAAGGCATCCACTATCGCTCGCAGGCGAGAAGCTATCGCCTTGTCCCCTTGGTAGTTGTGAATGCAGTAGATGTGCCCGATCCCGTGAAGCGCGCTGACTCGACACGCGCTTGTCCGGCATCGGTGCAGAACGCTCTCCAAAACCTCGATTCCTGGCTCGACGAGATGCGGTCCCTTCTCGGGGAACATGACCGTCCCCTCCAGATGACCCATGTCCCACATCATGTACACCGCTCCGTCAACCTCATCCGTATCCCGGAGGTCAGAGTCTGGGTCCGTGCCATGATGTCCACAAACCCGGTCGAACAGGTCTGTATAGAGCGTCGCAATCGACCGCACGCAGCGGACCTGAAGGTCGGGCGAAACCGTCCCACGACGCATGTCGCCGATGTAGCCGGACCCGCAGCCGAAGATGAACCAGGTTGCTTCGGCAATCTGGTTGTCGGTGTACCGCTCGGCAACGAAGGACGGCGATTCGAAGAGCCGAGTCAAATAGGCCGTCAGCAGCGAAGGGGCCATGCTGAAGAACCGTGCCTCGCGCGCCTGCACCGAATCCTCGTCATCGGGGGTTGTTCCGGAGAAATCGCCGTGGCCCTGGGTGAAGCAGTAGGTCACCCATTCATCAAAGGTTGGGGGCGGTGGATCGGTCATTCCAGGGGATTGTTGCTGGGCCGGCGTTCGGAGGGAACCTGACATGCCCGATGACCTCCGCAAAGTCCGCACCGGCCAGCCCCTCCGCATCCCCGCGGGCGCGTACAACGCGTTCGTCGATGCGGCGGTCGATCTGCGCTCGCGTCAGGGGCGCGGCCAGGCCGTCGCCGGGCCGCTCGTCGAGTCTGCCCAGCGCGGCATCGGGGTGGTCCTGGTCCGCAACGACTCGAACGAACTGATCGAGCCGCACCACGCGCTGGCGATCACGGGCGTGCTGGTCGAGCCGGGCGAGGACGACCAGGAGCGGACCTTCCACAGCCGCACGCCACTGACCGGCGATGTCGCCACCGAGGAGTCCGACACGCTCGCTTTCGCGGTGGCTCTTCAGCCCATCAAGCCGAACGCCCTGGGCCCCTGCGTGCTCACCGGCGTGACAACCGCGCGGGTCTACATCACCAACGAGACTGACACCACCTGCGAGCTCGCGGCCGAGGAGACGGTCCTCGCGAGCACGCCCATGGGCGGCATCCCGATCCTGTGGAAGGAGGACGGCACCGGCGAGAAGTGGGCAGTGATCGAACTCGGTCGTCCCTCGCCAGGTCGCATCACCGCGATCCTCGGCGCGGCCCAGCCGATCCCGACCGAGCGCAACCGCTGGCGCTACCCGTGGGTTGAGGCCCAGATCGACGGCAACCCCGGAAGTCCGGACTACCTGCGCTACGTGCCCGTCGAGAACGGCCTGAGCTCGCAGGCCCCCAGCGGCGGCGAGGACCCCACACGCCTGGCGATCAACCGCTTTGAGGCTCACCACATGAACGACTCCGAGCCCGGCTCCGGCTTCGGCGGCCTGCTCGGGCTGGGGCCGGTGTGCGAGCTCCCTGGCGTGCTCCCCAAGTGCCCGCCCGCGCGGTCGCTCAAGCCCGAGCTCGTGCCGATCCCCGAGGGCGTCTGCGTGCAGATGACCTGCGAGCGCAACAGCCGGGGCAAGCCGGTGTGGGTCTTCGAGGCCATGAGCCTGATCGAGATCGCCGACCCCGCCGACGAGGACCGCAAGTTCAACCTCTACATCGGAGGTGCGGAATGACGACCACTCCGACCCCCACGACCACACCCGCGCCGGCGACGCCACTCGACGCCAAGCGTGCCAAAGAGCGGGCCAAGTATCTGGCGCTGGCGAGCAAGCCCGGCTCGACGTACGGCTCGACCAACCACGGCCGGGCGGCGATTCCGCTCATTCAAGAGAGCAAGCCGAGGTTCGTGGTGGACTTTGGCTGCGGCCGCAACGACCTCGTGCGCGAGCTGCGGCGCCTCGGCATCGATGGGTTGGGCATTGACTTCGCATTCCCCGAGGCCGACCTCGTGCGTCCCATGCACGCGACCGCCTTGCAGGCTGGCATCGCCGACGTGGTGACGAGCTTCGACGCCCTTGAGCATCTGCTGCCGGAGGAGGTGGATCTCACGCTCGCTGAGATGCGCCGCGTCGCGGTGCCCCGCGGGCGGTTCATCTTCTCGATCTGCACGCGGCCGAGCACGACCACCGTCGCCGGCGAAGGTCTGCACCCGACGGTGCGGCCGCTCGAGTGGTGGCTGGAGCGCATCGTCGGCGTCGGGGTCGCGACCAAGCCGAAGGCGGGCTCCCGCTACATCGTCGGGCGGTTCAAGAGTGATGGGGGGTGCTGCGGTGCGTGAGAACCAATCCGACATCACGGCGCTGCAGGCCGGGCTCAAGGCGCGCAAGCCCGCGCGTGATGGCTTGCGCCTCTACACCGCCCCGCCGACGTTCGAGTCGGTGTCGCTGAATGGCTTCTATCGGGGACGGTCCGCGTTCCTCATGCTCTCCGGTCCGTCGCTCACACAGGTCGACCTGTCGCTGCTCGACGCCCGAGGGATCGTCACGATGGCCGTCAACAACGCCTGGTCCGTGCAGCGTCCGACGCTGTGGACGTGCGTGGACGACCCCGGCCGCTTCATCGACGTGGGGTGGAAGGACCCGGGCATCCTGAAGTTCGTGCCCACGTGCATGTGGGACAAGCGGCTCAAGGTGATGAACCCCGACGGCACGCTGCGCAACAGCGCGTTCAAGGTCCACCAGATGCCCGGGGTCCTGTTCTTCCGCCGCAGCGACCACTTCGACCACGAGCGCTTCCTCACCGGGGACACGATCTCATGGGGCAACGACGCGAAGAACCCCGACTCGCTGGGTATCACCGGCAAGCGCTCGGTCATGCTCGTCGCCCTGCGGCTGCTCCACTACCTCGGGTTCTCGACGGTGTACCTGCTCGGCTGCGACTTCAAGATGGACGCGGAGCGGAAGTACGCCTTCGACGAGCACCGCGCGCAGAACGCGATCCGGCACAACAACGTGCTGTATGACTCGCTTTCGAAGAGGTTCGAGGCCCTCAAGCCGCACTTCGAGAAGCACCGCTTCCGCGTCGTCAACTGCTCGCCCGGCAGCGCCCTGGAGGTCTTCGAGAAGATGGCCTTCGAGGACGCGGTAAAGGCGGCGGCGTCGGAGTGTGGCAAGCCCATCCGCACCAACGGGTGGTACGAGCCCAATCCCACCCCCACGCCACAGGAGGCCGCACGATGAGCGACGGCCCCACGCGGTACTACCTCTACATCCCGGTCTGGGCGACGGGACGTGCTCCGCAAGGCGGCGGGTCGAGCAACTACTCGACGCCATCGGGCTCGACACCCGAGAGCACGTACTCGACGCCGACCAGCACGCCGAGCATGCCGCCGAGCTACTCGACCACCGGCGACGTGATCTACACGACCGGCCCGGGCGGCACGCCGACGCTGACGTTCTACACCACCGACGCGTTCACGAGCAACACGCCGGGGACGACGCACACGCCCTCGAGCAGTGGCCCGATGTCGTCGAGCGGCATGACGACGAACTCCTCGCAGACACCGACGAGTTCGCAGACGCCATCGAGCACGGGCTCGTCTGGCATGAGCAGCTCGGGCATGAGCAGTTCCGGCGGAGGGAGTTCGTCCGGCGCGTCGAGCGGGATGTCCTCGGGTGCGAGTTCGGGCGCATCGTCGGGCATGTCCTCCGGCGGCAGTTCCGGCATGTCGTCAGGCGGGTCATCCGGAGGTTCGTCGGGCGGCGGCTCGTCCGGCGGTGGGTCGTCGGGTGGCGGCGGATCGAGCGGCGGCGGCAGCGGACCCGGCGGATCAGGTCCGGGCGGGTCCGGTCCCGGTGGCTCGGGACCGGGCGGTTCTGGCCCGGGCGGCAGCGGTCCCGGCGGCTCCGGACCCGGCTCCAACTGCGTGCTCGCGGGCACGCCCGTGGTGCTGGCGGACAGATCGATCAAGCCGGTCGAATCGCTCCAGCCGGGCGACCGTGTCGCGGCGCTCGACGTGGCGGGGCTGGACCGCGATGTGCCGTGGCGTGCGCAGTATCGGTGGCTCCGCCCCTGGGCAGAGGCGGCGCTCACGCCGGTCACCGGTACGGTCGGCAGCGTGAGGCTCGGCACGCACGAGGGCTTCATCACCATCAACGGCCGACTGCGCCTGACGCCCGAGCACCCGGTGCTCTTGAAGCGCAACGAGGAGATCGGCTTCGCGTCGGCGGAGTTCGTGCAAGTCGGCGATTGCCTCGTGCGGCAGGACCTGAGCGAGGAACTCGTCGAGACGGTCGAGCGATCGGGCGAGCGTGTGACGACCGTGGCCGTGCATGTGCCCGGGCTCAACGTGTTCCTTGCCGATGGCGTGTGGATTCACAACGACATGCCCGCGACGCAGCAGAGTGGTTCGGGTTCATCGTCGGGCTCGGGATCGAATTCCGGTTCTGGCTCCGGCTCGTCGAGCGGAAGCGGATCCGGCAGCGGCAAGTCCAGCGGCTCGTCCATGTCGAGTTCGGGATCGAGCTCCGGGTCCAGTTCCGGTAGTTCGTCGGGCTCTTCGAGCGGGAGCGACAGCGGCTCTGGGCCGCCCGGATCCGGCTCGGGCTCCGGCAGCGCCCAGCAGTCGGTGGCGCTCGGCGAGGGCGCATCGTCGTTCATCGAGGGCGGCATGGAGGGTGTGCCTCCTGCGAAATGGCAGCAGAGCGGCGTGGGCAGTCTCATCAGCGGCATCGAAGAGGAGGCAAAGGCGTGATCCCGAAGGTGATCTACACGGCAGACCTCAAGGAAGCTCCCGACGAAGAGCGGCTCACCGCGTGGCGGTACGCGTGGCAGACCATGCACCCCGAGTGGGACGTGGTGACGCTCACGCTCGACACCAAGCCGCCGATCCTCAACTACGACCAGTGGCAGCAGACCTTTGGGCTCGCCGAGCCCGCGGCGTCGGCCGCGCGGCTCAACCTGCTGCGCTACGAGCTGCTGGCCCGCGAAGGCGGAGTCTTCGTCGATCCCGACCGTCTGCCGCTGCGCTCGCTCGATGAACTGGTCGCCGGCGTCGGTGCGTTCTGCTCGACGATCGCCAGCCACGGCGCGAGCAGGCCGCACATGCTCTCGCCGTCGGTGCTTGGGGCGACTCGGAACCACCCGATGCTGTGGCACGCGATCCGCGATCTGCCGCACTCGGTGCTGGTGTATCGCGGCGTGTGGGATCAGAGCGGCCCGGGATTCCTGACACGCGTGGTCCGCGACCACGGGCACTTCCGCGACGTGGTGCCGTTCCACTGGGCGCTCTTCGAGCAGGGCGAGGAGTCCGCCAAGGCCCACGGCGGGGCGTTTGTGTTCGTTCAGGCCACACCCGCGAAGGTGGTGGCGTGAGCACACCAGCACGCACCTCCTCGATCCCGCGGGTCCTGCACCAGATCTGGCTGGGCAAGGGCGAGATACCCCTGCACCAGCGGCGCTGGCGGCGGCGCTTCGCCGAGATGAACCCGCACTGGGAAATGCGGCTCTGGACCGACGACAACCTGCCGCCGATCCTCAACCGCAACGCCTGGGACGCCTGCGGCAATGTCGGCGGCACGCCCGGCTGCGTGATGCGATCGGACATCCTGCGGCTTGAGATCCTGGCCCGCTTCGGCGGGGTCTACTTGGATACGGACGTGAAGCCCGTGCGGCCGCTGGACGAGATGTGCCTGCCCGAGGTCGTCGCGTGGGCGGCGTGCGAGCAGCTTGACATCGTGACCAACGCCGCGATGGGCTTCCCACCCAACCACCCGGCGATGTGGCACGCGGTGGCGATGATCGAGGAGTCGTTCTTCGAGCGGCGGTACGTCGGTGATCAGGCGGGGCCGGGGCTGATCGCCCGGGTTGTCACGCAGTTCGACGACGTGGCGCTGTATCCGCCAGCGTACTTCCACCCGACCGTTGGGGAGTCGAAGTCGAATCCCGACGCGAAGCAGTTCCTGCTGGGTGCGCACCTGTTCGCGGGAACGTGGGTCGAGGGGAACAGACCACGGTATACGGGAATGTGGGCGGCCAATGCACCAGAATGATCTGTCTCTTGAAGCTCAGCTGAGCGATTGTGGCTCTCGCATGCGACCCGTGAGGTGGAGGAGGCCTTCCCGAACAACTCGACGTACACTTCGAAGCATGGCTGACTCAGCCGCCAAACTCGAACCTCTGCGGGCACTCAACGCGATTTGCCCGTACTACACCATGTTCCCGTTGGACTTTCCCCTCCGCGTTCTTCGCGGGCGAGCGAGAAGGGGCGACTGGGTAGTTGACCCGTTCTGCGGCCGCGGAACCACGAACTTCGCGGCGAGGATGCTGGGCCTCTCGTCGCTTGGCGTCGACAGCAGTCCCGTCGCCGTCGCGCTAACCAAAGCGAAGCTGGCCGATGCACGTGTGTGCGACGTTGTACGCGTGGCAGAGAGTATTCTGGACGCCATGCCCAAGCGGGTGACGGTGCCACAGGGTGAGTTTTGGGAACTGGCGTTCGAGCATTCTGTACTCAAGCAAGTCTGCTGGCTCCGCAAGGAGCTACTGCGGAACTGTTCGAGTGATTCACGGCTCTTGCTGCGTGCGATACTCCTCGGAGCGCTTCATGGTCCGCGGACAAAGTTGGCCGCGTCGCATCTGTCCAATCAGTGCCCACGCACGTTCGCACCAAAGCCCGACTATGCCGTTCGTTTCTGGCGCAAACGACGCATGAAGCCGCCAGTTGTGGATGTAATCGAGGTGATCAGAACACGAGCTCGCAGGTATCTCTCAGAACGACCTCAGCATACGCCGGCGCAGGTGGTTCTCGGCGACAGCCGCACGGCTGATGTGTTCGGCACGCGTACATTTCGCTGGGCGATCACGTCGCCGCCATACTATGGCATGCGGACGTATATTCCGGACCAATGGCTTCGCAGCTGGTTTCTCGGTGGACCCTCTACAGTTGCGTACCGACCCCCGCAGGGGGAGATGGACCACAGATCTGCCGACGCCTTCGCAGATGACCTGCGAAAAGTCTGGAAAGGCATCGCTGCTCATGCCGCTGACGATGCGAGACTTGTGATCCGCTTTGGCGGAATTGCTGACCGAGATGTGGATCCAGTTGGGCTCCTGAAAGCCTCGCTCGACGAGTCCGGGTGGCGACTCACCACGGCGGTCTCAGCGGGTGATGCGAACGCCGGTCGCCGCCAGGCCACGCAATTCGTGCATGGCGGTCCAGCCCCGAAGGAAGAGCACGACTTCTACGCCGTGCTCGCATAGATCAAGGGGTGGGCCCTTTGACCACCCATACGAGTGTCTTCGACGGGTCGTTCTTCTTCTGCCGACGTTCACGATGCCATCCAGCACCCTCTTGCCCAGCGAGCTCTGTTAGCACTTCAATCACCAGCTGGAGCGCAAGGTCATCCCGATCGGTCATGCTCGCAGGTAGTTGATCGCACAGCTTTCGCTGGACAACGAACCACGGAACACCAATCGTGCGGTTGAACTGCTCGACGAACTCCTGATCTTGGCGAAGCTTGTCCTTGGCAACCTGGATGGCGACGGCACGGAAATCCACTGGCACGCCCTCATCGTCGCCTTGGGCCAGCCCTCCTGTGGCTGACGTCGCCACACCCGCCGCGTGCGCCGGCGCAGCCGTGACGGCAGCAACCTCTGCCCCGAGTCGCGCGCGCAGCCGACTGGCGAACGTATCGACCGCCGGAGCCGAGTACGTGGGATCCACGGTCTTGTAGAGACCCTCAAACAGCATGGCCCTAAAGGGGATGGGGAATGGCCGGCCGCCGACGCTACTCCAAAACACACCGTGCCCGGGAATCGGTTCATTCAGAAGCGAGCTCAAGAGATCATCGCTGTAGTGCGCATTGGCCGCCTTCACACTTCGGAGGTCTGCAGCTGACAGCAGGTGGAAGATGAACCAGTTGTCCCCTTGGCTCAGAATCTCGCCTGGGATGCTGCCTGGTTGCTGGGTGATCAACATCGCGCCGAGGTCGTACTTGCGGCCTTCCTTGACCCATTCAATATATGGCTGGGCCGCGGACGCCTTCTCGTTCAGCACCGATTGAGCCTCTTCGACAACGGCAATCGTGGGAATGCTCTGCGGCACTTCCTTTGTGAACTCCTCCTGATTGCGGTCGAATATCCGCCTCAGGATCAGGCCACTCAGGACAAGCGAGGGACCGCCGCGAAGCTGAGACACGTCCACAACGCAGAGCTTGCCTTCCTTTAGCGCTGCAAGCAGCGCGTCCATCAGACGACTAGCAGGATCGTGGAGCATGTTCACGATCCGGGTCAGATTCGCTCGTGCCGCGAAGACTTCGACATCGCTCATGCCGTCATGCGATACGTTCAACAAACGCTTGATGTCGTTGATGCTGGCTGAGTTTCCATCTCTGAAGACCAGATCGACAAGGTCGGACCAGTTCTGGCCACGGACGGCACGGAGCTTGGCTACGTTTTGCTGATCCTGTTTCTCCGGGGACAGCGCGAGGGAGATCACGTCACTAGCACTCAATGTGCGGATGTCCAGCTTGACACCGGCCGCGACAAACGACATGTAGTACTTACTCTCGATCTTGCGCGATGTGAACACGACCAGTCGGTCTCTCAGATGAGGCACGTCGGCCAGACCGGGGCGGTCCTTGAAATCTGGCCAGAAGTACTCCCCATCAGGATCGAAGATGATCGTCCCGACAGGTACCTCCTTTCCACCGCGTCGGGGGGACATCGGGTCGTTGCGATACAACTCAGAGAACAACAGCTTATTCAAGTTCGACTTGCCGAAGCCAGCACGTGCGAAGACGAATGTGCGGCGAGATACGAGACTGCTGGCAAGGAACTTGACCTTGAGCTCCGGGTTCAGGTGCTGGACCCACTCGTCGGGCGCGACGGCAGCGTTCCCACCCGTGTACACGTACTCCCCCATCGCGTAGTGGCCGATGATGGCACCATCACTGTCGTGTCCAAGCAGTTCCTTCAGAATGACATCATCTACGAACGCGACAGGACTGCCGACGTGTGGAAGACGCCGGTGGGACGCCACGAATGTGAGCTTCTTGTCCCCGTTCACTCGAAGCACACCGAGTACCCGGATGTCAACACGGTACTTGAGGTAATCCTCTCGCAGCTGTTCCGGTACGTTCCGAGACTCGCGCATGGCGCGAATGTTGAAATCTTCGCCCGCTGCACCGGTCAAGCGGCCATCCGAAGACAGAGACGTGATTCGCCCCAGCACTGCTTCGCTCGGCGTCTCCAACTGCACGAGCACTAGCTGGCCGTGCATCGGGATGTTCTGGAAGTTGCTCTGGTATGGCAGCGCAAGATCAGCGTGGAACTCCAACCCACCCTCCGTGAAGCCGCGGAAGATGCCGATCGTCTTGTCTTTGGGAAACAGCTGCAAAGGTGGCCTCCGGGGTCTTAGCGATAGCGGGCAGCTGCCGGATCGCTCGGCTGCAGGGACATCTCATCCAGGCGACCCGCGTGCTCAGCGAGGATCCCCCGGACTGACCGGATGACCTCGTCTTGCAGAATGGTCATGTCGAAGTCGACGAGCGCCGCGTTCTCGTGTGCCCGTTGGAGGCACTGCGGGTAGAACGGAACGGGAAAGCCATCAATGGCGTCTGCGAGCATGTAGCCCAAAACCGTCGGCGCGTCCTTGGCCTGGGGGATAAAGATATCGATCGGCCAGATAGGGTCATGCGGACGCGAGCCGAACTTCACAAAGAACATCTTCCCACCCACAAACTTGTTCGCCTCGCCGCCGAGCTTCCCGGCCTCCTCATCCCCGCGGGCGTATTCGCCCCACACGTAGGATTTCTCCTCCAGTTCGCGCGGGACTTCGACATAGGCGGGATAGTCCGTGCGAAGGACGCCTTCGATCCCCATCGCGAGGCGATACCGTTGGAGTACCTTGCTGCCCTTGGAAACGCCCGCCAGATAAATGTTCCGCTTGTTTTTCTTCTGGGTCTCGATCGCGTCCGAAAGAAGCTGACGGTACTTGATGAAGAGATCGCCTTTGAACACCTTGCTGCGAAGGTTGCCGTCGGCGATGATCACCGTGTCTGATCCGTACTGGAGCTCGCTGACGAGCTTCAGCAGCACTGCCCACTCGGTGAGCTCGCGGTAGACCTGCACCCAGCTTGGAGATATAGGCTCGATCTTCGCGCCCGGGGCGGGCGGCTTGGGGATCATCGGCGAGACGTTCCAGATCGACCGCTCGCCTGCGGGCAGCAGTTTAGTGAGCATCTGGCCGAGCGCGGTCTTGGGCGCGCCGGCAGCGTCAAAATGCCGCGCGTTCACCGCCAACCGGTCGGTGGTCGGCGTCACGACCTCCAGGCAGTACTCGTTGTTGCTCGAGTCCACGACCCGGACCAGTTGCACCATGAACGGGTCGAACTCGATTGTGTTGTTCCCGCCGTCGGTTCCGACGAGGGAGATCGCAGTCGTACTCCTAGGCTGGATCTTTCGCGTCTGCCCCTTGAGCGGGCGCACATCCTCCCGGAGCTCGTCAAGGACCCTCCGATCGCCTTGTATGCTGGAGGCGAGTTCTGAGCGAAGTGCGGAGATGCTCTCGGGATCGATCAAGTGGGCAACTCCCAGGCAGTCGCGGGTGCACCAGCACCCGAGGAACCCTCGATTGTAGTGTGTGTGCAGCGTGCCGACCCGCCACCGCTCGGGGGCTTCAAGAAGGGAGGGTTGCAGGCAACGGATGCCGCCCTTGTGGCACGTTTGAGCTAGCGGTGTGAGCCCCTTCCACATCACTTGTATGGTGGGAGTGGTCTTGTTGACGCAGATCGCCGGAGATGACGAGGGTGTTGTGCGCTGTCGGCATGGCACTGCAAAGCGGCGTCGCCAGGTGATGGCCGTGACGGGGCCATCGCGATGCCTGAAAGTTGCACGACTGCAATTGCTGAACGACCTGGACGATCAAGTCCCAGCACGCTGCGCAGAGTCAGATTCAACCGGGCATGAGCTGAGGTGCTGACGACGGTCTGGTTCGTGGAATCCAGAATCGCTTCGCGATCTGCCGAAGTTCAGGTCCAGGTTCCGGGGGGGGCACCTGTGGCGGGAAGCGGCGGGGACTGAAGGCGGTGGATGCTTCGCAGTTTTCCAGAGAGCCATCGATTTCCGGTGCCGGAAAATGATCGAATACTGGAAAATTAATCGCCTGCATCTTCCCGGAGGGTGCGTTCATCGCAGCCTAGGGCCTCTGCGGCTCGGGCCCATGTGCCATGCCGCTCCTTAGCCCACTGAGCCAACCCACGCTGGAAATGGCGGATGCGTTCGCGTCGAGTGCCTTCGCCCCAAGGCGAGCGCTCCTTTGTGCTGCTAATGGCGCTCCCGCTCCGCCGCCACGCGGTGACTGCCTGCTCCACAGCAGCTGCTTCTGTGCGGCCATTCCACCACGCTGTGATGAGGACCGCCAGACGCTGTAGATCACGCAGATTGCCCGGAAACGGATGAGTTGCCAGCGCCTCAATCACAAGATCGTGCACAGGTGGATCGGAGGGCACCGCCGTGGTCACGCGCAACTCTCGCCAGACTCGCGCCCAATCGTCAACGAGATCGTCCCGGCAGTCTCTGAGCGGAGGAACCGTCACAATGAGATGGCTCAGACGATCGAAGAGATCCGGGGCAAGCCGCTCAGCGAGATCGGCAATCGGCATGTTGCTGGCACAGACAACTTCGACATCGACAGAGAGCTCCTTGTCCCCGCCCACCTGCCGATATCGGCGATGCCGATCCTGCAAGAATCGGATCAACTTCCTCTGAACCCCCATGGGCAAGTCCTGCACCTCATCCAGGAACAAAATGCCCCCGTCTGCATTGCCGAGGAGCCCTTTGCGCACCGACTCGGCTCCGGTGAATGCACCCTTGACATGCCCGAACAGTTCACTCTCTGCCAATGTGGAGTCGAGTGCACCGCATGGCACTGTGACGACGTTGCCGCGACGCTTGATACTCGCCACGATCGTCTCGACGAGGCGTGTCTTCCCAGTGCCACGTTCTCCGAGTACAAGCAAGGGAGCGCCTGCCACGCCCGCGTAACGCATGATGTCCTCAAGCGCCCGGCGTCTTGCGGGTGACCTCGCTTCGGGGTCATACTGCGCGACAGGTGCACGCACGGTCGCGGTCTCGCGAATCTCCGCCAGGTACGTCGAGATTGGAAACACGACGGGATCGATCCGGACCGGGCCGTCCCGCCCTTCCCGCTGCGACGACCACAGCCGGGTGCCGCCTGGGAACGCGCCTCCCGCGTGTAGCAGAAGCCACACGCAGTGCATGGCCGGCGTCCCGGGGGACACGTTCACGTGCAAGTTGGCGACCGACTGCACATCTGGAATCACCTGCTGAGAGATCGCCTCATAGATCTGCGCGTGGTTGCTTGGGTCACTGACCGTCAAGGTCCGAATGTCGACCGGAGGTCCATCCCACTCTGGCCCAACCGCCACTGGCTCGGCTTTCCTCTTGAGATAGATCACTTGCCCGATGGGATGGCCCTTCGCCTTCAACAGCCTGAGGGCATGTCGTAGCACGTCAAGGCCGTGGTTCTTGGAGTGCCATGCGAGCAATGTCCCAGTCTTGGTGCTCATGAGACTCGCTCCTCTGCCAGGATGGTCTTGATGCCGAGGCTCTCGGCCACCCGTCTGGCGGCCTTTGCCTCCTCCGGGGTCCCTGCGCCCAGTGCTTTCGACCCGTCGGGTAGGCGATACACCGCTGGCCTGTCGGCGACGGTGCCATCTCCTTCCTTGGCACCCTTGGAGCGCTCCTCCCGCTTGGCGGCACTGGGCACTCGCGGTGCTCGCAGTGAATATCTGACAATGACCTGATGCACCCACGCCATGCCCCGCCGCTCGACTTCCTGCCGCACACTGGCCTCCGAGAGCTTGGCCTCTTCAAGGCGATCGGCCGACCTTGCGGTGACTGCATCGAGGGTGACCGTTTCGGTTGCCTTGATTCGGATCGTCGGCTCAGGTTTCTTGGGAACGGAGTTCGGCGAGAGCGGAACGATCTCCCCGGACGCGTCCCCGAGGGTCGCGGGAATCTCAACTCGCCATTGGGAATGTTCTGTCCATGACTGCAGAAGCTCTCGCAGTGCCTCTGAGTCCGCACCGGCCAAGCGCACGCCGAGCTCAAAGCCCTCGTCGAGCCCGTGCTTTTGCAGGTTGGCCGACATGACCATCGCCTGATCGTCGCACACGAGTGCCTTGGCGTGCAGCCACGTGAAGCAATGCACCCTTGCCCCGGCTCTTCGGAGCTTCAGCAGCGCCGGAATGGAAGCTGACCGATACCGGGCGAGAACTGTCACGGGCAGGCCTTCACCGGCCCTCTTGCAAAGTGCGGCGACAACCGGATGATCCGCATCCCAGCCGAAGCTTGAGACGATGATCCCGCGATGTGCAGCGCGGATCATCTCCAACATCGCTTCCCGTATCTGACAACGCGCACCCATCGTGGCGACGACGCGCTGGGCGGACTGGGGCAACACGACCTCTCCGAGGGGCTTGACGCGGTCGAGCTGACCCCTCCCCACCAGCTCCCGCTCCGCCATCTCCCAAATCGCGTAACGCAGTTGCTCGAACATCTCTTGCGTTTCCGGCACGCTCAGACGCACCGCCAGCTCTTCGTTCCTGGTCAGAGCTTCCGTCGTCAGGTTTGCCGTGAGCAGAATGCCGCGTGCCACAGCGGTTGCGGGATCAGCGAGCACGCACTTGGCGTGGAACGCCGGCGAAGAACGAATCAGCATGCGCCCGGCAAACTCGTTGAGCATCTGCTTGTGGGATTCCGTAGTTTTCGTCTCGAAGTCATCCTCGTCGCTGACGTCGCGATCGAGCTTAGCTTCAGCAGCGACAAGGCCATACACCCGGCAGCCGCGCGCGGCGGCTTCGAGGAGCGCCCTCTGAATCTCGATATCTGACAGAAGGAAGGAGCTTAAGACTACGACTTGCTGCGCCGCTTGAATGATCGACAGTGCCTCGGTAAGCACACAGCGATCCGGGCCTGTCGCGGCAACGCGCCAACTGCTCTTCGCGATCGGCCTAGCGGCAGTATTCGGTGCAGTGTTTCTGACAAGCAAAGGCGGAACGAGCCGGCTGCGTTGATCCACGATGTGTTCGATGGTGTGGTCCCACATGGTCTGATTCTCCTCCTTCACAGATTCCAATCCAGTGCTGCCTGCACCGCCCAGTAGGACCGCGATCGAGCGTCGTGTGTGGTGTTACCGGCAAACTGACGCGCCAAGTCTTCCCGGCTCGGGAGCTCCACACTCCACCCGGCAAACGTCGTACGCACCCGTTGCGTCAAGCTCTCGAACACACGAACTGTCTGAATCCCGCTGACCTGTGATGCGATCTGATACCGCGCCCATTCCGTCGCGGCGCGGTTCGAATCCGGACACAGTCTGATGCTCGGTACCTTCACGTCACGGAATGAGCCCACCCCATCGAGAGTGGGCGATGCGAACTCCAGCGTTGCTCGCATATTGAGGCGTTCGTCCTCTGTAGTCGCCGCGACAAACGGGATCATCAATGCTTGACGGTTGTCATCCCAGCTGCGATCAAGCCGCCTGGACGCCAAGAGCTCGTGCCACACGGTTCTCGCATCTGGAAGATCACCTCGGGTGATCGGTTGATCGATCCGGTGTCGCCCGTTGATGTTCCCGACTACGCGCAGCTCGGGCTTGTCGCTCACCGTCCAGCGAACCTCCAGTTCGTCTGTCGTGCTCACCTCGATCGCTGCGGCAGCGATGTCGTCGAACCGTGCCAGGCGGCCGTCAATCAGCATCGGGGCCACCTGGCCCGCGGCGTCGCGGACCCAGTCCGGCAACGCTTCCGCGCGAGGCCGCGGTTCATCGCGCTTTCTCTGCTCGTTCCCATTCTGGGGCCCAGACCGTGGCGCTACGCCGATGATCGGGAACAGGAGAAGCGGATCTTCGGCAGTCCACAGCGACCACTCGCCTTTGTCCGGCTGAAGAACTCTGCCCGTCTTGGCAGCCGCGACGCCCTGATCGGTGAGCCCTTCGAAGTTGTCGGTGACCAACTGGAGATCGCGGCAGATGAGAAGCAAGCGCTTCGCGACCGTGATCATTCCGGCACCAGGCCCGAGTAGATGCTGGGCGAGCGACACGGGATCGAGCCGCCGACTCGCATCAACCTCCTGCTTGGCCCATACGAGCACAGGTGCCAGTTCAGCACGTGCTTCCTCGCGGGCAATCGTCGCGACGAGATCGAACCGCCGCAGAGGGACTCTTCTGGTCAACACAAACTCGATACTCATGATGCATGCCCCCCGTTGCCGGGATTGAAGCGAAGTCCGTACTTGAGTGAGCGTGCGAGCCCGCCGAGCACCGGCGACCGGCACTTGAGCATCTCGTGACGGTTACCAACGACCACCAGCTGGTACCGCGCCCGAGTCACTGCGACGTTGATCCGGTTCGGGCTCTCGAGGAAGCTGGTCGGCCATCCGTTGGCAACCGAGAGAAAGACGATGTCGGCCTCGTGTCCCTGGAAACGGTCCACCGTACACACGTGCGCGGACACAACCGGCACACCGGAGTGCTTCAGAACCGACTCCTGCATCGCGAGACGTTCGCCGCTCAGGCTGCGCATTGCCCAACGCAGCTCCCTTTCCTGTGCTCGATAGAACGTCAGCACTGCCGCTTCCCAAAGCTGTCCGTCTGGTCGGGGATTGCGAGCGGCCCACGCCATAAAGGCCTTGAGTTCCTCGATGACGACTGCAACCTCTTCCCTGCTGTGCCCCTTCGACCGCGTCTTCACATCCAGCCACTCGGCGCGAGAGTAGTATCGCCTTGGGCCTCCATTGGGCCACTCTCGGCGTGACATCATGTCGGGAGGATCAATCAGGGCATGCCCGTGATAGACGTGCTCCCGAGGAAACGCAGAGATCTCAGGGTGCATTCGTCTTTGGTATGTGAGCCTGGTATGGCGCGCCGCGAGGACATCTTGTGGCAAGCCCTCCGAGAGCGTCGTCGGGGTGATAGCCCCCTTGCGTCCGAATCCATACCGCAGCGATTCCAGAACCGATGGAAGCGCGATGCGCTGGATGTTCGTCACGTAGTCGCTCACTACGTCCGCCTTGATTCCCGTGCCCGGGGCTGGCAGTAGGAGTTGCCGATCACGTCGATACCGCTGGGCCGTGGCACTTTGCATCCCGTCTCGCTCGAACAGTCGCTGTTCATACTCCCGAGAGAGACGCCATGCGATCTCGCTCTCCCAACTGCGGTCCTCATCCATCGAGCGGTCACGGCCGTCCCAAAAGGCCATTGCGCGGCGTCGCACGTTGTCCACCCCATCAAACTCTCCGCGAACCACGGCGATGTCCGCGGGCCACTCGCGGGATCGTGACGCGCCGTCGGACGTCGCCAGCATCAGTGGGGCACTGTGAAGCGACGCCCAGTCGGCCGTATCTCCATCGGCCCACTGCACCCCATGCGCGGCTGCCTGAGCGGCATATAACTCATGAACAGCTGGGTCATCCGACACGACGACGGTGGGCTTCCAAAGACTCGGATCGTCATCGCTACGGTGGTTGTCAAAGACGTCCAGACAGGCGTGCCGTGCATCCGGGTTGGGCAGGGCGGCCTGAACGCTGGCGGCCACGTCGTCGTCTTCGACGTATGGCGACAACTGAAGCGGATCACCGACCAGCACCCAGCGCTTTGCGAGCAGGCCTGGCACCAAGAACTCCTGGAACGTCGTTTTGCTCGCTTCATCCACGATCAGCACGTCGAACGCTGCGTCTACGCCCCTTCGTTCGTCCTTCTGTGCCTTGATGTCCGGGTGCTGGAGAATGCCGATGGTGGTTCCGCAGACGAGATTGGCGCACTCGAGCACGAGCCGCTCGATCATGGTGTCGTCGCCACGAAGAGCGCGGAGCATCTCCTCCTGGGCGGCGGTTCTGCCTCGCTGCTGCTGGAGGTGGGTGGTGATCCGCGATCGCGTTGTCTGCTTGAACTCTTCCAGCCGATACGGTCTAGCCTTCGAGGAGACGTCTTTGCGTTTGCCGATTCGCACGGCCAGCACATGATCACTGAAGTGATGAGAATCACTCTTCAGCCGTTCGAGCACATTGTCCACTGCAACATGAGTGGACGCGCACAAAAGGACTCGTTTGCCGCGCTCGACGAGCTGCATGACCAGCTCGCAGATGACCGTGGTCTTGCCCGAGCCGGGAGGCCCCTCCAGAACGGCAAAATCCGGAGAGCCCAAAGCCTGGACAACGAACCTTCGCTGCTCTGCGATCCCCTCGATCTCCTCGTCGAGGATGTACCACCGATCGATGTCACATGGCACGGGTTCGGGCCACTGGACCGTCGGGATCTCCCTCCCGCCAGGCCACAGGCCATCTTTCGGGCGGGCCGGCCCGAGTAAGCGGAGCAGCGGCAGATTCTCGGGTCGGGGCTCATTCCGCAGTTGGCGCAGCGCCTGAATCTGGCGGTGGAGCGCGTACGTGTTGGGACGCAGCAAGATGTGCTCAAGCTCAGGCTCACGCTCCAAAAGGAGCCGACCCGAGTTCTCGTCGACATCAAGGACGGCGATCCGACGTGATTCGTCAAACTGAGGTCGTTCTGATGCGGCGTCACCCGACGGGGGCTCCGCCTCGTAGACCTCCTCTATTTGATCGTCGAAGAACTTCTTGGCATCTTTCTCGAAACGGTCGACCTTGCCCGTTGGAGCGCACAACTCCACCCACACACTTCCGTCTCGCTGCTCACCGCCGTCTTCGTCACGCTGCCACGACGCGCGGATTGCCGACTTCTCGTGGTGAATCCGGGCTAGCTGAAGATACTGAACGAACTCGTCGATGCCGCTTCGGGCGAACTTCTCGACGCGATCCACCGCCAGCGATGGGTCGTAGGCCGCAAGTGCTTCGTACCAGAGAGATGCCATCGGGTCCTTTCCGGGCAAGACGCCGTGCTTGGCGATTGCTCCGGTGTGCCTCTTGCAATGCCGGTGCCAAGTCGCGCAATGGGGTTCTGCACCGCCGAGGGCAGACCGAGGTTGCCTCCATAGTACACAAATGGCCCGCGTCCGGGTGAAATGACCCGCTTTGTCCGAGGCCGTGGGCCGCTGAACAGCCACTGCGGCACACCGAGTCCGCATGCTGTTGCTGGCACGCCGAATGCATCAGCTCCCACCACAAGGGAGCTTCACATGCCACACGCTTCGAATCGCCCGTCAATCTCCGAGCTCAAGCTGACTAATCACGCCACCCTCCGCCAGCAGCAGAGGGGGATCGTGGCCGGGGTCATGGAGGCGGTACTGGCCTTCGGGGATGTCTATCGAGCGGGAGACGGCTGCATCGCATACTTCCTCGGAACGCAGGCCGCCCGACGGCACGCTCACCAGTTGCGGCGAGTTGCAGATCGCGCCCGAAACGTCGCTGTGGTGGTTTCGTGCGATGGTGCGGTTGTGACCGTTCAGCATGTACCGCGGCCGAAGAGGTACTGGAGGGCGGCGTGACGATGCCCGCTGACACACAGACCCGTTTACCGATAACAACCGAGTCCACCCGATCGGAACACACCACGTGCTTTGTGCAACCAACTGTCCAACGTTGAGCGCGGAATGCCAAGGGACCGAGCAACTGAACTGGTCGACTCGGTCTTCAGTTGCTGGCATGCCCGTCGAACTTCCGGCGCGAGCGTCGCCATTGCGATGCCCGTGTCATGCCGGAGATCAGAGTCGTGCTGATCGCGATTCGCGGCGGCATGCTCAGCTGCGACAAAGAGGTCTTGACGCGAGCGGCCCCTGTGGCGGCAGCGTTCCAGTAGCTTGCACGCGCGGTGTCGAATGATCACCTCGATGAACGGCTCGGCCCGGCGGCTGGGGTCGTATCTGGTCCATCCTTGGACGACCGCCAGCAGCAGCTCCTGCTGGATGTCCTCCACCTGCTCCCAGGGGAGCCGACGGCGCAGTTGGACCGCCTTGATGCGGGCAAGGCGGAGTGCGAACTCGAGGGCGGCGGCGTTGAGTGACATCGGAGACCCTTCTGGCGTTGCGCCATGCCCCCGAGGAGTGGGTCGCGGCCGGTTAGGCACTCCCTGGGGATGGATGCGTGACCCGGCCGGCCCGCAAATGTGCTGGCGACCAGCCTTAGTGTGTCCATCTGGGCGAGTGGATCCCGACAGGAAGAGCTGTCGCGTGCTGAGTCACCCGGATGCGACGGCCCCCGGGATCCGCCAAGACCGGCGACTTGGAGACCGTTTCGGCGTGCCTCTGTTCACCGAGTCAGGTCAATGGCCACCCAGGACTTGCCGGGCGACCGCATATGCGCGTCCTGTCTCTGGGTCTCCGAAACGCACGTCGTCAGACCACCCCTCGTCCTCTATTGCCGGGCCGGTTGCGAAAGCAGCCGGCCCTTTGGTTTTCAGGGAACGCCGCCGACAGACCTCGGCGGCGTTTCTGCTTTCTCCGCAGGGTTTCCCGGCGGTGGCGGTCACCGCCCGAGTCTCTGGTCGCGCCGTGGTCATCACCGGCCGGGCAGCCCGGAAGCGCCTCGAACCGCCCGTGGGGGCCAAAGTCTCTCTGTCTCTGTCCGAGACCCCCGCGGAGGTTATGAGGGGGTCGGCTCCGCTGTAGCGCGACCGACCGGGGAGGTTGGGACGCCAGAGCGAGGACGATGCTGCTCGAACGAAGATCGCACGAGCCCCCACCGAATCGCCACATCAAGCGCTCCCTTCCGCCGTGTATGTGCCGCCAAGAGCCTCCTTCAGCTTCGTCTTCAGTCGCCCCCCCTTGCGATACCCAAGAAACCCAGCGAGACCACCAGCTATAGGCGAGGCGATTCCGATCTCAGCCGAAAGAATGAGCGGCCGGCCGGGGTGAGCGCCAAACAGCACGAGCCCCAGGTCTGTGATCCCAGCCGCGATCGGAACAGCTGTCGCAATCTGAAGTGCCCATATCGACATCACGTCCGTCGGACCTGCCGCTGACTCAAACTTCTTGATGAGCTGATCCTGCCAGTCCCACATCTCCACCGTGACGCCGACCTCCCCCCGACGTTCGACGTGGGCTTTCATGCTGGTCCTCATGTAGCGCTTGATCTCGTCCATGTACCGCCGCAGGATGCTCAAGTAGTCCAAATACTCCTGACTCACCTCAGGACGCCTTCTCAGCCGCTCAAGGATTGTAAAATATCCGAGACTCTTGCCGATCTCTTGCATGTTGATCACGTCTTCAAATGGAATCGCTCGAAGCGTCTCCGGTGCAATTATGGATTTTGGCAATAATCGAAGAAATTCAGCAGGCTCCACCGGTAATGAGGTCCGACCGGAGGGCAGGCCCATTGCTGAATTCACGATCTCGGTACTTGCATCATCGACCGCCACGCTTGGGTCGATCCCCAATTCTCGCGCCGGACCGACGAGGTGCACCGCTCGCACCGTCTGAATTACAGCATCGTCCGCTTGATGGAGTCCTGTAGCCACTTGCTGCTTCCACACATTGCCAAACAGAAGCCTCCCTTCCGAATCCGCTTTGACGGCCTCGTCGATGATCGTCGCAAGCTTGAACCTCTCCTGCTCGGAAAGATGTCCCCGGTCAAGCATACCGCGTACACCATCGGCGAATCGAGTCGCCAGTGACGCCAAACTCCAATCAAGGATCACTACATTTTGGGCTTCCACAAACTCGTCCCACTCTCCGACAAACGCTTCTGCTAGTGTACTGACTTTGTGAAAGTCGCATGATTCCTGGCGATGCGTCGGAGGATGGTATCGGCGTCGGCGGTCCAGGTGAAGGGCCTGGCGTCGTCGT
>RHKP01000022.1 GCA_008363215.1 Cyanobacteria bacterium CYA
GCTCTCGGAATCGGGACTCTCCGACGCCGAAATCGACCTCAACATTCAGCAGATGCGCCGCCCTGAGTACTTTCACTGGACCAAGGACGGGGTCCGCGGTTGGGATTGGTGAAGCCGGATGCCCTGGATTGAGAAGCGTGGCATCGAACTCTCCGCCGCCGGCCGCAAGTCCGTCCTCGGACTTGGGTGTTCCCTGACCGCGGTTCCTGAATCTCCGCCCTGAACGACTTGCGTTGAGATCCCCGCCTTTCTCCGCATCCTCCGCTCCCTCGGCCACCTCCGCCTCCTCCCAACCCGCTATCCTCCGACAATTCACGATGATTTCGACCGGCGGGCTCCGGCTTGCCGGTGTCCGCCACGGAGGGTGGGATGGCCAAGAAGGAACGAACCCGTGCGACCGCCGAGACCATGGCGCTCAAGCAGCGGGATATCTCCGTCTCCGAGTTCTTTGCAAAGAACCGGCACCTGCTCGGCTTCGACAACCCCCGCAAGGCGCTGCTCACCAGCGTCAAGGAGGCCGTCGACAACTCGCTCGACGCCTGCGAAGAGGCCGGCATCCTCCCCGACATCACCGTGGTGATTGAAGACCTCCAGCCCGACCGCCCCGCGTCGGCCAAGAGTTCCAAGTACCGCCTCACCATCGTCGACAACGGGCCGGGCATCGTGCGCAAGCAGGTCGAGCACATCTTCGGGCGGCTGTTGTACGGGTCGAAGTTCCACCGCCTGAAGATGAGCCGCGGGCAGCAGGGCATCGGCATCTCGGCTGCGGGCATGTACGGCCTGATGACCACCGGGCGCCCGATGGAGATCCACACGCGCCCCAAGGCGGGCCAGCCGGCGCACCACATCGAACTGGCGATGAACACCAAGACCAATCGCGCTGAGGTGACGCGCGACGACGAGACGGCCGACTTCCCGCCGCGCCGGCTCGGTGAACTCAACGCCGGCACGCGCGAACTGACTGTCGGCGGGGAGTTCCTGCCGACCTCGATCTACGCCACCGGCACCAGCGTAAGTCTGGAACTCGAGGGGCGCTACCAGCGCGGGCGCGGGTCGGTCGACGAGTTTCTCGAAATGACCGCGATCGCCAATCCGCACGCGCGGATCGTGTTCGTCCCGCCGTCGCGGGCCAGCGGCAGCGCCGAGGAGGGCGAGAATCTCACGCTCAAGCCGGAGAACGGGCAGACGGTGCCCGAATCGGCGCAGGCGCCCACGCACCTCCAGGCGCTCGCGGCCGTCAACACCACCGAGCACAAGGGCGTGATCATCTTTCCGCGCGGCACGATCGAACTGCCGGCCGAGACGCAGGAGATCCAACCGCACCCGCGCGGCATCGAACTGGGCATGCTCATCCAGATGCTCAAGGACGCCGAGCACGAGCAGAAGAATCCGTCGATTGTGGCGTTCCTGAGCGATCGGTTCAGCCGCGTCTCGCCAGGCACCGCGAGCAAACTGTGCGAACAGGCGGGCATCAAGGTGCGGACGAAAGTCGGCGACATCGACCACGCGCAGGCCGAACGACTCTTCGCCGCGATGCAGGACGCCAAACTGCCGAATCCGCCGACGGACTGTCTGGCGCCGATCGGGGTCAAGCAAATGCTCGCGGGCATGGTCAAGGGCGTCGAGGCCGAGTTCTACACCGCATCGAGCCGCGCACCGGCGGTGTATCGCGGGCGCCCGTTCCTGATCGAGGCGGCCATCGCGTACGGCGGCAAACTCGCCGGCGACGACACGGCCCGCGTGATCCGCTTCGCCAACCGCGTGCCCCTGCTCTATCAGCAGAGCGCCTGCTCGGCCTTCAAGGCGATCGTCGAGACGGGCTGGCGCAACTACAACCTCAGCCAGCCGCGCGGAAGCGCGCCGCAGGGCCCGCTGGTCATCATGATCCACATGGCCAGCGTGTGGGTGCCTTTCACCAGCGAGAGCAAGGAAGCCATCGCCGACTACGACGAGATCCGCAAGGAGATGAAACTGGCGCTGCAGGAATGCGGGCGCAAGTTGGGCACGTATCTCAGGCGGCGCCAGCAGATGAAGCGTGAGGCCGAGCGGCGCGACGTCTTCGAGCGCTACATCGGCGAGATTTCCAAGTCATGCAACGCGCTGACAGGCGTCGACACAGCCGAGGTCTACGACGCGCTCATGCGCCAGGCGCGGCGGCGCACAGAGATCGCCGATGCACAACTGGACGCGGAAGGCCGCATCATCCGCGACGACCCCGAGGCCGGGCTGGACGTCGACGACGGTGTGATCATCGTGCCGGGCAGCGATACTGACCATCGTGGCCCGAAGGATCTCGGCCCGGAAGATCAGGGCCCCAGTGGGACCGGCTTCCAGCAGGTGGACCCCGACGAGCCGCGGCCCTCAGGAAGCGGCCCGAACGCCCCGGTCGACTTCGACGACGATGAGCGCGACGAGCCCGAAGCGCCGGTGAGAGTTCGGTCGACCTCCGCACGCGGCGGCGCGTCCGAGAGCAAGCCGCCCAGGCCTTCGAAAAAGCCACGCGGCAAGGCGCCGCCCAAGAAGGCACCCGGCCGGGCACCGAAGAAGAAGGCGAGCGGCCAAGGCCAGCCGCTGCTTGCCGGTCCTCCCACCAGCCAGATCGCGCCGGCCGCCGAATCCGAGATCAAGCCCGGCGCGATCAGGAACAAGGGCATGCCCAAGCCGCGGGTAAGGCTGGAAGTCGAATCAGGGCTGTTCGGGTAAGTGGCGCGCAAGTGGCCGGACGCAGGATGACCGTCTGTTCGCCAACACACCTCCGGGGCCGACGCATCCGGAGCACTCGCCCTCGCGGCGCGAAGGCTCGCATAAGTATCCGCGGAGGTGCCGGTCTGCGGTGTGCTGCGAATCGACTCAATCGGAGCCTGTTTTCGGACATGTTGCACCGTACATCCACAGTCTCACGCTCGCGCGCGGACGCCCGAGAACGCGCCTCTCTCATCCACCAGTTTCGGGCCTGAAAGCACCAGGTTTGCCGTCCACTGCCCCCCCATAACTGACCGATTGAGATATTCCCCAAGGAATCGTGGACGTCCCCCGCCCCCGGCGCACCTTGAAACCGTGGCTGCCCCTGTCGGGGCGGTGCATGGTCTATGCGCAAACGCAGTGGAGTCGAGGGGAAGAACATGAGGCAGAGCGTGGCGGGGTCGGCGGCTCTTGGTACGTGGATGGCGTTGGCGGGTGTGGCGACGGCCGGTCCGGACTGGACCGAGGTCGGTGATGCCGGCTCGACCATCTCCACCGCTCAGGTTCCTCTGGGCGAAGGCGAGATCCGCTCGCTGGCGGGGCGCCTCGGCGGGCGCGGCCAAAGCGAAGACTTCGAGGACCTCTACTACATCGGCATCGCCTCCCCCACCACCTTCCGGCTCGAACTGACCAGCCCCGACTTCGACGCCCAGTTGTTCGTGTTCCACATTACGCTCTCCGGCGGCGCGCTCGGTCTGCTGGCCAACGACAACGAGCACGAGGAAACCACAGCGCCGGTGATACTTCCGATTTCCACCGACGGCACCGAAGTGACGCTCGACCTGCCGGGCATCTATCTGGTTGCTGTCGCGGGCACCGGGCGCATGCCGGTCTCGACCACCGGCGAGATCTTCACCTACGAGACCAGCACGGAAATCTCGGGCGCCGACGGTCCCGGCGGGCTGAACCGGCACATCGGCTGGACCGGGCAGGGCCAGACCGGCAACTATCGCGTGCAGATGGAGGGCACGATCTTCCCGGAAATTCCGGCCCCAGCCTCGCTGGGCGTGCTCACCATGAGCGGGCTGCTCGCCCGTCGCCGTCGCGGCTGATGACCGAATCTCGCGTCCCCTGCTGAATCGCCGAGCGGCTCAGTTTCCCTCGCGCTGGGCAGACAGGCGCCGGGCTTCATCATCGCGCCCCGTACGCTCGTAGAGTTCCTGCAACACCACACTCGCACGATCGTGCAGGGCGTTGTTGTTGAGATTGCGCGCGAGCGCCATGCTCTCGGTCAGGATCTCCTCGGCCTGCTCGTATTGCGCAGTCTCCACCAGGCAGCGAGCCCAGAGGGTCAGTCGGTCCGACAGTTCGCGATCGGGTGGATCGACGTTCCGCGTGACGCTGACCGCCTCGGCAAGGTACGGGGCCGCCTCGGCGAACCGCGCCTGGGCCATCAGCACGCGCCCCAGCACTTCCAGCGACCAGCCCACGTCGGGGTGGTCCGGGCGCAACGAGGCGCGGAGATCATCCACGGCCGAGCGGGCCAGCGTTTCGGCCTCCTCCAGCCGGTTGAGCCCGATGAACGCCTGCGCCTCTCCCAGTCGCGACGTCGCGATCGCCGGGTGCCCGGGCGGATAGCGACTGCTGCGAATGGCGACCGCCCGTTCAAAGAGAGACGCCGCCTCGGCGTGCTCTTCCAGGCGCATCAGGCACATCGCCAGGTTGTGCGTGGCCGTCGATGCCTCGACGCTGTTCTCGCCCCGCAGACGCAGCACCATGCTCAGGGATCGCCGCAGATACTCTTCGGCCTTGGCGTAGTTGCCGCGCGACACGAGCAGGTTTCCCAGGTTGTTCAGACTCGCCGCCACGTCTTCGTGCTGATCGCCGAACAGGCGCTGCCGCATGGTCAGGGCTTCGGTGAAGAGTTCTTCGGCCCGGTCGAGATACCCGAGTTTCTGCTCAGTCGCAGCCAGGTGGGTCAGGCTGAGCGCCTTGTCGGGGTGATCGCCGGGGAAGAGTTTCCGGCGCAGTTCGACGGCGCGTTCATAGAGCGGCATCGCGGCCTCGTAGTCACCGTCCCAGTAATAGGTCGCCGCCAGGTTGTGCGAGGCGCGCGCGATGTCTTCATCCCGCGGGCGCTTGTCGGCCTCCCGGATCTCGAGCACACGCGTCAGTTGCTCGCGTGCCTTTTCAACGGCGCGCAGCGAGACGTAGCCGACGCCGAGGATTTCGCGCCAGTCCGCCTCGGTGGCCGCCCGCGCGGGCGGGGACTCACGCAACTTCTCGGCTGAATCGTCCAGCAGCGTCTGCACGTCGACTTTGCCGCCGTCGAGCCGGCTCTGCCCGTCGGGCCCGCGAAACTGGAACAACCCGCCCATCAGGTCGACCGTGCTGCGCGCCGCCGCGAGATTCTCGTTCGCCTGCTTGAGGCGTTCTTCCGCCAGTTGCCAGTTGTCCGAAGCCTCGCGTTCGGCCACGATGATCTGCGCGATGAGCACCGCCGAGGTGATCGCCAGCACCGCGGCGCCCAGCGCGATCGCCAGACTGACCTCCTTGTTGCGCTTCACCCACTTGCGCAGCAGGCCCACCGGCCCGATCGGACGCGCCAGGATCGGGCGATCTTCAAGATAGCGCCGGATGTCGGCCGCCAGTTCCGCAGCCGACTGGTACCGCTCATCTCGTTCCTTCGCCAGCGCCTTGCTCGAGATCACGCCCAGATCGCCGCGAAACTGCGCGTGCGCCGTCGACAGCGATGGCGCCCGGTCCTGCGTCACCACCATCAGCGCCTCGGCCAGCCCCAGCGTGCTCAGGTCATACGGCAGTTCGCCGCTGAGCAGTTCATAGAGCACCACGCCGAGTGCATAGACGTCGGTCCGCACGTCCACGTTGTCCGATGAACCGCTGCACTGCTCGGGCGACATGTACTGCAACGTGCCGACGATCTGCCCGGCGTTGGTCTGCATCGTCGCCAGCACGTTTTCCTTGTCGCTGGCCCGCGCCACGCCGAAGTCGATGATCCGAGGCGCCCCCGTGTTGTCGACCAGGATGTTCCCCGGCTTGAGGTCGCGGTGGATGATCCCCTTCTGGTGCCCGTGATGCACCGCGTCGCACACGCAGGCGAACAGTTGCAGCCGGGCGCGAATATCCAGGTTGTTGCCCCTGGCATAGGCCGTCACCGTCTTCGCATCGGCGATGTACTCCATCGCGAAGAAGGGCATGGGCCCGTCGCCCAGGTCGAAACTCCCGGCCTCGTACACCTGCGCGATACCGGGGTGACGCAGCCGCGCAAGGATCTGCACCTCGTACTCGAACCGCCGCAGCGTCGCTTTGGTCACGCGATCGGAACGGATCACTTTGAGCGCCACCGTGCGGGTGGGTCGCTCCTGCTCAGCCAGGTACACCGCGCCCATGCCGCCCGAGCCCAGTTGCCGGATGATCCGATAGCCCGGCACGCGATCGCCCTCGCGCAGCAGCCCGAATCGCCCCCCCCACGGGCTGGAGACAAACGTCTCGAGCGCCGACGGTTCGCCACCCCCGGCCGTGGGCGTCGAGTCCGACGACGACGACGCCACCCACGGGCCATCGATGGCCGACGTCTCTTCGGAACGCACTTCGGCTTGTTTTTCCTTCTCGGCCATGCGATCCCCGGCGCCCTTGGACGGGGAAGACTCGCCCCGTGGCAATCGTAACCGCCCAGACACGCCCACGAGCGCAATTTCCGGCCAGGCCAGGCCGACCACCAACCTCTCATCCCACCACTTCGGGCCGACTCCAGAAGATGTAGTCGGTGTCGATCGCCTGCCCGCCCAGGTCGGCCACCAGCGTGGCGATCTGCCCGCGGTGGTACCAGGCGTGTCCGAACACCTGCACCAATAACTCCTCGATCGCCCACCGACGGCGCGTTCCATCGGGGCCGACCCACTCCAGGGAGCGGGCAAGTTGGTCGTCGCTCACGCCGGACAGATACTCGGACCACGCGGCCTCGACGCGCTGCACGTGCGGACGGATCTCATCCACCGTGCCGTCACCCGGCACCCAGTCGCGGGTCTCGGGGCGATCGTCGATCCCGCCGAGCCGATGCAGCCACATCCACCGGGCCGCGACCATGTGCGCAAACTTCGCGCAGGCACGCGGGTAGTCGGGCTCTGCCCGGCGCTGGCGCGGCACCGATTCGAGCATCGTCATGGTCTTGGCGTTGCAGTCACGCTCGTAATCGTACCAGACCCGGAAACGGTCGGACATGGTGGTAGTCATACACCACCCCATTCGCGGCTTGTCGCAACATTGAACTTCATGTTCACCATTCACAGCACCCCTCACTCTTCGGGGTAATTGAGGTAACGAAAGAAAGCAATTGCATCGCCGCCTTCATCCCTTGCCGTGCGGAGTCTTGCTGCGATTCAAATCTACTATGGAGATCAACTACAGGAACATCGATGCGAAGCGCTGCTGCTTTTCCGGCCTTTACGAATCGGGATTCTGCCGGACGTGCCCTTCCATGGGTTTGCTCCAACTCGTCGATACGATCGCTTGCGCCAGCAAACTCGAGATCTACGCACCCGTGAGGTGCCTTGTGCAGCAGCCGGCAACCCGCCGGCAACAACCGAGGCCGGAAGCGAAACCACTTCGAATTTTCAGGTACAAGACCGGGCTCGGGCATGTTGAGTGCTGGATACTCCTCGCTTGCCATCCGCCAGTACGCTTTCCAGAACGCCGTAGTCCGTTCGTGGGCAATTGGCTGCCACCCTCGACGGTTCTGCTCAATAGCCTCGCTGAGAACATGAGCCCGAAAGCGAGATCTGCGGTCGCCCTCCTTCAAGAGCCAATCTCGGACCATTTCGTAACTGATGTGGAAGTCGTACGCGACGGTCGGATCAAGCGATTGGAGATAACGGACGGGCGCCACCAAGCACGTTCTGTACATCCTCCAGAAGCCTTCGCTGATCCCGCAATCGCCTCTGATCTGATACCGCATCGCCTGTTCGGGTTGCTGTATGGCATCGATTTTGTTCTCGATCAGGATTGCTGCCTGCTTGGCATCTGGTGTTTGGTACAACAGCACCAAGTCCGACTCCCCGAGGCGCGCGTGTGATACTGAGTGTTTGATCCGATCCGGCAGCACGGACGCCGCCGATTCGAGCCCGCACGCGGCAATGAACCATCGCGCGAAATCATCATTCACCTCGAGCTCCTCCAGTAGCAAGAGGTCGACATCGCGTTCCGTCACCGCCTTCAGGCAGGGCAGATCATGCATCAGCCCAGCCAATCCTTCGCCGCCAGGCGCTCCGGCACGTACGTCTCCGTCACGTACGAGATGTCCTTGGTGATCAGCGATTCAACTTCCATCTTGAAGCCGTTGGAGATCATGTGCCTGATCTCCTTCTGCCAGCCCTTGTGATCTTCGAACCACGGATATTCCATGATCTGCTTGGCCCGCGCCAGGTCGCGGTCGTTCAGCGCGATCTGCACGTCGTCCGACAGTTCGCACTGTTCATAATCCTTGGCTCGAATCCCAAGAAATTTGGCCTCGGGGATCGCCAGCCGCTCGCTCTCGAACGCGAGCGAGATCGAGCCCTGTTTGATGACGCTGTAGATGTAGTGCCCCCACGGGTCGCAGTCGAGCAGGCAGATGATCGGCAGTTTGTGCTCCTTGTGCAGGCGGTGGAGCATGCGCCGCACGCCGCGGGTGGGCTGACCGGAGCCTTCGGTCAGAATGCAGTTGTGCGTCTCCCAGAAGCGGTCCTCGTTGAAGCGCTGCCAGACCGTGTCCTTTTCCACGTGCAGCACGAAGTCGGCCTCGACCTTCTCAAACTGCAGCACCTCCGGCTCGCAGATGCTCGGGATCGCGTACCCGCCCGAGCCCATACGGCGGCAGTTGATCTCGTCGCCCGAGTCGATCACCGTGATGTTGCCGACCATCGTCCCGCGCTTCTTGGCGAACACGTGCAACTCTTCGCGCAGCGCGCCGAGCGTTACCTCCAGGTCTTCGAGCACCTTGTCGCTCTCGGCCTGGTCTTCGAACGTCTTTTCCCTGGTGCCCTGAATGGTGTGCAGGCTCTTGTAGAACATGCCGCGAAGGCTCGAAGTCTTGCCTTCGGCGATCAGCGCCTGAATCCCCTGCCCGTGCAGCAGCGTCTGCATGAAAGCCCGCGCCTGTCCCATGTTGAACAGTTGCCGCGCGTTCGTCGCGCTGCCCATCTGAAGAATGCCGCGGCTCTTGTTCCACTTGGTGTTGCTGGCCGATCGCGTGGGCACATCGAACTTGGGCTCGCGCCCGGACAGCGCCGACTTGACCACGCCGTCGGCCAGCACCCTCAACGAGGCCGCCGTCTTGGCATCGCGTGCCTTCCATTGATCGGAGCGAGGCGCCTTGCCCCCCGCCGCCTCCAACTTGTCCGTCTTGCCCGGCGCCCTCTTGCTGGTCTTCTTGCCCATGTATTCGTCCGTCCATGCCTCACGACGAACGCCTCGTGCGATCGCTTGGGCGCATGGTACATCCCGTTTCATGCTGCGGCAGTTCCACGCAGTCAAACCCGGGCATCCGACCAGAGCGGGAATCACCCGGTTGATGGAACAGGGGGTCACGCTCCTGACCCCCTGTTTGTGGTAGCCCGTTGGTCTAGCATAAGTATCGCACCGCACAAACTTTGCGCTCGAACTTGTCCACACCGCTCTCCATTCTGCTTGCAAACGCGGGATGAAATCGGTACCCTACCGACATGGGGGGCTCGATCGGGGGGAGCCGTCAGCCTCCCTGATTGGAGTTCTGGTTCGGGAGTTTGTGGGCACTGCGAAGACTCAAGATCCCTCGGCTCGTGCGCTCGGCACGTGGTTCTGTTCTCGCCCTTCGGAGGGTCCAGCCAGCGACTCGAATCGACACGTCCGCCCGCAGCAGGATGCCCACGAGCATCCTTTGCTGATTGCTCGCCGCCGATTGGCATGTGCTTGTGAGCGTTCGGAGGAAACGCTCCCCGGCAGGCTGATCGGCGGCGGCCTTTTTGTCCGCTACCACGCGAGCAAGCGCTCGATCCCGGCTCCGGTCCCGCCCAGGTCGCCGCGGCGGAGCCGATACACGCCCACCTGCGGCGGGCAGCGGAAACGCCACGGCACAACCGTCTGGCCCAGTCCGCGTGAAATGCAGCAGAGCGTGGACCCGTACCGCAGCAGACCGGAGGCCGTCGCGGGTGACAGGTCGCATGAGGTGTGCGGGGCGTACGCCGCCGACACGCGAATCTGCCCGCCGTGCGTATGCCCTGCCAACAGCAGGTCGATGCCCAGGCCCACAGCCGGCACGAGGTTGGTCGGATAGTGCGCCAGACCGATCCGAAACGCGGGCCCGCCGCCGACGCCCGGGCGCCTCGGCCCGTTCAACACGGCCGCCAGGGGGTCCTCAGGCTCCGAAATGCCGACGACCTCGATGCCATCGAGCGCGACGGTCTCGTTGAGCAGCCACCGGATGCCAGGTATCGCCGACGCCCGCGCGACCAGTTCAGGCGGGTCGTGGTTCCCGTGGATGCCGAAAAACCCCAGCCTCGGACTGGCCGAACCTGCGATCTCCTTCAGCAGGTCAACCGCCTCATCCTCGCACCCGAGTTTCTCAACGTAGTCCCCGGTCAGGCACACCAGATCGACCGCCCGGCGGCTGACGAGATCAACCATCTCGACCAGCACCCGGCAGCGTCGCCAGGGTCGGCGGATGTGAAAATCACTTAGATGCAGGATTGCAAGCCCCTCCAGCCCCGCTGGCAGGGCGGGGTGGGGGATGTCGAGTTCTTCCAGCAGAGTTCGCATCACGTTTCCGGCGACAGAAAAGTGCATCCCGCCCCAGCGCAAAGCGGACGGTATACTGTTCGACCCGCCGCCAGTGGGAGGCGGCCCGTGTGCGGTCAAGGGGCCCCACGGACCGACCCGCATCCATCGGAGACAGCCATGGCGAAGATGTTCTACACCCTGGAAGAGACCGCCGCCAAACTTGGAATGTCGGTCGACGAAGTCCGGCAACTGGCCTCCAGCGGACAACTCCAGGAGTTCCGGGATCGCGATCGCCTGATGTTCAAGGTGGATCAGGTCGACCTGCTGGCCGGAGGGGGCGACGATGCGAACGACATCCCCCTTGCCGACAGCGGCGACCTTGAGCCCATCGGTCTGTCTTCCTCGGGCACGGGCTCAGTTTTCGCCGTCGAGGACGTGCGTGAATCCTCGGGAGTGAGCATCTTCGAGCCCGAAGCCGCCGATGCCGATCCTTCGGCCCAGACTCAGGTGAATCCCAGCCTTTCCGCTCCCAGTTTCGTCGCTGACTCCGGCGCTTCAGGCTCGGGGCTGCTGGACTTCACACGCGAGCCGGATGACACCAGCCTCGGCGCCGATCTGCTCGAAGACGTGTACTCCTCGTCGGGCTCGCGCGGCAGCGCCCCGACCGAGAGCGCCATCGGCGGCTCAGGAATCGCCCCGGCCACCTCGGGCGAACTCTTCGAACCCGCCGGCGGGCAGGCCGAGATGACCGGCGGGAGCGCCCTCCCGATCGGGCTCATGGCCGGCGAAGCCTACGACGGGCCCTGGTCGGGCATCGTCGGCGGCCTGGCGCTGGGCATGGTTGTCCTGCTCGGGCTTGCCCTGGCGGTCGCAATCTTCGGTATGACCGGTGCGGCCGGGGCAGTCCTCTCTTCGGTGGATTCGACCGTGCGCTGGGGCATCGTGGGGGGCGGCGCCGGACTGATGCTGATCGCCGCCATCGTCGGCTGGGTCGCCCTGCGGCGCTCCTGATCACCCGTCGGACCAGTTCAGTTCTCCCCCTCGACATTCGCATTGCCCGCCGAGCGGCGACAGGTCGCTGATCCACGCGGACCGCGCATAGACGCACGCGCCATCGGTGTTGAAGACCGCATCGATCACCCCGGGCACGCTGATTGCCACGAAACGCCCGCATGAGGAGCGCTCGGCTTCGAGAGGCCCACAGCCGCTCGCACGCCGTTCGAGCGTCACCTCCTCGCCCCGCTGCCGCTCCAGAACCGCGTCGGCATCACGGAGGCGGAGCACCAGAACGTCGCAGCCCGAGCGGTCCGCCCGGGCCAGCGACCAGCGCACGCACAGTCCTCGTACCTGGCGGTGGTGAATGCGAGTCAGCGTGCTCGGGGCCGTGCGTGACATGATTTCAGTCGGCATGCTTGGATCGATGATTGCGCGCAAGCAACGAGGCGGCCAGTCGCAGGCCCGGCCCGGTGGGCCCGGCGAATCGCTCGCCCAGGGCGGCACAGAGTTCAAGGAAGTCGATCATGGCCTCCAGACGCGCCTGCAGATCGGGCTCGGTGCGTCGATCAGCACCTGTGGACAGGTCATCGCGCACTTCGTAGAGCAGGGCCAGCAGCGGATCAACCTCACGCTTGATACGTTCGCGCACGATGGACCGGAAGATTGTCCAGACGTCCTGCTCAGCGACAAAGTATTCCTTGCGATCCCCGCGCTTGTGCACGCGCCCGACGATGCCCCAGTCGACCAGTGCGCGCAGTGACATCGAGGCGTTGCCGCGAGAGATATCGAGTTTTTCCATCACGTCGTCGGTGCACAGCGGCTCGCCTGTGATGTAGAGCAGGGCGTGCACCTCGGCCATGGTGCGCGAGATGCCCCACACGCTGCCCATGCGTCCCCACGCTTCGACGAAGCGCATCTGTGGATCGCCGGGCTGAAAGGTCTCTGCCTGGGGCATGGCTGAGTATGCGCGGCTCGCCCGACGAAATCGACGGGGCTTTCAGAACTTTTTGAAAGCCGAAGAGAATGCAAAAAACAGAGACGGCGGCTCGCCAATGCGATGCCGCCGCCTTTCCGGGGGCTGGATTCTCCAGACAACCATACCAAGTTGTCCGCTGGAAGCATAGCGGATCGTCGATTGAAAATCACGCCATTCCGGATGATTTTGTCAATGATCGCGACAAGTGCACGAGTGGTGGAGAACTCAGGGCGGACTGCCCACGGGCACCAGGTACAGTGCCAGCAGGATGTTGCCGGCATTGAAGAGGGCGTGGAACACCATTGCCCCGCTCAGCCCGGCTTTGGGATGCTCTCGAAGGATCCCACACACCACGCCGACTGTGCAAATCTGCGGGAGCGCCTGGTACGGCACCCCACCTCCTGCACCCGTGTGCGCCAGCGTGAACAGCCCGGCGGTCAGCCCGATCGCAAGCCACCGCACCCGGATCGCGCGGACCAGCGAAGTCTGGAGCAGCCCGCGGTAGACCGTCTCCTCGAACACGGGCGCACCCACCACCGCCCCGGCGAACAGCAGCAAAACCAGCGGATCGGATCGATGTTCGAGCAGGACCTGCAACGTGCCGTGGGCGATCGGGTCCGGGCGGGTGCCGACGATCCAGGTGTGAAGCAGGGCGCTCAGATCCCCGACCGCCGCGAGCACGGGTACGGCCACGACGAAGCCGACCAGACCGATCAGCAGCCCGGACCACGGCACGGATGGCTCCGGCGGGCGCTTGCCGAATCGACGAAAGAGCGCGATGGAGCCGACGGAGATCACGACCGCCACGGAGTAGAAGGCCGCGCTGGATCGGGCCAGATTCGGGAAGTCCGGAGTCGAGCCGGGCGTAGCGGGCGAGTCGGTGACGCCCATCGCAGCCAGGCCTCCGAGCACCTGGGCGACAAGGTAGACGGCGAAGGCGCCTGCGAACCAGGCAAGGGGGTGCGGAGGTCCGATAGAGTCGGTTCGCCGAAGCGGGGGCAGACGCCAGAACCGGGTGACCTTCAGCGTGATGAAAACCAGGGCCGTGAGAACACCTGCCGCGGCAAGCCGATAGAGGAGGGAGCCGGGGACGAGGGACGGATCAGAGGTGTCGGCTGCGCCGGCCGGCGCAGCCAATGCAAGAATGGGCGCGATGGACCACGAACGCATGGAAGAAGAAGATCCCCCTGCGGTGCTTCGAGAGATCATCGAGCACAAGCGAGCGGAGGTGTACGAAGCCAAGGCCCGCACGCCGGTGCGGGAGTTGGAGGCGATGTGCGCGCAGGCCGAACCCCCGCGGAACTTTTTCCGGGCCGTGACCCGTCCGACGCGGGAGCGCCCCACGGCGGTAATCGCCGAGGTCAAGCGGCGCAGTCCGTCGGCCGGGCTGATCCGGGCCGAGTACGAGAATGGCTTTGAGCCTGAGCGCATCGCCGAACGCTACCACGCGGGCGGGGCCGCCGCCATCTCATGTCTGACGGACCGGAAGTTCTTTGGCGGGGATTTGTCGTACATCGAGAGAATCAGGGAGCGGGTGCCGCTGCCGGTGCTGCGGAAGGATTTTCTGATCGACCCGTGGCAGTTGTGGGAAAGCCGGGCCCACGGAGCCGATGCGGTGCTGCTGATCGCCGAATGCCTGGATGAGGCGACGCTGCTGGACATGATGATCCTCGCCCAGCAGTTGGGTCTGACGGTGCTGATCGAGGTACACGACATGGAGAACCTGCTGCGGGTGCGCCCGCACATCGGGTTCCCGCATCCGACCTATTGCCTGCTGGGGATCAACAACCGGGATCTACGGACAATGAAGACCGACGTGGCCCACACGCTGAGGCTGGTGGACCTGGTGGACGACCCCTCGATCCTGGTGAGCGAATCGGGCATCACCAGCCCGGCGGACCTGGCTCGCCTGCGCGAGGTGGGCGTCAGGATCGTGCTGGTCGGGGAGAGCCTGATGCGCCAGCCCGACCCGGGAGACGCGCTCTCCGCGTTGCTCCGGCCGGCGTCGGCGTGACCTGGCCGTTGCGCAGGCGAGGCGATGCGGGCGGACCCTCGGCGGTAGGATGATTGGATTTTGTGGAGATCGACCAATGACCAGACTGACCCGAACCCTGGTGTGCGTGGGCGCGATGCTGACTTGTTGCGGACCTGTCCTAGGGCAGACAGCCCAAGAGGTGCTTCAGGCGGCCGCTGAGCGGCTGCATGAAGAGCCCAAACTGCGGGCCTTGATGACGATCCACGGCGAGGGGGCCGAGATGTTTCGCTCGATCCTTCCCAAGGGCGAGGGCACCGTGGTGCTGCGGCGGGTTGAAAGCCAGGGGGCGGAGGGCGAAGAGGTCACGTCGCACTGGGAAGGGCGCGTGACCGGCAAGTCGACCACCGGCACGCCCAACGAGCCGGAGCCGATCGATCTGGATTTTGTCGAGAGGCCCGAGGCGCACCGATGGATCGACCACGCCAAGAAGAAGGTCTACGACATGGTGCCGGCGCGGGCGATGTCATCGCGGAGCACGGCGTATTCGGCGTCGCGCATGCTGCTCCCCAGCGAGTTGATGCAGACCCCGGCGTTCAAGAACGAGTTCGAGGCTGAGGAACTGGCGCTGCTCGATCCGGCGGAAGTGAACGGAGTGTCGTGCGACGTGGTGGAACTGACGTATCCGAAGGTGGAGAACGCGCGGGCCAGCGCCACCCGGCCGCAGCAGGTCAAACTGTTCTTCGGAAAGGAAGATCACCGACTCTACCGGGTGGAGCGGATCAGCGGGGCCGACATGTTCAAGACCGTCGCGGTGCTGGAGTTCAGCAACTGGAAAGCGGACGAAGCGATCGGTGACAAGGATTTTGAACTCCCGGTGCCGGAGGGGTATCAACTGGAGGAGGCCAAGCCGGTGATGGTGCGTCCGACGGTGACGCGCCCGGCCGAGCAGACGCCGCGTCCGGCGCAGACCGAACAGCAAAGGCCGCAGACCCCGGCGGAGGTCCGTCCTTCGGCGCCGGACTTTGCCATGGCGCTGGCGTCGGGCGAGGAGGTGACGCTTGAATCGTTGCGCGGCACGACGACGGTGTTGTACTTCTGGGGCACATGGTGCCTGGAGTGCCGGGAGTACAACCCGCTGATGAGCAAATTGGCTGAAGAAGTCGAAGGACAGCCGGTGCGGGTGATCGCCGCGGCGGTGCGCGAGCGTGACCCGGGCACGGCCCGCGATCTGGTCGCGATGAGGGATTACAAGTTCGAGGTTGCGCCCAACGCGGCCGGCGCGGCTGAGGCATTCCACGTGACGACATTCCCGACCTTCGTGGTCATCGATCCGGCGGGAGGCCTGGTGGGTACCGAGGTGTTCAAGCGCAACACCAGCAGCGGGCCGGTGATCGCACGGGTGAAGGATCTGATCTCCAAGGCCTCGCCGGAAGTCAAGGTGAGCGTGCCGCAGCGCGTCACACCTCCGCTGCCGGAGGAGGAGGACATTCCCTAACGCCCGGCACGTCGTCGGGCCATGCGATCGATCACCGCATCGGCCAGACTCGGAGACGCCACGCCCAGCGCGATGACCAGTCGCATCGGCGTGCTGAGCCAGACCTCCCCGCGCGGGCGGTGCAGGCATGAGACGACTGCCGATGCAACGCGCTGCGGGGGGTGCGCGCCCGAAGTGCGAGAGCGATCGATGAGCGAAGCGCCGCCGGGGCTGTCGCGGGAGATGTTGTCCCAGATCTCCGTGCGCGTGCTGACCGGATGAATGCTCGACGAAAAGATGCCGCTGCCGCGCAGTTCCAGGCGCAAGGCGCGGGCGAAGTGGTCCTGGCAGGCCTTGGTGGCGCAATAGGCGGCGTAGCGAGGGAGCGAGACTTTCGACAGGCAACTGGAGCACCAGAGCACGTGTCCCGCGCCGGCCGGACGCATCAACGCCAAGGCCGGGCGAATCACGTTGAGCGAGCCATAGAAGTTGACCTCAAACATGCGCCGCAGCGCCTCGTCGGACATGTCCTGAACGCACTGCTCGATCGAATAGCCGGCGTTGGCAAAGACGGCATAGACCGACCCGAACTCGGTGCGGCAGCGATCCACAAGTTCGGCGCAGGCAGAAGCATCCTCAACCGCGCCGACGTGTGTGAACGCCCTCCCGCCGGCAGCGCGAATGCGAGAGGCAAGTTCGTCCAGCCGGTCGGCGCGTCGCGCCATGACGCCCACGGGCATACCTGCCCGTGCGCAGGCGAGGGCCGTGGCGTAGCCGATGCCGCTGCTGGCGCCGGTGATGACGATGGGTCTGCCGGAAAGTGGAGTGGGCACGATCAATCGTTGGGCGGTGCGTCGGAATCGTCACCCCAGATCGCGGCAAGAAGCGCGTCGGAGCCGTCCTGGATGTCTTGCCCCAGCCCGCGCACCGCCGAACACCCGATCAGCAGTGCCAGCAGGAACAGCGGAACAAGGAATCGGGCGAGACGGCGAGCGATGCGCATGGGAGGCCTCCGACGGGCCGTCCACGGGCGCCGCGCTCAGCGCGCCGACCGCTGGAGCAGCCAGGACAACTCGTCGATCCGCAACAGACGTGCCATGCCGAGGTAGATCAACCCCCCGCTTCCGGCTGTGATAAGCAGGCGCCACGCCCAGTCTTGCCACGCCTGTGGCCGCGGCAGCAGGTACTGAATCCCGACGACTACGCCGAGCATGACAAGGGTGAGGACGAAGATGCGGGTGAGCCCGCCCCGCGTGGGGAGGTCAATCAGGCGGACATCGATTCTGCGAGAGAGCAGAACGGGGAGGGCGAGGCACTGAACGATGGCGGCGGCGGCGGTCGCCCAGGCCAGGGCGGCCTCGCGCAGCGGGGTGAGAAACACCAGCGCGATGTTCAACGTGAAGTTGAGCAGGACCATGAGCAGCGCGACGTTCATGGGCGTGCGCGTGTCGCCCAGGGCATAGAAACTCCGCGTCCAGAGTTGGTTGAGCGAATAGGCCCAGATGCCGACCGAGTAGGCGACGAGCACCGCCGAGCCGCGCATGACGCCTTCATCGCTGAACCCTCCCCCCGGACCGGAATAGAGCACCGTGACCACGTCGCGGCTGACCAGCGCCAGTCCGACGCTGGCGGGCAGCGCAATGAAGAGCGACAGGCGCACGCCGTGACGCAGGAGGTCGATGAACGAGTCACGGTCGTCGGCGGCACGGCTGAGCGACGGGAAGATGGCTGTGGCCACGGCGATGCCGAACACGCCTAAAGGGAACTGGTAGAGGCGTTGGGTGAAGAACAGGATGCCGTTGGAAGCCTCGTCGAGCGGGTACGGATGCCCGAAGATGGTGGGCCCAACCCAGTTTGGCCACATGGCGATGAGCGTGTCGACCAGCGCGTTGACCTGGAGCGTGCCCAGCCCGAGAAGGACCGGGCCGAGGCGGAGGAGCATTCGTCTGGCGGGCGCGCCGGCGGCCGCGACGCCGCGCTTCCATCGCACCAGCCCGCGCAGGGCGGCGAGCGACCAGGCGATCTGGAGAACGCCGCTGACGAGGACCGAGGCTCCAATGAACCAGGCCCATTGCCGGGCGGAGGCGTCCTCGATGAAGAAGAACGGTGCAGCGACGGCGATGATGCAGAAGTTGAGAATGATCGGCATGGCCGCGCCCGGCGCAAAACGCCCATGCACCTGCAACATGCCGGCGAGCATGGCCGCCACGCACACCAGCGGGGCATAGGGCAAGAGGAACATCGTCAGGGCGAGCGAATAGACGCGGTCGGGGTCGGGCGGGGCGGTTGCCAGCACGATGGCCAGCGCGATCTCGATGCCGGCGGTCATGCCCAGCGTGACCAGCGCCACCAGGGCGATGGTGAGCGATCCGAAGGCGTCGGCCACGCCGGGGTCGTCCTTGGAAAGGCGCGCGTACTCGGGGATGAACGCGGCCGAGAGGGCCCCTTCGCCGAACAATCGACGGAACATGTTGGGAATGGCAAAGGCGGCCGCGAAGGCCGAGCCAACCACTCCGTCGCTGAAGATGCGCACGCTCACCAGATCGCGCACCAGTCCGGCGATGCGCGAGACAAGCGTGAGCGAGGATACGACCCGGACGGCGCGCCCGAGCGCGAGCCGGTGAGCGGAGGCACTCATCGAATGAATATCGCCCAGACCAGCAGCAGTGCTGGAGACAGGAACAGAATCGCCCTCAGCGAGTACCCGAAGAACGACGGCATCTTGACGCCCGAAGCGTCGGCGATGGCCTTGACCATAAAGTTCGGCCCGTTGCCGATGTAGGTGTACGCGCCGAAGAAAACGGCGCCCAGCGAGACCGCACGCGTCAGTTCAGCACCCGGGGGGTGCATGACGAACTCGAACACGGCCTGCTTGGTCATCTCACCCGAACCGAAGGCGATTTGGAGGAAGTTGGCGTAGGTCGGGGCGTTGTCGAGGAAGGCCGACAGCGAGCCGGTGCCGAAGTACAGAGCCGTGGGCGACTGGATTTTCAGTACGGTGAAGCCGAGGTCAAACTGACCGCCGGACTGGGCGAGATAGCCCAGCGCGGGGGCCATGGTGGCAAAGATGCCCACGAACAGCAGCCCCACCTCCTTGACGGGGAAGAAGGTGAACTCGTTGGCGGTGAGAATCTCTTTGGGCGCAAGTTTGTGTGCGAGCAGCGCGACGACCACCTGGATGGCCGGTCCCACCGGGATGCCCTCGATGCCGAATTGTTCGGCCAGGAAAGGGTCAACAAAGACTGCGCCGATGATGACGGCCAGCGCCATGATGCCGACCGTGCCGCGGATCCGGACCGAATACCCGCCCGTCGCCGGCGGTGCTTCGGGCTGCGGCGGGGGTTCGCGACGTTCCAGCACCGAGTCGATGACGAAGAAGGTGACCAGCAGCACACCGACGGCCGTGGCCCACATCGGCACGAGGTGGATGAGCGTCCAGAAGAACGGCACGCCCTTGAGGTAGCCCAGGTAGAGCGGGGGGTCGCCGATGGGGGTGAGCGAGCCGCCGCAGTTGCTGATGATGAAGATGAACAGGACGATGTGGATGGCTCGCAGGCGTCCGGCGTTCAGACGCATGAACGGGCGGATGAGCAGCATGGACGCGCCTGTGGTACCGACAACGTTGGCAAGCACCGCGCCGAAGGCGAGCAGGAGCGTGTTGACCAGCGGGCGCCCGCGTCCGCGGATGTCGATGAGCACCCCGCCCGAGGCGACGAACAGCCCACCGACCAGGGCGATGAAGGCAATGTACTCGCGTCCGACGTGCATCATCTGGTACACGCCGTACGTCATGTCGTGGTGATAGGGCAGGCTGAACTGGATGAGGTAGTACCCGACGGTGACGCCGCCGAGGAAGAAGGAGAAGTCGGGGAAGTGATGGTGCCAGACCTTGGCGTTGATGAATGGCATCAGCGCGATGCTCATGAGAAGGAGCACGAAGGGCACGCAGAGGAATATGGGGATGACGGGTGTCTGGACCGGGGCTGCGTGCCCGGCGTGATCGGCGGCGACGCCCGTGTCGGCCTGCCGGGGCGCATGCTCGCCGGTGACGGACAGCGGGGCGTGCTGTTCGGATCCCTCCGCCGGCGCAGCGCGACTTTCATGCGGCGCTTCGGGCACAACCGCACCGGGGTCGGCATACGTGGGGGTGATGACCGTGGTCAGCAGCCCGCCCACCAGCAGCCCGATCACCAGCGAGATAACCCAGACCAATGGACCGTGAACGCCGCCCTTTTGTTTGAATGACATGCTGGCCAGTCCTGATGCAATCGTCGCGCCGCCGATGCCGATCACATCGGCCAGGAAGTCCTCCGGCGCGGCGTGACGATTGAGACCTGGGATGAGTTGCGTGAGTTCATCGAACAGGGCGTAGCACACCGCCACGCCCGCACTATACAGCACGTTGCGCACCGACAGCACCGGACCGAAGAACTGACAGAGCACCAGAAGCATGGTCCACACGCCGAAAACGGCCGCATGAACCAGCAGATCAGTCCGGGGGATCGCCCCGGTGATCGTGACCCCGGGCCAGTGCGTGCCGGTTGTCGTGGCCAGCGCAAAACACACGAACGTGACGCGTATGAGACCCTTGTTCAAGAATCTTCCGGGCTGCGCCACGCGTGCATTCACGGCCGCAAGCCCTCCCGCGGCGCCGTCGTCGGCGTCACGTGCACCTCGAGTCGGTCGGCAAACGCGCCGGCACTTCCCGACATTTCACGGCGCTCCAGCATGCGGTCCCAGTCACTCAGCAATGTCGAAGCCAACTCGTCGTAATCGCTCGCACCCGGAGCGCCGGGGGCGTAGTCAAAGATCGTCTGCCCGAAACTGGGACTTTCGGCCAGTTTGATGTTGCGCCGAATCGCGGGGCGGAACACGCGGGCATAACGCCAGGCAGAGTCGGGCACATCTCGCGCTTCGGCGAAAAATGCTTCCATGTCCCCCACCACTTCGCGGGTGTGCGTCGCCTGCGCGTCGTGCATGCACAGCACCACTCCGGCCACGCGCAGGCGCGGATTCAGTTGGGCCCGCACCATGCTGATCGTTTCGAGCAGTTTGCCCAGCCCCTGCAGTGCCAGGAAATGCGCCTGCATCGGGATGATCACTTCCCGCGCCGCGACCAGCCCGTTCATCGTCAGCAGCCCCAGCGAGGGCGGGCAGTCGATGAATATGAACTCGAACCGGCTCTCCAGCCGCGACAGCACCCGATCCAGACGCCCGTGACGATTGGGCCTGCTCACCAGTTCCGGCTCCGCGGCCGCAAGGTCCGTCTCGCTGGCGATCACACCCAGGTTGGGGCGCACCTCGGTGACGGCCTGGGCGGGATCAGCGTCCGGGTCGAGCAGCAGGTCATAGATGGTCAGTCTCGCGTCATCTGCATTCACACCCATGTGCAGCGTCGCGTGCGCCTGCGGATCAAGATCGACGATGAGCGTCGGGCGCCCCCTGCGCGCGACGGCGGCCGCAAGATTCACCGCCGTGGTCGTCTTACCTACGCCGCCCTTCTGGTTCATCAGGGCAAGACGGCGTGTGGGGCTCGGCACACTCATGGGCGGAGTATACGACGTCTGCAGACCGTGCTGTGTGCTACGGCGTCGTGCCGGTCAGTCGAGAAGGCTCCGGCGCCTCCGGGGTCTTGCCTGGCGGCAGCGAAGGCGGAGCGGATGCCGGAACACCGGCAGCGCGCAGGGCGGCCTGCTCTTCCAGATACTTGCGCCGGGCGATCTTGATCGAGTACACCGCGATGTACGAGGCAAAGAGCAAGGCCAGGGCGTAGATCCAGCGGGCCCGGCCCAGGCTCAGGGCGATGCCGAGCAGGGCAAAGCCCACTCCGATGCCGTAGAGCGTCAGCACCGCACCTTTTACACCCAGCGCCCGCTTGAGCATGTGGTGCAGGTGATCGCTGTCGGGCTCGGACAGTCTCTTGCCTGCCAGTTTGCGCCGGAAGATCGCCAGTACCGTATCGATGATGGGAATGGCGTAGATGATCAGACCCGCGATCACCAGATACGTGCGCCCGGTCGCCTGCCCCGAGTCTCCCAGCATCAGGATCAGCACGATCGTGCAGAAGCCGAGCATGAGCGAGCCGCAGTCCCCGAGAAAAATGCTCGCCGGATTGAAGTTGTGCGGTAAGAACCCCAGGCAGGCCCCCACCACCGACAGGCCCAGCACGATGCGCTGGGCGTCTCGCGGTCCGTCATCGAACAGCGCCAGCGACAGGGCGATGACGAGCAGCCCCATGGCGGCAATGGCCGTCACTCCCGTCAGCAGCCCGTCCAGCCCGTCGATCAGGTTGGCGGCGTTACACCCGCCGAGCACGAAGATCGCGATGATGGCCGTACCCGTCCAGTAGATCAGGTCGAGTTCGACCGGGAGCCCCACGATGGGCAGATCGATGACCCAGAGCAGGTCGCGGTTGTTGATCAGTTCGCCCAGCGTCGGCGCGAGCACCCCCTGGGCCACCTTGACGCCGATGTCGTCATACGCCAGCGCGGCGGCGGCGAACAACTGCCCGCCCAGTTTGACCCGGGGCATGATGCCGACCATGTCATCGATCAGGCCGACGACCATGATGACGGTGATGCCAAGCACGATCGAAGGCGGAACCAGATACGGGCGACCGGTCTCCTTCATCACGTAGGCGGTGTTGTGCCAGTCGATCAGCCCGTCCACGGGGACCGCCAGGTAACTGTAGATGATCCCGCCCATGATCCCCAGAAAGACGGCCACGCCGCCGAGATAGGCGATCGGAACGCGGTGCACCTTGCGCTCACTGGGACGGTCGATGATGCCCAGGTGGATCGCTGCGCGCCGGGCAAGCGGTGTGGCGACCAGCGTGATGAGAAATGCCGCGATCGCAACCCCGAGATACCCCTGGAGGATATCGAAGCGTGAGTGTTCCGGCGCGGTGCCCATCGCCAGGCCAGCCAGTTCATGCTGCTTCTCGGCGAGGCGCGCAATCTCGTCGCCGAGTTGACCGATGCGATCGGCCACACCCTGCGGAACTTTGAGCGGCGTTCCCGAGATCATCGAATTCCCTCTCCTGCGGACAATCCTTCCCGCAGTGATGATGCCAGATCGACAATCGTCTGTCGCAAAGAGTATCCCGGGCGGAAATTCACAGCCGTTCGCACGCGCTCCAGACTCGGGCGCCGCCGGTGCAGATCCTCGAACCCGTCCGGGTAGACCGATGCGTACGGAACGTGCCGAATCTCCGAACTCGACCCGAGCGTCTGGATCACCAGCCGCGCCAGGTCGCCGATGCTGATCGGCTCGTCGCTGCCCACGTTGAACACGCGCCCGTGGCAGCGCGGTTGTTCGAGCAGCCGCGGAAGCACCTCGACCACGTCCCGCACGTCGCAGAAGCAGCGCGACTGGGTCCCGTCCCCGTACACCTCGAGCGGATCACCCCGCAGGGCCGCTGCGACAAAACGCGGCAGCACCATGCCGTACGAGCCCACCTGCCGCGGGCCCACCGTGTTGAACAGGCGAACCACCACCACGGGAACTCCAAGGCGGGCGTGATGGGCCAGCCCGAGATACTCGTCGATCGCCTTGGTCTGGGCGTATGACCAGCGCAGCACCGTGGTCGGCCCGTAGAGCACGTCGTCATCCTCGCAGAACTCGGCGCTGGGGGGCTTGCCGTAGACCTCGCTGCTCGATGTGATCAGCACGCGGGCCGGACCGGCTTCGGGCCCGCAGCGCGTGGCAAAACGCAAGACCGCGCTGGTCTGCTCGACGTTGGTCTCAATGGACCGGATTGGGTCTTCGAGCACCAGTTGGACACCCACGGCCGCGGCGAGGTGGTAGATCTCATCGAAGCGCTCGCCCGGGCCGAAGACGTGGATCGCGTCCTTGACCGTCGCTTCGATGAAGCGCAGGCGCGGATGCTCTTCGGGCAGGTTTGCACGGCGCCCGGTGGACAAGTCGTCGACGACGGTCACCCGATCTCCGCGCTCCAGAAGCCGGGCGACCAGATGCGAGCCGATGAAACCCGAGCCTCCGCTGACGAGCGTGCGCCTGGCCCCCGATCCGGCATCCTGAGGGACCTGTTGCGGCACTGCTCGCTCCTTGCTCGGTCTGACCGAACCCGATCAATCCTTGCCGGGTTGATGGTCGACTGACTGACCCACCTTCATGCCCGGGGTGTGATAGGCGCGGCTCACGCGGATGTTCTGGCGCATGTATCCGCCCGCCGACGACCGGACGGCGTTGACCAGCACACCGAGCAGGTCGGCGCGGCAGTCGTCCAGTTCGTTGCGCAGACGCGCCACCATGCCGCGCGTCTCGCCCAGCGCGCGGACGACCAGCATCGAGGCGTCGGCGCGATTGGCCACCGCCATGCCGTCGCCCGACACCAGCGCCGGCGCCACGTCGATGAGGATCAGGTCGTAGCGGTCCTTGACGGCGTTGAGCAGTTCGGTCATCTGGTGCGCGCCCAGTCGCTCGTACATGCGATGCTCGGATGAGCCGACGGCGACCAGATCGAGTTTGGCCTCCCCGGGGACGTGCTGAATCACCTGATCGACCTGCACCAGCCCGGCCAGCGCATCGGCCAGGCCTGGGCCCTCGGAGACCTTGAAGAGGCGGTGCAGCGCGGGACGACGGAAGTTGCCGTCCATCGCCAGCACGCGCAGGTCCGTGCTCGCGCAGGCCAGCGCCACGTTGGCGACCACCGTGGTCGAGCCCGAGCCGGGCATGCCGCCCACCACCACCAGCGACTTGTGCCCATGTCGCTGCATGTGCTTGACCACCGCGGTGCGCACCTGTCGGAAGTGCTCAGCCAGAACGCTGGAGGGTGCATCGCGGAACACCGTGCCGACCTTTTCCCCCACCGAAGGATCTTCCTCGGCGCTGGGGACCATGCCCAGCACCTTGGCGCGGGGCAGCAGCGTGACGTCGCTGGGGCCCTTGACGCGCTGGTCCAGCAGTTCACGCAGCACCACCACCCCACCCACCAGGCCCGCCAGCATGACCACCCCGGCGGGGATCATGATGTAGATCTTGGGGAACGACGGCTGGTTGGGTTTGCGCTCCGAACTGAAGATCGCCACGCGCCCGGCCGTTTCACGCCCGGCCTGCTCGTTCAGCGAGTTCAGCGAAATCTGCGCTTCCTGCCGCGCCGCGATCAGTTCATTGACCTGGCGCTGGATGTCCTCGATGTCCGTGATCGTCTTCATCAGGTCGGCCAGTTGCGTGCGCAACCCTTCGGCCTCCTGGGTCAACTTGGCGTTCTGCGCCTGGTAGTTCTGGATCTCCCGCTTGAGCCCGTCGTACTCGGCGTCAAAGTTGCGCGCCAACGCTTCTTCCAGCGAAGCCGAGACCTGCTGATTGATCGAATCGATGCGCGCCTGCAGACGCTTGTACTCACGGTGTGAAGGCAGGATTCCCTGCTGACGCAACTGCTGCAACTCGACTTCCATCGACTTGAGTTGCTGGCGCAATCCCATGACGATAGGATCCTGGTTGGCCGCCGCACGCTGCGTGTCCGAGTACGTGATGCCCGTCTCGGCGTTGCGCATCGCCTCCATCTGCCTGAGCGAATCGTTGAGGACGGTGAGGGACTGGTTGACCACCGACAACTGGTTGAGCACAAGGGTCTGCTGCTGACCCAGGGCCGATGACTTGTCGTCCAGCGAGTCGACGGTCTGGTCCCTGAGCATGCGTTCGCGGCGCGTGTTCAGGTCGGCGATGTCCTGCCCGATCTTCTGGATCGTGGTGTTGATCGCGTCACGCTGCTGGTTGGCGATGATGTTCGTCGAACTGGTGATGTCGCGCTGATACGCATCCCGCGTCAATTTCGCCAGCGCGGTCACGTCCACCGGATTGGTCCACTTGGCCGTCAGTTTGATATAACTGGTGCCCGTGAGGATGCGGGCGCTGATGACCTTGCCCAGTTCCTCGGTCGCCTCGATGGTGTTGACCTGCCCACCCTTGATGAACGGCTTGCTCCAGTTGGGCGCCTCGGTCGGGAGCATCGGGTTGGCCGCCACCTTCTCGAGCACCTGCTCGGACACCATGCGAGCCTGCTGAGTGGCCATGAATCGCTCGAACTCGTCGGCGCGCCCTTCCCCCGACCACAGCACGCTGGGATCCATGTCCGGCGGCTTGATCTCGAAGATGACCTCCGACACATAGGTCGGATGCACCTTGAGAAGAATGAAGTGAGCCGCAGTTCCCAGCACACCCCCGGCCACCGCCGCGATGATCAGCAGCCACATGTACTTCTTGGCCAGTTTGACCGGATCGAGCGGGGTCATGTTCCCCATCGGACCCGACGGGGCTCCCATGGGTGGGCGCGCGACCGGCGCAGGCTGTGGGGTGGACATCGGCATCGTGGTCATCGGGTTGCTCCCGCGTCTCGATAATGGCTCACCCGCTCTGGGGTGTGGTGGATTGGCGCGATTCTCAGATCGTTCGTCGGCACGATTTACTCCCCGAGTGACTCGATTCGACGCAGCAAGTCTCGAATCGGGGCCTCAAACTCCGCGCGCAGGTCGGGCACCGGGGTGATGGCAAGCAGAGAACGTTCGAGCACCCGTCGAGCCTTGGCGATCTTGCGGTTCTGAAAGTCCAGTTCGCATTGCGTCAGGGTGACACTCATCTCCGCCCGCTTGCTGCGAACGTACTTGCGGGCCGTGTCAAGGTCGGACGAGGCTGCCTCCAGGTCATTCATCCCAAGGTGCACGCGGGCCAGCGTGTCGTAGACCTCGGCCTGCTCGGGATTGGCGGCGACGGCCGCCTGAGCGAACGGCAACGCCTCCGCCGCCCGGTTCAACCTGGTCGCCAGGGCATAGGCGGCGTTGTTCGACATCTCCCAGTCGTTGGGGAATACTTCCAGCCCGCGCTTCCAGACATCCAGGGCCTTTTCATAGTCCTCGGCCGCATAGTGAGCCGTGCCGGCCTGCCGGTACGCCAGCAGGACGAATCCCTGCTCACTCAACTTCATCATGTCTTCAAGCATGCGGAAGCCTTCTTCACGGTCGCTCCCGCCGTCGACAAGCAACTGAGCCAGGAACATCGCCGCCCAGCGCTGCGCGACGGAGTCGGGCTGTTGGGCGCCGACGAGCGTGCGCATGAAGGCCTCCAGGCCGCCCGAGTCGCCGTAGAGCCCGCGCATGTTGCTCCACCACTTGGCCACTTCGTTGGGATTGCCCGCCAGCGTGGGGAACTGCCCGGCAAGCGCGGTCTCGGCTTCCTGCTTCCGGCCCGCCTTGAACTTGATGGCCGCCTCGGTGAATGCGATCTGCCAGTCGCCTGCCACCTTCTCGCCCAGAGCCTTGAGTTCACGCAGTGTGCGGTCGGCGATCTGCGTCTTGGGCGGCGTCTGGCTGATCAGGGCGTTGATGAGCGCCATGCCGAAGCCGGGGTCGGCCGAGAGTTGCCAGCCGCGTTCGTACAGCACGGCCGAGCGGTTCCACAGTTGGCGCTCATCGAAGATGCGTCCGGCGCGGGCAAGGAGCATGAGATCGCGCGGGCGGGCCCGCAGCGTCTCCTCGACCACGTCCATGGCGCGTCCGTCCTGCCCCTTGAGGATGAACTCGACCATGATCGCCTGAAGCACGTCGGTCTGATACGGATTGGCCCGCAGCGCCGAGATCAGGTCATTGAGCATGTCGTCGTAGCGTCCCAGCGACCCGTACACACCGGCGCGCAGACGCAGTGTCTGCGTGTCGTTGGGCGCCAGGTTCAACGCCTGCTGCAGATCCTCCAGCACGTCGGTGATCAACCGCGGATCACGCACGCGGAACTCGGCCCGACGCGTGTAGGGCAGCGGATTGCTCGCGAACAGCGAAACCGCCCGGTCCAGCAGACGCCCCGACTCGGCGGCGTTGCCCATGCCGTCGGCCACTTCGGCCCGCTGGAGCAGCACCGTCAGCGTGTCGCTCAGATCGGGCCTGAGATTGCCCAGCAGTTCCGAAGCCTGCTCGTACTTGCCCTGCCGCAGCAGCATCTCGATCCAGCGGATGCGGTACGACTCGCCCTCGTCGTCGACTCCCGCCGAGACGATCTTCTCGAACAACGGCTCGGCGTCGGCGAACTCGCCGAGTTCCATGTGCAGGGCAGCCAGCACCTTTTCGGCTTCGAGTTGGTCGCTCTGATACTCACGCGCCCCGCTGAGGGCCTGCTTGGCGATGGCGTAACGCCCGCGCTGCGTCATGAAGCGGGCCAGTTCGATGTACGGCACCGCCGACGCCTTGTCGCCCAGCCCGATGATGTAATCGATGAAGATGCCGCGCGCCTGATCGATGCCGTCGGCCACGGTGCCGTCGGGCAGCGTCACACGCCCCTGATCGGCAAACCAGCGTGCCTCGAGCATCACGACACGCAGGTCCGGCTCGGCCTGCCCCTGCTTGAGCCCGTCAATGATGGTCCGGGCGCTGGCCCAGGACTCACGCCGCGCCGCCTCGGTCAGCGTCGGCAGATTGCTCGACGCCACGTCCATGTGCAGCGAGGCCAGTTCCATCTGATTGACCCGATCCGACGGATCAATGCTCGCTCGCTGCTGACGCACGAGAATGGCCCGCGAAATGCCCTCCTGCCCGCCGGCCCGGGCTTCCAGTTGCAACCACAGATTCACGAACTGCGCGTCGCCACGTCCGAATCGCTCGGCCTCGCGAGCCCGGCGCAGCGCCTCGTCGCCCTGACCGGCCTGCGCCAGCATCTCCAGCAGCGGCTTGACGTTCTGGATGTCCGTCGGCTGGATATCGCACGCCTTGCGGTACGACTCGATCGCCGCCTGCAACTGCCCGTTCTCATACTGCTGAGCGCCCAGCAGACGCCAGACGCTTGCCTGGTCGGCCCCCAGTTCGATCGCCCGCGTCAGCGTGTTGATCGCGTCCTGGTGCTTGCCCTCAAATGCCTCGATCCGGGACCGGTAGATCAGTCCGTCGTAATCCAGCAGTCCGGCCTGCAGGGCCGCCTCGTAGATCTGCCTGGCGCCGGCCGCATCCTTCTTCCCAAGCGCCGAGATGAAACGCACCTCGATCACTCTCCGGTCGTTGGGTGCCAGCGCCGCCAGTTCAGACACCACCCGGTCGGCCTCCTCGGGGCGGTTGTACATCTGGCACAGCGAGAACTTGTTGATGAGTTTTTCAACCGGCTCGGCCTTGCTCGCATCAACGAGCATCATCGACACGCCGAACACGTCGTCGCTCTTGAGCGCCTCGGACACCGTCTGCAACTGCTCATCGCCCGGATGCACCTCCAGCGCCTTGCCCACGGCCTGACGCGCCTCGTCGATCCGGTTGCTGCCCAGCAGGAAGTTGGCCAACTGCAGCGAGATGGCCGGGGAATAGTTGTTCGCCTCGGCGCCCTTCTGAAGGATGTCGATCGCGTTGATCACATTCCCGGGGCTGCCGTCACTGGGATTGACCGCCAGATTCGCGTTGACCAGCACCTGCTTGACCGGATCGTCCGACTGAGTGATGTTCAGTTCCACTTCCAGTTCATTGATCTGCTGCCGGATCGACTGGTCATCGGGGTTGATCGACGCCACTTCGCGGTAGAGTTCCAGCGCCCGCTGCTTGTTCTGCATCGCCCGTTCCACACCGGCAAGCATGAACTTGGCGCTCGGGTTGTTTGATCCGGCGATGATGGTCTCAAAGGCCGTCTTGGCGCGTCCATACTCGTTCAGCGCGATTGAGACCTGCCCTTCGAACCACAGCCCCCGCACGTCAGCGTTGGCCATCACCTGGTTGTAGCGCTGGATGAGATTCTGTGCCTTTCGCAGGTCGCCGTTGGCTTCGGCCAGCGAGGCGTCGATGAAGAGCAGCATCGGATTGTCTTCCGGCACGCGCTTGGCAAACTCTCCGCGCGCCACCGTAGCACGCTCCAGCGCCGCCCGCCTGGCCGCCTCTTCGGTGCGGGGCAACGAATCGCGCAGACGCAACTCAAGGTCCGCCCGGAAGGCGTACGCCAGCACCTTCTGCCGATTCAGCGCCACGCCCTCGGCACTGACGGGCAGCGCAGGCAGCGCCGACACCGACGCCACGGTCGCCGAGGCCCCCTCGAACTCACGCCGATCCGCCTGCACGCTGGCCTTGCGCATCAGCACGCGGGCGTTTCCGGGAAACCTGGCCACCAGACTGTCGATGACATCCATCGTCAGTTCATAGTTGTTCTCCGGCAGAACGACCGCCTCCATCGACTGGAAACGCTGCACCAGGTCGACGTTGAACGTCTCGGTCGTCGTCGCCAGACGCTGTGCCAGTTCCACCACTTGCGGCTCGAACTGAGCCGAAGCAGCGCTGAGCGCCCGCATCGCCTCGGCCCCCACTTTGCCTTCCATCGCCGCGTCACGCGCCGAATCGATCTGCAACGCAAGTCGGTTGAGCAGCACATCCGGATCGTTGGGGTCACGCGCCAGATGCTCATCGAGCACCTTCATCGCCGCCGCACGATTCTCCGCGAACCGCTCGCGACGCCCCGCCGCCCGGTCCTCTCTCGCCTGCGTTTCCAGGATGCGCATCAGCCCGACCGTCGCCTCTCCGTCGTTGGGATCCACGTCCAGCACTGCCCGAAGGTCTTCCTCGGCCAGTTTTCGCTTGGCGTCTTCCACCGGGCGGTTGTTCTGAAGCAGACCCGTGTACACCAGCCCGCGGTAGCGGCGGATGGTCAGGAAGTCATCCTTGCCTGCGGCCGCCAATTGCATGCGCGCCAGAAACTGCTCGGTCTCCAAGTCCAGTTGTTCGACGCTGCCGCGCTGATAGTCGCTCTGCACCGTCTGCTCGAACACCATCTTGAGGTACTTGTGCGTCGGCTCGGTGCTGGCCGGCTGAGCCATCGCCAGCCCGCGCAGCATCGGCACGTAGGCGGTGCGGAACTCGTTCTCGAAATCCGTCTCCGTCGCCGGCTTCCACTTTTCAATCGCCTCGCCCCACTTGGTCAGCCAGACCACGCTGGTAGGCTCCTTGTTGACGGCGCGGGCGTACATGCGCCTGGCCAGGCCGTAGTCGCCCGCCGCCATGGCCTTATCGCCCTCGGCGGCGTTGTCGGCCGCACTCTTGTTGAGCACTCCGAAGTAGAGGTACATGCCGCCTCCGCCCACGGCGACCAGGCCGATGATCAGAGCAACGACCAGTTTGATGTTCACGCGAGATGCCATCGAACCCTCCGAATCCACTTCCGCAAGGCGGATGACTTCATTCCCTCGACGCCCTTTCGGCCCGCCGCGGGTTGTCCGCCGGATACTCGCCCGCCTCGACCAGCGACCAGTCGGGCACGCAACGCATGATCTCCGCAATCAGTTCGCTCGTCAGGCTGCTCGACGCGGTCGCCAACTCCTCGGCCGACGCCACGCTGGTCGAACTGCACTGCACCTTCAGGTAGTACGCGTAATCACTCGTCAGGTCGAAGGCCAGCGTGCGCACGCCCTCGGCGCTGGCGACCGTGCCGCCATTGGCGATGAAAAAGTAGCCCGAATACAGCGTCTTGCCCGTCTGCGGATTGCCGAAGGCACTGATGCGCATCCGCACAGGCGACTGGGGCGAGACGCCGAAGGGCAGCGGCACGCGCGTGCCCGGGGCGTCTGAGTACGGCGCCGGCAGCGTGCGAACCGTGTAGACATCGCCCCGGGCCTCACTGGACGCGCCGGCATCCCGCACCCACGTGCTCGAATCCAGCGCCAGAGGCAGCGTCTGCGCCCCTTGCGTCTGCAACCACCCTCCACCGACCATGCACCGCTCAGGCACGTGCGGCACCGTGTCGATGCCGCCCGTGTAATAGGCCACATGCAACTCCATCACGATCGGCTCGCGCGCCGGCTGGGCCGACTTGTCAACCTTCTCCATATAGACGCGCGAAACGTAATTCTTCGTGCCCAGTGTCTTGACCGTGTCCTGGTCCATGATCTGGTCGGTCCCGACCTGGATCCAACTCGGCGTCTCCCGCGGGAGCGTTGAGACCTGCCGGTTGTTAGGCGCATAGATCTCGAGTTTCTGAAGATGCAGCCCGTACGCCCTGATGGCCGCGCTCATCCCCAGCGCCGACACCAGCATCAATGTCATCGCGACCAGAAATCCGGGGTTGAGCAGCGATTTCCAGTTCACGCCTTGACCCCCGCCGGCTCGCTGATCAGGCGCTCGAGCACCCAGCCAAGCCCCAGGAAGAACAGCAGCGAAGGGACCAGCAGGATCGTCCCGATCACCATGTGCGCATCGCCCGACGCCAGGTCCGGATCGACCAGTGACACCAGTCCCAGCACCGCCACCCGGACCACGTTCATCGCCACGGCCACCGGACCGGCCAGCAGCATCAACGCGATCCGCTGCCACCAACGGTTGGTCGTCAGCAGCGCCACCGCCCCGGCCAGTGCGAAAAACGCGATCACCATCCGCATGCCGCTGCAGGCGTCGGCCACGTTGAGCGGAATCTCGGCCCCGTTCTTCGGAAAGATGTGCAGCGTGTTGCCCGTCAACTCCACCGTGTAGTCAAACACCGGCCCGAGCACATCGAGCATGATGTACGAGCCCTTGGACGCGATCAACTTGAGTTGAAAGGTCACCTTCTCCATCACCATCTGCGAGAGCGTCACGCCGAACACCAGGAACGCGATCGGCATGAACGCATACCGCATCACCTTCGGGCCGAGCATCAGCAGCACCAGCCCGAACAGCGTCAGGATCATCGCAAAACCCTGCACCATGTGATTGCGGATCGTCACGATGCCGGCAAAGTACGTCGCAATGCCCAGCAGAAAGGGCGCAAGCCCGGGCCAGAACACCGACCCCTTCACCTTCGCCAGCGCCTCGCGATGACGCCACAGCAGGTAGATGCTGATGCCCGGGATCACAAACGAGTGCCCCCAGTCCTCAATGAACTTGGCGCTGAAACGACCCTGCGTATAAAACCAGCGGAAGAACAGCCCGACGAACGCGGCCGTCAGCAGACCGGTGATCACCAGCCCGGTTGTGGAGAAAAGACCACAGCGCGCAGGAGCATCGGCCTCGACCGCAGACCCGATACCCACCGACTTGCCCTGCACACCAGACATCGATCCTCTTCCATTTGCAGCAGGTCCGGCACCCCCTCGTCGGCCTCCAGGACGATGAGATCGCGCACCTGCCCGCCCCCCTGATCCTGCTGGTACGAGCAGGAAGCCATCTTGTTCGCCCCGTCGCACTCCCGCACGGAGCAATCAGAACCCGAAGCCACCACCGCGGCTGACCGGAGGCGGTCCAAACACGTCGTTGCCGAAATTCCGGTCAAGCAGGAACCCGAACCCATACGACGCCCGGAACCCGTTGCGGACCACCGCCAGCGGATAGGCCCAGAAGTTCGTGCCCACATTGATCCGGTCGTCCGGTTTCAAGTACACGTCCGGCTGCGTGCCCTCGGTGATCGCACGTAGGTCGAGCATGACCATCGCCTGCACGTCATCTCCCACCATCCGCACCAGGTCCACCCGCTCCGGAATCGCGATCCCCGCAAGCCCGCCCGCAGCCGTCACCGCTCGCATCAGCGTCAGCCGCCCCGTGCTCGGCAACGCATACACACCCGGACGGTTCACCTCTCCGTCGATGTACACGTTGCCCGTGTCAGCAAACGGCACCCGGATGATGTCGCCCGGACGCACCACGATGTTGTACCGCGCGTCACCGGCCAGCAGCGGCTTGACGGGAACGCGGATCACGCGCTGCGTCACCATCTGCCCGGCCATCGCCAGGTAATCATCGCCCCCGTTCCCCGTCGACGGCGCGCCGACACGCGTCGGCCCTGACCCGAGCACCCATTGACCATTCAGAAAAACCCATCGCGACGCGCCGCCCGCGCCCGAAGGCTCAGGCTGGCCCTCCGGCTTCTGCGGCGGGGTCTCGAGAATGTCGATGAACGGCTCGGGCTGACCTTCCGACTCCGGCTGGTCCAGGCGTTCGGCCGGAAGCGTCGGAAGCGATCCGTCGCCCGTCGGCTTTGCCTGCCCTCCCTGCCCCGACAGGTCATCAATGATGTTCAGCAGATCCTCGCCGCTGGGTGTTTCCGTCGGCTTGTCCGCGGGCAACTCGGCCGGAGCCTGCCCACGCACGTCCGCCCGCAACGGCACCTGCCGAATCACATGCACATACTTGGCGCTCTCGCCGATGCCCCCGGCCGCGATCAACGCCTCCAGCAATCGATAGTCCGACGCCGGAATCCCATATGGACCAGGCTCGCGCACGCTCCCGGTCAGGTGAAACGCCTGCTGCCGGCGCGACTCGAGCGTCACGGACACCAGCGGGTTGTCGACGAAGTCCGCCGCCCGGCGCTCAAACATCTGCCGCACTTCATCCTCCGTCAGCCCCGACACATAGAACCGACCCAATTGCGGAAACTCGATGTACCCCGTCTGGTCGATGATCCGGCGCTCGGTCTGCGGAGTTCCGGGAACAATCAGGTCGTACACCGAGATGATCAGCGTGTCGCCGGCGCCCAGGCGATATGCCTCGGCCTCGGGGATCAGATCAATCGGACGAATGTCGCTGTATTCCACGAACTCATCCGGCTCATCCTCGATCGTGGCGATGCGCTCCAGCACCGGCACGCGCGTCGTGGTGTGCTCCCAACGCCCCGTCACGCTCGGATCAAAATACGAGTCCCAGTTGGTGCACCCGGTCAGTCCGACAGCGCCGCCCGCGGCCAGAGCCGCCCGCAGGCCCAAACGTCCCAGCCTGGTTACGCGAGAACGGGTCGATCTGGCGGACTGGGACACGTGGACTTCTCCTTCGCACGAAAGTCAACCGATTCCGGCTCCGTGCCCTGGCGATCGCTCGAATCGCCGGTATCAGTTCTGCCACCTCAAAGACGTCGGAACGCGCTAGGTTAGCGCCGACAATACCACTGTCAAACGCCCGAACCGGCCCCCCGGTTCGCGCGTCTCTCTTCTCATCGTCTCAAGATCCTACTTCTCCCAAACCTTCGCCCGCATCCCCGCTCCTGGCCTCTACTTCCCCAACTCTGACCCCCCTTCGCGCAAATTCTGCCTCTCGAACCTCCCCACCTTCGGCGGCCGCAATCCCACCTCCCTCTCCTACACTTGCCCATGACCTCCGACGGGCCCCCGATTCAGCCGACGTCCGGCGCCATCTCGCGCACCTTGGCCCGGCACCCCAGACCCCTGGGCGGGCAACCCATCCGCGGTGCCAAGCCCACAATCAGTCTAACCGATCAGATCCTCAACAATCAGTCCATCCAGACCTTGGCTCTTAAGAAGAAGCCTGCCTGGCTCAAGGCCCGTGTTCCGGGGGGTGAAGGCTTCCTGTCAACCAAGTCCATCATCGACCGGAATCGACTTCACACGGTCTGCCAGGAGGCCTCATGCCCCAACATGGGGGAGTGCTGGGCCCGCGGGGTCGCAACGATCATGATTCTTGGCGACACCTGCACGAGAGCGTGCGGATTCTGCAACGTCAAGACCGGCAAGCCGCCCGTGACAGACCTGGATGAGCCGCGACGGGTAGCCGACGCACTTCGTGGCACCGGGCTCAAGCACATCGTCATCACCAGCGTGGACCGCGACGACCTTTCGGACGGCGGGGCGGGGCTGTGGGCCGAGACGATCGTCCGCGTCCGCGATGCCTGCCCGGACCTGTCGATCGAGGTGCTCATCGGCGACTTCCGGGGGGACGAGGCGTCGCTGCAGATGGTCATCGACGCGCAGCCGAACATCATCGCACACAACCTTGAGACGGTGCGCCGCTGTCACCCGGCGGTGCGCCCGAGCGCCAGGTATGAGCGCTCGATCGAACTACTGCGTCGCGTCAAGGCACAGGGCCGCATCGCCAAGACGGGCCTGATGGTGGGCATCGGCGAGCGGCGCGAGGAAGTCCTGGAGTGTCTGCGTGACATCATCGAGAAGACGACGGTGGCCAGGGTCGCCGAGCCGGGTCTCCATGCCTGCGGCCAAAACGGCGTAGGCATTCCACCCAACGCACGCCTTGCCGAAGAGGCAAGAGGCGTGGCACCCGAACCCGTCGGCCCGGCGCCCGATGCGACACGGGATGCGTGCGACATCATCACCATCGGGCAGTATCTCCAGCCGACGCTGAACCACCTGCCGATCGATCGCTGGGTGCATCCCGACGAGTTCGCCGAGTACGAGCGGGCGGGCAAGGAGGCGGGGTTCAAGGTCGTCTTCAGCGGCCCGCTGGTGCGCTCGAGTTACCTGGCCGACAAGCAGGCCGAGGGACTCAAACTGGGATTCTGAAGAGACGAAGTGACAGAGAGCACTCAACGAGCCCGACGCGCACGCGAGAGAGGGGGCACGCTCACAGGCACCCCACTCGCCGACTGAAGGCGTCGCGTGCGTCGCGTGCAAACGAAATGTGGGCCCGCTCTCGAGCGTGTCGGTCCGAAAGGCCCGGGGCACTCGTCAGCATGTCCGAAGGATTCACGTTGAAGTTCACGCGCGTGGACAAGCCGGAGCCGTACCGGTCTTCGGGCGCCTCCCCGGGGCGGAATCGACGGAAGATCGGGCATTGCCACGTACTTGTGACCCGGATGGGTGTTGGAGGGCTCGCAAAGTTCCGGCGTCTCACGGCGCGGGTACCTTGCGATGAAACGGTACCAAGGCGATTGAGTCGCGCTGCGTCAGGCCGAAACAACGCGCTTCGGGTGTGTGCCTATTGATCCTGCATCTGGTAACTCCGCATGGCGCGTTCCAGGTCGCGGGCATCGACGATGCCGTCGAAGTTGGAATCGGCCCGCAGGCTGCCGGCCTTGTGCCACTCGACGAAGTTCATCAGTTCGTTTTGCCCGACCCGCCCGTCGGCGTCAAGGTCGTAGGAGCGGAGGAAGAGTCGCTGATCGCGCTGGGCCAACAGCATTTCGACGCGTGCATCCCACTCGTCGGGCGTCAGGCGCCCGTCGGCGTTGGCGTCGCTCTGTCCGGTGGCGTGCTCGAACTGCCGGCGCATGAACTCGGCGGCGGCACGGGCCGCGTAATCCTGCACCTGCTTCTGGTAGGCCTGCATCGCTTCGGAAAACACCTCGGTCTCACCGGGGCCGACCGTGCCGTCGCCATCGGAGTCGAACGACTGGTAGTCGGGCGGCTTGGGCATGGAGGCCATCATCTCCTGCTGGAACTGCTTCTGGTCCATATTTTCGAGGCGCATGGCGTCCATGAGTTCCTGAGCAGTCATGAAGCCCGCCAGTTCGTTGTTTTCTCCCAGCGCCTTGCGGATGCCCTCTTCCATATCGCGTTCTGCCTGTGCTCGTTCCGGTGACCCGGGCTCGCCCTGGATCCTGCCCGAGTCTTCGAGCACCTTCATCTGCTGGGCCACCAGTTCCCTCAGTGCGTCGCCGGCGCCGGCCTGCCCCTGGGCGCGCTCGGCGTCGGTCAGGAATCCGTCGCGGTCGGTGTCCCACTTTTCCAGTTGTGCCCGCTCGAGCACCCCCTTGAACGCCCCGTCCTGGCTGATGACGCGCTGCAACGCGGCCATCTCTCCCTCGGAGACCTGCCCGTCGCCGTCGGTATCGAGTTTGGCCTTGATGTAGGGATGCTCCAGCCCGCCCAGCGCCTGGAGGTTTTCGTCGACGAACTGCGTCATCTCGGCGTCGCTGACCTGCCCATCGCCGTCGGCATCCATCGCACGCATCATCTCGACTTCAATGAGCGAGGCGTTCATGAGCCACTCGGCCGAGCGTGCCTCGCCGTCGAAGACCACGTCCATCAGCGCAAGGATCCGCGCCTCGACCTCGTTGTACGCACGGTCGGGCGGGCGGTTGGCGTCGACCCACGCCCACGCGTCGGCCAGCCGCTGCTCATCGGTCCGCCCGGTGTAGGGCTCGGCCGACTCCAACTCGGCCCGCAGCGCCGCCAGCGCCACGTCGTCGGGCGTCGCAACCGGCGCGCCGGCATCGCCTCCCGTCGTCTCCGGGCCCCCGCTGCTGGTCCTGTGAGCGGGCCCGCTCGCGTCGGCCGGGTTCACGGACGCACCGCCCGACCCTGATCCCATGCGCGGGATCACGACCGCCGCGATCACGCCACCGATGACCACGACCCCCGCGATCGCGACGACTATCCCCATCTTCGACATCCGGCACCTCCGTTGAGAGAGTCTACCGGGATATTGGGAAATGGTTGGAGACGATTGCCGCCCAGGAACCAGCCCGCTTTGTGCCGCCGCGGCCGAGTCATGCCGTTTCTGCCCGGAACTCATGCGTCGTGGGACGCCGGACCCTGGTGAGCCCTCGAACACAGGTCTGGATTCCAACCACCTTGCGCTGACGGAACCCCGGTCGATTCAGACCCGGAGGGGTGTCCACAGACGGGCGCTTCTCCGGCGTCGCCACACGCCCGTGATTCAATTTCAAGCAGAAACATGCCCCGGGGATCCCCGCGGAACAATGAAGGCCCGCAGCACTGGGCCCTGGGCCTGTCTGCGTTCCGGCTCAGTTCAACCAACAGACGGGTTTATGCGGGTTTGCATGAGTGCGTGCGCTCCGGCCGGATAGGCCCACTCGTAGTCGGCCTGCTCTGCCGGCATCGAGTCGATCCCGGTCGCCGACGCTGCGTTTGCTGACATCCATGCGGCCTCGTTGCAGATGGCCACGTCCACTCCAACAGCCGTCAAGAGCGCAACCCCCCTCCACGCGCAAGTGCGTCCGGAAATCTGCCGGAAAGCGCATTACTTACACCGTCCGCCGGAGGTGGGCACGTTCACAGTGCCCGACGCCCTGCTCTACTCGTGACGTGTGCGTGGTCGAACCCATCGGTCAAACCGCCCTGGTCTCGCGTTGTCGCCGCAGGATTCCGAAGATGACGGCCGGGCGTATGCGCCGGAGGCGACCTGAGAACACCTCGAAAGCCGGCTTACTCCGACATCTGCAAACCGCGCCTCCGAATCCGAGCCGCATGCACAAGAACGCACTCCGACATGAAGTCTGACCGCACTCTGCCGCACCTGCAATCTGCGGAAAGTGTGCCGGGCCCGCAGTTGCCGGGTTCGCGCTCGCAGAACCCCCCAGGGCAAGCCACCGAGGCGAGTGATCCGGAGCGACAGGCCGGCCGATCATTCAACTCCTCTCACCTGCCCGGGCTGAACAGCCGTTGCTGGTCGGGGAGTTCCGGCGGGTGAGCGCGCAGGTCGTCGAGTTCATTGCGGATCTCTTCCAGCGTGCTCAGTTGCAGGTGCTCGGTCGCAAAGCGGATGTATGAGACCACGTCGACCGGCCGAAGTTTGGCCATCACACGCTCGCCCACCACGCGCGAACTGACCTCACGCTCGAACTCCCCGTGCAGTTCTTCCTCCACCTCCTCGACGATGGCCCGCTTGGCTTCCTCGCTGACGGGGCGCTTGCCGCAGGCGGCCTTGATGCCCTGGAGCACGTTCTCGCTGCTGAACGGCACCCGCGAGCCATCCTTCTTGACGACCATGAGTCGCGAGGCCTGTTCCACGCGCTCGTAGGTGGTGAAGCGCTTGCCGCACTTGAGGCACTGGCGTCGGCGCCGGATGACGGTGCCCGCTTCGGTCGAGCGCGAGTCGATCACCTTGTCGTCGTTGTGGTTGCAGAAGGGGCAGATCATCGCGGGACCACCACCGATTGGGGGGCTGTCATAGTGTCCCCATGATGACGTGTCCGAGGCGGTTCGTCAAAAAGGGATGGCGACGTGGGCCTATCTTGATTCGCCCTCAACCCTAAGAGTCTGCCCTTATCCGGGGTACTTGGACACCAAGGCAGTCGATTTGCGTCCATCTGCGGCGATCGTGCAGCCTTTTTGGACCCATCTTCGCTGCTCGGCTCGCGATGGCGGTGAGCGCGCCGGCGGGGAATGCTCCGCTCCCGACGACGGGAGTGGCTGCCGTCGAGAAGATCAGAGCAATCTCGAGGGAGATCAGAGCAATCTCGAAGGAGATCAGAGCAATCTCGAGGGAGATCAGAGCAATCTCGAAGGAGATCAGAGCAACCGTCGAGGGAAATGGATCATCCGTCGAGGAGTTCGGCTACCGGTCTCTTCCCGCCAACCCGCTTTCCGTCGTGTGCATGGGGATGTTGCCGAACCACGGTATCTCTACCGACGCCCACTGGACCACCTCGCCGAAGCCGAAGGTCTCGGTCGAGCCGTCGGCGAAGGTGAAAGGAAACCCCTCTTCCTCGGACACGCCGGGGAAGCCATGCGAGCCTGGGGCCCCCCAGGCTGAGAGCAGGCCTTTGCTGGAAGGGAACACGATCTCAAACGTGCGCATCGCGCGGAAGTGTCCTGGATCAAGAGGCAACTGTCGTGCCTCATCGGTGAAAAACTTCGGCTCTGCGTGCGCGGAAGCAGTCAGGGCACTCTGGGCGCTCACCAGTTCAGGAGTTCCGACGCTCGCCGCATGCTCTCGGGCCGCCTCATGCTCGATGGTCGCGCGCTCGGAGATATAACCCGGGACGAGCGCGGTCGCCCAGTATGCAACCGGGGCCTTGAAGTACATAGGTCCCTCGTCGAATACCGTGTCGCCGATCCGCACCGAGCCGTACGGGTCGCCGCGCGTACCGAAGTACGGCATCGCGGCATTGAAGTCTTCCGTATAGGCAGTGAGCGCCACAGCGAGTTGTCGCTGAACCAACTCGAATCGCGTTTGGTAAGCGGAATTCCGCGCCTTCACGAGCGACGGCAGTAAAACACCGAGCAAGATGGCGATGATGCTGATCGTCACCAGGGTTTCGATCAGTGTGAAACCGGCCATCGCTTTCCTGTTCTCCGTCATACGGGGGCGCGAGGTCCGCGGACCAGGCGCGAGCATGAGGAAAGCGATCCAGGTAAGACCGGCATTGCGCACCAACCCCAGCCAATGTTCCGACGCATTGCCGCGCAGGCCTGGCGCCGACAGGCAACCGCAACTGGGCGGGTCGGGCATCAGCAGCAGTTGCAGCAGGACCAACGAGAAGCACGCGAGCACAAGGATGCTGACACGAAGCCAGATGCGTGAAGCCCGGTCGAGAACAAGAAGCAATCCGAGCGTGACTTCAATCGCCGCGACTCCGAGCCCGATGCCAAGCGCAAGTGACGGGCTCGGAACCTCCCACAGAACACGATGAACCACGCGCCCGAACTCATCCGGGTCGATCGACTTCACCGCACCTCCCCAAAGCAGCACAGCGCCAACGACCGCGCGAGCGATCACGCCTCGGTGCTTGCTCATCGCGTTCAGAATGAGGCGGGCTCTAGAACAAGATTCCGCCGAAGTCGCCTGTGTCATTTCCGACTCCCACCTTGTCCAAGTACCATCGACCGGCTTCATCGTCGAACCAGTACCAGAAGAGAACCGGAAATGGCCTGCCTCCTCTGAAGCGCATGACGATGCCGACGGTGGCAAGGCTCACGCACTTCTTCGCTGCAAGTGAGTCGCTCATGCGTCGCCCCGAGACTGGTTCATAGAACCGCGAAAAGGCGGTGACCCGACCTCCGATCCACGCATCGTCTCCCAACGGCCCACCGGGCGGCGGGTAAATCTGGACATCGCCGGGGCAGAGCCTCTTGATCGCGATCCTCGCTCCAGCGGGATCGACGCAGAAGGCATCGAGTTGCGCCGCCTCAGCCTTGATCGGCGTATCCGCCTCCCATAGAGCTCGCGTGATATCAATGGGAGGAAGTTCGGGATCCCATTCCTTCTCCGTCCAGAGTGGGTAGACCAAGTCCACCGCGCACCACTGGACAAGGTCCGGTCCGGACCGTAGCCGGTAGCCATTCGCCACCATTGTCTGGTGGTAACCCTCAAAGTCTCTCGACCACCACTGGGCAAACATCAACCCGGCCAGATCCTCCTGGAGCTGTCGCAAGGCGTCAGTGTGACGCGGGTCCAGGGCCGGCGTCTGGTGCTCATCGATGCTGGGCGCTAGAGCCTCGGCGAGCATGCCTTTCAGATCGTCAATGGATTCCGCGTTGCTTCGTGAAACAAATGGAAGCGATTCATAGAGCACCAGCGCTTGCCGCCGGGCATCCGCAGCCTTCGCCTGGACCACTGCTTGCGAGGGAGTCTTGGAGCGAAGGACGCCGCTCCTCCAGAGCCCGACGCCGATGCTCAACACGGCGCCCCCAAGAGCGATCGCGACCAGAATGCGTCTGTCCATGCAGAGTTCCGAGGGTGCGCTCACTGCAAACCGGCAACGCACCCGATAAAGGGTGCCGTCGGATTGAAGCAGTCGCCGACCGGGCCGTTACAGTCCTGGCAAGACCAGCCGCCCGTCGTGCCGTTTAGACAGCACGAACAGTCGTAGGCAGTGATCTTTGCGCCTGCGCATTGCGAGTTGAGACAGGTGCATGCGGGAGCGATCGGCGGCCCGCCGACTTGCGCCATCGCGATCGAAATCGCCGTCCCGACAAGCGCCAGCGCTGCAACCAGTTGAGTCCCCCAGCCGTCATGATGCATTCCTATCCGATGTTCCTCCGCGACCTGAGGGCAGGCTACCAAGTCCGGGGCATCCTGTCAAGTCCCGAAAATGGGCGATGCCCGACTCGAGAGCGTTGCACTTTGTCGTTATCGCTCAGTAGCCCCGGAAACCTGGTGCTTTGTGCCTCTCCCCCCGCTATCATCCGCCCGATGAAGAGTGTCATGAGCCAGCCCACGACCACCACGACTCCGACTTCCCGTCGAGGGTGACGGCCGGCTCTTCCCTCGTTCACTGACCAACGCCCGGCCTGTCCGGGCGTTTTTTGATCCCAGGAATCCACCATGCCCCGCATCACACTGCCCGATGGTTCCGTCAAGGAGTTTGATAAGCCCGTATCCGCCCGTGAGGTGGCCGAGTCGATCGGCTCGCGCCTCGCCAAGGCCGCGGTGGGCGCCAAGGTCGATGGACAACTGGCCGACCTTTCCACCACGCTCGATCGCGACTGTGCGCTGGCAATCGTCACCGAGCAAACTCGGGAGAAGCAGCCGGACCCCGATGCGCTTTTCCTGCTGCGGCATTCAGCGGCCCACGTGATGGCCGAGGCGATTCAGCGCCTGGTGCCGGGGGCGCAACTGGTGTATGGGCCGCCGCTGGAGACGGGGTTCTACTACGACATCGCTTTTCCGGAGGATCGGCCGCTGAAGGAGGGCGACTTCGAGGCGATCGAGACCGAGATGGAGAAGATCGTCAAGGAAGATCGGCCGTTCGTGCGTTACGAAATCCCCATCAAGTACGGGATGGAGAAACTCAAGCGGGAGGGCAGCAAGTACAAGATCGACAATGCCAAACGCGCTATCGATGGCGGTGCCAAGTCGCTCAGTTGGTATGTGACCGGCTTCCCAGCCACTGTACACGTCGCAGATCGCTTCGGAGAACAACTCCACCTGGCTCCGGGCGTAGTTGTCGACAAGATGGAGAAGGCCCCTGATCCGCTTGCCCCGGGTGCATCAACTCTGATGTCGTATCCACGACAGCTGGTGGTGCGAGATGAAGACATCATCAAGACCAGTATGCCCGTGGAAGATCGCTCGCCAGGAAACTGGGAAGACCTCTGTCGCGGGCCGCACGTGCCGAGCACCGGGCGGATCGGTGCGTTCAAGATCATGAGTCTGGCGTCGAGTTACTGGCACGGCGACGAAACCTCCGACCGGCTCACCCGCGTCTACGGCACCGCTTTCTTCAATAAGAAAGACCTCGAAGACTACCTGCACCGCCTCGAAGAAGCCAAGAAGCGCGACCACCGCGTGCTGGGCAGGCAACTCCGGTTGTTCCACATTGACGACACCGTCGGGCAGGGCCTGATCCTGTGGACCCCGCGCGGGTCGGTCGTGCGCAAGGAACTCCAGAACTTCATCGGAGCCGAGTTGAAGAAGCAGGGGTACACCGAGGTCTTCACGCCGCACATCGGCTCGCTGGAACTGTACAAGACCAGCGGGCACTTCCCGTATTACAAGGACTCGCAGTTTCCGCCCATCATCGAGCGCAACGCGCTCGAAGAGCTCTGCAACGAAGGTTGTTCCTGCGCCGAGATGATTCACCGCGTCGCGGGCGTGTCGGCGCGCCTGGCGGCCGGCCTCAACGAGCGCACCGGGGCCACGACCATCACTCCCGACCGCGTGCTGCCCGACGATCAACTCATCGAGGGCTTCATGCTCAAGCCGATGAACTGCCCGCACCATGCCAGGATCTTCGCGTCGAGCCCCCACTCATACCGCGACATGCCGGTACGCCTCGCCGAGTTCGGCACGGTCTATCGCTGGGAGCAGTCGGGTGAACTGAACGGCATGACCCGCGTGCGCGGCTTCACGCAGGACGACGCGCACCTGTTCTGCACCGAAGAGCAGATCCCCGGCGAAGTGCAGGGTTGCCTGTCGCTCGTCAAGACCATCTTCGCCACGCTCGGCATGCGCGACTACCGCGTCCGCGTCGGGCTGCGCGACCCCGACAGCAACAAGTACACCGGCAGCGCGGAGAGTTGGGACAAGGCTGAAGCCGCCTGCATCGCGGCTGCCGAGTCGCTCGGCGTCTCCTTCACCCGCGAGCCGGGCGAGGCCGCCTTCTACGGCCCGAAGATCGACTTTGTCGTCAAGGACGTCATCGGCCGCGAGTGGCAACTCGGCACCGTGCAGGTCGATTACCAGATGGGCAATCGGTTCGACCTCTCTTATATCGGTCCAGATAACAAGCCGCATCGCCCCGTGGTCATCCACCGCGCCCCGTTCGGCTCGATGGAACGCTTCTGCGGCGTGCTGATCGAGCACTTCGCGGGGGCTTTCCCGCTGTGGCTGTCCCCCGAGCAGATCCGCGTGCTGCCCATCAGCGAGAAGAGCCTCGACTACGCGCGGAGCGTGCAGGACAAACTGGCAGCCGCCGGGCTGCGGTCATCGCTCGATGACAGCAACGAGCGCGTGCAGGCGAAGATCAAGCACGGCTCGGAGATGAAGGTGCCGTACCTGCTGGTGGTCGGCCCGCGCGACGCGGAAAACAACACCGTCTCGGTGCGGGCCTTCGGCATCGAGAAGGACCTGGGGGCGATGCCGGTCGACGAGTTTGTGACGGCCGCGGCGGAGGAATACTCCAATCGCGGCGCGAGCACGGTGGCGGCCCGGTTCCAATGAGCCTGCGGCCGGAGTTTTGAACCACAGAGAGCACAGAGGGGCACAGCGAGATGCTCCTCTGTTTTTCTTTTTTCACCACGGAGTTTCACGGAGTTGCGCGGAGGGGGAAGTTCGGATTTGAGATTTGTGATTTGAGATTTGACCCCCAGACCCCGGACCCCAAACCCCTGATGATACGGTTTCCGGTTGAGATTCGGGCGCACCCGCGCATTTGGGGGGGTTGCGCTTGGATGGTGGAGATGAGATGATGCGGCCGCGCGCCCCGGGGCG
>RHKP01000023.1 GCA_008363215.1 Cyanobacteria bacterium CYA
GGAGGGGAAGCGCACAGCCGTGAGTTTCTGTCCGCCCCACTGGTCGGGGCCGGTGCGCGTGGTCAGATCCCAGTACTCCGGGTCGGCGATGATGGAAGACGAAAGCAAGTAGTCGATGAGAAGGTCATCGCGGCGGGCGGGATGGATGAACTCTTCGCCCTGGCATCGCCCGTTGTAATAACTGTCGGCCAGCGGGATCGGCCAGACCTGTGTGGCGCCGAAGTATGGTGAGTATCCCCAGCCGCCGCAGCCGCGGATGATGGTGCGGTCGACGTCGGGGCGGGTGACGAACGGGAGATAGTCGTTCCAGTCGCCGGCATACATCTGAAAGACGCCGGTGTGCGAGCGGATGTTGGCGAGCGAGGCCACGTCGCGGGCGGCGTTGCGGGCGGAGGCGATGGCGGGGAGCAGCAGTGTGATCAGCAGCCCGACGATGGCGATGACGAGGAGGGTGTCAATGAGGGTGAAGGCGCGGCGCATGGGAACCTCCCTCGAATGCCTCCTGGGGCGTTGGGCGCGCCCGCGAGAGCCACGCGCCGACGAGCAGCAGGCAGAGCAGGCCGGCGTTGCGGATGACGACCCACATGGCGGCCTGCTGGGCGTCCTCGAACATCTTGATCTTGCCGAAGCACATGCAGTCGGGCGGAGCGCGCAGGATCCATTGCCACACGAAGGCGCCGGTGACACAGACCAAGAAGGCGGCCGCGCCCCAAATGACCACCCGGCGCGCCACGCCAAGAAGCCAGGCGACCGCGAGCGACATTTCGATCGCAGGCACGGTGACGGCAAGAACATCACTCCAGGCGCCGGGAACATGCCAACCGTTGGCGAGGGCATCGCGAAACTCGGAGATATCTGCGGCCTTGAGCAAGGCTGCAGACAGAAGAACCACCTGAACACCCGCGATCGCAACGCAACCGATTCTCCGCGCCGCGGCGGAGCGATCGGCACATCGGCCGGGCGTGTCGACTCTCACTGGGGGGGCCCGCTGGGACAGGAATCGCCGGATGCTTGGGTTCCGGCAATCTGCCAATTCAATGTGTTGGGTTGGTCGCACTCCTGTCCAGTGAAGTACGTTCCGCTGCACTCAAACAACGCCGCCTGATAGCTCGTCCATCCCTTGGCAGCACGGTTCGCGTAGTACACGACCATTGAAGTTTCCCAATCAGCCCCTTCAGAGCAGAAGTCGGGCGGGGCATGATTGGCTTCCCACACCTGGCACGCCGTCCAACCGGTCGTGAAGGTCTTCCAGCAAGGCAGTTCTTGCGCTTTCACCAAGCACGCCGCGCCAGCGGCAATGGTCAGCGAGGCAAAGCAATAGACCTTGGCATTCGTCTTCATGGTTACTCTCACTTTCTCTTGATACGAACCAGGATCAGGCCAGTCACGATCACGCCAAGGACCGTGGCTATCACCGGCTGAAGCCATCGTGATGGTGCTCTTCTCATCGAGGCGGGCAGTTCGACAGAACGTGCGAAATCTAGCTTTCCGTCTGCCACAGGCGCCATCGTCCCGTTGGTCTTGTCGATCAAGCCCGTGACGGACGTGAGGGAACGCAGCGGGTCGTCGGATCCAGGTTTTGGCGTCGCAAGCAGGGTGTCCCGCTGCGACCCATCCACATCGTGATAGGCGACAAGTTGCCAAAGCGACGACTCCTGGCCGGGCGTGGGGTAGCCGCGCTTTACTGCCTTCGCGGGAACCAGGCCCGACACGATCATGGGCAAAACCGCCCCGTCGTCGGCAGTGAACTCGGCCCACCCGCCCAGATACTGCGGTCTGTCGTCGCAGCGCGTCGTGACACGGCGGACAATCCGGAGCCGCCCATCGTCTGTAAACGCCCCATGAAACGTCTGCTCTTCCGTACCAGTGGGATTGACCAGCGCCGCCTCCCATTCATCACCAATTCGCTCCACTCGGTCGGTTTCCCAGCCCGGATACCCACCCAAGTTCGCAGTGACAAGGTACCGCCACGTACTTCGAACCATAATGAGACTGGTTTCAACGTCGTAACCACGCTCCGGACTTGAGGTTGCGAGCAGCGAGATTGAGTCCGGGGTGAGCCGCCACGCAGACGAGCCGTTCTTTGCTCCATCTTTCCATGGCGTGTGATCGGCATTGAATGGCAAGTCCATCGACACTCGCCAATGCTCGCGGTCAAACATCCACACACGTACCTGGTGAATGTCGCCGCCATTGCTCAATCGGCGCCCGAGTTCAACGAACTCTTGCCATTTTGGATGGATGTTGTTTCCGCTCACCTCGCCGGCAAGGGCTCGGTAATCCGCCTCTGAGCGATCCGCGTAATAGGTCTGCCGAAACTCGAAGTACGTCCCGTCCGGCGGCAAGTCGTTCTTGGCGGCGATCTCGCGCGCCTTCTCGAACCATTCCCTCGATCCCACTTCTTGAGCCAGCGCCCACCCGCAGGAGGCGGTCAGCATGATCGCCCAGACGGCTACATGGGGCGTTTCTGGTACGTTCATAGGGCCAGACTACCACCCCACCCCCCCCCTCTGTCAACCCAACCTTGCTGGCTGTTACAAAACTTTCACGACCACACACCCAAACGGGTGAATGATGCTGGGAATTCTACTTATTCGCCCAGCGTCTTCTTCCGTCGCAGCACATGGTGATAGTGCTGGGCGAAGCGGTGGGCCTCGTCGCGGATCTGCTGGCAGAGGCGGAGGCCGGCGTTATTACGACTGAGGCGGATCGGCTCGGATTTTTGCTGCACGTAGATCAGTTCTTCTTTCTTTGCGAGGCTGATGACCATGGGCGGGCGGACGTCGAGAGAGTCGAAGGCTTCCATGGCGGCGTGGAGCTGCCCGAGGCCGCCGTCGATGAGGATGACGTCGGGATATAACTCGTGCCCGGCGCCGGCCTCGCGGTAGCGGCGGCTGACGACCTCGCGGATGCTGGCGTAGTCGTCATTGCCCCCCTCGACGCTGGCGATGCGGTACCGGCGGTACTCGTTCTTGAAGGGGCGGCCATCGACGAAGCAGACCTTGCTGCCCACGGTTTCGCCGCCGAGGAGGTGGGCGATGTCGATGCCCTCGATGCAGCGGATCGGGGCGTCCATCCCCAGGGTTTTCTGGAGGCTGCGCGTGGCGCGGCGCGGGTCGATGTAGCCGACCTCGGTCTCGGGCTGCCAATTGTCGCGGCGGTCGGCGCGCTCGTCGAGTTTCTCGATGGCCTTGATCTGGTCGCGCAGGGCGGCGGCGCGCTCGAAGCGCAGTTCGGCGGCGGCCGTGGACATCTCGTCGCGCATCTCTCGCAACATGACGCTGCGCTTGGAGCCGAGGAAGCGGGTGAAGCGGTCGATGTCGTCCTTATAGGCTTCGACGGTGATGGACTCGTTACATGGGGCCGTGCATTGGCCGATGGCGTGCAGCAGACAGGGGCGGAAGAAGCGGTTCTTCGGATCGCCGGCCGTAATGTCGAGCGAGCAGGTGCGGAAACGGAAGATGCGTTGGAGGATCTGGACAGCCTCGCGCAGTGCGCCGGCGTTGGTGAATGGGCCGAAGATGCGGGCGCCCTTCATTTCAGGAGGCACGTGCCCGGACTTGGGATCGACGCCCGCCGGGTTGCGTGTGACGAAGACGCGCGGGTAGTCTTCTCGCTGAGTGATGACCAGGTAGGGGAAGGTCTTGTCGTCGGTGAGGCGCTCATTATATTTGGGCTTGATGTCCTTGATAAGCCGGCTTTCGGTGAGCAGGGCCTCCCATTCACCTTCGCAGACGAGGTAGTCGAAGGTGTGGACCTCGTCGAGCAGCCCGCTCTTCTTGGGGCCCAGTTCGGCCGAGGGGACGAAGTAGGAGGACACACGGTCGGGCAGGCGGGCGGCCTTGCCGACGTAGAGAACCACGCCCCCCGCGTCCTTCATCAGGTATACCCCTGGTACCGGAGGGAGTTGCCGGGCGGCGCGGTTGAGGCGGGACAGGCGTTCCTGGCGCGACTCGGCGCCCCACTCGGGCGGAGCGTCGGCGGGCAGGAAGCCCTCGTCGTCGAGGTCGCCGGGCTTGTGGTGGTCAGGATCGTCTGGCACGACAGGAGTTTATGCGGAGGGGGCAACGGGTTCGGACGGATCGGCACATCCGGAGAGCCACCCCAAGCCGCGTGCTTTTCCGGTGTCTGTCGAGGGTGTGCGGCAGTACAGCAGAGCGACATATCCGCATTCTGATCGCGTGGTCGTGCCGGGCGTCTCTTCGCGTAGAATGGAATCGGGATCTGGGCTCCCGCGCGGCTGTCGAGCCTGCTCCGAACCGCCCAAGAACTGGAGATTGCGTGATGACGACGGCGACGACCACCTCGGCCAGGACCGCGGCTGACCCGCTGGCGCTCAACGACGTCGACCATGTCCGCTTTTTCGTCGGCAACGCCAAGCAGGCGGCCTTCTTCTACGCGTACACGTTCGGCTTCCAGATCAGCCAGTATTCCGACCTGACGACGGGCAGCCGTGCGGACGCAAGTTACCTGCTGACGCAGGGCAATATCCGCCTGCTGCTGACGACGGGGCTGAACCCCGATCACCCGGCGCAGCAGGAGTGTCTGCACTACGGCGACGGGGTGAAGGACATTGCCTTCACGGTCGATGACGCCGAGGCCGCGTACAAGCGGGCGATTGCCAATGGAGGCGTGTCGGCGTATGAGCCGACGACGATGCGAGACGAGCACGGCTCGGTGACGATGGGCGGAATCAGGGCGGCGGGGCGCGTGGTGCATAGTTTCGTGTCGCGCCGTGGGACGTACGACCTGTCGAAGGTGAAGCGGGGCGGTCTGTTCGGGCCGCTGTTTGCGTCGGCGGGCCCACTCGGCGTAAACGAACACAACAAGAAGCATCCCTGCGGGCTGATGTACGTTGACCACGCGGTGACGAACGTCGAAGAAGGCAAGATGAATCACTGGGTGGACTGGTACGAGCACGTGCTCGAGTTCAAGATGTTCAAGCACTTCGACGACAAGGACATCTCGACGGAGTACTCGGCCCTGATGAGCAAGGTGATGGCCAGCGGCAATCACCTGATCAAGATGCCGATCAACGAACCGGCGAAGGGCAAGAAGAAGAGCCAGATCCAGGAATATCTGGAGTGGCACGACATGATGCCGGGGATTCAGCACCTGGCCCTGCGAACAGACGATGCCTTGGGCTCGGTGGCGGAGTTGCGACGGCGCGGCGTCGATTTCCTGAGTCTGCCGGACACGTATTACGAGGTGGTGTGGGACCGGGTAAACAAGACGCTGCGCGAGCACGGGCACGAAGCCGTGAAAGAGGATCACGATCGCATCCGCGATCTGGGCCTGCTGGTCGACGCAGACGATGAGGGGTACCTGTTGCAGTTGTTCACCAAGCCGTTGCAGGATCGCCCGACGCTGTTCTTCGAGATCATTTCAAGGCACGGGAGCCAGAGTTTCGGGAAGGGGAACTTCAAGGCGCTGTTCGAGGCGCTGGAGTTGGAGCAGGAGCGGCGGGGGAATCTGTGAGCAGCAATCTATTATGGGTGCAGAGCGTGCATTTGGCCTGCGAGCCAATGCAGTGCTCGCTTGCACATCCATCTCTTTGCTGGCGCAAGTCGTGATGAGTGGCTTCTGATCCTGTGCCGCAGATTTTCGATCGGGTTGACCTCGGGGCGGTACGGCGGCGGGGAGATCAGCCGCAGACTCAGCGGCACCTCCGGCCGCTTGCTCACGCACCGGCCGGCTCGGTCCATGGTCCACAGCGCCACAGCGTCGGCGTCGCCCGCCACATCCTCGCCGAGCGTGCGCCGACCACGACGAAATCGCAGAAGTAATCGATCAGGCGTGCGATTCTCTCCCGCTCGAACGCCTGAGATCGATCTGCCGCACCGCCCGGCTGGAACGCACGCGCTCATGCAAACCCGTATAACCGCCTTGTACTTCGGAAGTTCCCGCTGCATGTGACCCGGAGATGTGCCCGAAGGCCGGCCGGTCTCCGGCGTCCGCAAGATACCTGCGTTTCGATCGGAACTGGTATCAATACTGCCGCCGCAGTCGGGCTGTCGGGATCGACAACTGGTCGCGGTACTTGGCCACGGTGCGCCGGGCGATTTCGATGCCGCGGGCCTTGAGTTCCTTCACCAAGGCCTCGTCCGACAGCGGGCTGTTCTTATCTTCCGCTTCGATGACCTCGCGCAGCGCGGCCTTCACGGCGTCGTAGGACATGTCCTCGCCCGACTCGGTCTGCAACCCGCCGGTGAAGAAGCCCCGCAACGCCACGACGCCCCGCGGCGTCTGCACGTACTTGTCGGCCACGGCGCGGCTCACCGTCGCCACGTGCACGCCCAACTGGTCGGCCACCTGAGTCATCGGTAGTGGCTTGAGCGCCTCCGGCCCGTAATCAAAATAATCCCGCTGCTCATCGAGGATCACGCCGATCACCCGCAGAAGCGTGTTGCGGCGCTGCTCCACGGCCTCCATCAGCCACTGCGCGTTCGACAGGTTCGTCTTGATGAAGTCACGGTCGCGCTTCGGCACGCCGCGGTCGCGGCTCATAAGTGCATACTCGCGATTGATCCGCAGGTTGGGAATGCGCCAGTCGTTCAGATACGCGACATAACGGTCGGAGTCTTCGTCATATTCGACGATCGCGTCGGGTGTGATGGGCGGTTCGCTGGTCTCCGACAGCCGTCGTGCCGGCGCCAGGCTCAGGCGGCGCAGCACGTCGAGCCCTCGCTTGATGTCGTCGATGGAAAGCCCGGTCCGCTCAGCGATGCGCGGCAGGCGATTGCCCATCAGGTCGTCGAGGTGATCGCTGACGATGCGACGGGCGATCGCAAGGTCGCCCGCGTCGAGCCCGCGCAGAGTATCGTCCTCCGAGTCGATGGCGGCGTCGAGTTGCAGCAGCAGACACTCGCGCGCGTCGCGCGCGCCGATGCCGGCCGGTTCGAGCAGCCACTGCACCGCCTGAAGCGCCAGGCTCCAGTCTTCAGGCGAGTGCGCGCTGCGCACGCTCTCGGGCGAGCGATCAGCCACTTCTTGCAATGTCGCGCGCAGGTACCCGTCGTCGTCGAGAAACCGGATGATCCACTCGCCCAGCGGGCGCAGGCGCTCGTTGATCTCGACGAGCCCCCATTGTTCGAGCAGTTGATCGGCAACCGAGGCGGCCCGCGCGGGCGTCGCGGCCATGGCTTCGCTCTTGGCGTCCGGCTCCCCGGCGAGGCGAGAGACGGCGCGGTCGGGCATGTGGCGCCCGTCGAAACGCTCGAGTTCGTCGAGGCGCGCCGAACTGAACTCGTTTTCGCTTGCGTCGGGGTTCTCGTGTTCGTAGTCGTCAAGCCTTGCAAAGTCGTCGCGGGCCGAATCATCCACGATCATCTCGCCGTCCGGCGTGTCGGCGCTTGCGGGCGGCTCGTTGTCGCCCGGCTCGACCTCGATGATTTCCAGGGTGGGATTGCTTTCCAGTTCCTGCTCGATGCGCTCGGCCAATTCGGTGAGCGGCATCTGGAGGATCTCCATGGACTGGATCATCCTCGGGGCCAGTTTCATCTGCTGGCCGAGCCGCATTTGTTGGGAGGCTTCGAAACGCATCTGGGGTCTATGCTCGCGTGCAGCCAGAGAACTTATTATCTACGGTGACGAATCGGAACGAAACGGGCGATTCTTCTCAAACTTCTACGTTGGTTTGCTGATTCGCAGCACAGGTCTGGAGGACGCCGCGGGAGGCCTCGCGGCGCTCAAGGCCGACCTGGGTCTCCGGCTCGAAATGAAGTGGAAAGACATCACACCGTCGGTCGAAGAGCGGTATCAGATGATGATGGACACGTTCCTTGCGCTCGTTCGAGCCGATTGGATCAAAGTGCGGATCATGTTCACGCAGAATCCGGACCGCGTGGTTCTGACCCGGGCTCAGGCCAGGACAACCTACCACCGGCTCTACTACCAGTTCATCCAGTGGGGATTCGGGCTTGAGCATGCAGGCATGCCCGACGGGGACACAAGAGTTCGGCTTCTGCTGGATCAGATGCCCACCACGGCCGAGCAGGTCGCCGGGTTCAGGGCCCACATCTGCGCGCTGACACGTCAGCCGCAGTTCTGACGCGCGCGCATGCGGTTCGAACAGGATGCCATCGCCGAGATTGACTCGGAACGCCACATTCTCGCCCAGTGCCTGGATGTCGTGCTCGGCTCGAACCGGTTTCGGCTGAGTGATCGTCATCTTGACAAGCCTCCCGGCGCGAGAGTTCGCGGCACGCGCACCCGCGCCAAGAAGTCGGTGTACCAGCACATCCACCGGTGCATCCGGACGATCCACCCGCGCTTCAATATCGGTGTGTCGACAGGGCGGCCGAATGGACGCCGCGACCGCGGGGACCACCCGTATCGACACCGGCTCATTGCGCCGCGCGACTCGACCCGCGATGGCATGGTCTCGAACGAAGAAAAGACCCCGTGATCGCTACGGCTGGCGCCGGGACACGCGTAGGACGCGGGCTTTCGCGATCGACAGGGCCTTCCTCTGAGTAGACATCGCCCATCCACGGATTGTTCCTTCTCCTGAAGCGCCATTTCCGCCGGATCAAGACATCGCCTGCCGGCCTTGAATCGCATCGGCCAGCACGGCCCGGTTGGCGTATTCCAGTTGCCACCCGGTTGGCAATCCGCGTGCCAGGCGCGTGACTTGCACTCCGCGGGCCAATAACTTCTCAGCCAGGAAAAGTGCAGTCCCATCGCCCTCCAGCGTCGGATTCAAGCCGAGAATGACTTCTCGGACCTTCACACCCTGATTCCGGGTCGGGTCGTCCAATCGGGCCAGGAGGGCGGCGACGGTCAGATCCTCAGGCCCCACCCCGTCGAGCGGGCTGATTCGCCCCATCAGCACGTGGTAGATCCCCTGGAACATGCCGGTTTGTTCAAGAGCGATGAGATCCTTGGGCTGTTCGACGACGAGGATCCGCTCGTGGTCCCGCCGCGGGCCCGCGCAGATCGGGCAGGGGTCCTGTTCGGTCAGGTTGTAGCAGACCGAGCAATGACGCACGGACTTCTTGAGGTCAGCGATGGCGGCTGCCAGCCCCAGGACGTCCTGCTCTTCCGACTTCAGAAGGTGAAACGCCAGCCGCTCTGCCGAGCGGGCGCCGATCCCCGGGAGCCGCGACAGCGAGGCGATGAGTCGATCGACGGCCGGTGGGTAGGCCTGGCTTCCAGTACTTGACTTGGGCCGATGAGCAGGCACATGCGATGGTAGTCTGGCTATCCTGCAATCATCATGCCACTTTGGGTCAAGGTTTCCCCGGCGGAGCGAGGCGGTTCACCAGGCTGGGCCAAGACTGCTTCGTACGCGCGCGATTGGGTGCCGGGTGCCTGTGCATAACCGCGAATCCAGCCGCGGCAGGCGCATATTCCAAACGACCGATAACTCGACACACACTCCCTTTTTCGGGTAGCGTTGGGAATGTGTGTGCATGAATGTGCGAGTTCGCGCAAGTTCTTGCGCAGACAGATCAAATCGTGGTTTCCCCGGGCGTTGGAATCGGGTAACTTCATGGTCCGCCCGCTCGGAGGTGAGAGAGGAGCGTGGCTCGCCGACGAGCCGCGGACCGAGGGGGCGCAGCACCGCCGTCGTGTACCCGCTGGAGGAGACCGATCGTCCCGGTGCTGTGTTTTTTGCGCTGCGCGCCCATGCACGGCAGGGGCCCGGCAACCTGCCCAACCCGCAACCCGGCAGCCGATGATCCTCGCAACTGCGGGAGGGCATCTGCATGCGCGTGTTGTTCTTTACCCATCCGGGAACCAACTCCCGCGACATCTTCCTGGACCTGGCCCTGGGCTTTGAGAAGGCTGGGTACGAGGTCATTCGCTGGGAGTTGGAGCCCTGGGTGGGGCTGTATAAGGCCGGGGGCGAGCAGCAGCGCGCAGTCATCCAGCAGGCGACCGCGCTGCTGGCGCGGTTCATCAAGGCCAACCGCATCGATCTCTCAGTGGGCATGTGGGCCAACGGGCTGACTTCGGTGGCACATGCGTTCCGCGACGGGCAACCGGCCTCGTTCTTCGAGGTCATCGGTCACCCGCACCTGATGTTCTGGCTCGATGCGCCGCATTGGGCGGGCGGCGGCGGGGCGCACGAACTGTTCGGCTCGCCGCTGCTGCGCGGCGGGCGCATCCGGCACTACGTCAACAACCCCGGCATTGCCCGCGAGATGACCAGCCTGCTCGGCTTCGGGCCGACCATCGGGCGGCGCTACGGCGTGAACGAGGATGTGTTCCGTCGGTACGACGAGGCGCGGCGCTTCGATCTGGTGTTCGGCACCGGACCGGGCGACGGCAAACCAAGTGAGTTGATGCTGCGCGAACTCGAGTCCGAGCAGCCCGATGTCGACGGCATCCGACGGGAGCGCGGCGAGCGTGTGAAGAGAAAACTCGAGGAACACGCGAGATCGTTTGCGGGCGCGGGCGCCGATTCGATGATTGAGTTGTTCCGGGCCCTGCTCGAGCGCCGACTGGCGCGCGTGGGCGTGCCGATGCTTGATGACCTGGAAGCGCTCGAGAAGGCCGGGCACGCCGAGGGTGGGCGGGTGCTTCGGTCGAACCCCAGGGCGCTCGTGGTGGCGTTTGCGCATCTGCGTTCGATCGAGGCGTGGCGACGGGCATTCACCATCACGTATCTGTCGAGATACTACAACTGCGCCGTGTTCGGGCCGGCGTCACTGGAGCACTGGCCGTGCCGTGCGACCATGCTCGGCGAGGTGAGGTATCACGACATGGCGCGAGCGTACTCCAGCGGGCTGATCGGACTCAACGCGATGCGTTGGCAGGATGACGTGGGGCTGAATCTCAAGCCTTACGAGATCACGGGCTCGGGGGCGTGCCTGCTGTGCGATCGGCGCACGGGTTTCAGCGGTGTATTTGAAGAAGGCGTCGAGGCGGTGGGGTTTGCCGATCCGGGCGAGGCGCGGCGGCAGGCGGGGGACCTGATCGCCGACCCGGCGCGGGCGCGGCGCATCGCCGAGGCCGGGCAGGCTCGCACGCTGCGAGATCACACGTGGACCGCGGCGGCGCGGGAGTTGGTGCCCTTCGCGCTTGAGGGACAGGAACCGGCCCGGCAGGCGGCGTGAACGCGGCCGGTGCACGGGCTGTGTGACGGCGCGCTGTGAAGAGGGCACAAATCGAATCTCGGGAATGCACGGATGCCGGAGACCTGACCGCCTGCGGGCACGTCTCCGGGCCAGATTCCAGGGAACTCACAAGCACCCGGCACTGGCGACCCGGACTTGTGTTCGAGGACTCACAAAGGGCCGGCGTTCAACCTCGCGCCAGACTGGGCCGAACTCGTATCACGGGCAACCGGCGCTGAAAGCGGCGAGGAAGGTCTGAACATCGAAGAAGTTGAACTGGTCGTCGTCGACGAAGTCGGCCTGTTGATCGCCGGCGGAGAAGGCGCCCAGGAAACCCTGAACGTCGAAGAAGTCGAGGTTGCCGTCGCCGTTCCAGTCGGCCGGACAGTCTTCCGGGGCCGGGCCTGAAGCGTTGACGATGAGCGTGCCCGAGATGGACATGGTCACCCCGGTCTGGACTTCGCCCGAGCCGCTGAACTCGATGCTGCCGGAGAGCGTGACGGTGTCGCCACTGACGCCGACCGAGCCGGCAAAGTCAGTCTCGAAGGGGCTGAAGTCGGCGAGGTTGAAGGTTTCATTGATCGAGCCGACGAAGAGGATGTTGCCCGTGGCGGTGCCGGTGCCGGCCAGGTCGGTGAGGATGGCGGGGAAGTAGAAAGTGGAGTCGAGGGCGACGCCGACGGGACCGGCGGGATCTTCACTGCCGTAGTTGGCGGTGGCGCCGGTCACGTCGGTCGACACGCTGCCGAAGAACCCGTAGTCAAAGTCGAGGTCGAGAGTTTGCGTGACGACGATGGCAAAGTTGTGCAAGGTGATGGCGGTGGGGTTGCCGTAACTGTCCAGTTCGATGGTGATCTGACCGGTGACGGGGGAGGAGTCGGAATCAGAGTCCGAGCCGACGGGCGTGTCGAGCGTGGCCGACACGCTGATCGAACTACCGGCGGTCAGATTCAGGGTGGTGGCTTGCGCCCAGGCCAGGGAAGGTGAGCCGACCAGAGCGATCAGGAAAAGTGCGCGAAGCATGGAGCCCTCTCTCTCGTGGTGTTGTCCATGAACGACGGACCAGCAGCATACCCGCCCGTGGGGCCTTGGCGCAACGGAATTCCGCCGAGGCGTGGGTCGGGCTCGACAGCGTGCCCGCTTTCCGGCGGGAAGGGGCCGGGGTGTCGGGCGAATGATTCAGACCCGAAGGTCCGATCAGTAGCGACGGATCACACCCTTGACGATGCCCTGCACCTGGCAGAACTTGACCCGAATGGGCTCGAAGTCGGGGTTAGCCGGCTGGAGGCGGATGTGGTCGCTCTCTTTGAAGAAGGTCTTGAGCGTGGTGCTCCCGTCTTCGAGCAGTGCGACGACGCGGTCGCCGTTGCGGGCGACCTGGGCGCGCTCGAGCAGGACGTAGTCGCCGTCGAGGATGCCTTCATCGCGCATCGAGTCGCCTTCGACCTTGAGGGCAAAGGTGGAGCCTGGGCGGTCTTCGGCGGTGCCGAGCAGGTCGATCAGGTCGATCTCTTCTTCCTGGGCGACCTTCTCGATGGGATAGCCTGCGGCGATGCGGCCGACGAGGGGGAAGCGCAAGGGGCGTGCTTCGTCCGGAACGGCGATGCCGTCAGCGATCGACAAAGAGCGAGCCTTGTTGGGTTCGCGGACCAGAGCGCCCTTCTTGATGAGGGCTTCGACATGCTCGAAGACCGTCACCTTGCTGACGCCGATTTCGTCGGCCAATTCCTGCATGGTCGGGGAATAGCCGCGTCGAACCCGCCAGTCGCGGATGAGTTGGAGGATTCTGAGTTGTTTGGGGGTGAGATTCATGGTCGATGTCCTTTCGAACCGGTGATGCGTGGCTCAGCGGTGCGTGAGCGGATACAAACCTGCGGGTGATGGATCCGGCGCGGATGCGGCAGAGCACGCGACCGAGCCGGGCCTGCTGATCGTCGAGCAGGCGGGCCAGCACCACAAGGCGCCCGATCTGCTCGACTTGGTCTTCAAACGTCGGTGACGGATGGATGGGCTGATCGGTGGCCGCGAGCGTTGAGCACGGGCGAGGGTGGCGCGCGCAAAGCCGACCGTGTTGACCTGCGAACTCGCGCACATAGGACCCACCCGGACCAAGCCTCAAGATTGGCGTGCTCATGTCGTCCTTCCTGGACTTGCCTGACGCGAACTCCGTTCGCGTGCCGATCGAACCGCCTCAGTATACCACGTCCCTACCAAACATCGAATCGAATGAGCAGTTTCCTTCAACAATTCGTTTGGGACACGATAGCCAAGCGCCGCCCAATCGGCAAATTCCCCTACTCCACAATAGTGTGTGCGGTCTGGGTGCGAACCCCCGGGTCTGGGCCGGCAGAGTCAGAGCATGTGTCATTTTCCACAGGCAGCCTGGAACAGCCCACCCACGCGCTCGATGCGTCGCGTGAGTTCGAGCACGGTGAGTTCCGTGCGGAGGGCGGCAGGCTCCAGCCCGAGCCGGGTGCTGATCTGGTCGGCCGACGCGGGCTCAGTCAGCAGGGCCACGATGCGTTGCTGGAGAGGTGAAAGCCCAACGGGCGCGGGTGGATCGGCGTGGAAGAGCCCTTGTGGGCTTGGCGCAAATCGTGCCTCGTGGGTGCCCTGGAAGTGGTGGCGTGCGGCGTTTTCGAGGGTGTGGATGACGTCACCCGGCTCGATCACCGGCGCTGCCCCGCCGTCGCGGATCAGTTCGAGCGCGCCCCGGCTGGCCTGTGAATCGACGCGACCGGGAAGGGCCATGACCTCACGACCCTGCTCTTCGGCGGCGATGCGGGCGGTGATGAGCGCACCGGACCTGGCGCCCGCCTCGATGAGCAGCACGCCCAGGGAGAGTCCGGAGATGATGCGGTTGCGCCCTGGGAAGTTTTCGGCTACGGCGGGGGTCTCGATGGGCAGTTCGGAGATGACGGCGCCGCGGTCGTCGGCCACGATCTGTTCGAAAAGGTCGACGTTTTCGGGCGGGTAGGTGTGAGCCAGCCCGCAGCCCATGACCACGATGGTGCGGCCACCGGCGTCGAGGGCGCCGCGGTGGGCGCTGGTGTCGATGCCGCGTGCTCCGCCGGAGACAACGGTCAGCCCGGCGCGGGCGAGGGCCCCGGCAAAGCGGGCGCTCTGCTCGAGTCCATAGAGCGTGCAGACGCGCGAGCCGACGATGCCGACGGGGTAGCGGTCGTCGCTGTCTGCGGATAGCCGCCCGCGGCAGAAGAGGACGAGCGGGGCGTCTTCGAGTTCGGCCAGCAGAGGGGGATAATCGGCGCCGCCGCGTGCGATGATGGTGGCGCCGAGACGGGCGGCCGATTCGCGCTGGCGGTCTGCCAGATCGCGCGAGGCGGCCAGCCCGGCCGCGATGCGCGGGGCCAGGACCGAGCCGATGCCCTGGATGCGCTGCAAGGCGGCGGGCGAGGCGGAGAACAGATCGGCCGGAGACCCGAAGGCCTCGATGCAGCGGGCGGCGCGGACCGGTCCCAGGCCGGGCGTCAGCGCGATGCGAAGCATGCACACGGCATGGTCATCGAGCGGGGGCATGGTCAGTCGGTCGAGTCGACCTGCCCGGGGAGCGGGCGGTAGGGTGGGAGGTTCTTCCGCTGCGCGAAGTCGATGATGCGGGCGTAGACGCGGATGGGGCGTGTTTCGACGACGTCGGTCAGAATCTGTTGCTCGACGAGCACCTGGGCATAAAGGGCGCCCGGGTCGGGGCGCTGCAGGGTCAGAAAGACCAGGTCCTCGTTGAGCCGAGGCTCGGTGCGATCGATCGTGATCTTCCAACCGGGCGTGGGAGCCTGAACGACCAGCAGGTGCCGCCCGCCGGTGGTGGTCTGGGTCACCGGTGGCCCGACGAAGGCGGCGGTGTCGAGGACGGCCGGGCTGAACCAGCAACCTCCGAGAAGCAGGGCGGCGAGGACGACAGGCAGGGCCACGAGAAATCGGAGCATCGTCATCTCTCCAGGTCGGCACGATCATACCGCCCTGAGGCACATGCGAACAAACCCCCACAGTCGACAGGCTCCCTGATCTGACCAGGCGTCCGCGGGCGAGGGCTTTGCCTGGTGCAGGGGTGCAGGTGGTTCATCATGGCATGGGCCTGGATTGCCCCGGCGTCAAGTGCGACGGGGCGTGAGAAGGAGATTGCCTCATTGGCACCCCCTGCTTTACCGCGGCCGTGGTTGCGTTTGCGTCCGGGTGTTGCGGGCAGTTGGCGGTGATCAGTTCGATTGACCCGCCTGAGGGCGTCGCGATCAACTCCATCGGGCTCAACCGGGCCACGCCGGAGGTGTTTCTGCACTTCCACCACAGCGCGCCGGCGCACATATCCACCCGCTCGGGCAACCTGCTTCGCACCATTCCAACGCCCAGCGGGGTGGGAGGCAACGACGACGACATCGAGTTTGCCGACTACTCGGTTCGCATCAGCGGCGTAGATGTGCCGGACAAGTCGACCCTTGCGATCGAGAACCACGACGACCCGCCGCGCATCGTGGCCGCCCACGCAGGCGACGAAGCGTTGATCGTCTCCCGGGCTTTCGATGCCGTCGCCATCGGCGCGTGGACGGGTGTCGCGTATCACCACACGCGTCACACGTTCTTCTGCTCAGATTGGTCGGGTGACGTGGTGCAGGAGGTCGACGCCGACAGTGGGCTGAAGACATTGACGTGGCGGGCTTCGGCCTCTCACAGATGGCCGGCATCGCGTTCGATGACGGCCGCAGGGAGGCGTGGGTATGCCGCCGGGACGGGACCGACTCTCTCATCGCCGGCCTTGAGCCGTTCACGGGGGGATCTTGTTCTAATGCTGAACTGGAAGAGCCGTACGGGCTGCTCAATTTCTTTGACGTTCGGCGATTCCTCCTGTGCTTCGGCGCCCAGGATCCGGCGGCGGACCTGAATAACGATGCCGATTTTCTATGTTTTTGACGTGCGGATCTTCCTGTCGTTGTTCAGCGCCGGCTGTCCCAAGGGACCGGCGGACGTCCGGCGGCCCGGTCCCATAGGCTTGCCGGGTGATGGGCAGGCTGATCGAGCCATTGCGGCGATGGTGGGCCGACGACGCGGTCGGCGTGGCGACGTGGGCGCTGACGCTGTTGCTGGCGACGATCACGATCGTGGTCGTGTTGTGGCCGGGGCCGGAGGTCCGTTCGGGCGAGCCCATGATCCGCGTCCGCGTGCAGCGCGGGCTGTCCGGCATCGACTTTTCAGGCTCGGGCATGGCGGTGGTGCGCCTCGACGGGGGAAAGCCCGTGCGTCTGCGCCTGCCGGTAGAAGTGCTCGCCGGCGAGGAGGCGAGAGTGCGCGCGGGCGGGAAAGAGGTGGGCACGGCCGGGGAAGTGATCGAGTTGAAGGCACAGACGGGTTCGTCGTTGCAACTACTCGATCGCGTGTGGAATGAGCCGGTGCGGGTGCGGGTGCGCGACGGCGGGCTCGACGTGGTGATCGAGGAGCCGATGGAGGGTTACGTCGCCGGCGTGCTCAGCGGCGAGTTGCTGTCCGCATGGCCAACCGAGTGTTTTCGTGCCCAGGCGATCGCTTCGCGGAGTTACGCGGCCCAGCAGATAAGCCGTGCGTCGGGCCGGGCGTATGACGTGGACGTTGATGAGCGGGACCAGGTGTTCGTGCTCGGGGGCCCGCTGGAGAAGGCGGTCGAGGCGGCGCGATCGACGCGCGGACTGATTCTCACGGATGCAGGCGGGCAGCCGCTGCGGGCGTACTTCTCCAGCACATGCGGGGGGCGGTCGGCATGGGCGCGTCAGATCTGGCCGGCGCGGGGATCGTTGATCTGCAACGACGCCGAGCCGCTGAACGGGCCGGCGCGGGCGCACGCGTGCCACGATGCGCCGCTGTATCGGTGGGAACGGGCGCGCGGGGTGGATGAGGTGTCCGAGCGCGTGCGGAGGTGGGGTGAGCAGGTGGGGCACGCGGCCGGCAGGCTGGGCCGGGTGACGGCGATCGAAGTGGTCGAGCGGGCGCCCTCGGGCCGACCGGGGTGGTTTGAGGTGAAGGACTCGGTTGAGCGGCGCGTGCGCATCAAGGCAGACGACTTGCGGGTGGCGATGAACCATGCGGGCGAGAGGGCGCTCGAACGCGGACGGTTGCTGCCGAGCAATGACTTTGAGGTGGAGATCAATCGCGACGCGATGACGGTGCGCGGGCGAGGGTATGGGCACGGGGTGGGGCTGTGCCAGTACTGTGCGGCCGAGTGGGCCAGACAGGGCTTCAAGGCCGAGCAGATGCTCGGTGCGTTCTATCCGGGCGCGGCGATCGAGTGCATGTACGAATAACACATGTCCTGCACGATGGGCGTTCCTTTTCACTTCGGGGGGAAGGCGGCTCGATGCCTCGGCGGAGACGGAAGAGAGGTCTTGAGATCCTCCCCCTGCGGGGGAGAGGATCTCAGCGACTACCATCGGGCATGCCGATTCCCAGTGAACGCCGCGATCTGTATCAGCGCTGGTTGTGTGAGATTACGCGGCTGCCGACGGCGGCCGGGCACGAGCAGCGGGTCATCGAGTGGATTGATCGCTGGGTGCAGCAGCGGCCCGACCTGTGGCTCGAACGTGACATTCACGGCAACCTGGTCGTGCGCCCGCGTGAGCAGTGGGGGAGCGGCGAGGCGCCTGTGTTCATCACGGCCCATCTCGATCATCCGGCGTTCGTGGTCGAGCGCGTGCTTGAAGGCGGCGAGGTTGAACTGACCTTTCGCGGCGGCGTGATGGATGATTACTTCTTTGACGCGCCGATCACGATCTATCGCGGCCACGAGCGCATGGTGCGTGCGACGGTATTGCGCAAGGCCGACGGCGTGCAGGAGCCGCTGAAGCGCTGGGTGGCGCGGCTGGACTCGGGCGGGGCGGTGAGCGTGGGCGACATCGCAACCTGGACGCTGCCCGGGCAGGAAGTGATTGACGGCGTGCTGCACACCAACGCGTGCGACGATCTGGCGGCGGTGGCGGCCGCGATTGCGACGATGGAGGAACTGCGGCTTGCGCACGAGGCGGGCACGCCGTCGCTCGACGTGCGCCTGCTGTTTACGCGGGCGGAGGAGATCGGGTTTCTCGGTGCGATCGGCGCGTGTATCGAGAAGACGATGCCGGCCGAGTCGCGCGTGATCGCACTGGAGAACAGCCGCAGTTTTGCCGATTCACCGATCGGCGGCGGGCCGATCGTGCGGGTGGGAGATCGGGTGAGCGTGTTCACGCCGGAGTTGACCGGCGCCGTCGCGAAAGTCGCCGAAGACATTGCGGGGGGGCCGGCAATTCCGCTTGCGAGCCAGAAGTACGCAGAGGGCCCGCAGTGGCGCTGGCAGCGCAAGTTGATGGCCGGCGGGGCGTGCGAGGCGAGCGTGTTCTGCACATATGGATATCAGGCGACGTGCGTGTGCCTGCCGCTGGGGAATTATCACAACATGGGCGACCTCGAGGCCGTGCAGGCGGGGAAGAACACCAGCCGACCGCGTGTGGGTCGTGAGCACATCGCGCTCTCGGACTACTTCGGGATGATCGAGTTGCTGGTCGGATGCGGGCAGCAGTTGCCCGACCGCCCGCCGTTCAAGCAGCGGGTGGAGAAGTTGTGGAGCGACCTGGCGTTCGTGCTGGGGAGTTGAACATGACATGCTCTCCTCAACCGGCGACTGCGCAGCCGCCTTCTCCCCGAAGCGGGAGACGGCTGGGACCGTCGCGGATCGACAGGCGCAGGTTGCCTCACGTGGTCGCGTGTTCGACCATTCCCGCATAGTCCTGAAGTGCGGCGACGTCCCAGACGCCGGCGCGCTGGGCTTCGATGGCGCGGACGGCGGCCTTGGCGGCCGTGGCGGTGGTCAGCATCGGAATGCCCAGTCGCACCGCCAGCGCCCGGATGCGGCCTTCGTCGGTCTGCCAGCCGGTGCGGGTCGGCGTGTTGATGACCAGCGCGATGCGGCCGTCCTGCATGAGGTCGATCACGTTGGGGCGGGCGCCGGCGCCGATCTTCTGGAGGACATGCGTGCGCAGTCCGTGCCGGGCTATCAACTCAGCCGTGCCGGGTGTGGTGTACGCGGTGAAGCCCATGGCCATGAGCGAGCGCGTCACGTCGATGATCGCGGGCTTGTCCTCCTTGCGGACGGAGATGAACACGCCGCCCTCGCGCGGGAGCATGACGCCCGACGCGAGCAGCGTCTTGAGCAAAGCCACCGGCAACGAGACGTCGAGCCCCATGACTTCGCCGGTCGAGCGCATCTCGGGCCCGAGCACGAAGTCGACGCCGGGGAACTTCTGGAACGGGAACACCGGGCCTTTGACCGCAAACGCGCCGGTCTCCGGCACTTCGTGTACGCCCTGTTCGGCCAGCGAGACGCCCATCATCGCCTTGGCCGCAATCGATGCCCACGGCACGCCCTTGGCCTTGCCGACAAATGGGACGGTGCGGCTGGCGCGAGGGTTGACTTCGATGATGTAGACATCGTCGTCCTTGACGGCCAGTTGCACGTTCATCAGCCCGCAGACTTTCAGTTCCGTCGCCAGACCGCGCGCGATCTTCTTGATCTGCTCGACCAGGCCCTTGCGCAGAGAGTAGGGCGGGATGGTGCAGGTGGAGTCGCCCGAGTGGACGCCGGCGTGCTCGATGTGCTCCATGACGCCGCAGATGAGGGCCTGCGACGGGCGGCTGGACGCCGCCTCCCTGGAAACGCCGGAGGAAACCGCTCCCTCACGGTCGCGGCTCGTTGATTCGGATTGGAAGTCGGCAACGACATCGACGTCGACCTCGGTCGCACCGTCGAGGAACTTGTCAATGAGGATGGGTGCGTCGTCGAGTCCGGAGACGTCGACGGCCGTGGCCATGTAGTGGCGCAACGCCTTCTCGTCCGGGCAGATTTCCATGCCGCGCCCGCCGAGCACGTAACTGGGGCGCACGAGCACGGGGAAGCCGATGCGGCGCGCGATTTCCACGGCCTGGTCGAACGACCTTGCAATGCCGCTGGCCGGCTTCTGCAGGTTGAGTTTGTCGAGCAGGTGGTCGAACCGGTCGCGGTCCTCGGCCAGGTCGATCGAATCGAGCGGAGTGCCGAGCAGCGGGACGCCGGCGCTGGCGAGCCCGTGAGCGAGGTTCAGCGGGGTTTGGCCGCCGAACTGGACGATGAGGCCTCGAACCCGAGACGACGAGACGGAGAGATCAGGAGGCGAAGTGGAAGACGCCGAATCAGAGACCGCGTCTGTTCGTCTCTTTGTCTCTTCGTCTCTGGAAATGCCGCCGTTCAACCTCTCCACCACATTCAGCACATCTTCCAGCGTCAACGGCTCGAAGAAGAGCAGGTCGCTGGTGTCGTAGTCGGTCGAGACGGTTTCCGGGTTCGAGTTGATCATGACGCTTTCGAACCCGAGTTCGCGAGCGGCCAAGGCTGCGTGCACGCAGCAGTAGTCAAACTCGATGCCCTGTCCGATGCGGTTGGGCCCGCCGCCGAGGATGACGACTTGTTCCTTGGTCGCTGCCACCGGCGGTTCGGTTCGCCGAGCCGGGGGCTGTGAGTCTGAAGACCCGCCTCGGAGGGGCGAGCCGCCCGCGGCCGAGCCGGCGAGGCGCTCGCGCAGTTCGCATTCCGACGAGACCACTTGTGTCTTGCCATCGGGCCCGACCCGCGCAAAGCCGGGCTGATACGTCGAGTAGTAGTACGGCGTGACGGCCTCGAACTCGGCAGCGCAGGTGTCCACCAGTTTGTACACGCACTCGATACCAAGTTTCTGCCGGTGCCGGCGCACTTCGAGGATTGTCTCGGTTGAGATCGTGCCGAGATACAGGTTGGCCAACTGTGCGTCGGAGTAGCCCAGCCGCTTGGCCTCGAAGAGCACCTCGCGCGGCACGTCGGCAAGTTTCTCATAGCGGCACAGCGTGTCCTCGAACTTGACCAGTTGCCCGATCTGATCGATGAAGAACGGGTCGATCTGCGTCATCTGGCTGATGCGCTCGATCGACCAGCCCATCTTCAGCGCGTAGCGGATGTAGTAAATCCGTCCCTGGCTGGGCACCGTGAGTTTGCGAGTCAGTTTGTCGAGTTCAATCGGCCACTCGATGGGCGCGCCGTCGGCCGTGCGCAGGCCCGTCGACGGGGCCGCTCCGCCCTCGGTGTCGAGTTTGAGTTGTTTGTGTTCGACGGCGCGCACAGCCGCCAGCCACTTGTCATTGCGATCCAGCCCCAGTCCGAACCGCTTGACCTCCATCGACCGGATGACCTTCTGCAGGCTTTCCTTGAGCGTGCGACCGATAGCCATCGCCTCGCCCACGCTCTTCATCTGCGTGGTGAGCGTTTCGTCGGCCTCGGGGAACTTCTCAAACGTCCACCGCGGCATCTTGGTCACAACGTAGTCGATGCTCGGCTCGAAGCAGGCGCTGGTGCTGCCGGTGATGTCGTTGCGCAGTTCGTCGAGCGTGTAGCCCACCGCGAGTTTGGCGGCGATCTTGGCGATGGGAAAGCCGGTGGCTTTGGACGCCAGGGCCGACGAACGCGACACGCGCGGGTTCATCTCGACGACCACAAACTCGAAGTGCTTCTTCCCGTCGGGCCCGGGCTGCGGGTTGGGGTTGACGGCGAACTGGACGTTGGACCCGCCGGTTTCGACGCCGACGGCCCGCATGATCTTCAGCGAGGCGTCGCGGAGAACCTGGTATTCCTTGTCGGTCAGTGTGAGGATGGGCGCGACCGTGATCGAGTCGCCGGTGTGCACGCCCATCGCGTCGATGTTCTCGATCCCGCAGACGATGACGCAGTTGTCGGCCTTGTCGCGGACGACTTCGAGTTCATATTCCTTCCAGCCGATAAGGCTGCGGTCGATCTGGACCTGTCCGATCATGCTGGCGCGGAGCCCGCGGGTGACCAGTTCCTGGAGCTCGTCGTTGTTGTACGCGATGCCGCCGCCCCAACCGCCGAGCGTGAACGCCGGGCGGATGATCGCGGGCAGCCCGATCTTCTGGACGAACTCCTCGGCCTGGGCAAGCGCCGAGACGGTGCGCGACTCGGGAGTCGCCAGCCCGATGCCGCGGCAAACGTCGCTGAACGCCTGACGATCCTCGGCCCGGTGGATCACCTGCCGATTGGCGCCGATGAGTTCGACGTCGAATCGGTCGAGGACGCCGGAGTCGTAGAGGGCGCAGGCGCAGTTGAGGGCGGTTTGCCCACCAAGAGTGGGGAGAATCACATCGATAGGAGTGCCGAGGTCCTTTTCCTTGGCCAGGATCTTCTCAACCGTCTCGGGCGTGATCGGCTCGATATAGGTGCGGTCGGAAAAGGCCGGGTCGGTCATGATCGTCGCGGGGTTGGAGTTGACCAGAACGACGCGGTAGCCCTCGTCCCGCAACGACTTGCAGGCCTGGGCGCCGGAATAGTCGAACTCGCACCCCTGCCCGATGACGATGGGCCCGGAGCCGATGACCAGAATGGTGTGGATGTCGTCGCGCTTGGGCATGTGGCTCCCGGAACTGGCCGCGGGTGTGCCGGAATGCCCGGCGGGGGCGGCGCAAACTCGGTGAGTGTAGGCGGGCGCCGGGGAACGGTGCCAGAGATCTCAAACCGATGGGGCATCTACTGGCGGTCCCGGCCCAGAACGCCGTCCTGCGTCGCGTCGATGGCCCGACCGTTTGCCCATATCTGCGGCAAGGGTTGGCGCACGTCCCAGAAGTTTGGCACACCCGGCAGCAGGCGTCCCTGGACTTCTCGGGTGGCACTCAGGTCGGACCACAAGACCGCGCTTTGTACCGTGTCAACGCAACAGACCATGTATCCGGAAGGGAATCCCGGCACGTCATACGCGATAGTCTGCTTCATGAAGGCCTTGCTTGATGGATACCTCACGCGCTCCAACAACTGCGTGCGCCACTGAGCCGGGCCCCGCTGCGTCCATCGGTCCCAATAGGCGGGCTCGGCGTAGAACGACTCGGAAAGAGCATAATCTGGGGAAGCAACACCGGTTCGCGCAAGATGCTCTGCGGTATCGGCTGCCGGATGCCCGGGGTCGGTCAGGACTGAAGCGTCTGGCATGTCGTCGAGTGCGAAGTGGAAGAGATAAGCGTTTGTCCACCAGTAGCCGTGAATCGTGCCCCACGTAGTTTCATGTTCCTGTTCATCGGCCGCGTCGGACGAATAGACAGGGGCGAGCAGTGCCGGAGCCGACGCGTGTACGTCCATATAGAAGGAGACCAATGTTCCCAACTGGCGGATGTTTGATAAGCCGCCGGCCCCCCTCGCGCGGGATCGAGCCCCCTGAAGGGTGGGCAGTGAGATGGCCAGCAGAATGACAACCACCCCGATGACCACCAGCAGTTCGGGAAGCGAGAATCCAAAAGCCACACTGCGCGGCAGATGTTGCTTGCACTTGGCGCGTGCGACGGGTACCATGCGTGGACTCCTGGGAGAATACGGACTCCCGGGAGAATACGCAAATGCGACAACGTCAAAGACCGCGATTTTTTCTGACACCGGCGATCGGCGTGGCCGTCCTGTCGCTGTGCGGATCGGCCATGGCGGCGTGCTGGGACATCTGGGTTTCAAATCAGTACGCCGCGACACTCGAAGTCGGCAGTCCTTGCTTCTTCTGCGACGAAGACGCCTTCACCGGGATTCAGTCCGGCACGACATGTTCCATGCCCGTACAACTGACGGAAGACTGTGCGGATGTTCTTTGTTATAACGGTGTACTGGTTGAAGACCAGGACGGTCTGACCTGTGATCCGAACTTCTCGTCGCCGGTGATGGAGCGTTATTGCCCCATCGTTTGTACATCGCCATGTGCGCAGCCCAAGCCGAGGTGACTCGGGTGCGAAGGTACTCAACAGTGCTGACGATATCTGTGTGTGCCGCGATGGCCGGCGCCATGCAGGAGGGTCGCTCCGTCAGCCTTGAGGTGGTACAACGAGCGCACCAAAGTGATGCCGGGTACGAAGTTCGCGGCGGCGCCATGATCCCTGTTTCAATGCTTGAACAGTATCCTCCGGCCGCACAGGAACTGTACGACCGGCTTCCATTCTCCCTGCGCCAGACGGGGCCCGACGATCGCGAGTTTGTACTCATCAGTCCGCGTCGATGGGTCGGAGATCGACATGGAAATCTGCGCATTGAGACCCGAGCGTTTGGTCGCGGCGGGCCGCAGGACCGGGCCACGCGAGTGACAATCTGGACGAACACGATGCACGCCGCCGGCATGCTTGCGCGCTCGAAGCCGGACATCCTTCGGCAGGTTGAGCCGATCTCGCTGGACGAGCAGTGGCAACACTGGTCGCACGGGCGCATTCCTCTGGCACGAAGGCGTACCCGCGAAGGTGGGTATATTGAAGTCGTCCGTTATTGTCTGTACGTACTCAACGGAAGTGCGGACACGGTTGTTGGTATCGATCAGGACTCGGGGCAGTTCTGGGCGCGGTCAGACAACTGGAAGGTGCATATCGACGCCGATCCGCAGTCGGGTGAGGTTCAGGCGGTGTCGATGGGGATGGGGAAGGATCGGGGTGTTCGCATCGAGTATGTCGGCCGATTGCCGCGGGCCGTTTTCCCCGCCCGACATCCCGAGCGCGAGATCAACTTCACTTACGATCAGCCATTTGAGGCAGAGGCGTGGTGGATTCCAACCGTTCGACCGGAGGTCAACGGCTACCTGGTCTACACGTCAGCGGTGGTTGCCGATCCATCGCCGGAGGCTTTCGAGTGGAAGGCGCCCGAGCGTGTTGATGGGATTGTCTTGACAGATCCAGAGGAGCGGCGCGACCTGGCTGTGCCCGGGCAGATGGAACCAATATCCGAGCGATCGAAGGAGGCCGGCGGGCGTGTCGTACCGAGTCGAAAGACCAGTCCGGTCAAGACCTTGCTGCTTGCCGCAGGCATCGCGCTGTCTGGTGCGGGCGTAGTTCTCATTGTACGTCGCGGCATTCGCTGATGCAGTCACCGTCCGACCATCGTGTGTCCCATGCTTGCGGTGGGCAAGCACGATTGCACTTCGGAACTGCCGATTGCATGTCCACGCTGCTTGCAGTCATCTGGTGCTTTGCTGCCCTGGTCAAAGCGCTCGATTACCAAGGCTTTCAGGAGGTCGTCACTACTCATGCCGTGCTGCCGGGTAGCGCACTCTCGTTCCTCTGGGTTGTGCCACTTGGGGAGGGCGCTCTTGCCCTCGGCATTCTGAATGCGGTTGGGACGGCATCGCGAGTTCGGATACTCCGACGGGTGTTGATCGGCGCCGTGCTGACCCTCATGCTGTTCGCTGCGTACATCGCACTCGTTCCCGGCGCGATCATCGAAGCGGTCGGGTGCGGATGTTTCGGCGTCGGCGGCACTCGCTTGATTTCCGGGATTCCACTTTCAGCCCGGATGACCTCTCTCGCCCTGGCCGGACTCATGATCGCCGCGCACGCCTTCGCATATGAATGGAGCGTCAAGTCTCAGTCCGCCTGAGCGGTGCGGCTGTACACTCTGCTCATGCGCATCCTCGGCATCGACCCCGGGCTCCGGATCACCGGCTATGGGTGCGCCGCCGGGAGGGTCGGGGCGCTCAGGCTGGTGGAGGGCGGGGTGATCCGGCTGGTCGAGGGCGCGACGCGGCGCCCGGTGGCCGAGCGGCTTGCCGAACTCGATCAGGATCTGAGCGCGTTGCTCGATCGGCTCGAGCCAGAGGCCGTGGCCGTCGAAGGGCTCTTCGCCCACTACAAGCATCCCGCGACGGCCGTGGTCATGGCCCATGCCCGCGGCGTGGTGCTGCTGGCGGTGCAGCGGCGAGGGCTGCCGCTGGTGGAGTTGAAACCGGCCGAAGTCAAGAAGTCGCTGACCGGTTCGGGACGGGCGAGTAAGGAGCAGATGCAGCGGGCGGTGCAGCAGGTGTTCAAACTGGCAAGTCTGCCCGAGCCGGCGGACGTGGCCGATGCGATTGCAATCGCCGCGTGCGGAATCGAGCGATTGGCGGTGGGGGCGGTGCGCGGGCTGGGACGGTAGGTCTCCCGATGGCGGTGGAGTTGCCGCGTCCGGATGCCCCCAAGTCAACGGGGCGGTGTGCGGACCGCTCCCTCACGGTCGCGGCTCGTTCAAGATCGTGGCGGGTTTACGGCGTCAGGCTGGTCGAGCCATCGACACTTGATGTCGGGCGGCGGAGCCCGGCGTCGTAGAGCAGTTCGGCGAACGGGCCGGGTGGCAGATACTCGATCCATCCGTTGATGGCGATGGCGTCCGTGCCGGCGGGGAAGTTGGGCAGCGGGACCGCGGCCGGAAGAATCATCTCGACGCGCCCGTAGCGGGGGAGTGTGGTTTCCGGCGAGGCGGCGCCGGAATAGATCGTCGAGCCGTTGGCGGTGACAGCGTACTTGGCCTCTCCCAGTTCGAGTTCGTGATCGTTGGGGTTTTCGCCGACGATGGTGATCTCGATCCGGACGCCTTCGTCGGTGCGTTCGGCGGTGCGCGCGCTGATGACCTGGAATCGCGGGGCGACCGATCCGCCGGAGCAGGCGGTCAGCAGGAGCGCGAGAAGAGGGGCGGCCGAGAGGGTGCGGTTCACGCGCAGAGCGTACCCGCATCAGGCCCAAGCGGCCAGTTGGTCAGGGGGCGGAGATGGAAACCCACTGGGGGTCGTCGTACCCATAGTCGACGGCCTGGGCGAGGGTGGTGGGATGTGCCTCGGCGACGTACTGTCCCCAGTGAACGGTAAGCCAGCCCAGGACGAGGGCGCAGACCCAGGCGCCCAGTTCGGCCGATCGCGTACGTCGGATCACATAGAGAATGCCGACAGTGGTGATGACCGAACTGAGTTTCCAGGCGATCAGCAGGGGGATGGACTGAAGTTCCATGATGGCGCGGGCGACGGGGTTTGCTTCGGGAAACCCGCCCCCGTCGCGGACGAAGAGGATGGTGAGGTAGAGGTCGGCCATGCTGAGCAGGACGACCAGCCCGAGCAGGAGCATCACGCGGGACGGACGGCTCTGGAGGCGCCCCTTCGCATGCGAAACAAGCCCCGGCAACGAGGTGGTCAGTGTGCTCATGATCGCTTGTGTTCGGTCGCACGGGTCGGGCGCTTGAGCAAAGCCACTCCCCTGTTTTGCAGCGGGCGATTTTCCCGATCCGGCTGCCCGAATCGCACGGTCGCTGCGCCCGAGAAAAACGCTTCGGGATTGGGGGCCTTGCTGGCAGGGTTGATTCTGGCCCTGGCGGGCGGACCGGCGGCCGGGCAGGTGGAGACGCCCGAAAACCCTGTGTACGTCGACGACTCGACCGCTGCCTGGGACATGTTGTTGCGGGTGGACGAACTGACGGCCCAGGGAAGCCGTCGCGAGGCGGTGCGGGGGCTTCAGGAGGTTCTTGACGAGGATGCCCACCGGGTGCTCCCGGCGCCGGGAGATGCGGACCTTTTCGTGTCGGTACGTCGCGTGGTGTTTGACCGGATCGCCGGCGACGCGGGGTTGCTGGCGGATTATCGGGAGATGAACGAGCCCGAAGCGCGGCGGCTGCTCGAAGCCGGAAGGCTTGAGGAGGTGGTGCGGACGCGGCTGCTGACCAGTTCGGGATTCGAGGCGGGTCTGCGCCTGGCGCAGGTGCATCTGGAGGCGGCGCGGTTTGAAGCGGCGCTGCGAACGCTGGGCGAACTGGACGGGCATCCGGACTTTGACGCGCGGCGGCAGGAGGCGGGCGCACTGGCAGGGCTGGTTGCCGGATACGTGGACCACGACGGTGCGGCGGGCTTGCTGAAGCGTTGGGGCGTGCCCGGCCCGCCGGAACACTGGACCACACCGCCCGGTGTTGTCGTCGAGAGCGTCGAGGCGGACCAGCCGGGAAAGGAGACGGATCTGGCGGGCATCGTGCCCCGGCCTCTGGCCAGCGTGACCTTGTCACCGGCGCCGTCGCCCCTGAGCGAGCCGGAAGATGAGAGTGTGATGTTGCAGCGGCAGTTGGCGGCCGACGACGATGTGTTCAGTTGGACACTGCCCAGCGCCGCGTCGGACACGGTGTACACCAACGACGGGGACAACATCACTGCGTGGGACCGCTTTACGCTGCGTCCGGTGTGGCGAGTGGAGCGGCGGGAGCCGGTGAGCGACAATCTGTTCGAGCAGGTGGACATCCGGCGGCGGCAGTCGCGGCGCATCGAGGACACGTGCGAGGTGACGCTGACGCCCGATGCGGTGATCGCCATCACCGGGCTGGCGGTCGGCGGCGTGCGCCAGGGCGACGGGCGCGTGCACTGCATCGATCGGCAGAGCGGAGCAATCCGCTGGTCGGTCAATGTGCCCGAACTCGACGGGCAACTGGTCGATTCGAGCCTGCGCGGGCCGGCCGAAGTGGTGGAAGGAACGGTGGTGGTGGCGGCGCGCAAGTCGGCGCGCGAGCGGCGCATCGTGGGCGTGTACCTGGTCGGGCTCGATCTGGACGACGGCTCGCTGCGTTGGATCCGGCTGATCGGCTCGGCCGGGGCGCTTCCATTTCAGACTTCGGCGCGATTCCCGGAGCGCATGACCTCGCTGCACGGGGTGGTGTACCGGGCTGACGAGATCGGCATCATCGCCGGCGTGCGGGCCGACGACGGCTCACCGCTGTGGGTGCGCCGCTACCCGTCGTTCCGCATGTATGACAACGACGTGCGTCCGCCGTGGAACAGTTCGGGCCCGGTGGTACATGCCGGCAGCGTGCTGGCGTTGTCGCCCAATCGCGAGCAGGTGGTGCAGATCGACGCCCAGAGCGGGGCGGAGCGCGGGCGGATGGAGTCGGATCGGCTGGCGCGCCCGAGTTATCTGCTGTCGACGCAGCAGCGGCTGGTCGGAGTGGCCGACGGGCGGGTCGCGTGGATGGATCTGGATGCGTTCCCGAATGGCCCGGTCAACTTCAGCGAACCGATGAGCGCCGCCGGCGGAATCGTTGGGCGGGTGGCGGTGGCGGGCGAGCGCGTGCTGGCCCCGCTGACCGGATCGATCGCGATGATCGACATGAGCACGGGCGAAGAGCGTAACACGTCGATCGACGAGTCGGGCAACGCTCTGTCGCTCCAAGGACAGTTGCTCATCATCGATCACGACGAGTTGCACAGTTTCATGGTCTGGGACATCGCCTCGGACATGCTGGCTGAGCGCGTGCGCAGTGACCCGGACAATCCCGCTCCGGCGGCCACGCTGGCGGAACTGGCGTATCGCGCCGGCCGTTTTGATCGGATCATCGAATCGGTGGACGCGGCGCTGCGGGCGATCGATCGCAATCCGGCGCAGCACGCCGGCACGCGGGCGGCGCTGTTCAAGTCACTGCTGCACATGGTTGATCCGGTCGAGACGATTGAGGGCGCAGCGCCGCCCCGGATTTCCAGTCTCCAGACGCTCGAGGCGCTGAGCGAACGCCTGGAAGCGCTGGCCGAACGTCCCGAGGAGATGGTCGCGCACCGACTGGTCGAGGCGACGTTGCGAGAGGCGGGCGGCAGGTCGGCGCAGGCCGTCGAGTCGCTGCAGGAGATTCTGACGGACCCCGTACTGGGCGCGTCGTTCTGGCGCGGAGGCGACCTGACGATTCGTGCCGACCTCGAGGCGACCCGACGCCTGCGCGAGTTACTCAGGCGCCGGGGATGGGCTGCCTATGCGGCCTTTGAACGCGAAGCGCAGGTGCAGATGGATCTGCTTCCCCCATCGGCGCCGGCTGGCGAATATGAAGCGCTGGCCGTGCAGTATCCGTGCTCGACGCTGGCGCCGCGTTTCTGGCTGTTGGCGGCGGAGCGGTCGGAGCCTTCGGGTCGAGCGCGCCTGCTCGATCGCGGGTTGCAAGCCGGGGCCGACGTGCGCGCAGTCGGCGGCCTGATCGACGCGGGGGTGGCCGCCGAGTTGGCCGGGCAACTGCTGGCGACGCTGGTCGATGCGGGCCGCCTGGGCGAGGCTCGCCATCTGGCAGCGGCGCTGGGCCCGACCTATGCGGTCAGCGCACCGACACGGCATGGCGCTCCGGTCGACGTGGGGACGCTGCTGAGCGAGTCAGCCCGCGGCGAGTCGCTGGCCCGGCGGCCGGACGTGGGGACCATCCTCGTGGGCGACGGGGGTGTGGCGCTCGAACAGGGGCGCGTGCTGCGCCCGGCGATCGAGACGACGCGACCTGCTCCGCCTGACCAGGTGCTGCTGGTGTCGCCCACGGCGCAGATCCTGCGGCTGATGTCGGTCGATGCGTCTGGAGCGCTTGCCGAGCGCTGGCGAGCGCCGGCTGAGTTCGAGCCGATTCTGCTCGAGCACGACTCCGACGCGATGCTCATCGCCTGGCTTGATCCGGGCGGCATGACCATCGAGCGGCTCGACGTGCACGACGGGCACAGCCTGTGGAAGCACCGCCCGTTCGAGACCGTGCCTGTCGGCGAGCCGGCCAATCGGGCGGCCCTGCTCGACGGGTTCATCTCGCCGATCGAAGGGCGCGTGTTCAGTGATCAGGTTCTGATCGCGACCGACGAGCGGCACGTGGTCGCGACATTGCGCAGCGGCGGCATCGTCACGCTGGACCGGGGCGACGGCAGCGTGGTGTGGTCGGGGCAGTGCGACATCCGGCGCGTGTTCGACGTGGCGCTGCGAGCCGGATGCCTGGTGGTGGCCGGTGCGTCGCCGGGCGAGGGCAACGCGTGGCATTCGGCGGTGGTGGCGCTGGATGCCCGCAGCGGGCGCGTGTCGAGCCGACTCGACGAGCCGCCGGGCACGGTGCGCTGGGTGCGCCTGACCGAAAGCGGGCTGATGATCGCCGGGCTCGACCAGGGGCTGGTGTGCGTCGACGTCGAACAGAGCCAGGTCCGCTGGATGCTTGGCGAAGAGCCGACCGCGGGCTCGCTGGATGCGTGGGTCTTCGGCGATCGCCTCTTCGTGCTCGATCAGCAGCGCGAACTGTGGCGGGTGGACATCCCGTCGGGCCGGCTCGAGCGTCCGCCGCTCGAGACGCGCGGTCGGCTGGTCGATCATGTCGGCATTCGTACGGCCGAGTTAGGCGGGCAGATCGTCTTCGCCAGCGGGTCGGGCCTGCTCACCTTCGGGCCGCAGGGAACGCTCACCGGGGTAGACGTGTTCGATTCAATCGGGGCGATGGTGTCGAGCGAACCGAGCGAGACGGTGATCGCGATGCTGGACACCGCCCCGTTTGACAGTCCGGACCGGCTGAGCAGTTACTACCTGCACCTGCTCGACGTGCGATCGGCGCGACTGCTGGCCAGTTATCCGGTGCGCCTACCGGCCACGCCCGAATCGGTCACACTGCTGGACGGACTGGTGCTGGTGTCGGCGGGCGAGGCGACAATGGTGTTGCGGGCCGGGCGGTGATCAGGGGTTGAACGGGAAGACGAAGGGCGTGATGGCGACAGTGATGATGCCGACCAGCACGTTCATCGGAATACCGATCTTGAGGAAGTCGGCAAAGGTGTACCCGCCCGGGCCGTAGACCATCATGTTGCACTGGTACCCCAGCGGCGTGGCGAAACTGGCCGAACCGCCCATCATGATCGCGATGACGAACGGCATGAGGTCGACGCCGAGCGATTGGGCAGCGGCTTGGGCGATCGGGAACGCAATGGCGACGGCCGCGTTGTTGGTGATGATCTCGGTCGTGAAAGCCGTGACGGCGTAGACGCCCAGCAGCACCATCCAGGGGTGAGTGCCGACGAGCCCGATCACGCCATCGGCGATCAGGTTGGCCGCGCCCGATGACTCCAGGGCAATCCCAAGCGCCAACGCCGAAGCGATGACGACGAGGACAGATAAGTCCACGCTCTGACGTGCTTCGGTGATGGTGCAGCAGCGGGTGAGGATCATGATGCCAGAAGCGACCAGAGCCGACTCCATCATCGGGAGCACGCCAAGCGAGACCATCAGCACCATGCCCACCAGGATGCCGATCGCCAGGGGGGCCCGGCTGTGCCGGCGCGGGGTGGAGTCTTCCAGCCGGCGCACCAGCAGGAAGTCGCGTGAGCCTTCGGCCCGCTCGGCAAAGCCGGGATCAGCCTCGACAAGCAGCAGGTCGCCCGCCTGTAGTTTGATGTCGCCCAACCGCCCGTGCACGCGCTGTCCGTTGCGGGCCACCGCGATCACCGCGCCGTTGTGCCTGTTGCGGAAGCGAGATTCCTTGATGGTCTTCCCATCCAGTTCGCCCGAGGGCGCGATGACTGTCTCGAACAGGCGGCGACGGTATCGCGGCGAATCGAGTTTGAACACCTGGTTGGTCGCCAGCGCCAGCCCGCGCGTGTTGGCCAGTTCCTTGATCGATTCAACAACTCCGACGAACAGCAGTCGGTCGCCGGCGCGAAGCACCTGCTCCGGTCCCACCGCCGGGACGACTTCTTCGGCCCGCTCGATCTCCGCCAGGAAGCATCCGGGCAGGTTGCGCATCCCCGCCTGCTCCACTGTCTTGCCGGCCAGCGAACTGCCTTCCGGGACGATCAGTTCAAGCGTGTACTCCATTGGGTCGGCCAGCGGGGCCTTGGCGGCGATCCTGCTGGGAAGCAGGATCGGTCCCACCACCACCAGGAAGCACACCCCGACCGCTGCCACCGGAAGCCCGACCCAGGTGATGTCGAACATCTTGAGCGGAGGCAGGTCGGTCTGCGAGACTACCAGACCCGCGACCACCAGATTGGTGCTCGTGCCGATGAGCGAACAGGTGCCGCCCAGGATGGCTGCATAACTTAGCGGAATCATGAGTTTGGAGGGGCTGACGCGGAGTTTCTTGCACCAGTCCTGGATGGCGCCGATCATCATGGCAACCACCGGGGTGTTGTTGAGGAAAACGCTCATCCCCCACACCGGCAGCACCACACGCAGGATGGCGCCCCGCTCCGACTTGGGGCGCCCCAGCAGAGTGTGGGAGATCCAGTCCACCGCTCCGGTCTCGCGCAACCCCGCCACCACGATGAACATGAAGCCCACAGTCAGCATGCCCGAGTTGCTGAAACCACTGATGGCGTCGTTTGTGCCCAGTACGCCGCACCTCCACCCCTCTGCAGCCGGGTAAGGCACCACCATCAGCGCCGTCACGGCGGCCAGCAGCACCGCGTCGGCGGCGATGCGCGTGAAGGCGAGCAGGCCCAGCACACCTGCGACGATGGCCAGAACGATCGTGATCTCCCAGGTCATCGACGCCCCTCTTCCCCGGACTTCTCGCCGACAGGCGGCCAATAGTCCTCTCTCTATCGGTCGGATGCGCGCGAACTCTGTACCACGAGCACCGTCAGGCCGCCGAACACCGCCACGAAACCACCCCACAATAGGGTTTGGCTGCCTGTCAATACGTGTTGCGCTTTCGCAGAAGCGACTGGTCGTGCGGGTCGGTGGCGGCGAGGGCCTCGGCGATGCGAGCAGCAGCGCGGCCGTTGCCAAATGTCGCCGCACGCGGGGCGCGCTGCGAGCGTGACTTGGCAATGGCAGCCGTGATCAGGTCGCGCTGCTCGCGCTCCACGTCGATCACACCCGGCGGGCGCTCGCGCCCGGCCTGACGCCTCCCGACGTTGACCACCGGCACTCCCAGCGCCGGCGCTTCGATCAGCCCGGCCGAACTGTTGCCCACCAGCACTCCGCCCGAGTCTGCCAGCCTTCGCAGCGTGCTGAGAAACAAGGCCCGCGGCAGGTGCTCGGCGCTGGTGCCCGCGCCCTCGGCGCGCCGCAACGCCCGGACAATCCCCTCGCGTCCGGGGTCAAGATTGGGATGCAGGAACAACACACGCTCGCCCGCCAAGGCCCCGATCACCTCGTCGGCACTGGCCTCCTCGTGTTCCATCGCCCGTCCGATCGGATGCAGCAGAAACAGCACGCCGGGCCGCCCGAGTTGCTCCCAGCGTTCGTCGTCGAGCGGCTCGACCCGATCCAGCCCATCCACGGCCGGCGAGCCGGTGACGATCACGTGCTCGGGCTTCTCGCCCATGCGACGAATACGCTCGGCGCTGGTTTCCGTCGCGGCCAGGTGAACGTGGGCCAGTTTGGTGATCGCGTGGCGCATGGCTTCGTCCGCGACGCCCTCGGCCCGGTCGCCGCCGTGGATGTGCGCCAGCGCGATTCCGCCGATCGAGGCCGCCGACGCGGCCGCGAACGCCTCGATGCGATCCCCCAGCACCACTACCCAGTCCGGCTTGAGCGATTCGAAACTGCGCCCGAAGCGAGCGACGCCCTTGCCGACAGCCTCCACGTCAGCCCAACGCCCGGTGCGCCCGGCGGTCTGCATCGGGATCGAGTCGGCCACCGGAAACAACGCCTTGACGTCACGGAACGTCAGCGCGGGCGGGACCAGATGCGCCCCGGCCGCGATCACCAGAAGTTCGAGTTGCCGGTGCCGATCGACGGCGCGCATCACCGGCGTGAGTAACCCGAAATCGGCCCGCGAGCCGGTTACGACCGCCACACGCTTCACCCTGGTTGGATCGTTCTCAATCACGCCAGATCATTGCCCGTCAGCGGCTGGTCGGCGTCGACGGCCCGCGCCATCCTCCGCCCGACCACCTCGCCCAGCCGGAACGGTTCGAGTCCGCTGCCTGGGCGCTTGAACGTCAGATCGCCGCGCTCGATCGTCCGTCCCGCCGGCATTGCTCGCCGCGCCACGATCGACTGCCGCGATACCACCCGCACGTCGCGCTCGCACTCCAGCACACACTTGCCCGCGGCCGCCGGCACAGGAGGCCGATCCGGTCGGCCGACGGCGCGGGCGAGTTGGACATACTCGGCGAACTGAGCCCCGTCGAGTGAGGCTGCGTGATCCGGCCCGGCGCGTCCGCGATCATCGGTGATGTGTCGCTCAAGCAGGCAGGCCCCGGCCCGGACCGCCCGGGCCCCGGTGTCCACGCGCTCGGTGTGGTCGCTGTAGCCGACAGGCAAGTCGGTGGCTGCGGCCAGCGCCGCAACTCCTTCGAGCGCATCGCGGGGCGCGGGATAACTGCTCACACACTGGAGCAGCGCCAGCCGCCCGCGGGCGTACTGCACCCACTCGCAGGCGCGCAGCACTTCGTCCAGCGTGCTCGCGCCCGTGCTGATGACCATCGGGCGTCCGTCGACACTGAGCGCCTCGAGCAGCGGGCGATGGATGATGTCGGGGCTGGCGGTCTTGAAGGCATCCCACGCCAGCCCTCGCGCTGCCTCAACCAGATCCAGGCTGAACACCGTGACGATCGCGTGCAGCCCGCGACGGTGAGCTTGCTCGACGACGCGATCCATGCCCGACAGATCCAGTTCCAGGCGCCGCAGCATGGCAAAGGCATCGGTCTCACCCGCGGCCTGCTGATACCCGGCGAGCCGCGCCGCCCCGCTCATCAACAGGTCGGCCCGGAAGTACTGGAGTTTGACCGCGTCAGCACCGGCGTCGGCGGCCAGATCCACCAGTTGCAGCGCCCGCCCCTCGTCCCCGTCGTGGTTGACGCCGATCTCGGCGATGATGTACGGTTCGAGCCCCGGCCCGATCGCGCGCGTTCCGATTCTCAGCCCGGGCTTCACGCTGCGCTCCGCAGGCGCTGCGTGAGCATGACGTCGGCCACCAGCGCGTCGAGCGGGCCGTCGATGTCAACCGTCTGCCCGACCGGATCGACCACGCCGCGTCGATCCAGCCCAAAGAAGCCGTGCGGGCCCGGGCGAGCGCCCAGTTGCAGTTCAAGGGCCGCGCGGCGCACGACGATGACGGCGCCCGTCGGAGTGCAGGCCTCGGGCAGATCCTGTCGCCGGAACACGCCGTGGTAGAGCACGTCGCCCTCCCAGGGCCGCACCAGGCCCTCGGCGTCGACGCGCGCGGTCCACCACGGGTGATGCTTGCCCACCGGCTGGTAACTCTGCACCGAGTCGCACCCGCACCCATCCAGCAGGTCCAGCGCCCGGTCGATCACGCCCGGCGGGCGGATCGGCACGTTGGCGTAGAGAATCACCACCGGGTCGGCGTCGATGCCGCCCAGCGCCTCGCGCACCGCGCAGTCGACCGTGGCCGTGTCGCCGGCGTTCTCGGCGCTGCGACGATGGATCGACACGCCACGTCGGTGCGCAACGCTCAGCACGGCCTGGTCGTCACTGGACACCAGCACCCGGTCCACGCGCGACGCCAGCGCGTCGTCGATGGTCCATTCGACACACGCGCGCCCGGCGATCGGCATGATATTCTTGCCCGGCAGCCCCTTGCTGCCCTTGCGCGCCAGGATGACGGCGATGCTCGGCATGACTTGCTCACGCGGCCTGCATGGGGTGAAGGGCGCGCCGGCGCTCGGCCCGCACCAGCCGCCACGCGCTGCAAAGGCCCAGTTCAAGGACATTCACGTGCGGCAAGCCCCTCACGCTCCCGTCGGCCCGCACCTCCATCCGCCGGCGCGCCTCGCGATCAAGCAGCGTGCGGGGCGGCGACAGCGCCTGCACCCGCGCCCCGGGCACAAAGGCCGGTAGCGGGTCGATCACGGCGCACCCGCACGCGAGCAGCCATCCGTCGTAGAAACTCTCGATCTGCTCGACCGTCTCGTCGCAGCGTGTGATGCGCGGCACGATCCACGGGCGCGGCAGCCCGACGCCGGCCTGCCGCTGATTGCGATCGCGCAGCAGGGTTTCGATGCGCGAGCGCACCTCCAGACAGGCGTCCCCTCCAGCCAGAGACTCGTACGTCTCGGGCGTGGTCGCCAGCACGTCGACGCTGATGATGTCAAAGTTCATCACGTCTGCCCGGCGCCAGTCCTCTCCGCGCAGCATGGTGCGCAGGTGAGTGCCTACCCCGTGCGCGCGAGCCGCCTCGGCGATGCGCGACAGGTGCGGATGGCTCATCGGGTCGCCCAGGCCGTGCAGTGTCAGCGCCGAGCCCGGCGACATCTGCGTGACAAGACGTTCGACGCAGTCGATGTGGCATCCTGCCCCGGGAACGGCGCCGAGGCCGTCTTGCAGCCACCGGCTCCATACCCCCTGACACCGCGCGTGGCTGCAAATCTCCAGCACGAGGTGCTGCGGCGCGACCGAATCGGCATCCTGAGAGCGGATGGCGCGTGCCACGCTCAAGGCGTCGCTCTGAAGCGCGTCGACCGAGCCGAGCGCGCCGGTGAGTATTGCCCGTCCGTGGTCGGTGTCGGCGATGCAGCGTGCGTGCAGGTCACGCACCTCGCCGGGAATGTTCACGCACATCGGGCGCGCGATCGAGTCGCCCTGCGGCGCAAAGGGCACGTAGCCCAGCAGCGCCCCGATGGTCGCGAACGGGCCGGCGCTGTACTCGCCCTGCGCCAGCGTCCGGCAGGCGCCGCGGTCGATCAACAGTCCGCACAGCCCGGGCGGGGCCTGCGTGAACGTCAGCCGCATGCCCTCGGGATACTCGAGATAGCGTTCGACGATTGCATCGATCAGGCCCGGGTCAACCGCGCACCAGTCGGCGCCGACCAGCACCGCCGCGTCGAGGTTGTGGTGCTCGACCGTCTCGGCCAGAGCGGGCGGATCGAACAACTCGTCGTAGCACGTCAACTGCGCCACCCCGCCGCGCCACGACGTGCTCGAGAAACGCCGGGCCGCGCCCACCGCGTCGAGTCGCCGGCGGAAGCGATGCACGTCCAGCGGGGCGACGCGTACCCGGCTGTTCAGGTCGCCCAGTGCCACGCGCAGGCGCGCTTCGTCGTCGGTCAGACAGATCACCTCACGCAGCCGCCTTGCGCTGAGCAGGCGCGCCACGGTCAGGCGCAGCGCGCCGTGGCCCGCGGCCATCGGCTCTTCCAGCGATCGACTCGTCGCCAGCCCCCCGCGGTCGAAGTCCACGTGCACGATCGCGCTGACGCACCGCCGCGACAGCCGGCGCTGCGCCGAATCCCCTGGTACGTCGCGCGTGCGCTTCGGTCCGCCTGCTGCCGCGTCGCCCGTCTCCTGCAACAGCGTGCACAGGCGCTGGGCGGCGCGGGCGATCGACTCCACGTTGCGGATGTCACGCTCGACCCGCTGCATCTGCCGGTCCATCGCGCCGGCGCCTTCGGCCAGTTCGATCGAGCGGTCGGCCCGGACACGGTTGAGCGCCCCCGACTGGTTGAGGAACTGCGAAAGCCGGAACGCCGGCTGCAGCGCCATCACCTCGTCGCGGATGCGGTGAACCCGGCCGACCACTTCATTCATCGCCGCAGCGTTCGACTCGCAGCGACGCATCTTCCGCAACAGCCTCATGGTGTCGCGGCTGAGCAGATTGACGCGCCGCGCGTCGGCCCGAATGCCCGATAGGCGCGACCGCAGCGCGTTCATCAGTTCGACCCGTCGCTCGCCTCGCGCCGTTCCGGGAATCGACACGGGAAGTCCCGAAGCGAACCGCTCGATCGCATCGCCCAGCGGCATCGCGATGGTGTGCTGCTTGGCGACTCCGCCTTCGGTCGCGTCGATCACGCGCAGCCCCGCCTCGGCGTCAAGGGCAAAGTCGCTCTCGAACTGCGCCAGATAGGTCGACATCTGCTCGTCGGTGTAGATCTTCCGCCCAAAGACGTCGACCCGGGCCCGCAGCAGCGACTTCTCGCGCACGATGCGCTCCCACTCACGCATTTCCAGCGTGGTGAACTCATTGAGTTCACAGGCCCATACGTCGTGAATGGCCGCTCCGCTCGCGTAATACTGCCCGTCGCTGAAGCCCAGATCCTGTCCGACCAGGATCACCGGGTCGCAGCCCAGGTGGCGCGCCAGGTAGTGGCACAGGTGGGCCACCGTCGCCCCGGGCTTGAGCCGATCACGCGGGCGCGCCGCGCCGGTGCCGTCCAGCACCGCGTCGAGCAGTTCATCGCCCAGGCAGCGGATCGCGCCCGGGAAGGCATCGAGAATCGCCGGGTTGGCCTTGGGCTCGACCACCAGCGTGACGCCCTGGACATCCTCTGCCGTCAAACCCTCGTAGAACCGGCGGCTGATCTCGTGGTGGTCGAGCGCGCAGACGAAGTGCGGGCGGATGCGGCGCGCCAGCAGCGCCTTGAGCACGGTCTGCACGGCGATGATGACCACGCGATCGCGCACGCCCGGACGCGACAGCACCTCGATGTTGCGGGCCAGACTCGGACCGGCCGACACCACCACCGCCGGAATCCCGGCCGCACAGGCACGCAGGTCATTGATGCCCGCGCTGCTCGCGTAGTGGTCCAGGTTCATCAGCGCGTTGGTCAGCGTCGTTTCCGACTGCACCAGCGTCGTGACCAGCGTCGTGCGAAGAGCCTTGAGCACGTCCGTGAACCGCTGCCCGAACACCGCCGCGGCCTGGCCCAGTCGCAGTCGGCTGGGCGGGTGATCGATCAGACGCACACCCAGCGCCACAACACCCTCCATGCCCGACATGGCCCGCGAGATCGCCGCCCCGTCGTCCGCTTCGGTCAGCAGCACAAAGTTCGTCGCCAGCATCCAGCGCGAATGGTCGACCCGCTCGAACACCGCCCGGAGAAGCCCGGCGTCAGGCTCGAAGCACAGCAGCAGGCCCGTCTTGCCCAGTCGCTCGCCCAACACACGCAGATGGTGTCCAAGCCCGAACCCGACCACGCACACACCACCCGCTTCGGTGATATCCACCGTGTCGGCCAGGCGCGTCGCTTCCACCAGTGGCGTGCGAGCGCTGGCCAGCCTTCGTCCATCGCCGAGAACTCCGGTCGTCAGCCCGTCCTCGGCCGCGGACATCTGGAGGTCGGCACGCGGCACACTGGCGCGAATCAACCGCGCGGCCCGCGGGCTTGTGCGGGCCAGTGCATCCAGATTGCGCTCCAGCGTCTGGTTGGCAGGCGGGGCAAACGGATCGATTGAGAAGAACTCCATGACGCCTCCGAGGCGCAGTTCCCGCGCGATACGGGTCGCCCGAAAAGGTGATCGGACCCGCCCGCCCCGGCGCTGTAGGATGGGCCTTGTGGAGCAGTCCTTCCCCGTTGTTCTTGCGCAGTTTGATCTCGACCCCGGGGCCGCTGTCACCCCGTTGCCCAGCCCCCCCTTCTTTGAGCGCTTCGTGCTGGAAAACCCTTGGCCGGCCGTGATCCTGCTGGCGCTGGTGGGCATCGCGGCGCTGGCCATATTCAACGCCCGGGCGAAGTTGAAGTCGGGGCTCGCGGTGGGGGGCGTCCTGTTCGCGTTGGCGGGGGGATGTTTTCTGGCCGGCGTGCTGGTGACGACGCCCCGGGAGAAGTTGAAACAGGCCACCCGCGAACTGGTGGGTGCGACGGCGCGCGTCGATCGAGTCGAACTGGATCGCCTGCTCTCCGACGACCTGTCGGTGCGTGTGACGCGCCTCTCCCGCTCGTCGGGCAAGCGCGAGACCATGGACGCCGTCGAGACCTTGCTCGGGCGGCAATACCGCGTCAAGGAGCATTCAATCCTGGAGATGCAGGCGACGCTGGACGGCCCGCGCCTCGGGCGCACGCAGGTGTGCGTTCGCATAGGGTCGGACTATGGGCTGCTGCCGAGTTGGTGGCGCGTGGACTGGGAACTGGGTTCCGAAGGCGTGTGGCGCGCCCGGCGCATCGAGGCGCTGTGGATCCCCGGAGTACCCAACCCGGGCGGGTGAGGGCTCAGTCCGGGACTTTGACCAGGAAACTCGCCTGGTTGCGCGGCACCTTGCCGCCGGTGCTGGTGCGCACCTGCTCGACGATGGTTCGCCCATTGAGCAGGTTGAGCGGATGCCGATCGCGCGCCAACTGCAGGCGGGCGCTCTCAGTCGTCACCCCGCGATCGACCTTGACGTCGTCCTCGCCGAAGATGCCGATGGTCACCATGCTGCGATTGGGCCCGTGGTAGTAGAACGCCAGTTCGCCCTCCTGCCTCAGACCTGTGGCTGCTTTTTCCGCGGCTGCACGGAACTGGGTCAGGTCGGTCTCGGTGGGCTTCTGGTCATCTTCCCGCCCGTAGACGGCGACTTGCAGAGAGTAAACCGCCTTGTCGCCGTACTGCCGTCGTGCGTTGCGCAGGTCGTACTCAGGGATCGAGCCGCGGGCCAGTTCACCCGAAGGCGGGGCGAGGAACGAGTGCTCGTAGGGCTTCTGACCATCGATCTCGATGGTGCGCACGCGCTGCAACTCGACCTGAGCGATGCGCTGTGCCGGATCGTCGTAACTGCCCACGGCGATCACATGCCGCCCGTTCCGCTCCATCATGAACGCATCGGGCAGGCGCCCGGTGGTGCGTACCTGGGCGAGCATGTTCTCCGCCTGGGCCACATCGTCCAGTGCGAGCAGGACGATGGTCCAGCCCTTCTGCCCTGAAGAAGTGGGAACGCGCACGGTATCGACGGTCGAGCCTGACCAGCCCTCTTTCATTTCCACGGGTCGACCAAAGACGTCCACAAGCAAGGGCTTCTCAGGGGTTTCCTCCTGAGTCGTCGAGCAGCCCGGGGGGCCGACGAGCAACATCGTGACGATGGTGGCGACTTTCGAGCGCATGGGCTGAGAGAGTCTACGGGCTTGGCAGGGGTGGGGATCCCTCGGAAAGTGGGCTGCACGAGGGCCGTGACGCGCCGATCCTGCGCTGGCGGGGGTACATGCGCATGTTGTGGAAAGTTGAGCGTACAGATTGGAGGAAAGCAGGAGTGAGAGTCGATAAGTCAAGTGCCGCATTGTGGATGCATGAGTCCAACAAGAGTTGACAACTGGGGGGAAGAATGGGGAGAACAATGATGCAGGTCGATCCATCGCGGATTGTCGGCCTGGTCTGGCGGACCTCTCAGACCGGCGCGCTTGCGCCCAGGATCAGTCCTGCGCCTTCCGGACGCACGGCCGTGACGGACAGTTTGCACCTCTCCGAGGCAGCCCAGAGCCGCTCGCGCCAGCGCACGGAGCAGGCCGGCTCGGAGAAGATCGAGCGCATTCGTCGTCAGATCGCCGAAGGTTCGTACGTTACGGACGAGCGGGTGGGTGCGGCTGCGGCCGCGCTGGCCCGAGCGCTGTCAGACTGAGGCGACTGCAAGGCGTTCGCGCGCCAGCAGGGCAGCGCCGATGACGCCGGCGTCATCGTCCAGTTCGCTGGCGACGACTTGGACTTCCTTGCACACGGCCGGGAACGCGACGCGATGCACGGCCGCCCGCACGCGATCAACGAAGGGCTCCTGCATGGCCTCGGTCAGCCCGCCGCCGAGGATGATGCGCTCCAGGCTGAGCAGGGTGGTGAAGTTGCCCAGGGCAGTGCCGAGCCGGTCGGCGGCGTCATCGACGACTTCGACGACCAGTTCGTCTCCGGCCTGATAGGCCTCGGCGATGTGCTTGCTCTTGATGCGGGGGAACTTGTCGCCCAGAAGATTCTTGAGCGACGACGGCCGGTTGGTGCGGATGAGGTGGACCAGGCGGTCGACAATGGCAGTGCGTGAGCAGTTGTGCTCGATGGAGCGTGTGCCCGGCGGGTTCTTGGGGTAGAGGAGGACGTGCCCGATTTCGCCGGCCGAGAAGTGGTGCCCGTAGAACAACTCGCCGTTGAGGATCAGTCCGCCTCCGACGCCGGTGCCGACCCAGCATCCCAGCAGGTGGCGTGCGCCGATGCCTGCGCCGTGGTGTGCTTCGCCATAGACCGCCACGTTGACATCGTTGTCGACCACAACCGGCATACCCAGGCGCTCGGTGAGCATGGTGCCGACCGGAGCCATGGTCCAGCGGAGGTTGACGGCCTCGCGGACGATGCCGGCAAACGGGTCAACCGGCCCGGGCACGCCGATGCCCAATGCGAGCACGTCGGTCTGCTTGAGCCCCGCGTCGGCTACAGCGCTGCGCAGCCCGGACACGATGCGGTCGAACACCGCGTCCATGCCGTTGTCCGGATCGGTCTTATCCTTGGCCCGCCCGAGGATGCGGGCCTTGTCGTCGACCACCCCGATCTGGATGTTGGTGCCTCCCAGATCAATGCCGACGATCGGGCCGTGCGGGAGTTTTCTGCCGAGGGTGGTCATGTCCGGCGCTCCGTAACTTCTCGCAGTGTAGAGCCTATCCCAGAACCTCTCTGAGGAGCAGGAGGGCGCAGCTGAGATGAAGGAAGCCCTGGAAGAGCTTGGTCGACTTCTCCCAGCGGATGCAGAG
>RHKP01000003.1 GCA_008363215.1 Cyanobacteria bacterium CYA
ACGGCGACGAGGCCGAAAACGTGATCGACCTCGGCCTCCTCATCGATGCCGTGGCCAACGGCGGCGATGAATAGCGGCTGCGACGGCGCTGGCCGGTTGAAAACCGGCCCTACCGGCCCAGTCTATCGCTTATGGCTCCGGGCCGCCTTTCACGCGCCCGGACGGTTGAGAACGGTCTATCCGCTCGGCGAACCGATCTACCCGCGACCCGCGCTTCAACTTGAGGTGCGGTCCACCACGCGATACTGCTCGCGTTCGCCGCGGCCGCGCAGGGGGTAGTCCTTCCGCAGCGGGTGTCCGGGATACTCCTCCCACAGGAGGATGCGCCGCAGATCGGGGTGGTTGCGGAAGCGGATGCCGAACATGTCGAACACTTCGCGTTCGGTCCACTCGGCCCCGGGCCAGACCGAGCAGACGCTCTCGACCGACAGCGCCGGGTCCTCGACGATGCCGTCGGTCGGGATCGACGGGTTGAGAAAAACCTTGACGAAGAAGCGCCGGTCGCGCGTGTATGACACGAGGTTGTACACCACCGCGAAACGACCGGGCATCGGCGAGGGGTAGTTGAGATAGTCAATCCCGATCACGTCCGACAGGAAGTCATACTTGCACTGCTCGTCGTTGCGCAGGAACCGCATCACATCGAGCAGATCGTTCGGCTCAACAATGAGCGTCGATTGCCCGCGAAACTCGGTGGCCTTGAACTTCCGGTCGCCAAACGCCTCGCGCACACGGGCGAAGGTCGGATGGTCGAGTTTGGGGGTGCGATTCTCACTCATGCCGAAACTCCGGGGTGGGTCAATCGTAGCCGCGCCTCCAGATCGCTTTGTACCTGGCCACCGATTTCAGTGGACGCCGGAAGTCTGCAAGCCTTCGAGCACAGGTCCGGATGAACAAGGGGGGCTAAACCGGAGAGGTGCCCGGAGACGGTCGACTCGCCGGCGTCCGATCGGGCCGCATGAGGCGGGGTGTCCGGGTTCACGCAAGAGGCTCCAGCAACGCCGCCGCGAGTTCATTCTGCCCCACCAGCACGCAGGTCTCGGGGACGAACTTGCCGATCAGTTCGAGGAACCGGTTCATGTCGATGGAACCGCTGCCGGCGGGCACCGGCACGCACCACCGCCCCCGCTGCGGCGTTTCCCGCACCCCGACGTCGCTGACCACCAGTCCCCACGCCAACGGGCCCACGGTCATCAGCAGCCGGCTCACATGATCTTCGGCGTCGGGGAGCATTCCGGGCTCGAGCATCGCCACCGGGTCGAGCAGCAGACGCCGACCCTCGTTGCCACGCAGCCAGTTCAGGCACCCGGGCCCGTCGCTGAGCAGATGCCGCGCGTGCGGGCGCAGGATCAGCCGTTGCTGGTCGGCGACTCGGCAGACCTGGTCCCACGCGGCACGCGACGACGGAAGCCATTGCCCGGGCACGCTCTCGAACCACCCTTCGCCCGGGTCGCTGTCGCCCAGCCAGCCGGACCAGCAGACCAATGGTTCACCCCCTTTTTCGGGTAGCATACCTGTGTCGATGAGGTTGGCGGTACAAAACGCCCCGAGTCGGGAGCCGTCCAGACTTTTGATGACGGTGGTGTCGGCTCCGGACACAAATTTTGCCAGCACGCGCAATCGCTTCCCCCATTCTGTGTGCCCGCGGGCGGGCCTTCGTCCACTTTGGTTACACGGTCCAGCCGCCGGGCGTGAAAGCCCGATAGCCATGCTCGCCGCTGTTCCGAATCGTTCGCCGGCGGCGACGAGGGATCGAGCCATGCAACTGCAACTTGCCAATCTGACGCGCCCCGCCCGCCCGAGTCAGGCAACATCCGAGGGAGCATCCCACGAACGGGCGATCCGCCGGTGGGAGGACACCGACGTATTGTCCAAGGGGCAGTTGATCGAGCAGATTTTGGTGCTGAATCCGGGCGCGACTCTTGAGTTCCTAGCCGATTTCAGCGTCAATGAACTGAGCCAGTACCTCAACCACCTGCTGTGGCTTCAGCAACCCAGAACAGGTGGGGCCTGGTGGGCGCGACCGGGCGACTCTCCGGCAGTCGTCGTGCGGGATCGCAACTACTAGGGTTCGACACAAGTGCTCTTGGCCATCGCCGGCGTTCGGCGATGCATGAGGGGCGTCCGTGGTGGGACGCCCCTCTCATTTTTTACTGGCACGGTGCTTGCGAAACACGAGGCGGCAGTTCATCCCGGCCCGCATTGTGATGAAACCGGGATCTTGTCACGGGCTGCCTGAATGGACCGGTCAAACCGGCCGATGCGCATGTGGGACACCGAGAGGCCACGGACGGCTCGCGCCGACGACAAGTAAGGAGACTCGATCGATGAACCGCATTGACACGCGATTTCTGCTGGCCGCCTCATCCGGCACCTGCCTGGGGCTGGGCGCCTGCGCCTCTTCGCCGTGGGCTCACCAGGGCGGCCCGGCGCCGACCGGCTACCCGACCGAGCCAACGCCCGAGGTGGCGATGGAGCCGCAGGCACCGATGACGACACCGCCGAACCCCGGGGATTCGACTTGGGACAACGCCGACTCGGGTTGGGACTTTGTCGAAGCCACCGGCACGGCCGAACCGGCACCATCGCCCGATCCGGAGGGCGTGCCCGGTCCGCAGGGCCCGAACATGAGTTCGCAGATCTACTCGAGCGTGCTGTCGCTTGATCTGCCGACGGAGAGCGCCGAGCAGTCTGAGCACACGGTCAACATCCAGCAGGTTTCATTTGCGCACGACGGCTCGAACTTTGATCCGATGGTCAGCCGCGACGGCACGACGCTGCTGTTTGCCAGCACGCAGCACCGCCCGACGGCCGACATCTACACGCAGCACGTGGGCAGCAAAGTGATCACCCGCCTGACCGACGACCCCGCGCAGGACGTGATGCCGGCGATGAGCCCGGACGGAAAGCGCGTCGCCTTCGCCAGCAACCGGGCGGGCAACTGGGACGTGTACGTCATGCCCGTGGGCGGCGGAAAGGCCGTGCAGATCACATCGGACAACTCGAACGATCTGAGCCCGAGTTGGAGTCCGGACGGGCAAACGCTGGTGTATTGCCGGCTCGGGCAAACGTCGGGCCGCTGGGAACTGTGGGTCGTGGACGTGTTCAACCCGGCCCAGACGCAGTTCATCGGGTACGGGCTGTTCCCCGAGTGGTGCCCCGTGAAGGGGACCGGGCACGCCGGGGCCGACCAGATTCTGTTCCAGCGTTCGCGGGAGCGCGGACAGCGGACGTTCAGCATCTGGACGCTGGACTACTCGTCGGCCAGCAAGCAGGCGACCAACGAGACCGAACTGGCCAGCAGCCCCGAGCATGCGCTGATCAACCCGACGTGGAGCCCGGACGCGACGCGGATCGTGTACGCGGCCGTGCCGAACCCTGAGAAGTGGACGGACGAGAAGCGTCCGACGTCATCGTCACTGTGGATGATCGGAACGGACGGCCGCGGGCAGGTGAACCTGACCAGCGGGGCTTCGATCGATCTGATGCCGACCTGGGGGACGGACGGGCACGTCTTTTTCGTGTCGACGCGTGACGGGATCGAGAACCTGTGGTCGCTGGACATCGCTCCGGCCATTCTCGCGGCGACGGGTGAACAGGCAACCGGGAACAACGCGGTGACCTCGGCTCCGGCCGACTGAATCGAGTGTCGATTTGCAAGGAGGGCAGGATGCCCCGACGAATGCCAGGATGGTGGAGGCTGGGGTGTGTGAGCGTGCTGTGCGCGGCGCTGCTCGGGTGCTCGTCGCCCAGGAGCACGCTGATGCCGCCCAACGTGCTCACGGCGCCGTATGACACGCTGGCGGGCGAAGTGCTGTGGGCTGTGGTGCCTCCGGTCAACGAATCAGGCACGTCTCTGGTCGACCCGCTGGCGGTGGGAGATGCGGTCGTGGCAGCGGTGACGGAGATCCAGGGTGTGGCCGCGCTACCCGTGAACCGAACGCTCGCGGCGATGCGGGGGACCGGGGTGGAGCGGGTCGTCACCCCCGAACAGGTGCGGCAGTTGGCCGAGGCGATGGGAGTCGACGGGGTCGTGGTGACCTCGATCACGGCGTGGGATCCGTATGACCCCCCGGTGATCGGGATAACGCTGGCGCTGTACGCGAGATCGGGCCCGATGCGTGCGCAGGCGCCGGTCGAACTTGACCCCAAGGCGTTGGCATCGGCGGCGAGCGACGCGGACTTCCTTGCGCGTTCGAGTTTCGGATCGGGCCCGGTGGCGGTGTCGGTGGAGCATCTGGACGCGCGGAATCACCAGACCCAGATGTATGTGCGGGAGTTTGCCCAGGGCAGGAGCGATTCGGCGTCGGCCCTGAACTGGCGTATCTACTTTGCCAGCATGGAGTTATATACTCAGTTTGCTGCCTATCACGGCGTACGGAGGCTGCTGGAGAACGAGTGGATGCGAACCGCCAGGGCTCCTGCGCAGTAGACACTTGTTATGGGGACGTGCCGGAGGCTTGAGCGGGGCGAACGAGGCCAACGAGCCACGCTGACGAGCCGGTTTGAGCGGGCTTGATGCGCGGGTCCGAAAGATGCTGATTCGGACGTGAGATCGACCGATAGGTAGATGCCAGAGGAGTTCACGATGACCACGCTGCCGATTACCGACGCTTTCGCTTCCTATCTGACCAATGAGCGTCGTTTCAGCCCGTATACCGCCCGGTGCTATGGGGCGGATCTGCGGCAGTTCGTGGAATACCTGTCGGACGAGTTCGGGATCGAGTTGCAGCCGGCGCTGGAGGCCAAGGCGTATGAGCAGGCGAGCGCGCGTCTGACGGCGCCGGAGGGCGCCCCGGCGGGCAACGTCGCCGGGAGCATCGCGCCCAAAGCGGTGACAGAGATCATCTGCGAGGGCTCGGCCGAGACGATCCGGAACTTCCTTTCGCACCTGGGAGATCAGAACTACTCGGCGGCGACGACGGCGCGGAAGATCGCGACGCTGCGGTCGTTCTACAAGTGGGCCGACCGGCGGCGCCTGGTGGCGAGCAACCCGATGACGCTGATCCGCACGCCTCGACAGAGCAAGCGGCTTCCCAAGGCGATCACCATCGAGCAGGTGGAGCGTCTGCTCTCGGCGCCGGATGAGAACGAAGTGCTCGGACGTCGCGACCGGGCGATGCTGGAGACGCTGTACTCGACGGGCATCCGCGTGAGCGAACTGGTCGGGCTGAACATGAGCGACCTGGATGTTCCGGGCGAATCGCTGCATGTGCGCGGCAAGGGCAAGAAGGAACGCATCGTTCCGCTGGGCTCACACGCGCTGACGGCGGTTCGTCGCTACATCGAGGGTGTGGAGGGCGACGCGCGCTTCGGGAAGATCTGGAGCGCCAACGCCGCCAGCGGGACGGGTCCGCTGTTCCTGAACAAGCACGGCAAGCGGCTCAGTTCGCGTTCAGTGCGGCGGAAACTGGACAAGTACCTGCGGCAGGTGGGGCTTGATCCGACGATCAGCCCGCACACGCTGCGGCACAGTTTTGCGACGCACCTGCTGGACAACGGGGCGGATCTGCGAAGCGTGCAGGAGTTGCTGGGGCACCAGTCGCTGAGCACGACGCAGGTGTACACGCACCTGACCAGCGGACGGATGCAGGACTCATACCGCCGGGCCCATCCCAGGGCCGAAGCGGGTTGATCAGTCCGAGCCGGGCCCGGGCGCCTTCGGGTCGAGCGGATCACCAAGGAGCACGCGAGCGGCCGATTCGACGGCCGCTTTTCGCTGGGCATCGACTCGAATGGCGGCGAGCAGGCGGCGCTGCGGATCGAGGATGATCAGGGCGAAACGCGCGCCCGGGCAGAACAGGTCGATGGTCTCTTCGGGCGGCTGGGCCCAGAGCACGCGCGGAGCGGCGGCTTCGATATCGGGCAGGAGCGGGTCAGTCGGCAGATCGGCTGCCGCGGCGAGGATCGCCTCAAGGCGGTCTCGGTTGAACCCGGGCACGTCGAAAAGGGCGACGGGGCGGGCGAAGTAGATCGGGCGAGGCCGCCCGCGCTGGGCGCTCAGGCTCGCGACACGGGTGCGAAGTTCTGAGAGCAGGGCGACGCTGTCGGCCGGGTCGATGATGGCGTCGAGGTCGGCCGACCGCGGCGAGAGCACGATCATCGCCAGGACCAGGGCCGAGGCGTGCCGGCGCTGGAAAGACGAAGGCTCCTGCTCGAAGACCGAGGCCGGAGCCCAGGACTGGTCATCGGGGCGGAAGAGGCGCAGGCTGACGGTGTCACCTGGGGCGAAGCGGGCCGGCTGCGGACGAAGGGCGGCGATAGACGAGACGGTCCTGCGGGAGGCGGGGTCAATGGACCAATCGGCCGCGTCACCGGGATCGACGGGGGTGTAGGTGAGATCGAGGCGTTCGTCGCCGGAGAGGCGCTCGATGAGGACGGATTCGGAAAGGAGGCCGGAGCCGTCGCCCCCGGAGCGGCGTTCGTAGCGCAGGCCGGGGCTTTCGAGGATGACGGCGCCTCCGGCTTCCTCGCGGTGAGGGAGAGAGGCCCAGTCCCGCGCGGCGAGGGGGTATGCCAGTTCGGTCTGCGCGAGCCAGTCGGCCAGCAGCCCGCACCAGATCGGCGGCAGGTCACGGCGCACCAGGGCGGGCAGGTGTCCGTCGCGATCGATGAAGACGCTGGTGGGGTCGTGCTGGTGCCAGGAAAGAAGACTCGCCTGTTCTCCGGTTCGATCCCCCACCACGACCACCTGGCCAAGTTCGAGGCGGAAGCGATCGTCAGACAACCGCAGCGTGAATCTGGCCTGGCGGCTGATTGGATGGTCGGGATGCTCAATGCTCAGCGTGACGGAAACCTCGAAGGCACGGGGGTCGGCTGCGAGCGCCGGGCCGACGAGGATGAAGGCGACCGCAGGCGGGATGAGCATGCGGGCCATCATGGGTTGCCGGCTCCGGAGGCTGCGAGAAGGCGATCGCGCAGCGTCGCGACGGAATCGGAGAATCCGGGAGGGATGAGGTCGGGGGCCAGTTCGGCCAGCGGTTCGAGCACGAAGAGACGCTCGGCGAAGCGCGGATGCGGAATGACCAGGTCAGGAAGGTTGATGATGCGGCGCCCGAAGAGGATGAGATCGAGGTCGAGAGTGCGCGGGCCCCAGCGTGGGGAGTGCTCGCGGTCGCGGCCCTGAAGTCGCTCGATGCTCAGGAGGAGGGCGAGCAGGTCGGAGGGGTCGAGAGCGGAGGTGAGTTCGGCGACGGCGTTGAGGTAGCGAGGCTGCGCGACGGGCCCGACGGGAGCGGTGTCGTGGACGGTGGAGACCGCGACGAGAGTGAGGCCGGGAGAGCCGGACAGACGGTCCAGTGCGAAGTCGAGGGCGAGGCGGCGGGGCCCGATGTTGGAGCCAAGAGCGACGAATACGCGTTCGAGGGGCGAAGGCATCGGGTGAGTCAAGCGCCGGCGGGCCCGCGCGGCAAGAGGCGATGAAAAAGGGCCCGATGACGGGCCCTGCGACGATCGGGTTGGAGGGGAGGTCACTCGACGGGTTCGAGTTCGCGCATGCGATGCTGCATCTGCGCCTTGAGGCGTTGGAGGATGGAGGAGTGCATCTGGCTGACCCGGGACTCGGAGAGATCGAGGGTGGCGCCGATCTCCTTCATAGTCATGCCCTCGTAGTAGTAGAGGATGACGATGAGGCGTTCGGCGCGGCTGAGGCCCTTGGTGATGAGGTCTTTGAGGTCGCGCTGCTGAAGTTCGGAGACGGGGTTGGCCTGAGTCTCGTCCTTGATGACGTCGATTTCGCGCAGGTCGCGGGAGCCGTCGGAGGGGAAACACTTGCGCGTGATGCTGGTCATGCTGACTGACTTGGAGTCGCGTTCGTATTTTTCAAACTCGGCCGGATCGAGGTTGAGGCGTACGGCGATGTCGTGAAGGGAGGGCTTGACGCCGGTTTCCATCTGCATGCGCATGCGAGTCTGGTCGACCTTTGCGGTGCGGTGCCGGACGAGGCGGGGAACCCAGTCCATGTAGCGGAGTTCGTCGAGGATGGCGCCGCGGATGCGGGTAGCCGAATAGGTTTCGAACTTGACCTCGCGGTCGGGGTCGTAGGCTTCGATGGCGGCCATGAGCCCGAAGAGCCCGGCGGACATCAGGTCTTCGATGTCGACCTCGTCGGGGAGGCGAGCGTAGATGCGTTCGGCGTTGTAGCGGACGAGGTGGAGGAATCGCTGGAAGAGGTAGTTGCGCAGATCCTCGGTGGGCGTCTGGCGGTAGAGTCGCCAGATTTCGTCGAGTGGGCGCTGGTCGAAGGGGGTGCCGAACGATGTTTGTTCAGCCCGTCGGGCGACATGCCGACCGAGATTGCGGGTGCCGGACCTGGTTGACGTATCCGTTGCTGCCATCGGTCTCTCCTTGACCCTTTGGCTGGCGCCCGCGTGGCGGGCGAAGTTCATTTGTGCAGCCGTCCTGGCTTGACAATCCAGTATACAGGAATCCTTTGCACTTGGTCGACAAGAATTTGCTCAAAAGCGTGCAAGCCCCCGCCTCCGAAGCGACAAGTTCAACCTCGTTCGGCCCGGACAACCTCGCGGAGATGACGTTCGAGGGCGTGCATCTCTTCTTCTCGGACCGGTGTTTTCTTCCGGTAATTCTCGGTGTGTTCGCGGACGCAGGCCTGGGCGACAAGGCCGATCAGCGTGCCGGCCAGGTAGCAGATGAGCATCGAGGGGAGCGCGCGGGCGAGAACGATTGTCCCGGCGTTTTCCACAGCCAATCCACCGATGACGGCGACTGCGAACCCGCACATCGCCGCCGAAGCGCCAACCAGTTGCGGTATGGACTCCATCGTGGGCACGCGCTGCCAACCTCGTTCTGTGAGCCTGGGGAGACGCGGGAGGGCTCATCGGCCGGGCAGACGGACGACTTGAACCAACGTCGCAAGATTCATGCCGCGGTGGAGAGTGACTCGGCGCCGACCAATTGCACAGACTCGATCTCGACGCCTGAGAGCACCTCGTTGTAGCCGAGTACGGGTGTCGTCGGGGTGAAAGGCTCGATGACATCGCGGACAACGGCGCGGACGCGCGGCGAAGCGATGACCACGGGGGCGACGCCGGTGGAGGTGGCGCCGGCCTCGACGGCGCGGGCGATGCGCGAGCCGATGTCGTGGGCAACGCGGCTGGGCATGTTGACGGTGGTGACGCCTCCGGAGCGGTCGACGTAACTCTCGATGACGTCTTCCAGAGCCGGGTCGATGGTGACGCAGACGAGGCGGAGTTTGCCGTTGTCGCCCGGGACGGCCGAGGATTGGCAGATGGTGCGTTTGAGCCCGTTGCGGACGTACTCGACGAGGACGTCGACGTCCTTGGTGCGTGTGGCCCAGTCGGCGAGGACTTCGAGGACGGACTCAAGATCACGGATGGGGATGCGTTCGCGGAGGAGGCGTTGGAGGACTTTCTGGAGTTCACCGACCTTGATCACGCCGGGGACGGTGTCGTCGACGAGTTTGGGGGTGCGCTGCTTGAGCCCTTCGAGCAGGTTCTGGACTTCTTCGCGGGTCAGAAGTTCGTCGGCGTGCCGGCGGACGATTTCGGTGATGTGAGTGGCCAGGACGCTGGTGGGGTCGACGACGGTGTAGTTGAGGGCTTCGGCGCGGGACTGCTGGGAGGGATCGATCCACCAGGCTGGGAGCCCGAAGGCCGGCTCACGTGTGGACAGGCCTTCAATGCGCCCCAGGCAGATGCCCGAGTCCATGGCCATGAGCAGTTCGGGTTGGAGTTCGCCGGAGGCGACGGCGTTGCCGCGGATCTTGATGCGGTAATCTCCGGGGCGGAGTTGCATGTTGTCGCGGATGCGGACGGGCGGCATGACCAGCCCGGTCTCGACGGCCAGTTGACGGCGGACGGCGCTGATGCGGTCGAGCAGGGTGCCGCCCTGATTGACGTCGATGAGTGAAACCAATCCGTAGCCGACTTCGAGTTCGAGGACGTCCACCTTGAGGAGGCTTTCGACGGGCGGGGCATCGGGAGCGGCGTCCTGTTCTTCGCGCTGCTCGTTCTGACGCGACTGGGCGAGTCGGGCGGCGCGGCGCAACCCGAAGGCGATGGCGCCGAGGCCCAGGGCCGTTCCGACCAGGGGGATGGTCGGCAGGGGCGTGAATGCGAGCAGCGCAAGGAAGATGGCGGTGATGACCAAGCCTCGCGGCTGACTGATGATCTGACCGGTCATTTCCTCGCCGAGATCCTCCTTGGAGCCGGAGCGGGTGACGATGAGGGCGCTGGCGATGGCGATGACGAAGGAGGGGATCTGGCTGGTCAGCCCGTCGCCGATGGTGAGTTTGGTGAAGACCTGCGCGGTCTGCGCGGCGGGCCAGCCGCGTTCGATGGCGCCGACGGCAAAGCCGCCGACGATATTGATCACGGTGATAATCATGCCGGCGATGGTGTCGCCCTTGACGAACTTGCTGGCACCGTCCATGGCGCCGAAGAAGTCGGCCTCGCGTGATACTTCGTCGCGGCGTTTGCGAGCCTCGGCCTCGTCGATCAGTCCGGCGGAGAGATCGGAGTCGATGGCCATCTGCTTGCCGGGCATGGCGTCGAGGGTGAAGCGGGCGGCCACTTCGCTGATGCGTCCGGCGCCCTTGGTGACGACTATGAACTGCACGATCATGATGATCAGGAAGAGGACAACGCCGACGAAGAGCGAGTCGCCGGCGACGAACGAGCCGAAGGCGCTGATGACGTGCCCGGCGACGTTCATGGCTTCCTGCGGGCTGGCGGCGTCGGCGGTGAGGATCAGGCGCGTCGAAGCGATGTTGAGCACAAGACGGAAGAGCGTTGTTCCCAGCAGCAGGGAGGGGAACACCGAGAAGTCCAGCGCCCTGTTGAGGTAGATCGTGGTCAGCAGCACGATGACGGACAGCGAAATGTTCAGGGAGATCAGAACGTCGAGCAGGAACGGGGGCAGGGGGACGAGCAGAACGCCGAGCAGAAGGACGAAGCCCAGCGGGACGATCAGCCCGCGGTACGTGCGCGCCCGCCGGGTCCAGATCCCCACGTCGATTGCCCTGGGCTCAGACAATGCTCACGACCTCCGGATTTTCAGCCTGCGGCGGCGCGGGCGACGGTGTGCTGGTGCTCGAGTCGATAGACGTACGCAAGAACCTCGGCGACGGCCTCGTAGTGCTCGGGCGCGATCTGCTGCCCGATTTCCACACCCCAATACAGGGCCCGGGCCAGCGGGGGGCGCTCGATGACGGGCACACCGGCGATTCGTGCGATGTGCCGGATGCGCAGGGCGAGGTGATCAGCGCCTTTGGCGACAATGGTCGGGGCATCCATCTTCTCTTCGTCGTATGCGACGGCGACGCTGAAATGCGTGGGGTTGGCGATGATTACGTCGGCCTTCGGCACAGCCTGCGCGATGCGCTGCATGGCGATCTCGCGGGCCATGCGCAGGCGCTTGCCCTTGATCTGCGGGTCGCCCTCCATGGAGCGGCGTTCGTCCTTGACCTCCTGCCGGGTCATGCGCAGGTCACGCTTGTGCTGCCACTTCTGATAGATCAGGTCGATCGCAGCGAGGACGAGCAGGGAGACGATCAGCCAGACGGCCAGTTTGAACATGGCCTGACCGATGAGGGCGACGGCGGCGAAGACGGGCAGTTGGGGCAACGCGGCCAAACCCTGCAGTTCGCCGGAGACCACCAGCCAGGCGATGAGCATGACGACGATGAGTTTGATCACGTTGACGCCGGCCTTGACCAGCCCGCGGAGGCCGAAGATCTTCTTGAAGCCCGAGATCGGATTGAGTTGGCTGAGTCTGGGCTTGAGCGGGCGGGTGGTGAACAGCAGCCCGACCTGGGTCAATTGGGTCACGCAGGCAACGGCGAGGATGATGGCCAGAAGGGGCGCGAGCAGGAGCGCGCCGGTGACGGCCGAGTGCTGGACGGGCAGCCAGAGGTCGTCAGCGTGAAGGGTGCCCGCAAGCCGGTCGAAGTCGAGGTTGTCGCGCAGGAGGCGTGCCAGGCCGAGCGTCAGGTCGCGCCCGAAGGTGAGCAGGAGGATGAGGGCGGCGGCCAGTCCGACGGCGGCGTTGACATCGGTGCTCCTGGCGACCTGACCGCGCTTACGTGCATCGGCCAGGCGTTTCGGAGTCGCGTTTTCGGTGCGTTCGCCCATGTCGTCGGCCATCGGGATCCTCCGTCAGCGCGAACCACCCAGTGAATCAACCCAGCCGAGAACCTGATCGAGGGTGACGAACAGGTCTTCGCGCAGCGCCAGGTCGACCGCACCGACCGAGACGGTGAGCATGGAGAGACCGGCGACGATCTTCGCGGCAAAGCCGACCGAGAGAATGTTTATCTGTGGCATGGTTTTCATGACGAATCCCATGGCCAGCAGGGCGAGGAGGATGACGCCGAGCACCGGTGTCGCGACGCGGACAGCCAGTTCCAGGCCTGAGGCGAGGATGGAGACGTAGAGATCCAGGGGTACCTGCTGACTGGTGAAGGCGCCGACGGGCACACGTTCAAACGTGCCGAGGAGCGCGACAAACACGGAGTCGAGCCCGCCGGCGGCGATGTAGACGGCGATGCCCATGAAGAAGAGCAACTGGCTGATGACGTCGTCGCTGCCGTCCATTTCCGGGTTGTACGCCTGTGCCAGGCCAAGACCCATCTGATAGCCCATGATGAAGCCGCCCATCTGGAGCGCGGCGATGGGCAACCCGGCGAGCAGTCCGAGCACCACGCCGATGAGCAGTTCTCCGAACATGACCATGCCGATGGTGGCGAGGTCAAGGACTGCGGCCTGTGGGAAGCCGTGGCGCATCGCGCCGGGGAAGATCGCGATGGCGAACAGGAAGGCGAAGAGGGCCTTGAACTGGCTGGGAACCACGGTGCTGCTGAGCAGCGGCGTGAAGAGGAACAGCCCGAGGATGCGTGCCAGCACGAAGGCGAAGGGAACGGCCAGGGGCTGGAGGTACTCGATGATCGGCACGAGTGTCCCCCTAGAAGAGCAGCAGCCGATCAACGGTGAACTCGATGAGCCGCTGGGCGACCCAGGGCAGGAGCATCGCGGCGACGATGATCATGATGGCGATCTTGGGAACGAAGGTGAGGGTCTGATCCTGGATGCTGGTGACGGACTGAATGAGGCTGATGATCAGCCCGACGATCATGCCGGCCAGCAGGATCGGGGCCGAGATGACGAGTACGGTGGTGAGCGTGAGGCGCACCAGGTCGAGGGTTGTCTGGTCATACATCACGGCACGCCTCCGCAAGCGGCAGCGAAGAGACCGGAGGCCGCGGTCGACGGACGAAGCAGATCAGCAGGAAGGGCAGCATGGCGGCCGGCTCAGCGGAGAGTCGCCCGCTCGTACCCTCCTGCACAAAGGTTTCGAGCAGACTGCCGACCACCAGGGCCCAGCCGTCGACGAGGACGAAGAGCAGGAGTTTGAAGGGAAGCGAGATGAGCACCGGGGGGAGCATCATCATGCTCATGGAGATGAGCAGACTGGCGATGACCATGTCGATGACCAGGAAGGGCAGGTACACGCGAAAGCCGAGCAGGAAGGCCACCTTGAGTTCACTGAGCATGTATGCGGGAACGAGCGTCACCATGTCCACGTCGGCGCGTGTCAGTTCGGCGGGGTTGGAGGTGTCAACGCCGCGGTAGTTGAGCAGGGTGTACACGCTCGACCAGTTTCCGGTGGCTTCGATCTGGTCGAACATGTAGTCGCGCATGGGCTGGCGTGCGGCGGCCCAGAGCGTGTCGTAATCACCGATCTCTCCGTTCTGATAGGGTACGACGGCCTCGTTCCAGATGCGGTCGATGGTGGGCGACATGACCAGAAGAGTCATGAAGAGCGCCAGCCCGGTCACGACTTGAGGCGGGGGGAGCGATTGCGTGCCCAAGGCCTGGCGCAGCAACGCAAGCACCACAAGGATGCGCACGAAGCAGGTGGTCATGAGCATGATCGACGGCACGAGGGTGATGACCGTGAGCAGCAGCATGACGTTGACCGCGACCGAGAGCCCGGGTTTCTCGGAGGGGTCCGGCTGCTGCGGGCGATGGGCATCGAGCATGGCGGACGCGTCGGCCATGACCTGGAGCGGGTTGATCTGCGCGGGGGAGGCGGGCAGATCGATGACGCTCGACGGGAGGCGTGGTGCGGGCGCGGCGGGCTCATCGAAGGGGCCCACCGGCTGAGCCATGGCCGGAGACGCCAGGGCGAGTGGAAGGAGGAGCGCAAGACCGAACATGACGAATCGCAGGGCGGTCATGCGGCATCTCCGTGATGGCGCATGGCGGCCAGACGCGAACGGAGAAGCCCGATGGCAGGGTCGATCGGCTTGTTGGGGGATGAGGGACGGGGGATCTGGATGCGCGGATCGGAGAGGTGCACGCTGTCGCCGCCCGGCGAGCGGTATTCGATCTGCGTGCTGGGTGGTTCGGACATCGGCCGGCTCTCGATCGAGCGGAGGGCATCGCGGAAGTCGGCCTGACTGCCGGTATTGTCGGTTTCGCGAACGGCACGGAGGAGTGCGGCAACTTCGTCAGCGTCAGAGAACTCAGCCAGCGTGCTCATTGCGCCGGCGCCGCGGCGGATCGATCCGCTCTGGCAGATGAGGATGACGCGCCGCCCGACGCGGAGCAGGACGAGTTTCTGTGTGCGAGCGACGGGATAGCGGGCAAGCACTTCGATCAGGCCGGAGGGAGCGCGACCGGCCGGGCCGAGCGAGGCGATCAGACCCCCCCGCTTCTGTGCCAGCCAGCGCCACGCGAGGGCACAGGCGAAGGCGAGCGCCACGACGCCGGCCATGGCGGCCAGAGTGCGGGTCAGACCGAGCGAGCGGGCGGAGGATGGTGGAGATTCACGACTGTGGGCCTGTTGCAATGCGGGGCGGTCGCCGAGGTGAAGAGACTCGAGTCGCGCGGTGCGGAGGGAGGCAGCGTCGGGCTGAACGGGCGCCGATGGCGGCGCGGCGTCCTGAGCCGAAGTGCTCGGGCCTGCGACGGCGAGCACGAGAATACAGGCAAAGGTGCGGATCCTCCGCAAACGCATGCGCCCTCCTGGCGTGTGGAACTCGATGCGCCCGAGCCGCCGGGCCTACTCGGTCAGACTGAGAATCTCATTGATACGGACGCAGAAGTTGTCGTTGAGGACGAGCACCTCGCCTCGGGCGACGTGTCGGTTGTTGACGTACACATCGACGGGGTCGCCGGCGAGTTTGTCAAGTTCGACGACGGCCCCGGGGCCCAGACGGAGCACGTCCTCGACGTACATGCGTGTGCGCCCGAGTTCGATCGTCACGTTGAGATTCACGTCGCTGAGGAAGCGGAGATCCTCGGGAACCTTGGCGGGCCCGACGGGCTGGACCGAAGGCGGGACGAACGGGGCCGCGTCGGCCAGACGGGCTGCACCGGCCGACCCTTGTCCCACGGCCTTGGACGCAGAAAGCGAAGCGGCGGTATTGTGTGACTCGTCGATGGCAGCGCGAACGGTGGCCAGCATCGCCTCATCATCGGGCGTGTGGACCTGCATTTTGCCGGCGTCAGCGACGTGGCGAAGGGCATCTTCAGCCGCGGACAGGGCATCCTCAGCCGGGTTGGAGGCTGAGGGTTGCTCATCGGGGGACGGCAAGTCCTGCGCTTCGTTGGGGTCGTGCTCGGTCATGCCGATCCTCCTGGACGCGACGAGCGATCGCCGCTGCGGAGGCCATCGGCATCGGCCCGCCGGTGGATCGACTTTGCCGGTGTGCAGACGGTTTGTGCGCTGGACAGGCGCAAGTTGCGCCGAATCGGGCTGTGGTTATCCGCCCGCGTTGATGCCGGTGCACTTGGGGATGATGACGCGCTCGACCAGGGGGAGTTCGTCCTTGTCGGTGCCGAAGACTTCGTTGACATAGGCCGTGATCTGGCGGGTCACGGTCTCAAGCCCGGGGTCGCTGCGGAGGTGACGGTCGGCGGCGCGTCGGAAGATCAGGGAAACGCCTTCCTTGATTTCGGCTTCGCGGCGTTTCATGATCTCCTGCACGCGATCGGCGTTCTTATTTCGCACCTGGACGTAGATCGTCGTGTCCCAGAGCCAGATGGAGCCCGAATCGACGTTCTGGAAGCGATCCTCGACAAGGAGGATTTCCTGGGTTTTCTCGCGTTCGGCCTGTTCCTCGCCGGCAATGGAGGCCTGGGAGGTTCTCGGGGCCCCGGTCATGGAGACGAGGAAGTAGACGCCCGCGCCCTCGGCGATCATGATGGCGGCGACGATGCCGATGGTCTTGATTCCCATCTTGCCGGATTTTGGCGCCTCAACCGGTGCTGTCTGTTCCTCAGACATGGGCTCTCCTGCCTTCAGCCGGCGGCGTCGCGTCCCGTGAACTCGGGATCGGGGTGAGTCTGGTCGACCGTCATGCCGGTCTGGTACAACTGAACTCGGCGATTACTGACGCCGAAATCACTCGGGACGAGTCCCCCCGGGACAGGCTCCTGGTCGGACGCCGCCAGAACCCGCAAGATCTGCGGACTGACCTCGCATTCCTGGGTCAGATAATCAAGAACGGCCTGGCCGCGGCGAAATGACAGTTCGGCGAGGGAGAGTCCGGACGCGGCCCGGTCGGCCTGGCTCCATGCGTGCCCGGTGATGTGCACGATGTAGCGCTTGTCGCGGATCAGCGGGGCGATCTCGAACTTGAGTTTCTGCTGCATGGCCACCGTGAGTTGGTATGAGCCGGGCTCAAACTCCAGGGCCCCGCCGATGGCGATACGGTCGGACTGGTGCAGCATCTGGGCTTGGGGGTGGCGGCCGGAGACGTTGGGAGCGGCGGTCTGCGCATGAGACCGGTTGGGCCCGTCCAGTTGCCGCATCCGCTTGAGTTGCGAAATGATGGCGTTTGCAGACTGGGCATCGAGTGAGGCGCTGCCCATGCCGCCGCCGCCGAGGGCCTCCTTGATGGCATCGAGAACCCTTCGATACTCGTCGGGCTTTTTCAGTTCGCTGAAGGCGGCCAGAAGGATGAAGAAGCAGAGCAGGAGCGACATCATGTCGCCATAAGTCAGCACCCATTCAGGCACGGCCGGCGAGGAGATGGGCTTTCTCTTGGGCATCGATCATGTGCTCACGCGGCGGCCGATTCCTTCCCGGCGTCCATTGCTGCGCGCACGCCCGGGGGCAGGTAGGTCATGAGTTTGCTTTCGACGACGCGGGGGTTGTCACCGGACTGGATGGCCATGACGCCGGCGATGACGATGGTCTTGACGAGCACCTCTTCGCCGTCGCGTGCCTGGAGTTTGTCGCCCATCGGGCCGGTGACCATGTTGGCGATGATGGCGCCGTAGAGGGTGGTGATGAGGGCGACGGCCATGCCGGGCCCGATCTTGGACGGATCATCCATGTTGCTGAGCATGAAGATGAGGCCGAGAAGTGTTCCGATCATGCCGTACGCGGGGGCGTAGCGGCCGGTCGTGTCGAGAATCTGCTTGCCCTGGGCGTGCCGGTCGATGATGGCCTCGAGTTCAGTCTCCATGATCTGGTTGATGAGTTCGGGGTCAGTGCCGTCGACGGCCATTTTGATGCCGCGGACGATGAAGTCATCCTTCATTTCGGGGACGAGGTTCTCAAGGGCGAGGATGCCTTCGCGGCGGGCGATTTCGGCATAGCGGACGAGGTCGGTGATGGTGCCGACGGGATCGACCGGCTTGGAGAAGACGGACTTGAGGACGACGGCATGGAGTTTGGTGACGCGTGCCAGGGGGAACGAAGCCAGAATGGCGCCGAACGTGCCGCCAAACACGACTGCAATCGACGGCAGGTCGATCAGTGCGACGGGGTTCCCGCCGCCGAGCACGACGCCCAGCGCCAGAGCGACGATCGCAACGACCAGACCGGCGACGGTTCCGATATCCACAGATGCTCCTCCGAGCAGTGCCCCGAGTCAGAGTGCAACCACCGAGATTGAATCGGGTCGCGCGGGGGGGCACTTGATCGGAACCCGGGGTTCTCAGGCGGCCACGCCGAGGCGGCGCAAGGTACGTCCGTACTCGATGACCTTTTCGACGATTTCGCGCATGGTTTCGCGCACGACAAGGTGATCGCCGTTGATCAGCGTGATGATCGTGTCGGGCTGTTCCTCGACGGTGCGGATCAGTTCAGCGTTGACGACGAACCGCTTTCCGTTGAGGCGGGTGACTTCGATCATGTCAGTTTCCTTCATCGTCCAAGGACGAGGAGTTGCTGCATCAGTTCATCGGTGGTCCGGATGACCCTGGATGAGGCCGAGTACCCCGTTGAGGTTGTGATCAGATTGATGAACTCCTGTCCCAGGTCGACGTTGGACAGTTCGAGGGCCCCGGAAACCAGGGTGCCGGATCCGACCTCTCCGGGCGTAAGCGTGACGGGCGGGCCGCTGTTGGGTCCGATCATCCACGCGTTGCCGCCCGCGTCGACCATGCCTTCGTCATTGGCGACGCCGGCGATAACCACGCGACCGAGCGTTCGGGTAGCACCGTTATCGAAGGCGCCGAGGATTTCACCGTCGTCGGCCACTGCAAAGGACTCGAGCGTGCCGGCGGGCAGCCCATCGCGATAGACCCCCACGATCTCGGAGGGTTGGTCGGCCAGCGCCGTGGTACGGCCCATCGAGCCGGTGAAGGCGAGGTCGAAAGTCAGTGGCGTGGCAGCCCCGGTTCCGGTGCGGTCGAGCGAAACGACGACCGGATCTTCGGTCAGCAGGCGGCCGAAGGTGTCAAACTGGATCGTGCCCGTGCCCAATGCCAGTTCGTCGCCGATGGAGTCGTTGGCTTCGAGGTAGTAGCGCCAGGTGGTGCCGCTGCTGGTCTTGGCTTCCAGGGCCATCGAAACGTCGAGACTGACCGGGCTGCCCAGCGAGTCGTAGACGACGATGGTGGTGCGCACCGATTCGCCGTCGGCGCTTGCCTGCTTGTCGGGCACGAAGGGCAGGCGAACGAGGGCTCCATCGGCATCGAGGAGGCGCAAGTCGGCGGCCTCGATTTCCAGATCGTTGATGGTGCCGGTGTTTCCGACGATGGAGATGATGCCGGTTTCGGGGTCCAGGCTCAGGCCTGCGGTGTCGCCGTCGGGATTGGCCGAACCGGTGGAGTGCAGCCCAAGGGCCGCGTTGAGGAAGTCCATGAAGTCCTGCACGGTGGTGGAGGCGGTGATGTCGAGCGAGCGTTCGGGCACGGAGGAGAGCCCCTTCTGGGCTCCGGAGAGCAAAAGGGTCTGCTGGGGCTCGAAGAGCGGCTCATCGGCGGTGGTGATGGACAGGTCTCGCAGGTCTGTGAGCAGCGTGCCGGCGACGACACGGTTTCCGGCCCCCGGGGCAGGACTCGAACCCGGCAGTGCAATCAGGCCCGCGCTGGCGGTGGCCAGGAGATGGACCAGCGAGCCGCGGCTGGGCACGTCGCCGTCGGTATTGAGGTTTCCTGCGACGGTGGCGTTCTCGGTGGCTTCAGCCAGGCGAATCTTGCCGAGGGGGAGATTGATTGGTTCAAGTGCTCCGCTGTCGATGTTGAAGTCGTCATCGACGCCGTAGCCCATGAGGGTCTCGCCGGTGGGGGTGACGAGGTTATCGTTGAGATCCTGTCGGAAGGAGCCGGCGCGGGTGTAGAGGGTCTGGCTTCCGCGTTGGACGATGAAGAAGCCTCGGCCATCGATGGCCAGGTCCCGCGGGTCGCCGGTGGCGTCGAGGGCGCCGGTGCGGAAGTCGCGCTGCACTCCGGCGATCTGCACGCCCAGCCCGATCTGGAGGGGGTTGGTGCCGCCGGTAGTATCGTCGGGCGCCGAGCCGATCTTGATGTCGCGGCTGAAGGCGTTTTCGAACATCATGCGGCTGGACTTGAAGGCGGTGGTGTTGACGTTGGCGATGTTGTTGCCGATGACGTCGAGGCGACGGGAGTGAACGTTGAGTCCTTGCAGTCCGGTGAACAGTGCGGTCAGCGAGGCCATAGACGCTCCTTGCGGGCAATCAAGAGTGAGAGGCTGATCGGTGGTCAGATGACCTGCGGCGAGCGGTTCGAGCCGAGCAGGTCAAGCAGCCTGCGGGCGGAGACACTCGCATCCGGCGTGCCGGAGGCGACCTCGCCGGGCGCGAGCGTGGAAGAAAGTTCGTACATGGCGTCGAAGCCGGAGAGCAGTTCTCCGGCGCCTTCGCCTCTGCCCACGATGGTGCGGCGCTCGACGTCGAGCACGAGACGATCGGAGCCGTCAATGACGAGCACGCGATCAAGCCCCTGTGCCTGAGCGAGGTCGGCGATCTGCGAGAGTTGCTCGAGTTTGTCAGGAGCCAGATCGAGGTCAAGGTCCGGGTCCACGCTGACCGTCAGTCCGCTGCGCACGCCGCCGGCGCGGGCCTGATCGAGCAGGGCGGCAAAGTCAAGCGAGCGCGGATCGGCGCCGGATCGGGGGCGTTCGGCGGGCACGACGCCCGAGCCGAGCATACGCAGGAGTGTGAGCGAATCACTCGGTATCGTCATCGACCTCTCCCAGTTCGGGGTTGGTGACTTCGATCAGGTTGTCCATGCGCACACGCTGCCCGTTCATGAGGTTGAGCACCGGGCCTTCGTCGGTCTGGCTGACGGAGAACACCACGTCGACGACCTGGCTGGACGTCTCGGAGATGCCGCTGACGAGTTTGCCGATCATCTGCGAGGCGGCCGCGAACTCGGTGCGCTGCGAGACCTTGTCCAGGCGTTCGCCCAACTGGATGTCGGACTCGATGGAGCGCAGGCTCGAGAGTTGGTCGAGCATGGCCTGCGAGTCATTGGGCTCGAAAGGATCCTGGTTCGTCAGTTCGGTGAACATGATTTCGACGAACTCCTTGCTGGTCAGCGCGGAGAAGGCGCTCGTCGAGCCGGCCGAGTTGGCGCTGGTTGCGCCCAGCGCGTCGATCGTGGACATGCACGCACCTCGTTGTCAGGCGATGGCGTCAAGCCGGAGCACCACTCCCTCGATGCTTCGCCGCACCACCACGCATGGACCCGTCTCCGAGCCGGGCTCCGCCGCGGGCTCGAACATAGTGCCTCCATCCGCCTCCGCGGATGCCCGTCGCGCCCGGGCGGTGCTCCCACCATGCCAGGGCTGTTGCTGGCCGGAACCGGCGGACTCCCTTCCGTCGATCCGGTCGCTTTCCGATGCAGGCGCCGCGCTCTCCGAGTGCGGGCCGATCACTTCAAGCCTCTCGACGCGCAGGCCGCGGGTTTCCAGGGCGTGGCGAAGAGCGTCGAGATTGCTCTTCAGCAAGTCGCATGCCGATTCGGTTTCAGTACGGAAGAGTGCGCGGGCCGATCCCTCACGGACCTCAACATCCACGCGCACGTCACCGAGGGCCTGGGGCGAGAGGCGCAGGCTGAGTTTGCCGCCGCCGCGCGCAATGATGCTTGCCAGTGAACGCGACACCTGCGAAGTCAGATGCTGCTTCTCAGCGTGGAAAATGGGCGGCGAATGCTTCTTGAAGGCGGCCGCAGCGGCGCGGGGGTCGATGCGCGGTCCGGGGCGCGAAAGCCCCGCGAGGGCGTCGATGCGCGTCGAACCCCGCGTCGTAGACGCCGTTGCCCGGGGCGTCGAGACATCGGGTGGAGCGTGGGGTGCGACGGCGGCAGTCGGTTGCGCCGGCGGCGAAGATTGCGCGTGGCTCGGCCGCGATTGCGTTTGAGACGGCGAAGTCTGCGCGGGCCTGGCGTCGGCGCGTGCGAGGCGGCCGGCGCTGCGCGGCCCCGTCGCACCGGACTGTTCGGCTGCGCCGGTCGACCTGGCAGAGGGCGGCACGGGGGCGGACGGCGGCGTCTTGTGGGGAGTCTGAGCGGTTTGACTGCGTGCGTGAGAGTCCGCCGCCTGCGGTTCAGACGGGCTGGTCAGTTCGGCGGCCGCGATCGACGCGAGATTGACCTGGTTGGGATTCTTCAGTTCGTCGCGCACCACCTGCGCGATGCCGGGCGACTTCTGCGCTTGCTGGTCGAGCAGGTCGGCAAACACGCCGGCGAATCCCTGGGCCGCGAGCGGCGTCGTGCTCGACGTGCGGACCTGATCGACTTCGGTTTTCGGGCCGCCTGATCCGCCTGCCTGTTCAATCATCCGGGCGTCTCTCCGTCCGCGGGGGTTTCGATGCCCCGCGTGCGGAGAGATTCCAGCAATTCGGCTGCCACGTCGGGCTGACCGGCCTTGATGAACTCGGTGAGAACCTTGGCCCGGGCCCGCTCGTCCATTGCGTTCAGATAGGAGACTACCTGTTCCTTGGAGCCCTCCTGGAGCAGCGTACCGAGCATATCGCGGGCCTCGGTCGCCCTGACGCCCTCCAGCACCGCCAGCGACTTTTTGAACTGGACGCCGCCCTCGATCTCTCGCATGCGGTCGCGCATAGCGTTGAACGCGTCTCGCTCCTTGCGGAAGGACACGACCTGCTCATCGAGCGAGGCCTGGTCGCGCTGCAGCATCCGCTGCAAGTCTTCAACCTCGCGCCGCAAACGTTCGATGCGCTGCAGGTCGACTTCGGTGGCGTTCAGGCGCATGGCCACCAGTTCCGAGGCACTGCGCGCGCTTCCGCTGAGTTCCTTTGACTTGGCTTTTTCGGCGTCGGCGAGCGCCTGAGCCTCGGCGTCGAGCCGTGACTGTTCCATGGCCACCGTTTCGCTGAACATCTCCCGCACCTGCCGCAAGCGCTCGATGCTCAGACGCCCCGTCTGGGCCAGCCAGCCAGCAAAGCCGCCCAGCGCGACCACGTTGGCCAGCGCCAGCACCGAGAGCACTGTCCAGATGCGCTTCATGGCTTGCTCTCCTGATCAGCGGCCTGGCTCCGGCCGTGCCGCATCACCATCAGTTCGTCCAGTTCGGCCGCCTCGCGGCGCTTCTGTTCATCGCGCCAGGCCTGCTCGGCGCGATCTCGCAGCACTTCCATCGCCTTGCGCCGCGTCAAGGCCTCAAGCAGCCGTAGGCGGGCCGCGTCGAGCCGCCGATGAACGCCGGCCAGTTCCAGCACGGCCCGGTTGGCCTTGTTGGTCAGGTCGAGCGAGGCGTTGGCCTGAAGCCGCGCGGCCCGCAGATCGCCCCCCAGAGTCAACTGCCGGCGCAGATCCTCGCGCTCCTGGGTGATCGCCCGAGCGTACGCCCGGATGCGTTCCTCCAGCGCCAGGCGGATGCGTTCCACCTCGGCCACGGCGCGCTGCTCTTCCTCTTCGATGCGGCGACGCTGTTCGAGCACCGGTTCGAGTTTGAAGCGGAATCCTCGCATCGATCAACCCTTCCCGTGCGCCCTGGCGGCGTTCACCTGCTCGATGCGCGTTGTCGCTTCTTCGCTCAGGCGGATCAGCCGTGCGCGCCCGTCCTCAAACTTCACCTTCTCGTCCGTCGCTTGCCGCAGGAGCGACTCGATCGCAGCGTGCGTATCGATCGCCACGTCGGCCTCGGCACTGGAGCCTCGCGCGTAGGCCCCGATCTGCACGAGGTCCTCAATCTCGCGGTACCTGGCTTCCAGGCGCATCAGCGTCCGGCGAGCGGCGCGATGGGCCTGGTCGCTCACGGCGTCTCCAACGCGGCTGATCGAGTCGAGCACGTCGATGGCCGGGTAATGCGACCGGTGCGCCAGGCGCCGGCTGAGCGTCAGGTGCCCGTCGAGGATTCCGCGAGCAGCGTCGGAGACCGGCTCGGTCATGTCGTCGCCCTCAACGAGGATCGTGTACAACCCGGTGATCGAGCCGCCGGTATCAACGCATCCGCCCGCCCGCTCGAGCATGAGCGCCAGTCCGGCGAAGACGCTGGGCGTGTATCCGCGCGTGGCCGGCGGTTCACCGGCCGAGAGCCCGACTTGTCGTTGCGCATGGGCAAAGCGAGTCACCGAGTCCATCATCAGCATGACCTGGCTGCCCTGGTCGCGGAAGTACTCGGCGGCGGTGCACGCGAGTTTGGCGGCGCGCAGTCGCAGCAGGGGCGACTGGTCGCTGGTTGCGACGACGACGACGGAGCGGGCCAGACCCTCGGGTCCCAGTGCGTCTTCGAGGAACTCGCGCACCTCGCGCCCGCGCTCGCCGATGAGGGCGATGACGTTGACATCGGCGTCGGTACCGCGCGCGATCTGGGCGAGCAGGGTTGACTTTCCGACGCCTGGGCCGGCGAAAATGCCCACGCGCTGCCCTCGCCCCAGCGGGGTCATGAGGTCGATGGCGCGGACGCCCGTGCGGATGGGCTTGTCAACGCGAGCGCGTCGCAGCGCTTCACGCGGCTCGGGGTTGAGCAGGCGCGGAGCACACCCGCCGATGCTGCCGTGCCCGTCGATCGGACGCCCAAGTCCGTCAATCACACGCCCCAGCATCGAGCCGCCCACGCGCGCCACCTGCTCACGCTCTTCGACGCGCACGCGGTCTCCGGGCGCCAGCCCGGCCGCCTGTGCCAGGGGCATCACGATCGAACGCTGCCCGCAGAAGCCGACAACTTCGCCCTCAACCGGGCGCCGCCCGGGCGATCGGATCGAAACCAGCGATCCAACCGGCGCCGGGAGTGCTTCGACATGGACGCACAGGCCGCGCAGTTCGGCGACGTGCCCTTCGACGCGCAACGCCGCCGCGCGCGCCACGGTCTCCATCTCTGCCGCCAGCAGGCTCATGCGGGGGCCTCCCCGAGGATGCTGGCGACCAGACGGTCAAGCCGGGTGTTCACCGAAGCATCGACCAGGCCCTGCCGCTCGGTGATGGCAATGCACGAGCCGCGGGAGCACTGCTCGTCGCGGATGAGTTCGACATCAAACTGTGTTTCCATTCGCTGCAGCAGTTGCGGCAGTGCGTCGTGCAGAATCGGCTCGTCCTCCGGGTGGATGCGGACGCGGAGTCTCGTCGGGCCGGCGACCAACGACAGCACCTCGGCCATGGCGTGCTCAACCAGGGAGGGATCGGTCTGTACAAGCCGTCCGGTGGCGCGCGATGCGATCTGGCAGGCCAGATGCACCACATCGCGGCGTGCGTCGAGCAGCATGGATTCGCGGCGCGCGGCAAACTGCTCGAGCGCTTCGGTCCATGCCTGCATCACGAGATTGAGCGAATCGCGAAACTCCCTGATCGCTTCCTCGCGTCCCTCGGTCCGTCCCTGTTCGAGCCCTTTTCGAAGGCCTTCCTCCATGCCGGTCTTGCGCCCGGCCGAGGCCGCGTCCTTGATCAGATTCTCGCGTTCGCGTCTGGCTTCCTCGACGATCTGCGCGGCCTTGGCGCGGGCGTCTGCCACCAGCGCGTCTCGCTGCTGCTCGACCCGTCCCAGATCGAGCACCACCGCATCGCGGGCGATGAGTTCGGCGTCGGCTCGTCGGATCAGCCCCATCACCACCTCCGGTCAGACCAGAACGTCGCTGTCCCCGCCTCGGCCCTGGATGAACACCTCGCCGGCTTCCTCGAGTCGGCGCACCACGTCGACAATGCGTTGCTGGGCGGCCTCGACGTCGCTGACGCGCACCGGGCCCATGTATTCCATGTCCTCGCGGATCATCGCGGCCGCCCGCTCCGACATGTTCGACATGATCTTCTGCTGCAGTTCCGGGCTTGCGGTCTTGAGGGCCAGTGCCAGTTCGTCGTTCTCGATTTCCTTGAGCACCGACTGAATGCCCTTGTCGTTGACGAGCAAGATGTCCTCGAAGACGAACATGAGTCTGCGGATCTGCTCGACCAGGTCGGGATCCTCGCCTTCGAGCCCTTCCATAATCGACTTTTCCGTCGCGCGGTCGGCCAGGTTGAGAATCTCGGCCACGGTGGGCACGCCGCCGGCTTTTTCCATGCTCTGCATCAGCATGTTGGAGAGGCGTGACTCGAGCCCTCGCTCGACGTCGCGGATCACCTCGGGGTTGGTCTGCTCCATGTTGGCGATGCGCTTGATGACCTCGATCTGCTTCTGCATCGGAAGCCCAACCAGGATTTCGGCCGCCTTGTGGTGCGAGAGGTGGCAGGTGATCAGCGCGATCGTCTGCGGATGCTCATCCTGGATGAACGTCAGCAGGTTCTCGCTCTCGGCCCGCTGCAGGAAACTGAACGGCGTCTTCTGCACCTGCGTCTGGATCTGCCCCAGCACGCGCTCGGCGACTTTCGGATCAAGCGACCCCTGAAGCAGCGTCCTGGCATAGTCCAGGTTGCCCTCGGCCGCGGCGCCCCATGCGATCACGGTATGGTAAAACTCGTCGACCACGGCCGCCTGCAACTGGCGCGACACCCGCCCCAGCCCGGCCAGTTCGCGTGTCACCTCCTCGACGGCCTCGCCCGGCAAGGCCTTGAGGATCTGGGCCGCCGACTCGGCGCCCACCGCCAGCAGGATGATGGCGGCCTTGGTCAGCGAGGTGAGTTCGCGGGGGTCGGGCGGTAGTTTCTCATTGGGCTTGCGTGCCACCGGTGATTACTCCTCGACCTGGATCCATCGGCGCAGCATGGTGGCCGCGTTCTCAGGGTTCTGCGTCACCATTTCGCCGAGTTGCTCGATGATCTTCTGGATCTTGATCTCGTCGGCGCCCACCTCGATGCCTTCCATCGGCGCGTCGCGTTCGTCGGCCTCGCCAACCACGTCGGCGTCAACGGCCAGCGCCGGCGGCACACCTACCAACTCCTCGGCCGAGGGGAGATCGATCTTCTTCGACGTGCGGCGCACCATCATGAACATCATGCCCAGCGCCACTGCCGAGAGGGCGCCCAGCACGACCTTGTCAATCAGTCCGCCGGAATCGGCCCAGGCGCCGCTCAGCCCCCCGAGCAAGCCCGCCTCGTTGCCGACGCCGTTGATCGCCTCCATCGGCACGGGCACCATCGACACCTCCACCATGCCCTCGCTCATGGAGCCGTCATCCTGCCTGGTCCGCAGGTGCGGCTGCACCGACGCGATGATCTGCTGGCGCATCTGCGTGAAACGGTCGGCCAGTTGCTGGCGATCGACCGGCTGGTCGGTCGACTGATCGCCCGCCTCGCGCCGCACCAGCATCTCGATGTAGCCTTCGGGCACGTTCACCGAGGCTGCCAGCGCGGTGGCCATACCGCGAGGGTCCACCTTCTGCGTCACTTCGGTGCCGATGGCGTTCTCGAACTCGTCGGTAGTCTCCTCGGAGTTGACGCTCGTCCCGCGACCGCCGCCGGACTGGTTGATGTCCATCGTCGCATTGGAACGGACACCAGGCTCTGCACTGGTCGACGAGTTGGCCTGCGTCATGGTCGACGCCTGTGTGCGAAGCGGGAGCGAGAGCGTGCCTTCGTTCTTCGGGAGGTTCTTCTGCACCTGCGAGTTGACCTTGGTCACGTCGACTTCGGCCGTCACTGCGACCATGACGCCCGGGATGTACGACAGCAGGCCTTCGATCTTCTGTCGGATTTCGCGTTCGACGATGGACTGATGCTCGAGATAGTTGGACGAGGCCAGATCCCCGTCGTCGGTCGGCTTGCGCGGACGACCGGTCGAGCCGTCGATGACATTGATGTTGGCCACATCGAGATTGGCGCGCGTGCCGGCGACGAGGCGGGCGGCCGCATCAACCGTCCCCTGTGAGAGCGGAGCGCCGCTGGTCGTGAAGATGGTCACCGAGGCGGTGGGCGTCTGGGTCGCGCGCCCCAGGCCGGGCTGCTCGGGCGCATGGATGATGACCTTGGCGCTCTTGACGTCGCGGAACTGCCCGATCACGCGGCCCAGTTCGTTCTGAAGGGCCAGCATGTGCAACTGCCGGTCCTTTTCCGCGCTGTTGCGCCAGTCTTGTGAGCCCATCAGATTGTCGAACAGCAGCGTGGAGTCTGAGGGCAGGTTGCCGCTCTCACTCAGCGAGGCGATGGCGGCCGTGCGCTGCGAGGCCGGCACCATGATCTTTCCGTCCTTGGTCTGGACGTCGAAGCCTGCGGAGCGAAGGACGCCGGCCACCTGAGTCTGGGGGTCGTCGCTCATCAGTTCGACCAGCGAGGTGCGTGCCGAGTACTGGAACACCAGGAAGAGGGTCATCGCGAGGATGATGCCCAGACTTCCGGCGAGCATCTTCTGCGTGGGCGTGAGTTTGCCCAGGTAGACCCGAATCTGCTCCAGGACGACTCTGAACTTGTCCATCGGCGGGCCTCCATGCCCTGAGCATCGCGCCCGAACCCCGGGCTCTGCCCGTCATGTTCGGAGGCGCACGCGTGCGGGCTGGAATGCTGGGGCCTTGGAAGCCGAAACTGCCTGCCGGCGCAAAACGCGCAGCGCAACTCGTGCCCAAGCCGGACTTACACGCGCACCTGCTTGATTTCCTCGTAGGCGCTGAGCACCTTGTTGCGAACCGACTGGAGCATCTGGAAGGCCGTGTCGGCCATCTCCGTCGCCAGGATCACCCCTTCAACGTCCTGTCGCTTCCCGGTGACCAGATCCTCCACCGCGCGATCAGCCTCCTGCTGAGCGGCGTTGACCTGCTCGATGCTCTTGAGCAAGGTCTCCTTGAAGCCCGGCGCCCCCGCCCCGGGCTGAGACGGCGGACGGATGGCGGGCCTGAGTGGCCCGGCGCCTCCCGCTCCGATCAGTCCGATAGGGTCATTCATGCTTGCTCTCCGCGTTGATTCGTCGGCAATGCCAGGCGCTGCGCGCCGTCACCCGGCTCGGCCGGTCAGGCCAACAACCGCAACGCCTGTGCCATCATCTGCTTGGTCGTCTCCGCCGCCACCACATTGGCTTCGTAGGAGCGTGCGGCCTGCATCGCGTTGATCTGTTCGATCTCCGGGCTGATGTCCGGATAAGGCACGTACCCGCGCTCGTCGGCGTATGGGCTCCAGGGCATGTATCGCAGACGGATGGCCGATTCGTCGGCCTCGATGGACGCCACATGCACACCCATCGCCTTCCCGGCCGCGGTCGTCGCCGCCGGATTGCCGGGCGCAAAGAACACCATGCGCTTGCGGAAGGGGTTGAGTTGCCCGCTGGAATCGAGGATGGTTTCCGAGTTGGCGATGTTGGCCGAAATCGCCGCCATTCGCATGCGCTGCGCCACCATGCCGCTGGTCGAGATGTCAAGCGTCCCGTACATGCGTTCTTTACCTCATCAGCCCACGCGCTCCCCGATCGCCTTTTTCATCACGCCCATGCGGGCCCGATAAAGATCGGTCGCCACGCGAAATGTCGCCGCGTTCTCCACCAGCGACTGCATGGTGCGCTCCAGGTCGCTGCTGTTACGGTCGTGAGCAAGCACACCCGCCATCGGAGTGCGCGGGCGCAGCACCAGCGACCCGTCGGCCCCCTGCTCGAACTCATCACCCCGCCCGACGCTCACCGCCCCATGCGTACCCCCGTTCAAGGCCCGGCGCTGCTCGATGGCGTCGGCCAAAGCCGCCTGGAAGGCCTGGGGCGAGACGTCGACGGGCTGGAAGTTGGGCGTCTCGAAGTTGGCGATGTTGTGGGCGATCAGTTTCTGCCGCTCAGCAGCGAAACTTATCATCGCCCGCAGGGCCGGCAGTGCACCGGCGTTGGATATATGTTCGATGAACACAGCGAGCAATTCCCCGCAATCAACAGGCCAGCCGCTACAGCGACGACGCCACCAGATTCTCTTCCTTCCACTTCTTGAGTTTGAGCCCCAGGGTCCGCACGCCGATGCCCAGGGCCTGGGCCGTCTTCTGCCGATGCCCGTTGAAGCGTTGCAGTGTCTGAACGATCGCCTCGCGCTCGATCTCCTCGAGTTTGCGTCCCGGCGCGGGCGCTAATTTGGGCTCGATCACGTTGTCAAATGCCCCCGGCCCGGGGGTGCCGGCCGTCGGGATCGTCGCGACCGGCGTGGCGCGGGCGAGCACGCGCGTGGGAATCAGCCACGGCTCGATCAGTTCCCGCGTGATGACCTTGCTCGGCTGCCCCGACGAGCGACGGACGCCGCACAGCACCACGCCGCGTTCGCAGATGTTCTGAAGTTCGCGTACGTTGCCCGGCCACTGATAGCCGGTGAGCAGTTTGACCGCCTCGGCGTCCATCTCCACCGGCTCAATCCCCTCGCGCTGGCAGATCTGCCGCACGAAGTGCCGCGCCAAGGCCGGCACGTCCTCCAGCCGGTCGCGCAGCGGCGGCAGGTGGATCGGCAGCACGTTGAGCCGGAAGAACAGATCCTGGCGGAAGTCGCCTCGGGCGGCCGCCCGCGGAAGATCGCGATTGCTCGTCGCCACCACGCGCACGTCGATCCCGATGGTCATGCTCGACCCGACGCGCTCAAAGGCGCGCTCCTGGAGCACGCGCAACAACTTGGCCTGAATCTGCGGAGAAATCTCGGACACTTCGTCGAGCAGCAGCGTGCCGCCGTCAGCCAGTTCAAAGCGCCCCTTACGAAGCCGGTCGGCGCCGGTGAATGCGCCGCGCTCGTGTCCGAACAGTTCGCTCTCCAGCAGCGACTCACTCAGCGCCGCACAGTTCACCGCCAGAAACGGCCTGCCCTGCCGCGAACTGAGTTCGTGCACGGCTCTGGCGACCACTTCCTTGCCCGAGCCCGATTCGCCGGTGATGAGCACGGTGCCGTGCGAGTCGGCGACGGCCTCGATCTGTGCCTTGACGCGCCGCATCGCCGGCGAGTTTCCGATGATGCGATCCAGCCCGCGCGGGCCTTCGCTGCCTGCCGCCGCCGGCGCGGCCGAACGCAGCAGCGCGTTCTCTCGCACCAGGCTGCCGTGAGAGAGTGCCCGCTTGACCGTGATGATGAGTTCGTCGCCTTCAAAGGGCTTGGTGAGATAGTCAAAAGCCCCATGCCGCATGGCGTCAACGGCGGTCTCAATCGAGCCAAAGGCTGTCATCAGCACCACCGGCAGATCCTCGTCCAGTTGCCGGATGCGCTCGAGCAGGTCGATACCGGTCATGCCGGGCATCTTCAGATCGCTGACGACCACGTCGGGTCGAGACTGGCGCATCTGCGCCAGCGCGGACTGGGCGTTGTCGGCCACCACCACGTCAAAGCCGGCGCGCCGAAGCGTTCCCGCCACGCTGTCACGCATCATTTCCTTGTCGTCGACCACGAGAATCGTGCTCATCCTGCTCGCTCCATCACGACATGTGTAGATCTCGCCGGCGCCCCGCTGCTCCGGCCCACGCTGCCCGATCGGATTCGGGCAGGAACGTGCAACTCGACGCTCGCCCCCGGGGCCTCCCCGGCGTCGGCGTTGTTCCTCACCACCACCCGCCCCCCATGCGCCTCGACGATCCGGTGCACGATGGGAAGTCCCAAGCCCGTTCCCGCGACCCGGGTCGTGAAGAACGGGTTGAACATGCGCTCCACTACCTCCGCATCCACTCCCGGGCCCGTGTCCCGGATGACGAACACCACCATCGGCCCCAAGCGCCTGCCACCCGCAGATTCCGCGCTCGTGCGCACATCCAGCGCGATCACCCCGCCCCCGGTCGGGCTCTGTTCGAGCGTCGCCTCCACCGCGTTGCGGATCACGTTCACCAGCGCCTGGGTCATCAACCTCCGGTCGGCCTCGAGCAGCAGCCTCTCGTCGGCCAGCCCCGGCCCCCGAATCAGCCGCGGCCCGTTCGCGGCGCTGAGCAGGTCAGCCACCCGAAGCAGCGCGCCCTCCATCAGTTCCCCGCCGGTCATCATGCCCGGGCAGATCTTCATCTCGCGCGAGAACGTCAGCACGTCGTTGACCACCGCGTCGAGCCCGCGCACCGCCTCGACGATCTTCCGGGCTGTCTGCATCTGCCCCGGCTTGTCGGTCAGGTCGCTTTCGAGCATGCGGGCATAGAGCCCGATCGAGCCGAGCGGATTGCGCACCTCGTGGGCGATGCCGGCGGCCATCTCGCCCAGCGCCGCCAGCCGCCGGGATCGCTCCAACTCGGCGTTGGCCTGCCCCAGTTCGCGTTTGAGGCGTTCGACCTCATCGCGCAAACTGCGGTGCGTCGACTCGAGTTTGCCGGTCAACTCGTTGAACGTGTGGACCAGTTCGGCCAGTTCGCCCGCATCCATTGCTGCGCCCGGCACAGGCTTGACCTCCTGCGTGTCCATCTTCAGCCTTTCCGATCCTGGAACCTCGGGGCGGGGGAATCGGTGCGCGGGCGATAGGCCGACAGCGCACTGCTGACGCGACCCAAACCGGCCATTTCCTGGGCCAGGTTGTCGCGCTGCCGGACCAGCACTTCGCCGGCCCTGCGGTCACGCTCGGCGATGTCCGAGGCCATGCGTTCGATCGCGCTCACCCGTCGGGCCAGTTCGGCGTTCTGGGCTTCGGAGAGCGTGTCGGCGTTCTCCTCCCACGCGCGGCGCCCCACGTCAAAGCCCGGCGCGGCCCGTTCGACCTGCTCCACCAGCGCGCGGCGCTCGCCCAGCAGCGCCAGCACCCGGTCCATGTCGCCGGCGTCGATGAGAGCCTGCTGGCGCTGGCTCAGGGCATCGAGTTGGCCGTAGGCCTGCGTGAGCGCGTTGAGCGCCTGCTCCAATCCGGCGCGCCAATCCTGCCCGGTTCCACCGGGGCTTCGTCCGGTCATCCTGGCCTCCCTAGCCGCCGGTTTCCTCGGCGTACAACTTCGAGTTTGATTCGATCCAGCGTTCCCAGTCCCGCCGCGTCATCGGCAGGTTGGGGTCGTCCCACACTTCGTCGGGCAGATTTTCGTAGAAGTACCTGGCCCGCTCGTTGGCCGCCCGCGCCGCCGCGACGTTGCCCTGGCGCAGATAGGTGTTCACGATCTGGACGAGCGCCACCAGGGAGGCCGGATCCTTCGGATAGCGCTCTCGTGCCGCGTTGTAGTAGCGGACCGCACTGTCGTTGTCTCCCAGGTCGAAGGCGCAATCTCCCAGAAAAAAGTGAGCGTTGCGCAGGTACAGCGTGTCCATCGCGGTGCGCTTCTGCGGCTGCATGCCCTCCAGACCCAACCGCGCGGCTTCATAATGCGCCAGCGCCTTTTGAAGATGATCCTGCTTCGTCGTCTCGAGCGTCCGACGCTCGGCGTCGGTCAGCGAGCCGGACAATCGCTCGCCGATGGCGTGCGCGTTGAGCCGGTAGGCCTCACCCAGTTTGAACTCCAGCGAAGGCGCGACGGCGCCCTGCGGCGAGCGGGCCATCACCTGCTCGTAACTCTCGATCGCCCTGGCAAACTCGCGCCGCCGCAGGCGCAGATCACCCAGCGCCGCCTGCGCGGGCAGGAAGGTCTGTGACTCCGGCCCGCCGAGATCGCCGCTGACGGCCCGCTCCAGCAGCATCTCCGCCTGTTCGTCGTTGTCCGCGTCGCCGTCGAGCAGGTATACCTGCGCCAGCGGCACGTAACTCAGGTCGGCAAAACGCCCCAGCCCCGAGTGGTTCACGCCGCGGTCGCGATCGTCGATCAGTGAGCGGAACACCGTGATCGCTTCGGCGTATCGGCCCTGCGAACTGAGCGCCATCGCCAGGCGGTAGCGGGCTTCGGGCTGGCGCGCGTCCGTTTCCAGGTCGGCGGCGAACTGGCGGAACACGTTTGCGGCCTCGCGCTGGTCCCCGCCCTGGTCGTACAGCGTGGCCGATTCCCAGAGCGAGTCGGCGTACGTCTTGAGATCGGTCAGAATGAACGCCTGCGCGTGCAGACGGAAGTACGTCGCCGCCTGGATGAGGTGACGCTGCACCTCGCGCTCGGTCGAGGCGTCCATCTCGGGCCCCAGCGGGCCGTCGACCTTGGGCGCGCTGTCGGCGATGCGGTTGGCCAGCGCACGGTGGGCCAGCGCCTGGGCTTCGAGCACATCGGACGGGGCTTCCTCGATCGGATACAGCGCGCCCGCCAGTTCGGCATAGCGATAGCAGATGTCCACGCCCTCGTGCGAAAACTGCTCGCGGAACAGCGAGAGCAGTTCGCTGAGGATCTGGCTGCGCATCGCCAGCGCCGCCTCTTCCTTCGCACCCACCCGCGCCACCAGTTCTCCCAGCACCTGCTGCGCACTGACGTGATCGCCCAAACTCGCCTCGGCGAGAGCCAAACCCAGTTGGGCTCGCACGCGGATCTCGTCAGGCTGAAAGCGCTCGAGAATGCGCAGGTACTGGTCGCGCACGCGCTCGTAGTCGCCCTGCTGTTCAGCCACCTGCGCCAGCAGCAACTGCAACTGTCCATCTTCGGCGCCTCCCTCGGGAATCAGCCCTTGGGCGATATTCAGTTGCAGCGCCGCCTCGTCGGTGGCCATGCTCATCAGGTAGGCTTCGCCCAGCAGCATGTGCAGGGCGCCGAGCGATGCTCTCGAAGCGCTGGTCAGGCGCGGCATGGCCCGCAGAAGACGATTGATCGCCGCGTCGGCAGAGCCCTGCGCGATATCCAGCCGGGCACGCTGTCCCTCGGCCCAGGCCCGATCGTCCAACGCCAGGTTGGGCAGCGCCAGCATGTTGGTCAACAGTTTGGCCGCATCTTCGTATCGCGGGGGGCTGACACGCATGTGCCGGTCGATGACAGCCTTGGCTATGCGCAGTCGCAGATCCGGGCGATCCAGCGGGATCTGCTCCACGCGCGCCATCGCCGAGTCCGGCTCTCCCAGCGCCAGGTAACTGTCAGCGATCAGGAATTGGTCCAGCGCTGTCAGGTCGATCCCGCCTGTCTCGGCCAGACGCATCTCCGTCAACGCGTTGCGATAGTTCTCTTCGTGCTGGATGCCCAGTGACTTCTGCCCGCCGTACACCGCCCGTGCGATCAAATGGTGAAACCTCGCCTCGACCTTGGGGCTCAGTTCCGGACGCCCCACATAGGGCAGTACCTGCGCGTTGAGCAGGCGAATGGCCTCCTTATACTCCTCGCGTTCGAGCATCATCTCGGCACTGCGCAGGGCGGGCGAAAAATCCGGGTCGGGCTTGGTCGCCACTCCGTAACTCAGCCCGGCCGCAAGCAGGACCACCGCCCCGCCCAGCGCCGGAATCTGCCACAACTCACGCCAGCGGGTTCGGACCTGCTCGACCGGGTCCGGACGCATCGCGGGCGCCTCGGTTTCGGCCGCGGGTTGGTCGCCGTTCTTGCCCAAGCACCGTCTCCGTGCGCGCACGACTTGCGCCTTCCCACATATCGGAGGTGCGGCGTCGGGTCCAACATCGAGGCGCCATTCACCTGCGCAACAGCGTCCGTTCGGCAGAACCCGCGCGGTCATTGGCGCGGAACGGTCGGTTCAAGATCGATCACCACCGCCACCCCCGCCAATTGATCCCCCCGATGTCGGGTGTTCTGATCCAGCGCCGCCAGCGCCGCCACCGGTGGCATGAGCCACTTGATCCCGTTGCGCACCAGGCAGGCGACCAGCCCGGGCCTGGCCCCGACCTTCCCGCGCACCCGCACGACACGGCATCCGACCAGGAACTTGCCGATGGTGCGGGTGAACCCCCACTCGCACAGGGTGCCCGTGAGCCCGCCGACGATGAAGAGCATCGGAATGGCGGTCCACTGGCCGCCGGGCTGCCCCAGCACCGAGAGCCCGAGCAGGTCCGAGGCGTTTACTCCATACAACAGCGCCGTGATGTGGGCGGCGATCACCAGGTCGATCAGCGAGCCCAGGAGGCGACGCCCGGCACCGGCCAGCGCCGTATCGGGAGGCAGCGGAACGGCGTCCTGGTCCAGATCGCCCTTGAGCACGATCACCAGCACCCCGATCAACAAGGCCACCAGCATCGTGGCCAGTGTGCGGAACTCACCGGGCGAGAGCACGTCGGAGCGCGGTGGGGCGCCTTCATACAGCACGGTTCCTGTGCCCAAGGAGAACTCCATGACCTCCAGCCGCGGGTACCTGCCGGTGTCCTGGTCGTCATCAGCCCAGTGAATCGTCATCAGGCGCGGGCCGTTGCCGAGCAGCGGCATGAGCGTGGAGCGATCACGGGCAGGCAGCGAACCGGTGGAAACGAGCGCCTCGCCCGGCAGGAGCAGGCGGAAGAGCAGACGAGCCCCGTCGCGCTCCACCTCGGCGAACAGCCCGTCCAACGCGAAGTGCCGGCCTCCCCGTCGGGCGTTGTAGGTGGGCTGCACCTGCCACCGCCCAGGCTGGGCAGGGGCACCCTCGACAAAACCCCAGGTTTCCATGCCTCCGGCACCGACGCGTCCGACATGGAGTCCCTCCTGCTCAGACCAGGCGATCCATTGCCCGTCGGAGGCGCCGGGCAGTGCGAGGTCGCGCCATTCTCCACTTTTCAACAGATTCAGCGTGTAGTTGCCGTCGTCGAGCCGGCACACCACGAGCAGCAGTTCCTTCCACGCCGCGCTTGATACCACGTTTCCGCCGGCAACAAGCGTCGGATACGGCTCGAGTCGGTCAACCGGCTCGTAGTCCCATGCATGCCCGCGGTCGACGGCCGACAGCGAGCGAGCACGCACGAGCGTCGTCCCGTCCTTGCCCGGCTGCTGGAAAACCAGGTACACGCGATCGCCCCAGCCCGCCAGCGCGCAAGGCCACTCCTGAAGAGACCGCACCAACTGCACGAACCCGCCGGGCGTTGGGCCGTCTCCGGTGCGTGGCGGTGCGTGGACGAGCACACAGGCGCCCGCCTCGGCGCGATCCAGGTGGTCGGGAATGGTCGCCCAAGCGTGCGAACGCCCATTCTCCGCGTCCGGCGGCGAACACACGCTCGTCTGTGCCGACGCGCCACACCCCAACAGCACGCCCAGGAGGCAGGTCACCCACAGATGAAGCGATCGCCTGCTCATGGCTGGCCGGCCGAAATCGGCGGTGCGTCCAGGTCAAACAGGGCGTCGACGCCCAGCCCCTCGACCAGCCTCTGGAAGTCAAAGGCCGTCGGGCGAATCGGGCGGTTCTCCGCCGCATACAGAGAGATTTTCACGCGGGTGTCATCATCGACACACGTGATGTTGGCCTGCTCGGGCAGACGCGGCTTGGCCGCCGCATCACCGACGACATTGACCGGCGCATAGCGGTCCAGACGCGCGGTCAGCACCACCTGCCCGCTTTCGTCCATCAGTTCGACCAGCACCGGTTCCATTGAGGAGACATCGAACCAGAGCCGCCTGGATCCAAAGTCCGTCGGCGTTGTGATCCCCGCCCTCGCGTCGGCATCCCACGCCAGTTCCTGCTGCGCGGCCCCTTGCGGAAGTGCGGTGATGCCCAGCAGGTGAATCAGGTCGCGCGGCGGCACGGGCACCCCGAGCAACCCCGCCTTCTGACTGGTTACAAGGCTGTGCCGACCGACCAGTGCGATCTTGTCTTTCGGATCGATCAGGTCGATCCACCAGTAGATTTCGTCATTTGAGCCCAGGTACAACTGGGTCTGTCCGAGTTTGCCCAGGGACAGCGCCACCGATGACGGCTGCACGATCTGAAGGTGTCCCTCGCCCTGGTCGCGCAGTCGTCGGCCCTTGTCGTTGGTCGAGGTAACCTGCACACTGGTGCGCGCCCACAAGCGATCGAGCGATCGGACGCGCGCATTGTGAGCCTCGACGATCTGGGCGGCGGTGACGCCCGGTACAGGGTGAGGCTTGCGCACGCCGCCGCGACAGCCCGGCAACCCCGCCGTCAGGCACGCGCACAGCAGCAGCACCAGCGCCCGTCGCCCGAAGAGTCGATTGGGGCACAGGCATCCATTCCTGATCGGCCGGATCAACCCTCACCCCCGCGCACAGGTCTGGAGGCGTCGAGGTTCATGATGCGTCCGATCTGATCTGTGGCGGCGTCCACGGCTGCGTCGTCCATGCCGGGATCCACCACCTCGAACACCTCCCCGGCCGCGTCGCGACGCCAGCGCACTCGGAGGACGCCGCTCGTGCCCGAAGCCGTGTCGGCCGGCACGCCGCCCTCGTAGACCAGCAAGCGTTTGCGGATCAGCACCAGCGCCAGCACAAAGCGGAACGCCACGCGCTTCTCGTCCGTCGATTCGCCGAGTTGCTCGAAGAGGTCGAGCAGTTCGTCGTCGTCGAGCAACTGGCGCACGTTGGACTGGCCGTCAGTCAGACTTGCCTTCCAGAACCCGAATACATGGGCCGGGGGCTCCGGCCTCGCACCGCACTGCCAGGCTTCGGCCGAGTAATCCAGACGCACGAGGTCGTCTTCGCCCGGCCTCTCGACCAGAGTGGCAACGAAGGACTCACCCGGCTTGATCTCCACGCCGGTAGCGGCGCAGCGGCGGGTGGGACGGGCGACGGAGTAGGCGGGGTTTCCGAGGCTCATGGCCCAAGTCTACTCGACTCGCGCCGGCAAGCCCCCCTGGCACGTGACCTCGTAGAACCGTTCCTTCGAGCCGCCGGGGGCCACCTTGAAGCGCAAACACTTGCTGCAGACCGGACAGCGGGCCAGATACCCCGATCCGTCTGCGTCGCGAAACACTCGCTGGTAGGCCCCGGCGCAGACAAACCGCACCCCGATCCAAGGCCTCGGGCTGCGGGGCTGGGGACTGGAGGACGGCCGGTCGATCGACGACATCGGGGCTGTCTATCGGCCGCAACAGGCCATGGAAGAGGTTTTTTGCTGGCGGGAGATCTCCGGGCTTCACGATATACTTCCCAATAACTGGATCGGGCGGCTGCGGCGTCGTTCGCCTGGGGCACGGCGTCAAGGTGTCCAGGACACGGGCACCGCGCTCGATCGGGGCGGTGACCGGCTCAGACCCGGGCGCTGTGCGTGGGAGACTTTTTGCAGCGATGGCAAGTGAGCGTTCATCCACAGCAGGCGCCCTGACCATTCTGCCTGATCCACCGGGCCCCCCCACCCCCATCGGACTGATCGCCGGCGGCGGGCAACTGCCGCTGGCGGTGGCTCGCGGGCTACGCCAGAACGGGCACCCGGTGCACGGGCTGGGGTTGTGCCGCCAGTACGAGCGAGAACTGCCCCGCATCTGCTCAACCTTCCGCGAGGTCGGGCTGCTCCGCATCGGGAGTTGGGCCCGCATTCTCCGCAGTCTGGGCGTGCACCACGCCATCATGGTCGGGAACGTCGACAAGGCGCGCCTGATGCATGACCCGTGGCGCATGTTCAAGAACATTCCCGATGCCCGAACGATGGTCGCCTGGTATCGGCACGTGCGCCACGACCGGCGCTCACACGCTGTTCTGGCCGCCGTGGCCGAGGAACTTGACCGCGACGGCGTCTCTCTGCTCGACTCGACCTATCCGATCCCCGATCAACTCTCTTCACCCGGCGTGATGACCCAGACGCGCCCGACCACCCAGCAACTGGCCGATATCGAGTTTGTCTGGCCGATCCTCAGTGACATGCTGCGGCTGGACGTCGGACAGGCGGTGGCGGTGCGTGAGCGTGACGTGATCGCCGTCGAAGCGGTGGAAGGCACCGACCGCATGATCGACCGCGTCGGGCTGCTGTGCAAGGCCCGCGGGTGGGTGCTGTGCAAGGGCGCGCGCGTCGGGCATGATCGCCGCTCGGATGTGCCCACCGTGGGTACCCGCACCATCAAGCACATGCACGCCAACGGTGGGCGGTGCCTGGCGCTGGCGGCCGGCGACGTCATCATGCTCGAACGCGAGCGCATGATCGACACTGCCGACCGGCTCGGCGTGTCCATCGTCGGCGTGCCGGTCTCGCGCGACCGCACCGGGCCGGCGTCGAGCGTGCACGAAATCAAGTATGCGGGTTTCCTGCATTGACCGAGGAACGTCGCTTCGTCAGTCGCGGCGGGCTCAAACTCCAGGCCGCCCTGGACGCTTTTGACCTGCACCCCACGGGCTGGAGGTGCGCCGACTTTGGATGCAGCACCGGCGGGTTCACCGACTGCCTCCTTCAGGCTCGCGCCGCCAAGGTGTTTGCGGTTGACACGGGCTACGGCGTGCTTGACTGGAAACTCCGCAACGACCCGCGCGTCGTCGTGATGGAGCGAACCAACGCCTTGCACACGGATCCGCCGCCCGAACTTGTCGCCGCCGGGCTGGCCCATCTCGTCGTCGTTGACCTGAGTTGGACGCGTCAGCAGCACGCCCTGCCGGCCTGCCGGCGCTGGCTGGCCTCCGACGGGCTGATCGTCACGCTCATCAAGCCGCACTACGAGCATGACTCCGGCGCCCGTGCTCGTCGCGGCGTGCTGGAGGACCAGGTCGCCCGCGATGTCGTCGAAGGCGTGTGCGCCCGGATCTGCGCCATGGGCTTCAGCGTCGATGGACTGGTCGAAAGCCCGATCCGCGGCGGAAAGGGCAAGAGTACCGGCAACCGCGAGTACCTTGCGCTCGTTCGCGTCGACCCTCGGGCCGGGGCATCAGGGAACTGAGTCCGGCTCGGCTTTCCATCCGGTCTCGATATGCGTGCGCCCGCGGAGCATGGTCCACAGGCGTTCGAGCATCTCGGCCAGGCCCTGTCGCGTGCCGGCGCTGATGCTCATCACCTCCACGTTGCCGCCCAGCCGCAGTTGCGCGCGGAACGTGCGGACCACTTCCTGCAACTCGGCGTCATCAACGAACAGGTCGGCCTTATTGATGACGATCAGTTCGTGCTTTTCGGCCAACTCGGGTGAATAGGCCTCGAGTTCCTGGCGGATGAGCCGATAACTCGAAGCCGGGGTCGAATCGGCGGGCAATGGATCGATCACATGCACGATCACCCGCGTGCGTTCGATGTGTCGCAGGAAGTCGTGCCCGAGCCCGGCGCCCTCGGCCGCACCTTCGATCAGCCCCGGGATGTCGGCAAAGACGATGCGTCGTTCGCCGTCCAGTTCGGCGATGCCCAACTGCGGAGAAAGAGTCGTGAAGGGGTAATCCGCAATCTTGGGGTGCGCCCGCGTGATGGCCGACAGCAGCGTCGACTTGCCCGCGTTGGGAAGCCCCACGATGCCCACGTCGGCGATGAGGCGCAGTTCCAGGCGCAGCGTAAACTCCTCGCCGGGCTCGCCCGGGGTGGACTGGCGCGGCGTCTGGTTGGTAGAACTCTTGAAGTGCTCGTTGCCGAAGCCCCCTCGCCCACCCCTGGCGATCACCACGCGGTCGCCCGGTTGCATGTCGTGCATCAGTTCGCCGGTATCTTCGTTGTAGATCATCGTGCCCGCGGGCACGCGGATCTCCATGTCGGGGGCGGCCTTGCCATACTGCTGGCGCCCGCGTCCCTGCTCGCCGCTGCGGGCGTACCAGTGGCGCACGCCTTTGAAGTCGACGAGGGTGTTGAGCCCCGGGTCTGCGACGAAGATGATGTCGCCGCCGCGTCCGCCGTCGCCGCCGTCAGGCCCGCCCTTGGGGCGATAGGCCCCCCGCAGGAAAGAGCAGCAGCCGTCGCCGCCCTTGCCTCCGCGAACCCAGATGGTCACCTGGTCAACGAACACGCGAGAGGGTACGCCGCCCGGGTGTTCAGCGCGTCAGGCGACCCGACCGAGCCCGTGCGTGCGAAGTGGATGGAGCAGGCGCTCGCGGTCGGTTTCGTGGGCAAAGCATGAAAAAGCCACGGCCAGTTTGGCCGGGCCCGGCTCGGCACTCTCGCACCACACCACTGTGCCCATCGCGAAAATCGGGCGGTTGTGGGTCTCACGGGTCCGGTCGATCGAAGCCGTGGGCAGGCGAATCTGCACGTCCACAGGCGTCCCGACCTCGATGGGATGATCCAGTTCGAAGCGGACACCGCCCTCGGAGATGTCATACGCGTGCCCATGCCGACTGAAGCCCGGCTCGTCATATGTTCGGGCCGAAACCGTCGTGTACATCGGAGCGGTGGCGAATCGCTCGTGTCTGCGGCGTTCAACAGGTTGCTGCTTCATCAGGATCCTCCGGCGCCGCCAGAGGCGGGCAGGTGGTCATCGGCCGCACCTGCCACATGCGCACCAACTATCATACTGCTGAACAGGCCGATTATGAAGGGAAACCGGCATGATTTGCGGTAACCCGCCCGATGAGGCGAAGGTCGACCTGCGTCACCTCCACCCCCAGTCGGCGTTCGATTTCCGCCACCGTCCGCGCGGGCAGGTGTGCGATCAAATCCACCCCAAGTTCAGGTGGGACGTCCAGAATTTGCCCTGTTTCGGCAATCAAATGGACGTGGTGCCGCGTGTCGGCGTCGTAGCGGCAGGCGCTGGAGGACGAAGTCCCCGGCAGGCGCCGGCACAATCCACGATCGGTCAGCGCGTCCAGCGTGTTGTACACGGTCGCGAGGCTGACGCGGGGATCTTCATCACGGACAAAGGCCAGCAGTTCGTCGGCCGTGGGATGCGAGGTGGAGGCCGCCAGCGCACGGAAAATCGACGCCCGCTGGCGCGTGAACCGAAGTCCACGCTGGCGAAAGGCGCCCCGGATGTGCTCGTCGGAGAGCACCGGCATCTCCTGCTGGCGCGATTCCTGCATCGTGGGGATTGTACCTGTCCTGTCACTGAATCGGAACATCGGCTTCCAAAAACCGTCAGAACGCGCGGTCCACGGCTGATTCGGCCATCAACTCGATCAGTTGTCGAGCCGGGCTGATCGCCAGGCCTGCCAGACATTCCCGGGCTTCGCGAACCAGCCTGACTGCCTCTTGACGGGCGCGCTCCAACGATCCGGTCGAATCCAGCGCCTGGACCAACTGCTCGCCGGTCCCCGAATGCTCACCCTGCGCCAGGCGTGACAAGATCGACAGCGTTTCGGCGCGCTGACGCACGGAGCACTCGGCCAGGTGGTGGATCACCGGGAGCGTGAGTTTGCCCTTCTCCGCGTCCTTGCCCACGTTCTTGCCCACCACGCCCTGCCTGCCGGTCAGATCGAGCAGGTCGTCCTGGATCTGAAACGCCACGCCCAGCGACTGACCGAAGCAGGAGAACGCCTCGCACAACGCCGCGGAAGCCCCCGAAGCAAGGGCCCCCAGCCGACAGGCCGCGGCGATGAGCGCGCCCGTCTTTCGCCGGACGATCTCAAAGTACGTCGCCTCGTCGATCGAGTAATCTTCGCGGTTATGGAGTTGCAGCAGTTCTCCGGCCGCCATGTCCATGCTCGCGCGTCCCACCACCAGCGAAGGCTCCTGCGACCTGGTCTGCGAGCAGAGGTGAAAGGCTGAGGCGATCAGGTAATCTCCGAGAATGACCGCGGCCTCGTTGCCGCGCAGACGGTTGACGGTCGCGCCGCGGCGGCGTGTATCGGCTTCGTCGAGCACGTCATCATGCACCAGCGTGGCCATGTGCACCATCTCGCACACCGCCGCCAGTGTGATATGATCGTCGGTCAGTTGTGCATCCGCACCATCCGGCTGCGTCGCCAGACCGCACGCCAGGACCAGCGTGGGTCGCAGCATCTTTCCGCGATAGCGTTCGACATGCTCGCACAGCGCCCGCACCGGAGGCAGATCGCAGGCCAGTTGGTCATCGAATCGCCTGGATACCCGCTCGAGTGCGCGGCCCAGATGTGCCTGGACCGCCCGCAGTTCCCCCGGAAGTTCAATTCCCACGCGCATGTCCAAGCGTAGTGCTATCTGCCCTTCTCGGCGACGATGTAGCAGATGAAAGACTCACAGGGGTCACCCCGCAGGGTCGGGCGGAAGACACCGTTCCCGCCGCCATTCCCGTCATCGCCCTCCCAGTAGACCGTGACCGTGCCGAAGCCGGCCTCGACGAGCAGATCGCGCATTTCAGGCAGCGTCCACACGCGCCAGTCGTAGCGGAATGCCCGCTTCATCCGTGTGCCGTCGGGGAAGTCGAAGTGGATGTAGCAGCGCACCGACCCGGTGATCGGGTTGAACTTGTCCTGCTCCCACACGTAGGTGAAGCCCTTGAGTTTGCGCTTCTCCTCAATCTCGAGGAATGCCTCCGACCCCCCGTAGAAGTCGAGGAAGAACAGCCCGTCGGGCGCCAGGCTGCGGCGCACGGACCTGAAGTATTCCTTCATGACCGCGCGCTGGTGGAATACCCAGTAACTGAAGTTCATCGCCAGGATGCAGTCCATGTGCCGTGCATCGCCGGGCTTGAGCACGTCACGATTGAGCAGGTGCACCCGTTCCTGCTGGTGCGGCTTGAGTCTGCCCACGTGTCGCTGCCCGCCCCAGTCCAGCGTCGCCTGGTCAATGTCCAGCCCGAACGCGACGTTGTCGGCCCGTCGCCGCACCCACTCGCAGGAGGTGTTGCCCGTTCCGCAGAAGTCCTCGCGCAGGCGCACCGCCGCACGCCCGCGCCGCTTCTTGTACGTGCGATCCACGAAATCGATCTCTGCCTGGACGTTCTGCACGGCCCGCTCGTAGAGATCGTGCTTGTCCGCCGTGGCCGCCGTCAGGCTGGTCTCTCGCTTGCGTGTGCTCATGGGGCGGCAAGTGTAGCGTGGGGCGAGGGGGTGCGCATGCCGCGGCCTAAACTCAACCCGATCCTCCGGAGATCCGTGCATGCGACTGACCATGGTGGGAACGGGCTACGTCGGGCTGGTCACCGGCACCTGCTTTGCCAACACCGGCAACAGCGTCACCTGCCTTGACGTGGATGAGGGCAAGATCAGCAGGCTCCGCCGCGGCGAGTGCCCGATTTACGAGCCAGGCCTCGGGGAACTGATCCACAAGAACGTCGAGGCACGCCGGCTCTTTTTCACCACCGACCGCGACGAGGCCTACCGCGATGCGGAGGTGATCTTCATCTGCGTGGGCACCCCCACCGGCGCCAACGGCGACACCGATCTTGGCTACATCCAGGCCGCCGCCGACGACATCGCCGAGGTGATGCACGCCCTCGGCCCCTCGCAATCGCCCAAGACCGTCGTCGTCAAGAGCACGGTCCCCGTGGGCACAACGCACATGGTCCGCGATCGCATCAGGCGGCGTGTCGGACCCAACATCCCCTTCCGGGTCGCCAATAACCCCGAGTTCCTCAAGGAGGGCGATGCCGTGTCTGACTTCAACCGACCCGACCGCGTCGTGGTCGGTGTGGAGGACGACCAGGCCGGCGAGGTCTTCCGCGACCTCTATGACCCGTTCGTCCGCAACGGGCACCCCATCTTCGTCATGGACATCCTCAGTTCCGAGATGGTCAAGTACGCCAGCAACAACTTCCTGGCGACCAAGATCAGTTTCATCAACGAAATGGCCAACCTGTGCGAAGCGCTGGGCGCCAACGTCAACCGTGTGCGCGAGGGCATGTGCTCGGACAGGCGCATCGGGCACCAGTTTCTTTACCCCGGGCTGGGCTACGGCGGCAGTTGCTTCCCCAAGGACACCCGCGCCATCATCATGATGGGTGAACGCACCGGCACGCCCATCGAACTCTCGCGGGCCGTCGACTCGACCAACATGCGCCAGCGCGCGCGCTTCTTCGGCAAGATCGAGCGACACTTCGCCCCGCACGGCGGGCTATCGGGCAAGCGCCTGGCCTTCTGGGGACTGGCCTTCAAGCCGCGCACCGATGACGTGCGCGAGGCCCCCGCCCTCTCGCTGGTCCGCATGACCACGGACGCGGGCGCCACGGCGATCGGTTTCGATCCTGTCGCCGGCTCGACTGCCAAGGCCGCCATGCAGGATCGACTGGAAATCGCCGCGGATATGTACGACGCACTCACCGGCGCCGACGCACTGGTCGTCTCGACCGATTGGGATGACTTCAAGAGCCCAGACTTCCGACGCATCGGGGGGCTTATGCGATCCCGCGTGATCTTCGACGGGCGCAACCTCTATCGCCGCCAGCACCTCGGCGATCTTGGCTTCCACTACTACTCGGTGGGGCGCGCCCCTGTCGTTCCGCGGGACGCCTGATCGCCCCCTCTGCCGGCGGATAGGGCGAATTCCGCGAACAGCGCCTACGCTGCGCCATGTGCATGTCGCCCACGCTGCTCTCGGCCGCCGCTGCGCTGATTTCCTTGACCTCTCCGCCTCTGCCGCCCCAAGCCCCCGAACCTGCGCGGCAAGTCCGCGGTCGGCTCATCAACGCCCAGGCCCAGCCGGTTGCCGACGCGCTCGTCCTCGCATGCGATGCAACCTCGGGCTTGCCGCTCTACGGGCCCAAGTGGCTCCCGTTCGGCTCTGCAAGCGACATGCAGATCGCCATGGCGTCGATGCGGACGGCTTTCACCGACGCGGAAGGCAACTTCCTGTTCGAGAATGCTCCCGACCGCCCCGTCAAACTGGTCGCCCAGCAATGGTCGAAGCCCCCCAAGCCGCCCAAGCCGCTCGACGTGAACGGATCGATCGTTCGGCTGGTCGCTTCCCCCACCGTCGTGGACAAGGACGCAAACGAGCCGGTCACGCTTGCGCCGACGGGGACGGCCGTGCTCAAGGTCGAAGCCGAGTCGGCCAACAGCGAGTCGCTGGTCATCGTGAGCACCAGCCCGACGATCGCCGATCCGATCCTCGGGTTTTCGGGCTGGAACGGACAGTTCATGCGCGACGCCCTCGCATGGAATCGCATGCCGCTGGGTCAAACCCTGTTCGTCGGGCTTCCGGCCGGCATCGTGCACATCACCGTATTCGCGGCTGACAACAATCCCGGCTTCGGCGAGGCACTCAACATCGAACTGCGTGAAGGTCACATGACCCGCGTGGAGATTCCGTGGGTAGCATCCTGGTCTTACGGCGTGCACAGCCCGTCGCCGAAGATCGCCGAAGTTCGCAGCGCCATGGAGAACGCCTCACTCTTCAGTCCCGTGGTCTGGCTGAAGTACCTCAACGATCGCAACATCGTGATGCCCGAGCCTAAACCCGGCTCGCGGATGATCATCTTCCCGCCTGACATGCTCAACACCGTGGTCGATCTGCCTGGCGAAGCCGGCAAGGTGCGCGTGGGTGATTCGGTGGCGGCGTTGGCCTACGAGAACATGAGGGCACAGGTGACCGCACCCGGCCGCTCGCTCAATCCCTATCGGGAGCCGGTAGTCACGATCAAACCCTTGCCGGAAAACTACACGGTGGATTGAACCCTCGCAAGCCCCGCGCGGGCAACGGACTACGATGCCCAATGCCCGAGCGCGTCTTCAGGTTGTACCAGCGCCACAAACTGATCAACATCAACGTGAACATCGCCACGGCGGGGTTTCTGGCCATTCTCGTTGCCAAATATCCCGTTCACCTTGCGGACGGGTTCATCGACTCCCGACTCGGGCTCGGGCACCCGCTGGTCAAGTCGATCGCCGCCGCGTTGATCGATGGCGCGGCCGATGTGGTGATCTACTACGTCCTGCACTGGCTGGCCAATCACTGGCGACCATACGGGCGCGCCCAGGAGTCTGACAAGCCCGACGATGACCGGCACTTCCTGCGCAATGCCACCCTCGTGCAGTTTGAGCGACTGGCCCTGTCGCCGATCTTTTACGGGGTGTCCATCGGACTGATGTGGGGCGTCCAGCACTCCACGGACATCGGGGTCAGTTGGGCGTTCGTCCTCGCCTTCGCCACCGGCATCGTCGTCACACGCGTTCTCCACTCGATCTACATGGTCCGGACCGGGCGCGTCGACGTGCCCAGACTCTCGTATCTCATAGAGGAACTCACCCACGTCGACATCAACCGCGACGGCGTCAAGGGGCTGCCCGACAGCGAACGCCCCAAGCCGCGCGATCCCGCCGCTTCCGCCGCGGCCGACGAACAGCCCATCAGCGCGACCCGAGAATGATCTCCATCGTCAACTGGTCCAACTGCTCATAGGGCAGCGGTCTGGCAGCCATTTTCTCGCGGTCGAACAGCATCGCTTTGAGCGTTTCAGCGTGGCTCTCCGAATATTGCCCCAGCGCCGCCATATCCTTGCTGTCGCGATTGATCTTCTTGAGCAACTTCTTGATCTCCGCGTCGGCATTCCAGGCCCTGGCACGCTCCCGCAGGATCAGGTACGTCCGCATCGACCCGCGTGCGAACGCAATCACATCCTCCCGGTCGGCGGTGCGATAGGCGTGCGAGTCAAAGTGCCGGTACCCGTCCCACTTGTGGTCCTCCAGCAGTTTGACGAGGAAAAACGCACTCTTGACGTCGGCGGACCCGAACCGCAGGTCCTGGTCGTAGCGCCCGAACTGCTGGTCGTTCAGATCGATATGGAACAATTTGCCCGCCTCGATCGCCGCGGCCACGGCGTGCGTGAAGTTCAGCCCGGCCATGTGCTCGTGTGCCACCTCGGGGTTCACACCGACCATCTCCGGGTGCGCCAGCGTGGGAATCAGCGCCAGGTAGGCGTATGTCGCGGGGAAGTACATGTGCCCGCGGGGCTCGTTCGGCTTGGCCTCGAGTGCAAACTTGTACTCGTAGCCTCGCTGGATCGAGTACTCGCACAGAAAGTTCAGCGCCTCGCGGAAGCGCTGCGTCGCCAGCACCGGATCCTTGGCCGCGTCGGTCTCCACGCCCTCGCGCCCGCCCCAGAACACGTACACGTCGGCTCCGAACTCGGCGCCAAGGTCCATCGCCCGCATCGTCTTGTGAAGCGCATAGGCCCGTACCTCGGCGTCGTTGCTCGTGAATGCCCCGTCCTTGAACGCAGGGTCGCTGAACAGGTTTGTCGTGGCCATGCACACGCGCAACTTGTTGCGCTTCAGCGCGGCTGCGAAGTCTCGCTTGATCTGCTCGCTCTCGGCTTGGTTCGCGTCGATCGGCACAAGGTCGTTGTCGTGAAAGTTGACCCCGTGCACTCCGCCCGCTTCACCCAGCAGGTCCACGATCTCCGCCGGCGACCACTGCGGGCGCGTCGGACCGCCGAACGGGTCACGCCCCGTGTTCCCCACGGTCCACAGTCCGAACGTGAAATGGTCCTTGGGCTTGGGTTGATACGAATCGGGCATCTTCCGACTCCTTCCTCACCGCAGCCGGACCCGGTCCAAAAGTCCAGCCCAGAGTGAGAAAGTAGTCCAGATCCGTCGACTCCGCCTCACCCGGGTCGCCGACTTCTTGCGTCGACGCCCCGAACCGTCAAAACGGGCGTCCGGCTCCCCGATACCGCTGGGCCCGGAGTCGATACGCTCCCACCATGTGCGGCATCGCAGGCATCCTGAGGCTTCATCGGCCAGACACGCCGATCCCGCCCCATTTCGAGTCCATCCCAGAGGAATGGCTCGACCTCCTCGATGACTCCATCAAGCACCGCGGCCCCGACGGCGCCGGACGCTTCCGCGACCGGGCCACGCGCCCCGACGGCACCGTGGTCGACGTCGCCCTCGTCCACCGGAGGCTCTCGATCATCGACCACGCCGGCGGCTGGCAGCCCATGGTCCACATCCGCCACCCCGATGGCTCCGGCGAACTGCTCAAGCCCCAACGCTTCATCCCCGACCACATCGGCGCTCGCTCTAAGGGCATCGGCATCATCGACCTCACCGGCGAGACGACCCACGTGCCTCCGCATGTACGCGACGCCGACGACGTCGTGGCCGTGGCGTTCAACGGGTGCATCTACAACCACCGCGAACTACGGGCCGAACTCGAAGCCCTCGGACACAGGTTCGAGACGGATCACTCAGACACCGAGGTGCTGGTGCATGGGTGGAGGGAATGGGGCCAGGATCTGCGCGAGCACCTTGACGCGATGCACATGCATCTCACCTGGATCCGTTCCCGCGGCATGATGGTGTCGGGTTCGGACAGGACCGGCGAGAAGCCGCTGTACTTCGACACCGATCGAGATTCGACGCTGTTCGTCTGCTCGTCGTCCCCTGCGGGTCTGGTCCGACTTGCTCGTGCAGTCGGCCTGGATTCCGGGGAGGTCAATCACGAGAATGCGTACAACTGGATTATGCGCGGGGCATGGATGGAGCCGCCGCTCCATTGTTTCGCTGCTTCGCCACGGTTCTGGGGAACCTGGCCAACCGAGTCTGGCGAGTGGGCCATGTGCTCGCGTGCATCAGTCCTACCCGAGCGCGGCTCATCCGATTTCGCGCAGCCATTTCGAACGTCGGGCGAGGTAGCCGAGACGCTTGAGACCTCCGTTCGCCATCGACTGGATGCTGATGTTCCGACCGGCGTGTTTCTCTCGGGCGGGATCGACTCCGGGCTCATCGCCGCGATCGCGTCCCAACTCACCGACGGTGCGATCCGGGCCTACACAGTGCGCATGCCGACGCCCGAGTTGGATGAGTCTCTTGCAGCGGCGGCCGTGGCCAGGCACCTGCAGGTGAAACATCGGGTGCTCAATTGCGCCGCCGACCCCGCCGCAGACCTTGTCCGACTCATCGAGCAACTTGGGCTTCCTTTCGGCGATAGTTCCATGCTCCCTTCGCACTGGGTCGCCAGAGCCGCCGCCGAAGAAATCAAGGTGGCTCTGGGTGGCGACGGCGGAGATGAACTCTTCGGCGGATACCGACGGCACCAGACATCCCGCCTGCTCGCTCGGCTCCACCGCTTCGCCAGGTACATCCCGACGGGGCTACTTCCGCAGCGCCGTCCCAAAGACCGAACGACCGAACTTTCCCGCCTTATCCATGCCGCGATCAGCGAGGGCTACCTCGATCTGCAGAACATCTTTTCAAGAAGTCAATTGAATCGACTGTTGGTGATCGATTCCGAGGCGCGTTCCTGCTCCCGGGACTTTCGCGACGTGGTTGGATTCGATCCCGGGTCCGACCCCCTCCGCGAAGACTTCGGGCATTACCTTCCGAATGACATACTCCGCAAGTCCGACACCGCAACGATGGCCGTTCCGATCGAACTGCGGTCTCCTTTCCTGTCCAATCGCATGATCGGCCGCGCTTTTGCCACCCCTCTGTCCGTCCTCATGCCCAACAACGAACGCAAAGGCCTCCTCAAGCAGGTCGCCCGCAAGTACCTGCCTGCCGAAATTGTCGATCGCCCCAAGCAGGGGTTCGCCATTCCCATCGGCGACTGGTTCCGCACCGACTTCGGCGGCATGCGGCAACTCCTTTACGACCACCTCGAATCGACCGACCCGTTCCCCGGGCTCGCCGAGGCCCAGGTGGGCATCAACATGGACTTCGTCCGGCGCCTGCTCCGCGAGCACGACGCAGCCGGCGAGAAGAGCCTGAACCCCTGGCACGGGCGCGACCACTCGCAACGTCTGTACATGCTGCTGGTCCTGAGCATCTGGGCCAAGTGGCTCGATCGTGTGCGGCGTGAGAGCACAGGCGACCTGTTGAAGTGACTTCGGACGCCGGAGATTTGCCCGTCTTCGGGCACAGTTGCGAGTCGAGGCGCCTTCCAGGGTTCACAGCACCCGGACCTTTACTCGAAGACTCGCAAACGTCCGGCGTCCAGCAGACTGGTGTCAAAGCGCTGCTGGTGCCAATCCGATGCGACGCTACACTGTCCCAATCTCGGAGGAATCACCATGAAAAGTCTGATCGCACTGTGTTCGCTTCTCATCACCGCGCCGGGCTTTGCGCAGGGCGTCGGGTACGACGACACGCCGCGGATTCCCGGACAGGAGTGGAAGGTCCACGACAAGAGTCGCCCGAACCCGCCGGTGGTCGATCCCGGGCCGGCGCCCAGGACCATCGCGCCCGCACCATCCGACGCAACGGTCCTCTTCGACGGCTCGGCCCTCGACGCGTGGCAGCACGCCGACGGGAGCAGCGCCAAGTGGCAACTCATCGAGGGGCACGCCATGCAGGTTCTGCCCGGCTCGGGCGACATCCAGACGCGTGAGACCTTCGGCGACGTGCAACTGCACCTCGAGTTCGCCACGCCGGAGAAGGTGGAAGGCGAAAGCCAGGGTCGCGGCAACTCGGGCGTGTTCTTCTTCGGCGTGTACGAGATCCAGATCCTCGACTCGTACAACAACAAGACATATGCCGACGGGCAGGCGGCCTCGATCTACGGGCAGTATCCGCCGCTGGTGAACGCCAGCCGCAAGCCCGGCGAATGGCAGACGTACGACATCGTCTTCGAGGCGCCGCGCTTCGACGACGAAGGCGAACTCGAACGTCCCGCATTCGTCACCGTGCTGCACAACGGCGTGCTCGTGCAGAGCCACCGTGCCCTGATCGGCGCCACGCAGCACCGCAACGCACCGAGTTACCAGGTGCACGACGCGGCCGGACCCATCAAACTCCAGGATCACGGCAACACGATGCGCTTCCGGAACATCTGGGTCCGCCCGCTGAAACTCGACATCGTTGTTGATGACGACGCGGACGACGACGGAGACGTCGAAGACTGATGCAACCAGGCCCGACCGGAAGCGAGGGCTCTGCGACGAAGTGACGAGGTGACGAAGACGATGCGATCAAAGCCCCCGCGCACGCGGGGGTTTTGTTTCTGCTACAGCACCCCCACTTCGCGCAGCAACGGCTCCACATCCACCGCGCGGCGCGTGTCGGACGACCTTTTCACCGCCTCCATCACGCAGTACGTCTCCACGCCTTCCTCCAGGCTCGGCGACGCCGTGCAGCCCTCAATGAGCGACTTTGCAAAATGATCGGCATAATTGGCGAACTCGCCATAGTGCATGCCGTGCACTTCGGAGTTGAAGTAGTAGTGCCGCCCCGCGTACAGGTAGTCTTCCACCACCTCGGCCAACTCGCCGGGCTCAAAGATGCCCGGCAACTTCACCGGCGACTGCACCCCGCCCGCCTTCGCCTGTGCAAGAGGCTCTGAATGAGCCTGTTTGTCCCTCGCTTGCGCTTCGGGCTGGTTCCCACTTTTTCTGTCCGTCTCGTGATGTTTCCATCCCTCCCCTCCTGTGCCTTCCCCCGTATGCACATACCGCATGTCGTGATACTGCGCCAGACTCGTGCCGCCCGAGCCGTAGAGCATCAGTTCGATGCAGTTGCGCGCCCGAGGGAGTTCGTGGCACCCGTAGTGCCCCATCGCCCGTCCGATGCGTCCGTCGGCCGCGACGAAGTTGGCGATGCACACATCGTTGCCGCGCAGCCCGAACTGGCGCCCCATCGCGCTCCTGAACCCGAACGCCGACACCTGCACAATGCGCCCGAGATACCACCGCACCAGGTCGATCGGGTGCGACATGCCCAGGAACACCCAGTCGGTCTCGGTGGCCGCCCACGGGCTCTTGCGGTAGTACCAGTCCATTCGATGGATGTAGTGCGCGTCGACCAGTTCGATGCCGGGCAGACCGCCGTAGGCTCCGCGCTCCAGTTCGGCCCGCTGTCGCCGGAATGGCTCAAAAAACCGCGAACTCTGGCCGACCAACAGTTTGCGACCGGTGCGACGCCCGGCGTCGAGAATGCGCGCGGCGTGCTCCAGCGAGTTCACCAGCGGCTTGGTGCAGATCACGTCCTTGCCGGCCTCGAACGCCCTGACGATGTGCTCGGCGTGGTGCGCGTCGGGCGTGTAGATCGCCACGACGTCCACATCCGCCCGCGCCAGCATCGCGTCGTAATCGCTGGTGTAGAAGAGATCGGGGTATTCGGCCTTCGACGCGCCCAACTTTTCCGGGTTCAGATCGCAGCCCGCCACTGAGCGCGCAAACATGCAGCGCGTCTGGAGCGACATCAGCAGCGTGCGCCCTTCGTGCAGACCGATGACGCCTACGCCCTTGGCCTGCGGGTGCTTCTCCGGCGGCTGGACGGGTTGCGTACCAGGAATGTGCGTGATGAACCCCATGACGTGCTCCCCTTCTCTTGCCGGCGGGACGGGCGTCCTGCCGGTATTTCCTCGCAGATGCAAACAGAAACTAGCCGAGCAGATGTTGGATCTCCGCCCGCGTCGGCAGCGACGGGATCGCGCCCTGCTTCGTCGTCGCGAGCGCGCCCGCCGCGGCCGCGAATCGCAGCGCGGCTTCGGTCGGCATCTTATCCGCGATCGCCGCGGCGAACGCGCCGGCAAAGGCGTCGCCCGCTCCGACGGTATCAATCGGTTCCACGTGGAACGCAGCGATGCGGGTTGTGCGCGCGCCGGCGTGCAGTGCGCCGTCCCCTCCGAGCGTGATGACGATTTCGGGAACTCCGAGTGTCTGCAGCGCTTTGGCGAGCGATGCCGGATCTTCCTCGGGCGAGCGCCCGGCGATCAGGGCCGCCTCGCCGCGGTTGACGATCAGCACGTCGAGCAGCGCGAGCAGGTCGCGCGGGAGCGACTGCGCGGGCGCGGCGTTGAGCATGACTTTCGTGTGGGCGCTTCGCGCGATCGACGCCGCCTTCGCCACGGCCTCGAGCGGGACTTCGAGTTGCGCGAGCAGAACGTCGGCGTGGCGGATCACGTCGGCGGCCGATGCAACGGCCTCGGGACTGAGTGAGGCGTTGGCGCCGGGGGCAACGACGATCGTGTTCTCGCCGGCATCATCGACGGTGATGAGCGCCACGCCCGTCGCGGTGCCGGAGCGCGTCGACACTCGCGCCACGTCAACAGCGTGATCGGACAGCGTTGTTCGCATCGCAAGTCCATGCTCATCGTCGCCCACGGCCCCGAGCATCGCGACATGCGCCCCGGCCCTCGCCGCGGCCACCGCCTGGTTGGCGCCCTTGCCTCCGGGAAAGCGGGCGAACGGCCCGCCCATCAGCGTCTGGCCCGGCGCCGGAAGGCGCGGCGCACGCACCACGAGATCCATGTTGATCGAACCGACGATGCAGACGCGACCGGTCATGTCAGTCCCTCAGAGTGTGACTCCCTGGCTTGCGATTCGGGCTCGTCATCACTTCGTGCCTTCCGTCTTGTGGATCTTCGCCCACACCTGGCGCTTCGCGTCCAGATCCCTCCACTGCTTGCGCCCGAGCACCAGGTCGAGCATCACCGTCGCGATCTCACGCGGCTTCATCGGCACGCGCACCTGGTTCCACCCGCCGGGCATCTCCAATCCGACGGCCCACTCGGGCGGGTCGCACGGCTCGGGCTCGAGCCAGGTTGTGTCCTCGCCTCCGCCGACGTGCGGGCCGACCTCGCCCATGAGATTCGTCTTCGCCGCGGCCGCAATTTCGCCGGGGCACTTGAGAACGGCGGTGCCGGGCTCGGCGTCCCACTCGACCAGACGTACGACGTGCGGGTGCGTGCACTTGCCGTCGCTGCGCCGCGCCATCTCGTGCCCGGCCCAGTCTGGCAGGTGCTCGCCGGATTTCATCGAGTCACGGTAGAGCGCGTGGCAGAGGATGTTGTCGTCGCCGGCGATGTCGACAGGCGAGAAGACAGGCGGGATCGGATGGTCTTCGGGAGCACCGCCGCCGCCCACGGGGCCGGGGTGATCGTTCCAGTGTACAGTGGGGCTGTCCAGAAATTCGGCCGCCAGGCGGGCCCTGGCAGAATCCTTCAAGCCCGCATGCGGCACGATGCGCAAGCAGACCGAATCGTCGGGCTCATACCGGACTTCGTCCCACGGGTCGTACGCGAGCAGCACCGCCTCGACACCGGCATCGGTCCTGAACCACTGCTGGGTCGAGTCATGAAATACCGTGAATCCGTGTCCGCGCTCATCGATGAGGTCAACAAAGGTCGATGAGTGCATCGCACCACTGACGCGGTCAAACCACTGCGGCGAGGTCATCCAGTCGCCCGTCGGGTACTTGCGGCTCACCGCGCCACCGCCCTGCACCGCATGGGCGGCGTACGCCGAGTCCGTGCGAACGCTGTGCAACTGGAACCGGGGGACGATGGGGAGGCGCAATGCCGCGTTCAATCCGCCATCAGGCTGAGGGAGACGCCGCAGACCCACGATTGCCAGTTCGATCGAATCCGCTGTCGGAGGTACGCCAACGATCATGGAGAATGAATCGATGCCGCGAGTCTGCTCCGCCTCGTCGCCGTCGTTGCCATCGACATCAAACTCCAGGAAGACGCTGCCCATCCTGGGGTCCGGATCAACACGCCGGGGCGACCCAAGGCGCCACTCCTTTCCGTCGGCGACCATCTTGAGCAACCCGATCGGTTGGGCCAGCAGCCCATCTCTGTGGTCCGGATTCCGTATCTGAACGATCTCTCCGGTCCGCGTGTTGATCTCAACCGAGATGCGTCCGCGCCCCAGCGTGAGGATGTCGTCTCGTTCATAGATGTTCGCGTCGGCAGCCCGCTTCAGTTTCCCGCCCGTTCGGTAGCCGAACGACGGGATATCGAGAAAGCCGGATTCGTCAGGTCGGTCGACATACATCGAACGCTTCCAGCCGAGCACGTTCGTCTGTACGTGTTCGACAGACCGCAGGGCGAGCGTTCCGAGCGTGCGATCGAAGACCTCGCTCGCCGCCATCTCGGCCTTCTCCATCTGCTGATAGCCCACAAACCCGCACAAACCTTCGCACTCGTGGTTGTCGTGGTGCTGGGCGGCCAGAAGTTCGCGCCACGCTTCGTCAATCTCCCACGTCGGATATACGTCCCAGGACGGGTACGGGCGGCCCAGCAGCCCGGCCAGGGCCGCGATCGATTCGGCCGCGAGAATCTGCCGCTCGACCCGCCGGCTCGTCCGCGGGTGCCGGTCGGCGTTCTTGCCCAGCGTCATGCCGTGCCAGACGTCGTCGGGTGTGTAATACCGCACCGGAATCCCCGCGACTTCCTCTCCGCCGGAACGCTCCGGCGAGCGAGCCCGAAGCGCCAACGCGGAATCCCCGGATACCCCTGCCTGGCGGTCGAGGCTCGTTGAGCCGACTCCCTGCGCCTCGAGCAACTCGGCGATCAACTGCGCGCTGGTCCGCGGGCGGACGTCGAAGCGAGGGTCGTTCATCAGTTCTTTGAGCCGCGGCAGCAGCACTTCGCTGCGGCACATCCAGTCCTTGCTCGGCATCAGTTCGAGCCACTGCACGATCGCCGGGCGGTCGAGTTCGTTGATCAGCCCCTGCTCCAGCAGCCCGTCGAAGTCCTCCGGCCACTGGTGCACATTGAGCGCATTGCGCGGCAGCGCCGGCAGGCGCGAGCCGTCGATCCCTTCCCACAGAATCAAACTCGCGTTCTCTTTCGGCAACTCGGGCGTGTGCCAGGTCCACTGGAAGAACAGGTTGGCGCCGGTGTACCCGCAGCGCCGCAACATCTGCGGCAACTGTGGAAAAAAGTAGAACTCTTCTTCCCAGAACGTTTGCGGGCGCGCGCCCAGCAGCCGCCGCGTGCTGCGAATCCCATAGGTGAACTGCCGGATGTTCGACTCACCAGGCTGAAAGAGCCCGTAGGGCTGACCGTACGAACACCCCACCGGCTCGACGTCACCGGCCTGGATCATCGCCCGCAGGTCGGCGAGCGACTCGGGGCATTCGGCCGCCATCTTCTCGTACCCGATCGCGTCGAAGTTCACGCACCCGCGGGCGCCGGTGTGCTCGATGAGGTTGCGCATGTCGGCCACGCACCCGGGCAGGACGTCGTATCCCCACAGCCACTGCATGTCGACCCAGTGCATGTGGTTGCCGAAGGTGTAGTAGAGCGGCTTGAGGGTCATGGGCTTCGTCTCCCTGGAGTGCGGCAAGTGAGCGTAGCGCGCACGCGCGGGGGCGCAATGAAAAGGCGTCCGAACGGGCTCGTCCGGACGCCGAAAGCACCTGAGATGTCGCGCCGATCAGCGGCGGCGACGGAAGGCGACCATCCCGCCCAGGCCCAGCATGGCCAGTGCACCGGGCGTGGGAACCTGCGTGATCCTGAAGTTGTCGATGTAGAGCGGTCCGCCCTCGCCGGCGAAGTCGCCCGGCTCATACTCGAACACCCAGCCGTCCAGCGCCATGTCGCTCAGCGCACCGGCCGCGCTCGTCCCGTCGACGTCGACCGTCACCGTGCCGCCGGCGAAGTCGAAGGTGTATGTCACGTGCTGCCAGACCCCGGTCTGGAGCGTCACGCCGGTGCCGAAGGTCTCGCTGTGAATGCCAAGGCTGGTGTCCCACTGAATGGCCCACCATCCGCCGAACGACGAATCGTCGGCCATCCACACGTTGTCGTTCAGGTCGGCGCGCCACTGGTCCCATTCGACCGTGACGGTGTTGCCCGAGAGCGGACCGACGTCGATCTCGACGCCCTGCCAGCCACCGGCGACGCCCGGGGGGTCGAAGAGCGCGACATTGCCCATGCCCGCGCCGGTCGGATCGAGCACGATCTGGACGGGCCCGTAGTCGCCGCTGGTGTCGGCGATCCAGCCGTCCTGCCCGGGCATGTCCCCGAGTGCAAAACCCTCGAAGCCGAACGAGTCGTACTGGGCAAACGCCCCACCCGCGGAGAGGGCGAGCACCGCGGCCGCTGCTGCAACTGAACGCATCTCTGCCTCCTTTCCTCAAAACCGACAACGTCGCCGCGCGCTCAACGCGAACGCGCGACGTGATATTGTCCAACTCAAGTCTGCTCCTCATCTGCGGGTGTGTCAAACCGTCTGCCGGGGAATTCTGCGGCCGTTTGCAGTTTCACAAGTTCGCGGTCCGGAAACGCTATACTGGCGTCATGAAGCACCACACCGCTCTTGCGTTGACTCTGCTGGCCGGCGGGGTCTCGTCTGTGTCCGCACAGAACCTGCCCGTCGTGCGCGTGACGGCCGACAACACGCGCATCACCGAATCGTGCCGACTCGAGATCGCCCCCGACGCGGTCATCGCCGACACCGACGGCAACGGCGTGATCCACATCGAAGCCGACGGAGTTACGGTCGATTTCGCCGGCTCGGTCCTGCGGGGCGCGCCCGCGGGAACGCCTTGGAACGAACTGACCGGCACCGGCGTGCGCCTTGAGGGGCACTCCAACGTCACAATCCGGAACGCCAAGGTGCATGGGTTCAAGGTCGGGGTCTACATCACCAAGGCCGACGGGCTGGTCTTCGAGCATGCCGACTTGTCCGATAACTATCGCGCCCACCTCGGCTCCACACCCGAGCGCGAAGACTCTTCAGACTGGCTCTTTCCCCACCACAACGAGAACAACGAGTGGATGAACAACTACGGCGCCGCGCTCTACATCGAAGATTCCAGCGGCATCACGGTGCGCAACGTCCGCGTCCGGCGCGGGCAGAACGGAATCCTGCTCGACAACGTTTCCAACTCGAAGATCTACGACAACGACTGCTCGTTCCTCTCCGGCTGGGGCCTGGGGCTCTGGCGTGCCACCGGAAACACCATCACCCGCAACGCCTTTGACTTCTGCGTCCGCGGGCATGTCGAGGGCGTCTACAACCGCGGGCAGGACTCAGCCGGCATCCTCATGTTCGAGCAGGTCAGCAACAACGTCATCGCCCAGAACTCGGTGACCCACGGCGGCGACGGCATCTTCGGCTTCGCCGGGATCGACGCGCTGGGCGAGCCGGAGCGCAACCGGGAACGCGACCGCCTGCGCCGCGAATCGGGCGAGCAAAACGTCGACGACAAGATCGCCTACTCCGACGACGTGCTCGAAAAGCACACCCGCGCCGGGTGCAACGCCAACATCTTCGCTGAAAACGACCTCTCGTACGCCCCGGCCCACGGGCTCGAAATGACCTTCAGTTTCGACAATGTCATCTTCCGCAACCGCTTCGTCGAAAACGCCATCTGCGGCATCTGGGGCGGGTTCAGTCAGGACTCGCTCATCTACGAGAACCTCTTCGACGGGAACGGCGGCATGGCCTACGGGCTCGAACGCGGCGGCGTCAACATCGAGCATTCGGCCGGAAACATGATCATCGGCAACCAGTTCATCAACAACCGCGCCGCCATTCACATCTGGTGGGACGGGCTGGGCGACTTCGGCACGCTTCCCTGGGCCAAGACCAGTTATCGCGGCGTCACGTCCAACGTCATCGCCGACAACACCTTCATCATCAACGACGAGCCGCGTCCGTTCCATCGCGTCGGCGAAAACGAGAAGCGTCTGGCCTTCCACTTCCGCAACGACGGCGGGCCGTTCAAGAACACCGTCATCGTCAACAACACCTTCGACATCGACGAATCCGTCGGCAAGAAGATGGAATCCAGCGGCCAGATCGAAGTCCTCGACGACGGGCCCATCCCCGGCTTCCACAATCCCTCCTACGAAGTCCTCGGCGAAAGCCGACCCATCGAGATCATCAACGGTATCCCGTACAGCACTCGCACAAAACTCCGCGGGCGCGACCAGATCATCATGGATGAATGGGGCCCGTGGGATCACGAATCCCCCCTCCTGCGCCAACTGACCAAGGGCGGCGGCACCGTCGTCTACGAAGCGCTGGGCGTCGGTGACGATCTGACCGCCACGGCCGACGGCGAGGGCTTCGAGGTCGCAGTCGAGCCCGGCAAGGTGGAAGGCTCCAAGCGCATCACGATCACCGCGGGCGAAGGCGTCGTGCCTTACGCCGTCCGACTCTCCGGCGCAGGACTCGACCAGACACTCAGCGGCACGATCATCAAGGCCCGCTGGCTCGGACGTACCTTTTCCTGGAAGGACAAGGTCGACCCGCGTGAAGACTTTGAGGCGTGGTGCAACCTCGCCCGTGCCGCTGATTCACGCCCCTTCTCCTGCGACACGCTCAATCTCAAGTATGGGCACGGCGGACCCAAGGACCTGGCCCGTTCCGGCGAGATCTCCGACACGTCCGGGCACCTCACTGAAGCCGAAATCGGCTCGGACCACTTCGGCATGGAGGCGGTCGGGCGCCTCCGCATGCCCAAGGGCACCTGGCGGATCAAGACGGTCAGCGACGACGGCGTTCGCGTATACGCGATGACCGGCACCGGAGGTAACCAGATGGTCATCGACAACTGGACCTGGCACGCCCCGACACCCAACGAGGGCACCTTCAGTGTGGACACGGACAACGACCTGGTCGTTCTCCGCGTGTACCACTTCGAGATCGACGGCTTCTCCACTTTGACGCTCGACCTGGAACGAGTCGACTGAGCCCTCCGCGAGATCGTCACCAGCGACCGGCGCATCCTGCCGGTCGCTTCTTTTTACACCCGCTGAAACAGCCCTTCGGGCATTTTCCGGGGAAGAGACCCCGCAGCAAGTCCGCTTGCGACCGACCGTCCGCCGAAATCCGACAACTGTGTGAAAAAACGGACCCGCAATTCATCTGTAGGGTTGTATTTGAGGCGGATTGCCTCTATCATGCTAGTGGTTTGCGCTCACCGCTTTGTGTATGCGCGGGAGCCAGACCCGAGGAAACAGGCGTGATCGGTCGGTGCTCCGGCCGTGGAATCAACTCCATAAGTCCTGTCACGAGGGAGATCCACATGTTGAAGAATGCGTTGGCAATCACCGTCCTCGCCGGGTTTGCGGTTTCTGCGTCCGCGCAGTACCAAACCGGCTCGTTCTGGCCTGACTACAAGGGCGGCCCGCTCCGTCAGGCCTCCAAGATGGTCGACGACGGCCCGGCCACCGAACACGAGTGGACCGTCGCGACCGACCAGCCCGCGTCGATCGGCGGTATCTGTATCGGTGCGGACGGCAACCTCTACTTCAAGACCCGGACGGGCGACGGCTCGCTCCCCAAGGTCTACAAGGTCGATCCGTCCAACGGCAACGTCCTGGCATCCTCGCCCGGGCTGGATGGTGACGGCGGCGCGTACGCCGGCGTGTCACTCGGCGAAGACTTCGTCTGGACTGCGGTCACCAGCACCGCCTCCGGCTCACGCGTCTCCAAGATCATCAAACTCAACTACGCTGACCTCAGCGTCGCCGGCGAGTACACCAACGCCGCCTTTGACACCCCGGGCTCCTCGCAGGGTCTGCGCGGCGCCCCCGTCATCGGCTCGGTCGCCAACCAGCGCGGCAACGTCAACCTCTACGTGCACATGCGCGGCGACACCGCCGGCGGCAGCCTGAGCCCCTCCGGCCTGATCCACTGCGTCGACTCCGTCACCGGCGACCTCGACTGGTCCTATGACCCGCTCATGGGCAACACCTGCTTCTTCGGCATCTTCGGGCCCGCATGGGTTTCCGGCGGCAAGATGCACATGGCCTACTTCGCCAATCAGGCCGTCGCCTCCGGCGTCTGCGTGCGCGACAACGCCGACGGCACGTACACCGAAGTCTGGTTCGGCGGCCCGGACAACTTCAACTGGATCGGCTCGGGCGCCATGAACGGCGATTCCGACACGATCTTCGTCACCACCTTCAATGACGGCGACACGCCCTCCATGTGGGCCATCAACGCCTCCACCGGCGCACAGAAGTGGTCCGTTCCCGGTCGTCGCGGCACCGTCTACGAACTCAACTTCTTCGGCCGCCCGGCGGCCATGGGCGACCGCGTCTATGCCTGCGGCGGCTACGGCGTGATCACCTGCTTCGATGACCTGGGCACTTCCTATGACCAGCCGTGGGAGTTGCGTCCGGCGCATGTTCCCAATCCCAACGACCCCGACCACTTCATCGCACCGACCAACACGCGTGACGCCTGGATGACCGAGGCCGACTTCTTCAACTCCGGCGAAATCACCGCCTACACCGTCGCTGAGACCGACGCCGGCGAACGCTACATCTACGCCATGATGCAGCAGCAGAATCAGGATCCCAACCTGGGCACCGACCCGCTGACCGCCCAGTTGATCGTCGTCCGCGACGACGGCGCGACGGCCACGGAGATCCTGCGCACCAACATGAGCAACACCATCCCGCCCACGCGCTACGGCAACAATTCGCCGACGGTCAACGAAGATGGTGATCTGTTCTTCGTCGGCGGAAGCCCCTCGGTCACCGGCGGCGATCCCGGCAAGTTGTACAAGTACGAGACGGCCGACGACTCGTGCCGTGCGGATACCGTCAGCGACGGCGTGCTCAACTTCTTCGACGTGCAGACCTTCCTGGCCTGGTTCAGCGCCCAGGACGACCGGGCTGACTTTGTCGACGACGACGTCTTCAACTTCTTCGACGTGCAGACCTTCTTGGCCGAGTTCTCGGCCGGCTGCCCGTAATCGCGCCGACTTCGCCTGACATCCCCCGCCTGAACAGGGCGGGCGTCGGGCAGCAATCGTCACCCCGGGCGGGGCTCACCTGCCCCGCCCCGGGATTCTGGATCGGACGCCCGGTTTCGGCCGAATCTTCTTACCGGGCCAGATATCATGGATGAACATGGCCCGCGCGCGGGGAGTCGCGCTCCGCGCCGCGCATCAGGGCCACATATCACGCGGAGCGCGTGCATTCCGGGGCGTTTCGGGCGATTCCGCCCGAGCGTCCGCATCGCCGACAGGCGAGGGGACCAGTCATGACGACGGTTCGAGCCACCCGAGCATTCACTCTCATCGAACTCCTTGTGGTCATCGCCATCATCGCCCTGCTGATCGGCATCCTCCTGCCGGCCCTCAGTTCGGCCCGTGAGGCCGCCCGCGGCGTCACCTGCCTGGCCGCCATGGACCAGACGTCCAAACTCACCTTCTCCTTCATGGCCGACCACCAGGGACAGGCCCCCGTCGCCGGGCAGATGTGGTCGCTCACCGAGGCCACGGCGGCCCTGGAAATCGAGGCTCCTGATTCCAACCCCCTCGGCCAGCGGACCGAGCGCGTCCTGAACATGATGCCTCAGTGGCTCAGCGAACGCCTCAACCGGCACTATGCCATGCCGTTCTACCTTTCCATCGCGGAATACAGCGGACTCCAGTGGGACACCCAGACGCGTGAAGGCATGATGATCGCGGCCGGAACCTCCAGCACCAGCCCGCTCAACACGGCTTTTACCGATTACTTCCGGTGTCCGTCGGACCGCACCTTCGAGGCCGGCAACATGACCTACGCCGGCGCAACCCTCGTCTGGGGCAGCAACACCTCCAGTTGGGGCACCGCCCGCAGCCAGGTTCCCGAGATGATCTCCTACGGTTTCAGCGAGTATCTGCTGGGCCAGGTCGGGCAGGGCGCGGGCGGGATCAACTCCCCGCTGCTCGGCAAACTCGACCGCTGCGTGTTCCCGACCGAGACGATGCTCTTCCTGGATTCCGAGCCGCGCAACGCATGGAACGACCAGTTGTATACCGTCTGGCACGATCCGGCGGAGGCCGTCTTCAAACTCTCTGAGTACTACGACGAGGACCGTGGCATGCGATCGGTCGGCTCGAACCAGTTTGATTTCGACCGGCACAATGGGACGATGAACGTCGGTCACGGCGACGGTCACGTCACCACGGTGCCCAACAACGAGTCCGGTTGGGACGAAGTCATTGTCTTCCGTCGCAACAAGGGCGGCGCGGATGGCTACGCGTCCGGCGACGATACCCCGAACTGACCCGGCCGGGTGGTACCGACCTTGTGCCACCGAGTTCGGCTTTGCAAACTCGGTGCAACGGCCCACTCACTTGGCACCGACTTCGGAAGACCGAAGTCGGTGGCACATCACCTGAGAACCAAGCAGGCCGGTAGGCGAGGGGTACCCACTTTGTGCCACCGAGTTCGGCTTTGCAAACTCGGTGAAACGCCCCGCTCACTTCGCACCGATTTCGGTAGACCGAAGTCGGTGGCACATTCAATCTGTTTCCTTCCCCCACCGTCCCATACCGTGCGCACAAGCACGGATTTTGCATGAAAACCTTTCCGGCAACGCACCCATTCTCACTAACATGCGAAAGGGAGCGAATCAGGAGGGCGTCATGCTGCGTTCTGTTTTTGTCGGCCTTCTCGTCGCTGTTTCCACGTCCGCGCACGCTGATTTCATCCTGATCCATGATCTCGAACAGCAGGGGCTTGCCACGGTCACCGCCTCGGCCTGGGACATCGGCAGCAAGGATGCCCTGTTCGACCGCGACTGGGACAACATCTATCGCTCAGCCTCGATCAACCCGGCGATCATCACCGTCGAGTTCGTCAACTCCCCCACCGTCGGCGCAATGCGCGGGTTGGTCGCAGCCAGCCCCACCGAGATCACCCTGGAGGCCGCCGACACCCTAGCCGACCTGAACAACCACACCGGCACCTACGTGCAGGTCGTCGACGCGCTGCGTTTCGAGGACAGCATCGTCGGCTGGGCGGAGTGGAACGACACGCCGATCACGCGCAAGTTCTGGCGTTTCAGTTGCGAGCGGCTGGAGCGCGACGACTACGTACACATCCGTGAACTGGAACTCCAGACCCCCGAGCCGGTCGAAGAAGTGCTCATCAACGGGCAACTGGTCCGCATCAACGTCATGGAGGTGACGCCGGGGTACGCCGAGATTCCCATCGGGCAGACGCAGCAGTTTGAGGCTGAGGCCTCGCTCAGTTACGGGCCGACGCGCTACGACGTGACCGACATCGCCACGTGGACGACCGATGCCTCGGGCATCGCAACGATCAACGCGAACGGGCTTGCGAGCGGCGTGGGGGTGGGCGAGACGGGCGTCAACGCCGACATCGGCGTGATACATGCCCAGTCGATGCTGGGCGTGCGGGCCGTGCGCCCGATCGACCTCAACGTCGGGTTCATCCATCGCAGCCCGGAGTACGAGCGCTTCCACATTGATTTCAGCGGCGATCAGCACATCGCCGCGGGCTACGAGAACCAGAAGAAGTGGCCCGATCCGGGCGAACTGGTCACCTACACCGCGCACGTGTTCAACAAGGGTGACCTGCCCGTCAGCGACGTGCCGTATGAGTGGCGCTTCGACGGCGCGATCGTCGATGCAGGCGTGATCCCGCTGATGAACCCGGGGCAGCGCATCCAACTAACCTACCAGCGTCCGTGGCCTGCCGACGTGGTGCAGACCGTCGACATCGATCCCGGGGCCGAAGTTTATCAGCCCGCCAAGTACCAGCGTGCGGTTGGCAACCACACGGTGCAGTGCACGCTCGACCCGGACGACGTGATCGCCGAGGGGAGCGAACTGAACAACACGGTCAACGACTACATCAACGGCATCCAGTACCACTTCTACATGGAGCAGCACACCTACGACGAGTTCAGCCGCAAGACGAACTTCATCGAGACGTACTCGCCCGAGGACTGGGCGCAACTCCAGGTGCAGGCGCTGCAGCGCAAACTGTGGGTTTCGGGGGGGCGTCAGCGCTTCCGCCTGTCCAACCTCCAGGTCGTGCCCGACGGCACGCTTGACCCGGGCGGCACGCACGAGCCGATCGGCAACGTGACGTGGACCACCGACGGCGTGTGGGGCTTTGACTGGCCGAGCGAGTATCTGGAGATCCACCGCAAGCGCGTGGACCAGGCGCTGGTGCACGAACTGGGGCATCAGGTCGGGCTGATCGACATCTATAACTACGACGTCGCAACGGCCAACATGCTCATCCGGTACAACGGTTCGCTGGTCGCGGGCACGGCGCTCATGCCGCTGGTCAGTCCGTGGAACGTGATGTACGGGAACGATCGTTACTGGTATGACAACGGCACCGCCCGCATCGACCGGTCGGGTCGCGGCGCCATGGCCAACACCGGCGCACGCTTTTTCAGCAAGGGCTCGGTCGCCGGCATGAACCGCAACCTCGGACTGCGCCGCGGGTTCTTCGGCGACTACCTGGGCGCGATCCCGCAGGGCGAAATCAAGATCCGCCTGGTCGAATACCCCGGCACGCCCATCGCCGGCGCGCAACTCCGCGTCTTCCAGCGCGAACGCAACGGCACCGTGCCCGACAACCCCAAGTTCAGCGGCGTCACGAACGCCAGCGGCGAGTGGACCTTCCCTTCCACCACGCTGCCCGGCTGGTATGGGGGCATCGCGGTCAACAACCCGTGGTCGAGCGTGTACAACGGCTGGACCTTCAACGCTCCCGAACCGGTGGGCCACAACGCGCCGCTGGTCGTGGAGGCGGTGTGGAACCCCGGCACGGGCACCATCGTCGAGTATCACTTCATCGAGTGCGATGAACTGAACGTCGCGTTCAGCGAGGGGAACACCGACGACTACACCTACAACATCGTGACGCACGCGTCGCGCGCCGGGAACAGCCTGCCGGTGATGACCTTCACCACCGGCGAACAGGTGTGGATCGACGAGGGAGCGACGTTCCAGATGCGCGTGCTTGTCACCGACGCTGACGGCGACCCGGTCACGCTCTCCGCCACGCCGATGCCCAACTCAGACTTCAACCCGGCCACAGGGCGCTTTACGTATACGCCCGACTCGCTGGACGTGACCGACGCGGGCGGGGCCTTCGAGGCCGGGCAGGTGCTGTTCATCGCCGATGACGGGAAGTTCCGCTCAGTGAAAGCGCTGACGATTCACGTGCGCGACGTCGATGGGTTTGCAATGCTGCGCAAGGTGGTGCCGGACGAGCCGGTGGGCTGCCCGGCCGACTTCAACGACGACGCGGTGGCCGACTTCTTCGACGTGCAGGCATTTCTCAACGCTTTCTCGGCGCACGATGCAACGGCCGATCTGAACGGCGACAACTCTTGGAACTTCTTTGACGTGCAGATGTTTCTGAACGTGTTCAGCGCCGGGTGCCAGTGAGTCGGGCAGAGCCGGTTGCCAACCGGTCAAGGTCACCGGCTTCCAGACGGTGAGTTCAACCCCCCACTGACCCGTACATGTCCGTGTACGGGTCTTCTTCTATGCCCGCACCTTCAAGCAGCAGCATCGCACCGATGGCCGCACCGGCCAGCACCGCAGTCGCGATTGCCGCGACCAACGTGGAGATCCAAGGCCTCTTGCTGCGCAGAAGTTTGCTGAGCGTCAGCCACGCCGCGACGGGCGCGGCCGCGGTCACGAGGATGAGGGCCATCGGGTACGCCACGCCCAGCGCAGTCTGATAGAGCCAGGCTGCGGCGGGCACGCAGACGAGTACCGGCAGGGCCGCCGCCAGGGCGCCATCACGCAGGTGCAGCCCCTTCCATCGTGCCGAAGCGGCCAGCACCAGCAGCGACGCCCCGATGGGCGAGACGGCGGCTGCGATCTGACGCTGCCCGAGCATGAACAGCGCCACGGAGCCGGCCGCGACACACGCAATCCACAGACACGCCGCCAGCGTCGCCGGACGCCGACGCCCCAGCGGCTGCAACAATGCAAACAGCAGCGCCGTCACCAGCCCCGGCGCCAGCCTCCGATCCCACCCGTCTTGTTCGACGATCGGCCAGATGCAGAGAGTTGTGCCGCCCGCGAGCAGCAGCGCCACCAGCCCCGTACGCCAGGGCTTGTCGGGCAGGAGCAGCGCCGGGATCAGGCCGATCAACCCACCGACCAGGGACAGGTACGCCAGCGCCTGCCAGTCGTCGTGCAGGTTGAGCCGCAGCAGCCCCATCGCCTGCTCGCGCGGGAGCCAGACGAGAAAAGCGAAAGGCAACGGCAATGCAACCAGCGCGGTGGTGAAGACATGCCGGAGACTCGGCCTCTTTTCGATCCACTTCCGCCGCACTGCCAGCACCATCAGAAGCGCCGCGCCCAGCGGCAGCAGCACGGTGAGGTTGAGTTGGCGGATGAACTCTTCCATCGGCGCTTACGCCGGGCGACCGGCCTCGATCGACACGGTGATCACCACCTCGTCGGCCAGCGTCTGGTTCTCGAAGTGGGTGGTCATGCCGAACTCGCTGCGCTTGATCGTGAACGTGGTCTCAAAGCCGCAGCGGTGCCCGAACTTCTCGATCGTCCGCTCGTTGTACCCGGTCAGCGTGATCGACAGCGGGCGCGTCACCCCGCGCAGCGTGAACTCGCCGTCGGCCTCGAAGGTCGACTCGTCGATGCGCCGGATCGCCGACGCCTTGAACCTCGCCTTGGGATACTCGCGCGTGTTGAAGAAGTCGGGGCTGGCCAGAAACTTGTTCCGCGAGTCGTTCCCGCCCTCGACGTACTTGGTCTGAATCTCGATGTCGAGCACGGCGGCTTCGGGCACGTCGAGGAGCACGGTGCCCATCGGCGCGGTCACCATGCCGTAGAAGTTGGCCAGCCCGAAGTGCCGGATCTTGAACATGATCGAGGAGTGGGCTGGGTCAACCTGGTACGCGGCCTCGGGCTCCACGTTCGACCCCGACGCGGACCTTTCGGCGCGTCCCCAGCCGAGCATGAGCACCGAGACGAACAGCAGACCGACCACGGCGATGAACCAGCGGTATACCGACATGAGCCCTCCCGGCAATATGGATGCGACAATCACCCGCATCGTAGGGGAGCGCAGCGGGCTCTTCAGGCCCGGGCGGCGGGTTTACAGGACCGGGGCGCGCTGCTGGGCCTCGAAGGCCCCGATTTCGGCCACCGTTGTCGCCTTCAGGAAGGCAAGCAACTTCCCGCGGTGCTCGCACCAGAACTCGTGGGCCGGGCAGGCGCGCCGATCCGAGCAGGCGGCGGTGCCGAGCATGCAGCGATCTTCGGTCACACAATCACCCAGTGCCCGGCAGAGGTCGTAGAGCGAGATGGTGGTCGGCTCGCGGGCGAGGACCACCCCTCCGCCGACGCCCCGCTGGGTGATGACCAATCCTTGCTTAGCAAGGGTGTGGATGATCTTGGAGAGGTAGGGTGCGGGAATGACACAAGCGTCCGCAATTTCGCGGACGAGCACCGGCTTTCCCTCGGCCGCTGCCACGTAGCCGAGGGCACTGGCGGCATATCCAACTGCTTGACTGAGCATTGTGCCTCGTCTCACACTATACGATTACAGGATCGAAAGGTCAAGTATTGTGACGGAGGGAGTAGTCCAGATTGTGGAAACTGGCGTCATCGGGGCAAATCGGAGAAGATTTTGGGGCCCGGAGGCTTGATTCGGCCATATGGGGAGAGGATAGATGATACGCTTGTCCTTTTGTCTGCGGCTCGATGTCACGGGGGCCGGGGTACCTACTGCCATTCCGGGGAGCGAGTCTGATCCGGTTCACGAGGAGAACTGCGAATGAGGAAGGGTGAGGCCTCGGGGGGACGGTCCGCAGCGCTGAAGTCTGCTCATGCCGAGGAGCATGCCGCCGACAGCGGACCGCTTGAGCAGTTCGTCTACGACGACAAGATCGTGCGGATGTTCGCGTTCGCCACGGTCCTGTGGGGGGTCGTGGCGTTCCTCGTGGGGGTGCTGATCGCGCTGCAGTTGACATTTCCGGCATTGAATCTGGGGCTTCCCTACACCTCTTTCGGGCGTCTGCGTCCACTCCACACCAACGCGGCCATCTTCGCCTTTGCAGGCAATGCGATTTTCGCAGCCGTGTACTACTCGACCCAGCGCCTGTGCAAGGCGCGGATGTTCAGCGACGTGCTGAGCAAACTGCACTTCTGGGGCTGGCAGTTCATCATCGTGTGCGCGGTGTTGACGCTGCCCAGCGGGTTCACACAGGGCAAGGAATACGCCGAACTCGAGTGGCCGATCGACATTCTGATCGCGGTGGTCTGGGTCGGGTTCTTCGGTGTCAACTTCTTCGGCACGCTGGTCCGACGGCGTGAGAGGCACATGTACGTCGCGTTGTGGTTCTACATCGCGACGATCGTGACGGTGGCGATGCTGCACGTGTTCAACAGCCTGGTGATTCCGGTGGGGCTGCTGAAGAGTTATCCCGTGTACGCGGGCGTGCAGGACGCATTGATCCAGTGGTGGTACGGGCACAACGCGGTGGCGTTCTTCCTGACCACGCCGTTCCTCGGGCTCATGTACTACTTCCTGCCCAAGGCCGCCGAGCGCCCGGTGTTCAGTTACCGGCTTTCGATCATCCATTTCTGGTCACTGGTGTTCATCTACATCTGGGCGGGCCCGCACCACCTGCACTACACGGCGTTGCCGAGTTGGGCGAGCACACTGGGCATGTTGTTCAGCGTGATGCTGTGGATGCCCTCGTGGGGCGGCATGATCAACGGGCTGCTGACGCTTCGCGGCGCGTGGCACAAGGTCACGCAGGACCCGGTGCTCAAGTTCTTCGTCGTCGGCGTCACGTTCTACGGGATGTCGACGTTCGAGGGCCCGATGCTGAGCATCAAACTGGTGAACTCGCTGAGCCACTACACCGACTGGACCATCGCGCACGTCCACGCCGGCGCCCTGGGGTGGAACGGTTTCATCGCCTTCGGGATGATCTACTGGCTGCTGCCGCGCCTGTTCCAGACTGAACTGTGGAGCAAGAAGTTGGCCAACGCGCACTTCTGGCTGGGCACGATCGGCATTCTGATGTACATCCTGGCGATCTACGCGGCGGGGATCACACAGGGGCTGATGTGGCGTGCCTTTGACGCGCATGGCAACCTGGCATTCCCCGACTTTGTCGAGACCGTCACGCAGTTGTTCCCGTTCTACCTGATTCGCGCCGGCGGCGGACTGCTGTTCCTCACGGGCGGGCTGTTGTGCATGCTCAACTTCGTGATGACCTGGAAGAACCGACCGGCGAAGTACGAAGAGCCGGTGCATTCGGCCCCGGCGCTGCGTCCGATTCCGGTGACGGCCGGCGAGTTCAGCGGCGAGTCATCGCGGCTGCACGCGAACACAAACCTGGGGCACAGGGGCGACAGGTTTCTCCAGGGAGCGTGGCACCGCCGGCTCGAGGGCAGGCCGATCAAGTTCATGGTCTGGGTGCTGATTGCCGTGGCAATCGGGGGCCTGGTCGAGGCGGTTCCGATGTTCCTGGTCCGCTCGAACGTGCCGACGATCGCATCGGTGACGCCCTACACCCCGCTGGAACTGGCCGGTCGGGACATCTACATCGCCGAGGGTTGCTACAACTGCCACTCGCAGATGATCCGACCGATCTTCTCGGAGGTGAAGCGCTACGGGGACTACTCGAAACCCGGCGAGTTTGTGTATGACCATCCGTTCCAATGGGGCAGCCGGCGCATCGGTCCGGACCTTGCGCGCGAGGGTGTGATCAACCCCAACTCGCTGTGGCACTACAACCACTTCAATGACCCGCGCGCGGTGAATCCCAGTTCGGTGATGCCCTCCTTCTCGTGGCTGCTGCACGACCGGATCAACTTTGCGCAGATCCAGACGCGGGTGCGTGCGATGGCGATGCTCGGGGTGCCGTACGGACGGATGGTTGAGGAGGGCGTGGCCCAGGCGGAGGCGGAGATTCAGGCGGCGAGCATCGCGCTGGAGATCGAGCAGGCGGGCGGGCCGCCGTTTACGGAAACCCGCGACAAGAAGGTGATCGCGCTGATCGCATACATGAAGCGTCTGGGGACGGACCTGACGAAGGAGCCGGCGGCCCCGGCGGAGGCGAGCGCCGATGCTCAGTGACGTGTTCGGGAATCTGAGACTGGACGTGTTTCCGACGGTCGGGATGGTGTTCTTCCTGGTCGCGTTCGTGGCGATCGGTTGGCGGACGATGCGGGCGCCGGGCCGGGAGATGGACGACGACGCCCGGATTCCGCTGCGTGAATCAGACTCGATGGGCTCCAAAGGAGAGTGATCTGTGCCCGAGCACAACGAGAGTGCCAGGAAGGATGTTCTGACCGGCCACGTGTATGACGGGATCATGGAGTACGACAACCCGACACCGGGTTGGTGGCACCTGATCTGGTTCGGGTCCATCGTGTTCAGCGTGCTGTACGCCCTGGTGTACCACCTCTCTCCGATCGTGCCCACCCACCAGCAAGAGGTGGCGACGGCGCTGCGGAGAGAGAATGACCAGAAGTTCGGCGCGATTGCCAACCTGCCCATGGGCGATGAGAAGATGCTCCTGCTCATGCGGGACCAGAGCTGGCTTGATACGGGCAAGAACATTTTCCAGGGCAAGTGCGCGATCTGCCACGGGCCGGAGGGCGCCGGGCTTGTCGGCCCGAACCTGACGGACGACAAGTACAAGAACGTCAGAAAACTGGAAGACATTTACACGGTCATTCGCGACGGCGCCGGCAATGGGCAGATGCCGGCGCAGAAGACCGTGCTCAACGACAACCAGATCGCGGTGGTCGCCGCCTACGTCGCGTCCATCAGAGGTCAAAACAAGACTTCGGTGAGGGAGTTGCCCGAGGAGATGCCGATCGACCCCTGGCCAAGCCAGCCTGCCGTCGATCCGGCGGAATCCCCGGGGGTCAGTGAAACGGGTGCCACGGGCGGCTGATCGGGCCTGGGGATTTCGGGGGACCGTAGTCGAGAGGTGTGTGACATCATGGAGACCCGGCTCCAAGCGGAGGAGCGCGTGCTTTCGACCCTGAACAAGGACGGGAGCAGGCGATGGATGAAGCCGCGCCTTTCCACGGGGCGGTACTGGAAAGCCAGACGCATCACCGCCTATGTGCTGATCCTGATCTTCACGGCGCTGCCCTATGTCAACATCAACGGCAAGCCCGCGATTCTGCTGGACATCATCGCCCGCGAGTTCACGTTTTTCGGCAAGACGCTGTTTGCCACCGACACGCTGCTGCTCGCGCTGTTCATGATGACCGTGTTCGTCGCTGTGTTCCTCGCGACGGCTCTGGCCGGGCGCGTGTGGTGCGGGTGGGCCTGCCCGCAAACAGTCTACATGGAGTTCGTGTACCGTCCGGTGGAGCGGTTTTTCGATGGCAAGCCGGGCACGCGGCCGAAGCCGGGCGCGACGGGCATCCGGAAACTGCTCAAGTATCTGACCTACGTGGCCATCTCGGCGATTCTGGCCCACACGTTCCTCGCTTACTTCGTCGGGGTCGAGAATCTCCGCCACTGGGTTTTCGACTCGCCGGCCAAGCACCCGGTGGCGTTCGCGGTGATGTTGCTGACAACAGGCCTCATGCTGTTCGACTTCGGCCTGTTCCGCGAACAGACGTGCATCGTGGCCTGTCCGTACGGGCGCTTCCAGTCTGTGATGCTCGATCGCTCGTCATTGATCGTGGGTTACGACAAGAAGCGAGGCGAACCGCGTGGGGCGATCAAGCGCAAGGTCCGGAACGGCGACGTTTCACTCAATGTGGTCGAAGCCTCGCAGGGCGACTGCATCGACTGCAAGATGTGCGTCACCACCTGTCCCACCGGCATCGACATCCGCGACGGGCTGCAACTGGAGTGCATCCACTGTGCCCAGTGCATCGACGCGTGCGACGCGGTCATGGACAAGGTCGGCAGGCCGCGCGGATTGATCCGTTACTCGTCGCAGGAGACCCTGGACGGGCAGCCGCGACGCCTGCTCCGCCCCCGTGTCATCCTCTATCCCCTGCTGCTCATGGTGCTGGTGTCGGTGTTCCTGGCCGTGCTGCTCACGCGATCGAGCGCGGAAGTGCGGATGATCCGCGAGGCGGGCAGCCTGTTCAACGTGCTGCCCGAGGGCCAGATCATGAACCAGGCCCGTTTGCGGGTGACCAACCGCTCTGCGGAGCCGGTGACCTACTCAGCCCAGGTCATCGCCCCGGCTCGGGGCGTCGGCATTGAACTGGTACCCTCGGAGATCACGCTCCAGCCGAATAAGATGGACTCGATGATGGCACGGGTGATCGCCGAGCCGGCGGTGTTCACGACCTCGCCGGTGGACATCACGGTGCGGGTGCACGGGAGCGACGGCTTTGAGAAGGAACTGCACTTCCCGCTGCACGGCAGGATCTGGCACGGAGGAACGCCATGACCGACGCTTGCGGAGGGACACCCAGGCCGCGAGGGTGGATATGGCCTGTGGTCGTCATCGGGCTTCTGGGGCTGAACGTGCTGGTGGTCACTGTGACGGTGATTGTGGCCGGTTCAGACCCGTCGGTCGCTGTGGAGCCGGATTACTACCGCAAGGCGCTGGCGTGGGATGCCGGCCGTGCTGAGCGGCGTGATCCGGGCGAGGACGGCATCGACGTTTCCATCCAACTGCTTCCCGACCCTGACCGGCTCAATGCGGGGCAGGTGGTGGTGTCGCTCTCTCGCGAGGGCACGCCCATTGAACACGCCAGGATTGAGGCCGAGGTGTTTCATTACGCACGCTCGGGCGAGCGGCAGGCGGTAAGGCTGGTCGAGCAGGGTGCGGGTGTGTACACCGGTCGGGCGTCGCTGCGGCGTGAGGGAAACTGGGAGGTTCGTCTGCGGCTGCTCACAGAAGAACGCGTGTACCGGTTCACCCGTCAGGCCGAACTCTCCGGAGTGGCGCCATGAACGAGGTGCTCGCCCTGGTCGGGGCGGTGCTCGGCGCCAGCCTGCTGGGCAGTCTGCATTGCGCGGGCATGTGCGGGCCGTTCCTGCTGTTCGCAGTCGGGATGGACGGCGGCAAGCCGGCACGGGCGCATCACCTGCAGATCGCGTACCACGTCGGACGGCTGCTGACCTACACGGTGCTGGGCGTGATCGCGGGTTTGGTGGGGCAGGCTCTCGACTTCGGCGGGTCGATGATCGGGGTGCAGCGTGTGGCGGCGCTGCTGGCGGGGGCGCTGATGATCGCGTTCGGGCTGGCCGTGGCGCTGCGGACGCTGGGGCGAAACGTCGCGCAGCCGAGGGCGCCGAAGTTGGTGCAGAAGATCGTGTCGCGCGGGCACGCGGCGTCGATGGACCTGGAGCCGGTGCAGCGGGCGCTGGCGATCGGACTGCTGACCACGCTGCTCCCGTGCGGATGGCTGTACGCCTTTGCCGTCGTGGCGGCCGGCACGGGCCACCCGGCGCTGGGCGCACTGACGATGGCGGCGTTCTGGGTCGGCACGCTGCCGGTGCTGGTGTCGCTGGGAGCCGGACTGCGTGCCCTGACCGGCCCGCTGCGCAAGCACGTGCCGCTCATCTCATCGCTGGCCGTCATGGTGGTCGGCGTGGCCACGGTTCTCGGACGCGTGCAACTGCCGACGATGACGCGTGAGAGTATCTCGAATGCCACGCCGGCGAGTTTGCGCGCATCGCTCGAAGCCGTCGAAGACATCGACGAGTCCGAACTTCCCTGCTGCTCCGGTCAGCAGCCATGAGCCAGATCACGACCAAGGCGCCGAGAGCAACGGCGGCGGCCGCAGCCAAGTGCACACACTGCGGGCTCGAGGTTCCGCCTGTGCTGGCGCGGACCGATCTGAGCGAGCAGTTCTGCTGCCAGGGCTGCGAGACGGTGTATCGCACCATTCACGAGTGCGGGCTGGAGCGCTACTACGAACTGCGCGACGCCTCGACGAACGAACGAGTTCGGCCCGAGGTGCCTGACCACGCCTTCGCCGAGTTTGACGATCCGGCCTTTGAGGCCGTATACGTGGCGCAACAGCCCGACGGGCTGGCTTCGGTCGAACTGGCGCTCGAGGGCGTGCATTGTGCGGCCTGCGTATGGCTGGTCGAGCGGCTGCCGTCCGTGGTCACGGGGGTGGTCGAGTCGCGTTTGAATCTGCGCACTCGCGTGGTGCAGGTGCGGTGGGATCCGTCCAGGGTCAGACTCTCGCGCATCGCGGACACACTGACACACCTGGGCTACCGCCCGCACCCGGCACGGGGAGCAGGCGTGCGGCAGGCACGCATCCGCGACGAGCGTCGCATGCTGGCCCGCATCGCCATCGCCGGATTCTGCGCCGGAAACGTGATGCTCCTGGCCTTTGCGCTCTACGGCGGCGTGCCCGACGGCATCGAGCCGCGGTTCGAGACGCTGTTTCGGTGGATGAGCATGCTCATCGCGGCGGTGTCGCTGGCCGGTCCCGGGAGCGTGTTCTTTCGCGGTGCGCTGGCGGCGCTTCGGGCACGGGCGCCGCACCTGGATCTGCCCATCGGGCTGGCCCTGCTCATCGGCGGACTGGGCGGAACCATCAACACCATTCGCGGGAGCGGCGAGATCTACTTTGACTCGCTCACCACGCTGGTCTTCCTCCTTCTTGTCGGGCGCTTCATCCAGCAGCGACAGCAGCGCAAGGCGTCAGACGCCATCGAACTGCTCTACGCCTTCACGCCCTCGCTGGCGCACGTCGTGAACGATGACGAGGTTCGCGACGTTCCGGTTGAAGCGCTGCGCATCGGCGATCTGATCGAGGTCCGCCCCGGTGAACTGGTCGCGGCCGACGGCACGCTTGAGTCAGGGCACAGTGCGATCGACGCGTCGCTGCTCACCGGTGAGTCGCGTCCGGCCGAGGTCGGCCCCGGATGCCCGCTGAGCGCCGGGACGCTGAACATCGCCTCACCCGTGCGTCTGCGTGTCGAGTCGACGGGGCCGGACTCACGCATCGGGCGGCTGATGCGGCTGGTCGCCGACGCGGCCGAACGCAAGGCCCCGATCCTGGCACTGACCAACCGCATCGCCCTGGTGTTCACGGTGGTCGTTGTGGTGCTCGCCTGCGTGACCTTCGGGGTGTGGGTGCCGCGCGGGATCGACCAGGCGTCCGGGCACGCCATCGCGCTGCTCATCGTCACCTGCCCATGCGCGCTGGGTCTGGCGACGCCGCTGGCGATGACGGCCTCGATCGGACGTGCGGCTCGCCGCGGCATCATGATCAAGGGGAGCGACGCGCTTGAGCGGCTGACCCACCCCGGCGTGATCTATCTTGACAAGACAGGCACCGTCACACACGGAGGCCTCACCGTGGTGCAATGGATCGGCGACAAGGCCGCCCGGCGTCTGGTTGCCGCGCTCGAACGCGGAAGCCGTCACCCCATCGCCCGCGCCCTGGCCGACCTCGACGCCGACACCCCCGCGCCTGACTCGGTCGAGCATGTCACTGGCGCCGGGGTGCGCGGTGTGGTCGAAGGCCACGACGTCGTGGTCGGTAACGCCGATTTTGTCGAGCAGCACGTCCACGCCACCCGCGGCGACTTCGCCCCCCACTTCACTCACGCGGCCGATGAGGGCCTGACCCCCGTCGCCGTTGCCGTCGACGGGCGCGTGGTCGCCCTGGCTCTGCTGGCCGACGACGTCCGCCCCGACTCGCGGCAGGTGGTCGAGCGTCTGCAACGGGCCGGCTGGACCGTCCGCCTGCTCTCGGGCGACGACCCACGCACCACCCGCCGCATCGGTGAACGCATCGGCCTCGGCGCGTCGGACATCTTCGGCGGGGTCAGTCCTGAGCGCAAACTCGCGGTCGTCTCGCGGCCCGGCGAACGCACGGTGATGGTGGGCGACGGAGTGAACGACGCGGCGGCCCTCGCGGCCGCGGGAGTCGGCATCGCGGTCCACGGCGGCGCCGAAGCCAGCCTCGAAGCCTCGGACGTCTACCTGACCCGCCCGGGCCTTGGCCCGATACTCGAAACCCTCGACCTGGCACGCGGCACGCGCCGGGTGATTTTCGGGTGCCTGGGCGCATCGCTGACGTACAATTCCATCGCGGCGACGCTGGCAGTCATGGGCCTGATTACGCCGATCATCGCGGCCATTCTCATGCCGCTCAGTTCCCTGACGGTCGTGCTGATCGCGTCGCGGGCGGGGTCATCGTTGCGGGAGGAACACCGGTGAGCGTGCTGTACATCATGATTCCGGCAGCCCTGATGCTGGGCGTTTCAGCGCTGGTGGCTTTCATCCTCTCGCTGCGTGGCGGGCAGTACGATGACCTTGATACGCCGCCGGTGCGCATGCTCTTTGACGACGAGTCAGGCAAGACGACCGGCCGACCTTGAGCGGGCGAGGGCGCGGGGGCACGACAGAACCTCACGAACGCACCTGTTCCCACCGCTTCTCCAGACGCTGGTCTGACACTTTCTCAACCGTTCCAAGTTCCTGCGCAAACAGCGACACGCGATATTCTTCGAGCAACCATCGGAAGGCGTCGAGTTCCCTGTCGTAGACACCTTCCGCTTCATGTTTGCGCTGGCGCTGGTCAAAGGTCTCCTGCCACCTGGCCGCCTGCTTGGCCAGTTCGATGTCGCGAGCCGGACCCCACTCTCGCAGCCGCTCGACGCGCCGCTCCACCGCGCGCAGATAGCGCGGGTACTGCTCCAGCCGATCATACGGAATCACCGTGAGAAACCGCACAGGAAACAGCCGCCCCAGGTGCGCCCGCACATCGTTCACACTGGCCTTCCATCCCTCGGGCACGGGCTCCGACAGCCGCAGCGCCAACGTGTGGAACCGCGTCAGTACACGCCCCACCAGCCCGCACACGCGCTCGACCGTTGGTCGCAGCAGGTTCCACCCGCTGTCGAGCCTGGCCGCAAACTGTTCGCGCGTGCGAATGTTCTCGTCATCGCCGATGAAGACGCGGTCGGCCACCAGCAGCAGCAGGTCTCGCTTCAGTTCAGCAACGGCGCCCATCGGCGCATAATGCAGCGTCATGCGCTCGATGTCGGGCAGGTGTCGGGCGTAGTACTTGAACTCCTCTCGCAGGTGGCGCACGTACAGGCGCGCCAGCCCGGCGCGAAAGCGCCGCCGCGCCTCCAGCCGCGAACTGAGCACACGCAGCGACACCGTCAACCCCTCGTCGATCAGCGTCGGGTATCCCACCAGCGTGTACGCGCCGCGGCGAATATCGATCTGCCCGGGCAACTCACCAAAGTCCCAGTCCAGCAGATCATCACGCTCAAACTCGCTCCCCCCGGCGTGCGCGTAACTGGCCGCGATCTGCGCAAACAGTCGCTCTCGCAACTCACCCAGGTCGCGCCCGGCCGCGAGTTCCTTCCCGGTCGCATCGACCACCGAATAGCGCATCCACAGGTGTGGATCGATTTCATCGGGCTTGAAAGCATCACGCGGCACCGCCACGCCGGCCCGCTCGCTCAGCGCGCTGGCCAGCGCGTCGACAATCGGGCGCTTGCCGATCTCGATCCGGTCCGCAAGATCCCTGGCCGTGGCGTTGGCGTCGAAGTTCCGCCGCAGACTCTTGGGCAGAGTGCGGATGAGTGCGGCAATCTTTTCCTCGACCATGCCGGGCACAAGCCAGTCGAGCCGGGCCCGGTCGATCTGCCCGAGAAACTCGACCGGGACGGTCACGGTCACGCCATCGTCCTCCCGTCCCGGCTGGTGCCGATAACTCAGGTTGAGCCCGACGCCGTCTACCACGATCTGCTCAGGAAATCGTCCCTGTTCCAACGGCTCGGGCACGCGCAGCAACAGGTCCTCGGGCGACATGTAAAGGACGCGCGGGTCGGTCCGCTCGGCCTTTCGGAGCCAGCGCTCAAATCCGCGCGTGCTGTGAATCTCCTCCGGCAGCCGCGCGTCATAAAAGGCATACCGCGCCTGCGTGTCGGCCAGCAGATCATCACGCCGCGCCTTGGCCTCCATGGCGCGCACGCGCTCGGCCAGTTCGCGATTGTGGGCCAGCGCAGGCGGATCGATGTCGATTGCGCCGCCCACCAGCGCCTCGTGAATGAAGATCTCGCGCGCCTTGCCGGGCTCAATGCGCCCGTACGGCACCGGACGCCCGCCGATGATTTCCAGCCCGAGCATGGTGACCCGCTCGCGGGCCATCACGTCTCGCTGACGCTCGTCCCAGTAGGCATCCTGGTACTGCCGTCGCAGCAGGTGGGCTCCCACGGCCTCGATCCACTGCGGCTCAATGCCGGCCACGCACCGCGCGTAGAGCCGCGTGGTGCGCACGATCTCGGCGCTCATCACCCACTTCGGGCGCGACTTGAACAGGACCGAACCCGGGAAGATGTGAAACTTCGTGCTCCGCGTGCCCTCATACTCGAAGTTGTCGGCCCGACGACCCACGTTGGGCAAGAGCCCCGTCAGCAAGGCACGATGGATCGCCCCATGATCGCCCGGCGTGGTTTTCGGGTGCAGATCCATTTCCGCACATGTCTGGCGCAACTGGAACAGCACGTCGCGCCACTCTCGCATCCGCACCGGACTCAGGTAGTTCTGATGCAGCGCCTTCACCAGTTTCGATCGCGACAGGTTCCGTTCCTGCTCGTGGTAAAAATGCCACACGTTCAGATACGACAGGAAGTCGGACTCGGGATGTGCAAACTGCTGGTGTGCTTCGTCGGCCTGGTCACGCTTTTCGTGCGGACGATCGCGAGGATCCTGCACCGACAGCGCCGAGGCGATGATCAGCACCTCATTGAGGCAGTCCTCATCCGCGGCCGCCAGTATCATCCGCCCGATGCGCGGGTCGATCGGCAGGCGTGCCAGACGGCGACCGATCTCGGTCAGTTCGCCTCCTTCGGTGATCGCGCCCAACTGATGCAGCGTCTCGTATCCGTCGCGGATCTGACGTGAGTCGGGCGGTTCGAGGAAGGGAAAGTCCTCCGGACGCCCGAGACGCAGGGCCAGCATCTGCAGCACCACGCTGGCGAGATTGGACCGCAGGATTTCCGGCGGCGTGTATGGTTCGCGCGACTCATAATCGCGCTGCGAATACAGGCGAATGCACACCCCCGGCGCGAGGCGCCCGCAGCGCCCGGCACGCTGATCGGCGCTGGCTCGCGAAATCGGCTCGATCTGCAGCCCCTGCACCTTGGTGCGGGCGCTGTACCGGCTGATGCGCGCCTCGCCCGGGTCCACCACGGCCTTGATTCCCGGCACCGTCAGCGACGTTTCCGCCACGTTCGTGGCGATCACGATCCGCCGACCGCGGTGCGTCCTGAACACGCGCTGCTGCTCGGCCATGGAAAGCCGCGCGTACAGCGGCAGGATTTCCACGTCGCTCTGCGCCCGGAGCGAGTCGCGCAGCGCCCGGGCCGTCTGCCGGATCTCACGCTCGCCGCTCATAAACACCAGCACATCGCCATCGACCTCGCGCCCGAGTTCCTCGACGGCGCGCACCACCCCGCCTTCGAGGTCCAGATCATCATCGCCCGGGGTTTCCGGCGCCAGCGGGCGATAGCGCACGTCCACCGGGTAGGTTCGTCCCGAGACCTCGATGATCGGGGCGTCCCAGAAGTGCCGGCTGAAGCGCTGCGGGTCAATCGTCGCCGAGGTGATGACGAGTTTCAGGTCCTGCCTTCGCGGCAGCAGGCGATGCAGATACCCAAGCAGAAAGTCGATGTTGAGGCTGCGCTCGTGCGCCTCGTCGATGATGATCGTGTCGTAGGCGCTCAGACCGGGGTCCGACTGCGTCTCGCTGAGCAGGATGCCGTCGGTCATCATTTTGATGAGCGTGTCAGGCCCGGTGTGGTCGCCGAAGCGTACCTTTGAACCGACGACCGAACCCGGTGCTGCGCCCAGTTCCTCGGCGATGCGGGCCGCCACGCTCCGCGCCGCGATGCGACGCGGCTGCGTGTGCCCGATGCGCCCGAATACGCCGCGCCCGAGTTCCAGGCACATCTTGGGCAACTGGGTGGTCTTGCCCGAGCCGGTCTGCCCGCAGATGACCACGACCTGGTTCTGCTCGATCGCCTCAAGGATCTCAGGCCGGCGTGCGCTGACCGGCAGTTCCTCTGGATATGAGACCTTGGGGAGAAGTCCCCGCCGGCGTTCGGCCAGCGCCGCCGATTGCTCGATCCGCTCCGCGACGCGCGCCAATGCGCCGGCCCGTGGCCCGCCCTCCGCCTCGTCGCGTTCCAAACTCCGCAGCCGGCGCGACAGCAGGCGCCGGTCGGCGATCATGCACCGGCGCAGTCGCCGACGGAGCGACGGGATGGTCGGGTGGTGTTCCATGGTCGGGTGATTTCGGATTTTTTTTCAGATCGCGGGAATCATTGCCGAGAACATTGACTTGTTCCGGTCGTACGCTATTCTGTTCGCGACTCCCGGGGCGGAACCGTTTCCCTATCCGGGCGTATGGACTGACGAATGAAACTCAACCACGTCATTTGCATGCCGACTTGCCAACTCCGCCCTACGTGGCGGCGGTGGCCTGCGTGCGGGCGTGGAAGGAGCCGAGGCTAAGGCGACTAACACACCAGGCAAGTGATGCAGGCCACCGCAGAGCGGTGGCCTTGTTCGTTTTGGCCCAGGAGGGGCCCCGCAGTTTGCCGCACGTCGCGGCCGGAGATTCACCATGACTTCGCTCGATCCCATCGTTCTGGCCCTGACCGAGTTCGACCGCTCGATCGACATCGCCCCGCACATGCAGTCGGTTCTCCGCTGCGTGCAGGCCGGGCGCCAGGCGATCGTCGTCGTCGGCGCCACGGTGCGCGATGAGCAGAAGGCGCTCGCACAGTCCAATATGCTCCCGTTGCACACCGAGCAATCGGTTCACGCCTGGGTCCGCACCGAGCCGTCAAGAGCGGCCGCGGGCGCGCTGGCGGACGCTCTCGGCGCGACCGGGCTGCGCGCCCGAGTCGCCGACGCCGGTGAAATCGGGCCTGCGGTCACGGGTCCAACGCTGGACGCCACGCCGCGCTCGATCAATGCACGCGCCGTGTTCGAAGCGTTCCGCGATGCCGACGTTCTCATCGTCGCCGGCGGCAGCGGACGCAGTGAAGACGGACGCCCCGCCATTGTCGGTGACGGCTCGGCGCTGCTCACGGCCGCCTTCATCGCCGAGAGACTCGCCCTGGAACTCTGGGCCGTTGCCCCCGAACCGGCCACCGTCCCGGGCGGCCCGGATCCGGCGTGGACAGAGGTCGGCAGCGTGGTACTCCCGCCCATCACCCGCCCGCGCATCGAACGTCGCGCAGCGCTCTTCGTGCAGCGCCACGGTGTGCGACTCCGCTTCATCCGGGATGACCTTTCCTGGGCCGGAGATTTTGAGCCCGTGCGCGGTATCGAGCCTGTCGGGCAGGAGCAACCCCAGCGCTCCGCGCCCCGCCGGATCGAACACCGCCTCACACGGGCCGGTTGAATGCGGGCGACACGATGTCGCCTGAGCACAGTCTCCCTCTGTGAGCCGGACGCAGGGCACGGTCCCGCCTTGCGTCCGGCCTTTTTTTGTGCCGGCAATGTCCTGCTTCGGATTCTGCTGCGTCCGGTGGCTCAGTCAGCCGAGCCGGCTTCCGGCCGATGGGGCAGCAACCTTGAAGGCAGCGCTGCCGGCGCGAGGCGCTCATGCCATTTACGGTCGCAATCGGGGCGTGAGGTAGTCGCATTTGCAGACGAATCGCAGGCGTGTCTTGGTCAGGCTTCGCCACGCAGCGCCGACGGCTTCGAGCAGATGGCTGTAGTCGGCACAGGTGTGATTGCTGGTGCGGCGGCTTCTGATGCAGCGCCACAGATTCTCGACCGGGTTGAGTTCCTGGCTGTACGGCGGCAGGAAAGCCAGCCGCGGATTCGACGGCACCCCCAGCCGCCTGCTCACGTGCCGGCCGGCCTGGTTCACAATCCCCAGCGCCACACGGTCGGCGTCGCCCGTGGCCGCCACATCCTCGCCGAGCACGCCCCGAGACACCTCCATCGTCCCGATGTTCACGTGGGACGCCAACTGGTGCGTACTCACACGCGCGTCAGCGTGCCCTGCTGTCCGAACCGTGCTTCGTGCAGGAGGTAGACGCGGATATGTCTGCGCTTACCGCGTGCGAGAAATCGGAGCGGCGGACAAACGTGGGGTGACTTCCTTGAAGTGCTGTTGGGTCTGCTCGTCGCGATGCTCGTGCCCAGGCCGCGGCGATGGGCATGAGTACCCGAGCCGATCACGGTCTGCGGCGCTGCGCTCGCTCACATCCATGCTTCCTGCCTGCCGAGGGCCACATCATCTCCAACGGCCGTCAGAAGCGCAACCCCCCCTCAACGCGCAGGTGCGCCCGGAAGCCTGCCGGAACGCGTGTCAGATCAGCCCCAGATACAGTTTCGCCTCGTCGCACATCATCTCTTTCGCCCACCGCGGCTCCCAGACCAACTCGACGCTCGCGTTGTCGATGCCCTCGACGGTCAGCACGGCCTCTCGCACCAGGTTGGGCAGCGTTTGTGCCTCCGGACAGGCCGGACTCGTGAGTGTCATTCTGATCCGCGTCGACCGTCCCGCCTCGTCGATCTCAATCGCGTAGATCAGCCCGAGGTCGTAGAGATTGACTGGGATCTCCGGGTCGTACACGAACTTGATCGCGTCGATGACCCGCCCGCGCAGGCTGTGAGGCTCGGGCGTTTCGCTCGGCGGCACCCGGTTCTTCTGCTCGCCCGAATCGTAGATCCGCACCATCAGTCTCCCTCGCCCGGATTTGCCTTTGCATTCGACTCCTGGGCGGCTGCGGCCTCGGCACGAATCCGCTCCACCATCGCCGCCAGTCCGTTCCGCCGCGTCCCGCTCAGATGCGACTCAAGATCGATCTTCACGAGCAGCCCCTTGATGTCAAACGCGAGCACCTGCCCCGGCGTCCTGCCGTCGTAGGCCGAAATCAGGATCGCGATCAGCCCGTTGACGATGTGCGCATCCGACACAGCCCGCAGTCGCACGCGCGGCTCGGCACCGTGCTGCACCTCCAGGTCAAGCCACACGTTCGACTGGCACCCATGCACCCGACGCGCCTCCGTCCGCTCGCTGTCCGCAAACTCCGGCAGATTGCGTCCAAGGTCGAGCAGGTACGAGAACCGCTCTTCCCAGTCACCGAGCAGTTCAAAGGTTCCGACGATCTCTTCGATTGGTGGAATGGTGTGAGCGGGCATGGGTCTCGTGTCGATGATGCTATCCGACCAGCATACGGCGAGCCTTGTGCATCGCCGCGACCAGCGTGTCGATCTCCTCCGCAGTGTTGTAGGCCGAGATCGACGCCCGGATCGTCGCCTTGAGTCCAAGGCGGTCCATCAGCGGCTGCGTGCAGTGGTGACCGGTCCGCACCGCGACGCCTGCGTGATCGAGAATCGGGGCCACATCATAAGGATGAGCCCAGTCGAGCACAAACGACACTGTTGCGATCTTGTGCGGAGCCTGCCCGATGATCCGCAGACCCTCGATACCTCCGAGCAGGTCGGTCGCCCGCGCCAGCAGTTCATGCTCATGCGCGGCCCAGGCCGCCCGGTCCTGTGACGCGAGGAAATCGATCGCCGCCCCCAGCCCGATCGCACCGGCAATGTTGGGCGTGCCGGCCTCGAAGCGCGCCGGAGGCCTGGCGAACGTCGTGCCCGCAAACGTGCACTGGTCGATCATCTCCCCGCCGCCACGAAACGGCGGCAGTGCTTCGAGCAGTTCCCGCCGGCCGTACAGCACCCCGATCCCTGTCGGCCCGAACATCTTGTGCCCGGTCAGCGCGAGAAAGTCGCACCCGATGGCCCGCACGTCAATCGGCAGATGGCCCGCCGCCTGGGCGGCATCGATCACCGACACCGCGCCGGCCGCCCGCGCCAGTGCGCACACGCGATGCGCGTCGTTGATCGTCCCAAGCGTGTTCGACACATATACACACGAGACAACCCTGGTTCGTTCGTCGATCACCTCGCCGGCTCGGCTCAGGTCCAGTTCGCCGCGATCGGTCACCGGCAGCGGCACGACCTGGGCACCCACGCGCTCAGCCACGATCTGCCACGGCACGATGTTCGAGTGGTGCTCCATCTGGCTGAGCACAATGCGGTCGCCGGGCTTCAGACCCGCCCCCAGCGTATACGCCAGCAGGTTCAGCGAATCGGTGACGCCGCTGGTAAAGATGCACTCGCTCGCGCCGTTCGCATTGATGAGCCCGCGCACCTTCTCTCGCGCGGCCTCGTACGCCTGCGTCGCGCGGGCCGACAGCGCGTGCAGCCCGCGGTGCACGTTGGCATTGTCCTCTTCATAGAACTTGACTATCGCGTCGATGACCGATCGCGGCTTGTGCGTGGTGGCCGCGTTGTCCAGGTAGACCAGGGGCTTGCCGTGCACCTGTTGGTGCAACGCCGGAAACTCGGCCCGCAGCCTGCCAATGTCCAACCCCGTCGCACGGCTCTGCGTGCTCATCATCGCTCCGATCTAGACCTCGATGCTCAGCCCCCGGGCCATCGGCAACTTGTCGATCATCTCCCGCGCCAGCAGTCGCCGCACCGGCACAAGTTCCATGCGGTCAAAGCCCTCGGCCGCGAAGGCGTACACCAGCATCGCCCGCGCCACCGGCTCGCTCAAGCCGCGGCTCCTGAAGTAGAAAACCGCTTCGTCGTCCACCCGTCCGGTCGTGGCGCCGTGCGTGCAGCGCACGTCGTCGGCGTAGATTTCCAGTTGCGGGCGCGCGTTCACGCGCGCATCATCGCTGAGCAGCATGTTGCGGTTGGTCTGGATCGCGTCGGTCTTCTGGGCACCCTTGTCGACGACGATGCGCCCGGTGAACACGCCGCGCGAGCGACCGTTCATGATGCCCTTGTAGTACTGACGGCTTTCGCATCGGGCGGCCGCGTGGCGCACACGCATGGCATTGTCGAGGTGCTGGTCCCCGTGTCCGACGTACAGCCCGTTGATCAGGCAGTGCGCACCTTCGCCTGCCAGCACCGGCACCACGTTGTTCCGCACGATCGCCCCGCCGAGCAGCACTGTGTGCGAGTGCACCACGCCCTGGGCCCCCTGGCGGATTGCAAGTGTCGAGACGTTGAACGCCCGCTCACTCTCTCGCTCCAGCAGATAGTGCTCGACAAAGGCGCCGTCGCCGGCGATCAATTCCGTCACCGCGTTGTTGAGATACACCCCACCCTCGTCCAGCGCGATGTAGTGCTCGAGCACCGTCACCCTGCCGCCCTTGCCAACCACAATCAGGTTGCGAGGGTGGGCCGCCACCGGCTCGACGGTCCGCGTCGCGATCGACAATATCTCGATCGGCCTGCTCGGCCTGATCCCATCGGCCACGTGCACGAACACACCGGCTGACAGCATCGCGTCGTTCAGCCGCGTGAACGGATCGTCGTGCTCGCTCGAAGCAGCGCCCAGGTGCGGCCGCACCAGGTCGGCGTGACGCTCGAACGCCTCGCCCAGCGTCGCGCAGGTCACCCCCGCGCCCAGGTCGGCCGCCTTGTCCGATAGTTCCGGACGGAAGCGCCCGTCGACGAACACGAGCACTGCCGCGTCGAGTTCGGGCACGCGCAATCGCGCCACGTCGGCCCGCGTCATCTCACGTTGCGACGTCGATTCGAGCACGAAGTTCGTTCCAGTGATCGGCGCAAGGTTCGTGTAGCGCCATGCCTCGTCGCGCAGCGTCGGCAGGCCCGTCAGCGCCTGTCGCGACTGCGCACGGAACGCCTGCACCCACTCCGGCGCCGGCGGCGGTTCGTGCGTCAGAATGCCGACAGGCTGGTCCATCACGCTGGTCATAGGCAGGCTCCCCCTTCCGGTCACGCCCCGGCAACGGCTGATTCATTCACCCCGAACGGCGCGTAGCCGTGCTCTTCCAGTTCCAGCGCCAGTTCCTTGCCCCCGCTCTTGACGATCCGGCCGCCGATCAGCACATGCACCCAGTCGGGCACGATGTAGTTGAGCAGTCGTTGATAGTGCGTGATGAGCAGGAAGGAGCGCTTTCCGTCGCGCATTGAGTTGACCCCCTCCGAGACGATTCGCAGCGCATCAATGTCCAGCCCCGAGTCCGACTCATCGAGAATGCCCAGCACCGAGTCGAGCACGGCCATCTGGAAGATCTCAAACCGCTTCTTCTCGCCGCCGCTGAACCCTTCATTGACGTTCCGCTTGAGCATCTCGAAGGGCACCTTGATCTGCTGCGCCTTGGCGCGGAAGTGCTTGAGCAGCGCCCCGGCATCGAGTTCGCCCTGACCCTCGAAGCCCCGCTTGGCGTTGACTGCGGCCTTCAAGAACTGCATCGCCGACACACCGGGAATCTCAACCGGATACTGAAACGCCAGGAAGATTCCGCTGTTGGCCCGCTCATCAGCCCCCAGGTCGGTCAGATCCTCCCCCTTGAAAAGGATCTGCCCCTCGACGATCTCGTAGTCCTCCTTGCCGGCCAGCACCTGCGCCAGCGTCGACTTGCCGGAGCCATTAGGCCCCATGATCGAGTGCACCTCGCCGGGCATGATCTTCAGGTCGATGCCATTGAGAATCTCAACACTCGGGTCGTCTTCCAGGCGAACGTGCAGGTTGCGGATTTCAAGAAGAGGGGTGGTCATGGCGCAATTTGCTCCGTCTCAGGATGATCGATTCGGCGATCCGGTGATCCGGTGATCTGGCGATTGGGGTGGCGGGCGCGGTTCACCGCGGACCGGCGCATGGCGGCGAAGACTTTCGTCAACTCTTTCGCTTCTTCGCGCAGTGGTCCGGCCTTGTCTTCGCTCTTCAGCCCCGCAGGCACGATCCGGTCGAGCCGGTGCTGCGTGTCGGCAGACTCGTCGGCGACGAAGCCCAACTCGGCGATGAACTCCCGGCGAGCCCGGGCACGCCGCGCGGCGCGGCAGTTCGCCGAAACGGATGTGGCAGATCGGAGCAACTGGCGTCCGACTTCTCGGCCTGAGGCAGCGCCGCTCAAGGCTCCCACGAGACAAACGACTCGCGGCGCCAACTGCCGAGCCCTCGCCTGGATTTCGCCCGCTCCCCGCCCCATCACGTCTTTCTCAATCGCCGAAGCACCAGATCGCCCAATCGCCACGTCAGCCCACCGACCCTTCCAAACTGACCGCCAACAGTTTGTTCGCTTCCACCGCAAACTCCATCGGCAGTTCGCTGAACACCTGCTTGCAGAAGCCGTTGACCAGCAGGCTCACCGCGTCTTCTTCGCTGATACCCCGGGCGGTGCAGTAGAACAACTGATCCTCGGCGATCTTGGTCGTGCTCGCCTCGTGCTCGGCCGTCGCGGTCGGGTTGCGGATGTCCACGTACGGGAACGTGTGGGCCCCGCACCGATCCCCGATCAGGATCGAATCGCACTGCGTGTAGTTGTGCGCCCGGTGCGCGCCCTTGTTCATCTGCACCAGCCCGCGATAGGTGTTCTGCCCTCCGCCGGCGCTGATTCCCTTGCTCACGATCGTCGACTTGGTGTCGCGACCGATGTGGATCATCTTGGTGCCGGTGTCGGCCTGCTGACGCAGGTTCGTCAACGCCACCGAATAAAACTCGCCCTTGCTCCGGTCGCCCTGGAGCACCACCGACGGGTACTTCCACGTGATGGCCGAGCCGGTCTCGACCTGCGTCCACGAGATGCGCGAGTCCTCACCCTTGCAGATTCCCCGTTTGGTGACGAAGTTGTAGATCCCGCCCTTGCCCGTCTCGTCCCCGGGATACCAGTTCTGAATCGTCGAATACTTGATGTACGCACCCTTCATCGCGACCAGTTCGACCACGGCCGCGTGCAACTGGTGCTCATCGCGCATCGGGGCCGTACAGCCTTCCAGGTAACTCACCTCGGCGCCTTCATCGGCGATGATCAGCGTGCGTTCAAACTGCCCCGTGTTGCGCGCATTGATGCGGAAGTACGTCGACAACTCCATCGGGCACTTGACGCCCTTGGGAACGTACACGAACGACCCGTCGCTGAACACCGTCGAGTTCAGCGTCGCGAAGAAGTTGTCCGAGTACGGCACCACGCTGCCCAGGTACTGTTTGACCAGTTCCGGGTGCTCGCGCACGGCCTCGGAGATCGCGCAGAAGATCACCCCCGCCTTCCTCAACTCCTCCTGGAACGTCGTCTTCACCGACACCGAGTCAAACACCGCATCGACCGCGACCCGGCGCGCCTCGGCAGGCGTCTCAGGCCCGCCTTCGATTCCCAACAGCGACTTGGTCTCGCTGAGCGGAATCCCCAACTTCTCGTACGTCTCCAGGATCTTCGGATCAACCTCGTCAAGGCTCGCGGGCGCCCGCTTGGGAGCCGCGTAGTAACTGATGCCCTGGTAGTCAATCGGCGGGTAGCCATACGGCAGAAACATCCACGTCGGCTCGCTCATCTCCTGCCACTTGCGAAACGACTTGAGGCGCCACTCCAGCAGCCACTCCGGCTCCTGCTTCTTGGCCGAGATGAATCGGACCGTGCTCTCGTCCAGCCCGGGCGGTGCGAACTCCTGCTCGATGTCGGTGACGAACCCGTGCTTGTACTCGCGCCGTTCGCGCGAGAGTTTTGCAACTTCTTCAGTGGTGGTCATCGAGCGGCTCCTCTGGACCTTGGCGCCCCGGGGAAGCAGTTGGTCTTCCAACTATTGAGATTGAGAATCATTCTAGAACATTTGTATCCGACAAGCGACCCAGGCTGCCAAAAAATCGGCGACCCGACCGCTCCCCAACTTTAGGGTTATGCATGCACAGAACCCGGCTCTATCCAAGGGAAAATCGCTCCACGAGCCGGTGCTCGGCCCCCTCGGGCCTCAGCACGCTCCGCATCAAACAGACTTCCGTGACTGCAAAGCCGGGAATATCGAGTGCCCGCTCCTGCAAGTCCTGCGGCCCGCGGCCTTTGAATCGGCACACCGTGATGTGCGGCAGGTACACCCGTCCCGATGGCTTGGACGCCAGCCGCGTCACCAGCCGACGCTGCAACTCCCGCAAGCCCGCAGGCAGCGTCGTTTCGACCGCCAGCACGCGGGGCTGGCGCGGCGGGAGTGCGACCAACTTGACCGCCCGAAGTTCACACGCGCTGATCCCCGACACCGCCCGTGCCAGAGATTGGCCGACTCCGTCGACCTCGCCCTTGCCCACCGTCCCGACGAAGTGCACCGTCAGATGCACCTGCTCGAGTGGAGTTGGGCGAAACGTCGGGAGATCCTTGCTCCTGTCGCGGGCAAGTTCATCCAGGCTTGCCAACATGGCCTGTGCCGCCTCACGCGGCGGGTAGATGCCGATGAACAGTCGCACCGGGGCGGTTCGCACGCCACATTCTTGAACCGCCCGCCGCACCTGGCACGCTCTGCACGGTTTCGCCCGCGCCGGGTGAGAGAAACCGGCTGCGGCAGCCGGAGACGAACTGCTACAGCGCGTTGTCCCCGTCGCGTACGTGCCGCGCCACGTCCTCGACCGCATCGAGGAATGCGTCGATGTCGGCAGTTGTCATATCGGCGTTCACGCACGCGACGCGGATGATCCGCCGCCCCCCCACCTCTGCGTGCCCGACCATCGCCAACTGCTCGACACGCAAGGCTTGGCAGATCGCCTCCGACGGCTTGCCGCGCACTTCGAAGCACACGTTGACCGACTCAGGCCGGCACGTGAGCACAAGCCCCGGGCGGCTCTCGATCTCGTCGGCCGCGTGTCGGGCCAGGTCGAACAGATGCTCTACGCGCTGCGCGTATCCCTCGTCGCCGAAGTGCTTCCACGACGCCCAGAGTTTGAGCGCGTCGTTGCGCCGCCCGCACTGGATCGACCGCACGCCGTGATCGAGTTCGGTCTCGGCATTGTGGAACAGGTAGGCTGCGGCCTCGCTGAAGTGCTTTTCCAGCAAACCACGCTCCCGCACCAGCACCACCGACGAACTCAGCGGCACGCCCATCAACTTGTGGGCATCCCACGTCCACGAGTCGGCCCGCTGCGAACCTGCGACCAGGTGCCTGAATCGCCTGCTCAGCAGCACCGTCCCGCCCAGCGCGCCATCCACGTGCAGCCACACGCCCTGGCGCTGCGCCACGTCGGCGATCGGCTCGATCGGGTCGAAGGCGCCCAGCACCGTCGTTCCCGCGGTCGCAATGACGCCCACCGGCAGCGCGCCGGCCTGGCGGTCGCCGACGATCATCGCCTCGAGCGCATCGGGCCTCATCCGCCCCCGCTCATCGCAGTCGACCATCCTCAGGTTCCGGCGTCCCAGCCCGATCATGCCCGCGTTCTTCCTGATCGAGTAATGGCAGTCGGCCGACCCGTACATGGTCAGACGCCGACCGTCGAGCCCGTGCTCACGGGCGTCCGGCACGGCCTGGTTGCGGGCCACCAGCATCGCCGCCAGGTTCGCCAGCGACCCGCCCGGGCTGAACACGCCCTCACCCTCGTTGTGCGCAAAGCCGATGTGCCGGGCCATGTGCTGCGTCAGGGCCGTCTCGATCAGCGCGTGCGGCCCTGCCACCTTGTAGGTGTACATGGACGTGTTGAGCAACGAGGCGATCATCTCGCCCGCGGCCGCCGCATCGATCCGCCCGCTGAACAACTGGTTGAAGAAGCGCCGAGTTCCCGTGCGCGGCGTGGCCAGCGCCACACGCTCCAGGGCATCGAGCACGTCTTCGATCGCCAGTCCCTTCCGCCCAGGCGCGACCCCGGCCATGCAGGTCAGCCCGGTGCGCCCGGCGGTGTCATCGTCATCGAGCGGACCGACTGCGATGTGCCGGGCCATCTCCGACGGCTCCCGCGGCGGGGCCACCGGCTCGCCCCGCTCTGCCTCCAGCAACGCCTCGGCAATCTGCTGCACACGTTCGAGAAACGAAAGGGTCACGGTCATCGGGGGGGATGGTAGGAAGAGGAGTGGATCAGCGATCGGGCATCCGCCGCCCCCCTCCCCCCCAGGGAGGGGGCTGGGGGCGCGGGGGGACCGGGGGCCGGGGGGCCGGGGGGCCGGGGGGCCGGGGGCCCGGGGGGCCGGGGCTGACACGTCGAGGTCGGAGCCCGACGCCGGAGCCCGCCGTCGCGACGGGAGGTCCAGTTTCCTCGACGGGAACTCTCGCCGTCGCGACGGGAGGTCTGGCCGTCGCGACGGGAGGTCCAGTTTCCTCGACGGGAACTCCGGCCGTCGCGACGGGAGGTCCAATCTCCTCGACGGGAACTCTCGCCGTCGCGACGGGAGGTCCATTTCCCTCTGTGGGGCCGGTGTCCAACCGGCTGTGGCCTCGGTGGGGCCGGTGTCCAACCGGCCAACCGGCCGCCGCGGCACCTTTGCGATGATGCACGGCCCCTGGCCGTCGGCGGACCGGACATCTCTCTCAGGCTCCCCCGCTACCCTTCCCTCCCGTGTCCACACGCTCTGCCAACCCCGGCCCCCCCGACACCCCCGACACCCCCGGAACCCCCGGCCCCCCCGGAACCCCCGACACCCCCGCCATGCGCCAGCATCGCGCCCTCAAGGCTCAGCAGCCCGGGTGCATCCTCTTCATGCGCATGGGCGACTTCTACGAACTCTTCTTCGACGACGCCGTCGCCATGAGCAAGGCCCTCGGGCTGACGCTCACCGAGCGACCCGCCGGCGTGCCCATGGCCGGCGTGCCCCACCACCAACTGCCGGTCTATCTCAAGCGGGCCGTCGAACAGGGCTTCCGCATCGCCGTGGCCGACCAGATCGAGGACCCGGCGATGGCCAGGGGCGTGGTCGAACGCGCCGTCACCGGCGTCTTCACACCCGGCACGCTGGTCGACGAATCGCTGGTGCCCGAAGAACGCTCCACGTCTCTGGCGGCCGTCGCCTTCGCCGAAGCATCCGTCCACGCGGCCGTGGTCGATCTCTCGACCGGCGCCTTCACCATCATCGACGCGAAAGACGGCGCGTGCCTGCTCGATGACCTCGCCCGCTTCGGCGTCGGCGAAGTGGTCTATGCCGAGACCGCCGACGCCCGCGTACCCTCGCGTGTGAGCGCGCTGGTGGATCGGCTCGGCGCCTTGGCCACGCCGCGCGCCGGCTGGCACTTCCGCCGCGACGAAGCCCTGGAGGCGGTGCGAAGTCAGTTCGGCGTCGCCGGCGTGGAGGGCTTCGGGCTTGAGCCTGACGACCCTGCGATCCCCGCGATCGGCGCGGTGCTGCGCTATCTTGCCGAAACCCAGGCGATCAGCATCGGGCCCGGCCACGCACCCTCCGGCTCGGAGTTTCAGTCGCAGGCCCGCACCCTGGCCCACCTCCGGCCGCCGGTGCGCGAAGTCCCGGGCCACCGCTGCACGGTCGACGCCGTCTCGCTCCGCTCACTGGAAATCGAGCACACCTTGCGCTCGGCCCAGGTCGAAGGCTCACTGCTCGGCGTGTTCCTCCGCCCGGCCGGCGCCAGCCGGTCGCTCTTCCGCACGCCGATGGGCAAGCGCCTGATCCGCCAGTGGCTGTGCGCCCCGCTGGCCGAGGTCGACCTCATCCGCTCGCGCCAGAACGGCGTGCGCCTCCTCGTCGATGACGAAACTCTGGCTCGAAGTCTCGCCGGCGCTCTCTCGGGCGTGCAGGACGTGGCCCGCATCGCCGGGCGCGTCGCCCTCGGCCGCGCCACCCCGCGCGACCTGGTCGCGCTGTCCTGCTCGGTGGCACGAATCGACCAACTCATCGAAGTCACACGCCACACGCCCTGGCTGGCCGACCCGCACGCACAACTCGGCGCGCTCCGCGACACGCTGGCCCCGGTCGCCGAACGCATCAGCGCCGCCTGCGTCGAAACTCCGCCTGCGCACCTGCGCGAAGGCGGGCTGATCCGCGACGGCGTGGACGCCGAACTCGACGAGGCACGCGCCCTCCAGCGCGACGCCGGCTCGTGGCTGGCCGACTACCAGACACGCCTCATCGCCGACCACGACCTGCCCAGCCTCAAGGTCGGCTACAACAAGGTCTTCGGCTATTACATCGAACTTCCCGCCGCACAGGCCCGCCGCGCGCCCGACCTCTTCAGCCGCAAGCAGACGCTCAAGAACGCCGAGCGCTACATCACGCCTGAACTGAAGACCTTCGAGGACAAGGTGACCACCGCCGAAGCCCGCGCCCTGGACCGCGAACGCCGCCTCTTCGCCGAACTGTGCGCCGCCGCGGCCGGCGTCGTCGCCGAACTGGGGCGCTACGCCGACGCGGTGGCCCAACTCGATGTCCTGCTCGGGCTGGCCGAAAAAGCCCGCGCCCGCGGCTGGATCTGCCCCGACATCACCGACGACGGCTCGCTGTCCATCCAGGGCGGGCGCCATCCCGTGCTCGACGAAGTCAGCCAAACTCGCTTCGTGCCCAACGACCTGGACCTGGGCGCCGAACACACCGACGCGGCCCGCCTTGCTCTCATCACCGGGCCCAACATGGCCGGCAAGAGCACCTTCATCCGCCAGACCGCCCTGCTCGTCCTGCTCGCGCAGGTCGGCAGTTTCATCCCCGCCGATCGCGCCACGATCGGGCTCGTCGACCGCATCTTCACCCGCGTCGGCGCCGACGACGCCCTGCACCGCGGGCAGTCCACCTTCATGGTCGAAATGACCGAGACGGCCAACATCCTCAACAACGCCACCGCGCGCAGCCTCGTCATCCTCGATGAAATCGGCCGCGGCACCAGCACGCTCGACGGGCTCAGCCTCGCCTGGGCCATCGCCGAACACCTGGCCCACCTGGGCGCCCGCACGCTCTTCGCCACGCACTACCACGAGATCACCGACCTTGAAGATCGCCTGCCCGGACGCGTGCGCAATCTCCACGTCGCGGTGCGCGAGTGGGAAACCGCAGCGGGCCGGCACGAAATCGTCTTCCTCCACGAGATCCGCCCGGGTCGCACCGATCAGTCCTACGGCGTCCACGTCGCGCGCCTCGCCGGCGTACCCGACGCCGTCACCCGCCGCGCCCACGAAATCCTCGGCACCCTGGCCGTCCACCACAACAGCGCCCCGCGCGTGGGCAAGTCAAGGCGTGCGGCCGACTCAGGTTCACACGGCGCCGCCGCCGTCGGGGACCACGCCGCACAGATGGGCCTCTTCCCCGACAAGCCTCACCCGGCCGTCGAACAACTGCGCGAAATCAAACTCGAATCCCTCACGCCCCTGCAGGCCTTCGACGTGCTGCGCCAACTCGTCGATCGGGCGAAGAACTGACGCGCACGCAACGAGCCCGAAGCCCGGCCGCGCGCATGCGGCGGGGCGAACCCCGCTGCCCCCGTCCTGTTGCCATCATTGTGCTCGGGAACCCATTGTGCGCGGGTCCACGGGTGCGACTACTCATCGCTCCCGTTGACGACTTCGTCGATGAACGCGATCAGACCAGGTACATCGGCGTCGTCATCATCGTCAAGATCCACAGGCTCGGTCAGCCACGCGTCGATGTCGCCGAGCGTGGAACTGAGAGTCTCGTCGCAGGGCGCAACGTACGGCTGGCTGGCGCGAAGTCAACCGCACGATGTCGTCAGCCACTGCCGCGCCTAGAAATGCCCATGCTCACCCCCGACCTCCTTCGCTCCAGGTTCGACGCCGGGCTTCCCTACGACCAATACGTGGCCTCCGGCAAGCCCGCGGATCAGCAGGCCTGGCGCGAGTTCGCCGCCTCCCTCGCCCTCACCGACGACCAGAAGGCCCTTCTCAACTCCTTCACCCGCCGCCTCCACGTCATCGCGGTCAGCGGCACGTGGTGCGGCGACTGCGCGAAGCAACTTCCCTTTCTCCGCGTCATCGAGCAGCATCGCCCAGATCTGGTCGCCTGCCGGTTCCTCGACCGCGACATGCACATGGACTTTGCCAAGACTCTGCCCATCTGCGGCGGCATTCGGGTTCCGGTCGTACTGTTCGCCAACGAGGACTTTGATTTTCTGGCTCTGGAGGGTGACCGATCGCTTTCGCGTTATCGGGCCTTGGCCGCCCGGCAGTTGGGAGCCTCGTGCGAGATTCCGGCTGCCAGAACAGGGGGCGCCGAGGTCCGAGACACCCAGGCCGACTGGGTGGGATACGTCGAGCGTGTGCAACTTATGTGCAGGCTGAGCACGAAGTTGCGCGAGCGTCACGCGGACTGATTCTTGATTGGCCAACTCATTCCGAGGCGCGTGTGAAAGGCCGGGTGGCGCATTCCGGGAACTTTCCCTGTTTTGTCAAAACTGAAGGTCCCAGAAAAGTTTTTTGGGATTTCGGTTGCTGAATTGAAAACCGCTGTTGACACCCCACACCAGGTTCGGGTACAACTGTGCTCCGAGAGGAAAGACATCCGCGTGTGAGCGGGTGGGAGAGAGACGAGAGGTTTCCTCTGGATACGGGTTCGGCTCCTCGTCTTTGTCAGACGCGGGGGTCGGAAGGACGGGAGCGGACACCCGTCGGTAGAGAGAGAAGAACGTTTCTACTTTTTGGAGAGAAGACATGAAGACTCTTGCGATTTTTGCTGTTGCTGGTATCGCGGCTGCCGCCTCTGCCCAGATTTCGGGCAGCGCCGGCACCACCAACCCGACCAACGAGAACGTGATCAACCTGGCTGACTTTGCCAACATCTCGATTCAGCGCGGCGGCGGCAACGCCACCGTCACCATCGAGTTCACCGGCGACGTCGAGTCGTGGGACTTCGAACTCGACTCCAGCAACGTCGTCGCGGTGTTCGACATGGGTGGCCCGGCCACGATCCACGGCATCGGCTGGGACGTGACCCTCTCGACCGTCGGCGCCTCCTGGCTGACCGAAGCCTATGTGAACTTCGGCGAACTGGGCGGGACTCCCGGCCTGTACCTGCACCCGGGTGCGGGCACCAATAGCCCCGGCACCGCTTCGTACTCGTCGGGCGGCATCATCGACCTGACCGACAACGGGATTCCGGACGTCGTCATGGCCAGCGGCATGTTGCGCCTCGAGTTCTTCGAGTCCTTTGATGACGTTGCCGACGCCGTCGACGCCTACTGGCGCGCCGGCTCGACCATCACCCTGGACATGACCCTCGTCCCCGCTCCGGGCGCCCTGGCGCTGCTCGGCCTGGGTGGCCTGGCCATCCGTCGTCGCCGCTAATCCGCGACGTTTCGACTCTTTGAGTTGAACTCAGCCCCCGTCCTCGCGACGGGGGCTGTTGCTTTTCTCCGTCGAGTCCGACCCGGAGAAGCGCCGGTCGTCGGGCGCTTCTCCGGCGTCCCCATGCTCCTGATCTTCGCCCTGAACCCGTTCGCGGAAAATCGTCAGTGCCCGGTACTCAGTGCCTCGTCCGTCAGTCGCGTGCGATGGCGGGCAGGCCCTTGGCCGATCGCTCGGCGTCGATGTGGGCGTGTACCGCCCGCGCGAGCCGATCAAGCGCCTGCTTCGGATCGACCCCCTGCCCCCCCCCCACCGTGCCCGGATTGCGCAGGTACTCCTGCAGCACGGTCTGCAACTCGGTCTGCAACTTGTCCTGGTACAGTCCGGTGGCGATCCACCCCGGCGCTTCCCCGGTCTGCGGGTCGGGGCGCCAGGTGTCGAGCATCCAGGCGGCCCGATCCTGGAACTTGTCCTCGGACATCGGCTGGATCAGGAATTGGCCGGGCGCCTTCGGATCAGGCAACCCCGACGTTGAGCGGAAAGCCTCGGACTCGAGCACTGTCAGGTTGGCCGGCGGCGCGACGCGTAACTTGTGCCAATAGGCCGTCGCCTGCTCATCGGAGACCAGCCAGTTGATCATGCTCCATCCGGCCTGCTTGTTGGGTGCGTGCACGCTCATCGCCCACAGGACTGAGCCGGTGATGGTGGCGCGGACCTTTCCGCGCGGCACCGGCGCGATGGCAAAGTCGAGCGTGGGATTGTCGTTCTCGAACTTGGGGACGAACCACGACCCGCCATAGAGCATGGCCACGCGCCCGGACGGGAAGTACACCGAAGGCCCGGTCCCGCTGTCCATCCCGAAAGTCGGCTTCCACGAGCCGTCAACGATGAGATCTCGCATGAACAGCAGCGCGTCGACGCCGGGCTGGGAGTTGATGAAGGTGGTCTGTCCGTCATCGCTCCAGAGCACCCCGCCGGCCTGGGCGAAGAAGTTGAGGAAAGGCCAGGCCCAAATCTCGATATCTACGCCCTGGATGATCTCGTCGGGTCGCGGATCCTTGGGCCCGAACAGATCGCCGCGGCGTCCGGTCAGCGTCCTGGCTGCACGGCGAAGATCATCCCAGGTCCATTCGCGGTCGGGCTCGCGGAGCGGTGCGTCGGGATGTGCGGCGTTGTAGGCGTCGAAGATCTCGCGATTGAAGTAGAGCCCGTACATGGCGTTGTCTTCGGGCAGGGCGTAGATCTTGCCGTCGATGCGCAGGGTCTGGATGAGGCGGTCGGGGAAGCGGTCCAGGCCATCGGGCCCGAGCCCGAAGCGCGGGTCGTTGATGTAGTGATCCAGCGGTTCGAGCATGCCGCGGGCAACGAACTGCCGGTAGTAGTCGATGCCGGTGCGCATCACCTCGATGCCTTCGCCCTTGGCGTGCCATGCGGTGTACTTGGCGGCGATGTCGGAGTGACGCTGATAGTCAACCACCACCGGCGCGATGCGCTCATACCCCCGCGCGTAGGTGTCTTCGAACAGTCGGTCCTCAAAGGGCATGCCCCAGACGGCCATGGTGAGCGGCACGCGACCCTCGGCCGCGCTTCGGCGCGACGATCCGCCGGTGAGAACCCCGGGAATAACCGTTGCGGCGGTGCCTGCCGCCAGACCGAAGAGCACCACCAGCGAGGCTCGCATGACGCGTTCTCCTATTCTTTCAGGCCTGTCATCGCCACGCCGCGGACAAAGGCACGCTGCGCGATGAAGAACACAATGACCAGCGGAAGCACGAGGATGGTGCCGGCCGCCATCGTCTGCGGCCAGGCGGAAAAGTACATGTTGTTGGCCAGGTCCGCGATCGCCAGCGGAAGGGTCTTTTTCTCGATGGAGTCGATGACGATCAGGGGCCAGAAGAAACTGTTCCACGAGTTGACGAAACTGAAGATGCCCAGAGCGCTGATCGAGGGCCACACGATCGGGCGCACGACCATCCAGACGATGTCGAACTCGCACATGCCGTCGATGCGTGCTGCGTCGAGCAGGTCATCGGGCACGCTGCTGATGGCCTGCCGCATGTAGAACACGCCGAAGCCGCTGGCCAGGAAAGGCACCACGAGGGCCTGGAAGTTGTCAACGTACCCGATCCACGAGCAGATGACGTAGGCGAAGATGAAGAACACCTGGATGGGCAGCATCATGGTCGCCAGCGTAAGCCAGAAGGCGATGCGCTTGCCCGAGAAGCGCAGTTTTGCGAACGCGTAGCCCGCAAGCATGTTGTGGGCCACGGCGAGCACGGTGGTGACGGCCGCGACGGAGATACTCATCCAGTAGAAGTTGCCCAGTCGTCCGCCGCTCATCGCGGCCCGGTAGTTGTCCCAGTGCCAGCCGTGCTGGGGTAGCAGCGTGGCCAGCGTGGGCGGCTGCCCGGCCTCGATGTCGGACTTGAGGCTGGTCAGCACCATCCACAGGAACGGCACCAGCATCGTCAACGCGATGCCGTAGGCCACCACGTGCGCGAGAATGCGCAGAAGCAGCGGCGGGCGGTTGAGGGCCGATTCACTCATCGCGCCGCTCCCCGTCCGAACCAGGCCAGTTGTCCTGCCGTAGCCAGGATGGTCAGTGCGAAGATGAGCACGCCGATGGCGGCCGCATACCCGTAACTGCCGTAGGTGAAGTTGCGGTAGATCTCGACGTTGAGCACGGTGGTGCGGAGCGTCTCGGTGCGTCCGGTCATGATAAAGACCAGGTCGAAGACCTGGAGCGAGCCGATCACGCCGGTGATGAGCAGAAACGCCGTCATCGGGCGCACCATCGGCCAGGTGATGTGCCGGACCGCCTGGACTCGACCAGCGCCGTCAAGGGCGGCAGCCTCGTAGAGGCTCTTGGGCACGGCCTGAAGCGCTGCCAGATAGAGCACCACGCAGAACCCGATGCCGCGCCAGACGGAGACGATGATGATCCATGTGAGAGGCCACCATCCTTCGACCAGCCAACGCGGCGGATCGGTCAGGCCGACCAGGCCCAGAATCCAGTTGAGCAGCCCGGCCTGGTCATCGAGCACCCAGCGCCACACAAACCCGATCGCCACGATGGAGACGATCGTGGGCATGAAGATCATGGTGCGGACAAGCGAGCGCCCGCGGAACCACTCGGCGTCGAGCAGTACGGCAAGTGCAAAGGCGATCAGCACCGTCGGCGGGACCGACGCGACGACGAAGATGAGCGTGTTGCGCAACCCGGCGGCGATGCGCGGGTCTGACGCCATGCGCGTCAGATTGTCCAGCCCGACCCACACGGGCAGTCGCCAGCCGTCCGATTCGGTCCACAGGGGTCCGCCGCTCCATTGGAAGAGGCTGAGCCCGAGCCCGACCACCGTGGGAACAAGAACGAAGGCGGCGAGGACCGCCAGTGGAAAGCCGATGAATGCCCACGCCGTACCCGTTCGCCTTCCCATCGGTCCGCGACCCTCCCTGTCGGACTGGTGCGAGCATACATCGCCCGCGAGCGATTGTCAGCCGCCCGCGGGCATCAAATGCCGATCAGCGATGGGGAGTCCCACAGGAGCAGGCGGCTGCGCAGGTCTCTTCCGGCTCCGGATCCACCAGGTGCTCGGCGTTGGCAACCGCAAAGCGGGCCTGGAAGAACCGCAGGTACTTGGGCTCGTGCGTGAAACGCAGCCCGTGCACCCGCTCGGGCCGCTCGAACAGATCTTCGACTGATTCGGCCGCCACGTCCATGTGTGCCTGCGTGTAGACGCGGCGCGGGATGGTCAGCCTGACCAGTTCGAGTTTGGGATAGATGTTCTCGCCGGTGTCGTGGTCGCGTCCGGCCGAGACGGCCCCGCGTTCCATCGCGCGCACTCCCGACTCGATGTAGAGCGCGCCCGCCAGAGCCTGTGCGGGATACTGCTCGCGCGGAATGTGCGGCAGGAACCGGGCGGCGTTGAGGAAGATGCCGTGCCCGCCGATGGGCTTGACCACCGGCACGCCGCGCTCCATGAGCCGATGCCCGAGGTATTCGACCTGTCCCACACGGGCGTGCATGTGGTCGTATTCGATGGACTCGCGGATGCCGATGGCCATGGCTTCCATGTCGCGCCCGGCCAGCCCGCCGTAGGTGTGCAACCCTTCGTAGACCACAACCATGTTGCGCGCCCGCTCGGCCAGGTCGTCGTCATTGACAGCCAGGAACCCGCCGATGTTCACCAGCGCGTCCTTCTTGGCCGACATGGTGCATCCGTCGGTGTGCGAGCAGATTTCCTTGAGGATGGCTGCGAGAGTCTTGTTTTCGTAGCCGGGTTCGCGACACTTGATGAAGTAGGCGTTTTCGACGGCGCGGGTGGCGTCAAGATACACCGGGATACCGTGCTTGCGGCACAGATTGCATGTGTCGCGGATGTTGGCCATGCTGCACGGCTGCCCGCCGGCCATGTTCACGTTGGTTTCCAGCGACAGATACGCCACCCGTTTGGCGCCGACCTCGTCGATCAGCCGCTGGATCTTGCCGAGGTCACAGTTGCCCTTGAACGGATGCTGGCTGTCAGGGTCGTGGGCTTCGTCGATGATCACGTCGACGAACTTGCCCCCTGCCAGTTCCTGGTGCACCTTGGTCGTCGTGAAGTACATGTTCCCCGGCACGTAGTCGCCCTGCTTGATGCACAGTTGACTGAGCATGTGCTCGGCGCCGCGCCCCTGGTGCGTCGGGATCAGGTGCTTGTACCCGTACACCTCCTGCACCGTCTGTTCGAGGTTGTAGAAGTTGCGCGAGCCGGCGTACGCCTCGTCGCCCAGCATCATGCCCGCCCACTGCCGATCGCTCATGGCATTGGTGCCAGAGTCCGTCAGCAGGTCGATATAGACGTCCTCGCTGCGGAGCAGGAAAGTGTTGTACCCGGCCTCGGCCAGGGCTCGCTCACGCTCGGCTCGCGTGGTCATGCGGATCGGTTCGACCATCTTGATTTTGAAGGGCTCGGCCCACGAACGCCTGCGGCGGGACATGCGGAATCTCCATTGACAAGTCGCCCCGCCCGAATCCGAACCGCCGGCAGGGGAGGCGGACGAGGGATCATAGGGGATTGTGGAGTCCGCTATCGGGATGCAACAGGACAAAAACTGCCGAGCCGTCCGTCGCGTGACCTGAGCCGTGAACCGTTGCTGGAGGATCACGCAGGGCGCGGGGCTTCGAACCGCCGTGCCGGTGACCGGGGCGATTCCGAAGACGGGCACGTCTGCGGCGACTTCGCACGCACGCGATTCATCGGGAAGCCGTGTGAGAAACCGGATCAGCCGGCCAGCGTCAGCGCCGGCTTGGGCTCGACTTCCGCGTCGGCCCGCTCGCGGGCAAGGTCCGCCCAATCCCATTCCACGTCCAGTCCGAACAGCCCCAGCAGCGAGGTCAACTGCCGTTCGATCGCATCACGAGCCTGTGCGGCGTACCGCTGTTCGTGGGTCTCGAAGAGGCGCGATGCCTCGACCTGGGCTGTCTTCATCAACTGCGACTGACGGTCCGCGTTCATGGGGATCACGTCGAGCAGCCCGAGCATGCGCCCCTGCTGGATGTCATAGGGCTGCACGTCGACGAGCCGCAAGGAGCCCTGGATACCCGGCAGGTTCACACGGTACCCCCCGTTTGACAACTGACGCACGTCGCCCGGACGCACGGTTGACAGGTCCACCCCGTACTGCTTTTCGAAGTGGAAGATCATCGCGATCTTCGCCTGGCTCAGCAGCACCGGCGGACACCAGGCCCAGCCCGACTTGGCGGTGGCGATCTCCTTGGCGCACACCTCGAGCCCCACCAGCCGCCCGACCGCACTGACTTTCTCGGCGATGGTCCTTACTTCGATCACTTCGCGCGTGGTTCGTCGCGTCAACACCCGCAGCAGGGCCCAGGCGAGCAGCAGACCGGCGGTGAAGGCCCCCAGCAAGAACAGCCCGAGGAAAATGGTCGAGAGTTCCATGCCAGGTTAATGGGTAAACCGGGCCGCGGCTTTCACGCACGCCCGGAACGGGCATCGTCGTGGCAGCGTTCGAAGGCGGTGATCAGCAAGTGCCCCCCGGCCGAGAGCAGGACGATCGCCAGCACTCCGCCGACAAGAAGTCCGGAAACACGCAGCAGTTCACTCGAGCCCTCACGCTCGTGGAGGAGCCAGGACGCTTTTCCCAGTGCGATCGCAGCCCCGAGAAGCAGCACCGGGGCCGTCAGCACCGACCCTAACAGAAACCGCTTCCATTCCACCGGCCGGCGTGCCAGGACAGCCATCCCGGCCAGACAGGCCAGACCCGCGCCCAGCAGCAGACGCACCCCCAGAACCGGAGTTACGTACTTCGCCAGCGGGGATCCGGCGCTGGATAAGTTGGTGCGGGCGTCCAGCGTGCCAAGCACGGCGGCACCAATGATGCTCGCCCCGAGGGTTGCCGTTGCCAGTCCGAAGCCCTGGTCGAACTTGCCGAGCCCGGTGACGATGGCCAGTGCGGAGGCGACAAACAGGACCACTTCAAAACTGAGCATCCCCCAGATCGGGCTTTCGGCGGCAAAGAGCGCCGTCGCGACGCCACCGATCGCCAGCAGCGTCGAGATAACTCCGGCCAGGAGGGTGAGCATTTTGATGGGCTTGGGGGCGGGCTTCATGTCTGGGCGATGGTAGATCGGCAGATCGGCGTTGTGGGCGTGAGGGGGCGCGAGGGGAGCAAGGCACCCCGGGCCGGGGGTAGTCCCATCCTCGACGATTGTTGCGCAGGCGGGCGCAAACCCGGCAGCACGAAGCATCTGCGCGATTATGCGGCAAGTCAGGTTCCGGGCTGGTCGATGAAGTACCCGGGTGGAAGGCCTGCCGGCGAGGCGGCAGGAAACTGATTTGCGAAAAAGGACGATCGGCGTTCCGGCACGTGAATTGAGGGTCATCGGCGGGAGGTTTGATCACATGAGCGGAATCACCACCGGAACCGGGCTCTTCAGCGGCATCGACACCGCCAGCCTGATCGAACAGTTGCTGGCGATCTCGGCGCGGCCTCGGATACTGGCGCAGAAGCGCATGGTGCAGTTGCAGGTCAAGCAATCGGCGGTGATGGACATCAACACCGCGCTGAGCGGGCTGAAGTCGGCCGCGGCGGCGTTCCGAACCAGCAACCCATTCGAGAATCGCACGGCCACGAGCACCGCCATCGAAGTGATGACGGCTTCGGCCGGCAAGACCGCCTCGCCGGGCAGTTACTCGTTCATCGTGGATCGCCTGGTCTCGACGCAGCAGATGCTCAGCCGCGGCTTTGCCGACCTGGACGTGAGCGGGCAGAATGCGGGCACATGGAGTTTCGAGCCCGAGGACGCGCGGCTTGACCGCGACCTGTCGCTTTCCACGCTCAACGGCGGGCTGGGCATTGAGCGCGGGACGATCACGATCACCGACTCGAACGGTGATACGGCCGAAGTCGATCTCTCGCGTGTGGCCACGGTCAATGAGGTACTCGATGCGATCAACGCTGCCAGCGGGATCAGCGTGACGGCGCGGGTGGAGGACGACCATTTCGTACTCGTCGGCGCGACGAGCGTGGTCAGTCAGACGGGGCGAAACACGGCCGAGGATCTGGGGCTTGATGCCGGCTCGGCGAGCGTTTCGGGCGGGAAACTGACGGGCGGGTCGGTGTACCAGATGGGCGATGACACGGCGCTGTCGTCGCTCAATGACGGTATGGGTGTGAACTTCGGGACCGACATCGGCGACAGCCGGTATGATTTTGTCATCACGATCGATCCGGACGGCTCGGGATCGCCCGATGACCCGGTCGAAGTGCGGGTCAACATCGGCTCGAAGTGGGTCTACGAAGACGAGGAACTGGTCGAAGGGGAGACGCGCGTCACAACCGTAGAGGGCGTGATCACGCGCATCAACGAGGCATTGAGCGCCGCGGGCCTGGGCACCGTCACGGCGTCGATCGATGCGTCGAACGGGCGCATCGTGCTTGACGGCGATCCGAGCATGGAGATGACGGTGACTGAGCGCAGCGGCGGCACCACCGCCCGCGACCTTGGGCTGCTGGGCAGCGGCACAGGCGTGATCAACGGCGATCGCGTGCTCGCGGGCATGAACACCACGCTGCTGAGCAATATCAACGGGGGCTCGGGGCTGCAGGGTGACCAGATCGACTTCACCGTGCGCACGGGCGCGACCTTCTCCATCACCGGGCTGTCGAGCGCCACGACGGTGGACGGGCTGATCCGCCTGATCAACGACGACGCGACCAACGCCGGTCGCATCGTCGCGTCGCTCAACTCCAACGGCACGGGCATCACGATCACCGACACCACGGGGGGCACGGGCAACCTGATCATCGGGGGTGACGCGGGCGAAGGACTGGGGATCGACACCGACGTCGCAGGCGTGGCGTCGAACACGGTGAGCAGCGGTGATCTGGAGCATCGCTACATGAGCGAGTCGACCCTGCTGAGCAGTTTGAAGGAAGGACAGGGCATCGGCACGGGCAAGTTCCGCATCACCGACGCGCTGGGCGGCGTGGCCGAGATCACCATCGACAGTTCGACGCTCACGCTTGGGCACGTGATCAAGAAGATCAATGATGCGAACATCGCGGTGACCGCGCGCATCAACGACAGCGGCGACGGCATCATCATCGAAGAGGATACGACCGACGGCACCGGCGCTGCCAAGATCAAGATCGAGGACGTGACGGGCTCAACGGCCAAGAGTTTGCGCATCGCCGGCACGGCCGAGGGCACCGACGCAGACAACTACATCGACGGTTCGCTGGAGACGCACCTGGAGTTTGACGCAACCGACACGCTCAAGGAGATCATGACGAAGATCAACGCGTCGAACGCCGGCGTGTCGGTCAGTGCGATCAACACGGGCGCCGGAGCCAACCCGTTCAAGTTGAGCATCGTCAGCAAGGAGAGCGGAACGAACGGACGTTTTGTCATGGATACCGGGGACTTCAACCTCGGGCTGACGACGCTGGACAAGGGACACGACGCACGCGTCTTCTTCGGATCGGCAGATCCCGCCTCGGCGGTGCTTATCACCAACAGTTCCAACACGATGGACGGGGTGATCAGCGGAGTGACGGTTGACCTGCACAGCGCCTCGGAAGATCCGGTCACGCTCACCATCGCGCAGGACCAGACAAGCATCGAGACGCAGATCAAGACGTTCGTCGATGCCTACAACAACCTGATGAAGCGCATCGCCACGCAGACGCGCTATGTGGAGGAAACCAAGGAAAAAGGCCCGCTGCTCGGTGACGGCACGATGATCTCGATGCGCAACGCCGTCGTCAATCAGTTGCTCTCCGACAACTACGGGTTCAGCGATACCTTCGACCAGTTGGCCGACGTCGGACTTTCGCTCGGCACGGGCGGAGTACTCGAGTTTGACAAGGAGCGCTTCCGCGAGGCCTACGAAGAAGATCCCGAGTCGGTGGAGGCGCTGTTCAACAAGCGGACGATTGACCCCGACGGGAACGACATCCCGATGGGCGAGGGGATTACCGGACGCGATCCCAACGCCGGCACAGTGTACTCGGAACTGGGAGTGATCCCCCAGATCGAGCAGTTCATCGATGTCTACATCAACACGATCGACGGCGTGCTGACGCGCAAGAACGAATCGATCACCGACCAGATCGAGTTGCAGAAGAAGGACATCGAGCGCATCAACGCGACGCTGGAGGTCAAGCGGGCCAAACTGACCCAGCAGTTCGCGGCCATGGAGCAGGCGATCGCGCAACTTCAGGCTCAGCAGAACGCGCTGTCGTCGATCCAGATGATTGGTTGAGTTGAGCGTCGGGTGAAGAGCCCGCCCCTCGCGGCCGATAGACCTCGTGATGGAGCAGATGACCAACGCATATCTGCGGACTCGCATCATGTCGGCCGGCCCCGAAGAGTTGCGCCTCATGCTGCTCGACGGGGCGATCAAGTTTGCGCACCAGGCACGCGATGGGCTGAGCACGAAGAACTACGAGTTGTCCTTCAGCGGATTCTCGCAGGCACGCGAAGTCGTGATGGAACTGATCAACGGCATCCGCGAGGACGTGGAGCCGGACCTGGCCAACAAGGTGCGCGGCGTGCTGCTGTTCCTCTATCGCGAACTGATGGAGGCGAGTTTCCAGAAGAGCGTCGCCAAGGTCGATAACGTGATCAAGATCCTCGAGTACGAACGCGAGACGTGGGTGCTGGCGATGGAGAAGATCGCCAGCGAACGCGGGCGGAAACCGGCGGGCCGCGACGCATCGGGCACACCTGCACCAGACGGCGTCCGGGCTCCAAGCCGGCCGGGCGCCCCTGCCGCCTCGGCCTGGCCGAAGCAGGCGCCCGCCGACGGGTTCAGCATTTCGGCGTAGAACCGGACAGCGAGCCCCGACCCCGAGGGAGTGGTCGCCGAGTTCTCTGGCAGGCGCGGCTGACGCCTTCCTGACAGCCGGGCTCATCAAACACGGCACACAAGCGACCCTGTTACACCTTGGCCAGGTCAGCCGCCAGCGCGTCGAACACCAGCGCCGGCTGCACATTGGACGCCAGTTCTCGCTCAGACTGTTCGAGGCGGATGATCGCGCGGGCCGCACGATTCGGGTCGCGCCCTGAACGCACCGCTGCGCGGAAGTGCTCTCCGAGAATCGAGAGCAACTGTCGCGCCCCCGCGCGGTTGGCGGCCTCTTTCGAGCGGTTCGGACCGGCATCCACCCAGGTGCTCGCGTACGACTCGATCAGGTTGTGCGCCACGGCGCCGAGATCAAACACGAGTTGCCCGGCCGACAAGCCGTCGAGCAGCGGCGAAAGCACGGGCTCCCACCGGTCGATGCCGGCTTCGACGGCCTCGATGTAGCGCCCCGGCGAGCCCTGGGCGAATCGCAGCAGCCAGTCCGACGATTCCGATCGCCTCGTCCGATGGAACCACTGGCGCATCTCGTCGTCGGTGAGGCTGCGAAACGCGACGCGCTGACAACGGCTGCGGATGGTCGGCAGCAGGCGGTCTTCGCTGGTGGTGACGAGGATGAGCACAGTGCCGGCGGGCGGTTCCTCCAGGGTCTTGAGCAGCGCGTTCTGCACGGGGGCGTTCGTCGGGCTGCGGTCGAGCAGTTCGGCCTCGTCGACGATGAAGACCTTGGGTGCCATCGCTTTGCGCGAAATAGCCGGGGCGAGATAGGCCGGCTCGATCAGGTGCTCGCGGATGACTTCGATGGGAATGGTGGCCAGTTTGCGATCGCGGACGGCGCGTTCGCTGCTGAACAGGGCCAGTTCCTTGCGGATCACGTGCAGGTCCGGGTGCGACCCGCCCGCCAGGCGCTGCTGGGTGGGGCTTTCGGGGTCAGGCTCGATTTCGCCTCCGAGCGTCGGCCCGGTGGTGTCGTCCATGAGACAGGCGGCAAAGCCCAGGGCCGTGGTGAACTTTCCGACGCCTGCGGGCCCGTGGAAGATCCACGCGTGGGGCACACGCTGCGAGGTGAGAGTCTTCTTCAAGACGTGAACGGCCCGGCCCTGCCCGATGATCGCGTCGAGGCGCGGGATGGGCGGCAGTTTGAGTTCTGCGAGCACCTCGACCGGTTCGTCCATTGCTCGGCGAGCCACGGGAAGAGGATAGTCGGACTGGACAGGCCCGGCCGGAGCGATTGTCGCGGGCGGGGCGCGGGCGGTCCCTACAATCGGGCCACGATTTTGAGGATCTTCATGCCACCCAGCACGGCCGACATTCGCAGAGCGTTCATCGAGTACTTTCTCCGGCAGGCGCACCAGTTCGTGCCGTCGTCGCCGACAGTGCCGCACGACGACCCGACACTGCTGTTCGCCAACGCGGGGATGAACCAGTTCAAGCCCCTGTTCCTGGGACATGTGGATCCGACCAGTCCGCTGGCCGGGCTGAAGCGCTCGGTGAACAGCCAGAAGTGCATCCGGGCCGGGGGCAAGCACAACGACCTCGAAGACGTGGGCAAGGACACCTATCACCACACGTTTTTCGAGATGCTGGGGAACTGGTCGTTCGGCGACTACTTCAAGGCCGAGGCGATCCAGTGGGCGTGGGAACTGCTCACGCAGGTGTACAAGTTGCCTCCCGACCGGATCTACGCGACGTACTTCGAGGGCAACGCCGAGCAGGGGCTGCCGGCCGACGAAGAGGCTCGGCAGTTGTGGATGCGTTACCTGCCGTCCGACCGGGTGCTGCCGGGGAACATGAAGGACAACTTCTGGGAGATGGGCGACACCGGGCCCTGCGGGCCTTGCAGCGAGATTCACTTCGACCGCATCGGCGGGCGCAACGCGCGGGCGTACGTCAACAAGGGCGATCCCAACGTCATCGAGATCTGGAATCTCGTGTTCATCCAGTTTGATCGGCAGGGCGACGGTTCGCTGCGCCCGCTGCCGGCCAAGCATGTCGACACGGGCATGGGGCTCGAGCGTCTGGTCAGCGTGATTCAGAACAAGTCGTCGAACTATGACACCGACGTGTTCATGCCGCTGTTCGCGGCGATCGAGCGCATCACCGGCCACGCGGGCGGGTATCACGGGAAACTGGGCAAGGACGACCCGGACGGGCACGACATGGCCTATCGCGTGGTGGCCGACCACATCCGCACACTGACCTTTGCGATCACCGACGGGGCGATCCCGAGCAACGAGGGGCGCGGGTACGTGCTGCGGCGGATCCTGCGGCGAGCGGTGCGGTACGGGCGTCAGAAACTCGGGGCCAAGACCGGGTTCCTGGCAGGCCTGGTGCCGACGGTCGTGGACACGATGAGCGAGGCATTTCCGGAGTTGCGGCGCAACCCCAAGCACGTGGCCGACGTGATCTTCGAGGAAGAGGAGAGTTTCGGAAGGACGCTGGATCGCGGCATCGGGCTGTTCGAGGAACTGGCCGCCGGAGCCCGGGCGAAGATCACGGGCGAAGAAGCGTTCAAGTTGTACGACACGTTCGGGTTCCCGCTTGACCTGACGCAGTTGATGGCCGAGGAGCGCGGGCTGAGTGTGGATGTCGAGGGGTTCGAGGCGTGCATGGGCGAGCAGAAGGCGCGGAGCCGTGCCGGGGCCAAGGCGGGCGGCGAGGGCGATCTGGTGCTCGACGCCGAGGCGATTGCGCGGCTGGGGCACTTGAACGTCAAGCCGACGGACGACTCGCACAAGTTTCACGGGCGCGACATGCGGGCGAGCATCCGGGCGATCTGGAACGGGCAGAACTTCGACGAGCACACGGGGACGCGGGCGACGCAGCGTGTGGGCATCATCCTCGACAAGACGAGTTTCTACGCCGAGATGGGCGGGCAGGTGGCCGACCACGGGCGCCTCGTCGCCTCGCGCGACGGTAAGTTCGTGGGCGCCGGCGCCGGCGGGGAGTTCCGCGTTGACGAGGTGCGCACCTTCGGCGGGTACGTGCTGCACATCGGACACGCCGGGCGCGGCGACCTGCGCGTGGGCGACGAAGTCCGCCTGCATGTCGAGCAGCAGCGGCGCCAGCAGATCTGCGCCAATCACACGGCCACGCACATGGTCAACTTCGCGCTGCGCGAGGTACTGGGCGAGCACGTCGATCAGAAGGGCTCGCTGGTGGCGCCCGACCGCCTGCGGTTTGATTTCAGCCACGGGCATCCGGTCGAGGCAGAGCAGATTGCCCGGGTGCAGCAGATCGTGCGAGAGCAGATCGCCCACGACCTGCCGGTGTACGCCGACCTGGGCGGGCTTGCGACGGCCAGGAGCATCACCGGGGTGCGGGCCGTGTTCGGCGAGACCTATCCCGACCCGGTGCGTGTGGTGTCGATCGGTGCGCCGGTGGACCAGTTGCTCAGCCGCCCGAATGACGGGCAGTGGCGCCAGTACAGCGTGGAACTTTGCGGGGGCACGCACCTGAAGACCACAGGCGAAGCACACGCGTTCGCATTGGTGAGCGAAGAGGGCATCGCCAAGGGCGTGCGGCGCATCACGGCGTTGACGGGGGCGCTGGCCAAGGCGGCCGAGCAGGCGGCTGACGGGCTCCAGGCCCGGCTGACCGACGCGGGCAAACTGAGCGGACAGGCGTTACACGATGAGGTGGCGGATATCAGTCAGCAGGTCGACGCGTTGACGCTGCCCTGGCCGCGAAAGCACGAGTTGCGTGAGGCCCTGGCGGGGCTGTCCGAGCGCGTCAGGCAGGAGAACAAGGCGGCCGACGCGGCGCGGGCGAAGGAAGCGGCGGAGATGGCGCGCCGCATCGCCGAGTCGGCGGCCACGTCGATGGACGAGGTGGTGGTGGCCACGCTGGAACTGGGTTCAGACCGCGGGGCTTTGCAGGCGGCGCTGACGACGATCTGTGATCGGGTGCCACGCAGCGCGGTCATGCTGCTCAGCCCCGACGAGGAGGCGGGCAAAGTCTCGGTGATGGCGTCGGTGCCCAAGGGTCTGATCGGTCGCGGGCTCAAGGCCGGGGACTGGGTCCGCGAGGTCACGGCGCTCATGGGCGGCAAGGGCGGGGGCAAGCCCGAACAGGCTCAGGGCGCGGGCAGCGATCTGAGCAAACTCAAACAGGCCGGCGGCGAGGCGAGGAAGATCGCCTATCGACTGTTGGGTTGATGTGCAACACGCCGGCTTCAACGAGCCGCGATCGTACGGGAGTGGTCCGAAGGACGCAGGTATCAGGGACAACCCCTCCCTCACGGCCGGGGCTCGTTCAGATCAGGAAGGACCGGCATGCCCAACTCCAACCGGACGGACATGAGCCAACTCGGGCGGGCCTGGGCCATATCCATCGATCTGGTCTCCAACCTGGTAGCCGGGCTGCTGCTCGGCGCGGGCATTGATTGGCTTGTCCACAAGATATCGGGGCGCACGACGTTCCCGATTCTGATGCTCGTGTTCGCCGGTCTGGGCTTTGCCGGCGGGCTGCTGCGGTTCTTCCGCGAGACGGCTCGGCTCAATCGCGAGATGAGCAGCAACTGGAAGCGCGAGCACCCCCCGGAGATTGCCAACCCCCCGGACGGCAGGGAGGGTTGATGTCAGAAAGCGGCCGGGCAATACTCGCCGACGTGGTGAGGAGTCGCTATTCTTCTCGTCCCACACATGGGGTTGTTGACAGGTCGAAATTGTCGGCCTGATCGTGGGTTGTTCGGGACGCAATCGATATCAGACAGGGTTGAGCGAGGTGGGCTGGATGGGCATGGAGAATCCACAGAGTGGTGTCCGACTCCCCGTGTGGGGGGTGGCGCGCTGGATGGGTGCTCCGCTGTTCGGCGTCGGGCTGCTGGCCGGCGCGGTCGCTCTGGTGCGCGATGAGCCCGGCGTGCTCGGCGCCGGCGTGCTGGCGCTGGTGGTAGTGCTGATCGCCAGTCTGGCCGGTCTTTGCGTGCTGTCGACGGCAGGCGAGCGTCCGGCCGGCTCGTGGGGCGCCGTGCTGCTGATCGCGCAGGGAGTGCGGATGATCGGCGGGCTTGCGATTGCGCTGTTCGCGTTCTTTGCGGCCCGACCCGAGCCGATGGTGTTCTGGATGATCTTCCTGGCCGCATCGATGGCGGTGCTGGCCGGAGAGGTTTCGTTCGTCATTCGCTGGATCCGCTCGCAGACGCGGCGGACTCCCGAGGAGCCTGCATGATCGGGACGATGTTCACGCTGGCCGCGGAGAGCGGGTCCAACCCGCTGGCCCACGTGCTTCCGCACGTGACGTACAAGATCGGGGACTGGTGGGTCTGGTCTTCGATCCAGACCAATCTGGTACTCAGCGCCCTGATCCTGCTGATTCTGGGCCCCTGGATCGCGCGGCACATATCGACCGGGCCAGAGAGCGAGGGGCACGACCGCTACGTGACGCGAAACCCGTTTGCGCACATGGTCGAGGTGATCTGCGTCTATTTGCGTGACAACGTCGTCGAGCCGCTGATCCATGAGCGCACGCGGCGCTTCATGCCCTTCCTCTGGACGCTGTTCTTCTTCATCCTGCTCAACAACCTGCTGGGACTCGTGCCGATCCTTGACCTGGTCACCGTCTTCGCATTCGAGAAGGTGCACAGCGAACACTGGGCCCCGATCGGCGGCACGGCCACGCAGAGTCTCTGGGTCACCGGCTCGCTGGCGATCATCTCCGGCCTGATCATCAACATCGAGGGCATGCGTGAACTCGGGGTGAAGAACTACTTCAAGCACATGACGGGGGGAGTGCCGCTCACCCCGGCTTATCTGCCCGTGGTTGCGATCGTGTTCGCGATCGAACTGGCCGGCGTGTTCATCAAGCCGATCGCGCTGGCCATTCGTTTGTTCGCCAACATGACGGCCGGACACACGCTGCTGGCGACGCTGGGCATGTTCGTGGCGATGGCGTTCGGAGCCAAGACGCTGCTGGTCATCGGTCCGGTGACGCTGCTGTCGGGCATCGGTATGATCGGCATCTTCTGCCTCGAGTTGTTCGTGGCGTTCCTGCAGGCGTTCGTCTTTATGTTCCTGACGGCGGTGTTTATCTCGCTGCTCAGCCATCACGGTGAGCACGACGAGGAGCATGCGCATGAGCCCGCTCACGCGTAGGTGAGCGGTTTGGATCGACAGGGCCTCGGGCTCGGCGGGGAGCCCGGTTGGCCAACGGAGAAGGGGTTTGGGCCCCACCGATGGTTCCCCGCGGCGTAGACACGCGGCCGATGGGCCGAGTTGGAGAAAGGAAAAGTTCAAGCCATGATGAACATGATCAAGAAGGTTGCCCTGGCCACGACCGTGTTGGCAGTGCTCGGCCCGGCGATGGCGTCGGCCCAGGCGGAAATCGAAGGCATCGGCAAGGGTCTGGGCGCCCTGGGCGCAGGCCTGGCGGTCGTCGGCGGCGGACTGGGCATCGGCCTGGTCGGCAAGGGCGCCGTCGAGTCCATCGCCCGTCAGCCTGAAGCCGGCGGACCGATCGGCACCAACATGATCCTGGCGGCCGCCCTGATCGAAGGTGCGACGCTGTTTGCCGTCGTCGTCGGGCTGCTGACGATGGTTCTCTGACGATTTCACTCGCCCTGGGGCCCACAGGCCCCGAGCGGGCTTTGTCTGTGCCGACGCCCGTTTTCTGACACGAGCGGAGATGATGATGAAGCGGTTTTCGATTCTGCTTTCGCTTGTTGCGGCCGGTCTGCTGGCCATCACCACTGCGCGCCACGCCGTCGCCCAGCATGAAGAGCCAGCGACCCTCGATGTGGCTTTGCAGGTCGGTCAGCATGCAAGCGACAACCACGCCACAGGCGCCGCGATCGCGGCGGGCAACGGGCTGGCCGGCGACGATCATGGCGGAGGGCATTCGGTCAGCCCGATCGCCGGCGTGAAGGAGGGCCTGGCCCAGGCCATCACGACGCTGATCGCGTTTGCCATTGTGTTTTTCGTGCTGTACGCCAAGGTGTGGCCCAAGATCAGCAAGGGCCTGGACGAGCGTGCAGGGAAGATTCGCGAAGAGATTGCGGCGGCCGAGGCTGCTCGCAAGCAGGCCAAGGACGCACTCGACGAGTACGAGCAGAGCCTTTCGCAGGCGCGGGCCGAGGCGCAGAAGATGCTGGAGGACACCAAGTCCCAGCAGGCCGAACTGGCGGCCCAGTTGCGGGCCAGAGCCGACACCGAGTTGAACCAGTTGCGTGATCGGGCCAAGCGTGACATCGAGTCGGCCAAGCGTGCGGCGCTGAATGAGATCTACACCGAGTCGGTGGCGCTGGCGACGACGATGGCGTCGAAGATCCTGCAGCGTGAGATCAACCCGGGCGACCAGTCGCGGCTGGTCGAAGAGTCGCTGGCTGAACTGGCGTCGAAGCACAACTGATCACCGGAGCCGACCATGCCCCTGCTGAGCACGCAGCCCGACGCCCTGGCGAACACGTACGCGCGAGCCCTGTTCGAGTTGTCGCTCCAGCAGGGCGGGCAGGACCGGGTCGAGAGCATCGCCGGCGAACTCGAAGACGTGATCGAGTTGGCGAGGGTGGACGCGCGATTCAATGAGTTTCTGGCCTCCCGCGTGCTGGGCGTGAAGGAGCGAGACGCGTCGCTCGAACGCATCTTTGCCGGTCGCTGCAGTGCGCTGGTGCTCAACTTTCTTCGCCTGCTCAACCGCAAGAACCGCCTGAGCCACCTGCCACCGATCGCCCAGGCGTATGACGCGCTGATGCAGGAGCATTTCGGGCGCGTCGAGGTCGATGTGTATACACCGGCTCCCATCGACGACGCCCAGTTGCGCTCGATCCGTGATCGCCTGGCGGCGGCCATCGGCAAGGAACCGATCATCCATCCCTATACTGATCCGGGGATGATTGGAGGCGTGAAACTGCGGATCGGCGATCAGTTGATCGATGCGTCGGTTTCCGCGAGGCTGCGCCAGATGCGCGATCGCCTTGGAACGAGCGGAGGCGCGATCGTTCGTGGACGCTCGGCCGACCTGCTCGACGACCGAGAGGGCTGAGTCATGTCCAAGAAGAACGTCACTTCCGTCAACGTGGCCGATAAACGCGTCCTGATCCGCGTGGACTTCAACGTTCCCATCGAGGACGGCCGTATCACCGACGACACGCGCATCCGCGCCGCCCTGCCGACGATCAGGAACGTGATCGACCGCGGCGGCGCCGCGATTCTGATGAGCCACCTGGGTCGCCCCGAGGGCAAGGGTTACGAGGCGTCGGAGTCGCTCAAGCCTGCGGCCTTGCGGCTGAGCGAACTGCTCGGCAAGCCCGTCGCGTTCCCCTCGACCGACTGCGTCGACGAGACGACGAAGAGCGCGGTGATGGCGCTCAAGCCGGGCGAGGTGCTGCTGCTCGAGAACCTGCGCTTCCACAAGGCCGAGAAGAAGGGCGACGCGGCATTCGGCGCCAAGATCGCCGCGTACGGCCAGGTGTACGTGAACGACGCGTTCGGCACCTGCCACCGGGCAGACGCGTCGATGGTGGCGGTTCCCAACGCCATGCCCGCCGGTACGCCTCGGGTCGTCGGTCTGCTGGTCGAGAAGGAGATCAAGTATCTGTCCGACGCGCTGGCCAAGCCGGCCCGCCCGTTCGTCGTCGTCCTCGGGGGCGCCAAGGTGTCGGACAAGATGGGCGCCATCGAGCGCCTGCTGACCAAGGCCGACGAGATTCTCATCGGCGGCGCGATGGCGTACACGTTCCTCAAGGCGGCCGGGCACAGCGTCGGTGCCAGCAGGGTCGAGGAGGAGCGGCTCAAGGACGCCAAGGCCATGATCGACCACGCCGCCCGCGAGCACGTGCGACTGCACCTGCCGTTCGATCACATCTGCTCGACGGCCTTCAGCGAGAAGGCAGGCGACATTGAGGTGTTCGAGGACAACATCAGGCCGGGCTTCATGGGGCTGGACATCGGGCCCAAGACGCAACTGGCGTACTCGAAGATCATCAAGAAGGCCAGGACGGTTGTGTGGAACGGGCCCATGGGCGTGTTCGAATGGGCACCGTTCAAGGTCGGCACAAAACACATCGCGCAGGCGATGGCCGAAGCAACCGCCGCCGGCGCCGTCACGATCGTGGGCGGGGGCGATTCGGCGGCTGCCATCGAGGCGTTCGGGCTTGCCGACAAGATCAGTCACGTCTCCACCGGCGGCGGAGCAAGCCTGGAAATGCTCGAGGGCAAGCCCTTCGCGGCGGTCGAACTGCTCGACAACGCCTGAGCCGGAGATCTCAAGAGCGATCGCACGCCACCGGCCCGTCAGGGGGCCGGTTGGCTTTTCCCGGGCGCACCCATCGAGCCGGGCCGCGTTTCGATGTACACTGCGAGCATGGCCAATCTGGTGCTCATCATCGTCTGCGTGCTGGCGATCCTTCTGATTGTGCCGTTCGTGATGGCGATCTTCGCCTCGCTCGGTTCGCGGCACAAAAACAAGAAGCACCGGGGCTGAGCCCGGTGCTTTGCTGATTCACACGCGTGCGAGATCTCAGCGGCGACGACGCAGCGTCGTCAGTCCGCCCAGCCCGATCAGCGTCAGGGTTCCGGCAGCGGGCACGTCCAGCACGATGTTGTCGATCTCAAAGTCGTTGTCAGAGCCGTTGGCCTCGGCCCGCAAGGCGATGTCCAGCGCTTCATCGCTGGCGAAGAACTCGACCTCGAAGTGAGTCCAGGAGTGCAGATTGGTCGGCGCACCCTGGAAGACGACCACGCCGTTCACGAGCACTTCAAACGAGTTGGTCGCACCGGAAGGACTGTTGTTGATCATCGAACTGGCGTAATCGCCGGAGAGCAGGTAGCGATTCCCGGCCGTCAGCCCGGTAACCGTTTGCATGATGGTAGGGTCACTGACCGAACTGCCCGCGTCATTGAGGATGAACTTGCCACCCAGGTTGCCGCCGCTGGAGCGCCAGCCTCCGGCCGAGTCGATGTGCGATGAGGTCCAGCCGCCGCCGGTACCGTTGCTGGGTACAGAGGTTTCAAAGTCGCCGTTGACGATGAAGTTCGCCGATGCGGCGGTCGCCAGAAGCGCCACGAACGTCCCGATAACACACGTAGATCCCATGTCTCCTCCGATCTATTGGGGCGATTTCACAGTACTACCAAAACAAGGAACGGCAAGAGACCGGGAGTGAATTGTTGTTGATGGCGGTTGAAACGTCGATGGGGTGGTCAGGAATCGCAGTTGTGGCTATTATTGATCTGTTTATCCGCAAAGGACCACCCGCCCCGCCCGTCGCCTTTTCTGGAAGCATGCGGGGTGAAAGATTGCTCCGGTCGTGTGGCGCGGCGGAGGTGCCGCCCGACGAAGGGCGAGGTGGGTGAGCCCCCAAGCGACAGGGGTGCCGCCATGACTGCTACCTATTCGACTCGCCTCGACCAGAAGTCTGCCGAACAGGGCCCGACGGGCATGCCGCTCATTCGCGACCGCCTGCGCAACAAGGGTGCCGGGTTCACGATGGAGGAGCGCGACCGCCTGCATCTGCGCGGGCTGCTTCCGCCCACGCCGCTGCGACTTGAGGAGCAGGTGGCGCTGGAGCTCGAGCACCTCAACGCCAAGCGCGATGACCTGGAGAAGTTCATCGGGCTTGAAGCCCTGCGTGATCGCAACCTCACGCTGTTCTATCGCCTGCTGATCGATCACGTCACCGAGCTCATGCCCATCGTCTACACCCCCACCGTCGGGCAGGCCTGCCAGCGTTACAGCCACATCATGCGCCAGCCTCACGGGCTGTGGATCACCCCCGACGACATCGACGTCATTCCGGCCATTCTGCGCAATGCGCCCAATCCGCAGGTGCGCCTGATCGTCGTGACCGACAACGAGCGCATCCTCGGCCTGGGCGACCAGGGCGCGGGCGGCATGGGCATCCCGGTCGGCAAGCTCTCACTGTACACAGCCGGCGCCGGCATCCATCCGTCGCTGTGCCTGCCGATCAGCCTCGATGTCGGCACCGACAACACCGAACTGCTCGGCGACCCCTTCTACACCGGGTGGCGTCACCGCCGTCTGCGCGGCGAGCCCTACGACCGGTTCATCGAGGCGTTTGTCGAGGCCGTCACCGAGGTCTTCCCCCGCGTCGTGCTCCAATGGGAAGACTTCCACAAGGGCAACGCCTTCCGCCTGCTGGACCGGTACCGCCTGCGCATCACGAGTTTCAATGACGATATCCAGGGCACGGCCGGCGTGGCGCTGGGCGGCATCATGGCGGGCATGCAACTGCTGGGTCAGAAACTCACCGATCAGCGGATCGTCTTCTACGGGGCCGGCGCGGCGGGCGTGGGCATCGGGCGGCTCATCCGCACCGCCATGCACGAGATGGGAGCCGACGCGCCGACCATCAAACGCAACCTCGTCTTCCTGGATACCCGCGGGCTGATCCGCGCGGACAAGCCGATCTCCGACCCGCACAAGCGCGAGTTCGCGATGGACGCGGACACCATGAAGTTCTACGGCTTCACGGACGACTCGCCGGGCGACCTGTTCGACGTGGTCTCCCGCGTGCATCCGACGGTACTTCTCGGCTCGACCGCTACGGCCGGCGTGTTCACCGAGAACGTCGTGCGCGAAATGGCTAAGCATGTCAAGCGTCCGATCATTCTTCCCTTCTCCAACCCGACCTCAAAGTGCGAGTGCTCGCCGGCCGAGGCGATCCAGTGGACCGACGGGCGGGCGCTGGTCGCCACGGGCAGCCCGTTCGCGCCGGTGCAGTACAAAGGGAAGATCCACAAGATCGGGCAGGGGAACAACGTCTTCATCTTCCCGGGCGTGGGCCTGGGCGTGATCCTCTCCGAGGCTCATCAGGTCACGGACTCGATGTTCATGGTGGCCGCCAGGACGCTGGCCTCGTGCATCACCAAGGAGAATCTCGAAGCCGGGCAGTTGTACCCGAACCAGAATCGGCTGCGTGAAGTGTCACACGCCATCGCGTGCGAAGTGATGAAGGAAGCCCGCCGACTCAACCTGGGCAAGCAGATGAGCGACGAGCAGATCCAGGAAACGGTGAGCCGGGCGATGTGGAACCCCAGTTACGAGACGCAGGAGGTGTCCGGAATCGCCTGATAACTCTGCGACGGACCGCCCGATCACGGTTTTCCCGTTGCATAGGGCAGTCACCTGTGCCACAATGCCGGATGCCTTCGATGCCCTCTGCTGCGTGGGGTGGGGCATCGAGGGCTGCGGCGTGGCCGCGAGGAGACCTGCCATGCGTTCGTGTTTCCCCCTGATGCTCGTGTGCTGCGCCGGGCTCGCCCACGCGGACCTGATCGCCCATTGGCGCTTCGACGAGACGCCCGGCTCGCTGCTGGCGATGGACAGCGCCGGCTCGTATTACGGAACCGTGCAGGGGCAGGCGGCCTTTGTGCCGGGCGCCGGCGTGGCGGGCGGGGCGATCAGCCTGCACCGTGCGACCAACGACCTGGTGAACATGGGCAATATCCTGGACCTGACCAACACGAGTTTCACGATCAGCCTGTGGATGAAAACCACCGACCCCGGCGCTTCCTACCCGCTCGCCAAACACCGCTCGGGTGTTGTGGCCGGATGGATCATCGCGATCGGCCAGACCGGCAACGTGTATGGACAGCCCGACAAGCCGTGGTTCTACAACGGCAACTACCCCGGCCAGGAAGTCAACGCCCAGACCGTTGTCAACGACGGCGAGTGGCATCACGTGTGCGTGGTGTTCGTCGTTGGCGTCGAGAAGCGCATCTATGTGGACGGCGCACCCGCGGAAGGGACGAACATCGCCAACGGGTTCTCGCCGATCGATGCGTCCCTGCTGGTCGGCGGGATCGACATCGGCGGTAATCCGACGGGTTTATTCGAGGGCATGGTCGACGACGTTCAGATCTACGATCGACCGTTCTCCGACTCCGACGTCGACTTCCTGTATCAGAACCCGGGCCAGAGTGCGTGCGGGGCTGACTTCAACCGCGATGACATACTGAACTTCTTTGACGTGCAGGCATTCCTGCAGGTATTCTCGGGGCATGAGTCGCGTGCTGACATGAACCAGGACGGACTGTTCGATTTCTTTGACGCGCAGGCGTTTCTCGCGGCTTTCTCGGCCGGGTGCGCGTAGTGTGCTGACCCAGAGTTCGACGCCCAGGAAGCAACCTCATCTTCAGGGTTGCGGCGTTCACCGGCTGGAAGCCGGTCCCACGGGCGCGCTCGACGGCGATCAACCCTCCGCCGGTTCGAGTCGCCACCAGCCCTTGCCGTCTTCCCGCACGCGGCAGCGCGGTTCTCCGGGCTCGTGATCGAGCACCAGCAGCCAGTCGTTCTCGGCCGCGGCCTGCAGGAACCATCGCTTGGTCATCATGCTCGTGTACGCCTCGACGTCGTAGGCGAGGCTGTACGCGGCGCCTACGTGCCAGGCCGTGGGCAGCACGTCGGGGGTGAAGACGACAGTGCGGCCCGTCGTGTCGACAAAGCGGACTGCCTGCTGGCCCCAGGTGTGCCCGGGGGCGAGGAACACATCGATGCCCGGGAGCACGTTGCTGGCGCGTTCGTCGACACCGGTCGCGGGCAGTTCGTCGCGCCTGGGCTTGCGGTCGAGGGGGAAAGGCCGGCGTGAATCGACCAGCACGAGGCGCGGGCGTCCGTCGGGAAGTGCCAGACGTTCATCCTCGAAGGGCAGGATGTGGTCGCGGTAATAGGTGCGGGTCATGACCGAGTCGTTGTGCCGGGCGTCGACCCACTCACGGCGCTGCACGATGAGTTGGGCGCGGGGAAAGGTGAACTTGACGCGGGGATCGTCGCCTGAGGCGGCGCCGGGCTTGCTGGCCACCCAGTCGGGTTCCTCGCCTGCGCGGACGCGGCGGGTGAGCCCGCCAGCATGATCAAAGTGCAGATGTGAGCAGATCACCTGGTCGACGGTGTTGGGCGCGATTCCGGATTCAAGCAGGGCGGTTTCGACAGTGCGTCCGTCGAGCCCGAAGATGTCGGCCATCTTCGCATCGAGTTTGTCTCCGGTGCCGGTCTCGATGATCACGCGGCGCGGGCGGCCGAGCGAGGGGTCATCGGTCTCGGATTCCAGAAACAGGCAGTTGTGGTGGAGTTGGACCCGGTTCCTCTCGTCGGGAGTGATCTGTCGCGTCCAGACGACCCGGGGAATGAGCCCGAACATGCCGCCCCCGTCGAGGAGCAGCCGCCCGGCACGCAGCAACTTCCAGTGGTACTTCATCGTCATGCCGGCGGATGGTAGGGTCGCCCGGGATGGACGATCACGGACAACCGGCGGCGAAGGCGCCAAGGAACAACTGCACGTCGTAGAAGTCGAGGACGCCGTCGGAGAGAAGGTCGGCCGACGGATCGTGATTGGCAAAGGCGGTCAGGAAACCCTGGAGGTCGAAGAAGTCGACGGCGCCGTTGTTGTTGAAATCGGCGATGCACAGCGAGCCGGTTTCGTGGAAGAGCAGGCCCGACGCGGAGATGGTCGGGGTGCTGGGGCGCATGGCGTGCCGGAGGATAAGCCCGGCCGGGCCGGTGGCTTCAAAGTACTCAACGCGGATCTCATGCATGCCCGGCTGAAGCCCGACGACACCCGAGGCCGATCGCATCGGGTGCAGCCCGTCGTTGTCGACAACGAGTTGTTCGCCGATGTAGAGTCGGCTGCCCTCATCCGACTCGGTTTCGAAGGTGTAGAGACCCGGGAAGTCGACGCTGATGTATCCCCGGTAGGCGGCCGCGAGCAGGTTGGCCCGCCCGCTCGTGGCGAAGGCGGTCGTGGTGCTCGGGTAGTTGATCTGGGGAACGACATCGGCCAGGTACGGCGTGAAGAAATCGAAGTCGGGAACCGCGACCATCGAGGGCACCTGATAATAATCGACGCGCAGTCCGGGCTCGGGGTGCACGGGCTGGGCGGGAGCGAGCAGGGTATGAACGCCGACATCGACGCCGGCGACCTGCCCGATGTGATTGGTGTAGGTGAAGGTGTCGGTGCCGCTGAAGCCGGGCGGAGGGGTGTAGACGATCTTCTGTGCGGGAGCCGCACCGGTGATGACGGCCGTGCCGCCAGCGGCGGTGGGCGACTGGACAGAGGCAAGGGTGGGCACGCCGCAACTGGCGTCGGTGTCGTTGCGGAGAACGTCAATGGCAATGGGTGAGTTGAGGATGGTTTCCTCGCGGTCGTCGAGGGCGGCAAAGCCGGAATCGAGGAAGGTGAAACAGCCGGCGTTGGCGACCGTCGCCTCGATGACATCCTGCACGCGGGGGTGGAAGGCCAGGACGATGTTGGCCATGCCGCCGGCGCACCCGTGGCAGTAACTCATGATGGTGCCGCCCCAGGCCGCCGAGCAGTCTCCCAGCCCGCATCCGTCGATGACGGGGTCGTAGGAGTCATGGGTGTGACCGGTGCCGAAGTTGTGTCCAAGTTCGTGGGCGACGACGAAGGGATCCCAGTTGCCGGCGCGATGGTCGGTGGGCGGAAGAGGGAACGAGCCTGCCAGACTGGTGGAGACGGCGTAGCCCCATTCGGTCGAGCAGAGCACTCCGACCCATGCGACGCCTCCACCGAGCGGGCGCCCGGAAAGCCCGTGGGTGACGACGCGGGAGATGCCCTGCATGTTGTTGCGCCAGTGGGAACGCAACTTGTTGAGGAACTCGCCCATTTCCGGCTCGTTGCCATAGGGGTCGACATCGGTTCCCCAGACGCGCAGGTAACCGACCGTCTGCGAGACGTTGACGTCGCGCTCGTAGATGGTGGAGACGGCGCCCAAGAGCGTCAGGGCGTAATCGGCCGAAGCGGCGGTGTTGCCTCCGAAGAGGTTGGCGGTGAACTCGTAGTCGGTGTCGACGGCGATGACGGCCGATTCGCAACCGGTGCTGCGCGCGTCTTGCCGCGTGGAGGGCCGGATCTGTGCGGCGGGCGGATTGAGATCAGGGTTGTCGGGCGTCCAGCCGCAGAAGGGAGCCATCGGCTCGGTCAGATCAAGCGTGTCGGTGACGCGGATTCGAGGCTGCGCACCGAGGATACCGGCATACGGGCCGGTACTGATCCAGTGCAGGCTGTTGGCACGCGAAATGAAACCGTTGACGCCCCACTGACCGACGGCGATGAACACCGTGGAATCCGGGTCTTCCCCGACAACTGTGCCCTTGAGCAGGACGAGATCGCCGGGGGGAAGCGGGCGATCGCCTGCGAGTGTGCCCTCGACGATCCGGGCGTCGGGCGAGAGGATGGAGAAGCGCTGGAGGTCGAGCGTCACCTGCCCGGCGCGCCCGAGGGGGAAGTCTTGAAGCACCGTGTGCTCGCCGAGAGCGAGGTCACGCAGCGCGGCGTGATCGAGCATTTGCGCGGGGTCTGCCGCAAAACTCGGGTGCGAGAGGACCGCGAGGGCACAAACACCGGCCAGACGAGTCAGGCTGCACATGCGTCAGATTCCTCCCCTTCAAGGTGGGCGTAGGCGCCCGCGATCAGGGTACAGCAAACCGAGCGGGAAGCCAAGCCCGGAGATCAGAAAGGATGGGTCCGGAAAGGCGCCGGAGGCCGGCGAGCGTCCGATCAATGGTACCATCCCGGCTCGGCGCGCCGGCCTCCTGAGGCAGTGCATATGCCCGTTGATCGCACGCACACATTGGAAACACCGAGGAGCAGGCTCTCGCCCACGGTCAAACTCCTTGGGTGGGTTTCGTTCTTCTCCGACGTGTCGTCCGAGATGGCGTATCCGCTGCTGCCGCTGTTCGTGACAGGGGTCCTCGGAGCCGGCGGTGCGGAACTCGGAGTGATCGAGGGGCTCAACGCCGTGATGGTCGCGCTGCTGACCGGTTGGGCGGGGCGCCACAGTGATGCCAAACGCGGAGGCAGACCGCGGCGAGTGCGATTCGTGCGATGGGGCTATGCGCTGCCGGTGGTCGGCAAGGCGATTGTCGCGGGCGCCATCTCGTGGCCGATGGTGCTGGTCGGAAGGTCGATCGACCGCGTCGGGAAGGGGCTGCGAGGAGCGCCTCGAGACGCGCTGATCGCGGACGCCACAAGGCCGCAAGATCGGGGACGAGCATTCGGCTTCCACCGGGCGATGGACACCGGGGGAGCGTTTGTCGGAGTCGTGGCGGCCGCCGGCATTCTCTGGTGGATGGGCGCGAGCCAGGGCGAGTCGATGAGCACCGGCATCCGCGCGATTCTGATTCTCTCGGCCGGTGTGGGGGCTGCGTCGGTCGTATGCACTCTTTTCCTCCGCGAGACAGCACAGGCGAACTCGGCAGAAGGCCACGGGAGTGCTCGCAGCGACGATACGCCGCCTGACCGTTCGGATATCCAAGAGGTTGCGGCCGAGGCGGATGCCGAAGGCGGGCTTGGAAGACGGTACTGGTGGACGCTGACACCCCTGCTGCTGTTCGCGATGGCCAACAGCAGCGACGCATTCATCCTGCTTTTGGCAGCAGACCTGGGCTTGACGCCGCTTTCCCTGGTGCTGGCGTATGCCCTGTACAACCTGTCGTACACGCTGGCGTCGTACCCCGCGGGAGTATTGAGCGACCGGATCGGCAAGTGGCGCATGATCGCGGGCGGCTGGCTGCTCTACGCGGCGGCATACGCGGGGTTCGCCCAGGCGGGAGGTTCGGCGATCTGGGGGCTGATGGCGCTGTATGGGGTCTACGCGGCCATGACCGAGGGTGTCGGCAAGGCTCTGGTGTCCAACGTGGCCCCGCCCGGAAGGCGCGGCACTGCGCTTGGAGTGCTATCCATGAGCATCGGATTGGTGATGCTGGCCGCCAGCGTCGTGGCGGGCGTGTTGTGGGACAGGGTGTCGCACGCAGCACCGTTCTGGTTCGGCGCGACGATAAGCGTGCTGGCGGTCGCGACGATACCACTGGCGCACCGCGCCGCGGGCCGGGCACGAGCCCCAGGGCACTCCGCACACACGGGCGTGCCGGTGCGTTAGGCGCCGGCGTCCTGGTGGAGTTGTTCGATCAGAGCCCGGTAGGCAGGAGAAGGTTGCATGGCGCGCCGAGCCATCATCGCTTCCATGGTTTCCATGAATCGAGGCAGTCGGAACAGACGCGAGCCCGCGTCGGTCACCCAGGCGAAGCGTCCGACGCAATCGGAAAGAGCGCGCGAAGCGGCCCACATGGCGCCGGTGTGGACGATCGAGCCTCCCATGAGTCGCGTGGAGATGGCGGTCTTGACGTGATCGGCCAGAACGGATCCGAAGAATTGCAGGCCGGTGCGTTCGCGGCTGAGTCCGGCGTCGGCGACGGAGGAGATTTCGGTGTAGGTGTTGAGCAGGTTGCTCGTGATGGTGCCGGCGCCCAGATTGACCCACGCGCCGACCCACGAATCGCCCAGAAAGCCCTCGTGAGCCTTGTTGGACCAGCCCTGGAAAACGGCGCCGGTAACCTCGCCCCCGACCTTGCAGACCGGTCCGACGGCGGTGTTGGAGCGGATGACGCCGTGCTCGGTGACCACGCTGGAAGGTCCAATGTAGGCCGGGCCGATAATGATGGCGCCGGGCCGAAGTTCAGCACCGTCATCGATCACAATCGGACCCTTGGACAAGTCGAACATCGCGCCCGGGAAGACGCGTGCAGAGGGGTGCACGCGGAGCGGGTACTCTCCGGCAACGATGGCGAGGTTGCTCAGATCGGCGCCTTGCCCGGAGAGAAGCACGTTGAGGTCCAGCGAAAGGGCGCGGTCGCGGAAGGTGATGATCTCCCAGGGGCGTCGGAGCAGCACCGGGTCATGCACAGCGATCATGTCGAGGTTTGACGGGTCGCCCGCCAGCAGGCGCGCAGCCCGCCCGCGTGCAAGCCGCGCCGCGATGAGGTCACCGGATCGCTCCTCCACGGCCGCCTGGCCGGGTTCGAGATCGACAAGCACGTCGAGCGGGAGCACACAGCGGCCGTTAATCAGGAGGATCGCGTCCTGGTCATCACACGGTGGGAGTGTGTTGATCGGCAGACCGGGATGTTCCTGGGCGACCAGTGCGCTGATCGAAGAAGGGACGAAGAGCGCGATCGGTTCGAGGTTGAGGATGCGGGTGAGACGATCAAAGGTGGTCAGGGCGGCGGTGCGAATGTCAAAACTGGCGCGCAGGTCGGCCAGAGGCGCAATGACGCCCCGAGCATCATCGAAGAACGCGCACGGCACACCAGCGGTTGCGACGGAAGGAGCGGTCATGGGTGCCCGAACCTGCGATTGACGTGGACGAAGCCGAAGAGCGGCGTGATTGGGATGAACAGGAAGGAGAGGATGGTCGCGGCCGCACCGGTGTAAATGGCTGAGAGAAGCGAATCGAGCAGTCGCCGGCTGGCGTCCCAGTCGATGGGGTCGGAGTAGATCTTGTGGACGGTGAGGAAGGCGACGACCACGATCTGGGAGACGGCCGAGACGGCGATGGCAAGGACGCCCATGCTCAGCGGGTTGCGGCTGACGATCATGCCGCGCAGCGCCAGGACAACCTGCGCGCCGAGGAGGAAGCCGATGGCATTGGGCCCGAGCAGGACGGCCGAGCCTCCGGTCTGGAGCGTGAAGGAGCCGGTGAGGTCGACGATGACGCCGAGGATGACCGCAGCCCAGAGCACCGCGCGCTGCGAGGCGTGCATGGCGATGAAGACAAGCAGAGCGACGACGAAACTGGGCGCCGGCGACCAGGGGCGCAGGCTGAACATGTCGCGCAGGCCGATCTCCAGCCCGAAGCCGATCCACGCAGCGATGGCGAAGGAGAACCAGTTCATGGCTGGCTCTCCGGCGCAACTTCGAGCGGAATGCGCAGGACCACCTGGCTGATGGCTTGCAGGTCGGCCAGCGGCTTGACCACGATCCAGCGGCGCAGCGACTGCCCGGGCGCCGGCTGGATCTCGACAATGCGCCCGATCAGGAGCATCTGGGCACTGTCTGGCCAGGAGCCGTCGGTGGTGCGAAGGCGAACGTCCTGTCCGACCGCCAGAGGATGAGCCGGATCGGCTACGTCGGGCTCAGTGACGGGGCCTGAGAGCATCTGGTCATCGGTGGGAGTGAGCGAGCAGGCGAGCATCTGCGAGCCGTCGGGCGCGAGCATGACGGCGCCGTCGATGCGTCCGGCCCGGCGGGCGGTGATGGGGCGCACCTCGGACACAGCGCCGAGCACCCGGACCACGCGCCCGACCAGTTGCGTGCCCTGAAAGGTTGCGACTGTGTGCGCGTTGACGCCGGCGCCGCTCCCGGCACGGACCAGCAGCGTGCCCGAACTGAGGTCACTGGGGTTTCCAACAACCGACGCGGTCAGGGGGCGGACGTCGGAGCGGGCTCCGAGGGCAAAGCCGCGCTGAAGGTCTTCGATCACTGTGCGCAGGCGATCGTTCTCGACCTTTTCGCGCAGGTAGGCCTGACGGGTGCGTTCGAGTTCCTCGGCCAGCACCTGCTCAGGGGCATCGGTCAGGGGGTCGACGCGGCCTGGAACAACCCAGCGCGACACTTCGGAGACCGGATGACTGATCGGGGCGATGACACGCATCGCAAGCCCGCTGAGCGGGTTGAGCCATTCGAGAAAGCGCAGTGGGATCAGCGCCACCACGCATAGCGTGAAGACGGTCAGCGGGAGAGTCTTGCCCCGCGGGCCGGTGCTAGATTGTGCTCTGGCGTTTGGCATCCTCGCGTGTGGCCCGGCGTTCCCGCTCCGGTCGGGATGGGCTGAGGGCTAGAGGTCCAGGTCGCTCTCCAGCGTATCGCGCCACTCCTCGATGTTCTCAAGGTAAATCGCGGTACCACGCGCCACACAGGTGAGCGGGTCTTCGGCCAGGCGGACGTCCAGCCCGGTGGCCTTCTGAAGGATGATGGGCAGCCCGCGGAGCAGCGCTCCGCCCCCGGCCAGCGCGATGCCGTTCTCAACCAGGTCGGCGGCCAGTTCGGGCTCGACACGCTCGAGGGTGCGTGTGACGGCCTCGATGATCGAGTTGAGCGGCTCCTGGAGGGCTTCACGGATTTCTTCGCTGGTGATGACGGTCTTGCGTGGCAGGCCCGAGATCATGTCACGCCCGCGGACTTCCAGAGAGGTCTCGTCGCCGACCGGGGCCGCCGAGCCGACGTCAATCTTGATGCGCTCGGCGGTCTGCTCCCCGATCATGAGGTTGTACGTGCGGCGCATGTGGGCGATGATGGCCTCGTCCATATCGTCGCCCGCGACGCGGACTGACTCACAGGTGGCAATGTCGCCCAGCGACATGATGGCCACCTCGGTCGTACCCCCGCCGATGTCGACGATCATGCTGGCGGTCGGCTCGCCGAAAGGCAGCCCGGCGCCGATCGCGGCGGCAATGGGTTCTTCGAGCAGGTAGGTGCGCCGGGCTCCGGCTCGCTCGGCCGAATCGAAGACGGCGCGCTTCTCGACCGCCGTGATCCCCGACGGGATCGAGATGACCACGCGCGGGTGGAACAGGAGACTGCGCCCTGAGACCTTGCGGATGAAGTACGACAGCATGGCCTCGGTGATCTCAAAGTCAGAAATGACCCCATCCTTGAGCGGACGGATGGCACTGATGGAGCCGGGCGTCTTGCCGAGCATCTCCTTGGCCACCCATCCAACGGCCTGTCCGTTCTTGAGCACCTGGTTGGTGCCCTTGCGCACGGCAACGACGGAGGGTTCATTGAGGACGATGCCCTGGCCTCGAACGGCAACCAGGGTATTGCAGGTGCCCAAGTCGATACCCATGTCGACGCTGAGGAGTCCGATGAAGCGATCTAGGAACACGCCTTCTACTTTCCTGTTGGAGCCGGTCCGTGGCCCCCTGGGGGCGATGTCTGTGCCATGAAGTTATCGGGTGAACGGAACTTTCGCCACCACCCCGACCGGGTTCTGAACACCGGCGCATGGACTGGCCCACAGAGCCTAGTCCGGGCAAGCGCCGGAAACTTGGAGATCGGCCAGGAATCGGGGCGGGCAAAAGTGAGCGACGCCGCCCGGGAGGAGGCGATGAACGCCCCAGCCCAGACGGCCTCGCTGCCGAAGGGGGATACTTGCAGGATCAGTTTCGGGATGCCATGGGCCCGGCTGAGCCGTCGGTGGAAGGCGTGATTTCGATGACCTGCGGTTCGATCTGGAGTTCGCGGGTCGGGCTGATCTCGGTCGACGGGGCCTTATTGGCGCCATCAGTGTCGATCAGGAACTGAGCCTCGGCCTCGTAATCACGGGCCTGGGCGCTGGTGGTGATCGACTCGAGCCGGGCCTGCTGCTTGGCGCGGATGCCGGCCAGGCGGCTGTGCAACTGATCGAGGCTGTGGGCCTGGTAGCGGGTGTGCTCTTCGATGGTCTTCTGGCGATCTTCCATCATGGCGATCAGGCGGTCGTTGCGGTCGATCGCGTCGACCTGTGCGTCGAGTTGGAAGAGTTGGGCCTGAAACTCGGCGCGCTCGGTCTCAAGGCGAGTGAGCAACGTGGAGAGTTGCTCTTCCTGCTGCGAGAGGTAGCCGAGATCCTTGTTGAGTTCGGCCACACGCGAGGCATGGAACGAGCGGGTCTGGTCGATCTGGTCGCGACGGGCGAAGGCGTCGTTGAGTCCGAGCGAACGGCTCTGGAAGGAGATCTTGACGATCACGCCCTGATTGGCCGACTGAACGGCCCGGGCTTCTTCGATGCCGCCGCTGAGGACTGACAGGTCGCTCTGGGTGAGCGCGACGACCTTCTCGCTGACGGCCTTCTCGTGCTGGAGTTGGGCGATCTGCTGCTGAACATCGATCAGATCGGAGCGCACGTCGGCGATCTTCTCGGGATACTCAGCCTCGAGATCGCGGATCTGGGCCCGCAGAGCGACCGGGTCATCGACGTTGCGGTCAATGGTGCGACTGATTGCGCCCTTGGCCTGCCCGGCGATGGCGTGAACCGAACCGGGGCTGGCCCACTCGGCGACCACAACTCCGGTCCCCAGCGCGAGGGCGCCGATGATACCGAACCGAACAATGCCCTTGGTGAGTGACATGGGAACCTCCTGCTGTCCTTGTGAAACTGCGGGCCGCGTCGCTGCCCGTGCTGTTCCGGCTCGCCCGCCTCGGATGCGGCGGGTCACAGAGACTGCTTCCGGAAGCGGAGTCCGGGTTTTCAGGGTCGGGCGAGATTTCTGTCCGAAAGTTGCGGAAGGACCGAGAGTGTGCGGACAATTCCTGACAGATTGTGAACAAACAAGACTTACAGGCGGCGTATGCGCAGCGCCCGGGTATGCTCTTGACTGTGATGAAAGAAAAAGGCGGTTCATCGGAACAACCCGGCGGCGGGCTCACCGCCTGCCGGAAGGGTGGATCGGACATGCTTATGCAGGTCACGACGGGGTTCATCACGCGCCTGCGCGCCAACGATGAGGCCGCGTGGTTCGAACTCTGGGAGATCTTCGGGCCGGTGATCCGGGCTCAACTGACCAAGTGGGGCCGGGGTCGCATCGGCGTCGAGACCGTGCGTGACCTTTCGCAGGAGACGTTGGCGGCCTTGAGCACGTCGATCGACCGCTATGACCCCGGGCGTGGAGCGCGGTTCTCGACCTGGCTGCTGGCGATTGCCAAGCATGTGCTGGGTGACGAAATCGACCGGCGCATGGCGCTGAAGCGCGGCGGCGGGCGCGCAGCGGCCGAACTCGACGAGACCTGGATGGCCGCCTGCGACGGACGGTCCCTGGACCGCTCGTTCGAGGAGGGCGTGTTCCGGTCGAAGGTGGAAGCGGCGATCCGCATGTGCGAGCGCGAGGCCGACTTTACGGACTTTTCCATCTACCGCATGAGGGTGCTGGACGGGAAGAGCGGGAAGGACGTGGCGACGGCGCTGGGCGTGAGCGAGCCGACGGTGAGCCGACGCCTGGCGCGGGTGCGCGAGTTGCTGCGGAACAAACTGGTGGAGGTGATGACGGTGTACTCGTTCACGGACGAGGAGCGGGCAGAGGCGGTACGAAATGGTCTGCACCTGAATCCCAACGCAACAGCGGAGAAGGCCGATGAGAGCCTGTTTGATGAGGCCGTCGCCGAGATCTACCACCGCCAGCTCGAGTTGAGGCGTCGGGACGAGCAGGCGATGCGGGAGTGAGCCCGACGGCCTTGTGACGGAGCACGACCATGGCGATGGGACCGACATTTCTGGCCGTCACACTGGGGATCGTTGCGGCGGTGCTGCTGGCGGTGTTCGGGGCGATCGTGCTCGTTCGCCTGTTCAAGGTGATCGGCTTCCTGATCGCCCACGTGGCGCGGTTCATCGGCGGGATGTTCTCAGACACATTCCGGTTCGTCGGGGCGTTGGTGCTGATGGTCGTGCTGGCGCCGCTGGTGCTCGGGAGTGTGGTGATCGGTCGCTGGTCTGCGGCGGCTCACTATGGTCGGGCGGTCAAGAACGAGATCAAGACCGCATCGACGTGCGTGTACCGCGTGCTGGTCGGACACCCGTTCCGGCTCGTGGGGCTGGGAGGCGTGACCGAGGGGCTGGAGCACCGTCTGCCGCAGGTGATCGCCGAAGCGCCCGGGCCGGACAAGCCCAGCAAACGGCGTGTGGGCATGTTCGCCGGATACACGATCGTGGGCAGTTTGCCGGGCGGCGGCTCCGGCGGGCGTTTGTACATCGCCGAGCCCGACGAACTGAAGCGGGCCGGCTTTGTGCGCCAGGGGCTTGAAGACGTCGACCGGGTCGTAATCAAGAGTTTCAGCCTGACCGATGGATCGAGCCTGCCGCAGATCGTGCGTGAGAGCCGGGCGCTGGACGCGGCCAAGAAGTTGGGCCTGGTGCTCGAACACGAACTGGCCGAGGACCGGTTTTTCTACGTGATGCAGTATGTGCCGGGCGAATCTCTGTCAACGTTGACGACGCGGATGCACGGACTGTCGGGCGGGCACGGGCTGAATGATGCTCATCTGCGAACGGCGCTGGGCTATATCGCTGACCTCGTGCGTGCGCTGGACACCTATCACCGCGGCGGGCTGTGGCACAAGGATGTGAAGCCCGACAACATCATCGTGGACGGCAAGCGGGCGCACCTGGTCGACTTCGGGCTGGTGACGCCGCTTCGCAGCGCGATGACGCTGACGACGCACGGGACCGAGTACTTCCGCGATCCCGAACTGGTGCGGCAGGCGCTGCGCGGCGCAAAGGTGCACCAGATCGACGGCACGAAGTTTGACATCTACGCAGCCGGCGCCGTGCTGTTCTCGGTGATCGAGAACTCGTTCCCGGCGCACGGCGGGCTGAGTCAGATCACCAGCCGCTGCCCGGAGGCGGTGCGGTGGATCGTGCGCCGGGCGATGACGGACTATGACAAGCGCTACGCGACGGCCGCGGAGATGCTGACCGACCTGGAAACGGTGCTCAGTGCGCCCGATCTGTTCGAGGTGCGCCCGGCGGATCTGCCGAGCGTAGCTCGTCAGGGCGGCGTGCCTGGGGCCGAGAGCCCTGTTGAGCCGGTGCCTGTGGGCTTTGCGTACGCCGGTTCGCCGGTTCCTCCGCCACTCCCGCAGACTCCAGCGGCGGCCGGCGGCGAGCGCCCGGTTCCCAAGCGTCTGGCGGGGCGGCCGAAGTTGAAAGTGACGGGCTGGTGGTCGGGGCAATACCAGGTGGACGGCGCGCACGCGCAGCGGCAGGCAACGGGCAAGGACATATCGCTGGCCGGGCTGGCGGTTCCGGGCTTCTTCGCCGGTGTGGCCATGACCAAGAGCAAGAGCGCACGGGCGGCCGGACACGCGCCCGCGCTGGTTCCGGCGGGCGCGCGGGCGCCGGCGGTGGAGCAGTTGCGCTCGGCTCGCGGGCGTGCGGCGGCCAGGCGGCGGGCGGCGCAGAAGCGGGTGTCGAGCCTGCATCGGTCGGTGCGCGGACGGCGCGACCCGGTCGGCATCAACGCCGGCACGGCGGCCGGCGCAATGATCGGGCTGCTGATTTTCGCGGCGTTGGGCGCGGCGGCGATGCTGTTTTTGGCGAACCGGACTGAGACTCACATGGAAGTGGCGACGTCGCAGCGCGGAGCGAGTTTCTGGTCAAACGCGACAGTCCCGCCGGCGCCTTCCGTTCCGCCGGCGCCGGTGGAGGCGACCGCGGCCGACGCGATCAAGCCGTTGGAGCAATTGTCTGATCGATCGGTGCTGGTGGTGTCGGATCTGGCGCCGCCGATCGACTCAGACGTGGCAGAGGGGCTGCGGGCGGTGCTTGCCGGTCTGGTCGAGGCCGGGGGCAAGGCGCTGGGCGACGCGGCGCTGTTCGTGGGCGAACCGGGAAACAGCGGCGAGCAGATCGAACTGGTGGCCGAGTTGGAAGCGGCGCGCGGGCAGAGGCCGGTGGAAGCCGCCGAGGTGCATGCGATGGTGCTGTCGTGGCTCAAGTCGCACGAGGATGTGGACGCGATCCTGTGGATCTGGCCGGCGGTGGACCAGGGAGAAGGATTCCAGTACTCTGCGTTTGCTGGGGATGCGGTGGTGAGCGGGTATGTGAGCACTCACGTGGCCGAGATCATCAGCGATGCGCTCGTGAGCGTGAGCCAACCGATCAACTGAGGCGCGAAACCTCACGCAGGCGTTCGAGCACAAGGCAGGCCCGGCCGGAGTCGATTCCCTCCCGGGCCTTTTCCATTCCTTCGCTCAGGCTGGAAACGCCGCCGGCGACGAGCAGGCCCGCGGCGACGTTGAGCAGCGTGATATCGGTGTGCGGGCCGGGCTCACCCCTGAGGACCGACTCGGCGACACGAGCGGCCTGATCGGGCGAGTCGACGGCCAGCCGGTCGTACGACGCGGGGGCCAGGCCGAGGTCACCGGGGCGTACATGTTCGCGCAGAATCGCGCCACGGTCGACATGCAGGAGGAGCGACTCGGCGCACGTGGTCAGTTCATCCAATCCGTCCATGCCGTGGGCGACGATGGCGCGCTCGGCCCCGAGGGCCGAGAGGGCGCGGGCCATGGGCTCTGCCAAGGCGACGTCGTAGACGCCGATGAGTTGGCGCCGCGCACCGGCCGGATTCGTGAGCGGGCCGAGGAGATTGAAGATGGTGCGAAAGCCCAGCGACTTGCGAGGACCGGCGGCGTATCGCATGGCGGGGTGGTGGTGAATGGCAAAGCAGAAGCACACGCCCGTGCGCCGAAGGCACTCGGCCTGGACTTCGGGAGAGGCGTGGACGTTGACGCCCAGGCGTTCGAGAACCTCGGCCGAGCCTCGACCGGTACGGCTGCGGTTGCCGTGCTTGGCGACCAGGACGCCGGGCTGATCGGGGGCTCCGGCGGCGGCGGCGACGACGATGGCGGCGACGGTCGAAACATTGAACACCTTGGGGGCGCCGCCGGTACCACAGGTATCGATGATCACCTGCCCGCTCGAAGGTTCGATGGGGACGCGTGTGACGTGCCGACGCATGGCGGTGGCGGCGCCGATGAGTTCGTCGGGCCCGGGCCCGCGGGCCTGGATCAGGGCGAGCAGGGCCCCGATCTGGGCGTCGTCGAGCGCGCCGGTGAGGAGATGCTCAAAGAGGGTCTCGGCCTGGGAGGCCGAGAGGGGGCGCCCCGTCACAAGTTGCGCCAGCGTTGCGTGCGTGTCCATGGTGCAGAGCGTACCCCGATTGGGGAAGTCGCGCCGATCGACTAGAATTATCGCAGCATGACGACCACCGCCCACAACTCCCGTCGACTGGCCCGGCGCGCGCTGCGGCGCCAGCGGACCGGGCGGGTGCTGCGCCATTCGGGGCGGATGCTGGTGTGGGCGTCGGCGCTGGCGGCCGCGACCGGCGTGCCGATCAGCATGTGGGTGAGCGGGCAGGCCGGGCTCTGGGTGGTCGGGTCGTTGCTCGGGGCGGGCTTGCTGGGCGGAGGCGCACTGGCACTGGCCCGGCCGGGTCGATTGGTATCGGCGGCCGCTCACGTGGACGAGGCGCTGCGGCTGGAAGATCGGATTTCATCGGCGCTGGAGTTGGAGTCAACGGGCCACACGGAAGATGCGGCGTTCAGCCAACTGGCGGTGCTGGACGCTGAGCGCCAGGCCGGCCAGGTCAAGGTCGCGCAAGCGGTGCCGGTGCGCTTGACGTGGGACTGGGTGTTGTGGCCGATGCTTTCGGCGGCCGCGGTGGCGGGCGTGCTGCTGATTCCGCCGCTGGTGCGGCAGGCCAACCAGGCCAGCCCGGGTGAGATCGCGCGGGCACGGGACTCGATCGTGCGGGCCTCGCAGGCGGTTGAAGATCAGTTGAACGCGGGCGAAGGCGCGGGCGAGGCGGCCGACGAGGAAACGCTGGCGCGCCTGGATGACATCGAACGCGAACTGGCCGACGGACGATCGACGCCGGAGCGGGCCAGGACCGAGTCGGCGGCGGTGCTGGAGGAGCGAGCGCGTGAACTGGATGAACAAGCGCATCGCCAGGCCGAAGAACTGACCAGGGCGTTGCGCCAGATCGAACCCGATCCGGATTCAAGCGTCACGGAGTTGGCCGAGGCATTGCGGCGCTCGGATTATGCCGCCGCTGGCGACCGGTTGCGTGAGTTGGCGGGTGTGGCGCAGAACATGGATGAGACGGCACGCCAGACAATGGCCGAAGATCTGCGCGACCTGGCCCGGCAGATCCGTGAAGCGGATCAGCGGGAACTCGCGGAGGATGGGCCGAATGCGGGCGGCGAGCGGACCGAGGAGTCAGGCTCCGCCCGGTCGTCCCCGCCGTCCGAACCGCCCGCAGAGCAAACCGGGGATGCGGCCCAGGACGAAGAGATCAGGCCCGAAACGGCTCAGCCCGACGCACCGTCTGAACAGCCATCGCCGCAGTCATCGGTGCAGGAGGAGTCCGGGGCGGAATCGCCCGAGCAAGCGCCGGGGCGGGCGCCTGAGCAGGCGCCGGACGAGTCGCGACCAAAATCGGACGATCAGAGTACCGGCCGCGGCAGGGATCGCTCACCGGGCGAGGAGTTGAGTGATCGGCTTGACGACCTGGCTGAGCAGATCGAGCGAGACCCGGGGTCGTTGCAGCCGCATGAGCATGAACCGAAGCCGGGCGACAACGGGCAGCCCGCGCCGGAGAGTCCGCAGACACAGCCGGATCGGACAGCGGGCCCTGAGCAAGAGGGCCAGCAGCCTCAGCCGGGCGGACAAGGCGCCGAACCAACGCCGCAGCCGGGAGAGCAAGCGCCCGAGTCGCCCAGTAGCGTTGAGCCCGCGCCGAACAAGCAGTCGTCGCCCGGTCAAGAAAGGCAACCGCCGCCGGAGGGTGCGGGGGAGGAGAATCCCAAGCCGGATCCCGGTGCGCTGCAGCCTCCGGGAGGGAGCGACCGGTCGGAGGGAACCCCCGCGCCGGGCGAGCAAGCCGAGCCCGCGGCCGGGCGGGGTGAAGAAGGGCAACCGTCGCCGGGACAAGTGCCTTCCGGCGAGTCGCCAGCGACCGGGCCGGAGTCGCTCCAGCCTGGGACCGAGCCGGGTGAGGAGCAAAGCAACGGGCAGCAGGGACAGGGCGGCAGTTTGCGCGAGATGCTCGATCAATTGGAGAAGATGGACCAGCGAAAACTCGAAGCATTGCAGAAGATGGCGCGATCGGAGAAGTTGCGCGAGGCGGCCCGGGAACTGCTCGACGACGCGTCGGCGGAGGATCTCGAGCGGCTGCGGAATCTGGCGGGTCGGTTCGGGCGTGAGCCGTTGTTCGACGAGCCGCCGCCGATGGATGACTGGAAACCGGAGACGGAGTTCTTCGACGCGCGCGGACAGGGTGCAGACGCGAGCGTGCCGACTCGCGTAGTCGGTGCGGCCGAGGGAACCGGAGCGGCGCCGGGGCGTTCAATCGCCGGCGCGAGCCGGGCCGAGGTGGCCGAGCGCGTGCGTGAGGCGGCGGCCGGAGCGGAGCGCGCCATCGAGGGGCAGTCGATCCCGCCGCGCATGCGGAACTACGTCCGCAGCGTGTATCGTCGCTTTGAGGAAAGCGCGGGGAAGGCGCCGGTGAGGGAGGGTCGTGACGCTGATGATCGGCCTTCGGACTGAAGATGTGCGTCGGTCGTATGCTGCTGGCAAAGGGGAACCGGGCGCATCGTGTCACTCTCGTTTGAAGATCCATCCCGTCTGTATCTGCTGTTGCTGGCACTCCCGCTGGCAGTTGTGGGAGCGCGCTGGTTTCGGGCGATGATCCCGCTGCGACGCGTGTCGGCTGTGGGCGCACGCATCGTGCTGATCGCGCTGATCGTGGGCATGCTGGCCGGTGCGCGGCGCGTGCGGGAGACCGAGTCGCTGGCAACAATCGCGGTGATCGATCTGTCCGAGTCGGTCTTGCGTTTCGGCGATCTCGGGCCTGATCCGGTGGCCGCGATCCGGGCATTCCTGAGCCACGGCGTACAGGGGCGCGGGCCCGATGATCTTTTCGGGCTGGTGGTGTTTGACGGGCGCGCCATCGCGACGGCAATGCCCTCGCGGGCCGATGTGCTGGAACGCTCGCTCGAAGCGCCGGGGGTGGAAGGCTCAGACATCGCGGCCGCGCTCCGCTTCGCGGCGGCCCTGCTGCCCCCCGACGCGACCGGCCGGCTGGTCCTTTTCAGCGATGGAAACGAGACGACAGGCAGCGCTGCGGCAGCGGCGGCCGAACTGGCGGGGACTTCGGCCTCGGGCCGCGGGCTGAGCGTGGATGTGGTGCCCATAAGCCACATGGTGGGCGACGAGGTGATCGTCGAATCGCTCGACGCGCCGCCTCGCGCCGCACCAGGTTCGACTGTCGCATTGCGCGTGGTGCTTCGGAGCACGAGCGCCACACGCGGCACGCTGCAACTGACCCGCGAAGGCGAGCCGGTCGACATCAACGGCCCGGAGCCAGGCTTCGGGCGCGTCGTGGACCTGGAACCAGGGCGCAATATCGCCCTGATCAACGTGCCGCTGGAACGGGGGCGCGTGCACCGGTTCGAAGCGGTATTCGTGCCGGATCGGCGCGCGGGAGGCTTTGTCGGCGACGTGTCTCTGGCCAACAACACCGCGTCAGCCTTCACGCTCGCACCGGGGCGCGGCTCGGTGCTGTTTGTGGACGGCGTGTCAAACGGAGCACCGACCGGCCCGGGCGCGATCCTGCCCAACGTGCTCCGCGAGGCCGACGTCGACGTGCGCGTGGTCCCGCCCGACGGATTCCCAGACGACATGCTGGATCTTCAGGCGTACGACCTGGTAATGCTGGCCAACGTGCCGGTCGAGGCGATGCGCCCCGAGCAGCAGGTGATGCTGGTGTCGCACGTACGTGACCTGGGCGCCGGGCTGGTGATGATCGGCGGCCCGGACTCGTTCGGCGCCGGCGGGTGGCATGGGTCCGAACTCGAGCGGATTCTGCCGGTGCGTCTGGATCTTCCGGACCAGATCATCGTTCCCGAGGCCGCGCTCATGTTCGTGCTCGACAGTTCCGGATCGATGGGTGCGTCGGTGCTGGGGTCGATGCGCACACAGCAGCAGGTGGCCAACGAGTCGGCGGCCCTGGCGATTCAGAGTCTGGACAAGGCCGATCTGGTTGGGGTGATCGCGTTCAATGACGGATATCGAACGGTGCTTCCGCTGGGCCCGAACAGCAATCCCGAGCAGGCAGCCGCGCGGGTGCGTTCGATCGCGCCCGGCGGGGGTACGACGCTGGGCCCCGCGTTGCGTGCCGCGGCCGAGGAGTTGGCGGGCGGTGACGCCAAGACCAAGCAGATCATCGTGCTTTCCGACGGACGTTCGAGCGATTCGGATCAACTCGAGTCGCTCGGCGCAGAAGTGGGCTCGATGGGCATTCGCGTCACCGCGATCGCGGTGGGCGACGCCGCGGATACCAAGTCGCTGGAGCGGATGGCGCTGGCGGGCGGAGGGGCGTTCTACAGCGTGATCAACCCGAGCATGCTGCCTCGGATTTTCCTCAAGGCCGTGCGCGTCGTGCGCAGCCCCCTGATTCGAGAAGGATTGCTGCGCGTGCGGGTGAGCGACTCGGGATCGCCGCTGGTGCCCGGGATGGAAGAGGCCCCGGCGCTGGGGGGGCTGGTGATGTCGCGCTTTCGCGAAGAGCCCAACGTGGTCAACGCACTGGTGGCCTCGTCGGGGGATCCGCTGCTCAGCCACTGGAACGTCGGGCTCGGACAGGTGGTGGCGTTTACTTCGGACGCGCATGAATGGGCGTCGCGGTGGATCGACTGGCCGGGATACCGGACATTCTGGACGCGCGTGGCGCGCAGCGTGACGCGCGTGCCGCGCGAGTCGAGTTCAGAACTTCGTGCCCTCGCCGGCGAAGGCATCCTGTCGCTCGAACTGGATGCGCTCGATTCGGCAGGGCATCCGGTCGATCTGCTGGACGTGCCGGTAACGGTGTATCGCCCGGGCCGGGAGGCGGTGACGGTACGGCTGGAGCAGGTGGGACCGGGGCGGTACGCCGGCTCCGTGCCGGCCGAAGATCCGGGCGCGCACATAGTGATCGCGCGCCCGCGGCAGGGTGCCACACGCCTGACGCCGTTGCTCACCGGCGTAACGGTTCCGCAGGGCTCGGAACTGTCCACGATCGAGGCCAACCGCGCGCTGATGCTGCAGATCGCCCAGTTGACGGGCGGGCGCGTGCTTGACATGTCGCAGCCACGAGAGGGAGTGCTGTTCGATCGCCAGCAACTCGAGCCCCGGCGTGCGTCCACGCCGATCTGGCCGACGCTTCTGGCGTGGACCCTGCTGGTCTATCTGCTGGACGTGGGAACACGGCGCGTGGCGTGGGACCGGTTCGTCAGTCGCAGTTTCGGCGCCGACATCCGGCGCGAGATTCGCGAGTCAGTCAGGGCGCGATCGGTGACGAGCACCGGCGCGCTGCTGGAGCGTGCGCGCACGCGCGAGCACCCGGAGGGAAGGGGCACGGCGCTGGGGCAGGCCGACGCCAGACACCTGGCCGAAGAGGCGCGACAGCGTCGCCGCGAGGCGTATGAAGCCGGCAAACGCGCGCTGCGCGGGCAGACCGTCGCCCCGCCGGCGCCGCCCCTTGATGGCGGCGGGCAGGAAGAGGAGAAGTCAGGGTTGTTGGCCGCCAAGCGCCGCGCGCAGCAGCGCATTTCGGAGGATGCTGATGAGCGGTGAGCCGTTGCACAGGATGGACCCGACGCGACGGTTCTCACACGTGGTCAACGACTATGCCCGCTATCGCCCTGACTATCCCCCGGCCGCGATCGACGCGGTCGTCGAGGGCATGGGCTACGCGGGCATGCTGAGCGTGGCCGACGTGGGCGCGGGCACCGGCATCTTTTCCCGTCAACTCGCCGACCGCGGCGCGCTGGTAGTCGCCGTCGAGGCAAACGAACACATGCTTGCGGCCTGTCCGGAACACGCGCGCATTCTCCCGCAGGTCGGCACGGCCGAAGCCACAGGGCTCTGCGACTCTTCGGTAGACCTGGTGACGTGCGCACAGGCGTTTCACTGGTTCGAGCCTGAGGCGGCGCTGCGGGAGTTTCATCGCATTCTTCGCGGACTGGGGCGGCTGGCGGTGCTGTGGAACACACGCGATCCGGAAGATCCGATGACCGCCGGCTACTCCGCAGCGATCCGCAAGGCCTCGGAGAACCACCCGGCCGAGTCGCGCATGGACGAGGCACGCGGGTTTGCACAGTCCGCACTTTTCACGAATCTGCGCGAACATCGCGTGCCGCACGAGCAACGGATGACGCTCGACGGGCTCATCGGGCGGGCCCGCAGCGCGTCATACTGTCCCACTGAAGGCCCGGCGCTGGCGACGCTGATCGAAGAACTGGCGTCGCTGCACGCGCGGTATGCGGACGCTCAGGGCGCCGTGAGCATGCGCTACGTCACGCGAGTTTTTCTCGCCGAACCGGTCGCGAGAGTCTGAGTGCGTTTCCGTTGCCCCCGATCATTCAAAGATGGAAAGCCCGCTGGGAACCGTCATGGGTATGGTGCTCCGCATGTCACGCGCATCGAGATCGGGGCATGACGGCTTGGCGATCTGCGTCACGTCGTAGTTCTCCATCGCCCATTCGGTGTCGCGGCGGCGCCGCACGACCGCTTCGAGCGTGTTGTACGCGCCATCGTGACCTCAGGGCCCGGTCAGCGCGGTGTTGCGAAGCGACGGCGTGCGGAACTTGAGCCGATCAGCCGGATCACCGGTGACCCCCTCGCGACCGAGGTCATCGCGCCCGTCGAAGAAGCCGGGCAGGTTCTGGTCCTTGCCCGGGCCGATCCGGAGCAATGCCGATCGAGTGGCATGGCCGGTCGGTCAGCGCCGCACCAGAGTGGACGTTGGAGCAGTTGGTGACGGTGTAGAAGATGTCCATGCCGCGGATGGCGCTCGCACTCATCGCCGCGTGATCGCCCCGGAGGTAACAGTCGAAGGGCGACTCGATGAAGCGGCAGGCGCCGGCCCCGTCAGGGCGAACCCGATGAGGTACCCGAACGACGCAACGCCACCGCTTCGCAGCATGCTCAGGACACGGACCATGGGACGCTCCTCTCAGCCCGCCGGAGATCGTGGCGGCCGCTTGAAGCGCGGCATGGCAACACCAGCGGACAGGGACAAACATCCGAGTTGTCCAAATTCCAGGAGCACTTATCGGACGAGTGACCCGGGTTACGCTCCTCGGCGGAATTTCCGCCGCGATCACGGTTCAACCGCCAAGACGGCCGAACAGCGACAGCCGCTCGGCACGATCGATCGTGACGCGAGCAATCCGTCCGACGAGCGTGTGGCCGCTGGCCGCCTGCTCGGGCGGCAGGTCGATGAAGACGATCTGGTCGCCCTCGGTGCGCCCGGAGAGTTGCACTCCGTCGCCCTGCCCGTTTGACATCGCCGCGTCCGCCTCGATCTGGGCAACGGCAGCGGGCGCACTGCCCCCCACCGTCAACGCGACCATGCCGCTGCCCGGCTTGATATCCACGCCGCGCCGTTTGCGTTCACGACGGCTGATGCCCTCGATCATTACGTCAAAGGTCCGCCCGACCTGCTCGCGCGAGATCGCATCGCTGATCGTCGCCTGCACGCCCAACAGTTCGTTATTGCGGCGGCGCTTCACCCTTTCGGGCACGTCATCAGGAAGTTTGTCGAATGCGGTGGTGCCCGGGCGGGGCGAGTACTTGAAAATGAAGCAGTTCTTGTAGCGACACCGTTCAAGCAGGCCGACCGAGAGCGCAAAGTCCTCATCGGTCTCGCCCGGAAAGCCCACGATCATGTCTCCGCTGAGCATGAGCGGGCGACCGATTCCGGGCTGATCGAGGTGTTCGCGGCAGCGCTGGACGAACTCGTCGTACTCGGCGACCGTATAGCCTCGGTTCATCATCGCCAGTTGCCGATCGGAGCCGGACTGGGCGGGGGCGTGGATGTACCGGCAGATGCGGGGGCAGTCGCGGATGACTTCGAGCACATCGTCGCCGAAGTCACGCGGGTAACTGGTGACGAAACGCAGGCGCGCCAGATCGGGCACCTGCTCGTGAATCTGGTACAGCAGATCGGCGAAGGTCGTGACACGCTCTCCGGCGAAGGGATCGCGGCGGTGTCGTGCGCCCGCCGAACCACCCTTGTAACTCCGCCCCTTCTGCGGCTGCATGATGCCGTCGATCACGCTCGCCGCGTCGTGCTCGAAGCGGTAGTGATTGACCGTCTGTCCGAGCAGCGTGATCTCCTTCACGCCGTGGTCAACGAGGCGCTTGCATTCGTCGATGACGTGCTCGGGCGGACGATGCACCTCAGCCCCGCGCGTGAAGGGGACGACGCAGTAGGTGCAGAACTTGTTGCACCCGCGCGTGATGCGGACGTACGCCGAGGCCTTGGACTGCGAATCGATCGGCGAAACCGAGCGCGACAGGTCGAGCATCTCCAGCGAGTCGCCGGCAACCGAGAGCGTGGAACTGCGGCGGGAGGCATTGCCCTGCAAGGCCGCGACGCCCGCCGACTTGGACCCCGCCTTTCCCGCCATCTCTTCATCGGCAAGCATCGACAGGCGCGTGCGCACCGCGTTGTCGAGCAGTTCGGGCAACTTGTCCAGTTCGCCCGGCCCGCACATCACGTCCACCACGGGCATCCGCTTCATCAGCCCCTGCCCGTCGCGCTCGGCCATGCAGCCCAGAACCCCCACCACCAGCCAGGGTTGCTCCAACTTGCGGGCTTTGAGGTCTCCTAGCCGACTCCAGACCTTCTGCTCGGCATGCTCGCGGACTGAGCAGGTGTTGTAGAGCACGATGTCGGCCTCGTCGCTGACCGAAGTGAACCGATAACCCAGCGACGCAAGACGCCCGGCCACGAGTTCAGAATCCAACTCGTTCATCTGGCAGCCGAAGGTTTCGAGATACACGGTGCGCCGGGACATGCGGGGCAAGTGTAGGGGCGGGGAGGGATAAGGGATCAGCGATCGGGCGGTGGGCAACGAACCGAAGAAAGGGCCCCGACTTCCGCGAGGGCCTCCTCTTGTCGTGCCCATACCCACTGCCTGGGGCTTCATGCCCTCTTCCTACCTCCTCCACCACGTCGTCCCGCCGTACACTGCGTTCTCACCCAGTTCGTCGGCGATACGCAGCAACTGGTTGTACTTGGCGTTGCGGTCACTGCGGCACGGGGCGCCGGTCTTGATCTGTCCGCAGTTGGTCGCCACGGCAATATCCGCGATGGCCGCGTCCTCCGTCTCGCCTGAGCGGTGGCTGAGGATGCACGCATACCGGTTCCGCATCGCATAGTTGACCGTATCAAAGGTCTCCGACAGCGTGCCGATCTGGTTGACCTTTACCAGCACCGCGTTGGCGCAGGCCTCGGCCACGCCGCGCTCGACGAACTGCTTGTTGGTCACGAACAGGTCGTCGCCCACCAGTTGCACCTTGTCGCCCAGTTGCTTCGTCAGTTTGGCCCAGCCTTCCCAGTCGTTCTCAGCCAGACCGTCCTCGATCGAGCGGATCGGGTACTTCCTGCACCAGTCGGCCCAGATGCCGATCAGGTCGTCGGTCGAGATGATCTCCTGCGAACTGCTGAAGAACTTGTACCCGGTCTTGCCGGCCTTCTCTGCCTCGTTCCACAACTCGCTGGTCGCCGGGTCGAGGGCTACGAAAATCTCCTCGCCCCACTTGTACCCGGCCTTGCCCACCGCCTCTTCGATCACCTTCAGCGCATCCTCGTTGTCCGCCAGGTTGGGCGCAAAGCCGCCCTCGTCGCCCACGGCCGTGGAAAGCCCGCGCTTCTTCAGCACGCCCTTGAGCGTGTGATAGATCTCGACGCCCGCCCGCAGAGCCTCGCCGAAGTCATCGAAGCCCCACGGCTGAATCATGAACTCCTGGAAGTCCACCGTGTTGTCCGCGTGCTTGCCGCCGTTGAGGATGTTCATCATCGGCACCGGCAGCATCTTCGCTCCCGCCCCGCCGAGGTAGCGGTAGAGCGAAAGTCCCGACGCCTCGGCCGCGGCCTGCGCCACCGCCATCGATACGCCGAGGATTGCGTTGGCCCCCAACTCGGCCTTGGTCGCCGTCCCGTCCAGTTCGAGCATGGTCGCGTCGATCGATTCCTGGTCGCGGGCGTCCATGCCTTCGATGGCCGGCGCGATCCGCTCCATCACGTTGTCGACCGCCTTACTGACGCCCTTGCCCATCCAGCCTTTGCCCCCGTCGCGCAGTTCGACGGCTTCGTGCTCGCCGGTGGAAGCGCCGCTGGGCACAGCCGCTCGTCCGACGATGCCGCTGGAAAGAGCCACCTCGACTTCCACCGTGGGGTTGCCGCGGGAGTCGAGGATCTGGCGGGCAAGAACGAGTTCGATGTCGAAAGCCATGGCGTTCCATCTCCGATGCGGGGTGCTGCGGAACTTCCGGCGATTGGCGGCCGGGGTCCGGAGTTCCGGGGTTCCGGGGTCCGGGGCCGCGAGAGTGCCGAACCGGCGCAAGGATAGGGGGCTTGGAGCCGACTCGGGCCGATTTCGGACGACGTGAGGCATTCAAACCGTGTATTCTGTGAGTGATGGACGAGCCCCTTTCACCCCCCCCGGATCCGCCCCCGGACTCCTCCCCGCCCTCCGAACAGTCCCCCGCGATTCCGGGGAACGCGGCCCTCGATGCCTCCAAGCGCATCGCCCACCTGCGCGAACGCCTGGCCGAGCAGGGGCAACTGGTCGTGTCACTGCTTGAGGCGGCGCTGAAGGCCTTCTATGAGCGCGATGCTGCCGACGCAGCCGGCGTGGCCGCCGAAGACGACCGCGTCGATCGCGTCGACGTTGAGATCGAGAAGGAGAGCGTGTCGATCCTGTTTACGGCCGCGTCGTTCGGCAGCGAACTGGACCACGACCAGATTCGCCAGATCCTGACGATCGTGAAGATCAACAATGAACTGGAGCGCATCGCCGACGTGGGGACCGATATCGCCGAACTGGTGGGCACGCTGGCCGACCCGGCCACGCGCTTCCCCGAGACCACGCGCGTGATGACCAACAGTGTGCTGGGCCTGGCCCGCGACGCGGTGGGCTCGTATGAGGATGCCGACCCGGCGCTGGCCCGCGTAGTGTTGCAGAGCGAGCACGTGGTGCTGGCCTTCAAGGCCGAGATTCTCCGCCAGGCCGAGGCGCGGGTGACCGCAACTCATCTTGCACTGCATGCTCATCGCTGACCACTGCACCAACATCGCCGAACAGGTGATCTACGAGCGCACGGGCATGATCGTGCGGCACATGGAGGGCAGATGGGTGGAGCGCCCGGCGGAGGAGTAGGGAGAGCGGCAAGCCAGCAACGCAGCAGAGCAACACCGGAATGCACTGCGGGAAGGGCTGCCGCCTTCAGGGTACTTCTTTGCGGCCTTGTCCTGTCGAATCCGACTCGATACGAGCCCGACGCACAAGCGCGGGAGCATAACACATTCGATTTCTCCCTCGCCGGCGCTTCGGGCTCGTACAGGAACCTCGCCCTTGCCGGTGCTTCGGGCTCGCAGGTCCATCTGGCGCTCGGCTGCGCCGAGCAGGGCGCGCCCAGGAGGTTCGTGTGATCGCCGGCGAATCTTGCGTTCTTCGGCGACCGGAGCACCTTGGCGAGATGGCCAAGCAGTGAGGCTCCTGCATCTTCCAGTCGCCGAATCAAGAGGTCGCCAAATCAACAGATCTCAACTCTCGCTTCTCTCCTCCCAAATCCGTGCAGCGCCGTGGTGAAGAGGCGTGTCTCACCCGTCGTCCCGAGGCCAGAACTTCAGTCGCTCCCGCACCGTCCCCCTGAGCAACCCGCCGTCGTGGTGGAACCCGACCTTGCAGGCGTCCTTCGCGTGCGACCACTTGAGCATCGCAAAGCAGATCACCTCCCCGCCGAGCATCGGGCTGACGGTCGAACTGGTCACCGCCCCCACCGCCGCACCTGCATCGCCTGCCTCGCCCACGGCCACAACCTCCGTGCCCGTGATCGGCTGGAAATTGCCGGCCTTTTTCGGCTCGTCCAGCCGAATGGCCGCGAGCCGCTGCTTCGGGTGCCCCAGGTTGTGCATCCGCGCAACAATCTCCTGCCCGAGATAGCAACCCTTATTCAGGCTGACGTGCGACGGCACCAATGTTGTCTCGGCCGGCCGCGAGTCGGACCCGAAGTCAAGCATGAACAGCGGCGTGCCCGCCTCGATCCTCGCGATATTGAACGCGTGCCACCCCGCCGGCCGCACACGGATGTTGCTTTGCTCGGCCGCGGCGATCAGCGCTGCCCACACGTCGTCGGCCGCAGATACTTCAACCGTCAGTTCCAGCCCGGGCTCGCCCGTGCGATCCCAACGATCGACGATGACTTCGTGTCCGGCGATGCGCACCAGAGCGCACGTGTTCTCCTTGCCGAACGCGCCTGTCGCACTCTCGCCGCCGTCAGTGTTCGCCACCGCGGCCGCCAGCAGCCGCGGCCCGTCCGGGCCCTGTACGCCGATGCGATGCACCCGCTCCGTTGCGTCCAGCAACTCCACATCCTCGCTGAACAGATACGACTCCAGCGACTCCACCACCGCACCGGCCGCGTGCACGTCCACGTCGATCAGCACGCGACTCTCGAGCACCATCAGCCGCAGGTCGGCCACGATGCGCCCTTGCCGATTGAGCCAGAATGACTCGACCGACCAACCCAACCCGGGGGCCGCCCCCGCCCCTGCCCCAGGAGCCCCAGTCAACTTCTGCGTCAGCATGCGGTTGAGGAACTCAAGCGTATCCTTTCCCCGCGCCTCGACCGTCCCCCGGTGCGGCTGGTCGATCAGCACGGCCGACCGCCGCAGCGATGCGTACTCAAACTCCAGTTCTCCGAACGACTCGACGACCGGCACGGCCGGATCGCCCGACCCATACCCGAGCAGCGTCGGTTCAAACTCGGCCAGTCGCTCCATCAGCGGGCTTTGTCGCGCCATAAACTACGCTCCCTTGTTCAGCAATCTTCATGGTACGCGGCGCGTGCTCGGGGACGCACCGGCAACGCAGAGAAGGAGTTTCCAGTGAACGTCGATCTGCTCAAGAGACTATGCGAAACGCCGGGTATCCCGGGCCGCGAAGAACGTGTCCGCGCCCTGATCCAGAAGGAAGTCGAAGGCCTTTTTGACGAAGTGGTGACCGACCCGATGGGCTCGCTCATCTGCCGCCGCCATCCTCGCGCGGGTGCCGGCAAGAAAAAGACCGGCAGGGCCGCCTCCAGCGGCAAGCCCACCAAGGTCATGCTCCTCTGCCACATGGACGAAATCGGCTTCCACGTCTACCAGATCGACGAGAAGGGCTTCATCTGGATCGATCCGGCCGGCGGCTTCGACCCACGCAATCTCTTCTCCCGCCGCGTCCTGGTCTGCACCGACCACGGCGACTTCCACGGCGTCATGAACCCCGGCGGACGCCCCATCCATATCTCCAGCCCTGAGGAACGCGCCAAAGTCCCCGAAGTCAAAGACTTCTTCGTCGACATTGGCATGCCCGCGGCCAAGGTGCAAAAGAACGTGCAGGTCGGCGACTTCATCGTCATGGACGAACCCTTCCGCGAGATGGGCGAGAAACTGGTCAGCAAGGCGATGGACAACCGCGTCGCGTGCTGGCTGGGCATCGAGGCCGTCCGCGCCCTCGACAAGTCCAAGGCCGCCCACACCTGCGAAATCGTCGTCGCCTTCACCACGCAGGAAGAGGTCGGTCTGCGCGGCGCCAAGACCGCGGCCTTCGGCGAGAAGCCGGACATCGGCTTCGGCATCGACGTCACCCTCGCCTGCGACACGCCCGGCGTGCCCGCACACGAAACGGTGACCAACCACGGCAAGGGCTTCGCGCTGCACATCAAGGACTCCAGTTTCATCTCCGACAAGGCGCTGGTCGACCACGTGGAGAAGGTCGCCAAGAGCAGGAAGATCCCGTATCAGCGTTCGATCCTCGCACGCGGTGGGCAGGACGGCGCCGCCGCCCAGCAGGCCGCCGCCGGAGCCCGGGCGGTCGGCATTACCGTCGGCACGCGCTACATCCACACCGTGACCGAGATGATCGACCGCAAGGATCTCAAGGCTGCCTGCGACATCCTTGCCGCGATGCTGGCCGACATTCGGTAGGGCCGGTTTCCAACCGGCCTCTTCTTGGTAAGGCCGGTTTCCAACCGGTCTCTCGTCCTTCCGACGCATTCCCGAGCCGCGGGCCCAAGCCCCCGTTCTGCTTTTTCCAGACCCCGGTCCGATTCTCATCACGATGCATCAGCGACGATCGCGCGCCCTCGCCTGGGCGCTGTCCATGTCGCCCTCGGCATCGACGTCGCCGGATCGGCCAGGCACGGGCCGGCTCGCGGGCAAAGGGACTGTTGTCGACCTCAGAGAGGCCAAGCCAGCCAATGAACAACGGCGGCGTCCCCGGGAGAGCGCCGCCGCCATTTTCAGAATCGGCCTTCGCCCGGGTGCTTAGTGCACGACGGAGGTGACGTTCTCGATGGTCTTGACCACGTCGCGCACCGGGAAGGGCTTTTTCAGGAACCCGTCGTACCCGGCCCCGCGCAGCCCCTGCGCCTGTCCGTCAGTGAGTTTCCCGCTCATGGCGATGACGCGGGTCATCTGCATCTGGTCGCTCTCGCGGATCAGGGCCGCGAGGCTCTTGCCCTCGGCGTCGGAGATATGAATATCGAGTAGGACGACGTGGGGTCGGAAGCGTTCGCACTCCAGGCCGGCCTTGAAGGCGCTGGAGGCCGTGCGGATCTCGTAGTCGGTGGACTCACGCAGGGCGCGTTCGAGGGCGTCGACGACCTCGGGCTGCCCATCGACGATCAGCACCCGGGTGTTCCCGTAGGAAAAGTCAGCCAGCGGGATCCCGTGGGCCTTCATGAACCGATGCAGTTCGGGCACGGGAATGCGACGGTCCTTGGATCCGGGGATGCGGTATCCCCCCAACTGCCCGGAATCGAACCATTTGGAGACCGTTCGGGGGGCGACGTTGCAGAGCTTCGCCACCTCGCCCGTCGTCAGCACGTCCTTCTCGAAAGGCATGAGCACACCCCTGTGAGACAGATCGGGATACTCGGTTCGCCGAGTCGCCGGACAGACGATCGGCGAGCGGGAAGCCCGGCTTGACACATCCGCACAATCCGCAGGGAATGCCCAGTTGGCAGGGTCGCAAACGGGCATGGATTGCGGAAGCAAGCCCCAAGGATCGGGTGGAGCAATTCCGGGGGAGGCACGCGGAATGGGATCCGATCGGGTCAGTCCGCGAATCAATCAGCACGCTACCATGAGGACTCCCGCGGCTGGACGGCATCGGCGGGAAGTTGGTAGAGTGCCCCCCGTCCGGCTGTGGGGGCGACTCGGGGGGTGTTGCCGCCCGAATGCGGTGACTCTAGGAAGGGGTTCGGCGCGGAGCACTTCCGCCCGGGAGTTTGCATCGAGGAGACGCTCGTGGCACGATCGAATGGCTGGTTGACCCGCATGACCGCGCTTGTCGCTCTTCAGGTGGCCGTCGGACTGGCGAGCCCCGTGTTCGCCCAGGCCGAGCCTGAGCAGACCAATGCGGAGTTGCTCGAAGACTTCGAGCACTTCATGCTCATCGCCAACTACGAACTGGCTTCGGACGTGGGCGCCACGCTGATGAACCGCGGGCTGAGCCCGGTGGAGTTCGTGCAACTGGTCGAAGAGTCTCGCAACCTGCGCCGCTATGAGCAGGCGCTGGCACGGGCGATGAACGTAGCCGATCTGGAAGACCTGGCCGCGCTGATGGACCGCACCTATCGCCAGGGCAAACTCGACCGGGCCCGCGACCCGGCCGAGATCACCCGCAACATCCAACTGCTCAAGGGCACGCTCCGCCAGCAGCAGATCGCCCACGACCGGCTAGTGGCCGCCGGCGAGTATGCGCTGCCGCAGTTGCTTGACTCAGCCCTGCAGCGGCAGGATCCGGAACTGCGGGCCCGGGTGGTGGGCGTGATGCGCGATCTGGGCCGACAGTCGATCATCCCGCTGGTGACGGCCCTGCCGGTGCTGGATCCGGGTCGGCAGGAGATCATCGTGGACATTCTGGGGCAGATCCCGTATCGCACCAGTCTGCCCTTCCTGGTGGAGTTGTACAACCGCACGGACAGTCCGTCGCTCCGAAGCGCCATCGCCCGGGCCGTGCAGCGGCGCGAGGGCGAGGTGACGGCTCAGCCGGCCGACCTGTTCTTCGCTCTGGCCGAGGGCTACTACGACGAGCGGGTCGAACTGACCAGTTTCGCCGATGAGGACTTCCAGTTGCTGTGGAAGTATGACCCCGGACTGGGCCTGGTGATGGTGCCGGTGGTAAGCGAGGTGTTCCACGAGGCGATGGCCATGGACATGGCCGAGCGCTCGCTCAGGCACGATGCGTCGGATCGTGGGACGCTGGCGTTGTGGCTGTCGGCGAATTTCTCGCGTGAGATCGATTCTCCGCCTGAGTATCAGAACCCGGCGTACCCGGATGATCGTCGCTCAGCGATGTACTACGCGGTGGGTGCCGGTCCGATGGTCAGCCAGTTGGTGCTGGCAAGGGCGCTTGCGACCTCGGACACGCCGCTGGCCCGCCTGGCGATCGAGTCAATCGAAGAGACAGCGGGCAGCGACTCGCTCATTTCGCTGGGGGATTCGGCGCAGTCGAGCAGCCCGCTGCTCGACGCGCTGCGCTATCCCGACCGGCGGGTGCGCTACGAGGCGGCGCTGGCACTGGGCACTTCACAACCGGGTTCGAGTTTCGAGGGTGCCGCCCGTGTGGTGCCGACGCTGGCCAGCGCGGTGCGTGACGCTTCGGCCCGCAACGCGATCGTGCTGACCGGGAGCGACCGCGAGGAGTACGACCGGCTCCACACGCTTCTGACCGGACTGGGCTTCAAGGTGCTGCCCCCGGCGGACAACGGCCTGTCGGACATCGCCGGTCCGATCGCCGAGTCTCCGGCCATCGACGTGGTCATCACTTCCACCGGCGGGGCGCAAACCGCGCAGTTGATCACGGCCATCCGTGCCGATGAGAAGTTGGCCGTTACACCGGTGCTGGCGCTGGTGAGCACGACCGATGAAGAACCTCTGCGTCGGCAGTACATGCGTGACCGGCTGGTGGAGACGCGCAAGAACTCATTGCCCGACGACATGCTGACCAACGCGGTCGAGCAGGTGATCCTGGCCGGCTCGGGCGGGCTGATCACCCCGGCCGAAGCGACGTCCTATGCGACTCGGTCGCTGGCGGTGCTGCGTGACCTGGCGGTGAGCGGCAACCGGGTGCTCCCGGTGGGCGACGCGACCGGAAGCCTGATTGCCTCCCTGGGCGAGACGAGCGGACCGACGCGACTTCAGATCGCCGGAGTGCTTGCGCACATCGACCGGACCGACGCACAGAGTGCGTTGATGGACGCGGCCGTCCGCGCCGCAGGCGATGAGCAACTGGCGCTCCTGACACAGGTGGCTTCGTCCGCCAAGCGTTATGGCAACAAACTTGCCGAACGGCAGATCCGCCGCCTGATCGAGTTGTCCGGTTCGGACGACCAGTCGCTGGCGACGACGGCGGCCGCGGTTATGGGGGCGCTCGAACTGCCCAACATGGATATTGTGCCGTTGCTGCTCGAGCACGGGCAGCCACCCTCGGCGACGGCCGATCGCCGCTGAACGAGTTCCGCACGGAAGATTGAACAACGCACATCTAAGGGGTGTGCGTTGATTTCTTTTTGTCCGGTGGTCGCCGGTGAAGGTCCGTAAAGAGGATCTGGTACGGCGTCCGGTGGCATGTGGAGGCTTGCCGGCCCGGTGCAGGCGTCACAAGCGGGCGCTGAAGCGAGCACGAGATCATGTGCAAGTCATCCCCCGGGGTGGCAGAGTCGATGTTTCCATTGCGTCGATGGCATCATCGCCGAGGCGCCGTCCGGGCACGGAGGAGAGGTCCGGACGTCAGGAGGAATCAACGGGTCCCGCCGGGTGGAGGTAGGCCCGACTGACCGCTTTCAGCTGAAGGAGTGACCAGTATGAGCATGAATCGAACGTCCCGTCGGAAGAGCGGCTTTACGCTCGTCGAAATCCTGATCGTCGTTGTGATCCTCGGCATTCTCGCCGCGATCGTCGTCCCGCAGTTCACCAACGCGGCCAACGACGCGCGTGCGGGCAACCTGCAGTCGCAGATCAAGACGATCGAGAATCAGATCGAACTGTTCCGCGCCCGCACGGGCGCCTACCCGACGCTGGCCGAACTCCAGGCCGCGCCGACGGACGCCACTCGGGGTACGTCGTTCGGCGTGATGGTTGATAACGACTACCTGAAGAGCTCGCCGACCAACCCGGTGAACAGCAGCCAGAGCGTCGCCGCTGCCGCCGCCGCGGACGTCGGCTGGGTCTGGGATGCGGCCACGGGCGCCTTCGGTGCCTCGTACTTTGACGAGGGTACCGGCACGATTACGACCACTCCGTAATCCCCGGCACACCCGTTACGACGGGTACACCAGTTCCATGTTCTCCAGGCGGCCGATCCCTCACGGGATCGGTCGTCGTTTTATCCCCGGCTCAGGTGGTCAGTCTGATCGACCGATCTGATCGGCATGACGACTCGCCTGCTGCCAACGTTCGGACTGCGCCGGGCTGTTCGGCGCGGATTCACGCTAGTTGAAGTGCTCGTGGTGGTGATCGTGCTGGGCATCCTGGCGGCGTTGGTGATGCCGCACTTTGTCGGTGCGGTCGAGGATGCGTCGATCCAGACGGCCCGCCACGAACTGTACAAGTTGCGCCGTGCCATTGAGGTGTACACGATCACGAACAACAACGAACTGCCTGATGTCACGGAAGGCGACGGGACATGGGGGGCTCTGACGTCCGGAAACCAGTATTTGAAAAGCGCCCCGGTAAATCCCCATGTGGGAGGAGCCAACTCCGGCGTTATCGTGTTCGGCGGAGGACCGGATGCCAACTACCAGACTGGATACGGGTGGATTTTCAACCCGGCGTCAGGTGAAGTCTGGGCCGGCGGTTTCGATGGAAACGACGTGCCCTGGCCTCGCTGATCGTCGTTCCGTGTCCGCACCTGATTGCCCGTCCGGAGGGAGCATGCGTTCTTTCAACCGCGATTCGTTCCGCGCCGCCCGCGGGTACACACTGGTCGAGGTGCTGGTCGTGGTAACCATACTCGGCGTGGCGGGGATGATGGTCGTGCCCACGTTGGGGCAGACCGACGTATTGCGCGTGCAGGGGGCGGTGCGTGCCTTGGTAGCCGACCTGACCTTTGCCCAGGCCGACGCTCTGGCCTACCAGGAGGAACGCGCAATCGTGTTTGACGTCGACGAAAACGCGTACACGCTGGTGGCGGTGTTTGACGGGCTGGTCGACCCGGCCGCCAACGCCCTGTTTGACCCACGCGGGCCGGGCCAGCAGTACATCGTCGACCTGGACGACCCCGTGTTCGGCAACGCCCAGATCGCTTCGCCCGAGTTTGACGGGGATGCCGTCCTGATCTTCGACGAACTGGGCGGACCCGTGCTCTCACCCGGCTCGGACATGCCCGGATCGACGGGCAGCGTCGAGATCGTCGGCGTCTCGTCGCGCCTGCGAATTACGGTCGAGGCATTCACCGGGCACGTCACCGTGGCTGAGATTCCGCCCGACGACGGGGAGTAAGAACCAGAGTGACTTGAGTCCAAAGGCGGCAACACATGAAGACGCGCGGCAAGAACACCTGGACGCTCAAGACCAACCTGCTCGCCCTGACGGCAGTGGCCGGACTGCTGATCTGGGCCAAACTCAGGCTGGTGACCAACTTCCCGCGCACCGTGCTGGCCGATCCTGAGCAGCGCGAGGTGGAGGAGCCCGGCGAGGACACCTCTGCCCCACACCCTGCGGTCGATCCCGAAAACGAGTGATCGGTCCGTGGTATCGGACGCGCCAAGTTGATACGTGCCTGCAATCAAGCCCCGCTCGGTGCGGGGCTTTTTTGTCACCTGGGCCCGTTCTGCCCCGGCAGAACCTGCGCGGATACCGGTCCCGGTCGTTGCAACCGTCAAGCAACTGGCCAGATGGGATAGACAGCCCAAAGTTCCCATCCCCGGCGGACGACGAATCCCTCGCGATTGTTCCGTTCGGTCAAGAGGCATTGAGCCGCGAGGCGTTCCCGGTCTTCTCCGCTCGCCGACGGCTCCACGCATGAGGGCTCAGAGATGTTGGATCGTCTGCAGACTGTCACCACCCGCCCAATCGTTCCTGTCACGGGCCGGCGCATGAGCGTTCTGATCGGCATCCTGACCTGCATCGCGGGGACGCCGTTCGGGCTTGCTCAGGACGCCGGGCTGAGTGACCTTCAGCAGGAGTTGCTCGACGAGTTCGGCGACCCGACCACGGGCGACGTGCGCCCCCAGCCTGATGCCAAGCCGTCCGAGCCGGTGGACCTGTCCTACCTCGAGGACAAGGTCAAAGTCAACGAGTATGACATCGTTGACCTGCACGTGAACAACGAGGATCTGGGCAACGTGCTCCAGTTGCTCAGCCTCCAGAGCCAGCGCAACATCGTGGCCTCCAACAACGTGAGCGCCACCGTCACCGCCGACCTTTACGGCGTCACCTTCAAAGAAGCCCTGGACGCCATCCTGCATGTCAACGGCTTCGGGTACGAGGAGAAGGGCAACTTCATCTACGTCTACACGGCCGAGGAACTGCTGAGGATCACCGAGCAGGGGCGTACTCGCGTCACCTCGACGATCAACCTCGACTATCTGAGCGCCGCCGACGCAGCCGCATTCGTCCAGCCGCTGCTCAGCCCCGACGGCAAGATCACGGCCAATGCGCAGACCGCTTCGTTCTCCATCGGGCAGAACGCCCCGGTGGGCGCCGACGAATACGCCCTTTCGGCTCTGCTGGTGGTGTTTGACTACGAAGTGAACGTGCAGCAGATTCGCGACCTGATCGAACTGCTGGATACCAAGCCCGTGCAGGTGCTGGTCGAGGCGACGATTCTCCAGACCAGCCTGAATGAGAACAACGCCTTCGGTGTGGATTTCTCCATCATCAACAACATGGACTTCGAGGACTTCGTGGGCGCGGGCCCTCTGGGCGTGGTTGACAGCCTGATTTCCGGCGTGGGCAATACCATGTCGGGCGGGGCCAAGACGCCTACCACGGTGCCGATCCACGGCAACGGCTCGGGCATCAACACCAACGTGGGCAACGTCGCCGACGCCGGCGGGCTCAAGGCGGGCATCGTCAATGAAGACGTGGCCGTCTTCCTCCGCCTGCTCGACGAGGTCACCGACGTCACGGTGGTGAGCAATCCGAAGATCCTCACGCTCAACCGCATGCCGGCCCGGGTGCTCGTCGGTACCAAGGTCGGGTACCTGAACACCACCAGCACCGAGACCGCGACCACCCAGACGGTCGAGTTCCTCGACACCGGTACGCAACTCAACCTGCGTCCGTTCGTGTCGGCCGACGGGCTGATCCGGATGGAACTCAAACCGCAGGTGTCAAGTTTCCGCCTGCGTGACGCCACCGACGCCACCGGTGCGACCGTCACCATCCCCGACGAAGACACCAGCGAACTGACCACCAACGTGATGGTGCGCGACGGACAGACCATCGTCCTGGGCGGCTTGTTCACCGAAACGACCACCGCCAACCGTCGCCAGGTGCCCGGACTGGGCGACCTGCCGGTCATCGGCAACGCCTTCCGCGGGCGCGACGACGAGACGCGACGCAGTGAAATCATCTTCATGATCACGCCGTCGATCGTGAACGACACGCAGATGGCCGAAGCCGGCGACCGCGCCATGGACCATGTCGCCGGAGCACGGACTGGCGCCCGCCAGGGCACGCTGATCTGGGGGCGTGACCGCCGCGTCGGGCAGTTGCTCATCGCCGCCAAGAAGGCCGCCGAGTCGGGAGACCGCGAACTGGCGCTCTTCAAGGTTCGCAACGCCCTGAGTCTCCAGCCGCAGAACATCGAAGCCAGGCGCATGCTCGATCAGTTGAGCGAACCGAATATCTACCCCAGCGGCAGCATGCTCGAGGACGTGTTCAATCACGAACTCGATCTGCCGCAGGCTTCGAGCAGCAACTCGACCTTCACGTTCGGCTCCAACGTCCGCGTCACGGCCGATACCGGCGTGCCGGGCGTCTCGACCACTGACTGGCTCCTTGCCGACGAGGCGCCTGACACGACCACGGCCGAGTATAACGCCCGCTACTCGGCTGCTCCGTCTCCCAGCACCAACGAGCAGGGCTACACGCCTCTGACGACAGAGGAGATCGTGCTGCGTCAGCAGTCGACGCAGGTCTACGGGCCCGAGGCGGTGTGGCTGCCTGGCGAGGCCATGTGGGCGCCGGCCGAGGGTGAACAGTTCGACTCGTTCGACAATGCTCAAACCGAGTCATTCAGTGACACCGCAGACATGAGCCTCGCGCAACCGGAGTTTGACGAGTTCGCCGCTGTCGAGCCGACCGAAGAAGTGCCAACCGACTCGACTTCGCCGGCGTCGGCCGACCCCGAGTCCGGCGAAGCCAACGTCGACTCGACGTACTTTGACGACTGGGGCACGAACCCCTTTGCCAACGCCGACGAGATCCCGGTGTTCTTCCCGATGCACGGCGGGCTGGTGTGGATCGCGATTCCCCGCGGCATGTTCGACATGAACGATCTGGACAGCGCCTTCCCCGATTCGACCTTCACCAACGTGCCGACGGACTCGAACGACTGACTTTCACCGCGCGGGGCGCCACCGCACCTCGCGCGGCTTTCACATCCGGAGAACAGACATGGAAAGTCCCGTCCAAACGCGCGCCTTCGTTTCCATCCTCCTTGCCGCGGGCCTGGTGCTCGCACCCGGCTGCGGGGGGCAAGGCCGATACACCCGCGAGGGTTCCAGCCTGGCCAAGGAGAAGATGAACGTGATGAAGAGCGCGACCGAGTGGGAGATGTCGCGCCAGGCATTCCTGGCCGGAGATCTCGAAAAGGCCCTGCGCAAGATCGACACATCGCTGGAAGTCAACCCCAGCGTTGCCAAGAGCCACGTGCTCAAGGGGCGCATCCTGCTCGAAATGGGTGAGATCGGGCTGGCGCAGCGCTCGTTCGAGACAGCCATGGCGATTCAGCCCGACAACGTCGACGCCCACTACTACAACGGGTTGGCCTTCGAGCGACTGACCAAGTTCGAGGAGGCGCTTGCACAATACCGCGCGGCGGCCGCCCTTGACACCTACAACGACCAGTTCGTCATCGCCGCCGCCGAGACGCTGATCGACCTGGAGCGATGCCCCGAGGCGGCGACGGAGTTGCGTCAGTCACCCGCGTTCGATCACAGCGCCGGCATCCGGCAGACGCTGGGGCACGTGGCGCAGTTGCAGGGCAACATCGACGAGGCAGTGGCGCATTTCGAGGCCGCCCGGCTGCTGGCGCCCGATGACATGGACATTCTCGAGGATCTGACGCGGGCGCAGTACCTGCACGGCGATTGTCCGGACGCGGCCTACGGTCTGGAGATACTGCTCAAGCACGTGGACTACGCCGGGCGACGTGACCTGCTTCGCATGCAGGCCGAGTGCATGCTCAAACTCGATCGCACCGCCGATGCACGCCAGGTGTATCTCAAACTGACGCAGGACGCGGCCGGCGCCGGAGACGCCGACGCGTGGATCGGGCTGGGCAACGTAAGTTTCGTGGTCAATGACATGAACACGCTGCGCCGGTCGGCGGCGCGCGTCGTCGCCATCGCGCCGGACCGCAAGGAAGGCTACGTCCTCTGGACGCTGCTGCACCGGGCGGGCAAGAACCCGGAGTCGGCGCTGCGAAGCATCGACGACGCCATCGTCCGCGATGCACGCGACCCGACCCTCCAGACCATGCGAGCGCTTGTGCTGCTCGATCTCGGGCGGCCCGACGCCGCCCGGGTGGCGCTCGACGCGGCGCTGAAACTCGACCCGGCCAACGCGCCCGCGCACGCGGTGCTCGCCCGCATCGACCGCACGGTCGCCGAAGTGCCCACGCCGTAACCAGTCCAACCATGCTCCACTCACCAACGCCCCGGCCTACCCGGGGCTGTTTGCTTTGTGGAGAACCGCCTGCTGACGGGGGCCCGGCATGGTCACAACAGCATGACGTCCTGCAGTTCGGCCTCGACGCGGCTGCGTCCGTTCCACGTCGAGATCGTCGGGCGCACAATCGCGTCAAGCCGGCAGCCTGCCGGGATGCGATCCGCGTGCTCGCCCCAGCCCCAGCCAATGGCCCGTACGCCGCGCCCCAGCCCCCCGCTCTCATCGACCAGTTCCAGCGCCATGTGTCTGGAGTGGCTTCCAAAGCGCCTGGGCGACCCGTTCATCCGCACCCCGCGCAGACGCACCCCCACGTGCGGGTTGCCGCGCCCGAACGGCGCCAGCATCTCCAGGCGTTCGATCGCGCGCAGATCCAGATCGCCCACGCGCGCATCGCAGTCATAGTCGACGCGGCGGACCAGGTCATCGACCCTGAGTTCCGCGTTGGCGTGCCCGATCAACGCCTCGGCGAACTCGTCCAGCCGATCGGGGTGAACTTTCACACCGGCCGCCATGTCGTGCCCGCCGAAGCCGGTCAGGTGCTCGGCGCACGCGACCAGCGCCCCGTGCAGGTTGAACCCGTCGATTGACCGACCGGAGCCGACGCACAGATCGCGCTGCTTCTGCATCAGAATCGTCGGGCGCGCGTAGCGGTCCACCAGGCGTGAGCACACGATGCCCACAACCCCCGGGTGCCAGTCCTCATGCGCCAGCACAATCGCCCGGCGGTCGGGCCCGGTCATGCCGAGCGCCTCGGCCATGGCGCACGCCTGCTCGGCGATCGCGTGCTCGGTGCGGCGGCGCTGCTCATTCAGCCGCGTCAGTTGCAGCGCGATCTCCGCCGCCCGAGTTTCATCCTCCGTAATCATCAGTTCGAGCGCCTCGCGCGCGTGCCCCAGGCGCCCGCACGCGTTCAGTCGCGGCGCCAGCACGAAGCCGACACGTTCCGTGTCGATCTCGTCGCCTGCCAGCCCCGATGCTCGCACCAGCGCCCGCAGCCCGACAAACGGCGAGTGCTTCACACGCCCAAGCCCGAAGCGCGTCAGCACGCGGTTCTCATCCACCAGCGGCACCACATCGGCCACCACGCCCAGCGATACCGGGCCCAGCAGGTCCAGCAGCAGCGTGCGCAAATCGTCACGCACGCGCTCCGACCCGCTGGTCAGCGTCGCCAAACGCCACGCCAACTTGTACGCTACCCCCGCGCCGCACAGGCCATCGAAGCCCGACTCGCGCCCCGGCAGGCTCGGATGCACCAGTGCAAAGGCCCGCGGCAGATCCTCCGGATCCTTCGGCGGGTTGTGGTGGTCGGTGATAATCAGGTCTACGCCGACCGAGCGGGCGGTTTCCGCCTCACTCCTGGCAGTCACGCCACAGTCCACGCTCACGATCACCCGCGCGCCACCCCGGGCCAGCGCTCGGATTGCTTCGTCATTGAGCCCGTAGCCCTCTTCGAGCCGGTGCGGGATATAGGTCGACACCGACGCCTGCGGACACACGGCGCGGATCATGCGAAACATCACCGCCGAGGCGGTGATTCCATCCACGTCGTAGTCGCCGTAGATCACGATGGGCTCGCCGGCGCGGGCGGCCTCAAGAATGCGAGCGGCGGCGCGATCGATCTCCGGCAGGTCGGCCGGGTCGCGCAGATGCGCCAGTGACGGGTTCAGGTAGGTCCGGGCCCGGTCCGCATCATCCAGCCCGCGGGCGGCCAGAACCCGTTCGCACAGCGACGGGCCCGCCTGCGTCGGCACGCCGCGACACGACCAGCGCCGGGTCAATCCTCTTTCATCCTCCACGGTTTCCTGCACAAGTCCCCTCCGCAGCGTCCTGTGCAATCTAGCATGCTCCGATCCGCGCCGCCCGCACGAAAGGAAAACTCCCGCATGGTCAAACTGAACAAGATCTATACCCGCACCGGCGACGACGGCACCACCGGGCTGGGCAATGGTTCACGCGTCGAGAAGGACAGCCTTCGCGTCGAGGCCTACGGCATGGTCGATAGTGCCAACGCCTCTCTGGGCATGGCGGTCGTGGCCGCCGCACAGGCCGGCGACGGACCCATGACTGACCTGCTCGCTTCGATCCAGCAGGACATGTTCGACGTGGGGGCCGACCTGTGCATACCGATCGACGGCAAGCAGCGCCTTCGCATTGTCCCCGGCCAGGTCGATCGCCTGGAGAATCTGATTGACGAGCACAACGCCGATCTGGAGCCGCTCCAGAGTTTTGTTCTCCCCGGAGGTACTCCGCTGGCCGCGGCCCTGCACCTGGCTCGAACCGCCACCCGCGACGCCGAACGTCGGGTCGTCTCCCTGATTCGGGCGGATCCTGAAGGCACAAACCCCCTCACGGTGCATTACCTCAACCGCCTGAGCGACCTTCTGTTCGTGCTGGCGCGAGTGTCCAACGACAGGGGGAAGAGTGATGTGCTCTGGAAGCCGGGAACCAATCGAGGGGGGTAATTCCTCGAACCTGTCGTGTCGATCAATGTGCCGGTGAGAGTGATTGAGGTGCCCATGAACGCGCGGACCGGCGAGCCTCAGGCGGCGCAGAGCATCTGGAAGATGCTCGACCCACCCATTCTGGAGGAAAACCTGCCGACGGTGCGTCGCGACCTGCTCGCGATGATCGCAACCTCGTGCGCTGCCGGGCTGATCCTGCTGGCGTCGAGGTTGCTGGCATTCCGCTTTGCCGGGGGATACCCCGATTCAGGCTGGGCGATTGACACGTTCTGGGCGGTCGCGTACCTGGGCATGCTGGTCGTTGTTTTGCTCCGTGCCCCCAACGGGGTGCTGCTGTTGCGGGTTTCGGTGCTGGTCGTGGTGCTCGAGGCGGCGTTCGGTGTGCTCAGGATGGTCTTTGGGTTCGATCCCAGGGGTGCTTCGCTGCTGGTGGGGGTGCAGGTCTCACACGCGGCCGGGGCCTTGCTGCTGCCCTGGACGCCGCTGCGAGCCCTCCTGGCGGCCAGCGGAGCGTTCCTGGTGACGTTGGTGGGCGTGGCGGCGGTGCCTCCGGAGTACCTGGGGCGGCTCGGGTTCCTGGCGATCGGGGCACTGGTGGTGCTCCCGGGGCTGGCGATTTCGATCATTCGCAATTGGCGCGACCAGGCGCGGGAAATGGTGGAGTTTTTCCGGACGCGGTACCTGGAGGTGCGGCAAGAACTGGTGGACGCCCGGCTGATTCACGAGGCGGCTTTTCCGCCGGCGCGGACAAGCGGCGCGGTGCGGTTCTCGTATGCGTATGAGCCGATGCGTCAGATCGGGGGGGACTATCTTCACGCCCACGTGTGCGCCGGGCAGCAGGGGGCGGAGGAAGCCCTGAGCATTGCCATTCTCGACGTGACCGGGCACGGGATTCCGGCGGCGTTGACGGTCAACCGGCTGCACGGTGAGTTGTCGCGGCTGTATGCCGAGAACCCGTACATGGCTCCCGGGGCGGTGTTGCGGGCGCTGAACCGGTACGTGTTCCTGACGCTGTCCGATCACTCGGTGTTTGTGACGGGCATTGTGCTGCGGGTGGATCCGACGACATCGACGCTGGAGTTCGCCAGCGCCGGGCACCCGCCGGCGTTTCTGCGATCGACGACTGGGTGGATCGAGGAACTCGGGGCGACGAGCATTGTGCTGGGGGCATTGGACCCGACGGAGTTTGACCCGGCCCCGGTGCATCGGCGGTTCATGCCCGGCGATTCGATCATCGCGTATACGGACGGCGCGATGGACACGCGATCCCGTACGGGAGAACGACTGGAGGTCGGCGGATTGCGGCGGATCGTCGAGCAGGGGTGGGCCGACGAGAGCCAGCGCTGGCCTGAAACGATGATCCGCGCCATTCACCATTTCCGGCACGGCACCGCGGCCGACGACGTGCTGATCATCGAGGCCTACCGGACGCTGGCCACGGCGGGAGCCGAGCAGGTACAGGCGCGGGAGGCCGAAGAAGCAGCCCCCGTGCCGAGTGTGGTGGGCTCGGGCGAGCGAGCGGAGTGACGGACGGCGGGGCGCGCGGCGTCGCGGTGCGGGCGTACCAATCTGACCTGGGTTGCGGGCTTTTCCGGACGCGGGAGATTCGCCCGTGTGCGGGCACATCCGCCGGTCCGAATCGACGGGCACTCCGGCGGTGCAGGGTGGTTGCGACGCGGACCTGTGTGCAGGCCCTCACAAGGCCGGGTGTCCCACGATGCACGGGTTTTGAACCGAAACGGTATAACCTATGGGTGCGATGTCCCCGATCGGGGAGAGGTGGAGTGTCCGGTGGCGGGAATGGAGACTCTGGAATTCCGGCATGAGTTCGTGCAGGAGACCTACGGGCTGCTGCGCCGGCGGGTGCGCAATTTCGTCGTCCTGGTCGGGGGCATCTGGCTGCTCTTCACCATCACCAAGTGGTTCCTGCGCGTTCGCGACCTGGATCCGGAGACTTTCCAGGCCTGGCCGACGGTGTGGAAAGGCGTCAACGACCTGCTGATGGCGCTGGCATTCGGAGGGGCACTGTACATCGGGCTCAATCGCGGGGGCTCGCGTCGGCCGGCGCTGATCGCCAGCATCGGGCTGGTGGCGGTGTACGGCGTGCACCTGACGGTGGCGCAGTACGGGCTGGGCGAGGCGGCTGTGTCGCTGTTCCTGTTCATGGCGTTTCACCTGCTCGCATCGGCGCACTTCCCCTGGACGGCAAGCCAGTCGCTCATCCCGGTAGGAGTGTTCGTACTCATTCACGCGGGGTACGTGTTCACCGACGGCGAGGGCAACGGGGTCACGGATTCGCTGGGGACGCTGATGGCGGCGGTGGCGGGCGCGCCTGGAATCATCGTGTGCTCGGTGCAGCATGAGTGGCGGGAGCGGAACTTCGGATACCGGTTCATACACTCGCGCTACGGGAAACTGCGCGACGAACTGGCGTCGGCCCGGCGCATCCACGAAGCCCTGTTCCCCAGCCCATGCCGCGAAGGGGCGTTCAAACTTGCGTACCAGTACGAGCCGATGCGGCACATAGGAGGTGACTACCTGCATGTTTCCACGCATTGCCGCCAGGACGGCTCGGAGGTGCTCAGCGTCGTGGTGGTCGACGTCACCGGGCATGGCATTCCGGCGGCACTGACAGTCAACCGGCTGCACGGGGAGGTGGAACTGATGTTCGCCGCCGACCCGGAGGTTGATCCTGGGACTGTGCTCAAGCACCTGAACCGGTACGTGAACCTGACGTTGGCCAAGCACTCGATCTACGCGACGGCACTGTGCCTGCGCTTCGATTCGCGCGAGCAGGAGGTGGTGGTGGCCAACGGCGGACATCCTCCGGCTTTTCTGCTGGGGGTGGACGGGACGATCGAGGAGATCGGCTCGACGGCCTTTGTGCTCGGAGCGGCGCGGGATGACGAGTTTGATCCTGCGTCTCGGCGTGTGCGGTGCGTACCGGGCGACACGGTCATCGCGTACACTGACGGGGCGATCGAGGCGCGCGCGCCTGACGGACGAATGCTGCGGATCCAGGGCTTCCGTTCGATGATCGCGGGGATGAGCGGCAACGCCGGGGATCGCGTGGGCGCGCTGCTGGCGGCTGTGGCAACTCATCGCGGACACGCGCCGACGGAAGATGACACGCTGATCGTGGAGATTCACAGGTCGCTGAATCGAGCAGACGCCCGCCGGGATCAGACCGACGAGGCCGCCTTGCCTTCGACTGCGGGCATGGGCGTGCTTAGGGAAGCAGGCGCCCGGCGTGCTCAATGAGTTCGGTGGCTCGTGCGAAGAAGCGTTCGCAGGCGTTGGCTCGCTCATCGAGCAAATCGGGATCGTCAAGCGAGACCGCGTGCCGAAGAGCCGGCAGCATCCACGCGGCATAGCCCGAAGATTGATCCGGGGCCGTGAATCCGCTGCGGTACCACGAGCGCCCGGTCTCAAAGCCCACGTCACACCAGGCGCGCTCGATCTGCATGAGGCACGCATTGATGGCGGCGGCCCGCTGGGGGTCGAGGTCATCGGCGGCGGCCAGGCGGCGCACGATCGGCTCGGCGTGAAGGCGGAACAACTCGGCGGAAGTGGCGACGCGATCGAGCGCGATGGGACGGTTTGGTCCGAAGGCCGGACTTGCAGAGGTGATGTCTGCGATCTGATCGACGTAGTTTCTGACCGCTTGTGCGTAGCGTGACGGGTCGAGCGGAAGGATTGCTGGTTGTGCGAGTTGTGTGATGGCGGCGTTGGTCATGCGCGTGATCATCAGGGCGGGCTCGTAGTCATCGCCGACGACTTTGCGATACCACGCGACGGTGTCGTAGTTGGAGTGATAGGAGGTGCCTTCGGAGCCGCCGGCGTGGAATCCGGCGGAGGGGATGCAGAGGTGGGCGTTGAAGCCGATGTGGTCGGAGCCGCCGCCGAGTTCGCTGAGGCTCATGACTTTGGGGTCGGAGGCGGGCATGTCGCCGGCCCAGTGCTGGAATACGGACCTGCCCGGTTCGCGAGCCTGGGGAACCGTTCTCGCGGCCGCGGAGACGGCGGGCGCCAGCGAGGGCTCGCCGGCGGCGCCGAAGTATGGACCCATGGCGGCCATGTCGAGGTTGATGTAGGCGACGGCGCTTTGAGTGAGTTCCTCACTGAACTGTTCGACATATTCAGTGGAGCCGATGATGCCGTGCTCCTCGGCGGCCCATGCGGCAAAACGGATGGTCCTCGCGGGCACCCATCCTTCCTGGGCAAGGGCGCCGAAACTGCGAGCCGATTCGATCAGACAGATCAAACCGGCAAGGGGATCGGCAGCCCCAAAGCCCCAGGCGTCGTGGTGACAACCGGCAAGGATGATCTCATCGGGCCAGGTGGAGCCGCGGATCTCGGCGATGACGTTTTCGGTGCGGACGATGCGGCGTTGCTGCTCGACTTTGAGGCGCACGCGCAGGTCGGGACCGCCCTGAATGCGATAGGTCGTAGGCAGCCCGCCCTGCCAGGAGCGCGGCGCCGGCTGGCCTTCCATGCGTGAGAGAATCTCGTGGGCCGACTGCCAGCCCATCGGCTGTACGGGGATGTGCGGGAGGGCGACCTCTTCGGGATCGAGTCGTACCGCGTCTTCGACGGCCGGGACGAAGGGCGTCAGCGGGTCACCGGGGTAGTCGAGCGTGGTAATGGAGCCGCGCTGAATGCTGTGTGGGCCGGCCCAGCCGCCCTGTGGGTAGGGCAGCCCGCGGACGTATCCGGAATCGGCGGGGTCGGTGTAGATGATCAGCCCGACGGCGCCGGCCTGCTCGGCGAAGCGCACTTTGAAGCCGCGGTAGTTGCCGCCGTAGCGGGCGATGACGATCTTTCCGCGGCAGTCAACACCGGCGTCGGCCAGAGCCTGAAAGTCCTCGATACGGGCGAAGTTGGCGTAGACGACCTGGCCGGTCACGTCTCCCGTGCCGGCGTACCCGTTCCAGCCGAAGGTCAGGTCGGGGTGCGCAGTGTGGGGATCACCTTCGACCGGCGGTTCGGCGATGGACAGTTCAATGGGCTCACCCCGGCCTGGGAGCACCTGCACGCCGGCGCTGACCGGGTACGAGAGATAGGCCCAGATCGGCTGGCGGCGCACGACAAGCCCGTATGACTCGAACAGAGCGGCGATGCGTTCGATGGTCCGCTGATCTCCCGGCGTGCCGGCGATGTGGGGCTCACCGGCCAGTTGCTCGTGCAGCGCGGACAGCGACTGTGGCGTCGGGGTCTGGTTGAGAGCCTCGGCGAAGAAGTCGGCGTCGGTCGGCTGGTGTTCCTGGGCGGAGGCCAGGCAAGAGGCGGCGGCGAGGATCAGGATCGGGATGAACTTGGGCTTCATGTCGCAGGCACGATAGCGGATTGACCGCAGCGGAGGAAGGGCGGTGCGAGCGGGCTGCACGCGGGGGCCGGGTGTTCCTATTCTGTGACATGAGCCTGAAGTCTGACGCGATTCGCTGTTTTGAAGAAATCGCCGCCATGCTGGAACTGCTGGGCGAGGACAAGTTCCGGGTGAATGCCCACGCTCGGGCGGCCCGGTCGCTGGAGGGGTACACGGGCCCGCTGGAAGCGATCGCCGGGGAGACGGCGAAGTTGCGCGAGATTCCCGGCGTAGGGCCCAAGATGGCCGACAAGATCGTGGAACTGCACACCAGCGGAGTGATGAAGGAGCACGAGGAGTTGTGTCGGCAGGTGCCGCGCGGGTTGTTCGACGTGATGGCGGTTCCGGGGCTGGGCCCCAAGACGGTCAAGGCGATGTGGGAGAGTCTGGGCGTCACGTCGATCGAGGGGCTCAAGCGGGTCATTGACGACGGGTCGATCCTCACGCTTCCACGCATGGGCGAGAAGGCGGTCGCGAAAATCAAGGCTTCGCTGCTGTTCATGGCCGGCAGCAGTGAGCGGATTCAACTCGGGCTGGCGCTGCCGCTGGCCGAGCATTTGATGGACTACATGCGACAGTTGAGCGGCATCGAGGTGGTGGCGTTTGCGGGGTCGCTGCGGCGCGGGCGCGACACGGTGGGCGACATCGACCTTCTCGTGAGCACGAGCGATCCGGCGGCCGCGGGCGAGCACTTTCGCACAGCGCCGGGGGTCGAGGCGGTGCTGGCAGGAGGAGAGAGCAAGTCGTCGGTGCGGATGGCACTGGACGCCGACGCGGGACGATGGGGGAGCGAAGGGAAGCGAGGGCTGCAAGTGGATCTTCGCATTGTTCCCAGGGAGAGTTGGGGCGCGGCGATGATGTACTTCACCGGCTCGAAGGAGCACAATGTGCGACTGCGCGAGCGGGCGCTCAAGCAGGGCTACACGCTCAACGAATACGGGCTGTATCCGGAGGATGATGACCCGACGCCGCCGCACAGGCGCGGGATCAGGCCGGTGGCCGGGGTGAGCGAGGAAGAGGTGTACCGGGCGTTGGGGCTGCCGTTCATTCCGCCGGAGATCCGTGAGGACCATCGCGAGTTATCGCTGACGGAAACACCGGACCTGGTGGAGGTGGCGGACATTCGGGCCGAGTTGCATGCGCACACGACCGAGTCAGACGGACACCTGAGCCTGGAGCAACTGGTGCAGGCGGCGATCGATCGCGGGTTTCACACAATCGCGGTGACGGACCACTCAAAGAGTTCGTTCCAGGCACGCGGGCTTGACGTGCCGCGCCTGCGGGCACAGCGCGAGGCGATTGAACGGGCGCGAGACCAGTTCGGCGAGCGCATCACGATTCTGCACGGGAGTGAGGTTGACATCCTGGCGGACGGCTCGCTCGACTTCGACGACGATACGCTGGCGTGGCTGGATGTGGTGGTGGCCAGCCCGCACGCGAGTTTGTCACAGGACACTGCGACAGCGACGGCCCGGCTGCTCCGGGCGGTGTCGCACCCGCTCGTGCACGTGCTGGGGCACCCCAGCGGGCGCGTGCTGGGCAGGCGCAAGGGTCTGGAGCCGGCGATGGATGAGGTCATCGCGGCGGCGGTCGAGCACGGAACGGCACTGGAGATCAACGCCCACTGGCTGCGGCTGGACCTGCGTGACGTGCAGGCGCGCAGCGCCGTAGAGGCGGGCGCGAACATCGCGATCGACTGCGACGTGCATACGCTCGAAGACTTCGACAATCTGCGCTATGGGATCGCGACGGCGCGGCGGGGATGGGTGAGGCCGAAGGTGTGCGTGAACACGTGGTCGACCGATGATCTGCGGTGCTGGTTGCGGCGAAAACGGTGAATCGCGCCTGCTCTGGGGGAATCAAGGGGCCGGGTCAGGCGGCGTGTGCGGCGGGGCGATTTCGCCTGTGCCCGGATCAGTCCGGGAGGGTTTGGGTTCAACGACGAGAGACGACACCGTCATGGTCAGCGCCAAAAGCCCCGCCAGCCCGAGGTGCCAGATGGCCACCAGCCCGGTCTCACGCGAGTTGAGTCTGAACAGCAGCCAGACAGTGGTGACGTAGCCGACCATGCCGAGAATGTGGTCGTCGATGCGGGTGGGAATCGGCGTGCCGGTGGCCAGGAGCAGTCGATACGCGGCCGTGGCGGCCAGCATGCGCATGGCGAAGAGTTCGGGCTCGGCGACGCGGGTGCCGACGCAGCGGGCTGCGGCGATGGAGGCGAGCGCGCCCAGCGACCCGTATGCCGCCACTTGCAGCACCGCCGAGGCCAGGTGGATCAGCACCTGCTGAAAACCCAGCGATCCCGCGCGCACGCCGACGATGACCAGCGTGGCGAGCAGCAGGACGCTGAAGAGGATGGTCGTGAAACGGATACCGCCGAATCCCTCGACGAAGGGTGTCGGGCGGTCGGACGCGGCACCAGCCTGGGGCGCGGGTATCGCAGCCGGCGTGACCGGTTCGCGGCCTGGTTCGAGGCTGGAAGGCGTCTGCGGGGGCGCGTCTGGTTCGGTTGGGGGCGCCAGGTCATAGCCTTGCCCGTTGCCGGGCGTCAGTCGAGCCGGGCGTTCGTCGGCGCCAGGACGATTGTCGTGCCGTTCGCATTCGTCGCTCATGATCGAGGCTCCTTGCGCACCCGCGCCAGCCCGCCCCTGAGAAAGAACTCGATGAGTTCATGCCCCGGATCGATGTACATGTCGCTCGTTTCGGCCTGCGACTCGCTGAAATCCCGCTCGACGGCCGATCGAATCCACGATCCGGCCAGCAGCACGGGCGTCGGACCGGGTGCGTGCTCACGCGTCTGCACCGGCGTGGCGTGATCGACCACCACCATCGCGCGCCAGCCGATCGCAGCGGGGTCGCGTTCGGCATCACCGAAGGCGCTCAGCCGGTCCACGACAGGCCCGATCAGTTCGGAGTCGATCCGCTCGAGTGATTCGGTCTTGGCGTGCCAGTCACCGACGTGCGATGCCTGGTCGGGCGCGTCGTCGCACACAAGCACAAGATCGTGCGACTCGAGCAATCGGCACGCCTGGTCGGCGATGCTCGCCCGGTCGCCCGCGGGCAGGTGCACGTTCCACCCGGTGGCACGGGCCAGGCCCCGCAGCACCAGACTCTGCCCGATCGCCGCGGCCTTCAAGCCGAACCGCTGCTGTATGGACGCGAGTTCCGGGCGACGCCCCTGTCCCCAGAACCATGCGAGGTTGGCGGGGTGCAACCCTTGCTCGACGCGTGCCAGATTCACCTCATGGCGTGAAAGCAGATCGAACGATGACTCGACGAGTTGGCGCAGGGCGTCGGCCGCGCCGGGGGCGCCGCCGCCCGGCTCGTGCATCGCCGCCTCTTCACCCACGATGGAGCGCGGGGCTGCGGTGTGCACGTCGGCGAAGTCGCGCCCCGAGCGGTCGATGACCAGCGCGGCGTGCCCGGGCATGCGCGTGATTTCCATCGCACGCACGAGATCGCCTGATTCTCGCTTCCAGTAGGCGAGCAGATCATCGAGCAGCACGTCGGCCTCGGTGGTGGGGATTCGGCCGCCCGTGTGATCGAGCATGAGTCCGGCGTTCCTGGATCGTTCATCACCGATCGTCACCAGGTCGAGGCGGAATACGAAACCGTTGCCGACGTCCACGCCGATCGCCTCGGCCTCGAGCGCTGCGCGCCCGCACAGCACACGCCGAGGGTCGTGTCCGAAGAGCGTCAGGAGACAGTGCTCGGATGAAGGCTCGAAGCCCTCGGGAACGGTTGCGACGGCGCCCACGCGCCCGCGCCGTGCCAGAGACCGGAGTTGCGGCATGTGGGCCGCCTGGAGTGGCGTGCGGTGGTCCAGTTCGGGGAGAGCCTGGTCGGCCGCGCCCGACAGGATGATGATGGCGTACTTCACGGGTGCTCAGCGGCGCCGACGCGCCCAAGGCATCAGTTGGCGGCGTTTTCGATCGCCTGCCCGCCGGCCTTGATGTCCTTACCGACGCCTTCGACGGTATTGCACGCCGTGACAGCCAGGCAGACGGCCGACAGCAGCGCACCCATGAACACCCGTCCGAACCTCTTGCTCATCTGTCCGATCCTCCTGATCTTGGGGGCCCGGGGGCCCGGGGGCCCGATGTTGCAATAGTAAGGCTGTTGGAGCGACTCAGCGAGCCGGGTACTCGGTCCTGGCCCCGTCGCCGGCCCGGGTCACGAACCAGTCGGGATGTACGCCGGTCCGGGCAAGGTAGCCGGTGGCGATGCCGTGCCCGGCGCTCGAAGCCTGATCGGCTTCAACCAGGGCGACGATGCACCCACCGAAGCCCCCACCGGTCATGCGGGCACCGAAGACACCGCGCTGTCGCCGGGCTGTTTCCACCAACAGATCCAGTTCATCGCAACTGACTTCGTAGTCATCGCGGAGACTGTCGTGCGAATCGTACATGAGCCGTCCGAAGCCGGCGTAGTCGCCGGCCCGCAGCACGGTGGCGGCATCGAGGGTGCGGGCAATTTCGCTGACCACGTGCCGCGCCCGTCTCCAGACGGTCGGATCAAGGTGCGGCCGGGCGGCAGTAAGCGACTCGAGGGAGACATCACGCAGCGACAGGGGGGGGCCGCCCGCCCGGCCGATGGCGCGCATGGCCGAGGCGCACTGGGCCCGACGTCTGGCGTACTCCCCGCCGGAGAGTTCGTGGCGAACCATGCTGTTGACGATGAGCACGGACACCGATCCGTCGCTGACGGGCACGGGCGTGGCTTCGAGGGAGCGGCAATCAATGAGCAGGGCGTGATCGGCCCGGGCCATGACGCTGATCGCCTGATCCATGTATCCGCAGGGCACGCCGGCAAACTCGTGCTCGGCCTTCTGGCAGAGCAGCGCCTTTCCGACCGGCGCCAGGCGCACGCCGACGAGACCCTCGATCGCCGAGGCCGTGCTGACTTCAAGCGCCGCCGAACTGGAAAGCCCGCCGCCGAGCGGCACGTCGCTGGCGACGGCGACGCAGAGCGGCGGAACATCGTGCCCCAAGCGCCGGAAGCCAGCCGCAACGCCGCGGCAGTACGAGGTCCAGTCGCGGCGTTCGGGCTCCATGGCCTGTTCGTCGGGCCACTCGACCACGACGCCGTCGTGCTCACTGACCAAACGCCAGCGAGCGTCGCGACTGGCGCAGACAGCCACTCCGGTGCGACGTTCGAGCGCCATGGGCAGCACGAAACCATCGTTGTAATCGGTGTGCTCGCCGATCAGATTGACGCGCCCCGGCGCGCTGCCCACCGCGTCCGGGCGCCGCCCGAACTGACGGAAGAGAAGTTCCGCACAACGCTCGGCCGCAGGCTTGCTCAATCGGCCCGCCTCCGCTCGAAGCAGTCGATGCCGAAGTACGTGCCGGGCTTGTCGGCCTTCTCGTTGGCGCCGATGACCTCGAACCGGACAAGGTATCCGTGGTCCTTCGGCTCGTGTGTGCCAAGGTCGATCGCTCCGGTGGCGGCGACCTCGCGCCCGGCGGTGTTGAACAGGTCGATGCCCGGCGAGACCTCGGCGCCGTTGACGCTGACGCGTACGGTGGCGTAGTCCCAACTCTTCGTCAGATGGACGAACAGGTGCTCAGGATCCGTGCCCGAGGCAGGCACCTTGACTTCTGCGTAGTCGCCGACCTTGTTTGCGCGCACCCACAGGTGCTGCCCGCGGCTCCAGATGTAGGGCCCGAAGCCGCCCTGCGGTCCGACCTGTACGCCTTCGCTCTTGCCGACCACTTCAAGCGTTTCGCCCTCGATGGCGGCCTCGATGACCAGCGGAGGCGGGAGTTGCGGCGCCTGCGGCGGCGCGAGACCGGCTGAACTGCGGTCCGGCTTGACGTTGGCGATCGTGCCGGGGCGTCCGTAGAAGTAGGCAACGGCGCTCTGGCTGACCTTGGTGTCGGCCCAGTGCCAGACTTCCATGTCGAAGCGAAGGCTCTTCTCGAACGGAATGGCGTCGAGCGAGCGGAGTCGGGCCACGGTGCTGGTGCCGTAGTTGTTGTTGTAGGTGTACCCGTCGCAACGCACCTGCGCGTGCATGGGCGACTGGAAGGGCTCGGGGCAGCACCAGGCGTACCCGTAGTAGTCCTCAGTGCCGGTGCCGAAGTGAGAGGGGAAGGTCTCGGCGTCGACGTAGATCTTCTCGTCACCCTCGCCCCACCACTGCTCGACCGGGTTCGTCACGGTCAGCGAATCGCCGACGAAGACGCCCGGGCCGGAGATGGTGACATAGTTCCAGTCCTTCATCGGTCGGGTAGCGATATCGCGCTGCTCGCGCCAGGTGGCGGCAAAGTGCATGGAACGATCGTCCCACGTCCAAGGCATCGTGCGGGCGCCGAGCGAGCAGTTGAGGTCTTCCGAGCCGAGGTTGTGCAGACGGATGACGGCCTGGCGCTGGTAGGGCATGATCCAGCCGCAGGCCAACATGCCGTTTTCACGCACCCAGCGCACGCGGTCGGAAGTCTCGTGCAGCCCGATTCCGGAGCCGAAGAAGTCGCCGACGGGTGCCCACACCGTGGTCTGGCCGTCGAACTCGATCTCAAGCACGAGCGAGCGGAGCGCACGCTCCCAGTCGCCGGGCTCGTCGATGCTGAGTGCGAGAGATTCGATGGCCTGCCCGGGCGAGTTGAGCGTCTTTTCGAACGATTTGCCGGCGGGCACCCTGGCATCCCACGCGGCGCGGATACCTTCGACCCAGTTTGAGGCGGTGAGTTCGACGGCGGCCTCCTGGATGGCCCGGGCCGACTCAATGGGCGTCGACTGGCTGAAACTCGCGACCACCGTGCCAGGCTGGTAGGTGCGGTAGTTGATCTGGTAGTAGAAGCCCGGCTCGTCGCTGGTGATGACGCAGCGCTGCGCATACGGGATCGGGAGATAGAGGTTGTACCCGCGAGAGCGCACGGCGGCCAGCGGCGACGGGGCCAGCCCGCCGGCATCGAGCATTCTGCCCATCGGGCCTTCGACGACCGGACGCGGCTGGTTGTCGATGTAGATGCGCAGATTGCCCCTGGGGTTGGCCGACCAGATGCGCACGACCGCGCCGGGGCCCGCGGCGTCCATCATGACGTACTCGTCGCGCCCGTTGATCTGGTCGACGCGGATGAACTGACCGGCGTCGGCGTTGGCAAACCAACTCTCATCGCCGGGCGCCTTCGAGGCGCGGTCATACGATGAGAACTGCTTACAGGAGTAAGCCGGATCGGGAAGGCGTGCCAAGGCCGCACGATCGTTGAGTTCTTCGAGCAAACCCTCGAAGGTCACGACCTGGGCCGCGGACACAGAGGTCAGAATCGCCGCTCCGAGCAACACGAGCAACTTGCCTGGCATCGAACCCTCCTCGCCCTCAGGCGGTCATAAGGCTCATGAGCCTCGCCATCGACTTTTCGTTCTCGAGGTTCATCACGCAGTCGCGAATCTGATCGACCCGCGCTTCGCCGACCACTTCCTTGCCCAGCGCCCGGGCCTTGACGGCGATTTCGTCCATCGTCATCGGATCGCGCGGGTCGCCCTTGGGCACATCGACGCGCTTGGAGAAACTCCGCCCGTCTCGCAGCGTCAGCGTCACGCGGCTGGGCTGGTACTTGGGGAACAAACTCTCAAACTCGGCGTTCGGCACCACCTTGACCATGTCCATGATCGGTTCGAGGCTCCTGTCCTCGATCCGCGCCTGCCTGAACTGCAACGGCGTCACCATGCCGTCGACCAGTCCCACGGCCATGCAGTACGGAAGTGAATGGTCGGCCGTCTCCTTACCCGTCGGACGATACTTGTGGGGATCGCCGAGAATGTCGGCTGCGCGGGCGATGACTTCGACCTTGATCTCCGCAACGTCGCCCGCCTTGATCCGGTTCTCCTGCACACACTTCATCATGGCCGTCAGCGGCGCGTGGCTGAGCGCCTCGATCGGGAAACTCTTCATCCCGCAATCGACGATGCGATAGTGGGCGTCCTTCGAGGCGGGCAGGTCGGCGAGCAGCCCGGCTGCGTCGAATGTACAGGGCTCGCCCTTGGAAACGCTGTGCCCGAACACGTGGAAGAGTCCTTCCTTGCCGTCGAAGATGTGTTCGGGCCCGCTGAAGCCGCGTGCGGCCAGCATGGCCGACTCGACACCCATGCGGGCAGTCCACGGGTCGACCACGTTCTTCATGTTCGTCAGTTTTCCGGCCGTTACGGCGCCGAGCGAGCCGGTGCGGCTGGCGCAGATGCCAACGGCCGCGACCATCTGTTTCGGATTCAGACCCAGCACACGTCCGGCGGAGAACGGGGCGGCAAAACCGGTGAGCGTGGCGTGATGCCAGCCGTACTCACGCACGCCGGGTCGGCCGATTTCCACCAGGCGCATCTCAACCTCGTACGCGATGACTGTCGCGACGATCAGATCCCTTCCCCCCAGCCCGCGATACTCGCACAGCGCCAGCGGGGCGCCGAGGATGTCGCTGGGGTGGCTCGGGTCGGCCTTCCAGTAGATGTCGTTGAAGTCCATCGCCCGGATCATGTGGCTGTTCAGGAACGCAGCATCGACCGGGTTAGTCTTGAATCCTGAAACAAAGCATGTGCAAGGCCCGCCGGCTCCGGACATCTCGCGGTGATGGGCGAGGAGGATCTTCGCATCCTCCTGTTGGCTCCCGCCCAGCCCGCAGCCGAGCGAATCGAACCAGAACGCCTTGGCCCGTTCGATGGCGGCATCCGACAGATTGTCAAAGGTGAGCCCGCAGGCCCATTCGGAAAGGGGATAACTCACGAAGCCTTCGGTCTTATACGATGCCACGCCGTTCCCTCCGCCTGTGGACGCGATCCGTTCTGGGGGAGTTTAGCCGACGCACGAGGTCCGACGCCGGATGGACACGCCGCTCACCCCAGCCCGCGCCTTGACGGCAACCCGCCCGGAAGCCGTTCCGACCGGCGTCCCATGCCGCGCGTGCGAGTATGAACTAGGTGGGCTATTCTCGGACGGAAACTGCCCGGAGTGCGGGCTTCCCATCCAGGCGTCGATCCACGGCGACACGCTGGCGTTGGCCGCGCCGGCGTGGCTCGCTCGGGTTGAGAGCGGAGCGTGGATCATCGTGTGGACGACGCTGTCGTGGCTGGGGCTGGTCATCGCCGGACGCGTCGGAATCACCCTCTTTACCCAGGGCGCTGCGTCGCCGACGGCTGAACTTGTGCTGAAGGTCGCGCTGGCGGGTCTGTCTGTGTGGTTCCTGCTGGGCGTCTGGCGTCTGACCACGCCCGAGCACGATCTCAAGCCGAGCGGGCGGCGCCTGCTCCACCTCGTCCGCATCCTCATGATCAGCGGGGTCACACTCAACGTCGTGCAGCGATTCGGCACGCTCAGCCGTGCTGCGCCGGTTCCCGGCGGGATGCTCGCCTACGAGTGGCTCGATGAGTTTCTCGCGACGGCCGCATGGGCCTGCGTCATGTTCCACGTCACCGCGCTGGCCCGACGCGCCGGCGCCTACAAGATGTCAAATTCGGCGTGGCTCACCGGCTGGTTCATCGCCGCCTCGCTCGGCGTAATGATCCTGGCGATGTGCATCGGCCTCCTGGTTTCCGTGTCCGTGGTCCCGGGCGCGCCGGGCGGATTGCTGATGGGCATTCTCGGATGCTGGGGCGCGATCGTGATTCCTGTCACGCTTCTGTGCGCGCTGGTGCTGGTCGGGCAGTTTGCCCATCGGCTCGAACTTGTCCGGCACCGCGCCACGCTCATCCGCTCGCACCAGCGTTTTCAACCGGCGCCGCCGCCTGATGCCTCCGCGCAAACCTGACGATGCACCACCGGCGCCGGAGCGTTCGGCGCCATGGCCTCGGCATGGAGCGCTGGGAAAATCACCCTTGAAGAGAAGGGTTCCGACACGGGCCCCATCGCACAGTCACGACGATCACAAGGCCGCCGCGACCGCCTTGGCCACTGCCGTCGTCGAGTCGCCCTTGCCGCGGCCCTTCACGTCGTACGTCGCCGTACTGTTCTCGTGAATGACCTTGGCGCACGCGGCCTCGAGGCGCTGGGCCTGCTTGTCCTCGCCGAGCCAGTCGAGCATCATCTTGGCCGTCAGGATCATCGCCATCGGGTTGACCACGTCCTGCCCGGCGTACTTGGGTGCCGAGCCGTGGGTGGGCTCGAACACCGCGTACTTGTCGCCGATGTTGGCCGCGCACGCGAAGCCGAGCCCGCCGACCAACCCGGCGCACAGGTCGCTGACGATGTCTCCGAACATGTTCTCTGCGACCAGTACGTCGTAGTCCTGCGGGTTCTTGAGCATCCACATGCAGATGGCGTCAATGTTGGCCTCCCACGCGGGGATGCCCGGGTAGTCCTTGGCGACCTGGCGGAACACGCGCGTCATCAGCCCGCCGGTTTCCCGCAGCACGTTGGGCTTCTCGACCAGCGTCACGCTCTTGCGCTTGAACTTCCGGGCGTACTCGAAGGCCTGGCGGCAGATGCTCTCGCACCCCTGCCGGCTCATCACGCGCGTCGACAGGGCCACGTTCTCCAGCCCCTTCTCGTACCAGCGTTTCATGCGCTCGGGGTGCCCCACTTCCGCGTCGGCCATGGCGTCGGCCACCTTCTTCGGCAGCGGGAACCACTCGATCCCCCCGTACATCCCCTCCGTGTTCTCGCGGAACACCACCAGGTCTATGTCGTCGCGGTAGTTGAGCGGGTTGCCCGGATAGGCCTTGCACGGGCGCAGGTTCGTGTGCAGGTCGAACAACTGGCGCAACTTCACGATCGGGCTGAAGTAACTCAACCTCTTCCCACGCAGTTCCGGAGCCAGTTCCTCTGCGGCCTCTTCGCGCGGCTTGCTGGTGATGGCCCCAAACAGGGCGCAGTCCGTCTCCTTGAGGATCTTGATGGTGCGGTCGGGCAGGGGGTTTCCCTCTTTGCACCAGAACTCCCACCCAATGTCGGCGGGAATGTACTCGGCATCGAACTTCATCGCGTCCAGCACGATCCGCGTCGCATCCATCACGTCCACGCCCACGCCATCGCCGGGCATCCACGCAATTCTGTACCTGGCCATAGATCTTGAACTCCTCATCGGGTTGGGAGGAAGTGTAAGCCGCCGCCCGACCCCGCATCCTCAGATCATCGGGCCAAGTCTGGGCCCACCGCCCGCTTCGTGCCGGAACCGCCGGCGCGGCCGGCGATGGGCCAAGCCATCGAAACGCGATCATCGCGAGCGCAAGGTCTCAGGCCCCAGCCGGCGCAGTTCCGAGTCGCTCGGGCGCAGGCCGGCAATGTTGGCCATCAGGGCGATCTCGAGCCGGCTGCCGATCCCGAGTTTGCGACCGATGGAGATGCGGTGGTTCTCGATGGTCTTGATGGAACGATGAAGGTGTGAGGCGATCTCGCGCACGCTCATGCCGGCGCCGATCATCGCCGCGACTTCGAGTTCACGGGCGCTGAGCACGCCGAGCGGGCCGAAGTCGGCGCAGTCGGCCCTGTGCACTTTCAGCCCACGCCACTGGTCGCCGATTGGATCGGCAACGCGCTGGACCGTACAAGCCCGGTGCAGGCCGTGCGCGGCGCCATCGCAGTAGAAAACCAGGATGAGTTGCCAACCGCCCCAGATGAGCCGCTCGGCGTGCAAAGGACCGGCCTGCGCCCGTTGGAGCAGCCCCGGGCCATAGTGTTCTCCGAGCAGCGTGGCGAGGGAGCGGCCGATGGCGCCGTTGACTTCGCAGCGAAAGAGGATCTCAGCCGCGGACCTGGTGAGATACTCGATCCGTCCCTCATCATCGATGAGGAAGACGCCAAGACCAGGCGTGCGTTCGATAGCGCCGAAGAGACTCTCAAACCGGCCCTGCTGTAGGAGTTCTGAAACGCCGCCGGTACTTCCCTGCATGCACACTCCCTGTTCTTGCCGTGATGGTGTGCGGTGTCCCCATTTTTCGGTTGGAACGACCTCGCTCCATCATTATGCGCACGAAGGGCATCGGTTGCGCGCGAAAAAGTCGTGCGGGCAACACCGTCGTCGAATGCAAAGGGTTTCAGGGGGCCCAACTTTGTGGCAAAGTCAATCACGCTCGCACGAGTCGGCGCGGGTGCTTACCTCAGATGTATCGACTAGGAAATGAGGCGTCGTGCCACCGGTTCGGCGCCACCCTCTCGGATCAGTTCCTGGGCAGCGGTGCTGAGGGGCGTGAACGGCAAGTCCTGTCCATCGCAGAGGATGCGCCCCTCCGCAAACCTGATTTCAATTTCCGGACCAATGATGGTCATTTCTTCAGAATGCGAGAACCGTTCAAAAAACTGTTCCGACAGCCTCTCGCAGGACAGACACAGGTATCCGTTATTGAAAGCGTTTCTCAGATAGGTCTCGCTGAAACTGGCGGCGATGACGCAGGAGATGCCCCGGAACTTGAGGGCGGTGGCGGCCTGCTCCCGGCTCGAACCGGTGCCGAAGTTGTGTCCGCTGACGATGATGTCGCCTTTGCGGGCAACCCTTGCGAATTGCGGGTCGTAGTTTTCAAACACGACTTCGGCCATCTGCTCGGGGGTCATGGCATCTTGGTAGGTCCACTTCCCTGCGTAGATTCCATCAGTGTTCATGTTGTGCTTTGGAAGGAAGAGAGTTCGACCGCGCAAGATCGAGGGGAATCCCTCAATGAGTTCAATCGAGTTATCCACAGGGGTGGGGCTTGAGAGCCTTCTCAGCGATCCGCGGGGAGCGGTGCGGGCGTAGTCAGACGGGGAGCAGATGTACCCCGCCGCCGCCGAGGCCGCAACCACTGCGGGCGAACCGAGATAGACCTCTGCTTCCTTGCTGCCCATGCGGCCTTTGAAGTTGCGATTGGTGGCGCTGATCGCCACCTCTCCGTCTTCGACCAATCCGATGCCCAGACCGATGCAGGGTCCACACCCGGGAGGAAGCATGATCGCGCCGGCGGAGACCAGACTATCCCACGCACCGGAGGCTTCGGCGGCGCGCTGCACTTCCTCAGACGCGGCACCGACGTACATTTGAACTCCGTCGGCTACACGCTTGCCGCGCAGCACGCCTGCGGCGGATTCGAGATCTTCGAGGCGCGCGTTGACGCAACTGACAAGGTAAGCCTTGTGAATTTTGATCCTGCGGGCTTCGATGTCCGGCAGACTCACTATCGTCTTGACTTCATTGGGCCCCGAGACGTGGGGGATGACGCTGCCCAGATCAAGTTCGATCTCCAGGGCGTAGGAGGCGCCGTCGTCGGCACTGAGCCGTTCGGCCCACCAGCGCTCGACGTCGCGCCTTGTGTACGCGCCGCGCGAGTGAGTTCGGCGTTCGCCGGGTCGGCGTGCGCCGGCGAAGTAATCGGCCCGTGCAAAAAGGTAAGATCGCAGCGTCTGGTCGAAGGGAAATACGCCGGCCAGCGCACCCCACTCGGTGGTCATGTTGGCGATGGAAAGGCGTTGATCCATGCTGAGGTGGGACACGCCGTCGCCGACGAACTCGACGGCGTGGTTGAGCACCTCATCCTTATTGAAGAGCCCGCACAGCGTGATGATGACGTCTTTGCCGACCACGCCTTCCTGAAGCCGGCCGCTCAAGACGCAGCGCGCAACCTTGGGAACCTGCCACCACGTGACTCCGGTGGCCCAGAGACAGGCGGCGTCGGTGCGAACGACCGGGGTGCCCAGCGCCGACACGCCGCCATAGAGGTTGGAGTGCGAGTCGGAGCCGACGACCATGGAGCCTGGCACGGCGTAACCCTGCTCAACCATGACCTGGTGGCTGATTCCGGTGCCGGGGGGGTAGTAGTCGATGCCGTGCTTCTCGGCAAATGCGGCGATCTTGGCGTACTTGCCGAGGTTCTCGGGCGACCGGTTCTGGATGTCGTGATCGATCGCAAAGACCGGCTGCCCCGGGTCGGCGATTTTCGGGGGCTTGCCCGTGCCATCGAAGATCGAGTGGAACTTGGGGATGACGGCGCCCGTGTTGTCGTGGGTCATCACGTGCTTGGGACGGATGCGCACGATCATGTCCTGGCGGGCGGACTGCCCGGGCTTGAGTCCGACGGCGAATCGGGTGGCGATCTTCTCGACGAGGGTCAACGACATGGGCAATCTCCGGGGACTGGGAAGTCTACCCGGGGCTGCGGTGGTCTCACGCCGGCGAGGATCGGGCGGGGTGACCGGTTTGCGTTTGATTTTGGAGGGGCTAAGGTTGATCCCGGCCCGCACGTGCTTGCCGGCCGCTTCACGATCCAGGCAGGAAAGGTTGGTCACCGATGGCTGAGAATCAGGGACAGCAGCAGATCCAACTCCGCATCGACGAATCGAAAATGCATAGTTCCTATGCGAACACCATCCGTACCTCGACGACGCTTGACGAAGTCGTCCTTGATTTCGGGCTCAATATCCCGATGCAGGCGCCCAATCAGCAGCCGATGGTGCTCTTCAGCGTGGGGAGCCGCGTGGTGATGAACTGGGCCGGGGCCAAGCGTCTGGCGATGAGCCTGGGTCAGTTGATCCGTCAGTTTGAAGAGCAGAACGGGGAGATCCGGCTGCAGCGGAGCGGGCAGCCCCCGGCCGACGCGGGGAACTGAGCGAACCGGCGCGAGCCGGAGTCCATATGTTTGAATGTCGACTGGTCCGGTCGCGACGGGTTCGCGTCCGGACTGCATCTTATTGAAGTGAACCCTGAGACAGGAGAACAGGCATCGTGTCGGTGCAACTCGACCTCGAACGCGAGATTCAGACCCGCGCCGAGGCCATGACCCGGCTGACTGACGCTGTGACGCGCGTAGTGGTCGGGCAGAGGACCATGGTCGAGCGGCTGCTGATCGGGCTTTTGTGTAACGGGCACGTGCTCCTGGAGGGCGTGCCCGGGCTCGCCAAGACGCTGACGGTGTCAACGCTGGCCGGAGCGATTGACGGGTCGTTCGCTCGCATTCAGTTCACGCCGGACCTTCTGCCGGCCGACCTGGTCGGCACGTTGATCTACCGACCGGACACGGGGCAGTTTGCGACGCGGCGCGGGCCGATTTTCGCCAACATCGTGCTGGCGGACGAGATCAACCGCGCTCCGGCCAAGGTGCAGAGTGCGCTCCTGCAGGCCATGCAGGAGCGGCAGGTCACGATCGGCGAGACGACGCACCGGCTGGACGATCCGTTTCTGGTGCTGGCGACGCAAAACCCGATCGAGCAGGAAGGCACGTATCCCCTGCCCGAAGCGCAGGTGGACCGCTTCATGCTCAAGGTGATCGTCGAATATCCGACGCGCGAGGAAGAACTGGAAATCGTCAATCGCATGGCGGCCAGCGCTCCCGACCTCGCGGGCCAGCCGGTGCTGACGCTGGATGCTCTGCGTGCGGCGCGTGCGACGGTGGACCGGGTGTACGTGGATGAGAAGATCAAGCGGTACGTGGTTGAGGTGGTGCATGCGACGCGCCGGCCGGGGGAAGTGGATGACCAGTTGCCGAGGCTGATCGAGTTCGGGGCCTCACCGCGTGCCTCGATTGCTCTGACGATGTGCGCTCGTGCGCACGCGTTCCTTCAGGGGCGCGGCTTCGTGACGCCTTCGGACGTGAAGCACATCGGGCTGGATGTGCTGCGCCACCGTGTGCTGGTCAGTTACGAAGCCGAGGCCGAGGGCATTGATTCTTCCTGGGTGGTGCGTCGCATTTTTGATCGCGTGCCCATTCCCTGAGGATCGCACCCGTGCTTCCTGAAGAGTTGATACGCGAGGTCAAGCGGCTGGAGATCTACGCCCGACGACGGGTGGACGATCTGTTCGCCGGCGAGTATCACGCGGCCTTTCGGGGGCAGGGGATCGAGTTTGCCGAGGTGCGCGAGTATGAGCCCGGCGATGACGTGCGTTCGATCGACTGGAACGTGACGGCGAGGGCGGGGCGCCCTTTTATCAAGCGGTTCATCGAGGAGCGGCGTCTGACGGTGCTGCTGTGCCTGGACACGAGCGCTTCGCACGCATTCGGCACGATCAGCAAGAGCAAGGCACGCGTAGCGGCCGAGGTGGCGTCGGTGCTGGCAATGGTGGCCACACGCAGCAACGACCGGGTCGGGCTGATCACGTTTGCCGACGCGGTGAAGTTGTTCGTCCCGCCGCGCAAGGGCAGGACGCACCTGCTGCGCGTGATCCGCGAGTGCCTGGACACGTCGGCGACGGGCGGTGGCGCGGGGCTGAGCGAGGCGATGGACCTGGTGCGCACCGTGGTGCGCCAACACGCGATCGTCTTCCTGCTCTCCGACTTCCTCTTCGATCCGCAGCGGGAGGCGGCGGTGCTCGGCGCGCTGCGCATGGCCTCGCACCGGCACGAGGTGGTCGGCGTGCGCATCAGCGACCCGCGCGAACTGGAACTTCCGCCCATCGGGCTGGTGAAGATGGTCGATCCTGAGACACGCCGCACAGTGCTCGTCGACACGGGGTCGCGTGCGACGCGACAGCGTTTCCAGCAGGCGGCCGCCCAGCAGCGGCAGGTGGTCGACCGGTTGTTCCGGGCAGCGCGATCGGATCTGATCGACGTGTCAACAGCCAAGCCGTTCGGAACGGACCTGCTGCGCTACTTCCGCGCCAGGGAGCGTCGGCGATGAAGCGGCTCATCGCAGCCATGTTGCTGGCATGCTCTCTTGCGGGATGCCAGCGCGCCGCCCCCTCCGCGCAGGCGCCCGAGCCGGCGGCCACGGCACAGGCGACGTCGGACTTTGGAACACTGAAACTGTCGCTCGCACGCACGGAGATCACGACGGTTGATCGGCTCGACGTGCGGCTCGTGCTCGAACATGGCGTGGGGGTGTCGGCGGGCGAGTTGCATTTTGCACCGGAAGAGGCCGGCTGGACCGTTGCCTCCAGCGAATCGTTGCAGCCGACTATTCTGCCTGACGGGCGCGTGCGAATGGAGTGGCACTTTTTGCTCGAACCGTTCCTGGACGGGGCGTATCAGGTTCCCCCGGCGGGGATTGAACTCAGCGACGGCCGGGAGTCGGCTGCGGTTTCGACGCCGCCCCAGCCGGTGACCGTGACGTCCATCCTCGCCGGCGACGGGGTTGAGATGGCGCCCGTGCGCCCGCCGGTCGAATCCGTGGCTCACGCGAGCGGCTCGGCTCGTCCCATCCTCATCGGCGGCCTGGTCGCGGGATTGCTGCTGGCCGGCGGTGCCTTATGGTGGTGGCGTCATGTGCAGAGGTCAAACACGAGCGGACCAGAGCCGAATGTACAGCAGGCGGGCGCGCGAGCGCAGGCGGCCGATGTCCGGCGGCTGCTGCGGAATCGCCTTGCGTCGCGAGTTGGAACCCTTCCCGCGACGGCCACGAGTGATGAGGTGATCGAGGCGGCGCGAGTGCGTTTGGGCGCACCTGAGGCGGCTCGCGTGCAGCAACTTCTCGCCTGCATCGATCGACTCTGCTACGGACCGGAAGAGCCGGGTGAGGTCGACGTGGCCGCCGTGTCGGCGGCGGTGGCGTCTCTGGAACTGCACGCGCAGGAGGCGCACGCCTGATGGACCGATTCGCGTGGCCATGGGTGTTCGTGCTGCTGGTGGCGGTGCCGCTGGTGCTGTGGCGTCCGGGGCGGGCGCGGCTGGGCGGGGCGATGCACACGCGGTATGACCTGCTGGCCGACGTCGGGTGCTCATGGCGCACGCGCCTGACGTGGCTGCCGCCGGTGTTGAGAGGAGTCTGCCTGACGTTGTGCGTCAGTGCGCTGGCGCGGCCCCAGGAGTCGCAAGGCAGCGTTCGCAGCAGCATGGAGGGGGTGGCGATCCAACTGGTCGTGGACCGGTCGAGCAGCATGGAAGCGCAGATGAGTTACGCGGGCGGGCAGACGTCCCGCATCGAGGTGGTCAAGCAGGTGGTGCGCGAGTTCATCGAGGGTGAGCCGTCGGAACCGACCACCAGCCGAGCGGGCGACATGATCGGGCTGATCGCCTTCGCCCGTTACGCCGACACGGTCTGCCCGCTCGTCCGCACGCACGCTGCGCTGGTGGAACTGCTGGAACAGGTTGAAACGGCCCCACGCGGCTCGTCGGAGGACGGCACGGGCATCGGTGCGGCGATCGCGCTGGCAGCGGCGCGGCTCAAGAACGCCGAAGCGGAGTTGCAGCGTTCAATCGATCGATCATCCGATGCCGCCCCCGAGTTCAAGATCGCCAGCAAAGTGATCGTGCTGCTGACCGACGGGGTTGAGAACCAGAACGTCTCGCCGATCGAGGCGGCGCGGCTGGCCGGCGAGTGGGGCATTCGCATTTATGCGATCGGGATCGGTGACACACCTCGCGAGCAACGGTCGATCTTTGACCTGGGGGCGCCACAGGTGGACACGCGGCTGCTCGAAGAGATGGCTCGCATGACTGATGGGCAGTACTTCTCCGCGTCCGACGCCGACAGCCTGCGCCAGGTGTATCAGCGGATCGGCGATCTGGAGAAGACGCGGATCGAGAGCGCGCAGTTCATCGACTACCGTGAGTTGTATCGTCAGCCGCTGATCGGAGCGTTGCTCGCTCTTTCGCTGGAAGTCGTGCTGAGCACGCTGTTGCTCCGGAGGTCGGCATGATCCACCTGGGAGCGCCAGGCTGGATTCACGCGATGTGGCTGGTGCCTGGTGTGGTGCTCGCCGGTGTTCATGCGATGGGCGCACGGCGCCGGGCCCGCCGGCGCTTTGCCGACGATGCGCTGCTGGATGCGATCATGCCGCCGCGGCGTGTTTGGGTGACGGGCGTGAAGATCGCACTGACGGCCGTTGGCATGGCGGGCATCGTCATCGCGCTGCTTCAACCGCAGTGGAACAAGCGTGAGATTCCCGTCAGCCGGCGCGGGCGCGAGGTGGTGTTCGTCGTCGACGTATCGCGCTCGATGCTGGCGGCGGACCTGGCGCCGAACCGGCTCGAACGGGCCAAGTTGTGGATCCGCGACCTGACGTCGGTACTCGAAGGTGACAGCGTCGGGCTGGTAGCCTTCGCCGGCGCGTCGGTCGTCAAGTGCCCGCTCACGCGTGACGTCGGCTTTTTTGAACTGGCGCTGGAGGAACTGTCGCCCGAGACGGCGCCGCGCGGCGGCACCATGATCGGCGACGCGATCCGCAAGGCCGTGACACAGGTCTTCGAGCGCTCACCTCGCGATGGTGATGAAACGGGGGGGTTTCGCGACCTGGTGTTGATCACGGACGGCGAGGATCAGGGCAGTCTGCCGGTCGCGGCGGCCGAGACCGCGGCGGCCGCAGGCGTGCGCATCATCGCGATCGGGCTCGGCTCGGACACGCAGGGCACACCGGTGCCCGATCCGGACCGGCCTGGAGAGTTCCTGACCTACGAAGGAAAGCAAGTGCGCAGTGTGCTTGACTCGCAGACCCTGGCTGACGTGGCCAAGTCCACACCCGGCGGCGTCTATCTCAAAGTGGGCACGGGCAACATCGCGCTGGACGAGGTGTATCGAGACCTGATTCGCTCAGGCGAGCAGACGACGCTGGAGACTTCGTCGGTGACGGAATATCAACAGATGTTCTGGATTTTCCTGGCGATCGGGCTGGCCGGATTGTTCGTCGAGCCCTTGCTGGAGGACCAGCGGAGGTGGAGCGCATGATCGAAGCGATGGTTGCCATCGCCATGCTGGTGCAGACCGAGGACGCCGAGCAGGCGGCGCGGCGGCTCTACCGAGAGGGTCGGTTTCCCGAGGCTGCGGCCGCGTACGCCGAGATGCCGGCCTCGGCGGAGCATGCGTACAACCGCGGATGTGCGTTGCTGGAGAGCGGCGCGTTCGAACAGGCGGCCGAGGCGTTCCGCCTCGCGGGCGACGCTCCGGGCTCTCTGGCAGCCAAAGCGCGGTTCAACCTGGGGCACGCGCTGCTCAGGCAGGCACAGTCGCCGCAGGCGGCGCAACCGAAGGGGAACCGAGGGGAAGAGGCGCCCGTCTCTGCTCCCGCGGCGTCAAACCCGCAGAAAGTGCTCGATCAGTTGCGTCGCAGTGCGGCGGCTTTTCGATCGGTGCTCGATGTGGATCCGAATGACGCTGAGGCGGCCCGCAATACCGAGTTGGTGCGCCGGATGATCCGCGACCTCGAAGAGCAGATGAAGCAGGCCGAGCAGCAGCAACAGCAGTCGAACGAACAGGCTCAGAAGATGCAGGAGCAGGCCGACAAACTCGATGCGTTGGCCAATCAGCAGCAGGCGCTGGCTGACCAGAGCCGCAACTCGCCCCCGAGCCAGGCCGAGCAGCGCGTGCAGGAGCAGCAGGAGATCAACGAGAAGACACGTGAGCAGATGCAGGAACTGGCCGAGGAACTCGGGGCTGATCCTGCGGCCGGGGAAGCGGCGCGACACATGCAGGAGGCGATGCAGGAGCAGAAGGAGACGATGCAGGATCTGTCCGACCGTCGCCCGGATCGTGCAGCGGAAGACATGCAGGAGGCGGCAGACAAGTTGCGTGAGGCCGCGGAGAGACTCCGCGAGGCCGCCCGGCAGCAGCAACAAGAGCAGGGGCAGGAGTCAGACCAGCAGCAGCCGGGTCAGGAGGGAGAGCGGCAGCAGGCCTCGCAGCAGGAGCAGGCCGAGCAGAAGAGCCCGGAAGAACAATTGGCCGAGCGGATTTTGCAGGTGGAAGAGGCGCAGCGCGAGCAGCGAGCGACAAACCGGCGTCGGTATGCGATGCCCGTGCCCGTGGAGAAGGACTGGTAGGAATGCGACATGTGCTGGTCATCCTGAGTGCATTGCTGATGCTGGCGCCGTGGGCGCGGGGGCAGGAGGAAATCGAGGTTGAGGCCGCCGTCTCGCCGGCACAGGCCTATCTCGGCTCAACCTTCACCTATACCGTGCGGATCCAGACGATCGGGCAGCACGACATCGGCGAGCCGGCGCTCAACCTGCCGGGCTCGGTGCGACTGCTGGGCTCGCCCGGAACCTCATTCCGTTCGGCCCAGGGACGTGTGCGAAATCGAGACGGAACGACGCGCATCGCCACTGTCATCAGCCAGTCCTTCAACTACACGCTGGCGGCCGACGTCATCGGACCGATCACCATTCCCCCGGCCACGGTGCTCATCGACGGCACACCGATGCAGACGGACGAAGTACGCATCGAAGTGATCGAACCGGACGAGATCGAAGGCTTTGATCTCGAGGCCCGATTGAGCAAGCCGCGAGCGTACGTGGGTGAGCCCATCACGCTGCGACTGACCTGGTACGCCGGGGAAAGCGTTCGATCGTTCTCGATCGCCTCTGACCTGCCGGACGGGATGAAAGCCGAGGCGATCAACCCGCCTGCGGCCGCACGCGACCCCTCGCAGTATCCGCGCGGGGTGATCTTCGAGCAACAGGCCTTCGGGCAAGCGCGCCAGGTCACTCGCAACGGCCGGAACGTGGTGGCGGTGACTTTTGAGGTGCGGGTCCGCCCCACTACGACGGGCACATTTGACTTCGGTTCGTTGGCGATCGTGTTCGACACTGCGGAGGTGTTCGACTCGCGCCGGGGCATTTCGCGCTCCGAGCCGATCAGTCTCGAAGTCATCCCGCTGCCGACGCAGGGGCGACCGGACGATTTCACCGGGCTGATCGGCCGTTACCGCATTTCGGCGACCGCAGGGCCAAACGAGGTGAGCGTGGGCGACCCGATCGGGCTGCGCATTGCCGTCACCGGGACGGACCCGCTCGCGGTGCAGCAAGGCCCGCGACTGGCCGCCGATCCCGCCTTTGCCGATCGATTCAAACTCGATCCGGGCGGATGGGAGCGCGACCTGACGGGGCGCGAAGAGGCCCGGTTTCAGACGACGATTCGCGCCCTCTCGGCCGACGTGCGTGAGATTCCGCCGGTGCGCCTGCCCTATTTCGACGCCGACGCCGGCGTGTATCGTGTAGCCGAGTCGGAGCCGATTTCGATCACCGTGCACGCGGCCGGCAACGTGACACTTGCCGACGCGGTGACATCATCGATTCTCCCTCCGAACGTGCGGGAGGAATTGGGAACTCCCAGCCCGGGCTTGTGGTCGATCGCGGCGGCGCCGGTGCTCGAGGCCGAGCCTTCCGATCCGTGGCTGCGACAACTGCTTCCGATCGTGCTGGTCGTGCCGCCGCTGCTGCTGATCGGGCATGCGGGATGGGAGTCGCTGCGGCGTCGCGGATCGTCGCAGCAAGCGGCCTTGCACCGCGCCGAGTCTGCCTCCATGAGACTCGCCCGCCGAGGCCGGCAAGAGGACGCCGTGCGCACGCTTCTGAGCGCGCGGCTGGGTCAGCATCCGGACGCGATCACCGCAAGCGACTGCGCGCGCGCGACCGATGATCCCGTCGCAGCGGGTGTCCTGGCAACCTGTCTGCGATCAACTGAGTTTTCCCGCTTCGGCGGGGCGTCGCAGGCAGGGGTCGTGAGCACCGGTGAACTGCTCGAGGCCCTGCGGCGTGTGCGCGGCGTGGACGGAGGCCGGGCATGAATCGCTTGGCGCTGCTGATCTCGCTGATCCTGGCTTTCGGGTCCGCCATCGCCCGTGCCGATCGGGCGAGCCTGATCGAGCAGGGCTCGCAGTGCTACGACGAGGCGGTGGCTGCCGTGACCGACGACCCGACCCGTGCTCGGGCGCTGTTCGCAGAAGCGGCGGCTGCGTTCGATCAGGCTGCGGCAGAGAGCCCCGCGCCCGGTGCCGAGTTGTACCGGGCGGCAGGTAACGCGCACCTGCTGGCGGGCGCGCATGGGCGGGCCGTGCTCGCATTCCACCGAGCCCTGCGACTCGACCCGTCGAACCGGCGCGCCGCCGACGGGTTGGCCGCCGCTCGCGCGTCGATCAACCTCGAAGCTCCCCCTTCGCGCTTGCGCCACTGGCTGGCCGTGATTGACCTGTGGCCGCGCTTCGTGCCGGTGTGGATGATGCTGGGCGTCTTTGCCAGCGTCTGGAGTTGCTTCTGGGTTGTGTGGCTGGTTGCACGCGTGCGACATCGCCCGGCACCCGTGGCCACGTTGACGACGTTGGGCATCGTGACGGCCGCGTCGGGCTTGAGCCTGCTCGCCCACGAGTGGCAGCAACGCCACGCCCGCGAAGTGGTGCTCATGGAGCGCGCCATCGGGTACAACGGGCCCAGCGCCGACGTATATCTGCCCACATTCGAAACACCGCTTCTGCCGGGGTTGGAAGGCCTGCTGATCGAAACCCGGAGCGGCTGGTCGCAGGTGGAACTTCGCAGCGGCGCCCGGACATGGGTGCCCGAATCGACGGTGGAACTGGTTGTGCCCGGGAGCAAGTAGATCGACTGCCCGATGCCCGTCCGGCTCGCACCGTACACTTGCGCATGTCGCTGGCGCGCTTGCGCAACCTGTCGCTCTCGAACAAGTGCCTGCTGCTCTTCGGCGGAGCGATCACCATTCTCATTCTGATCGCGCTGACGGTGCCGTGGCTGCGGATGAACGCGCTGGTGCGGGCCGGGCAGTTGGAGGTCAGCCGCGAACTGATCGCCCTGTGGAGCGACCTGGACGCGACTGATCGCGATGTGGTGCTGCTGGCCGGGGTGACGTTTGAGGAACTGTCCGTTGCCCAGGCCGAAGCGCTCGGGCAGAGTGACGAGTTCATCCGACGTTCGCTGGCGGCGTTCTCGCGGGAGAAGCCGGCCAACGAGCGGTTGGTCAGTTCGTGGGAGGGCGGATCGAAGCGTTATCGGTATACGCGGGCCCGGCGCGACGATGCGGGCAGCCTGATCGGGCTGATCATTCTCGAGCGCCGCTCTCCCGGGGCGGCCGTGCAGTTGGTCGTCAACGCGCTCTACCTGCTGGCGGCCGGCATGGTGGTGCTGGGTGTGGCGGTGCTGCTGTTCCACGGGATTCTGACGCGGATCATTCTCTCGCCGGTGCGATCACTCAAGCACACGGCCGAGCGGGTGCGTGACGGTGACCTGTCCACGCGATCGAGCATCCGGACCGGTGACGAGTTCAGTCAACTGGCCGAGACGTTCAACCTGATGCTTGGCGATCTGCAGATCAAGCAGGACCAGTTGCGTGCGATCAACACGGCCCTGGACGGACGACTGACCGAACTGGCCGAGGTCAACCGCACGCTGGCGCACGCGGCCCACCTGAAAGGCGAGTTTGTCGCCAACGTCAGCCACGAACTGCGCACTCCGATGAACTCGATACTCGGCTTTGCCGAACTGCTGCTGGAAATCGCCAAGGGCGAGCGCGAGCAGTTGACCGACGGCAACCAGAGCATTCCGACGGCCCTTTCCAAGCGCGAACGGTACCTGCGCAACATCGTCGACGCCGGGCGCACGCTGCTGGAGATGATCGAAAGTCTGCTGGAAATGGCCAAACTCGAAGCCGGGCGGGTGGACGTCAAGGTCGAGCCGATGAGCGTCGGGCAGACGTGCGAGAGCCTGGCGGCATTGATCGATCCGCTGGCCAAGCGCAAGGGCGTGGACGTGACGCTGGACGTGCGGGCTGACATGCCGATCATCCAGACCGACGTCAAGAAGTTCAGCCAGATCGTGTTCAATCTGCTGTCGAACGCGGTGAAGTTTACCGGCGGGACCGACCACAGGGGCAAGATCATTCTGCGGGCCGAGCGGCTGGCGCCGTCCGGGCTGGACGCGCAGGACGCACGAGTGCGAGTCAGTGTGATCGACAACGGTCCGGGCATTTCCAAGGAAGACCAGAAGAAGTTGTTCGAGAAGTTCAGCCGGCTGGACCGTGATCGCGACGGCTCGCAACCGGGAACGGGGCTGGGGCTTGCGATTTCACGCGAACTGGCGTCGTTGATCCAGGCCGAGATCCAACTCGACAGCCAGGAGGGACACGGCTCGATGTTCAGCCTGATCGTGCCGCTGCGGCTGGACACGGCCAAGATCGAGGAGACGAAACTCGAAGCCCGCTTCCGCGGCGCCCTGCACGGGCGGCGTTCGTGGACCGACGCAGGCTGAACCTGCATCCGGATACCCGGGAAGTTCAGAAAGGGCGATGTGTGACGCTCGCTCGGGACTGTGCCTCATTTCAAACTGACATCGGCCCCGACGCTGAGAGACTCAGACCTGTTGGGCAGGAATTTCTCAGACATCAGCAGCACGCGGCGAGGAAACGGAAGTCGAGGCGCAGGGGCGCCGGCCGCGCGATAAGCATGTCTGAGAGCCCGCAGAAAGCGGACAGGAGGCAGATCGATGAAGCAACTTTCATTGTTCAGCGGATGCATGATCGGGTTCGCCGCGGGCCTGTGCGCCCCGGCCCCGGCGAGCGTGGTGGAACCCGGAGTGCTGATTCCAACCCAGATACTGATGGGGCTCCTTCACCATGACTTGCTGACGCTGCGTGACCTGGTCGGACCCGACAACCAGCGATTCGACGTCGGATTCAACGTGTCTTCGGGAAACATCTCCTACTCGATTGCCGCGGACACGCCGATCGGAGACGGACGGGTCGGTCTCAACGCCACCGTGACCCGCCAGGATGAATTGACTTGGACCGGAACGACGCAGTTCGGTGTCCTGCGGGCTTCCAGCGCCAAGACGTACATGGTCACCGCAGAAGTGAACGGCAACATCTGAAACCTGGAAGTCATCGGGGAAGTCGGGCCCGGGAACAGGTATACACACGGGTGGACCGTGACCGAGATCAGGAAGAGCAAGAAATGGGAGAGCACTCACAGCACGGGCGCAACGGATGTTCTCGTCAAGAAGACTCTCCATGAAATGTATGACTGGACTGTGACCATTCCCGACACGGCCGCTGCTCACGGTACGGTCTCCGCCTTGCCGTCGGGTGGAGTCGCGACGGCCGTTGTTCCCAGTCCGAGTGCAGCCGCGCTGCTCGTCCTGGGTACGGTCATGTGCGCCCGCCGTCGTCGCTGACATCTCGTTGTGAGCGGGACAGGCCCGGGCGAAGTTCGCACGTATCGCCCGGGTCTTTTCGTGTGTGCGCGATCAGTGGACCCGCGCCACCAGCAGCCCGTCATAGCCCTTGACGCCGACGGTCTGAATCGTGGTTGCTGACACGCGATCGTCGCGGGCGATCATCTCGTGCAGGCGGCGCACGCCGAGCACCGCCGGGTCGGTGGTGTCCCCGTCGGCCAACCGACCATCGCGCACGACGTTGTCCACCACGATCACCGCGCCGGGTCGCGCCAGCGCGATCGACTGCTCGAAGTATGCCGGGATGTTCTCCTTGTCGGCGTCGATGAAAACAAAGTCGAACGGCGCGGTCAGTTGCGACATGCTCTCGATCGCCGGCCCGACGATGACCTTCACCCGTTCGCCCAGCCCGGCCCGCATGATATTGCCCCGGGCGACCTGCGCGTGCAAAGCACTGATTTCGAGCGAAATCAGTTCGCCGGAAGCAGGCAGGGCGCGGGCGAGCCAGATGGTGCTGTAGCCCCCCAGCGTGCCGACTTCGAGGATGCGCCTTGCTCCGACCGACTGCGCAAGCGTTTGCAGCAACTTGCCCTGGTTGGGCGCGACCTGGATGGGCGGCAACCCGGCGGCCGCACTCTCGCGCACGGCGGCTTGCAGTAATTCGTCTTCGACCACGATCGTCTGATTCACATACTCGTCAACGCGAAGCCAGCGAGGGTCGCTCATGGGAAACTCCGAAGAGGTGTGGGCGGCGTGCCGGCCGCAGCCGGGCATGGTATCTTTGCCTGGCAATGCACCACGCGCCGGTCAGGGGAGAATAATGCCCATGCTCGTGGCGCTGCTCATTCTGGCGTTTCTGCTGGGAATCAACGGGATCCTGGCGATGTCCGAACTGGCGATGATGACTTCGCGCCAGTCGCGACTTGCCCATGCCGCGGCAAAGGGAAGCCGGGGGGCGGAGGCCGCCCTGGCGCTGGCACGCGAACCCACGCGATTTCTCTCCACCGTTCAGGTGGGTATCACGCTGGTCGGCATTCTGGCAGGCGCGTACGGCGAAAAAACCATATCGACAAAACTGGAGCACTGGCTGGAGCATTGGCCCGCGCTGCAACCCTACGCCGACGTCTTCTCGCTGGCGATCGTCGTGATCGGTATCACGTATTTCTCGCTCGTGTTCGGCGAACTGGTGCCCAAGCGCCTCGCACTGGCGTTTCCCGAACGCATCGCCTCGCTCATTTCGCGTCCGCTCACGCTGCTCTCGGTGCTGGCGGCATGGCCCGTCCGGCTGCTGACCATCTCCACCGAGTCAATCATCCGCATTCTACGGGTCCAGTCGCAGCGCGGAGATGACGTCTCGGAGGAGGACGTGCGATCGCTGGTAGCGCGGGCGGCGACGACGGGCGTCTTCTCGCGGCAGGAACACGCGATCTTCACGCGGCTGCTCAGCGTCGGTGACTATACGGTGCGTGAACTGATGGTGCCTCGCCGCGACATCGTGTGGATCGAAGAGCACACGACACCTGAAGAACTCCGCGTGCTCATCGGAACCAGCCCCTACTCCCACTTCCCGGTGTGCCGCGGCAGCCTCGACCGCATGATCGGCGTGGTGCATATCAAGGATCTGATCGCGTACGGACTGCTCGCCGGAGCCAACTTCAAGGCCGCAGCCGTGGCTCACAAGCCGCTGTTCGTCCCTGAGACGCTCCCTGCCCTGAGGCTGCTCGAACAATTCAAGAGCACGAAGGTCCACGTGGCATTCGTGGTCAATGAGCACGGGGGTACGCTGGGCATGCTCACGCTCAATGACGTGGTCGGCGCCCTGGTCGGCGACATCGGGCGCCGCGGAGAAGAACCACGTCCGCGGGCCGTGCCGCGGGCCGACGGCTCATGGCTGGTTGACGGACGGCTCCCGTTGCCCGAGACGCTGGCGACACTGAGCATTTCTCCGGAAGCCTGCCCCTTCGTTCCCGATGTGAGCACTGCGGCCGGGCTCGTGCTGGCGATACTCGGGCACATTCCCAGGGAAGGCGAGTTCGCCGTGTTTGCCGGCTGGATCCTGGAAGTGGTTGACATGGATGGAACACGGATCGACCACATCCTCGCGCGACGAGAGAGCGTTGCGACGGATGCACGATCAACACAGGCGCGCCCATGACGGACCGCCGCATGGACATGCTCGCCGACGTGCTCGTCACCCACTGCACTCGCGTGCGCCCGGGCGATCTGGTCGCCATCCTGGGCGGGCCTGACTGCATGTCGGCGGTGGAGGCGGTCTATCGAGCGGCCTTGCGGGCGGGCGGGCATCCGAGTTTCCATCCTCGCAGCGACGTGCTGCGGGATGTACTGCTTCGACACGGCAGCGAGGAACAGATCCGGCACACCTGCCCGTTTGAGCGGCACCGCCTGGCATGTTGCGACGTGCTGCTGGTGCTCAATGCACCCGCTGACGGGCACGAGGCGATCGAGCCTGCGAGGCTGGCAATGGCGCAGGCCGCCCGCGCCCCGCTCTTGACCCTGTCGCTGGATCGAATGGCGCGCGGCGAGGTCCGGTACTGCTGCACGGAACTTCCCACCGATGCGGGCGCTCGCCGTGCGGGCATGACCCAGCGCGACTACGCCGACTGGGTGTATCGCGCCGGGCTCCTTCACATGCCCGATCCGGCCGGCGCCTGGGCGCGCTTGCGCGAGCAGCAGCAACGCGCCATCGATGACCTTGCGGGAGCGACCACGCTTCGGTTTCGTTCGCTCCCGTCGACAAACCCGGCCACCGGACAACAGAACGAAGGCACCGACCTCAAAGTCGACATTAGCGGCGGCAAGTGGCAGAACCACGCCGGGGTGAGCAACTTCCCCGACGGCGAAATCGAAACCGGCCCGCGATCGGCTGACGGCGTGGTCTGCTTCAACGTACCGGCTGCGTACCAAGGGCACGAAGTCCGCGACGTGCGACTGCGATTCCGCGATGGTCAGGTCGTCGACGCCGGCGCAACACAAGGTGAGGAGTTTCTTCTCGCGATGATCGATCAGGATCCCGGCGCCAGACGCATGGGCGAAATTGCCATGGGCACCAACTACCACATCACCCGCCTGACCGGCAATCCGTTTTTCGACGAAAAGGCCGGTGGCACCTTTCACCTGGCTCTTGGGGCCGGGTATCCGGCATCAGGAAACACCAATCGCTCGGGGCTGCATTGGGACATGGTGTGCGACTTGCGCGCACGCGCCGACACGCCGGGCGGCACGATCGAGGCAGACGGCGAGATCATTCAGCAGAACGGTCGCTTCGTTCTTCACGGCTGGCCCGGGATGTGAACGCCGGCCTGCATGCCGACCCGGCCGTCCCACAAGTGCAGCCCACCGGGCTCGGTGATTCACCACATAGGTTCGCTTCCTGCTGCACATTCTTCTGACGCGGCGCAGCAAAGTCTGGTGCCATCAATGGGGCGGCCGAACGGCTGGGCGTGCGAACCGGAGCAATCATGGAGGCGGTTCACTGTTCTTGACGGCATTCATATCGTCCCGCGCGGCTGCACACTCGTGCGGGTGAGCGACGACACGATTTCGCGTCTGCGCGGTGTATGCGTCGTCCTGAACGTGCGGCGTGACGAACTTCATGGCGCGCGCCGGCCGCCGACGGCACGCGGCTGCGCGTCCTGCCCGCCGGCGACATGGGACTTGCCGACCAGGAACCGGCTGTCCTTGTGGAGGACGTGATCATCCCGCAAATCGGTGCATGGGAGGCCCGCGTGATCGCCGCCCATCTGCGCCAACGTTTGACCGCATCACCGAAGTGAACGAGCATTACGTCGTGCGCATCGCCTGCGACCCCGGGCCGGGATCGTTCCGCAACGGCGTGATCCTGACCGAATGCGCCGAGCGTGTCTTCGCCGGGATGACCATCGCAGGCTATGCCGTGGGCGCACACCTCGGGCTGCTGTACGTGCGCGAGGAATACGCCTATCTCGTCGCCTACCTCGATGTGCTGATTGCCAAACGCATCGAGGACGGACTGCTCGGGCCAGACATCTGCGGCCAGAGCGGCTTCAACTTCAAGATTCAGGTGCGGCTGGGCGCTCACTCCCACGTGCTCGGCGAGCAGACCGGCATCATCGCCGCCTGTGAAGGACGTCCCGGCGGCGTGCATCGGCGCGGTGCCCGGGCGGCCCGGCTCAACCTTCCGACGCGACTTCGCCCGTAGCGGCCCGCGGGCGGATGCCATGCTTGCGCATCTTCGACCGCAGCGTATTGGGATTGATCTTGAGCAACTCGGCCGCCCCGCCGGGCCCTTCGACCTTCCCACGGCTCCGCCGAAGCGCTGATTGGATAGCCGCGCGGATCGCCTCGTCAAGCGAGACCGGCGCATGGTCAGGCGCGGGCGCCGGCGCTGACGGCAGGGCCGCGTGCAGCGGCGCACTCAAGCCCATCGCGGCCGGGAGCGCCAGCCGCCCGTCGCGCCCGAGCAGAGCGGCGCGATCGACGACGGCCGCCAACTCGCGAATGTTTCCCGGCCAGGGATAGGCCCTCAACAGGTCCAGGTCGGCCCCGGAGACCTCGAACTCAGGCAGACCGAAACGAAGGCTTGCTCGATGCGCAAAATGCTGCACGAGTTCGGGCAAATCCTCGTGACGTTCGCGCAGCGGGGGCAGCAGCAGCGGGAAGACCGCCAACCGGTACCACAGGTCTTCACGGAACGTCCGCAGACGCACCATCTCCGCCAGGTCGCGGTGCGTGGCGGCCACGATGCGGCAGTCGACACGAATCGACTCTTGCCCGCCGACCCGCTCCAGCGTCGCATCCTGAAGCACCCGCAGCAGGCGCACCTGGGCCGCCAGCGGGAGTTCGCCGACCTCGTCGAGGAACAGCGTGCCCCCGTGCGCCCGCTCGAACCAGCCTTGGCGCTGATCGACGGCTCCTGTGAACGAGCCGCGCTCGTGCCCGAACAACTGCGAGTCGATCAGGTCGGGCGGAATGGCCCCGCAGTTGACGCGGACGAACGGACCTTCGTGCCGGCGCGATGCGTCGTGAATCGCCCGCGCGATCACTTCCTTGCCCGAGCCCGTCTCGCCGAGGATCAGCACCGGAAGGTCCGACTCGGCCACCACGCCTACGCGCTCCATGACTCCGGCCAGTCCCGCCCGGGCGCCCACGATCGGTTCGTGCAGCGACTGGCGACCGAGCCGGCGCAGCGCCGCCTGCCGCTCGGCTTCGGCGGCCCGGCGCAGGTCTTCAAGTTCGTGAAACCGATTCGAGGTGTCGAGTGCCACGGCCAGCGGCTCGAGCGTCGCGGCCAGCAGGGTCGAGGTGCGCTCGTCCAGATCGACACCCTTGCGCAGGCTCCACGCGACCACGCCCTCGCCCCCGGCCCGTTGCAGCGATCCACACACGACGGGTTGTCCGCCCAGCGCCGACGCAATGGGGCGCAGCAGGCTTCGTCCGGTGCGCAGCGGGTTGAAAAGGCACAGTCCGCCGCGATCGATGAACCGCGCGATCGATTGCGCCTCTTCGCCCTCGCAAATGACTCGTCCCGACATCCCGCTCGCCGAGCCGGCCAGCCCGACCAGCACGCAGCGAGCCTGGTGCAGGCTGAAGATCCACATCGAGTCGATGCCGACGAAAGGTCGGATAACCGCGGCGAGGTCGGCGATGGACTCAGCCAGGTCGATGTGCCGACAGGCCTCTCGCCAGAGCGCCAGTTGCATCTCCTTGAGCCGTTCCATTATGCATTGATATGCAACGGGTTCCCTCGAAATCCAGCGGCGTAATCCGTTGTATGTCGCGGCTCATGAATCTTTCCAGGGCACGGGCGGCCCCGCGTGGTGCCTCTCGGCCCCTCGCCCCGATGGCACGCGGGTTGTACCGCAGGTCAGAACGATGACCAACCCCGCCACACATCCTCTGCCGCCAACGCTGCCGCGCGGGATTGAAGCCTTTGCCCGTCAAGCCGCATCCCGGACCTCGCTCGAAGCCCTCCGCGATGCTCTTGCGGCCCTCCCTGAGCACCTGCTCCCACTCGCCCGCTGCGCGACGTTTGAACCCATCGGACACACGCGGCGCGTTCTCTTCGACACACCCACGCTGGTTCTCGAACTGTGCGGGTGGCTGCCCGGGCAGCGCACTGAACCCCATGACCATGGTCCGGCCCGATGCGCCTTCCGCGTGATGGCCGGCGTCGCCGTCGAATCGCGCCACCATCGCGACGCGCAGGCCCGAGTCTGCGAAATCGCCTGTGACGGATTCCTCACCGGCTCGGTGCTGGTGTGCGAGCCCGGAGAGATTCACGCGATCGCCAATGACCCAGCCGAAAGCGAGCCGCTGGTCACGCTGCACCTGTTCAGCCCCGCGCCGCGAATGCGCACGTATCCCCTTACGCCTCAAGATACAAAGGAGACCCGGGCATGAAGACCAGGCGGCTGATTCTCGCCTCACTCGTCGGACTTGGCATGTGTGCCGGTGGCACGCTTGCACAGGCGCGCTCGATGCTCAACGTCTCGTACGACCCCACCCGTGAACTCTACAAAGACTTCAACGCCGAGTTCGTCAGGATGTGGAAAGAGAAGACCGGTGAGAGCGTCGAGATCAATATGTCGCACGGCGGCGCCGGCAAGCAGGCCCGAGCCGTCATCGACGGACTCGAGGCCGACGTTGTCACGCTGGCTCTCGCCTACGACATCGACGCGATCAGCGAGCACGCCGGGTTGATGCCCAGAGAATGGCAGTCCCGCCTTCCCAACGCCAGTGCGCCGTACACCTCGACCATCGTCTTCCTGGTGCGCAAGGGCAACCCGGAGAACATCCGAGACTGGGATGATCTCCTCAGGCCCGGTATCGAGGTCATCACACCCAATCCCAAGACCTCCGGCGGCGCTCGCTGGAACTACTTGGCCGCGTGGGGATTCGCTCTCAAACGCGAACTGGGTGACCTTGCCAAACTCGAGAACCCCCAGGCCGGCGAAGAAGTGAAGGCCGCCCAGGACAAGGCCCGCCAGTTTGTGACCGACCTGTACCGGCGTGTGCCCGTGCTCGACACCGGCGCTCGGGGTTCGACCACGACGTTTGTGCAGCGCAACATCGGCGACGTGCTTCTGGCGTGGGAGAACGAGGCCTTCCTCGCCGTCGAGGAACTCGGCAAGGACAAGTTCGAGATTGTGGTTCCCTCCATCAGCATTCTCGCCGAGCCGCCAGTGACGCTCATCGACAAGTTCGCCGACAAGCACGGCAACCGCGATCTCGCGCAGGCGTATCTCGACTACCTCTACTCGCCCGCCGGCCAGCGCCTGGCGGCCAAGCACTTCTATCGCCCCTCCGACCCGTCTCAAGCCGACCCGGAAGACCTCAAACGCTTCCCCAAGGTCGAACTGCTGAGCATCGACACCGTGTTCGGCGGGTGGAAGAAGGTGCAGGCCGAGCACTTCGACGACGGCGGCGTGTTCGACCAGATCTACAAGCCCTGAACGCTTGCTCCGTCGGCACGGCGATGGCCGCGCGGGCGGATTGACACGGGCCCCAGTTCGACTTCCCGGGCGCTTTCCCAGGCGTCCGGGAAGATTTGGAAGGACAGAGAATCCCATGCGACGCCTCTTCAAACGCAGGCCCGGCAAGATCCCGGGATTCCCGCTCACCATGGGAATCACCGTGACCTATCTCGGTTTGATCGTGCTCATCCCGCTGGCCGGACTTGTTCTCAAGACCGCCAACCTGTCCTGGAGTCAGTTCTGGGCCACGATCACCGATGACCGTGTCACGGCGTCGCTCCGCCTGAGCATCGGCGCATCGCTGGCGGCTGCGACGATCAATCTCTTCTTCGGCTTCATGGCCGCGTGGGTGCTGGTCCGCTATCCCTTTCCCGGGCGCAAGATCGTCGATGCGCTCGTCGATCTGCCCTTCGCCATGCCCACAGCCGTCTCGGGCATCGCGCTCACCGCCCTCTATGCCCGAAACGGCTGGCTGGGCGGGCCACTCTCGCACGTCGGCATCGACGGCGCCTTCAGCCGCTTCGGCATCGTCATCGCGCTCACTTTCATCGGATTACCCTTCGTCGTGCGGACGCTGCAACCGGCACTGTCCGACCTTGACGCCGAGATCGAAGAGGCGGCCGCCAGTCTTGGCGCCGGTCGCCTCCAGACCGTCGGCCGCGTGGTGGTGCCGGCGGTGCTGCCGGCGCTGCTGGCCGGATTCGCAATGGCCTTCGCCCGGGCCGTCGGCGAGTACGGCTCAGTCGTCTTCATCAGCGGCAACATGCCGATGAAGACCGAGATCACTCCCCTTCTCATCGTCACCAAACTCGAGCAGTACGACGTGGCCGGTGCAACCTCCATCGCGCTGACGCTGCTCGGGTTCTCTTTCACGATGCTGCTGGTCGTCAACGGCATCCAGGTCTGGAACACGGCGCGCACCCGCGCCTGAGGAGCCAGTCATGGCCAACGCCGTCACATCCTCACTCTCACTCCCGGCCCGGGCCGGTGCTCCGGCGACACGTGACACCGCTCTGACGCGGTGGCTGCTCACCGGCGTCGCCCTGACGTTCCTGGGTGTGTTCCTCATCCTCCCGCTCGTCGTCGTCTTCGCCGAAGCATTGCGCGAGGGATTCGGCGTCTACCTCAAGATATTCCAGGATCCTGACGCCCTGGCCGCCATCCGCCTCACGCTGATCGCCGCCGGTGTCTCGGTGCCGCTCAACGTCGTTTTCGGGCTCTGTGCCGCCTGGGCGATCACCAAGTTCAAGTTCCGCGGGCGTTCGCTGCTGGTCACGCTCATCGACCTACCCATTGCCGTTTCGCCCGTCGTCGCAGGCCTGATCTACGTGCTCGTCTTCGGGCGCCAAGGCTGGTTGGGCCCCTGGCTGGCTGAGCACGACATCAAGATCATCTTCGCGGTCCCGGGCATCGTGCTGGCCACGGTCTTCATCACCTTTCCCTACGTCGCCCGCGAACTGATCCCGCTCATGGAAGAGCAGGGCGTCGAGGAAGAGCAGGCCGCGATGACGCTGGGCGCCCGCGGCTGGACCATGTTCCGTCGCGTAACGCTGCCGAACATCCGCTGGGCGCTGCTCTACGGCGTCATTCTGTGCAATGCCCGTGCCATGGGTGAGTTCGGGGCCGTCTCGGTTGTGTCCGGGCACATCCGCGGGCAGACCAACACACTGCCGCTGCATGTCGAGATTCTCTACAACGAGTATTCGTTTGTCGCGGCCTTTGCCACTGCCTCGCTGCTGGCCATTCTGGCGATCATCACGCTCGTGCTCAAGTCCGCGGTCGAGTATCGCGTGCGCCGGCAGATGGAACTGTCGGCACGCATGGGGGATGAGTCATGAGTATCAAGGTTCGCAACGTCAGCAAGAGTTTCGGCTCGTTCAAGGCGCTCGACGATGTTTCGTTCGACATTCCGACAGGCGAGATGGTCGCGCTGCTGGGGCCTTCGGGCTCGGGCAAGACAACGCTGCTCCGTTTGATCGCCGGGCTGGAAGACCTCGACCCGGGTGCCGGCTCGATCCGCTACTACGAGGAAGATATCGCCGGTCAGCCGGTCCGCAAGCGCCGCGTCGGCTTTGTCTTCCAGCACTATGCGCTCTTCCGCCACATGTCGGTCTTTGAGAACATCGCCTTCGGACTCCGTGTTCTCCCTCGCGCCGAACGTCCCTGCCGCAGGCGCATTCGCAATCGCGTGCACGAACTGCTCGGGCTTGTGCAACTCGAAGGCATGGCCGGTCGGTACCCCAGCCAGTTATCCGGCGGGCAGCGCCAGCGCGTCGCCCTGGCCCGGGCCCTGGCCGTCCAGCCGCGCGTCCTGCTGCTCGACGAGCCCTTCGGCGCCCTCGACGCCAAGGTCCGCGCCGAACTGCGCCACTGGATCCGCAAACTGCACGACGAACTGCACATCACCAGCGTCTTCGTCACGCACGACCAGGAAGAGGCGCTGGAAGTGGCCGACCGCGTCGTCGTGATGAACCAGGGCCGCATCGAACAGATCGGCCCGCCCGGCGAGGTTTATCACGCACCGCAGACCGAGTTCGTAATGAACTTCCTGGGACAGGTCAACACCTTCCGCGGTCACGCCGTCGGACGCGAGGTCCAGTTCGCCGACATTGCCCTCGCGGCTTCGGACGGCGTCGAACGCCACGGCGACGTGCGCGTCTTCGTCCGCCCACACGAACTCGATGTGCTCCCGCAGAAGAACGGAAAGCCCGGCTTCCCCGCCACGATTCTCCGCGTCAATGCCGCCGGCGCCGTCGCACGCCTCGACCTGCAACTGCCCGACGGCGCGCTCATTACGGCTGAACTGCCGCAGGACCGATACGCCCGCTTGTCCACCGAGGCCGGCGCTCGCGTGTTTGTCACGCCGCGCCGCGTGCACGTCTTCTGACTCCGCCGCGCCGGCGCGGCACGCGTCGGTCCGATCGCAGACCTGGGGCTGGTCGATGCGCCCTCTGGAATAACCCATGCTCACGAACTTGAACGCCCGGCTGCTCCGCATGAGTACCACGCTGCTCCTCTCGGTTTGCGGGGCTGCAACGGCCGAGAGCACCCTGACCTCCCGCGAGACTGTCCCCGACTCCGCCGATCACACCTCGCTTCAGAACGCCGCCGCCGTGGGACACGACGGCCGCTTCTTCCTCGCCCGCAACGACGGCACGTTCAGACTCCAGATCGCCGGAGAACTCCAGTTCCGCTACTACGGTACTTTCAACGCCACATCGAGCGTCGACGACTACGAGAGCGGGTTCCAGCACAACCGCACCCGGCTTGAGTTCCGCGGCAACGTCATCGATCCACGCCTCACCTACCGCATCCTCACCAACTTCAACCGCGAGACCGGCGTTCTCGAACTTCAGGATGCTTATGCCGAGTACGAACTCGAAAACAACACCAGGATCCGCTGGGGGCAGTTCAAACTCCCGTTTGACCGCGAGTCCTTCGCAACCGGCCCGACAAGCGTGCAGGGCGTCGAAGCCTCCGTGCTCTCCTCGATCTTCCGCCTTGATCGCTCGCAGGGAATCATGCTCAACTTCCAGGCGGAACGCTGGCAGATCCATGCCGCCCTCTCTGACGTCCGCCGCGCTCTCAATACCGCCTACCAATCGGGAGCCGAAGCCGAGTTCGCCCTGACCGGACGCGCCGAGTTTCGGCTCGGCCATGCCCCGTGGAAGCAGTTCCGCGATCAGACTGCCTTCCGCGGCGACAAGACCGGATTCCTCATCGGGCTCGGCGGGCACTGGCAGCAGGAAGGCGCGACCGGCGCCCCCGCCTCGACGACCGGCACCGTCAACCTTTACCAGTGCACCATCGACGTGGGCTTCGAGGCCGACGGCTGGAACGCCCTTGCGGCCTACACCGGGCGCGTGTTTGATGGCACCGGCGATTCTGTGTACGACAGCGGCGGCCTGATTCAGGCCGGTGTGTTCGTCAGCGAAAAGGCGGAGTTGTTCGCGCGATACACACACCTCGTCCCGGACGACGATCGCACCGGCGGACATGACGACTTCGCCGCGGTCACCGGGGGGCTCAACTGGTACTTCATCCCGAGCAGCCACGCGCTCAAGTTCACCGGCGAAGTCACCTGGTATCCCGATCCTCAGGCCGACTCGGCTTCGCTCGTCAAGGCGCCCGACACTGCGATCGGACTCCTGGGCGACAGTGACGGCGGGCAGTTCACCCTCGGGCTTCAGATGCAGTTGCTCTTCTAGATTCATGACAACCCTCTTCATTCCTTGACTATCCGGCAATCGCTCCGGTGTAAACTCCTCCGTCGGCCGGGCCCGATCTCACGCGGCCGCGCCAAGGGAGGACTGCACATGACATCTGGCCGCCACACATCGAACTGCGTTGCGTCAAACGGCCCCAGCCGGCGGAATCCGTCGCGCACCACCGCATCTCTGGCGGCACTGGCCTTTACCGCGTCGACCGTTCTGGCGCAGCCTGTTTCCGCTCGCCCCGATGACGAAACCGTCGGGCACGCTCCCGACGGCAGCATGATCACGCCGGTCAACCAGATCGTCACGCCCATCGGGCGGCAACTCGACCTGCCCGGCCTGCGTCCGCAGGCGGTCGCGCTCTCTCCGGATGGTCAGATCCTCGTCACCGCGGGCAAGACCAACGAACTGGTCGTCATAGACCCTGCCGGCGCGTCCATCCGCCAGCGCGTGCCGCTCCCTCCTGAAACCTCGGGCGCCGAACCTGCCGAGCCGGTATCAGACCAGGTGCTCGAACCCGACACGCACGGGCAACTCAGTTACACCGGCCTGATCTTCTCTCACGACGGCAAGCACATCTACATGAGCAATGTCAACGGTTCGATCAAGGTGTTTCGCGTCGCCGACGATGGTGTCGTCACGCCGGAGAGGACGATTCCCCTCCCCCCCGCCAACGCTCCCAGGCGGGCGCCCGAGATTCCCAGCGGGCTGGCCCTTTCATCCGATCAGGCCACCCTCTTCGTCTGCGGCAATCTTTCCAACCGACTTCTCGAAATCGACGTCGCGACCGGAAAGGTCAAACGCACGTTTGACGTGGGCGTGGCGCCCTACGACGTGCGTCTGGTCAACGACAAGGCCTACGTGAGCAACTGGGGCGGGCGCCGTCCCGGGCCGGGGGATCTGACCGGACCTGCCGGCCGCGGCACCACCGTCCGCGTCGATTCCGTCCGCTACATCGCCAGCGAGGGCTCCGTCAGCGTCATCGACCTGTCCGAACAAGAACCCGTCGCCGAAATCCTCACCGGGTTGCACGCCAGCGGGCTGGCGGTCTCGCCCGATGGCACGCTGCTGGCCTGCTGCAACGCCGGCAGCGACACGCTCAGTCTCATCGACACGCGGCAGGACCGTGTTGTGGCCCGCGTCTGGCTCAAGTCCAACCCTTCCGACCTGCTCGGCGCCGCCCCGAACGCCGCCGTCTTCAACAACACCGGGCAGAGCCTCTACGTCGCCAACGGCTCGCAGAACGCCATTGCCCTGATCGAGATCGACCCCGACGCGCCGGAAGAATCGAAACTCGAAGGACTCATCCCCGTCGGCTGGTATCCCGGTGCGCTCGTTCTCGACCAGGACCGGAACGCGCTGATCGTGGCCAACATCAAGGGGCTGCCGAAGCAGCCGCGCAATTACCGAGGCGGATCGGTCCCGGAAGCCACCGGCTTCAACTCGCACCACTACTCCGGGTCACTGACCTTCGCGCCCATTCCGCCTGAAGCCGATCTCCCGAGCCTGTCCGAGCGTGTCATGCTGAACCTGCGGGCCCCGCGCATCGCCGAGGCGCTGCTGCCTCCGCGCCCGAACCAGCCTCCCCGCGCCATTCCTCAACGCATAGGAGAGCCCAGCCTGATCCGGCACGTCGTCTACATCATCAAGGAGAATCGGACCTACGACCAGGTCTTCGGGGCCATGGGCCGCGGCAACAGCGACCCCTCGCTCTGCATCTTCGGGCGCGACATCACCCCCAATCAGCACGCCATCGCCGACCAGTTCGTACTCCTCGACAACACCTACTGCTGCGGCATCCTCAGCGCCGACGGGCACCAGTGGAGCACCACCGCCTACTCCACCGACTACATGGAAAAGTCCTTCGCCGGCTTCCCCCGCAGTTACCCCGACGGCATGGGCGTCGACGAAAACGACGCACTCGCCTACGCCCCCAGCGGATTCATATGGGACAGCGCGCTGGCCCACGGGTGCACCATCCGAAACTACGGCGAGTTCATGGGCCCGTCCGTCCGCTGGCGTGACTCCTCACGACCCGGCGAGCCCGACTTTGCGGCCTGCTACAACGCATGGCTCAACAAGACCGACGACGTGATCTTCGAGTGCTGGCCTTCCGTCGAGTCGCTCCGGCCGATTTCACCCACCAACTACGTCGGATGGAACATGTCGGTCCCCGACCAGTACCGGGCCGACTTCGTTCTCAACGAACTCAAGGCATTCGAGGAGAAAGGTGAGTATCCGCAACTCACGCTCATCTGCCTGCCGCAGAACCACACGAGCGGCACGTCGGAAGGATGCCCAACCCCGGCGGCCACCGTGGCCGACAATGACCTGGCGCTGGGGCGCATTCTCGAAGGATACAGCCACTCTCGCTTCTGGAAAGACATGGCGGTCTTTGTCATCGAAGACGATCCGCAGGCCGGTTGGGATCACGTCAGCGGGTATCGAACCGTCGCCCTGTGTGCCGGTCCCTACGTCAAGAGGGGCGAGATCATCAGTACCCAGTACAACACGACCAGTCTGCTTCGCACCATGGAGCAGATCCTCGGCCTGCCGCCGATGAACGCCTTTGACGCCAGCGCCGAACCCATGTTCGACTGCTTCACCGACGAACCCGACCTGACGCCCTACGTCGCGCTGCCCGCCAACATCCCTCTCGACCAGATGAACCCGGTCGCGCTCAACATCGAAGATCCGGCCCTCCGCGAGGACGCACTGGTATCCGCAACACTCAACTTCCGGCAGGTGGACCGCGCTCCGGAAGGGGTTCTCAATCGCATCCTCTGGCGAGCCATGCGCGGGACGGGCGATCCATACCCGGAATGGGCAATCAGCAACGTCGCGGAGGACGAGGAGTCCGAGCATTTCGACGGGCAGCCCGAATCAGACTGAATACTCGCGGCCGTTCACGCGACAACGTTGACCAGGCGTTCGGACCCCACCCCCACCGCCACTTCATCACCCACCTGGAGAGTGAAGGCTTCTCCGGGGACAAGTCCGGTGCCGGTCATGAGCAGCGCGCCGTCGGGGAAGGACAGTTCGGCCCCGAGCCAGCGGCACAGTTCCGCAGGATCGCGCTTCATGCGCGCGCTGCTGGTCATTCCCTCGAACACGGTCTTTCCCGCCCGCCTGATTTCCAGCGTGATCGGCAGGTCTCGCACGCCGGCGCGGTCGGTCAGCACGATGCCCGGTCCCAGCGCGGCGGCGGCGTCGTAGATCTTTGCCTGCGGGAGGAACAACGCGTTGGCCCCCTCGATCGAGCGCGACGAGACATCATTGCCCGCCGTGTACCCAATGATCTCAAGCCTGGTGTTCACAAGCAGCGTCATCTCCGGCTCGGGCACGTTCCAGTCGCTGTCGCGCCGAATGCGGATCGGCCGCCCCTCTGCGACCACTCGCCAGCCGGGAGACTTGAAGAACAACTCCGGACGCTCGGACTCGTACACATGCGCGTACAGCCGGGCGCCGATGTCCGACTCCTCGGCCCGGGCTTCCATGCTGCGCAGATACGTGACGCCGGCCGCCCACAACTCCTGGTGCGGATCGATCGGCGCGAGCAGGTCGCCCCGTGCCGATTCTTCCGTCCGGCAGGCTCTCAGCAGGCCCTGCGCATCGGTCGCCTGTGCCAAGAGCGAAAGCGAAAACGCAGGAGAGAGAAAGGCGCCGTCCAAGGCCCAACGGGGCCCGGTCGGGCAGGCATGACGAGTCAGGCGCATGGGTGCTCCTTGTGGGGCAAGTGTACCACGACACCGTCGTATGAGTCGATCCGGGCAGCGGCGCACCGGTGAGTGCGTATCCACGGTGCATCGAGAAGCCCTGCCGCTATGATCCGGATCATGCCCGGATCATTCGATTCCATCTCCCGCGTGGCTTCGACGAGCCTGACGGACGTGATCGCCCTGCATGTGCCCATCGTCGTTGGGCGGCGGGCCAGCGCCATCATCGACACGGGCGTCAAGCCCATGTTCACACAACTGCGTGCGCTGGCGGATGATGCGGGCATTGGGCGTGCGGGCACTCCCGGCGGGCTGCAATGGATCCTGCACACGCACTCGCACCACGATCACATCGGTTGCAATGCGCAGATGCAGGACGCCTTCGGCTCGCTCATCGCCGGACCAGGGTATTACGCGGCCTGGCACGAGGACTTTGAGCAGCACTACCACGAGTTCGCCCGCTCCTGCCCTGACCTCGTGCCCGACACACCCGAACTGCGTGCCGAGGTGCTCGACATTCTCGACCAGCCGCGTCCGCTGGACGTGCACCTGAGTCCCGGCGACGTGATCGACCTGGGAGGGGGCGTGCAACTGGAGGCGATCGACGCACGCGGGCACATGCTGGCCGAACTGGCGTATCTGGAGCGATCGACCGCGACGCTCTTCCTTGGCGACGCCATCACAGGCCTGGACTGGCCGATCTTTCACAGCCACCTCGACGTGGCTGCGTACCGGGCGACACTCGATCGTCTGGAGGCGTTGATGCCTGCCCGCAAGGTCACGGCGGTGCAGGCGGCCCATTACGGGCGGATGACGCCGGCGGAGACCCTTGCCCTGATTGAACGGGCGCGGGTCTACATCGACGACGTCGAAGCCGGTGTTCTCAGCGAACTGGCCGGGGCCCGCCGGGTCTCTCTCGAGCAGGTCTGGACCGGGGTATGCACGTCGATGGGGCGGGTTCGGGAGTTCCGCGCGTTGAACATGGTGCGGGCGCACCTGGCCGACCTTGAGGCCCGCGGGCTGTGCCGCCTGATCGGCAGGAGCGAGTACGAGTTGCGCTAATCTCGCCCCGGGCTTGGGGCTCGCGCAGGGCGCCGCAATCACCCTACAGTCATGCCACAGCGGAGAATCCGGCATGCCGATGGCTCTTGAAAACGTACGCGTCCTTGACTTTTCCCAGATGATGATGGGGCCCTGGGGCACGCAGTTCCTCGGCGACATGGGGGCCGAAATCATCAAGATCGAACGCCCGAGACTCGGCGAGTGGGAACGCTCGCTGCACGCCATGGGCGAACTGATGCCCAACGGAGAGAGCCCGTACTTCGTCGCGATGAATCGCAACAAGAAGAGTCTGACGCTCAACCTCAAGAGTCCACAGGCTCGCGAGATCATCTACAAACTGGCCGGAGACAGCGACCTCGTCGTCGAAAATTTCCGACCCGGCGTGCTCGATCGACTGGGTATCGGGTACGAGGATCTGCGCAAGATCAACCCCTCGATCGTCTATGTCGCCGGAAGCGGATGGGGACGCGACGGGCCTTATGTTGATCGTCCCGGGCAGGACATGCTGGCGCAGTGCATGTCCGGGCTGGCCGCCTACGGCGGTCGGGCGGATGACCCGCCGACACCGTGCGGCTCGTCGATCGTCGACGCGATCACGGCCATGCACCTGGCGTTCTGCTCGATGGTCGGACTCTACCACAAGCAGCGCACCGGACAGGGGCAGCGCATCGATGTGGATCTCTTCAGCACGATCATCGCGGCCCAGTGCCAGGAATTGTCAGTGTTTCTCAACATGGATCGCAAGTTTGAGCGCAGCAAGGCCGGCATCGGCGGCGCATGGCTGAGCGCACCCTTCGGCATCTACCAAACGGCCGACGGGCACATGGCCATCTCGATGAATCCGCTGCCCGTGCTGGCCGACCTGCTCAACCTGCCCGAACTCAAGCAGTATGACACGGAGCGCAAGGCCTACGACGAGCGCGACACCATCAAGCCGATCATCGAACAGGTGATCCGGACCAAGACCACCGCCCACTGGCTCGAACTGTTTGCCACACGTGACTTGTGGTGCGCCAAGGTGCAGGACTTCGGCGACTTGGAACGCGACCCGCAGGTGGCGCACAACAACATGATCGTGGAAATCGAGCATCCGCGTGAAGGCAAAATCCGGCTGGCGGGCATCCCGAGCCGGTTCAGCCGGACGCCCGGCACCGTGCGACTGGCTCCGCCGACGGTAGGACAGCACAATCACGAGATTCTGTCGAGGCTGGGCTACGCACGCGAGCAGATCGAGCAACTGGAGTCGGAGGGCGTCATCTGATGAACGACGAACTGATCCTGTGCGCATCGCCGACGCCCGGCGTGCAGGTCTGGACCTTCAATCGCCCGGACAAGTTGAACGCGCTGAGCACCGCACTGCTGCACCGACTGGACGGGCTCCTGCGAACGGCCGCCGCTGACGGGTCGCTTCGCTGCGTCATCCTCACCGGCGCAGGCGAGAAGGCCTTTGTCGCCGGAGCGGACATCGAGGAATACTCGCAGCAGACGCGCGAGCAGTTCGTGGACTATCAGCACTTCAGCCGTGACCTCTTCTGTCGGCTGGAACGACTGGAGGTGCCCACCATCGCGGCGATCAACGGATATGCCCTCGGCGGGGGCTTTGAGATCGGATTGTGCTGCGACATCCTCATCGCGGCCCGGCACGCGGAGATGGGGCTGCCGGAGGGTCGATTGGGACTCTGTCCCGGCGGCGGCGGCACGCAGCGGCTCGTACGCTCGATCGGGCGATACGCCTCGGCCGACGTCCTCCTGGCGGCACGGAGGCTTTCGGCGGAACGAGCGGCAGAACTGGGGCTGGTCACCCAGGTCGTGCCCGGGGCGCAGTTGATGGCAACGGCGCTGGAGAAGGCCGCGCAGATCGCGACCATCGGTCCGCTGGCGGCACGTGCCATGAAGCGGCTGCTGCGAGAGGGGATGGATATGCCGCTGGATGAAGCGCTGACCATCGAGCAGGCGGCGCTGGCGAGATTGTTCGATAGTGCCGACGCGGGTGAGGGTGTGCGGGCGTTCATGGAAAAACGCCGCCCGACGTTCACCGGACACTAGTTCATCCTTTCCGCCGCGAACGGAGGTACCAATGGGAAGACTCGACGGCAAGGTGGCGGTGGCGACGGGCGCAAGCGCGGGGATCGGCCGTGCCGGGGCCGTCGCCATGGCCCGCGACGGGGCCTCGGTTGTGCTGGCGGACATCGACGACGCCACGGGCGCACGCACGCTGGCGGAAATTCGGGCCGCCGGTGGCAAATCCGTGTACGTCCACTGCGACGTCGGCATCACCGGCGACATGAAGCACGCGATCGACACCGCCGCCGGCGAGTTCGGCAGACTCGACATCCTCTTCAACAACTGCGGCGTAGCCATTCCCGGGCGCGTGCATGAAATGAGCGAAGAAGACTTCATGCGCGTGCTCAACGTCAACCTGATGAGCATCTATCGCGGAATGCACTTTGCGATCCCGCACATGCTCAAGGGCGGCGGCGGGTCGATCATCAACACCAGCAGCGTGCAGAGCCTGGTCGGTTTCGTCGGCTGGTCGGGATACGCGGCCACAAAAGGAGCGATCAATGCGTTGACTCGGCAGACCGCCGTGGACTATGCAAAGAACAACATCCGCGTGAACGCCGTGGCGCCCGGCACGATCATGACGCCGATGAACGAGAAAGTGTTCCGCGAGGCCAAAGATCCCGAAGCACTGTTTGCGCAATGGAATGCGATGCATCCGCTGGGGCGGTTCGGGCGGGCCGAAGAAGTCGGCGAACTGGTCGCGTTTCTTGCCAGCGACGCGGCGAGTTTCATCACCGGTGAGGTGATCCGCGTGGACGGGGGAATGTGCATCAAGGGTGGGTAAGAACGCACCGAAGCAACGACGCGCCGGCGAGGGTACAGGCACGAAGCGGGGTCGTCGTCGATTGCCCGAGTCAGTGGTTCGTGCCGGCAATGTCCGCCTTCGGATGTTGCCGGTATTGGCAGGACACCCTCGCGACCGGCAACAATCGGATCGACAAGCCCGGCGCCACGGCGCGGCCGGTTGAACTTGCCATCCTACGGCTCCACGGCATCGAGCGACTGCTGATAGCGGCTCTCCACCGCTCGCAGGCATGCGGCGTGATCCGACCTGGAGAGCAGCGTGCTTCGAATCGTGTTCCCCGCCCATTCCTGAAACGCCGGCCAACCGACATGTCGCGGCCGCACGAACGCATTCTCGATAACCTGCCGCGTGCCGCTGAAGAACCCGCCGGTCACTTCGTCCGCAGCATCATCGCGCCAGGCTTCGATGTTGCCCGGCTGCCCGCCGTGTCGGACATAGAGCCCCCGCTGCACGGCCGCGCTGCACAACCACAGGCCGTAGTTGCACGCCTCTCGCGGATGCCTGCAGCGCGCCGAGACGCCCAGGCCCGCGCCGCCCAGGACAGACCCACGAGGCTGCGGAACCGGGCCGAACGCGATCTGACGCGGGCGGAAACCCGTCCTGGAGTAGTTGGTGTAGCAGAAGGCGAGCGGGCAATATGCCACGTCGTCGTGCGTACTCATGTGCTCGTACATCGCGATCGGGTTCCAATGCGGCGACTGCGGGTGGCACACCTCGAGCAGACGCTGCAGCACGCCCAGCGCCCAGAGTCCCACATCGTGCTTCACGAAACACCTGGCCGGTTCGTTCATGCCGTCGCGCCCCGCACACAGCGAGATGAAACTGCACACGGCGTCCGTCGGAGCCAGTGGAATCGCGAGGCGGGAGACGCCCTTCGTCAACTCTGTGCCAAGCGCCATCACGCTCTCCCAGTCGCCCGGCCAGTCGAACGAGCCCAGGTCGGTGCGGCGCGAGCCGGCCTGCATGGCGCCGTCGTTGCCCAGGGCCCATTGATGTCCGGCCAGCATGTAACTCTCGTGGCTGGGTCCGGCGCTTTGCCCGGCAAGCGTTTGAAGATCGGCGGGGTCGATGTACGTGTCGAGCGGGAGCAGCGGCCGCCGCCCCGTCAGCGCAATGCCCACGTGCGGGTGGTCGAGGATGATGATGTCGTACCGCTCGGCCAGCGCGTCGATCGGCGCGTCGCCGAAGTCCTTCAGCGAACGGGCTGACCACTCCACGCGCACACCGAACCGGTCGGCGTAGAAGTCGGCGGTTTCTTCGAGCGGCTGCCGCCCGCGCGGATGGTCCCAGGTGATGCCTCGCAACGTGATCACGTCCTGTCCTCCGGCGCCGCAAACCGCGGCCAAGCCGACCCGTGCGATCATTCGCCCGATGCGAAGAGCGTCTGACGCATGAGTTCAGCCACGCGCGTGTTGTCGAACGAACCGCAGATGAGATGGCTGTTCAGCCCGTCGCCCCGCACCACCACGCCGCCGCTGACGTCGTCAAAGCCTGCCCACACCACGCCGAAGGGAAGCCGACGCCCTGAACGGTCGGGCGCAGCCAAGAACGGGGCTGAGCCGGTCCCCGCGACGCCGTCCACCGGAGAGCCATTGTCCGTGCGCTCCGGGAGTTTTTCCGGCAGGGCCTGGCCGGGGTCCAGCGCGATGCCCAGCATGCGCATGCCGCCGGCGTCGCTGTCGGCGCAGGTCATCACCAGCGTCCTGGGGTGATCCGCGACGAAGGATCTCGCCACGCCGATGGCCTCGTCGGCCCGCCGCACCGCCTCGAACACGCCCGAGGCGTTGTTGTGGTTACCGAAATTGTCCGTGCCCTCCTCCTCGACCACCAGCATGAACTGCCGATCGCCGGCCGAAAGCACCCGCAGCGCCGCGATGGTCATCTCCGCAACGCTCGGCGCATCGGGCTCATAGAGCGGAAGCCCTGCAGCCGCCAGTTCCTCTTCGGACTGATCGTAGAACGTCGCGTCATGGCTGAACACACCGAGCAACCGCTTCGTGCCGGCGGGCACGCTTGTAAGTTCTACGCGCGTGCGCACGACGTGATAGCCCGCGTGCTGGGCCTCCTTGAACAAGTTGCGATCATCCTTGCGGGCGCCGGGGCCGTACACGCCCATCGCGCCCTCGGGCAGGAAAAACCGCTCGCCGCCGCACAGGATCACGTCAGCGCCGCTCTCGATCAACCCGCCCGTGATCTCGTCGTAGTTGCCACGCTGTGTGGTCGACACCAGGAAGCACCCGGTCCCCGGCTCAGGGGCAGCCCCGGTCTGGACGATGCCGACCGCAATGCCCGCGCGAATCGCCTGCAACGCGACACTTGCTGAATATCCATCCGGCCCGAGGATATCGCGCCCATCTTCGCCGCCGGCCGTCCGACCGTACGCATCGCTGGCGACTTTGACGCCAAAAGCGTGCGTCGTAGCGCCGCCGTTGCTTGTCGCCGTGAGTGAATCGGCCATGTGCCCGCGATACAACGCAATCGAAGGAAGCAGATCCCAGTTCAGGTCTGCATCAGGCCCGACATGCAACGCCCGGGCGGCGGCCCACGTGGCCGCAGACGCCCCGTCGGGGTGGATGAAGATCACGCTGCCCCGCTCTGTTCCACCCGCGCGCGCCACGCTGGCCGTCAGCACAGCCGTCGCGATCCCCGGCACCACCGACCTTGAGAGGCTCATTCGCACCCCTTTCGTGCCCCATCGCCCGCCCGAAACCGGCGCTCGGCACTCATGGACTCACCGGCCGACGAAACGGGCCTGATCGTATGCGCCTGCCCGCATTCAACATGCTCGCGGGTCCACGCTGGTTTCGCCGTCCGGTCGGCCTGTCCGGACACCGACGTACCAAAGAACGCGGAGACGCCTGGCACACCACCCTCCAAACCTGGCACGTCGGCGCCAAGTCCAGGCTCCGCAAGATCCCGGTCCTGCATGCGGTACCGGCGACGATCTCGCCGGCGGCGACCCCCAGGCGAGCACTTCGAACACCTCTCGTTCGCACCTCGGAAGTCAAGCACATTGCAATTTGCCTTCGTGGTGCTACATGGTCCGTCAATCCGCTTGCCAGGACGAGAGTCCCACGCACGCTTCCAGTTGGCAGAATCACTGCGCCACCGCTCCGGCGAGGGGGGAGGAGCAGACTTTGCGTCCAATGGCTCCGTCGTCGGCGCTGACGTGATTGACACCTCCGGCGGGCAACCGGCCATCCTTTTCGGGCTCCTCAACCCCAACATCAACATAAGCAACCAGATCCTGCTCCTCTCGTTCGACCTCGCCACCCTCCCCTTGGTCGCCGGCTGAATCAACTACACCCCCGTCAACCCCAATCCCAACGGCATCCTGAGTTGCGTTGTCGTCAGCACGGACGGCGCCGCCGTTCTCACGCCCAATGACCCCGGCACCACCCTGACCTATGCCGGTGTGGAGACGCACATCTTCATCCCGGCCCCCGCCACGTTGGCGCTTCTCGCAATCGGCGAACTGTTCACCTCTCGCCGCAGGTAAGACCGATTCGCGGTGAAACTCGGCCGTAGAGAGATGCTCAAGAAGTGCCCGTCCTCGGGCACCTCTCCGGGTCCAGCGGCGATGATTCTGCGAATCAGGGAAAAGCCGAGCCCGGGCCGGTCGGCTCAGCGGCGCACAAGTCCGGCGGTCGCCGGCGCATGAGATTCCACACCAAGCCGCCAAGGCGGACCCGTGCCGGAAGCCCCGGGGGACGCATCGCCGATCACGGTCAGAAATGGCCAACAGGCTTCCGGCCGACCAGAGGAAATGGTCGCTGCGAACCGGCAGTGTGAGGGAATCGTCGCAGGTCGGCCGGCTTGGCGCGCTCACCCCGCGCCGCCATGCTCAGTCACGGCCTTGGAAAGGGACTTGGCTTCCAACTGGTCGAATAGAGTGGGCCCGAGCAGCGCAGCATCGCCGATGTCGAGCGGGCGGCAGAAACTCAGCCCATGCTGCCCAGGTCCGTAGTAATCTCGCAGCATGCACACCTGACGAAAGCCCAGCGAGACGTACAGCGAGATCGCCGGCGTGTTCTCCACCCGCACCTCCAGATACGTCCTCCTCGCCCCGGCCTCGCTGAAACGGGTAAGCAAGGACTCGGCCAAGCGGCGACCCGCGCCCAGCCCGCGTGCCTCTGGATGCACCGCGACCGAGTAGATGCGAGCCGAGACCCCTGACGTATGCTGGCGTATCAGCCCGACGGCGTTGCCCATCGCCCGGCCGTCGTGCTCGTACACATACACCGGAGCGCGGTGATTGAGCAGCAGCCCGCGGATGCGCCGTCGCGAGAATCGGTCCTCCGCCTGCGAGAAACAAGCCGCCTCGAGCCGCACCAGAAGATCCAGGTCGCTCATCGACGCGGGTCGGATCAGGTGCTCTGGCGGTTCATCGTTCCCGCGGAGTCCGTTTGAATCGTTGTTGCCGTTTGCGTGCCCGTGCATGCGGCCAGCGCTGGCGACCTCCGGATCCTCGCCGTCAGGGCAACGGCGCGGAAGCGATGAGCATAGCGAGAATTACGACCAGTCAAGTGGTCCCCGTCCCGCAAGCCTCGCCCGGTGGAAAAATCGCCTTTGATCACCACACGACGTGTCCGAGAACGGCGTCCGGCGGGCCGGGCCGCCCGAATATGTTCCGCGCGAGGCCCCGGCTCTCTGAGGCCTGCGCTCCCCCCTGGACGGGCGTCCGGCACCGGCTCGACCGAAGATCCACTCAACCCGGCACGATCTCAGTTACACCCCTGTGCAAAGTTCGCCAGGAAGGCTTGGGCGTCAAAGAAGTTGAACACACCGTCGTCATTGAAGTCACCCATGTCGTCGCCGGCCGCGAACGCCTGCAGGAACAACTGCACGTCGAAGAAGTTGAGGGCGCAGTCGCGGTTGAGGTTGGCCCGCACGTCGCAATCGGGCGTAAAGCCGCGGACCACGACCACGCGTCCGACGCCGCCAAAGGTGCTGAACAGGAAGTCGCCGCTCACGGGGTCGCGGGTGCCGCCCTCGGCGCCCGACAACCCGGTCAAGAACAGGCGACGGGTCCCTGGGACCGGATCGCCGTTGGCATCGATCTCATACGAAGTCACCGCCCCGCTGCCGTACTCGCTGATGAGGACGCCGCCGTTGGGGAACAGGGAGGCGCCGGCCTCGATGTAGACGATCCCCTCCGGCCCGCCACCCAGCGGGATGGAGTTGGTCGGCGCGGAGATCTGGAATGTCCCGTTGCCGTCGGGCGACAGCGTCGCGTCGTGCCAGACACTTGAGTTGTACGGGAAGATCTTGAAGCGTCCAGCGCCGGGCGAACCAGGGGGAACGAGCATGAACGCGCCGACCGAGCCGCTGAATCCGAGCGCATACAGGTCATCGTCGCGCGCCGTGGAAGTCTGTCCGGGGAGAATCTGCCCGATGTGGTTCATGCTGTAGCGCGAATAGAACAGCACCCCGTCGGGCCCGTAGCACAACCCCCCGTCGATGTAGGACGCCGGCGCAAACTGAGTGCCCGCGCCCGAGAACCCGATCACGTGACTCTCCGCGTCGCGCACGACGGCGATTTGGTAGATGGCGCCCGCGCCGCCGTTGGCCGCCCCGCCGATGAGCAGCGTGTCAGGGTCGCCGTCCTTGAAGACCAGGCCGCCGAGAAGCTGGGGCACGCCGGCAGGTGCCCCCAGGTCCGAATACTCGTACGCGCACGAATAGTACGGATCGATCATCAACTGGGAATGGGCAGACCCGGCGCACAACGCCACCGCCCCGCATACATGCACGAACGCCTTCATGCCTCTCTCCTCTTTATCTTCGTGTCACCCGCGACGATGCGGTTCTATCCTACATCGAAGACACCGGTAGACAAGCAGAAAGTCTGCGTGGTGCCCACATTGTGGGGCGGTACGAGCCCGGTAAGTATCCGCCGGGGCCCGGGAAACGCCTCCCGATCAACCCGAGCGTGCGCGATGTCGGGCCGATCTGCAGAGGGCTGACACGGATTCCACTTGAATCTTGGGCCCGTGGGGAAGCCGGAGAAGTGCCCGTCTTCGGGCACCTCTCCGGGTCGCAACCGACGAGAACTCCGGGGGCGCACGTGGGTGCGATCCGCGCCCGCGTTCGAGCACTCACAAAGGAACTGCGTTCGACAGCGCACGAGTTTCGAGTTTCCGGTTCCGAGTCGAAACGGTATCAGCCTCCTGCGGCTCTTGCACACCGGCGGCGCCAGCCGGCGACGCGCATGAAAAAGCCCGTGCATGGCGGGCTGGCTTGAAAGCATCCAGAGTGTCGTGCGATTTCAGCGGCGACGACGGGCGATGGTCAGCCCGCCCAGCCCGAGCAGCGCCACGGCGCTTGGAGCCGGGACGATGGTGTACGCCAGGAAGTTGCCGGCCACCGAGGTCGTGCCCCAGTTGTCGGTCGCATAGTCGAAGCGGCTGAGGTGGTCGACGCCGGGGTCGTTGCCGCCGCCGGTGCTGATCACGTCGAACAGGATCACGTCGCCGAAGCCCACGCCCAGCGAGGCCAGGGAGACCGAGAAGATCTGGTGCCCGGCGCCGTGCTGGGAGGCGTCGGCGCTGGTCAGCCCGTCGGTGAGGTTCCAGCCGACCCCGTCATACGACCAGACCTGCCCGCCGATGTCGTCGCCGTTGTCGTCGGCCCAGGTGCCGATCCAGTGAGTGATGTGTGCCCCGCCCCAGTTGATGTTGCGTCCCCAGCCGTTGCCGTCGCTGGAGGGCCCGCCCTGAGAGTTGTTGATGCCGACGCAGTACTTGCCCCAGTTGGTGACGTCGAGGCTGGCGTTCAACTGAATGTCGAAGTAGAGATTGGTGGCGTCGTTGGTCACACCGACCGAGACGATGTCAAGATGGTTGAAACCCTGCGAGGCGAAGAAGTCGTGCAGATCCCCCCCGGCCAGATGGTTGCCCACGTTGTCGTTGTACACATCGCCTGACGCCATGCCGGCGACCAGCGCGACCACACAAGCGGTCAAGATGCATTTCATGTCTCTCGCTCCTTTGAGCAGGTGGTCCCTCGGCCCAGGCGCTCCACAGCCACGGACCGACCCTGATCGAGGGCCCTTCATGGTAACCGGATTCCCGAACCGATCCAAGGGAATTCGCCGTTTGATTCGTCACTCGTCTCGCGCGGGGTAGAGGAACCGGAGTGCCTCCGGCAGCCGCCCGGCCCAGGCCTCTTCGTTGTGGGCCGCTTCGGGCTCCAGCCGGAACCGCACCGAACCGGGCTCACCCGTGCTCGAAAGATGGTCCGAGAACCCCCGCGACCATTCCACGAACGCCTTGCCCCGCGACGCGGCCTGCTCTCCTTCCCCAAACTCACGCCCCCCCACCCCCACGAACGTGCGAATCGGCCAGTGCCGCACGTCATCGAGCCAGTCGCGGGCTTCTGCATTGTCGGCTCGATCGAGCGGAGCCGTGCTCTCCAGCAGCAGCAGCCCGAACGCTTCCGGGTTCTCGCCGGCGATGTACAGCGCGATCGTCCCGCCCAGCGAGGCCCCGCCGATGCCAGTGTGCTCCCGGTGCGGCGACACGCGAAACGCACGTTCCACACGCGGCTTGAGTTCACCCATGAACCACTGCGCAAACGCCTGCCCGCCCGGCTCGGCCCGCAACCCCATGTCGAAGGGCTGGTACTCGCTCATACGTCCCGCCCCCGCGTGCGGTATGCCGACGACGATCAGCGGCTCGACTTCTCCCGCAGCGATCAATCGCGTGGCCGTCTCGTCGACGCCCCATTCCTTCGGCCCGCCCTTGCGGCTCGCGAACAGGTTCTGTCCGTCGAAGAGATAGAGGACCGGATATCGCCGATCCGCATTGGACGCATCGTCATACTCCGGCGGGAGCCACACGAGCAGGTCGCGCATCGCTCCCTGGGCTGGGCCTGCGCCGCCGGAGACCTGCAGCCGCCGCAGCGAGCCGGTCACCTGCCAGTCGCGGTACTCGGTCGAATCACGTTCGTTGGCAATGTCGGACGGATTGCGGAACTTTGGCACACGCAACTCGAACACCGGGCGCTCGCCGGCCAGTGCGGCTCGATCAACCTTGGGAAGCGTGCGGTTGTCAATGTCGTTCCCGTCAGGGTCGGTCTCGACAAAGTCCCACGAGCCGAGCGTGAACTTGAACTGAAGCGTGGCGTCGGGGCGAGGATGCTCAAAGACGATCTGCCAGCGCCCGTCCGAGCGCGGCGTCATCAGATAATCGTGGTTGGCCGGATCCCACCCTCCGAAGTTGGAGGCCAGGTACATCGGACGCTCCTTGGTCGCCACGCGAGCGATGTCGTCAACCACGATGACGAACCCCTGTTCGAGTTCCTCGGGCTGGACCATATCCTGCGCCAGTGCGGCCGAGACGCTCACCGAGACGAACAACGCGGAGATGCAGCGACGGATGCGGGTCATGGCTGGATGGTAAGCGGGCAGAAAAAGGAGGGGCGGCACCTGACGAAAAGCCCTTCGGGCTCCGCGTCCGTCGCTTCCGCAGCGTGTGCCACGCCCGTGTCGACCGAGCAGGGCACGACTCACAGAGTCGCGGCACACGCCGGCGAGACCGACAAAAAACAGCAACCCCGGTTTCCCGGGGCTGCTGATTTCAGATTCTGCCGAAGCCGATCACGGGCACCCAGCCGAGAACTCAGCCAGGAACGTCTGCACGTCGAAGAAGTTGAACATGTCGTCGTCCACGAAGTCGGCGCGGTCGTCGTGAGCGCTGAACCACGCCAGGAACGTCTGCACGTCGAAGAAATTCAGTTGGTCATCGCCGGTGGTGTCGGCGCGGCAGACCGGCGGGGCAGCCATCAGGTTGACGTACTGCGTGCCTGCGATGTTGTTGAAGTTGATCGCGCTGACCTCACCCAGGTTGTCGCCCGCGGGCAGCCCGCCGATGACCTGGTTGGAGACGTAGTCGAAGCCGCCGTTGGCGACCCAGCCGGCCAGCAGAATGTCCTGCTGCCCGTCCCAGCCCAGTTCGACCAGATCGATGCAGATTTCGATGCCGGTGTTGACCGCGTCGCTGCCGGCTGCGCTGCTCGCACTCACCCCCGCCACGTTGGAGTTGTCGATCGCGGTGCGAAGCAGCCCGCCGGCCGGAACGTCGTCCGGATCGGCAAAGCCCTGGAGAATGTCCAGCCCCAGATCCGCCGAAGCACGCGGAGCGTAGTTCGAGTACAGGTTGGCCAGGAAGCCGTCCTGCAAATCGAAGCGCGTGCCCGAGAAGTCCATGACTTCAACCGGGTTGTCCACCGGCTGCCCCGTGCCCGTCGTCACGTACCCGCCGAAGTAGCACCCGTAGTCGGCCCGCAGGGCGAAGAACGGGTCGACGATCGGCCCGTTGGTGCGCAGCACGGCGCAGTCCGTGTAGTTCTGCAGGTTGCCGCTGCCCCCGTCGACGCCGTTGTTGACGTTGAGCCAGTAGTCGGCCGCGAAACCATCATCGAAGATCAGGCCGGCGTGCCGGTTGAGTCCGTTGAAGGAGATGTCCACGTTGTCGTTGCGCAGCGTGCTCTGTCCGCCCGGAGCGCAGTCGATGAACAGACTCAACTTGTTGTAGTTCACCTCCATGTTGCCGCCGATGAAGATGTACAACTTGCCGTTGACCTCGTCGAGGTACGAGCGGACGTTGTCCACTTCCGAGCCGTACCCCCAGTTGGCGTCGGGCGAAACCGGGGAGGACTGCGACGGGCTGCCGATCACCCCAAGCGTGTTCGAGTTGTCGACGCCCAGGGCGTAACCACCCGAAAGAGCGCCCGCGTTGCCCGCGCCGTAGCCGGCCAGCGAGCCAAGGTCGGCAATCGTGCCGGAAATCGGCCCGGCGTACGCACGCGGCACATTCGGCGTCGTCCCGTCATCACTGTCATGGTTCCACGAGTCGGCCGACACGACGAAATCAGCCCCGAAGCCCGCGTCAAAGTCCAGCCCGCTCTGCCCCGTGACGATGTACCCGCCCGCGCCCGCGCCCGTGCCCAGCGTCGTTGAGCCCGTGCCCGCGTTGTTGTCGCTGTCCAGGAACAGGTCCAGCCCGTTGCCGTTGTACTCGAGGTTGCCGGCCACGAAGACGTACAGGTACGTCCCGTCGGTGGCCACGTACACCGCGTCGACTTCCGACCCGCCGCCGTTCGACCCGGCCCCGTCCACCGTGCCGTCGGTCTCGTTGCCGAAGCCCGTGTAGTTGGTCTGGAGGAACTTGGCAGCCCCATACGCAGCGTCGCGGGCGCCGTCGACCGTGATCGCGCCGGCCACCGTTGCCGTCACGGAGATGTGCGACGTGCCGCCGATGCCCGTGAAGTCCGGCGCATTGCCGATATTGCCCGTGTCAATCGTCAGCCCGGAGTGGATGATCTGGTTCGACATGAACGTCCGGTCACTCGAGTTGACCCACCCCGCCAGTTTGAACTCTGCCGTCCCGCCCGACGATTGCAGCGAGCCCCCGATAGCCGACAGCGGGATCTTGAACTCCACTCCCGTGGTCACGTCGGCCGGCGGGTCACCGAAATCGCCGCCGGTGAACATCCCGGCGACGTTATCGCCGAAGCCGGTCGGCTGGTTCTGGCTCCACAGCACGTCGCCGTAGAACGACCCTTCCGTTCCCGGGCTGAAGATGCCGTCCACGGTGGGTTGGGCCATGGCCGACCCCGCGACCGAAGCGAGAACGGCCGCGCACAAAACACGCTGATTCTTCATGAAAAATCTCCCTCTGCAAATCAGACCGACCCCGTGTGCGGGGCTTCGGACACTGTGAAACAAGTGCGCGGCGCGCCTCCCGAGCGGCCGCGAACGGATCCCTCTGAACCCGAAAGCATAGTGAAAAGCGATTCCCAAGGCCAGCGAACGCGGGTGGATTGGCACCGATCTGGGACCGGTAAGACAGGTCGCGTCGCACGGGTTCAGTCAAATCTCGGGCGCGCGAGGGCGCCTGTGAAGTCCCCGGCTCCGGGCGGCACGCCGGGCGGGTTCTTGTGGAACATCCGGCGAGGAATGGTGCTGTCGCCCACTCTCTCTCGCTGGCGCGTCGGGCTCGTACCGGAGGCTCCCTCGCCGACGCGTCGGCCCATCAGCACCGCAGGCGGGACGCATCGAACGGGGTTCGTATCCTGCGAAGCCCGGACCGCAATCGAGTCATTGACCCCGACGAGAAGTGCCTGTAAGATCCGCAATTGGAGTCGCCTGCGCGTTCTGCGCGGCCGGTGCGACCGGGGGATCGACTCCACGGGGACCACGTATCGAGAGATTGGGACACCATGCCGACCGCACGCGCCCGCCGGGGCCAAGCCGCGTTCACGTTGATCGAACTGCTGGTAGTCATCGCCATCATCGCCCTGCTCATCGGCATCCTGCTGCCGGCCCTGTCCAAGGCCCGAAAGTCAGCCCAGCAGATGGGCTGCCTCTCAAACACTCGGCAGATCAGCCTGGCGATGAACGGGTACACAAGCGACAACCGAGAGTGGTACCCGTTACTCCCCTTCACCAACGCCGGACTTGCGGGGTGGACCAACAGCAATCCTGGAGTCAATGGTGGTCGGCCGTATCTCACCGATCAGGGTGTATTCGGCGGGGTCGCAGGTCTTTTCAGCACGTTCCAGATTGGGCAGGGCATTGCCAGCCGCCCGCCCTCGGGGGATGTGGGACACACCGGAAGCATCGTACCTGGTCGAGGCTTCGTGTACGAAGCGTACCCGAACGGCGTGACTACCCCCATCCTCGCTTCCTATCTGGAGGGCTTCCCGGTTCTCACCTGTCCAGCGGATCGAGAGACGATCTACTGGGGTCGGTTCTACGGTTCCTTGGAGCGCAACCTGCCCGCGGCCGTAGCGGCAAACCGCACCAAAGTGCCTGAGGCTCCCGGCTCGTCCGAAGACGTCATTGGCTACAACATCAGTTACATGTACATCGCAGGGTTCCGCGCCGGTGACCCCGAAATTCTCAAGCCGGCGCCTCTCTGGGGCGATGAAACGCAAGGGCCCGATGTCGGCGTCAACTCCTGGTACGGACAGGACGTGGACGCGGAATACGTCGGGCTCTCCGTGACCGCTGACGACGGACACCGCCACTATGCCAAGGTGGATAATCACGGAGATGCAGGCGCGAACTGGGCCTTTACCGATGGGCATGCTGAGTTCGTCACGGGCAGCGTCCACAACGTTTTCTTTGAGAGACCGACTCCTGCCAAGCCCCATGTCAACGGCCAGAGCGTGAACGTGGTCAATGAATACCGAAGCGATACTCTCCACACATTCGATTGACCCTCCCGACCAGGGCACGTTCCACCACCCGATTGCGGCGCATGCGGGTGTATCTCGGAATCAACGCCACGCGCAGCCGTCCCAGCAGCAACGGCACCAGCCCCGCGCACAGCAGGAGCGCCAGCAGGTCATCCCCTGGTGTTCCAGCCGCCAGCATCAGCAAGTCTCGCCCTGCCCCCACGCTCGCTTGGCCAGCACTGCCACCAGCGTCAGGTCGGCCGGCGTGATCCCCTCCAACCGCCCGGCCTGCCCCAGCGTATCCGGACGGAACCGGGCCAGCGCCTGACGCGCCTCGTGGCGCAGAGTCGAGCACTCTTCCCAGCGAATCCACCCGGGGATGCGCCGTCGCTCCGTGTCGGCCCGCCGCGCCACCTCGCGCCGCTCACGCTCGATATACGGCTCGTAGCGCACCTCGGCCAGCACGGTTTCGAGCACCTGGCGATCAAACCCGTCGCCCACGGCCCGCTGCACATCCTCCCAGGTCGCCTCTGCCCGGCGCAGCGACCTGAATAGATCACCATTGTGCAGTGCAGGGCGGCTTCCCGCCGCCTTCGCACCGCTCAAGATCGCGCGCACCGTCCGCATCTGCTCTGTGCGCCTCGCGTGCACACGCCGCCGCAACGCCCCGAGTTCGGAATGCGCGAGCAGCCCCAATCCCTCGGCCACCTCCGTCAGCCGATCGTCCGCATTGTCACTCCGCAGCATCAGCCGATGCTCGGCCCGGCTTGTGAACATGCGATACGGCTCGGTCGGCGTCTTGGTGACCAGGTCGTCCATCAACACGCCGATGTACGCCTCGTCACGCCGCGGAACCCACTCCCCCTGCCCGTGGCTCCAACGCACTGCATTCACGCCCGCGACCAGGCCCTGCGCGGCCGCCTCTTCGTACCCGCTCGTGCCGTTGATCTGCCCTGCCAGAAAAAGCCCGTCAATGAGTTTGGTCATCCCGGTCGCATGGATCTGGTGCGGGCGCACCATGTCATACTCGACGGCGTACCCGTAACGCAGGATCTCCGCTCGCTCGCACCCCGGCATCGCGCGCACCATCACGTCCTGCACGTCGCGCGGCAGACTCGTGGAGATGCCATTGCAGTAGACCCACTCCGTCCGCAAACTCTCAGGCTCAAGGAACACTGTGTGCGACTCGCGCTCGGCGAATCGCACCACCTTGTCCTCGATGCTCGGGCAGTACCGCGGGCCGGCGCCCTCGATCTGCCCGCTGAACATCGGCGCCCGATGCAGATTCGCCCGGATCAACTCGTGCGTGCCCGCGTTGGTCGACGTCTTGCGACAGTGAACCTGCTCCAGCACCGGGAAACGCGAAAGCACCTCCCAACGAGCCCGCAGCGCCGGAGAGGGGGTACACGGATCGATTCGTTGCTCACTTGCTTGCTCTTCGGGCTCGTTTGCATCGCCGGCACACACCCCGCTGAGCGCGCAAAATCGTTCCGGCTCCCCGTCCCCCTCCTGCACTTCCAGCGATTCCCAGTCGATCGTTGATCGCCGAAGCCGCGGCGGAGTCCCCGTCTTCAGCCGCCCCAGTTCAAACCCGAGTTTCCGTAACGCCCCCGAGATCCCGACGGCCGCACCCTCGCCAAAGCGCCCCCCCGGCGTGCGATCCTCGCCGGTGTGCATGAGCCCGCGCATGAACGTGCCCGTGGTCAGCACCACAGCCGGGCTCGACAGGGCTTCCATCCGCCCGTCTGGAGTCTCGATGACAACCCCGGTGACTCGGCGCCAGCGCCCGCCCGCCGTTCCACCTGTTGATTCGCAGCCGATCTGCTCGACTCGACCGGCGACGACCTCGATCTCAGGCCGCGACGCCACCAACGCCCGCACCGTTTCCGCATACGCGTGCTTGTCGCACTGGCACCGAGGCCCGCGCACCGCCTGCCCGCGCGACGTGTTCAGCACCTTGAACATGATGCCCGCCGCGTCGGCCGCCAGTCCCATGATCCCGCCCAAGGCGTCGATTTCTCGGACCAACTGCCCTTTTGCCAGTCCCCCGATCGCCGGGTTGCAACTCATCTCCCCGATGCGGGAGGGATCCAGCGTCACCAACGCCACCGATGCCCCACCGGGTCCGGGCCCCAGCAGATTGGCCGCCGCGCACGCCGCCTCGACCCCCGCGTGCCCGCCCCCGACCACGATGACTTGGTATTCTCTTCTGGGCACCGCAGAGTCTAAATCCGGGGGGATGTCCCGGCCACAACCTCATTCCCACGACGGAGCGCGCGCGGGCTGTGCCCCGGCGAATCCCGGACCACAGCATTCGCGAGCTTCGCCTTGTCCGAACATATGCCGAATATCTGATGCCCTGACCCGGTACCTTCTCACCAGACCCCAAAAAAGGCAAGACCCATTGGCAAAGTCAAACCGGCGCTCTACAATGCCCCCTGTCTTTGGCTGGTTCCCAAAGGCAAGTATGAGTTTTGGCGGAACACGTCGTGGTTCCGATACGAATACAATGGGCGTCTGGCGGGCGCGTTCTGTGCCCGGCCTCGGCGTGCGACGGTCAAGTTCACGCAACTTTCAGTGAACCTCGTTGAAGGGGTGAAGACATGGCAAAACTGGGTCTCAGTCGTTTTGGGCACAAGAGAGCGCTCGGCTTCACGCTCATCGAGTTGCTCGTCGTCATCGCGATCATCGCGCTGCTCATCGGCATCCTGCTCCCGGCCCTGGCCAAGGCACGCCGCGCCGGCCGCGGCGCCGTCTGCAAGTCCAATCTGAAGAGTCAGGGCACCGGCATGGCGTCCTACGCCACCGACTTCCAGGACAAGATCGCCTCGTATTCCTGGCACGCCGGCATGGTACCCAACAGCGAGTTCATCGATTTCGACCCGGGGCCGAACGGCTTCTCGGACGACATGCTGGCCGCTCAGTGGCAGAACACTGAAATCCTCCGTCGCCGCACCGGGCGCACCGAAGGCGCTGGCCGAATCCTCAGCAACACGCTGACCATGCCTCACCGCATCTACAACCACCTCGTCCTCTTCGACTACCTCTCCAGCCAGTTGCCCGAAGCGATCGCCGCCTGCCCGGAAGACCGCAACCTCCTGCTCTCGGCCGCCAACCCGCTCGACTCGAGCCTCTGGGCTCAGATGCGCCCCGAGTACCCCAACGCCAGCCAGCACAATGGCGAGCGCGTCGCGCAGCGCTACCCCTTCTCTTCCACCTACCAGACCGTCCCGGCGACATGGGTGCCTGACACCGGTGGGTATGTGCGTCCCATCGCCAGCACCACGCACCTGTTCAGCACCGCCTCCGTCGACGGAATCTACGGCAGGCGCAGGATGAGCCAGGTCATGTTCCCCGGCGCCAAGGTGCAGATGTTCGAGTTCAATGACTACCACGGGAACACCAAGAACCCGTTCTACGCCTACCAGGAGGCCGCCTGCCAGATCCTCTTCTTCGACGCCTCGGTCCGCGCGATTCCGTCGGCCGATGCAAATCTCGGTTGCGACCCCGGCACGCCCACCAGCCCTGACACCTTCTACTACGCGTACACACCATTGAACACGGAACCCGATCGGCTCAACGACGACTTGGTTCCCGTCCTCTACCGGTTCACCCGTGGTGGTCTGGCCGGCGTCGACTTCGGTGCCAAGGAAATCAACACGGGCCAAGGCAACGTGCCCTGAACGCCTGACGGCGCAGGCTCCCAGACCTGACCTCATGTCAAGCAGGCATCCACAGCCCCGGCCAAACAGGTCGGGGCTGTTCCTTTGGAGGAAATTAGCGAAGGACAAGTGAACTCGGCCCGGGTGGAATGAGGGCTCGTCCTCCTCACCCTGCCCCGCCTCCCGGTCTCCCGGCGTTCGGTATGGTTCCTCCGACCGCCCCCTTTGTTCCGGCCTGCGAAAAAGCGGATCTGAAAAGCCGGCTCACCCGAACAGACCCGTGCAGGACCGAGGTTCTCTCGGTACACTGTTTCTCAATGGCCCCGTTCGGGGTATCAGGGCGGTTCATCCACCCGGTTGATTTTGTCGTTTCACCCGGTCCTTCGACCGGGGAGGGGGTATCTGGATATGACACGCCGGAATGCGTTCACGCTGATCGAGTTGCTCGTCGTCATCGCAATCATCGCGCTGCTGATCGGGATTCTGCTCCCGGCGCTGAGCAAGGCCCGCGGCGCAGCCCAGAAGATCGCCAGCGGCGCCAACCTCAAGGAGTGCTCGACGATCCAGTTCCTCTACGCCAACGACTTCAAGGACGAGTGGGTCAATCCGTTCGAGCGTGACGGATGCAACGGGGTCAGTTCGGCCTGGCTCTGGGTAGTCGGAGATGAGTGCCGCGTCGGCTGGGATTATCAGAGCGGTTCGCAGCAGTCTGAGAGTTACGGGTGGCACTGGCTGGCCCACACGCTCTATGCCTATGACCAGGTCGAGTCGCGTCTGGGCATCATCGCCGCACCCGGCGACCGCGCGCTCCAGAACTGGCTGCGCGAGAACCGCGATGCCAACGCTCAGTCCAACCTGAACTGGATCTTCCCGACCAGTTACTGGTACTCGCCGGTCTTCTGGCAGGACAAGGCGCGCTTCACCAGTTTCGTCGAGCAGTTCGCCGGTCCGGCGGCCGACTTCTGGTTCAAACGTAACCGCGTCTCTGACGTGCTCTACACTACGCAGAAGGTCGTGCTGATGGAGAACAAGGACTTCGTCAAGCCCGACCAGCCCCAGTTCAACAAGCCGGGCGCCGAGCCGCAGACCATGCTGGCCGACGGCAGCGTTCGGGCCGTCTCGCTCAACGAGATCATCGCCGAAACAGACCTTCAGACTTCGTTCTCCCAACCCGATCGTGCCGATGGGCTCTGGTATCCCTCCGGGCGATTCGCCCCAGGCACCGCATTCACCCGGCAGATGTACGGCGAGCCGCAGGGCTTTTACTGGGACGTCACCCAGCCCGCATATCTCTGGCGCACCCGCTTCGGCATCACCGGCCGTGACTTCAGGTAAAGGAACTCACTCGTGAACGCTCGCAAGGGGTTGATGATCGGGCTCGTGATCGTGTGTCTTGGACTGGCGGTCCTCACCTATTTCGCCCTGTCGCCCAAGAAGGCGACCGAATCGTCCGAGTACGAGAAGATGAAGGCCCGATCGGACGAGATGACTCAGAAGGCGCAGGAGGCCGCGCCCAAGCAGCCTCAGATTCCCGAGGAGGACTTCACGCCGCCGACGGGCAAGGGCCCGCAGCGCGTGGGAGGATGAGCGCCACAGCGGCGGAGATCGGAGGGGGACATGGGCCCACGTCGGGCGTTCACGCTGATTGAGTTGCTCGTCGTCATCGCGATCATCGCGCTGTTGATCGGCATCCTGCTACCAGCGCTGGGAAAGGCGCGGCGCAGCGCCCAGAATCTCCAGAGCGAATCGAACCTCAAATCGCTCGCCCAGATCAGTGCGCTCTACAACAACTCCAACTCTGATTCATTCATCAATCCCTTCCCGCAGAACTACGTGGCCGGCGGAAACGTGGGCGGCGACTGGGCACGCGCCAAGAAGCCCGGCTATGGCGGGACGTGGATCTTCAGCGGCCCGGGCGCCTGGTACAGCGAGATGTACGCCTTCCACTGGTACAGCCTCGTGGCCAGTGAACTCAACGAAGGCGACTGGGCGAGCGAAGTGCAGTTCGCTCCTCTCGATCCGGCCCCCTACCGTCGCTTCGCAGACATGTTCTCGAACGGATACGCCGACTTCTGGCGATGGATCTGGGACTCGTCCTACTGCCTCAGCCCGACGCTGTGGTTTGCGCCGGAGCGGTATGACGACGACTTCCGCCCCGCGCCGGTCAGGGCCAACGCCCCCTCCTCCCTGGTCCGCCGCAACCGCGTTGATCACGTCGTGTTCACATCCTCGAAGGTCACCATGTGGGAACGCTTTGATACCACCGTGCAATCTCGAACCGCGTCGACGGTGATTCCCGGGTCGAACATCACGGTGGGTTTCGGGCAGCAGCCGTACTCACCCAACTGGAACAACCCCTACGCGACGCCCAACGTCGCAACGGCCGACGGGAGCGTCGCTCGCGTCGACATGGCCGACCTCTACGATCGCACCGCCGACAGCAATCCCAACCGAGCCATCGAATGGAAGCCCACGGACGTCTGGAACCCGCCTTCGACTACCGTGCTGCGAGCCTACGGCATGGACCAGGACAACCTGGAGAACGGCACCACCGAGAACCCCGGCAGTTACCCGGCCTTCTTCTGGGCGACCCGCAACGGCGTCAAGGGGCGTGACATCCCAAGGTGAGACGTGGACCCGGGTCAGAAGCAGAAAGTCATTGGCGCCCTGGCTGTGCTGCTGCTGCTCGCCGGCAGCCTGCTGATCGTCCGCGCGTTGCTCCCACCCCGGTCCGCAGGCGGCGGGGAACTGAATGAGCGGGCCCAACGCGGACTGGGTGCGGCCGGCGCACTCAACGCCGATCCGTCCCAACTTCCCCCTCGCGGAAACATGACCGACGACGAGTACGCGCGGCATCTCATGCACCTGCGCGAGGAGGCCGACCGTCGCGCCGGCGAGAGCATCGAGCCCGGCTCAGCCCGAGGCCCGGCTAAAGGCGGGTGAACCCCACCGTCAATCCGGATGCAGGAACGGAGGCGTCGCGCCCCAGGGCAGCCGAACGAGGCCGCCCACTACGGCATGGTCGCTGGCCCGGGGCTGCGCGTGCATCGGCGTCAACAGGCCGCGCGGACCTGCCCGGAGATCTGGGAGAGCAGAACTCCACCCCGCTCGGTGATCGTCAGTTCGTCGCGCAGCCCGCCGACCTGGCGGATGTACCCGGTTTTGAGCAGGCGTTGGCGCAGCGGCCACCACTCGTTGCCGAAGCCGAGCCACAGTTCGTCCTCGAAGCGTCCGCTGTGCCCGTGGTCGAGCAACTCGAGGGCGCGTTTCAGGCATTCGGTCTGAGTGTGGGTGAGATTCAAGTCCAACCCCTCCTGCGTGGCGTCCTCTGTTGCCTTACACAACGCTTCAGAGGGCCGCCCGGTTGCATCGGAGTCATGGGTCACTTGCTGGAATCTCTTGTCAGACAACAAGTTGCGATTATACGGCGCCGGGCCCGACCGACGCCACACCCGACAAAGACCATTCTTGCACGAGCATAATCTGCCGAAACAGGTTGACAAAAGACCGCCGGGCGACAAAACAAGCCATACCCCGTTCTCGGACCATCACCTGTTGTCGAACCCCGGAAACAACCCGACAGATCACTCGTGCATCTGTCCGGTGTTGATATCTGTGCCGCCGTAGTCCACGCCCTTGAGCCCCCCGCGGGTCCAGCGGTAGTAACCCTTGACCAGATCGCCGCGGACGGTGTCGTAGAGCGGGGCTGGCTCGAAGGTCAGTTCCCTGGGCCTGTAGTAGAAGGTCGACGCGCCGGGCAGGTGGGGGACGTTGGGGCGGAAGCCCTTGTTGGCGTCTCCGGTCTTGCGCGAATCGACCGAGCCGTCAAAGAGTAACTGTGACGACCGGGCGATCTCATAGGCGTAGAAGATGCCGTTCTTGTTGGTGTGCCGATCGTGGAACTCGAAGAGGAAAACCTTCTGCCCGGGAAAAGAGACATGGCTCATCCTGCGGCGCCCGAGAGGCTTGGTGCCCACGCTCATGAGTTCGTAGTCGCCGGACTGGGAGACGGTGGTGTCGTGCCCTCTCCCGGTATCTTCTGACCAGGAGGCAGGTACGGCCTGATAGGTCGAACTGTAAGGCCACATCGCCTTGGCGGCCGGTCCGCGCCACTCGGGCATCTCTGAGAGATCCAGCGGATTGGACTGCCAGCCGAGCAGCGTGCGGTCTTCGGGGCAGACGACCATTTCCGAGGGCAGGGCGTCGCCGATGTAGTCGAGCAAGACCAGGTGCGTGTAGCGTCGGTGCGGATAGATTTCAGTCAGTCTGGGGAAGTCGTCGCGCCCGGTGCGCCGACGCAGAATGTCGGTGGCCTGGTACATCGTCGCCTCGGTGTCGTCGGGCGGATTCTGCAGGTCGGTGTAGTTGGTGTTCAGTTGCGTCATCGTCCATGTGTAGGAAGGGATCTTGTCCTGGAAGTCGGTGGCGTAACTGGCCGAGCCCACGCCGTACTGCTTCAGGTTCGACAGGCATCCGGCGCGGCGAGCGGTGCTCCGGGCTTTGGAAAGCGCGGGCAGGAGGATGCCGATGAGCAGGGCGATGATCGCGATGACCACCAGAAGCTCGATAAGCGTGAACGCGCGACGACGAAGCATGTGTTTCCCCGTTCCGCTCGGCCACTGGCTCCGAGAGGACTGCCATTGAACCAGCAAGACTGGGCCGGAGCAAGCGCCGCCCGGGGTAAAAGTCCCCCTCGCCGGTGGCACGGGTGTCTCGGTGCCACGGGGCGTCCCGCCCGTGAGCCCTCCCCTCCGGTCGGGTCCGGCTCTGCCACTTCACTGCGGCTGCCCGGTGTCGATCTCGCTGCCTCCGAAGTCGATGCCCGACAGCCCGCCGCGGGTGAAGCGGTACAACACCGGGACGGGATCGTCATTGAGCCGATCGGGCTCGGTCGACAGCGGCGTATACATGTAGTAGAAGGTGTCGGCACTGGTCGGATCGCTGGGGTTCCAACCCCGGTTTGCGTCGGCAGAAGGCACCGAGCGCACCGAGGCGTCAAAGAACAGGATCTGGCAGGCAGCCTCCTGGTAGGCGTAGAACGGGTTCTTGGTGTTCCCGTGGTAGTCGTTGTGCTCGAACATCTGCACCTTGGAGCCGGGGAAGACGACCTGACTCATGCGGCGTTTGCCGTGCATGCCGTCGGCCTGAACTACGGTGAACAGGTGCGTGGTCGCAAAGATCGGCGAGACCCAGGCCTGTCCGGCGTAGGCCAGCCCCTCAGGCGCCCAGGCGTTCGGGATGGTTTGGTAACTCGATGAGAACGGGTAGCGCTGCTGCACGCGCTCCCCGTTGAACTTGTTGAGGCTGATGCCGGGCCAGGCGGGCATCGATGCCCACAGCGAGGGGTCCAGCGGACTGGCAGCCGAGAGCAGGAGGTTGCGGTCTTCCGGGCAGGCGGCGATCGCTTCAGGCAACTGGCTGGAGAGATAGTCGAACAGGACGAGGTGGTTGTAGCGCCGGTGCGGCATGGTCAGCGTGTTGTTGAGAATGCGCCCTTCTCCATCGACACGGCCCGTGCGGCGTCGGAGTATTTCGGTCTGCTGCCACATGGCCGCCTGCATGTCGTCCGGGAAGCCGTTGGCCGGCCCGTTGATCCACTCGTTGATGACGACCATCCCGGCGCGCCACGAGTAGGACGCGATCTTGTCCTGGAAGTCGGTGGCGTACGAGGCCATGCCCGTACCGGTGTTCTTGAGATTGGACTTGCAGACGGCCCCGCGCCCGGCGCGGCGCGCCTTGGCCAGAGCCGGGAGCAGGATGCCGATGAGAAGCGCGATGATCGCGATCACCACCAGCAGTTCGATAAGCGTGAACCCTCGCCGAGGCTTGTGCATGGCCTGTCCTCCTTTGGCCGACCAGAGCCGCCGGCCCGGCTTCCAATGAACCAGAGCACCTACAAAAGTGCAAATCCGAAAAATGACGATCGCGCGCAGGTGACGCGCGACGTCGAGGAGGGGAGTTCTCTCAGTCTCGCGGCTGCCCGGTGTCGATTTCCTTGCCGCCGTAGTCGATGCCGGTCAATCCCCCGCGTGTCCAGCGGTACGACACCGCCAGCAGTTCGGCCGGATCGCCCAGCGGCCTCGGTTCGAGATCCAGGGGAGTATAACGGCACATCGACGGATTCGGCGAAGTGGGGTTCTGCGGGTTCCAGCCGCGGTTGGCGTCGCTGGTCGCGTTGGCGCGCACGGATGCGTCGAAGAACAACTGATTGCAGCGCGCTTGCTGATAGGCGTAAAAGGCGTATTCCTTCGAGTTGTGCCAGTCGTGGAACTCGAACATGAAGACCTTGCTGCCGGGGAAGACCACTTCGCTCAACTTGCGTCGTCCGGCCCACCCGTCAACGTTCATGACCCAGAAGAGGTGCGTGGTGGTGTGCGGCCAGACGTAGTCGCCGTTGTCGGGCGCCCAGGCCTGCGGAATCGTCTGGTACGTTGACGCGAAGGGCCAACGCTGACGCACCTCGAGTTGGTTGAAAGATCCGGCGATGTCGGCGCTGTACTGTGGGTCAGCCTGTGCCCAGAGCGACTCGTTGAGCGGGTCGCTCTGCGAGAGAATGAGCCCGCGATCTTCCGGGCAGGCGGCGATCGATTCGGGCAACTGGCTGGAGAGATAATCGAAGAGGATGAGGTGGTTGAAGCGCCGATGCGGCATCGTCGTCCAGTTGTTGAGGATCTTGTAGTCCCCGTCACCGCGTCCGGTCAGACGCCGCAGAATCTCCGTCGCCTGCGCCATGCCGGCGCGGATGTCGCTGGAATGCGGCCCGTTGATGGGGGGCCACGGCGTGTTGTACGTCTCGCCGGAACGCCAGGTGTACGACGTGACTTTGTCCTCGAAGTCGGTGGCATACGACGCCATTGCCACTCCGAGTTGCTTGAGGTTGCCCGCGCACACCACGCCGCGTCCAGCCCGGCGCGCCTTGGCCAGCGCCGGAAGCAGGATGCCGATCAGCAACGCGATGATTGCGATCACCACCAGCAGTTCGATGAGGGTAAATGCACGATGGCGCGGCCTGGACATAGGCGTGCTCCTGCTCCCGACGAGCTCGGTCGACCGCCCCATCCATACGCGAACGGGGAGGAAAGCCCGGAACCGGGCACACGCATTGGAACCGAAAACCGTGCCCGTGTCAATGCCGGGCCCGGGTGTTGGGGCCCGGTCGGTCGCGGACGCCGAGGGCCTGGCTCGCCGGTACGTGGCGTGCCACCCATCCCCCCGTATGCCGGCACTCGCCGTCGGCACGCCCGGGTCGCACGCCGTGAGTTCGGGATATTCGCCCTCCGGCGCGGCTCGCGCCCCAATGTTTTCGGTCCGGGTGCGCCGCCCCCCCTCCGTCGGCCGATGAAAGATGTCCGGAGGAAGGTCCGGGCGTGTCGTTCTATGCTCGCGTCGGCGGGGGCGGCCGCGGTGGCTGGAGAAGTGCATGGCTCGCGACATCCCGGTGGGCAACGGCAGCCTGCTGATTACATTTGACCGCACGTACCGCGTGCGGGACATCTATTACCCCAACGTGGGTCGACACGACCACACCGGCGGGCACGCACAGCAGTTCGGGGTCTGGGCGGATGGTCAGTTCGCGTGGATCGACCACGAGAGTTGGCACCGCGAACTGCGCTACCGGACCGACACGCTGGTCACCGACGTACGGCTGGTCAACGAGAAACTCGGGCTGGAACTGACCTGCAACGATGCGGTCGACTTTCACGAGGCGGTGTACTTTCGCCGCTGCGAGGTGCGAGACCTGCTGGGCAAGCCGCGCGACGTGCGGGTTTTCTTCCACGTCGATCTGTCGATCAAAGGGTCGGCGGTGGGCGACACGGCCAACTACGACCCGCAGACCAACGCCGTGGTGCTCTACAAGGAAGATGCCTACTTCCTGATCAACGCGTGTGACCAGCACAAGTGCGGAATCGACCACTGGGCGATCGGCACCAAGCGCATCGGCGACGCGGAGGGCACGTGGCGTGATGCCGAGGACGGACAACTGGGGCGCAACGCGATCAGCCAGGGCTCGGTTGACGCGACGGTGGGCTTCAACCTGCAGGTGCAGCCCAATCAGGAGGCGTACGTCATCTCGTGGATCGCGTGCGGGAGTTCGTACGAGCAGGTCAAGAAACTGAATCGGCGGATCTGGGACAAGAGCCCGGACCGCATGCTGGCGCGCACGGAGGCCTACTGGCGCCTCTGGGCGCGCAAGGAGCCGCTGGACACCTCACCCCTGCCCGAGCACATCCGCGACCTTTTCTACCGCTCGATGCTGATCCTGCGGACGCAGATCGACAACGGGGGAGCGATCATCGCGGCCAACGATTCGGACATCACACAGTTCGGCGGCGATCACTATTCCTACTGCTGGATGCGTGACGGGGCGCTGGTGACGCACGCGCTGATTCTCGCGGGGCAGAGCGAACTGTCACGCAACTTCTTTCGCTTCGCAGCCCGCTGCATCGACGAGGACGGGTATTTCCTGCATAAGTACACGCCTCGCGGCGAACTGGCTTCGAGTTGGCACCCGTGGATGCTCGGCGGACACCAGGTGCTGCCGATCCAGCAGGACGAGACGGCCCTGGTGCTGTGGGCGCTGCGCCGACACTTCGAGGCCTTCCGCGACGTCGAGTTCATCAAGGGACTCTACAGCCCGCTGGTCGCCCGTCCGGCCGAATGGCTGCTCGACTATCGCGATCACCACGGACTGCCCAAGCCATCGTGGGATCTGTGGGAGGAACGGCGCGGCGTGCACACGTTCACCGTCGCGGCGACAATCGGAGCGCTTGAAGCGGCCGCATTGTTCGCACGCGACTTCGGCGAGCCCGACCGCGCCTCAAAGTTCAAGGAAGGCGCCGAACGCATGCGCGGCGCCCTGCGACGCTACCTGTGGCACGAGGAGCAGCAGCGCTTTGCCCGCATGGCCATTCCGCTCGAGGACGGGACGTACCGGCTCGACCTGACGGCCGACTCGGCCAACTACGCGCTGTTCGCCTTCGCCGGGCTGGAGCCGCACGACGAGATGGTCAGCGCCGAGATGGACCGCATTCGCGAGCGGCTGTGGGTGCAGACCGAAGTGGGCGGATTCGCCCGCTACGAGCATGATTACTACCACCAGATCGAGTCCAACGACATTCAGCGCGTGCCGGGCAACCCCTGGGTGATTTGCACCCTGTGGCAGGCGCAGTACTTCATCGCGCGGGCCCGCACCATGCCCGAACTCCGGCGTGCACTCCCGCTGCTGGAGTGGACCGTGCACCGGACCGGACTCTCAGGCGTCTTGGCCGAGCAGTTCCACCCCTACACGGGAAAGCCCATGAGCGTGAGCCCGCTGACGTGGAGCCACGCGACCTACGTCATCGCGTGCGCCGAATACGTGCGGAAATTCGAGCAGATCCGGTCGGCCGAACGCCGGGCGACGCCGAGCGAACCGGGGATCTGATGATTCGGCGGCCCGGCTCGCCGAGCGGCGGATTCCACGCGCTTCGGCGAATCTGCCACCAACGGCAGGCGGTCGGCCCAAACCCGGCTGCGCCGGCGGCCGTACCATCCTCGCGATGACTCCACGGCGTGCAACGCGACAGGTGAAGGTGGGTGATGGGCGGACAGGGATCGTGCTCATCGGCGGGGGGATCGGACACGGGCAGGACACCCGCGCCGCCGTGAGCAGGATCCACCGGCTGGAAGCCGGTCCCGCTGAGATCGAGGCGCCTGCGCCGGTCACCGTCCAGAGCATGGCCAGCGGGTACACGCACGATGTTGACAAGTGCGTCGCGGAAATTCACAAGTTAGCCGCCGCGGGGGCGGACATCGTCCGAGTGGCTGTGCCCGAGCGCAAGGACACGCATGCTCTGCCTGCGATTCTGCGGCAGACCACGGTGCCGATCGTCGCCGACGTGCATTTTCACTACAAGCGGGCGCTCGAATCGATCGAGGCCGGGGTGCACAAGATCCGTCTCAACCCCGGCAACATTTCCGATCGGTCCCAGGTTGAGGAGGTCATCCGTGCCTGCCGCGACGCGAAGATTCCCATCCGCGTCGGCGTCAACGAGGGGTCGATCGTCGAGCGCAAGGACAAGCAGAAGCGGGCGGCTGAACTGGCCGGCGTCTTCGGCGACCGCAGGCACGGCGCGATGCTGGCGATCATGATCGCCAAACTCGAGGAATACCTCGACATCTTCTACGACAATGACTTTTTCGACGTGGTCATCAGCGCCAAGTCAATCGACCCGACACTGGTGATCGACGCGTACACGGAGATCGCGCGGCGCTTCGATCATCCGCTGCACCTGGGCGTGACGCACGCGGGCCCGAAGGAAACCGGGTGCATCCGCAGCGTGGTCGCGCTGGGCACGCTGCTGGCCAACGGCATCGGCGACACCATCCGCATCAGTTACGCCAACGACCCGATCTACGAGGTTGAGGACGGGCTGGAACTGCTGTGGTCGCTGGGGCTGCGCGAGCGCAAGGGGGCCGAACTGATCGCCTGCCCGACGTGCGGACGCATCCAGGTCGACCTGTTCACGCTGACGCAGAACGTGCGGGCAAAACTGGCCGAGCAGATCACGGTGCCCATGAAGGTGGCGGTGATGGGCTGCGTGGTCAACGGGCCCGGCGAGGCCGAGGGAGCCGACGTGGCGGTGTTCGCCGGGGATCGCAAGGGCATCATCTATGTGCAGGGGGAGCGCGTCGCGACGGTGGGCGAGAGCGAGATCCTTGATCGGCTGCTGGCCGAGTGCGTCGCGTTTCAGAATCGAGTGCGCTCGGGCCAGGCCAAACTCGGTGAGAAAAAAGTTCACATCACTCCGCCAGACCCGATCGGCGAACTGGGGAGCGGGTGGGAGAAGATGGCCGCGACGCGGCTGACGGTCGAAGGGCAGTGATCGCAGGACGCACGCGTGCCCGGCGTGATTCGTTCTGTCAGGCCCGCCCCGACGGCTCCATCTCCGACGTCTCAACGCGGCACACACTCTCCGGAGCGCCCCATGACTTGAAGAACAACGTCTGGGCGAGCATCGCTTCGGCCATGATCTGCAGAATCCAGAAAACGACCTCCGAAGGATTGGAAGCGACGCCCGATTCGGTCCTCTTCCGATTCTTTGCGGCCGGTGGCTTCCACGAACACAACGCCTGATTGGCGCTTCCGCGGTCTGCGCGATAGTCGTCGATCTTTTCGCGGTGGTCGCGCGGCGAACTACCGGTTGATCCTGAAAGTCAGTCTCCGCGCTTCATCTGCTGTTCGATCGTTCTTCGCATCATCGAGCGGAACGACTTGACCTGCTCGGCACTCAGGCCCGATTCTTTCACGTCGACCGTGATCGCCGGTATCCACGTCGTGCTCTCGTACCTGTACCCCAGTTCTTCGCAGATGCGCTTCTCCAGGTCGGCAAAGTGCCCGGCCCCGTAAAAGATGGCTACCGACCTGGCCCCTGGTTCCTTTTCCACGACCTCGCGCAGATCGGCCACCACCTGCTTGTTGCGGTCGACCGTGAGCACCTTCATCAGTTCGCCGAGCGCGCCCGGCTGCGACTCGAGAATCGCGTCGGCATTGCACAGCGTGTCGGACAGCACAATCTTGATCATCGCCCGCCCTTGCTGGCTCGATCCCATCAGTTTGACCAGGAAACCCATCGATTTGGCCAGGAACGAATCGCCCGACAGCGCGCCGAACAGCATGTCGGCCGCCTTTTCGGCGTCGGTACGATCGCCCGACCGCTCCTCGGCCGGGGCCGGCTGGGAGTCTCCCGCAGGTTCAGTCGCCCCGATTTTCCGCTTCGGCGGGATCGGCTCACCCGCCAGGGCCGCCCGGATCTGCTCGACGTTCAGGTCGCTGTTCCGCCAGTGCGGGTGCGAGTAGTCGATACCATCCAACTGAAACGCCAGCCCGAGCGCGTCCGCCAGGTCGCGCTGCAATCCCTTGGCCTCGGCCCCCTCGGGCTTGAACACCTGATGGGGCTGGATCTTTGAGAAACGCCGGTCGGCATCGTCGCCTTCACCACCGGGGCGCCCGTCGGCCCCGAAACTCATCGCGTCGAAGCCATCCCGCACCTGGAGTTGCACCGGATTACCCCAAGCATCTTCAAACGCCGAGGCCACAAAAGTGCGCGTCGCACCCTCGAACGATTCAACAATCTGCGCACTCGATGTCGGATAGCGCCCGGTGTCGCGGTGCATCTGCTCGGCCAACATGCCGATCAGGCGCAGTCTGCGGTCGGTCGCCAGCGTCGCCGCTGCCTCAGCAGGCTCGGGCTGCGGCTCGTGCCCCCCGCCCACACCTTCGTACAGCACCAGATCGTGTGCATCGAGCCATGCCTGGAGTTCCTCATAGAAAGAAGGGTCGGCAATGTGCACCGCGCCGACCAAACGCACCACCGGTCCGTTCTCGTCCGGCACGAGCGTCCGCACGGCCACTTCGAGCCGGCTGGTCTGATCGTTCGGCTCGGTGACCCGTACAAAGGGCGACTCTTGAGCAACAGCGATTCCCGCACAGGAAATCAGCGCAGCGACGGCTCGGAACAGGTGCTTGTTCATGCACACTCCTTCGGATTCCTCCGCGCTCTTGTTCGCGCGGCGTCGACCCGGCGCGATGAGCCCTGATTCCGGACGCTCAATGCTGCCCGGCAATCGCCCGACCATAGGTCCGGACGCACTTCTCGGCCGCCCCGCCCCAGGTCAGCCCGCGCAACTCGAGCGATCCGTGCGCCCGCAGGGTCTGGCTCAGAGGCGGATACTTGAGTACGGCCACGATCTTGTTGGCCATCTCATCCACATCCCAGAAGTCGACTTTCAGCGCGTGCGTCAGCACCTCGGACACGCCCGACTGCTTGGAGATGATCACCGGCGTGTCGTGATGCATCGCCTCCAGGGCTGCGATGCCGAACGGCTCGGACACGCTGGGCATGACGTAACACGACGCAAGGTCGAAAATCCGCTTGACATCGCGACCTCGCAGGAAGCCTGTGAAGAGCACCTTCTGCCCGATGCCCAGCGCCGCCGCCTCGTGGATCATCCGCATCGCAAGGTCGCCCGAGCCGGCGACGACAAACTTGGCATTGGGAATCTTCGTCAGCACCTTTTGCGCAGCCCGGATGAAGTACTCCGGACCCTTCTGCATGGTGATGCGCCCGAGGAACAGCACGATCTTGTCGTCGCGCTCGATCCGGGCGCCCTGACTCGGCTGGTCGTCTTCCTGCTCGACGCCGTTGTACACCACATCAACCTTGTCGGCCCGAACGCCGTAACGCCGGGTGATGATGTTCTTGGTCAGTTGGCTGACTGCCACGACGCGGTCGGAGCCGTGCATGCCGGCCCGCTCGATTTCGTAGACCTGCTGGTTCACGTGGTCGCCGGAACGGTCAAACTCGGTCGCGTGCACGTGCACGACGAGCGGCTTGCCGGTCAGCGCCCGCACCGCCAGCCCGGCCGGATAGGTCAGCCAGTCGTGCGCGTGAATCACATCGAAATAGCGTTGACTGGCAAGCGCCACGCACAGCACAGCGTACCGCTGGGCGTCACCCATGAGGTCGTGCCCGTATTGCCCGTCACCTCCGCCCAGGTTCGACGCCTGCTCCCAGGCACGCTGGATCAACTCGGCCGCCGCAGCGCTGGCGGGCACCTCGATGCCGGCGATGCGCATCGTCTGTCGAGAGCGCACCAGGCGGGCTTCTTCGATCAGCATCTCCAGCGACTTGCCCCCAAGCGTCCGGAACTCCGGATACGGCGAGGTGAAGCCCGACGGGATCGCGACCGTCTCAATCCGCGAGCGAATGCTCTCGTCCAGCCGCTCGGTCGCGATCTCCGTGTCCGTTTTCCGCGGGGCCCCGGGTATGCTCGGGGCAACCGGGCCCGATCCTGAGTCCGACTGAATCGACGCCACGGCCGAACGCAGTTCATCGGGGGTCAGCAACTCCACGTGCGAGGAAAGTGAGCGATCGATGGCCTTGGGAAGGACAAAGAGCACTTCGTGACCCTGCCTGGCGAGGGCTTTGGTCAGCCCGTAGCAGGCGGTGCCGAGCCCACCGGCGATGAAGGGGGGGAATTCCCAGCCGAGCATCATGATGCGCATGCGATGCTCCCGTCGTTCTGAGCGCGCACAATGAGTGTGATTTCAGTGTTCATTTGGTTTCTGTTTGTACGCACAGTCTGGCCTCAGGCACAACCGCGCGGCTTCGAGCACCCCGGTTCTCACCGCGGGGCGTAAGGATAGGCAGGCTCAATTGCCGCGCCACTCCTCTTGAGACAACTTCACGCACGGGCGGCTATACTCCGGCCCTTCATGCCCAACGGCATGGAGTTCCTTGGCCCAGGTGGCGGAACTGGCAGACGCGCTACCTTGAGGTGGTAGTCCCAGAAATGGGGTGGAGGTTCGAGTCCTCTCCTGGGCATTGAGCGACCGGGCTGCGGCTCGGTCGCGGTGTTTTTGCCCTCGGCCCCCGGTTCGGAAGGGCCGGAACAGCACAAGCCCAAGCCGCGAATAGCCGCCCGTGGCCCGCCGACGGGCGCGGCGGCTGGGGAAGCGCTCCTGCGCCGTGAGCAGCGTGTGCAGGGATGTGTGGGGCCCCCACTCCTCCGGGTGATGGTACGATCGTGAAGATGCAGTTCATGGTGCGACTTGGCGTCGGCGCGTCGGGGCTCCTTGCCCTGGGACTGGTTGCGCCTCTGCCGGCGGGCGGACAGGATTCCGGGTCGGGGCCGCAAGAGTCTGCGCCGTCAACCCAACCGCCTGCTTCGCCCGATGCTGTGCCGATTGCGCCGGATACCCCTCGGCCGGAGACGCCCGAGGCCAAGCCCGGCGCCGCTCCCGAGGGCCCGCGCGAGGTCGTGCTTTCGCTACGCGGAGGGCGCGAGGTCTCCGGGGTTCTGGTGCGTGAGGACGCGAAGATCATCACACTGCGGATCGAAGGGATCGAGACCGGCTTTGAGAAGTCGAGCCTGACGGGCATGCGCGAGTTGCCCCCGGTGCTCGAACGCTACGTCACGATGCGATCGCTCCTGTCCGACGACGACCTGGACGGACGCGTCCTCCTGGTCGAGTGGCTGCGTTCACGCCAGATGTACCAACTCGCTCTGTTTGAGATCAACGCCGTGCTCGACCGGGATCCGATGCACGCACGGGCCCGCGAACTGAAGTTGTGGCTTGACCTGCAGGTGAACCTGACCGAATCACGGGCCGCGGGCGAGCAGCCGGGCGGAGCCGACGCCGACGCCAAGGCGGCCTATCAAGCACGCCAGCGGGCCAAGAACGAGTTTCCGCTGCTCTCCCCGGATCAGATCAACTTGATCAAGGTGTACGAGGTCGATCTGCGCCATCCGCCGCCGCTGCTGATCAAGCGTGCGACGATCGAGCAGTTGATCAGGATGTTCCCGGCAAGCCCGCTGATCCCAGCCACGCCGGAGGGACGCGAAGCACTCCTGCGGCAAACGCCTGAGCGATTGCTCGAACTGATGTTCCGCCTCCAGGCGCGGGAGTTGTATGGGCAGGTGCTTGTGCGGGGTCATCCCGACTCGCTGGAACGCTTCCGCAACGAGGTGCACGGGCGATGGCTGGTCAACACGTGCGCCACGGCTCAGTGCCACGGCGGAGGTGAGGCGGGGCGGTTATGGCTCTACGACCGCAAGCCGTTTTCGGACGAGACGGTGTATACCAACTTCCTGATCCTGGAGCGGTTCAGACTGGCGGACGGGACGCCGCTGCTGAACTACTCCGAGCCGGCGCGGTCGCCGTTGCTTCAGATGGGGCTGCCCACTGAGTTGAGCCTCTATCCGCACCCTTCGGTGCCGCGAACCAAGGGCTCGCGTGGGTGGCATTCGGTGTTCAGGACTGCGGAGGACAAGCGATTTCAGGAGGCGGTCGGGTGGCTTTCGACGATGTATCGCCCTCGCCCGGAGTACCCCATCAAGTATGAACCACCGAGGTTTGAGATGAAGGACGAAACCGGAGCAGAAGCGGGCAAACCGGATCGTTGAGAGTGGGAAGCGGGACACAGGCGTCCTAAAGTTTGCGGAACCCTGCGCTGGGGAGCCGGACCACTACCGTTGTCGAGGGAATCAGCAACAATGGCACGTTCGATCAGGCTTGGAAGCACGGCGAAGAAGTTGTTGACGGCGGGCCTTTTGGGCGCAGGCGTGCTGACCGCCTGTGACCAGAGCAGCCAGGCCGGTCGCGCCATTGATGAGGCGGGGCGCTCGATTCACGCCATCGCCGGAGGCGGCGGGGCGGCGATGGAGCCTTCGATCACCGTCGAGCATTTTGAGCAGGCGCAGAAGGCGCTGGAGCGTCCGTCGCTGGACGGTACCGATGCGGAGAAAGCCGGAGTGATGGTGCTCAAGGCACGCACCGGGGCCGGGCTGGCGGCCGGAGACGCGCTGACGATGGGCGCGCTGGAGCGTCAGAGTGAGTCCTTCGCGGCCGAGATCCGCTCGCTGCTGCGGCGCTGGGAAGAGGAGAGCGCGCTGGCAGCCGCGGCCGAGAGTTACGACCCTGCTTCCGAACTGGCCGAACTGGCCGAGGTGGAGTCGGACATCAGGTCGCAGATGCAACGGGTGGAGCAGGAGAAGCGTGAGATTGACGGGCGTATTGCCGATCTGGAGTCGCAGATCGCCCGGTTGCAGCAGGAAGCCCATGTTGAGCGGGCGAAGAGCGCCGAACTGGAACTCAAGGCGGCAGGGATGACGGCAGTGGCGGCGGCGGAGGTCGCCCCGCAGATTCAGCAGCACGCGCAAGCGGCCGAGGGCAAGTTGTTCGAGGTTTCGCGTTTGCAGGCTCGTGTCGACCACATGCGGACGGGCGCGACCGAGGCGGCGCTGACGATGGAGAAGTTCTCGCAGCAGTTGACGCTCAATGAGCAGGCCAAGGCCGACGTGGCCGCTCTCCAGCAGGCCGGTCGGCAGGAAGCCGAACAGGCCTGGGCGCAGGCCCGCCAGGCCGCCGAACAGATTCGTGCTCAGGCCGAGGCGATGCTCACGTTCCGCCAGTCAGGCCCGGGCGGCGAAGGCATCGGGCTCGACCAGGTATCGACAGATCAGATTTCCAAACTGCGCAACGCCGTGAGCAACGCCCGACAGGGGGTGTCGGCGATGCGCGTGAGCGCTCGGGCGGCGTTGGGTTCGGGCAACGTGGCGCTGGGAGACGCTTTGTCGAAGAGAGCCCGGTCGTTTGAAGACCTGGCCTTGCTGATGGAGCGGGTGGCAACGGCGACGCCCGCGCTGCCGGACTCGGCCTGGTTTGCCGACCAGGCAACCAAGGCCCGCGAGCAGTCCGAAGCGGCCCTGACCGAGGCTCGTGAAGCCTATGGCGCGGCTGCGGAGGACTTTGCGGGCCTGGGGGGCAAGGCCGAGACGGCCGATCTGCTCAGTAAACTGTCGGACCGGCTCAGGACGAGCGCGGGCGGGGGGCCGGCGTCTGAAGATGAGCCCACCGGCGGCGATGCCTCCGCCGACGAAGACGAGGGCTGAGTCATCGAGGCGCTATGAAGGCGAGTCTATGAGCGTTCAAGTCGAAGCGGGGAACCCCAAACTTCCCGAGGTCAGGGTCAATGTGGCTACTCCGACCTCCCCGGTGGTCGGCAAGGTTGTCTCGACCAGGCCTGTAACCCGCGGGGGGCGCAAGTCTGCGTCCTTCGTGCGGCACGTTTCCTTCGACGTGAGCGGGACTCCGCTTGCCAAGTCATTCCGCGCCGGGCAGTCATTTGGTGTGCTGCCCCCAGGCACCGACTCCAGGGGCAAGCCCCACAAACTGCGCCTCTATTCGCTCGCCTGTCCCAGCACCGGCGACGATGGACAGGGCAACGTGGTCGCGACGGTGTGCAAGCGCGTCCTCGATGAACACTGGGAGAATCACAAACTCTTCATCGGCGTGGCCAGCAACTACATCTGTGACCTTCAGGAGGGCGACGAGGCGCTGTTGACCGGCCCCAGCGGAAAGCGGTTCATCCTCCCTGAAAACCCCAGCGACCACGACTACATCTTCTTCGCCACCGGCACGGGCATCGCCCCGTTCCGCGCCATGGTGCTCGATCTGCTCAATCAGCGAGCCGACGCCCGAATCGTCCTGATTATGGGCTCGCCCTACACGACCGATCTGCTCTATGACGAAGAGTTCACCACATGGTCGAAGGAGCACTCCAACTTCCGGTACCTTACAGCCATCAGTCGCGAGTACGTCCGTGAAGAAGGGGCCAGCAAAATCTACGTGCAGGAACGGCTGAACACCAACGCGGACGAGTTGGTTCCGATGCTGATGAATCCGCGGACGCTCATATACGTATGCGGAATCGCGGGGATGGAGGTCGGGATCATCCGCCAGATGGCCAAGTTGCTCCCGCCCGAGGTATTCGGACAGTACGTGACAGTCAGAGAAGGCGCCGGCCCGATCGAGTCACTGGATCGCAAGGAGTTCGGCAAGGTGGTTCACGCGGGGGAACGGCTGTTCCTTGAGGTGTACTGATCCCCGGTCGAGGGGCGATGAAGCGGGCGAGGGGTGCTAAAGTTGACCCCGTGAGAGGGGGCTGGTAAGTTCCCCGATCCCGGAACGAAAGCCAGGGTTGTCGGGGGTGCGGCTCCGGCTGTGTGCGAAGTTCCCTCACGATAAGGGGATGGCGTCTTGGGACCAGCGGTCTTGACCAGAATGTGGGTGCTCGGCGCGCTCTTGGTCTGCGCGATCGGCGGTCGGGCATGGGCCCAGGCGACGCTTCCGCCCGGCATCCAGGAAGCCCCCACCCTGTCCTCGCAGCAGCAGGCCGACCTGGAGGCGTTCATCCAGGCTCAGGTTGAGACCATGCGAACCGGCTCGACCCTTCGGGCCCGCTCGCAGGCCCGCGACCAGTTGCTTGCGATGTTCGACCGACCTTCGGTCTCAACGGCCTTCCGCTTCGCCACCGGGTCGGCGCTGTCCGATCCCATCGCGCAGTTGATCGAGTCGGAGGAGGGCTTCCTGCGGTACGCCGGCTACCGGCTGGCGGCCCGCACGGCCACCGAGGCATCGGCGCGGGTGTTTGAGCGCGGAGTGGCGACCTCGAACAAGTCAGACCAGTTCATCGCGCTGGGCCAGGTTCGCGTGCTGTTCCTCGAGGCCGACCGCGGCGGACTGGCGATGCAGTCGTCCACACTGGAGCGTCTGGCGGGCACCATCGGTCGCCTGCTGGCCGAGGAAACCGACCCGCACGTAGCGCTCTATCAGGTGCGTGCGTTGCGGGCGCTCTCAGCGATTCGTCGCGCCGAACTCTCGCCCGCCGCCCGTCGCGGGCTGATGGAACTGTCGCGGGGTGTGAGTGAGCGATTGCAGAGCATCCCGGCCCGCTCGTTCGGCCAGAGTGATGAAGACCTCACACACCTGCTGGTGTTCATGGAGAGCATGGACGCCGTACGTTCATCGCTTGCCACCTTGGCCGGGCCACTCAACGGCGACCTCGCCGCCGAGATGGCTCACTTGGCCGGGCAGAATCTGGCGCTGGTGACGCGGGTCTATGGGCGGGTGCCCCCGACGGCTGAGAACGCCCGGCGACATCTTGAACGCCTCGTCGAGCGCTCGATGGAGTCGACCAAGCAGATCTTCGCGGCGATGCAGGTGCCCAATCCCCCGCCGCTGCCCGATCCGGCCACGCTCGTGCGATCCCTCTCCGGCGGGAATATGAACAACTTCCGCATCGAGGTCATCAAGTTGATCGGCGAAAACGGGCTGCTCTATCGCCAGTTCAACTTCAAACCCGATACGTTCCAACTGGACTGACCCCCGGACCCCCGGATCCTCGGACCATCGCACGCCCCCTGCCCTACCCTCTTCGTCATGGGCCGGCTCATTGCGCCATTTCTCGCACTCGTGCTGCTGGTGGCCGTGTCGGTGCTCTCCGATCGCCCGCTGCCCAAGGCCGACTTTACCTTCATCAACGGCACCGGCGTGACTACGCTCGACCCGCAGCGGGCCAGTTGGATGCCAGATCTACGCATCTGCCGCACGCTCTTTGAGCCGCTCGTGCACAACGACGTGTTCACGTGGGGGTACGACATCACCCCCGCGGCCGCCGAACGCTGGGAAGTCTCGGACGACGGGCTGACTTACACGTTTCACCTGCGAGGTGACGGCAAGTGGTCCAACGGCGTGCCGCTGGTCGCCGGGGACTTCGTCTATTCGTGGCGGCGGGCGCTTCTGCCCGACACGGCCAGCGACTATTCCGGCCTGTTCCAACTCATCGCCGGCTCAAAGGAGTTCTACGCGTGGCGCGAGCAGGCGCTCGATGCGTACGTCGCCCGCCCTCCGGGCGAGCGCACAGACGAGTCGGCCGAGGCGCTGTGGCAGGAGACGCTGACGCGTTTCGACCAGATGGTGGCGCTGGACGCGCCCGACGACCACACGCTGGTGGTCAGACTGTACGAGCCGACGCCGTACTTCCTCGACCTGGCCGCATTTGCGACCTTTGTGCCGGTGTATCCCCCGCTGGTCTCGCAGTATGAGCACGTCGACGCGAGCAGCGGCGTGCTGAAGATCGAGCCGGGGTGGACCAAGCCGCCGCTGATCGTATCGAACGGGCCCTTCGTGCTTGAACGCTGGCGCTTCAAGCGCGACATGTACCTGGTGAAGAACCGGCATTACTGGAACCGCGACGCCATCGCAATCGACTCGATCATCTGTCCGGAGGTCAGCGATCCGAACGCGCAGGTGCTCGCATTCGAGACCGGCTCGGCCGACTGGATCACCGACGTGGGCGTGAGTTACCGCGCCGACCTGTGGGCGGCCAAGGAGCGCTTCTACGACGAGCATCGCGCCGAGTATGAGCGGCTCAAGGCGTCGGGGCTCGACCAGTTCGAGATCGACCGACACCTCCCACCGGACCCGCGGAAGAACGTACACGCAATTCGGTCGTTTGCGACCTACTGGTATAACTTCAACTGCAAGCCGACACTGCCGGACGGGCGCGAAAACCCGTTCCACGACCCGCGCGTGCGCCGCGCGTTTGCACTGGCGCTCGACAAGGAAGCGATCGTGCGAGACGTGAAGCGCACCGGCGAGCCGATCGCGTCGACCCTGATCCCGCCGGGCTCGATCGCCGGGTACAAGTCGCCCGCCGGTCTGCCCTACGACCCGCAGCGAGCGCGACAGGAACTGGCCGCCGCGGGCTGGAGCGATCCGTCGCAGTTCCCCACCGTCGAACTGCTGTTCAACAAGGACTCAGGGCACGACCTGATCGCCCAATCCATCGCGCGCAACTGGCAGGAGAACCTGGGCGTCCGGACGCGACTGGCCCAGAAGGAACTCAAGGTCTACAAGGACGATCTGAAACAGGGCAACTACATGACCAGCCGCGCGGGCTGGTACGGCGACTACGGTGACCCCACCACTTTCCTCGACGTCAACCGCACCGGTGACGGCAACAACGATCGCAAGTACTCGAGCCCGCGCTTCGACGCGCTGATGGCCCAGGCCCGCACGGAGCGCGACCCGCAGAAGCGGCTCGACATTCTCAGCGAGGCCGAACGCATCCTTGTGGAGGAGGATCTGCCGCAGATCCCGATCTTTCACTACGTCACCGTGTATCTGTTCGACGCCGACAGGATCAGCGGCATCAACCCCCACCCGCGCACGACCCAGAATCCGTTCCTGATCGACGTGCTCGGCGACGGCAAGGGGCCGGACGTGCCGCGGGTGATGCAGGAGAGCAGGCACGGAGGCACGAATGGGGAAGAGACGAGTTGGGGAGAGGCGACGGAGGAGAACGAACCCGAAGCACCAGCGAGAGAGACTGACTGATGCTCGCGCTGGTCATCCGTCGTCTGCTGCAACTACCGGTCATCCTGCTGGTGATCTACACGCTCACGCTCACGCTGGCCTGGGCGATACCCGGCAATCCACTCGACAATGACGAGGGACGCCGTCCGCCTCCGGCTGTGGTCGAGCGCATGCAGCAGCAGTACAACCTCGACTCGTTTCCCAGGTTCTACCTGTCCTACCTGAGCAGCGCGACGGGCTGGAAGTATGCGGTTGACCGACTCGACGGCACGATCGCACGCGACCGTGAGCGGGCGGCCGAAATGAGGCTCGCTCCGCGCCCGCGCCGCGTGTTCGACCTCGGCCCGTCGCTCTACTATGAAGACTGGTCGGTGAACGAGATCATTGGCTCGGCCCTGCCCGTCTCGGCCACGCTGGGCGTGTTTGCCATCCTCATCGCCACAGGCATCGGCGTGACCGCGGGCGTCGTCGGCGCTATTCGCCCCAACTCACCGGCCGACCTGACGACGCTGGGCGTTGCGCTCATCGGCATCAGTCTGCCGAGTTTCGTCACCGGCACCGTGCTGCTGCTGCTGTTCAGCGTGTGGATTCCCATCTTTCCCGTCGCCGGCTGGGGCACGCTTGACCGGCTGATTCAGCCATCGATCGCATTGTCGCTGCCTTTCGCGGCCTACATCGCGCGCCTGACACGCATGGGCATGATCGAAACCCTCTCGGCCGACTACATCCGCACGGCACGGGCCAAGGGGCTGAGCGAGCGCACCGTCATCCTCAAGCACGCCCTCAAGAACGCGTTTCTGCCCGTGCTCAGTTTCCTCGGACCGGCAACCGCGCTGGCGATGACGGGCTCTTTCATCGTCGAGCGCGTGTTCTCAATTCCCGGCCTGGGACAGCACTTCGTCAACGCCGTGCAGACCAAGGATCTGTTCCTGATCGTCGGCGTGGTGCTGGTGTTCGCGACGATGCTGATCGTGTTCAATCTGGTCGTGGACCTGCTGTATCACTGGGTCGACCCGAGGATTGAGCAGTAGGAAGCGACGCACACTGGACAGGAACGATCAGGACGGAGGGGAACAAGCCCGAAGCGCCGGCGAGGGAGCCGCCCGTGTGCCGGACAGCCGAAGCGGCGAAGTCGTGGATCCCGAGAGACCGGCGACCGGAGCGTGATGTGGCCCGGCACCTTCAGGCATCGGCCGAGGTGCGGAAGCCCGCGCTGGCCGCAGCGCGGCGGACAGATCCTCCAGCCCGCCAAGGCTGTTCCACCGGACCCATTGCTGAACGGCCCTGCGGCGGACGCCCGGATCGTCAGCGACTTGCGGAGCCGTGCGTCCCCGCTTTGCGATGATCGCGGCCCGGGTGCGGCCACGC
>RHKP01000024.1 GCA_008363215.1 Cyanobacteria bacterium CYA
ACCGTGGTGGCGGCGACGTTTCTCGGGCAGACCTGACCCTCCGCCGCGGCAAGGCGCACAGGTCCGGAATGGCCCGGTGATGAGTCGGCGAGGTCCGCACCGACGCAGGCCACATGACCCGAATCGCGATACCGCCGCTCTTGTGTTCCCTGCTCGCTTTCGCCTGCACCAGGCTGCAGGCGCAGAGAGGGCGAACTTGCTTGAAGAATCGACTCATCAGACAGGATCTGGCCGGCCGGCCGCTTGGTACTTCGGGCCCCGAGATTTGGCACATTTCATTTGCGACCGATGGAGTGTCCTGCCGAACCCTCCAGGCAGCAACGAGATGGCACCTGGTTCCTGGACATCGCGTGGTCTCCCCGAGTGTTATTCTCGCGGGGGCGATCGGCCTCGATCGGGAGGTGGATCGCACGATGCGGACTGTGACAAGCCCGTACAAGCCTGGTCCGAGGCTGACTGATTCAAGGCCAGTTCGGCAATGGTCGTGCGGGCAAAGTCTCGCTCGATCGAGGCCAGGGAGTCGTCGATGCGCCGATGCAGCGGGCACAGGCCGTGCGCGTGCGCCGGGAGACGAAGCGGGCAGGAGCGGATTCGCTCGATCGGGTCGATCGCCGAGACGACTTCCAGCACGGTGAGCGAGTGGGGATCGCGGGCCAAGGCGTACCCCCCGGTGGTGCCCCGGTGGGCTGAGATGATGCCCGCCTTCGCCAGGGCCTGAAGAACCTTGATGAGATAGCCGGAGGCGGCCCCGGTGGCCTGCGCAATTGTTTGCAGTTTGTGCGGCTTGCGCGGCTGCCCCGCGAGCCACACGATCGCCCGCAGCCCGTATTCGACGGCATCACTGAGCAGCCTCATCGCGACCGAACTCCTTTCGGCAGTTGCGGAAGTCTAGCCATGTGCCTAGAATCCGAGCAAGCGTGCATAGTTGCGCGGTATTGCACGGAGCATCGCAGCATGCAGGGAAGCGTCCCTTCTCAAGCGGTTGGCGAACTCGCTCGCAGCAACCCGGCGAGGTCTCGCGCGGTCGAACTCTTGTCCGTTGATTACTGCTGCGGAGGAGAGGTGCCGCTCGAGGTGGCGCGCAACACCCATCGCGCGATGGTTGAAGGACGAAGCGCATTCGAGCACGACATGCACCAGCATGTGCACAAGGAGGACAACGTGCTGTACCCGCGCGCGCTCAAACACGAAGCATCCCGATCGGCAAGGGGCAGTGTGTGATGCGCCCTTTGCCCGAACGCAGAAGTCAGTTCGGCGTTGGTCGCCCGCAGGAACTGCGGAGCGATTGCTGCCGCCGCATCGGGGAGTTCGTGCCCGTGCTCGGGCGAAACTCGAATCGGCATGGGGTGCGCGTTCTCCATGGGGGAGAGCGCCAGAGCGCAGCGTACGGCACAGAGGGCTTTGCGGGGTGTTGCCCATCGGCAAGCCGGACGCGGGGAACACGTTTTGTTTCTGGGTTTGCGCGAGTTCGGGCGCGACGACCTGCAGGAGTTTGTTGACGCGGTCGGACCTTCAACAGTACAACGGGCCGGGAGCGCGAGCCGATGGGGTCGCAGCCCCGCTTGATCAACTTCGGGTGTGTCTAACAAAAGGAGAATCAACATGTTCTGTGAATCACGACGCCTCACTCAACGACTGGCCGTCGGCGGCCTGATTCTGATGCTTGCCGGGTGTGGTGGGTCGGAGTCCAACTCGCAGGCGTCCGTCGGTGCCGGCGGCCCGGCGCCGGCGCTGGTCAAGGGCGCAGCGCTGTTCAGAGCCAACTGCGCCATTTGTCATGGGAACGGGGGCAAGGGTGACGGGTCGGGCGCGGCCGGGCTGGCGGTCAAGCCGCGCGATCTGACCAGTGAGCCCTACCGCTACGTGGATGTCGCCGGCGCCGGCTCAGAGTTGAACGCGATCATCGCCTACATCAAGACCGGGCGAGTTGAGAACGGCATGCCACCCTTCGCTCACCTGCCCGAAGCCGATCTCGATGCGATCTCGCAGTACGTGCTGTCGATTCGACCGAAGCCCGACGCTGCGGCACCGGGCGGCGGCTGATCGTCGGTCTCTTCCGATACCCTGCAGATGACTGACTGCCCAATCGGGCCAAGTTCGCGTGCCGGATGACAGGAGTCTCGCATGATCCAGGACTCGGTATCACTGATCACGCTGATCGGAGTGGGGCTGATCGCCGGGGTGTTCGTGTTCGTTTTCCTCTGCTCGAAACCGCCCGGTGATTCCAAGGCCGTGAAGCATCGCTGGTATGCCGTCCGGCCGTACTGGCTCCTTGTATTGGTGGGGCTGGGGACGTGGGCCGGCACCGCGACGCTCGGCGGGCTGCCATACACCGACACGCACTCGGGCGCGTCGGGTGGGCTGGAGGTTGAGGTGATCGGCCGCCAGTGGGCCTGGCAGATCAGCCGGACCTCTCTGCCCGCGAATACGCCCATCCAGTTCCGGGTGACCTCCGTCGATGTCAACCATGGTTTTGCGATTTATGACCGGAACTGGCATGTTCTTGCCCAGACACAAGCGATGCCGGGTCGAACCAATACTCTGAGTTTCTCGTTCGACACGCCCGGCCAGTACACGATCCTGTGCCTTGAGTACTGTGGTGTGGCCCATCACACCATGGCCTCTGTACTCACCGTCACCGGCGAATAAGACGGGTCTTACGCTGCCCGGCGCGCGGCGCGGATCGCACGCGACTCGTTCGCCGGCCGGCGCGACCGGAAGGAGTCGACATGAACACCGCGTACCAGCCTGATGCGGGCGTCAGCGCGACGCAGCGCCGCCCTGTGCTTGCCTACCTGACCACAGCCGGACTGCTGCTCCTGTTGATGATGGTCGTGGGAGTCTTGCTGCGCATGAGTCAGGCGGAGATTCTGGTCATGTCACCGGACTGGTTCTACCGGTTCATGACGCTGCACGGCGCGGGGATGGTCGGGATGGCCGGGCTGGCCGGTGCGGGGATCATGTTGTACTTCCTCGGTCGGCACGTCTCACTTTCAACGCGCGTCGCATGGATCAATCTTGTGTTTTTTGTCGTGGGAGTGGTGCTCATCCTCGTCGGGATCACTGTGGGCGACTACGCGGGGGCGTGGACCTTCCTGTACCCGCTCCCGCGCCAGAGCATGGGCGTGTGGACGACGTGGGGGGCGGCCGCGTTCCTCGGCGGGCTGCTCCTGATCGGCGTCGGCTTCCTGCTGCTCCACTTGGATACCGGGCGAGCGATCCTGTCACGCTACAAAGGCCTGGGAAGGGCGCTGGGTTGGCCACAACTCTTCGGACCCTCCCAGGCAGACGCGCCACCCCCGGCGGTGGTGGCGTCGACGATGGTGCTGATCGTGAACACCCTGGCGCTCATTCTCGGCGCTTCGATCATCGTCGTGAACCTGATCTCACTGTTCGCGCCCGAGATGCGGTTCGATCCGCTGGTTGCCAAGAATCTCACCTACTTCTTCGGGCATGTGTTCATCAACGCGACCATCTACATGTCCGTGATCGCCGTCTACGAACTGCTTCCACGCTATACCGGGCGGGACTGGCCCTCGAACAACCGCGCATTCCTGGGCGCATGGACGGTCTCCACCTTGATGGTCCTTGGCGCCTTTCCGCACCACCTGCTCATGGACTTCGTTCAGCCTGTCTGGATTTCGGTGGCCGGGCAGATTGTGTCCTACATCAGCGGATTGCCGGTGCTCGTGGTCACTGCGTACGGCGCGCTGGTCAACGTGCATCGCTCCGGGATCCGCTGGGATCTTCCGTCGGGTCTGCTGTTCCTGTCGACCTTCGGGTGGGCGGCCGGCATCGTTCCGGCCATGATCGACGCCACCATCAGCGTCAACATGGTGATGCACAACACCCTGTGGGTTCCGGGACATTTTCACTTCTACCTGCTCCTGGGCATGTGCGCCATGGCGCTGGGCTTCATGCTGTGGTTCGTCCGCGCCTGGGGCGGCGCCAAGCCGATCCGGTGGGAGTGCGTGTGGTTCTGGGTCTATGCGCTGGGGTGCCTGAGCTTTGTCACCATGTTCTTGCTGGGTGGACGTAGCGGGGTTCCCAGGCGCTTTGCCGCCCACCAGGCCGCGTGGCTGCCCCTCGACAAGATCGCGTCGGTGTGCGGTCTGGTGATCCTGCTGAGCGTGTCCCTCTTTGTGACCAGGTTTGTGCTGGCGGCACGGTCGGCAGCGAGAGGGAGCGGGCAGGCATGATTCGGCGCGTTCTGTCCGGAGTGCTCGCGGCAATGCTCGGATCGGCAGCGCTCTGGCACGCCACCGATGGACTGCGTGCCTTCACATCCGAGCGTGCGCGAGCAATTGATGTGTCCGACCGCCCGCGCGACATCCCGGATGCGCCGCTGCAACTGGCGACCGGCGGTTCGGCGCGACTCAGCGACCTCAAGGGGCGGCCGGTCGTCGTCACATTCATCTATACACGCTGTACCAGCCTGTGCCCCATGCTCACCGCGAGGCTGGCCGAACTCCGCGATGAACTGGCTGAAGATACCGCCGGGCTCGATGTTCACTTCGTCAGCATCAGTTTCGATCCCGATCACGATGGGCAGGCCGAACTTGCCGGCTACGCCGCGCAACTCTCCGCGAGCGCGGACCGCTGGTGGGTCGCCCGGCCGTCCTCGGGGCTCGACCAACTTCTTGACGCGTTCGGCATCATCGCCATCCCCGATGGTCGAGGGGGATACATCCACAACGGCGGGCTCCACGTCATCGATCGCAAGGGGCGATTGGTGGCCATTTACGACGAGCAAAGGCCTGCGGAAATCGTCGAGGCTCTGAAGAGAATGTGAAGAAGTCACGCACCATCTCCGTCTGGCTGTGGCTTGGCGCCCTGCTGTGGGTCGCGCTGCTTGGCACCCGTTCGATCCTTGAGCGATCGCTCGTCGGACACGCTGTCCTTCAAGTCGGCCTGCTCGTTCTTTCGGGCTGGTGCATCGGTCGGTGGCTCAACGCAGCGCTCGGCCGAAGCCGGGCGGGGGAGGCCGGGCTTGTTCTGGCCGCATTCACGCTGGCTGTCTGGATGCTGCCCCGCTCGCTGGATGCTGCGCTCCGCGACGCGTCCTGGGAGATCGCGAAGTTTGTCTCTGTCCCGTTGCTCGTGGGTGTGCCGGTGGCCCGTGCGTGGGCGCACCTGCCGACGATTGTGCGTGGCCTGCTCTGGGCCAATATCCTCTCGATGCTGATCACGCTCGGCTGGGTCTACTGGACCGCGCCCACTCGCCTGTGCAACAACTACCTGCTCACGGATCAGCCCCTGCTGGCAAAGGCATTCTGGGGGCTCGCGGCATTGGTCGCCATTGTACTTCTCGTGCGCATCACGGTGGCTCCGCGCGTCTGCACGCAGCACCGTGCCGACGCCGCATCCGAGTCGTCATTGACCTGCATCAAACGTGTGTGATCGAGGCCGACACCCTTGACGGCCGGTACCCAGCGTGCTCCGCTGTGGGCTGAGACTCTGTTTTTCCATCCGGGAATTACCTCAATGGAATTCACCGAGCCGGGCCGCGGAGTGTTCGCATGGCCAGTTCGAGTTGAGCCTCGGGCGCGCGAAGACGCCCGAGAAGCGCTCGCCTTCGGGCGACTTTGCGGGCGGCTTTCAATCGGGGTTTCGGCAGCAAAGGATGTTTGCCACCCGAACCTGTGCTCGAGGGCTCACCAAGGTTCGGCGTCCACGCCGTCCGAGATTCGAGTCATACCTGTATGAGTTCGTCCCTCGCAACGCGATCAGCGCGCGGCTCGATGGAGCGTCGACCCCATCATCGCTCGTCCTCAGCGTGTGCCGGCGGCCGTTCCGAATGCAACCGCGCCCCGAAGGAACCCTTCTGCCCGGGTTGCCCGAAGAGTTCGAGATGTTGGTATGTGCCGCGATCAAGTTCCTGCTTCTCTTGCTCGACCTTGGCGCCGATGCCCGCACCCAGCGGCCGTTGCACACCGCGTCGATTCACCACGAAACCCTCCCGCCCGGAACGGCGGCGGCGTTTGATCGCGCCGCGAGTCGGCCGTCGCGATAACATGAGAGAATGCCTGTCATCATTCTCATGAGACTTGTCGTGCTCGGCGTGCTTGTGGCCTCGTCCTGCCGGGGGTCAAGTCCCTCACCCCGTGCCGGTTCGGGCGACAGTTTCCACTCCCCGGCCGTCGCGCTGCCCGTGAGCGTCGATCTGCGCCAGACGCTTGTCGACCTCGGTCTTTCGCCGCGGGCTCAGGGCGCACGCGGAACCTGCTCGATCTTCACCACCTGCTCGGCCATCGAGTTTGCCCATGCCAGGCAGACCGGGCAGCCGGTTCGCCTCAGCCCCGAGTTCATGAACTGGGCCGCCGGACAGGCCGCCGGGCATCCGTCGGACGGGAACTTCTTCCACAACGCGCTGGCGGGCCTGGCTCAGTACGGCGTGTGCCGCGAAAGCGCGATGCCCTATGAACCCGCGTTCGACGCAACACGCCGGCCCACGCCGGAGGCCCGCGCTGACGCAGATGCTCTGCACAAGCAGTCGCTTGGCACACTCGTCGTTCACTGGATCGTGCCCTGGCAGCCGGACCACTTCGGCGTCAGTGACGAGCAGTTCGCTGAGATCAGGCGCGTGCTCGCGTCGGGCTACCCCGTCGCGGCCGGCTCCGGCCACAGCCGCCTGCTCGTGGGCTATCGCGTTGACCAGGCGCAGCCCGGCGGCGGCGTGTTCTACACAGAAGACTCGGCGCTGCATCGATTCGACGAGGTGACGTTCGAGTTCGTGCGTTCGCAGGTTGCCGACGTCTTCTGGGTGGAAGCGACCGCAGTGCTGCCCGGCGACGGAACGCAGTCCGATCCACGCACGCGCTGAGGTGTGACGGCCAAGCCCCGGGCGTCCACCGCGGGGCCATTCAGCAATGGATCCTGGTACTGCCTTGGCGGGCTGGAGGATCTGCCCGCTGCACCGCCCTGCGGCCAGCGCAGGCTTCCACACCGGCCGATGCCTGAAGGCGCCGGGCAACATCATGCCCCGGCCGCTGCCCTCGTCCTCGCCGGAACTCAAATGTGTGGCGCGGGTGTGGGCGTAGGTGCGCAGTCGCAGCCCGGGCAACCGCGCGTACGCGGAGCACGACGCAAACGCAGCAGCCATCGAACAGGCGGTCGATCTCTCGCACCGCCCGGCTGGAGCGCACGCCCTCGTGCAAGCCCGTATCACTCGCCTGCGCCGTCGTCGGTATCGTCGGCGCCGCCGGGCTGATCGGGCCTGGATTCCTTGCGCGGCTTGTCCTTCTGGCGGCGTGCGGGGCGCCGGGCGCCGGCGGGCGAGACCTGGCCCCCCATGAGTCGCAGAACTTCTTCCACGTCCTTGTCCCCGCGCCCGGAGAGGTTGACCACGATGTCGCTCTCGCGCGGCATGTCGGAGGCCATTTTGATCGCATGGGCGATCGCGTGCGAGGATTCCAGCGCCGGGATGATGCCCTCGGCGCGGGCGAGCGTGAGGAAGGCGTCAAGGGCCTCGGCATCGGTGATTGAGACGTACTGCACGCGCCCGGCGTCCTTCCAGGCACTGTGCTCAGGCCCGACACCGGGGTAATCGAGCCCGGCCGAGCAGGAGTGGACATTGGCGGTCTGCCCGTCGTCATCCTGGAGGACGTAACTGAGCGAGCCGTGAAGCACGCCGGGCGAGCCGAAACTCAGCGGTGCGGCGTGCTGCCCGAGCGAACTGGCGGTGCCGCCGGCCTCGACGCCCACGAGACGGACTTCATCTTCGATGAACGGGAAGAAGATGCCCGCGGCGTTGGAGCCGCCGCCGACGCAGGCGACCACGGCGTCGGGCAGGCGACCGATGTGGCGGAGCGACTGGGCCTTTGCCTCGCGGCCGATGATGCACTGGAAGTCGCGGACGATCATGGGGAACGGGTGCGGGCCGACGACCGAGCCGATGATGTAGTGGGTGGTCTCGACTGAGCCCATCCAGTCGCGCATAGCCTCGTTGGTCGCGTCCTTGAGCGTGCGAGAGCCCGATTCGACGGGTACGACGCGGGCGCCGAGCATGCGCATGCGCGTGACGTTGAGGTGCTGGCGGCGCATGTCCTCCGAGCCCATGTAGACGTCGCATTCGAGCCCGAGGTGGGCGCACGCAGTCGCGGTGGCCACGCCGTGCTGCCCGGCGCCGGTCTCGGCGATGACGCGCTGCTTGCCCATCTTGACGGCCAGCAAGCCCTGGCCGAGGGCGTTGTTGATCTTGTGGGCGCCGGTGTGGGCGAGGTCTTCGCGCTTGAGCCAGAGCGTCGCGCCGCGGTCTCTTGGCAGGTTCTGGCGCAGGTGCCGCGTCAGCCCCTCGGCACAGTACAGCGGCGTGGGACGCCCGACGTAGGCGCCGAACAGGTCGGTCAGTTCGCCCCAGAACTGGTCGTTCATGCGGACGCGTTCGTACGTGTCGGCGAGTTGTTCGAGCGCATTGACAAGAGTTTCGGGGACGTACGCCCCGCCGAACCGGCCGAATCGGCCGTCGGGAGTCGGCAGGTAGGACAGGCGAACGAGAGCGGGTGCGTCGTGCTCGGGCATGGCGGAGGAGTGTATAGGGCAAGAGGCGAAGAGACGCTGTGGGCAGCGGCGGGGAAGGTCGAGTGAACAGTGAGACCGGCTTCCCGCCGGCGGGCGCTGCACACGCCTTCGGTGGGGCCGGTTTCCAACCGGCCTGAGGAAACTGCTCGAACCAGCGGAGAGTGCGGTAGGCCGCGTACATGGCTGACACACCTCCGGCGACAGCGGATGAACCGGCGGCCCTCTCTCTGCGAGGACGCGCGTGCCGTGTTCGGGGTGAGAGCACAATCGCGTGCTCCGAATGTCCTTGTCCCCCGCGAGGCTTCGTTTCTGAGGCGTCGCGTTCCACGGGCGGCGCTCGGCCCTCGGCCTGGCTTCACGGGTCGCTACAGGCCCGCGCCCCGATCGGACAAAGGACACCGGGTCGGTCCGGTGGCGCGATCCGGCCTGCCCGGCCTGATCGGTCTGCTATCTTTCCACGTCAGCACGCGGAGGGGCATGGTGGCGGGCACGGCAGGAACGAGCATGTTCAGGCTCTCGGGCGTCGCTGGGGCGGCCGCGGGCGCGACGACCACTGCCGTGGCGCTGGTCATCGTCGCGAGCATCGCCGCTCGCAGTGCTCCGAAGGTGGCCGGCCCGGGGCAGTTCGCACCTCATTCGGCTGCGCTTCCCGGGCAGTGGGACCAGAGCCCGGTGCGTTCGCCCGCGCAGGCGCTGGCCGGATTTGACGTCGCTCCCGGTTTCGAGGTGTCGCTATTCGCCTCCGAGCCGATGATCGAGGATCCGGTCGCGATGGCGTTTGACGAGGACGGGCGGCTCTGGGTCGTCGAGATGCAGAGTTACATGCCCAACATCGAGGGCGACGGCGAACTGTCGCCCACCAGCCGCGTGGTCGTGCTCGAAGATACGGATGGCGACGGGCGGGCCGACCGCGACACGGTGTTTCTTGATGGACTCGTACTTCCGCGCGCCATTCTGCCGTGCCATGGCGGGGCGCTGGTCATCGAGCCGCCGAACCTGCTCTTCTGCCGCGACACCGACGCCGACGGGCGGGCTGACGAGAAGAAGGTGATCCTGACCGGCTTCGACGGGCATGAAAACCCCGAGCATGCGGGCAACGCGCTGCGGTGGGGGCTGGACAACTGGATCCACCTTTCGCAATTCGAGATCGACATCAGGTTCGACGGGCAGAAGGCGATCACGCGACCGGTGCCGCGCGTCGGTCAGTGGGGGATGACCTTTGACGATTCCGGGCGCGCCTGCTACACGCCCAACTCCGATTCGCTCTACATGGACTATGTGCCCAAGCACTACCGCCCCCGCAACGATCCGCAGGGAGGGCTGCGCGGCGTCTATGCGCGCGTCGGGCGCGATGTGGCCGTCTTCTCCGCCCGCCCCAACACCGGCGTCAACCGCGGGTATCGCACTGCGCAGTTGCGCGCCGACGGCAGACTGGCCACGCTCACTTCGGCCTGCGGGCCTGCGATGTACAACGCGGACCTGTTCGGGCCTGAGTTTGCCGGCAACGTCTTTCTCTGCGAGCCGGCGGCCAACATCATCAAGCGGATCGTGCCGCGTGAGCGGAACGGGCTGCCCTACTGGGTGAACGCGTACAGCGACGATGAGTTCCTGACCTCGACCGACGAGCGCTTCCGCCCGGTCGACGCGCAGGTGGCCCCGGACGGCTCGCTGTTTGTCTGCGACATGTACCGCGGCATCATCCAGCACCGGACCTATCTGACCGAGTATCTGGCCGGGGAGATTCGCGCACGCGGGCTGGAGACTCCGCTGGGGCTTGGGCGCATCTACCGGATTGCCCCCACGGGCGCTCCGGTAATGAGCCCGCGGAAACTGAGTGAGGCGACCAACACCGAACTGGTGGAGTTGCTGGGGCATCCCAATCAGCAGCAACGGGTGACCGCCCAGCGATTGCTCATCGAGCGGCGCGCGACCGATGCGGGCGGGGCGCTGGAAAGCCTGCTCTTCAATAGTGAAAATCCTCTTGCCCGCCTGCACGCGCTGCGGACGCTCGAGGGCGTCGGTCAGTTGTCGCAGCGCGACGTGCTGCTCGCGCTGGCCGACGCCGATCCGCGCGTCGTAGCCCATGCCTGCGAGATTGCCGAGTCGATGGACCCGTTCGAAGTGCTCGACGCGCTCGTGCGGGCGGCGCAGCGTCCTGAGCGTCTCCTCCGCGTGCAGGCCGCCCTGTCGCTGGGCGCGTTGCAGACCGAGGGGGCGCGTGAGGCGCTGGTCGGGCTGGCTCGCGCGCATGCCGGCGATGAGTTCATGCGTTCGGCGATCGTCAACAGCCTCGCCGGTCACGAAGTCGAAGCGGCCGCCATGCTGCTCGTCGATGAATCATGGCCCGGCGACGCGGCTGACCGTGCGATGATGGCCGAATTGCTCGACACCGGCCTGCGATCGGGCAATGCCGCGGATGTGCTGGACCTGTGCGTGCGACTGGCCGCAAATTCGCCGGCGCGGGCCGAGGCGATCCTCGCACGCGTCGCATCGGTGCAGAAACTCGGGGAGCAGCGTCCGCGCACGCTCAGGCTGGCGCGCGAGCCGCGCGGCTGGACCGAACTCGTCCTCGCCGGCTCCGGGCACCTGTCAGAACAGGCGGGGCGCAGCGATCGCTTTCTGGCCTGGCCCGGTCGACCGGATTCTGAGAAAGCAGCGCTGACCTCCGACCAGCGCCTGCTGCTGGCGCGCGGCGCGCAGGTCTACGTCTACTGCCAGGGCTGCCACGGCTCGAACGGACAGGGCATGGGCGTGCCGTATCCGCCGCTGGCCGACTCGCCGCGCGTGGCTCGAAGGGCCCATTGAGCGACGCGGCATCCTCTACAACGACACCATGCCCCCGGCGCCGCTGGGCGACGATCGCGAGTTCGCGGCCGTCATGTCCTACATCCGCGCCAACTTCGGCAACAACGCCGACCCTGTTTCGCCAGACCTGATCGCCAAGGTGCGCGCCGAGTCCCGCGGGCGCACGCGTCCGTGGAAGCCCGATGAAATCGATTCACTGCCCGCCGAGGTACAGCCATGAAACTAGCCTGCATTGCCGCCCTGTGTGCGTTCGTGGTCTCTCCCGCGTTTGCTCAGCAAACGGTGCACCGGCACCAGTCGCCGCCGGGAGTCGAGCCGGCCAAGTCCCACGCGGCGCCGCCGCCGGAGGCGGTCATTCTCTTCGACGGCTCGTTCCTCGACGCGTGGCGGACGGCCGACGGCCAGCCCGCGGCCTGGACAATCGAGAACGGCGACATGGTGATCAAGCCCGGCTCGGGCTCGCTGCGCACGCGCCAGTCCTTCGGGCCCATGCACCTGCACATCGAGTTCTGCATTCCGCCGTCGCCCGATGACGTGACCGGACAGGCCAGGGGCAACAGCGGCGTCTACCTCGCGGGGAACTACGAGATCCAGATCCTCGACTCGTTCGATGCCGCGCCGGCGAACAACCTCGCGGGCGGCATCTACGGGCACAAGGCCCCGCTCGTCAACGCCGCCCGCCCGGCCGGTCAGTGGCAGACCTATGACATCGACTTCGCGCCGCCCCGTTTCGATCGCGATGGCAGGAAGACGGCCGATGCGATGATCACCGTCATCTTCAACGGCGTGGTCATCCACGAGCGCGTCGCCGTTCCTGCGATCACCGGCGGGGCCCTGTCCGATGTCGAGACGGCGACCGGCCCGGTCATGTTGCAGGATCATGGGCACGCCATCCGTTTCCGCAACATCTGGGTCGTCGAGAAGGTGCATGCTCTGTCCACGGACACGCCGCCGCTCTTTCAACCAGTCTTCAACGGCCGGACGCTGGACGGGTGGGTACAGCGCGGCGGCAAGGCCGACTATCGCGTCGAGGACGGGGCCATCGTCGGCGAAACACGCCCCAATCAGCCCAACACCTTCCTGTGCACCGAGCGCGACTTTGCCGACTTCGAACTTGATCTGGAGTTCAAGATTGACGACGCGCTCAATTCCGGTGTGCAGATCCGCTCGCACTCGGAGCCCGACTACCGCGAAGGCGTCGTGCATGGGTACCAGGTCGAGATCGACCCTTCCAATCGCGCGTATACCTGCGGCATCTACGAGGAATCCGGACGCGGCTGGCTCGATAATCTTGACGACAACGTGGCCGCACGCACCGCCTATCGCAACGGCGAGTGGAACCGCATGCACGTGCTCGCGCGGGGCAAGCACATCCGCACGTGGATCAACGGCGTCCCGGCGGCAGACATCGTTGACGACGGCGCCGCGTCCGGCTTCATCGGGCTGCAGGTGCATGGCGTCGGCGACAGGGTCGAGCCGCTCCGGGTCCGCTGGCGCCACATCATGCTGCGCGAGATCGACCCCGACTGATACCTGTGGGCCGGGGCTCGGTCGCCTCATGACGCCCGGGAAGTCCACATCCTCCGGCGCCTCTCAAGGCAGGCCTGTCGGAAGGCAACAGGGGGCTCGCGGCCGCAGCGGGCGGGGCGCCTGGTCGCAGGCGTCCGTGCGCCATCCATCTCATCACCTACGGGCACCCGCTGGTGAACATCATCAGGAACGCCTGTACGTCAAAGTAGTCGAAGATGCCGTCGGCGTTGAGATCGACCTGTACGCTGCCCGTGGCCGCGAGATTCAGGAACGCCTGCACGTCAAAGAAATCGAGATGGCAGTAGGGCGGTGCGAAGTCGATCGGGCAGTCGCACGCCCAGCGAGCCACGCGGTCGGCGGGTATGGGCCCGGCCGTGGTGAACCAGCCGCCGGCGTACAGCGCCGGACGCCCCGACAAGCCCGATGAGCCAAGCCCTTCGATGATGTGGTTGACACCGGCATCCAGCGCTGTCCACGCCGCGCCGTCCCACCGCGCGATATTGTTGACGCTTACGCCGCCGGCCGTCGCGAAGTCGCCGCCCGCGTACAGGCATGTCCCCGCCGGCGAGCCGTCATTGAAGGTGAGCAGCGCCCGCACGCCCGGCGCGAAGCCGCCCGGCACGACGCCGGCGCCGAGGGCTGAGAACGTGCTCCCGTCCCACTTGGCGATGCTGCTGGCCGGCGCGCCTCCCGCCGATGTGAAGTGCCCGCCGACGTACAGCGCATTGCCGCTTCCGTCGTTGTAGACCGCGAGCGCGCGCACGAAGCCGTTGGTGCCTACGCCCACAGCCGACCAGGTTGAGCCATTCCAGCGCGCCAGGTAGTTTGCGGGAGTACCTCCGGCCGTGGTGAACAGCCCGCCGGCGTATAGCGCGTTGTTGTACACGCACAGAGCGCGGACTTCGACGTTCATCCCGCTTCCCAGCGCCGACCACGACGAGCCGTCCCATTTCGCGATGGTTGTCGCCGCCGCGCCGCCTGCATTGTTGAACCGACCGCCGGCGTACAGCGCGTCGCCCGACCCGTCGTTGAACACCGTCAGCGCGAATACGCGAGGCGTTGTTCCGCCGGCGATGCCCGTGCCAAGCGCGCTCCACGTGCTGCCATCCCACTTGGCCACGCGATTGGCGACGGCGCCGCCCGCGACGGTGAACGCACCTCCTGCATAGAGCGCGTCGCCGCTGCCGTCGTCATAGACAGCCAGCGCGGAGACTCCGCCGTTGAGCCCGCTGCTCAGGCCTGACCAGTTGACACCGTCCCACTTCCCAATGTAGTTCGCAGGCATGAAGTTGCTGAAGTTCAGAAACGCGCCGCCCGCATAGAGAGCCGGGCCAGTGCCGTCATCAAACTCAGTCAGTGCGTACACCTCCGCCGGCATGCCGACGCCCACGGCCGACCAGTCCGGCAGGTACGGCTGCGCGACCGCGAGTCCGGCGGCATAGATCAGGGGCAAGACGGTGATGAGTCGCTGCATGATGTACCTTCTATCCCAGCGGGGAGGGCCCCCGCACGCCGAGGCAGCCCAACACGGCCCCCTCCGCGTGTCTCTGCGCCATCTGCGCCGATCTCTCAGTGGTCCGCGAGATTTCGCAGCGTGCCCGCCGGCGCTCGCTTACATCCGCTCGACCGTCGGCAGCCCGAGGGTCTTCAAGCCGTCGGCCAGCACCCGGCCGGTCAACGCCACCAGCCGCATCCGCGACGCGCGCACCCGCTCGCTCTCGGCCTTGAGCACGTGACACCGGTCATAAAACGTGCTGTAGGCCGCGCACAACTCGTAGAGATACCCGCACAGGCGATGCGGTTCGAACGCCTCGGCCGCGCTATGCACGGTCTTCGGATAGCGCAGCAACTCCAACGCCAGCGCCTTCTCCTCCGCCTGCTCGATCGCAATCGACGCACCCGGATTGAACGCCATGCCCTCCGCGTCGGCCTTGCGGAACAAACTGCGGATCCGCACGAGCGCATACAGCAGATACGGACCCGTGTTGCCCTCGAAGGCCAGCATCCGGTCGAAGTTGAACACGTAGTCCTTCACGCGATCATTGGACAAGTCCGCGTACTTGATCGCCGCGATTCCCACCGCCTCGGCGATCGACTTGCGCTCGGCGTCGCTCAACTCGACCGAGCGCTGCTCCACTTGGGCCTGCGCCCGCGTCACCGCCTCATCCAGCAGATCGGACAGTTTCACGCTCTCGCCCGAGCGGGTCTTGAACGGCCGCCCGTCCTCGCCCAGGATCGTCCCAAAGGCCGCGTGCTCAAGGTGCGCCGGTCCCTTCGCCCCCACCCTGGTCGCATATCCGGCTTTGGTTGCCGCACCAAAAACCTGCTTGAAGTGCAGGCTCTGTCTCGCATCCACGCAATACACGACCAGGTCGGCCCCGATCTGCTGCACCCGCCTCCGGATGGCCGCCATATCCGTCGTCGCATACAGAAACCCGCCGTCGCTCTTGCGCACCAGGCAGGGCTCTTCGATCCCGTCCACCCGCACGACCAGCGCCCCGTCCGATTCCTCGGCCACACCCCGCGCCGCAAGATCCTGCACCACGCCGGCCAGTTCGTCGGCATAGGTCGACTCACCGGCCGAGTGCTCGTCGGTGATCAGCGTGTGCAGGCGCGCGCACGCCCGCAGACACTCGCTCATCGTCACGTCGTAGATGCGCTGCCACATCGCCCGCACAGTCGCGTCACCTGACTGCAAGGCCACCAGCACCCGCCGGGCGTGCGACAAGTGCTCGTCCGCCTCGGCGTCGATCTCGCCCAGTTCGGCCTCGATCTTCGCGTTTCCCCCGAAATGCCGAACAAACGCCAGTGCCCGCTCCTCGCCGGCGCACTCCGCCTGCGCCTGCTTGTACCAGCGATTCAGATCATCCAGATCGAGTCGCGCCGGCAACGCGCCCCTCGCATCCAGTTCCAGCAACTTGGCCGTCACCATCGCGATGGGCAAGCCCCAGTCGCCCACGTGGCTCTGCCGCACCACCCGGTGCCCCAGCCGCTCGTACAGCCGCGCAATCGTGTCCCCGATGATCGTCGCCCGCAGATGCCCGACGTGCATCTGCTTGGCCAGGTTCACCCCGCACAGGTCGACCACCACTGTCATCGGTTCGTCTGTGGCCGGCAGACCGACCTCGGCATTGTCCAACCCGTCGAGCAACCTCGCCAGAGCCTCGGGCTTCAGCCGCACGTTGATGAATCCCGGGCCCGCGATCGACTGCTCGGTCAGCGGCTCGGCGATGTCCGACACGTCGATCTGCGAGATGATCTTCCTGGCCACATCGCGCGGGTTCTCACCCACACGCTTGGCCAGCGGCATCGCCGCGTTGGACTGAAAATCCCCGAAATGCGGCTGTCGCGACGCCGAAATCAGCGCGTCCGCGTCCGTCCCGACCTGCTCATAGGCACGGGCGATGCCCTCCCGAAACCGGGCGCTGAGAATCTCGATAGGGTCGAAGGTCTGCATGGCTCGGCACTGTAGCACCCACACGCCGCGTCTCCGCGTCTACGCTTATCCCCAACGTCATGGATCGCACCATCCACATCCACATCGCTCCGGCCGACGATGAACCCGGCGCGATCGACTTGCGTGTGCAGCCCGACGGATCTATCCGCGCCGGGTCTGCCGACGTGGAAGCCGACGCCGATCCCCGCATCGTCCAGGGCTGGTCCGTCCGTGTGGCCCGCGGCGCCAACCCTCTGACCTGGTCCGGGCCTGAGTTGCTCATTTTCGCCATCTCGGGGTCCGGCCAGCGTCTCCGCTGCCCGCTGCCCACCGACGACGGCAAGGTCGTCGTGCTCGGGCGCAGCCGCCGCGCCTGCGACGTGGTCGTGCCCGATGAACACGTCTCGCGCGTCCACCTGAAGGTCACCGCTGCCGCGGGCGGGCACACCGTTGAAGACTGCCAGAGCCGCTGGGGCACCCAGGTCAATGGGCGCAAACTCGACGCACGGCACGTCCTCGTCCATGCCGACGAGATCCGCATCGGCACCTCGGTCATCCGCTACGTGACCCGGTGGGACGAGGCCGCCTTCCGTCCCGTCAACCCGGACTTACCGACCAACGCCGACCAGACGCTTGGCGCCGAGACTCTGGCCTCGGCCCCGGAGTTCGGCTTCGAGCACGTCGAACGTCCGCGCACCCGCTCGGTCGAGCGGCCGGCCGTCCAGCGACAGGCCGTCCCGCCTCTGTGGATCGGCATCGGCATCGGCATCACCATGGCCCTGGTCGCCATGGTCATCTGGACCCTGGTCACCTGGCTCTGGCCCGAAGCCTGACCGTGCAGGTGGGACCGGCTTCCAGCCGGTGTGTGGAGTGGGGCCGGCTTGCTGCCGGTGAATCGGCATTTCCTGGTTCCAACTTCCCTTCCGGGCGCCGGACCTCTGCGAGTCCCCCAATCACAGGCCCGGCGCTCTTGTCGCTCAGACTTCGCGATCAAAAACGGCTCCCCGCGCAGGCGGAGAGCCCTGAAAGTTCTGCTTCGTGCCCGCTCCCTCGCTGGCGCTTCGGGCTCGTACACTCCGCTTCGTCTCTTGCCACTCAATACCTGTAGTGTGCCGGCTTGAAAGGCCCGTCCACCGGCACCCCGATGTACTCCGCCTGCTCCGGCCTCAACTTGGTCAACTTCACGCCCAACTTGCCCAGGTGCAGACGCGCCACCTCTTCATCGAGGTGCTTGGGGAGCATGTACACCTGGTTCTCGTACTGATCGTTCTTCGTGTGCAACTCGATCTGCGCGATCACTTGGTTCGTAAAACTCGCGCTCATCACGAAACTCGGGTGCCCCGTCGCGCAGCCCAGATTCAGCAGCCGTCCCTCGGCCAGCACCAGGATGCTCCGCCCGGTGCTCTTGAAGACGAACTCGTCGAACTGCGGCTTGATGTTGATCCGCTCCACGTCCTTGTCCTTCGACAACTTCTCCATCTGGATCTCGTTGTCGAAGTGCCCGATATTGCCGACGATCGCCTTGTCCTTCATCTTCCGCATGTGCTCGATGGTGATGATGTCGCGATTGCCGGTCGTGGTCACGAAGATGTCGGCCGTCTCGACCACGTCTTCGAGCGTCGTGACCTGGTAGCCCTCCATCGCCGCCTGGAGCGCGCAGATCGGGTCGATCTCCGTCACGATCACGCGACAACCCTGGCCCTTGAGCGCCTGGCAGCAGCCCTTGCCCACGTCCCCGTACCCGCACACCACCGCCACCTTCGCGCTGAGCATCACGTCGCTGGCGCGGTTCAGCCCGTCGATCAAACTGTGTCGACACCCGTAGATGTTGTCGAACTTGCTCTTGGTCACGCTGTCGTTGACGTTGATCGCCGGGAACGGCAGCAGTCCCTTTTTCGCAAACTCGTACAGGCGATGCACGCCTGTCGTCGTCTCTTCCGACACGCCGCGGATCTGCCCGGCCATGCGGGCCCAGCAACCGGGATGCTCCTTCTCCTGCTCCTTCAACTCGCGCAGAAACGCCCCGAACTCCTCCGGATGCTCGTGCGGGTTGAACCGCGGGATGCTCCCGGCCTTCTCGTACTCCAGTCCCTTGAGCACCATCATCGTCGCGTCGCCGCCGTCGTCGAGGATCAGGTTCGGCCCGTCCCCGTCCGGCCAGTTGAGGATCTGCCGGGTGCACCACCAGTACTCGTCCAGCGTCTCGCCCTTCCATGCGAACACCGGCGTGCCCTTGGGGTTCTCCGGCGTTCCGTCCTTGCCGATCACCACCGCCGCGGCTGCCGAGTCCTGCGTGCTGAAAATGTTGCACGACGCCCAGCGCACTTCTGCGCCCAGTTCAACCAGCGTTTCGATCAGCACGGCCGTCTGCACCGTCATGTGCAGCGAGCCGGCGATTTTGGCGCCCTTCAGCGGCCTCTTGCCCGCGTAGCGCTCGCGCAACGCCATCAGCCCCGGCATCTCGTGCTCGGCCAGGCGGATCTCCTTGCGCCCCAGTTCCCCGGCCGCCAGGTCGCGCACCTTGAACTCCAACCCGCCCTTCTTGCTCTTGCCGCCGCTCTTGGTCGCCATCGCCGTCATTGAGATCTCCATGTAAGTTGCGTCATCGACAGGTTCTTCAAGACAAACGCGCTGAAGCGGAGGAGAATCGAAGACGCCAAACTCAAATGCACCGGACGTTCCGAATCGAAGAACTCCTGCCCTGTTTCCGGTGTCTTGCGACTTCTCCGCATCTCCGCGATCGCTCACACTTTCCACGCACTGATTGCAAACAACCCCGGGCCCTTCGTCGACGCCCCACACGCCAGGGGACGCACGAGCGTTGAACCGAATCCCGCCGTCCGCAGCATCGTGCACAACGCGCCGGGGTCGAAGCCCAGATGTCGGTGCCCCATCTGCAGGCGGTACTCCGCGCGTTCGTGCGCGTACATGTCGATCACCAGCGCCACCCCGCCGCTGCGATCGCCCCGCAGCACACGGCCCAACTCGGTGCACGCCGCCTCGACGTCTTCAACGTGATGCAGCACCAGCGCACACACCGCCGCATCGACGCTCGCGTCCTCGATCGGCAGTGCCTCAACTGCGCCCTGCTCAAACTGGACGTTCGACGCCCCTTCCAGCCGCTGCCGGGCGGCATCGAGCATCGGGCCCGACTGGTCCACCGCGATCACCCGCTCTACCACCGGCGAGAGCAAACTGGCCACGTTGCCCGTGCCGCAGCCCACGTCGGCCACAACCCAGTCGGGGCGAATCAGCGACAGCAGCGCCTCGCTGGTGAACCGGTCTCCGAACAGATCACGCCGCACCGCGTCCCATTCGCCCGCGACACGCCCGAAGAATGTCAAACTGTCGGTCTGGCGTTCTGCCAACACTTCGGCCAGGCGCCGCACGTCGGCCGCCGTCTCCCCGCGACCTTCCACCTGCTCGCGCAGCAACTTCCACATCGCCCGATCCGGCTCGGCCAGGTCGTCCAGCCAAACGCGGTAATAGGTGGCAGTCCGTTCCGTCCGACTCTGCACCCACCCCGCCCCGGCCAGTAACTTGAGATGCCGACTGACCGTGCTCTGCGGGGCTTGCAAGACTCTTGAGAGTTCGCCCACCGATAACTCTTCCCGCTCCAGCACGCACAGGGCGCGCAGCCTCGTCGGCTCGCTCAGAATGGCGATCCGCTCGATGATCGGGCTCAGGGCGGCTCCGGGTTTCACGGGCGGAGTATACCCCGCCCGACCCGTCCATTCATCCGTTGATCCGGATGAATGGGTGAACCGCCGCCCTTCGTGACGCTGGTCTCAGGACAAGGGAGCCCCGTCACACCCGCGCCCGCGCGTGGCCAAGTCTCTCAGTTTGATTCCGACTGCCCCCCGGGTGCGTCCGGCCCGCCCGCCCCGCCGCGTCCCCGGAACCGCCCCGGCCCGCGTTCCGGTTCCGGCTCCGGCTCCGGCCAGGCGTTGTTCGAGCGGTCCGCGTCCGGGAGGATGCGATCCGGATCGATCACGACCTTGGTCACGGTGCGCCCCTGCGGGTCGAATCCGGCGGTCCATTCATCCGTGGCCGCCCAGATCTGCACCGGCAGGTCGATCGTCCTCGTCGAATCGTCGTCGAACGTCACCCGCAGGCGCACGGGCATGACCAACTCCGAGCGGTTGGCCAGATCGATGTACACCCAAGCCTGCTCGCCCTCGGACTGTTCGTCGGCGTCGGCCACCTGCTCGACCCCCGCGATCGCCTGATCGAGCGTGCCGTTGCCGTAGAACCACCCGCGCCAGAACCACGACAGGTCCATCCCCGCGACGTCCTCCATCGTGCGGAAGAAGTCGGTCGGCTGCGGGCTCTTGAACGCCCATCGGTCGATGTACTCCCTGAACGCCCGGTCGAAACGCTCGTGCCCGAGCACGAACTCGCGCAACAGGAACAGCCCGTTCGCCGGTTTGCTGTACCCGATCGACCCGAGTTGTCCCGGGCGCATGTAGTCGGGATAGGTCATGATCGGTTGCTGATTGGCGCGAGGCACGCCGCGGCCCATGCGGGCCGACTCACCCCTGGGGCTTGACCCCGGCTCGCGATAGTCGGCGCTGGCGTACATGTTGATGAAACTGTTGAAGCCCTCATCCATCCATGCGTAGCGCCGCTCGTCGGTGTTGACCATCATCGGGAACCACGTGTGCCCGAACTCGTGGTTGGTAACGCCGTAGAGCCCGCGCTCGCTGCGTCGCCCGGCGCACATGACAAAGCCGGGATATTCCATCCCGCCGACGGTGCCGTTCACGTTCGTCGCCGTCGGGTAGGGGAACGGATGCCACATGGTCGAACTGAAGCCGATGGAGTGCCGTGCCATCTGCACGGCCTTGCTCCAGATTTCGACCGCTTCCTTCGGGTAGGCGGCCTGCACCAGCACGCGCCCGTTCGGCGCATAGCGTGAACCTTGCACGTCCAGCCCGGCGGCGTCGTAGATGAAGGCATCACTCGAGGCCCACGCGAACGTGCGCATGCCCTGCGACTTGAAGCGCCATGTCAGCGGCCCGTCGCCGGCCGGGCGGCTGGCCGGGTCGCCGACTTCCTCGGCCGAGCGGATCGCGATCGTCTCGTCGCTGGAGAGCGCCTCGCGCAGGCGGTTGTGCTGCTCGTCGGTCAGCACATCGTGCGGGTTCTGCAACTGCCCGGAAGCAACGACGATGTGCGAGCGCGGCACGGTGATCGACACGTCGTAATCGCCGAAGTTGGTGTAGAACTCGCCCTGCCCGACGTACCCCAGCGTGTTCCACCCGTCGACGTCGTCATAGCACGCCACGGCCGGGAACCACTGCGCGATCTCGAAGATGGTGCCTTGCTCGACCTCCTCGACGGCCGTGCGATCGGCCCCCATCTGCGGCACGGTGTAGGACCATCCGATCTCGAACTTGAACGTCTTTCCCGGCCTGATCGGCTCGGGCAGGTCGATCCGCCCCATCGTGTCGTACACCTGCATGGGCAGGTCGGCGCGGCCGGCACGCACGTACGCGATGTCATATCCCCCGTGCGTGCCCTTGCGGAAGCCGAAGCGAGATTCAGGCTCGGTCGTCAGCGCGCCGACGCTGTCCGACTTGAACAGGTTCTGTTCGAGGTGCAGCCACAGGTAGGTCAGTTCATGCGGCGAGTTGTTGTGATAGGTGATCGTCGCGGCCGCGCTGATCGACCGTGTTTCGGCCTCCAGCGTCGCGTCGATCCTGTAGTCCACCTGCTGCTGCCAGTAATCGGGTCCGGGCGCCCCTGACGCGAGCCGGCCTTCGGTCGGCGTCGGCCAATCCAGCGGAGCGAAGATGTTGCTTCCGCGCAGCCCGAACGGGTCGCGGAAACTGCTCATGGACGTCAGGCCGGCCAGCGCCGTGCGACGCGGGCGCTGCGGGGCGGGAACGGCGTGCTCAGGGGTTTCACCCGCCGGGGCCGTTCCGGGGCCCGGGTCGGGAGCCACGTCCTGTGCGTGCAGTGTTCCGGCCACAACCCCCGCGATCACGATCACCCACCAGCGTGCCTTGTGCATCAAGCCCGTCCTTTCCCGGTGTCGGAGCGACGGAGCATAACCAACGCGGGCCGCGAACGCACGCGGATTCTCATCGAGTACGACTCGGCGCGACTGTCAATCCAGCGTCGATGGATCAATCACCGCCGAAGGACCGGGCACCTGCCCAAGCGCCCGCAGGTGATCGCGGGCTTCGGTGTCCATCACGTCAAAGAACAGCACCGCCCGCCATCGCAGGATCGCCAGTTCGTCCTTCTGCATCTGCTCGTAGAATCGCCCCAGGTGCCGGTGGGGCTCCGGTGAGGTCTTGCCATCCAGTTTGGCCGCGATCAGCAGCGCCCGCTCGGCATCATCCGGCACGCCGGCCTGCATCGCCAGGTCGCCCATCGCAAAGTAGCCCTCGCCCGTCGGACGCTGGTCGAGGTAGGCCCGGAAGAAGTCCAGCCCGTCGCCCCCGCGCCCCCCGGCAATCATCGCCGACGCCAGCCCCTTGGCGCCCCGCACGTCGCTGGGATTCACGTCGTAGACCGCCCGGAAGTGCGATTCGGCCTCCGTCGGGCGGTGCAACTGCATCAGCGTCTCGCCCAGTCGGTACCGCACGTCGGTCGAGCCGGGTTTGCGCTCCATGTACTCCTGGTAGTCCGCCAGCGCCAACGTGTACTTGCCCGCGGCGTACGCCTCATTCCCGTCGGCACGCACCATGTCCAGCGAGCGCGAGTACTTCGAGCATCCGCCCAGCAGCGCCAGCGACCCGATCACCGTCACCACGCCCTTCTGCCATCCACCTGCCATGGGAGACCCTCCGTCAACCGGTCGTTCATGGTACACCACCCCCGCGCACCCTGCCCGTACACTTGCCTATGCGGCGCTTCGTCGTCCTCCGGCACTCCGTCCCGGACGGCTCATGGCACCTGGACTGGATGATCGAGACCCGCCCGTCGGCCGGGCCCGACGATCGCTCGCTGCTGACCTTTCGCACCACCAGCCTGCCGACTGAGTCGCCGACCTTCGAGGCCGAACGCATCGGCGACCATCGCGCCTGTTACCTCGACTTCGAGGGCCACCTCGGCGCCGGTCGCGGACTCGTGACGCGCGTCCTTGCCGGGCAGGCCGACGCCCATTGGGAAGGCGCACGCCTGCTCGTGCGCTGCGCCACGGTCCATCACAGCGTGCAACTCGAGGGCGTGTCGAGCGACGGCGTGCGATTCCGTTTTTCGCAGCGCACGCCGCAAGCGTGATCCCCCGGGCGGTGCGCGACGCGCGGCGGCCGGTCCACTTGCAGGCTCGTGCCCGATCTGATAGTCTGATTTCATCGAGACGCGCCGCCGGGCCGTGTCTGCGCCCGGCGGGTTGATGCCAACCGGAAAGGAGCCTGCCATGCCCGGGCCGTTGTACGAAACGGGAAATCCGATCGGCGGTGATGGTGCGTCCGGACAGCCGCGCCCGATGATCCGGCACACCTCCGGCCCGCCGCTGGGAACACCCGTGGGCAGGCCCGAGGACGAGCACGACGCGGCCGCCGAGCCGGCGCCCACCGGGACGGGCGGGGGCGGCTCGAAGATCCGCACCTTCGCCCAGGGCTTGGGCGCCACCAACACCGACGTGTGTACCCGCGAGCCCAACAAGACCGGCACCGGGGCCATCCACGTCAAGAGTTTCCACTGCAAACTCACCGGCGACTCACTGTCCTTCCTCGACCAGCAGATCAACGAATGGCTCGACGCCAACCCCAACTACGAGGTCAAACTCGTCACCACCACGGTGGGGGAGTGGACCGGCAAACTCAAGGAACCCAACCTCATCGTCACGGTGTGGGTCTGAAGAAGAAGGCACTGAGCGCTTGGAAAAAGCGCAGGCCGGAAGCGCGGGCTTGGCTCGATCGGCGCTCCGAGCCGATCGGCGGCAAACGGGAATCGGCAGACGGCAAACGGGAAGAAATGAAGCGAGCAGCGGCCCCGTGTTGTGCGAGCCCGAAGCGCAAGCGAGGGAGGAATCGAACGTGACATGCGCCCTCGCGTGCGCGTCGGGCTCGTATCGCGCCGGGCTCGAACGGAGTCCTGCAAGCCCGAAAACGCGCGGGGACGGCCTTGGGATCATTCCAGGGCGGGTCGGGCGCCGCATTTGCCCGCTCGGGAACGATGTTCCGGGCCTCGGGACAACAATTCCGGGCCCCTTGAGAACAATTCGGGGCCCCAAAAACTCCATCCCAGGCCCCAAATACTCTGTCCCGGGGCCCAGATGTTCCATCCCGGGCCCCTTGAGAACGATCCTGGCCCCCCGGCAGAGTGTCCCGGCGGCCTGACCCAGGATCCCGACCCCGGCCCCGGCCGCCGCCTCGTCTACGGCATCCTCCTCAAACAAACAACCCCTCCAAAGCGCTCCTCCATCCCCTCGACTTCCAGCGGACAATCTCTGCCTACTCATGCATCAGATCTCCAGGTCGATCTGCACAGCACAAACTCGCCACCACGTCACCTCGCCTCCCTAAACTTCTCTATGACCACCGCAACGGTTATGGCCGGCGCGCCCGCCAACAACCTCACTCTCTATCACCGCGTCCGCTTCAACGTCGGCGATCCCACTGCACTCGTCACGCTCGATGATGGCCGCACCATCTTCATGTGCCGCAATATCGAGATGGAACGCGCCCGCACACACGTCTGCGCCGACGAGGTCACCTGCCCGCAGGAGCACGCGCCTACAGGCGGGCTTTCGACCGATCGCCCGACCGAGACCGCCCAGGCCCTGGTCGAACTGCTCAAGAAGCACGGCGTCACCCGCGTTCGCTCCGACGCCACGCTCCAACTCGTCTACGCCGAACACCTGCGAAAGGCCGGCATCGAGGTCGTCTACGACCCCGACCTTGGCACCAAGTCGCGCCGCGCCAAGGACGCACAGGAAGTCGAATGGCTGCGCGAGGCTCAATCCATGACCGAAGAGGCCATGGAGATGGCCTGCACCATGATCGCCCGCGCCAAGCCCCGCGCCGACGGCGTGCTCATGCACGACGGCGCCGAACTGACCAGCGAACGCGTCAACTCCGAAATCGACATCTTCTTCCTCAAGCATAACTACACCACGCCCGGCAACATCGTCGCCGGCGGCGCCGACGGCGGCGATTGCCACCACCACGGCTCCGGGCTGCTCTACACCGGGCAGCCCGTCATCGTCGACATCTTCCCGCAGAACCGCAAGACCCGCTACAACGGCGATTGCACCCGCACCGTCGTCAACGGGCGCATCCCCGACGAAATCGCTCGAATGCACAAGGCCGTCTGCGAAGCAAAGAAGGCTTCGGTCGACATGACCCGCCCCGGCGCCACCGGAGACGCCCTCTACCAGACCTGCATCAACGTCATCCGAAAGCACGGATGGGACCGCGGGCTTCCCACACCCGATTCCTCGCCCGACTACTGCTCCATGCAGCACGGGCTCGGGCACGGCGTCGGACTGGAAGTCCACGAACCGCCGCTGCTCGACACCGGCGGGCTCCCCCTCGTCGTCGGCGACTGCTTGACCATCGAGCCGGGGCTGTATCACCGTCGCCTCGGCGGCGTCCGTGTCGAGGACATGGTCATCGTCACTGAGACGGGATACGTCAATCTCAACCACCTGCACGAAGGGCTCGACTGGACATGAAGCACGCAAACCTCGTCGTCGCGATGCTCGCGATCGCGCTGTCCTGCGCGCCGGCGCGGTCGCAGCAACTCTCACCCGATTCGGCGCTGGCACCGCTTGTCCGGCAGTATCAGGTGGACGACCAGTCCGTGCGCACATACTTTGACCTGCGCTGGTCGAGCGCACGCCTGGATGCGCAAGAGCAACTGGCGCGCCGACGCCTGGCCGAACTGAACGCCGTTCCCTTCGACACCCTTGACTCGCCCGCCCGGGCCGACGCGGTACTCCTGCGCTTTAAACTCGAAGACGCGCTGTCGTCAATTGCGATCGACCGATCCCGGTTGGCGGAGATGCGCCCGCTGCTTCCGCATCTGCCCCTGCTCGAACAGATCGAGACGCTCCGATCGGAGATGACTCCGCTCGATCTGCCCGCGCTGGCTGCGCAGTTCTCGGCCGTTCCCGAGCAGATCCGCCAAGTCCGCGCTCGCATCGTCCGTTCCGGCGAGCAGTCGGGTGAAGGTTCCATTGTGGTTTCCCCTTCGCTGGCTCTGCGCACCGCGTCGGCAAGCGAGGACGCGCTCGACAAACTCGAGCGTTGGAATCGGCACTATCGCGACTTCGTGCCCGAGTTCGGCTGGTGGATGGACAAGCCGATCGCCGCCGTGCGCGACGCGCTGCGTGACTACCACCACTTCCTCCGCGCCGACTTGGCCGCCCAGCGCGGCGATCCGGGCGACCCGCTGGTGGGCGACCCCGCGGGGCGTGAGCGCCTGGTGCAGGAACTTCGCCGCGAGATGATCGCCTATACGCCCGAGGAACTCATCGCCATCGGGCAGCGTGAACTGGCGTGGTGCCAGGCCGAACTGCGCGCCGCATCGCTGGAGATGGGCCTTGGCGATGACTTCCTCGCCGCCATCGAGAAGGTCAAGCAGCAGCACGTCCCGCCCGGCGAGCAGGCGGGGTACATCACGCGCCAGGCCGAGCAAGCCATCGCTTTTGTCAGCGAACTCGTGACAGTGCCCGACTTGTGCGCCCGGTTGTGGCGCACGCAGATGATCCCCGCGCACGACCAGCGCATCTGGCCGTTCGCCGCCTACGGCGACGCGGTGGTCATGGTTTCCTACGCGACCGACGAGATGGACACCGCCGAGAAGTTGATGTCGATGCGCGGCAACAACCGGCATTTCACGCGCATCGTCGTGCCCCACGAACTGATTCCCGGGCACCATCTCCAGCGCTATGTGCACGATCGTGTGCGACCGTACCGGCGCGCCTTTGAAACGCCGTTCTTTGTCGAGGGCTGGGCCCTCTACTGGGAGTTTGAACTCTGGGACCGCGGGTATGCGCAGACTCCCGAGGACCGGGTGGGCATGTTGTTCTGGCGTTCGCACCGCGCGGCCCGCATCATCACCAGCCTTCAGTTCCACCTCGGTCAGATCACCCCCGAACAGTGGATCGACTTCCTCGTCACGCAGGTCGGGCATGAGCGCGCCAGCGCCGTCGGCGAAGTGCGGCGATCAATCAACGGGATGTACAGCCCGCTCTACCAGGTCGCCTACATGATCGGGGGAATCCAGATCCGCGCCCTGCGAGACGAGTCGGTGGGGCAGGGGCGGCTCAGCCAACGTGCCTTCAACGATGCGCTGATCCAGCAAGGCCCGATTCCGGTGGAGATCATCCGGGCCCAGATGCTCGACCTGCCGATCGAGCCCGGCTTCGAGCCGTCGTGGCGATTCGACGAGCATTGAGAGTTCTCGGTCCTTGCGAAAGCGGGGGGCAGGCGTCCCTAAACTACCGGCGTGAGCAACGCACCGCGCGATCCCGAGGAGCGAATGCTGATCGGCCCGGGGCTCCCTGCGCCGCGGGTGGGCGTGCCGCTCGACGACCAGCCCTCCATGCTGATCGAGGATGCGCGCCGGCGTCTGCGCGAGCAGGACGAGGGCCCAGGCGAGAGTATGGCGATCCTCAAGCGCCTGGTGGTGGCGTTCGTGGTGGTGGCGCTGCTGGCGGTGCTGTGTCTGGTTGTTCTTCCACGCTACAACGTGCATCTTCCCCCGATGGTGCCGCTGTTGGCCTTCGTGGTGATCGTGGTGGGAGCGCTGATGAGTTCGTACACGCCCCCCCGCAAGAAGCCCAGGTGCAACTGCCAGGATGAGGGGCAGCCGATCTGCTGCCCGGGCCCGAGGCCGGTGCGCCTGCCCCCGGAGCGCGATCAGTGAACACGGCGTCGTCAGCGGATCGCGCCGGGTGGCCGCGCGGACCGATCCGCAGCGAGGGCATCGCCGCGGTGCTGGCCGACGACGGGTATCACGTCAGCGCCGTGGCCGACAACCTGTTGCGCGTGGTCGAGCCTGAGAGCGGCGTGGTGGTGCTGGCGGCCCTGGAAGGCAACGTTTTGTTCTTCACGATTTCCTGCGTGTCCGTCCCGCCGCAACGCCTGACCGGCGACGTGCTCAGGCGGATGATCGCCTCGGGCAACGGCATCGCCACGTCGAGTTTCCGGCTGATCGACCGGTCCGACGGCACCGTGGCGGTGACGCTGAACAATTTCTGCAAACTCCAGGACATGGGCCCGGAAGATTGCGATGACCTGCTCAGTTGCATCGAGTTTCTGCTGGTCGATGTGCTGTTCGCCCGCGCGCTCATCGAGGGAGACAACCCATGAAGCGCCTGATCCACATCATCATGGGCCTGGGGCGAGAAGATTCACCCGAGACCAGCCCGGGTATCGAGCAGCGTCTGCGCGAGGCGCAGCAGAGCCTCGAAGCGCAGTGGGCGTCGACCCTGGCGGAGTTATCTGCACAGGTGAGCGAACGCAATCGTCGGCGCGCCGAGGCGATGCGCCTGGATGCACATGCGCAGAGCATGCGTGAGAGCGCGCGGGCGGCCCTTCCGCACGACGAGTCGGCGGCGCGCGAGCATCTGGTGCAGTGGGCGCGGGTGTATCAGGCTTCGCAGGACGCCGGAGCGCAGGCCGAGGCGCTTGATCGTCAGTGCCAGGCCGTCGAACTGCGCGCCCTCGACCTGCGCCGGAGGCTGGATGAATCGCGCCGCAACGCGCACACGCTGTCGGCGCGCCGGAACGCCGCCAGGGCGCAGCAGCGCCTGGCCGACGCCGTCGCCGCAGGTGAGGATCACGACCCCGCGGCTTGCGCCGGTCCGACGCACGACTGCATCGCACCCTCGATCGATCTGGATCAAGAACTCAGTCGGTTGCGTGACGAACTGAATGGGTGACGCCCTGGCAGCGCCTGCGTGTCACCCGCACGACCTCTTCTCCCCCAGGACCCTCTCTCTCTGGCGCCTCGCCCGCGAAGGTCGCGGTCGGACGCCCCGCAAGATCGCCATGGCCGCCGGTACTTGAAAACTCCTGACTATCCACAACGCATTCGTCCGCGATGACACACTCTGGGGAGAAAAGAGCAACCCCGAATCACCCGAAATCACCTGACCACAGGCGCAGTCGCTCCGTGCCGTCCTACTTCACTTTGACTTCGTGCCTTTGGCGCACAGGCTCAACCCACAGGCGTTCGTCGGGCAGCAACGGCGTTCCATCCTCGTTCCACGCACGCCCCCACCCCAGCCGCGCCTCGGGCCCGTACACGATCCACGCCTCCACCTCGATCACCAACGTACCCGGCTCCGCGGCCGATACCTCGATCGACGGCAGCGCTGCCCCCGTCTTGCGCTTCACCGACCACTCGTCGAAGTCATACGCCGACGCCATCCGTTCCAGCCGCGTCGCGCCCATCGACTGTCCGTTCACCGTGAATCCGGCGAAGAGCACGCGCGACCCCAGCCCCGCGAACGGCGTCGAGCGATCGTCCACCAGCGCTTCCACCTTCACGCGCTCGCCCACCCGCGCCGCGCTCGGCCCGCGCAGACGCATCATCACCATCTCGTGAAAGTATCGCTCCCGCGCCGCATCCGGCAGTCCGCCCGAAACGATCTCCTGTTCCAGCCAGCCCGAGGCCGCGGGATCCAGCCGCCCCGTCTGCCAGCGCCTGTCCAGCAGCCCGTCGGCCAGGCGCTGCTCCTGCTCGCGGCTGAGTGTCCGCGACATCAGTTCCGACCAGTCAGACGGCGACCACGTGTCGCGCCCCGACGCCTGCGCGATCAGGAACCGCGTGGGTACGAGCCGGCTGAATGCCTGCCCGAGCAGCGGGCGGATGGTCAGCAGCACGCCGAGCGCCAGCAGCGCCACGCCCGTGCTGACCAGCGTGCGCGAGCGGTGCAGGCGTCCCTCGACCACACCGCCGCGGCGCTTCCAGTCTGCACCGCATTCCGGGCAGCGTTCCAGTTCGTCGTCAAACTCATATCCGCAACGTGAGCAGTGGGGGGCCGAGCCGGCGCGCCGCGTCAGCCCGTGCGTGATGAACCCGGTCCCCAGCGGCAGCAGCCCGCCCCAGGCAAACTGGAGCAGCAGCAGCGCGCCCGAGCCGAACGCCGCCAAGGCCGCGAACGTGCACACGATCATCCACCCAAGGAACAGCATCAGCAGCCCGGTGCGCCGATCGCATCCCAGGCGTCGCCCAAGCCAGCGCGTGCCCAGCCATGTCCCGGCGCACAGCAACGGACAGCCGAGCAGGAACGCGAGGGTGCGCCGACTCGTCAGCCCGTCGATGAGTGAGCGCCATCCGCTTCCCGCGGCCGAGCCGGACATTGCGACCAGCAGCACCATCATGAAGCCGATGCTGGCGAACACCAGCGTGATGACAACCACCAGCCCGATGTGCGTGCCCGTGTGTCGCGACGTGCGTGCGCCCGGGGAGTCCTGCCCCTGCTGGGTCGGCTTAGCCGAGTCCACCCTTCAGCCCGCCTCCCTGCTGAAACTTTTCGCGCAGGCGACGCAGGGCCGGAGTCTCCTTGAGGATCTCCTCCGGCGTGCGAGTGTCGCGCTCGCCGCGTCCGCGTCCGCCGCGGGCCGGCGCACCCTCGCGGGCCGGGGGTTCCTTGGTCGCCTTGAGGCTCAGCGAGATCTTGCGTCCCCCCTGGTCGATGCGGAGCACCTTGACGCTGATGACCTCGTCCGGGCGCACCACATCCTCGACCTTGCTGACGCGCTTCCAGTCCAGTTCGGAGATATGCACCAGCCCCTCGACGCCCGGCGCCACTTCCACGAAGCACCCGAACTCGAGGATCTTGGTCACCTTGCCAGTCACCACCGCGCCTTCGACGATTTCGCCGGCGGCCTGCGCAAACGGATCGGCCTCCAACTGCTTGATGCCAAGACTGATCCGGTCGTTCTCCCAGTCGAGTTTGAGGATCTGCACCCGGACCTGCTGGCCTTCCTGCACGTGCCGGGCCACCTGCTTTTCCCCATGTCCTACGCGATCGTGCGACAGATCGGAGATATGCACCAGGCCGTCGACCCCACCCAGATCGACGAACGCGCCGAACGGCATGATCTTCCGCACCGTGCCCTCGAGCACCGCGCCCTCGACCAGCGTCTGGCGCAGTTGGGCCGCCTTTTCCTTGCGCTCCTCGGCCAGAATCTCGCGACGGCTCAGCACGATGTTGCCCTTGCCGCGACGGTCCACCCGCTGCACGCGGCAGGCCATCTTCTCGCCCACCAGCACGCTCAGGTCGGTGATGTGGTCGAGCGACACCTGGCTGGCCGGCATGAACGCCCGGTGCCCGGCAATCTCCAGTTCCAGCCCGCCCTTGTTGGTCCCCACGACGCGGGCCTCGACCGTCTGCCCGGCTTCGAGCATCTCCCAGTCGGCCTTCTGCACCGCGCCCGGACGAGTGCACAGAAAGATGCCCTCGTTATCGTCACGCCGCAGCACCACGACCTCGATCTCGTCGCCGACGGCGGGCAAGGTCTCGCCCTCACGCCAGTTGATCCGCTCGATGACGCCCAGTTCCTTGGGTCCGAACTCCACGAAGATGTCCGTCGGGCCCACGCTGACCACGTGCCCCTTGCGGTGCTCGCGCCCAGCCTGCACCACCCGCGGGCCGCGGATCGCGTGCGGGCGATCGTGCGCCGCCTCGGCCATCTCTTCCATGGCCGCCTCGATCTCCGCACGCATTTCGTCGGACAGCCCGGCGTCGCCCGCCTGCCCCGCATTGGGCGGCATCGAACCGCTCGGCGTGTCCGGTCCTGCATCGTTCTGCATCGTCTGATCCGCGTTCGTCTGCATCGGCATTCACCACTACGTCCGGCTCGTTGGCCGACTCCACTATTCAGGGGGCTACCCGCCCCCGCCTCCCTGCGCAGTGTACTCCAACGGTCCGATCACGCCACCTGTTCAGCAATCTTCTCCCGCTCCCGCACTCCCCCGGGGGATTTGACGCTCTTCGTCCCAGAACTACCGCCCCCCGGCTCCCAGAGCCTGCCCCGATCGAATGAAGTCCTTGATCGACGCCACGATCCGCTCGGCCGTCCGTACGTTCACGAACCCCGCCGTCGCGTCGATTTCCGGACGACGACCGCCGCGCACCGCGTCGAGAAACTCCTCGATCTCCAGACGCAGCGGCTCACTGTCGTCGATCTCCAGCGGCTCGATGTTCACCAGTTCCATCCAGTTCAGACTCGTCAGGTCCGCCCCCTCACGCAACTGCTCGGCCACCTCACGCATCTGCAACTCGTTGGCCGTCCGACGGATGATCGTCCCCTTCTTGGCCGCGTAGTCGATCTTGATGTACCCGTTCTCCCCGGTGATCCGCGTCACACGCTCGGTCTTGAGCGCCAACCGGCTGGCCGTGATGTTCGCCACGCACCGCCGCCGGTCCCCCGGCAAGTCGAACGTCAGGCGGGCGTTGCACAGATCCTCGTGCTCGGTGACCACCGCGACGCCTGCGGCCTCGACGTGGTCGGGCTCACGCCCGCCCATGAGCATCAGCACAACGTCCAGATCGTGGATCATCATGTCCATGACCACGCCGATGTCGACGCTGCGGAACGTCATCGGACTGACGCGATGCACCTCGATGAAGCGAGGCACGACTTCGAAGCCGTCCTGCGTCGCACGCTGCATCGCACGCATCACCGGGTTGAATCGCTCGATATGCCCGACCATCAGGCACGCATTGCGGCTCTCGGCCAGGTCCTTGAGTTCTCCGGCCGTCGTCGCGTCGGGCGCCAGCGGTTTTTCGATCAGGCACGCCAGCCCGCGCTCGAGAAATGGCGAGGCGCTGCGCTTGTGGCTGGTCGTCGGTACCGCGACGCTCACGGCGTCGACGCCCGCTTCGATCAGCGCTTCCTCGCTGTCGAAGACCTGCGTGCCGTGGCGTTCGGCCACCAATATCGCCCGGGCCGGATCGCGATCCACGACACCGACAAGTTTGACGCCGGGCATCTGCGAGTAGACGCGGGCATGGTGCTGACCCATGCGCCCGACGCCGACCACCCCGCACCGAAGCACGTCGTTCATCCGCCCGTTCCTGCTCGCGTTCAAGGGCATGTCTGGCTCGGGGGGCCGGTCGGGCCCCGGATCATCAGCCGTTCAGGGCACGATCGAGCGCCGCACCCAGTTCGGCGCTGCCGCGAAGCCCGGTGAAGCGATCCACCACGCGCCCTCCCTTGACGATCACAATCGTCGGGATCGCCTGAATGTCAAAACTCCCCGTGATCTCACGGTTGTTCTCGATGTCCACCTTCCCGACCTTGGCGCGCCCGGCAAACTGGTCGGCAACCTCGGCAATCGCAGGCGCCAGGCGACGGCACGGAGCGCACCACTCAGCCCAGAAATCCACCAGCACCGGCTGCTCCGACTTCATCACTTCGTCCTGGAAATTCGCGTCGGTGAACTCCATCACGTTCTGGCCTGCCATGGATGCTCCTTCGTCTGCCGCCCGGACGCTGATCCCTCCGGGCCGGGCAATCGTATTCACCCACCCATGCCCGGGTCGCCCGTTTCCATCAGCAACCAACCCACCCGCAAGGCCCTGCCCTGCTCGCCCACGTCGTGGACCCGAAAAACTCTCGCCCCCGCCTTGAGATGCATCAGGCTGAACGCGATCGACCCCGCCAGACGCTCGCCCGGCTGCGAATCTCGCCCCAGCGACAACCGCCCGACGAAACTCTTGCGGCTGGCGGCGCTGAGCACCCCCGCCCCCAGCCCCAGCAATCGCCCCGTGCCTCGCACCAGTTCCACGTTCTGCTCCACGCTCTTCCCGAATCCCAACCCAGGGTCCACCAGAACCGCCGAGCCGGGCACGCCCGCCGCCGATGCGGCCGCGACCCGCCTCGCCAGGCTGGCCCGCACCTCGTCCACCACGTCGGCGTACCGCGGCGCCTCGGCGTAGCGGTCGGAGTAACTGTCCCGCTCCGGCGGGCTGAGCCGGTGCATCAGCACCAGCCCCAGCCCCCGTTCGCCTGCAAGGGCGAGCAGGTCCGGGTCTTCCTCCCCGCCCGAGACGTCGTTGATGATCTCCGCCCCCGCCGCCGCCGCCGCCTGCGCCACTGCGGCTCGTGTCGTGTCCACGCTGATGGGCAGACCGATGCCGGCCGCGCGAATCGCTTGAATCGCCGGCACGACGCGGCGAATCTGCTCGTCCGCGCCCACCCGCTGCGCCCCGGGGCGCGTCGACTCCCCGCCGATGTCCAGCAGATCAGCGCCTTCCTCCTGAGCCCGGCGCGCGGCTTTCACGACCGCTTCCGGCCCGGTGAACACGCCGCCATCGAAGAAGCTATCGGGCGTGACGTTGAGAATCGCCATCACGCGCGGGCGGTCGAGGGCCAGCGATCGCCCAGCGAATGTCCACGTGCTGCTCATCAAAAAACGCCGTCGCGCCTCTCGACGCGACGACGCCTGTTCGGTACACCATCATTGTATCAGAAGCGGGGCCCGCCCTGTTCCTCGGCCGGGGCTTCCTCGAACTCGCCCGAGTCCATCTGATCGGCGAACTTGACGAACCAACTCAGCACGTCGTTGGGCACGTAGACCCGGTTGAGCATTCCGCCCTGTCCGGTCGCGGTGCCGAAGCCGATCGGAGTCAGTTTGTCGACCTTCTCGAAGTTCGGCATCGCGCCGAACATCGCCGCCATCGGGCCCACCGTGTTCATCACCTGATCCACCGAGAGGTAGACCTCGAACACGCGGTTGTCGGGCAGGTGCCCGCCGACGGCCTTGATCGCCTCGCCCGAGCCCAGCCCGTTTCCGTCCTTGGCCGCCTTGATCGCCTTCTCCATCAGCGGGGTGTTCTGGCTCATGGTCTGCACGACCGCGCCATCGACGGCTGCCATGTACCCGTTCGGCCCGCCGTTGGGTCCGAACAACGTGGGCATGATCATCATCATGGGCGCCATCTGCTGGCTCTCCGGCGATCCGTCGGGCATCATCTGCATCGAGTAACTCGACACCTTGACGCCGGCGATTTCGGCCGCCGCGTCCTCCCACGCGGTCGTGTACTTGAGCCCCTGCGCGCTCTGCCCGTTGGCTTCCCTGACCGCTGACCCCATCGTCTGCAGGGTCTGCCCGGCTTCGTCGGTCAGCGTCACGGTCACGAAGTTGCTGAACAGCCCGGCGCCCATCATCGGCACGCTGCCCATCGCTCCGGCCATGCCCTTGGCGTGCTGCACCATCTCCAGGAACGACACACCCTTCACGCCCCCGCCCGCCTGCTCGGACATCTTGGCCAGGTGTTCAAACGCCTTGGCCACGCCCGTGTGCGACGCGTCCAGCGCATACGCAAACATGAAGTCCGACCCCGGCAGACGGTTGAGCAGGCCGCTCGCCTTGCCCCCGTCGGCCAGCATCGTGAACGACTCGGTCCCGTCCTTGAACTGCACGCCCGAGTCGAACGACACGCCCTTTTCGTCGATCTGGGCGCCTACCACCGCGGTGCGCCCTTCGTCGGCCAGGCGCGTCATCAGCCCGCTGGCCATCTCCATCATCGGCTGCATCTGCGCTGCCTGCGGGCCGGCCATCGTCATGATCATCGCCATCTGCTGTTGCATCTGCTCGCCGGCCATCTTGATGTAGGGCGAGAGAATCTCCAGATTGGCGATCATCACCATGTCGTTGGCGCCCAGCGACGCCTGACCCTGCATGCCCAGACGCTCAACGTGCCCGGCCAGGTGCCCGGCCTGTCCGCTGAACTCCTGCACCAGTTCGGGCATCGGGCCCGCAGCCGCAAAGCCTCCGCCGATGTCCTTCATGTACACCGACTCGCCGTTGATCTGTCCCTCATACACCGGACCTTCGCCCTCGGCCGTCATCGACTCACGCAACTGCGAGAAGTCGCTGACCGGGATGACCAGCACAATGGGGGGCGTGCCCATGCCGTCGTCCTGGTCGACGTACATCACCGCCGCCGCCGATCCGCCCGCGTTCATCCCGGGCATGTTCAGAATCCCGTTGAACATGTCCAACCCGGCGAGGGCATCGGCCCGCTCGGCTTCGGACACCACGCGATCCACGAACGAGCGCAGGTCGGTCACCAGACCCTGCATCGACGGCATCACGAACGCCACGGCCGCATCGTCCGGCACGCGGTCCAGCGCCGGAGGGGGCGCCGCCACGGCCGACCAGCACATGGCCATGCCGCTTGCCAATCCGATCATCACCTGCTTGCTCATCCTCATGACAGTCCTTTCGCTGATGGTGTACTTCAAGCCGTCCGCCCTGCGGGGCTTCCCTCTCCTTGGCAAGAGCGGGGCGCACGTTGCACGCGCCCCGTCTTCCCGGGGTGGACTCCGGATAGCGTAGGTCGACCCGATCAGGATGCCGACTCTGGTTCTTCCAGCCGACGAACGCGAATTACCGGCGTCCTATCGATGCCATCCCCTGAATCGGTGGATTCATCCCCTGCCTCATCCTCGTCGGCGTACTCGTATTCCTCGTCCTCGTCGTACTCCTCGTCCTCAAAGCCATCCTCCTCGACGGAGTCCTCGGCTTCGTCGGACGGATCGACCGCCTCGGCGTCGCCTCCCTGCGGAGGCATGCCGTCAAACAGCGAGTTCTCCCCGCGATGGGCCTTGGCCATTTCCGCGCCGATCCGCTTCATCTCCTCCCATTCCTCAGGAGTGATCATCACCTCGCGCGCCACCGAGCCCTTGTGCTCCCCGATGATCCCGGCGATGCCCATCAGGTCGATCAGGCGGCTCGCCCGTGTGTACCCGATCGCCAATCGCCGCTGGAGCAGACTCACGCTGCCCCGCCGTGTTTCGAGCACGATCTCAACCGCCCGGTCGAACATCGGGTCTTCCTGCGCCGCCGCCAACGAGGCCGACGAGTTGTTCTCGCTGGCGATGATCCGCTCCTCGTCTTCCCCTCCCGAGCGGAGTTGGATGAGTTGGCGCTCGAAACTCGGGGCGGCGATCGTCTTCATGAACTTGACGACGCGGCGGATCTCCAGGTCGTCGACCAGCGTGCCCTGCGCGCGGCTGACCTTGTGGCTCGACGGGCTCAGGTAGAGCATGTCTCCCATCCCCAGCAGCAGTTCCCCGCCCTTCTGGTCGAGCACCACGCGCGAGTCGATGTTGCTGGCGACCTTGAACGAGATGCGGCAGGGCATGTTGCTCTTGATCAGCCCGGTCACGACGTTGGCCTGCGGACGCTGGGTTGCCAGAATCAGGTGGATGCCCACCGCGCGGGCCTTCTGCGCAATGCGGATGATCGAACTCTCGACCTCCTTGTTGGTCATCATCAGGTCGGCCAGTTCGTCGATGATGAACACCATGTACGGGAGTTTGCGCGGAATGCGAGCCTCTTCGGCCTCGCTCGTCGGCTGGAGACGCTCCTTGAGTTCCTCCCACTCCAGCCCGTTGTACGCCGATATGTCGCGGCAACCCGCGTCGGCCAGCAGTTCGTAGCGCTCGTCCATCTTCTGGCAGGCCCACTCGAGAATGGCGGCCGCTTTGCTCATCTCCGTCACCACCGGGCACATCAGGTGCGGAACGTCGCGGAACTGGCTCATTTCGACCATCTTGGGGTCGACCAGCACCAGTTTGAGTTCATTGGGCTTCTTGGTGTACAGGAACGACATGATGATCGCGTTCATGCACACGCTCTTGCCCGAGCCGGTCGTCCCCGCGATGAGCATGTGCGGCATCCGGGTCAGGTCGCTGATGAGCGGATCCCCGGCCGCGTCCTTGCCCAGGAACATCGGCAACTTCATGCTCGCAAACCGTTCGCGATTGCTCATCAACTCCTTGAGCCGCACCTTCTCCTTTGTCAGGTTCGGCACCTCGATGCCCACCGTGTCGCGACCCTCGATGTTCGCCACGATGCGGATGTTCACCGCCTTGAGCAGCCGCGCCAGGTCGCTGGCAACGCCGTTCAACTGGCTCACCTTGGTCCCCGGCGCCAGTCGCACGTGGAACAGCGTGATCACCGGGCCCGACTCGATATCCACCACCTCGCCGTTGATCCGGTACTCCTGCAGCGCCTCTTCCAGACTCTCGGCCTGCTCACGCACCAGCGTCTCCAGCGCCGAGTTGAAGTCCTCCTCCGGATCTTCCAGCAGGTCCAGGCCCGGGAACTGATACCCCTCCAACTCCACCGCGTTCTGGAAGTCGTGCAGGTCCTCTTCGGTCGCCACGGCCTTGTCGGCCCCGGCGAAACGCACGTTCAGCGCCGCCACCTTCTCCTTCAACTTCTCGCGGTCAAACACCTGTGGAGCGCCGGGCAGCGCGTCCTCGTCGAACTCGTCTTCTTCCTCGGGCAGATCCGCGCGCTTGTCATCAACGCTGTCCAGAGCGATCGGCTCCGGATCGACCGGCGCCGGGCGGGTCGGCCGCGAGGGACGCCTGATCTCGACCTCCACCGGCTCCTCCAGATCATCCAGTCGCACCAGCCGCGTCTGCTTGCGCCGCGACAGCCAGCCCCTGACGCGCTCCACGAGCCCGCGTGAGCCCGCCGCCGTCACCCCGCCCGCAGACTGCGCCACCGCCTTCGTCCCCGCCGCCGCCGGCACCAGCGCCCGCCAGATGAGCGCCGGCAGGGCGTACATGAGCCGGTCGGCCGCGAGGATGAGCCCCACGAGGCACACCAGCGAAAGCCACAGCACCGTCCCGCCTACAGAAAAGTTGGGGATCATCACCCGCTCGGCGATGACCAGCCCCAGCGTCCCCCCCCCCAGCCCGGGCAGGGGCCCGGCGTTGCGGGCGAAACTGCCCAGCATTGCGCTTGCCCCGACTGTGAGCAGCGCCACGCCCAGCCCGCGAAACAGCGGGTGCCGCACGCTGCGTTTCCATCCCACGTACCCCAGGGCAAACCCGCAGAACCCGATCGGAATTGCCACCGACAACCCGAGCAGTCGCAGCAGCGAATACGCGGCCGCCGACCCGACCGGACCGCACCAGTTGGCGGTGTCTTCGTTTCGAGGCCACGCGGCATGGCTCGGCGCGTCGCCGGCGTCGAAACTCAGCAGGCTGACGAGCACAAAAACCCACACCGAGGCCAGCGCCATCCACAGCGCCACCTTCCCCGCCCGTCCACGAGGCTTGTCATCCGGCTTCTTGACCACTTGACGCGCCATCGGCTTTTTTGCACCTTCCTGGCTGACAAATTCGGCGTTTCCGTTCGCCGACGCCCGAGCGTATCCAGATCGACCTCACGTTGCACGCGCCTCGCGCGTGAGTGGCTCTTTTGTCCGCACGCCGTCGACCTCCCGATCGATCCCCAGCGGGTTGGCGTCCTTCAACTCGTCCGGAAGGTTCGCCTCCGGCGCGTTCTGCCAGCATACCGGACGGCACCACCGCTCCATCGCCATCACCCCTTGAGCCGTCGTGTGCGGCGCCGTGGTCGCCGGATAGGGCCCACCGTGTACCATGGCCGAGTTGACTTCCACACCGGTCGGCACGCCGTTGAAAATCACCCGCCCCACCCGCAACTCGATGATCTCCTGCAACTCTCCCGCCAGCGCCGCGTCATAGGGCCCCGCGAAGATCGACCCGGTCAGACTCCCGATGATCGCCGCCGCGCAACGCTTCATCTCATGCTCATTGGCGCACACCACCAGGATGGTGGCCGGTCCGAAGATCTCCTCGCGCAGTTGCCGCTCTTTCAGGAAAGTCGCCCCGGTGGTTCGCAGCAACCCCGCGTGCCCGCGCACCGGTTTCGCGTCGTCGTCCCGTCCGCCTGCGATCACCCGTCCGATGCCCCCCGCCCGCTGCTCGATCCCCGACAGGCTGCGCGCCCTTTCCAGTTCCGATTCGTATCGGTCCTGAATCGCCGGAGAGAGCATCACCTGCGGCTCGACGGCGTTCATCCCATCGACCAGCCCGCGTTCGAGCAGTTCCAGGTTCTCATCGCGGATCGCAAACACCAGACCGGGGCACGTACACATCTGCCCGCACGCCACCGTCGCCGATGCGACCAGCCGATCGGCGATGTCGCGCCCCCGCGTTTGGACCGCGCTGGGCAGCACGAAAACCGGGTTGGTCGAGCCCATCTCGCTGAACACCGGGATCGGGCTCTCGCGCTCGCGCCCCATGCGCTCGATAGCCGTGCCCCCCGCAAGTGAGCCGGTGAATCCCACCGCACGCACGCACGGGTGCTTGACCAGCTGCTCGCCTACCGCCCGCTCGCGCGCCCCGCCGGCGTGCAGGAAACTGAACGTCCCGGCCGGCAGCCCTACGGCCTTGACCGCGTCGGCGATCGCCAGCGCGATGATCTCGCCCGTCCCAGGGTGCAGCGGGTGCCCTTTGACGATCACGGGGCAACCAGCCGCCAGCGCCGAGGCCGTGTCCCCGCCCGCCGTGCTGTACGCCAGCGGGAAGTTGCTCGCCCCGAACACCGCCACCGGGCCGAGCGGACGCAGCATCCGGCGCAGGTCGGGCTTGGGAATCGGCGTGCGGGCCGCGTCGCCCCGTTCGATGCATGCGCGACACCACGACCCGTCGCGCACGAACCGGGCGAACATCCTGCTCATGTTGGTCGTTCGCTCACGCTCGGAGATTACCCGCGTCGTGCCCAGCCCGGTCTCCTGCGAGCAGATGTCGAACAGATCCTTCCCCAATGCGGCGATGCGCTCAGCCATCGCATCGAGCAACGCCGCCCGCCGCTCAGGCTCGATCCCACGCAGCACTCCGAATGCTTCCCACGCCGCCTCGGCCGCCCGGTCGACCTCCGCGTCCGTCGCCGCCTGAAAATGCTGCCCCGTGGGACTCCCGCGCCCTGGATCGAACGACTCGAACGTCTCGGCTTTGGCGTCGGCACAGACGGTCTGACAGGCCACGATCGAACGACACGGGATCTTGGGCACGAGGCACCTCCTGGGGGGATTATCGGGCGCTTGGGTGCCCATGCCCAGCAGGAATCCACAGACCGGCAAGATCGCGATACCGCACCATCAACGGCCCGGAAAAAATCAGCACCCCTTCGGTTCGGGCCGTATTCTGCGGACAGTCCGGTGCCGCCGGTCGGCTCGATAGGGTTCGCCCCGCCGGAGAACACAAATTCGCCGGCCTCGGCCTCTTCGGGTCGGGGCTCGTTCTTTTTTGAACTGCCGAACAAGGGGAACGAGAGAGCGGCTCGCCCCGAGGCGCACCCGCAGACCCGAAAAGGGCCATCCCGCGTTGACCCGCTCCGCGCTTGCCCAGATGCAAGGGTGCGATGCGTTTGCAACAGAGGTAGGACAAGTCCCCGGACTTGAAGGCACGGCAGTTGTTGGAACTGCACGAGGCCGCCAGTTGGACGCCTGTCGAGAGTTCACTCGGCACGAACATCGCCATCTCGCAGACGTGACGCAACAGGTGTCACGATTCGTTCCCTTGTCGAGCGGGTCCGCATGAGTCATCGCCGGCATGTGCTTGACCTGCCGGCTCACATTGTCGTGGATGTGGCAGGCTTCGCTTGCCCACGAGACCCGTGAAAATCGTCGCGTGCGTAGCCGTCCATTGTTGGTAGTACGCATCAATCAACACCGTCAGTTCATCGGCGCTCAGATGCTTCAGAAACCGGTGAGCGGCTCGCTTGCCAGGCCGCAAAACCCAGTTTGACTTCACTTCGCCGTCTGCGCGATTCAACACGACTCCTGCATCGACTGCGACCTGCTCCATCAGCGACGTCTTGTGTCGGTTGACGGGCCTCTCCATTGTGTGCCATCTGTGCTCAAAGACGCAGAGGCTGTCCGTACACAGACCCAGTCCCCGGGACGAATCGCACCGTCCTTCCGCGGGATGCTCAGACGTGGATCTCGTGTACCGATCCCGTCCACATCGTAGAGGTACCCGCCGATCCCCTTTCGAGGGCGGGTTCCACTTGCTACACTCTCCGAACGGCACACGAACACCGCGATTGTCCCATGATTGCCCGCATCCAGTCCTTCCTCCTCAACGGCATCGACGCCTCGCCCTGCGAGATCGAGATTGATCTCGATCCCACCGACATCGACAAACAACTTCTCGTCGGACTTCCCGATGCGGCCGTCAAAGAGTCGCTCGAACGCGTCCGCTCGGCTCTCATGAACTCCGGGTACGCCTTTCCCATCGGACGCACCCTGATCAACCTTGCCCCCGCCGACGTTCGCAAGGAAGGCCCGATGTACGACCTTCCCATGGCGGTGGGACTGCTGGCCGTGCAGGGCTTCTTCCGCTCCGCGCCCCCCATGCTCGACCTGGGCACGACCGTCATCGCCGGCGAACTGGCGCTCGACGGGCGCGTCCGTCCGGTGCGCGGGTGCATCGCCGCCGCCCTGCTGGCACGCGACAGGGGCTTCGAGTCGCTGATCGTCCCGACCGAGAACGCCGCCGAGGCCGCCGTCGTCACCAGCATCAACGTCTTCGGCGTGCGCACCATCTCCGAACTGGTCGGGCTGCTCCAGGGCGAACTCGACGCCGAACCCTTCCCCGCCCCCGACGTCCTGGCCATGCTGCGCCAGGCCGAGCCGCCCATCGACTTCGTCGAAGTCCGCGGGCAGGAGTCGGTCAAGCGTGCCATCGTCGTCGCGGCCGCGGGAGGGCACAACCTCGTCATGCTCGGGCCCGCCGGCACAGGCAAGACCATGATGGCCAAGGCCCTGCCCGGCATCCTCCCCCCGCTCAACCCGGCCGAGGCGCTCGAAATCACCCGCATCTACTCGGCCGCCGGTCTGCTGGCGCCGGGACAAGGGCTCGTCACCCAGCGCCCCGTTCGTACGCCGCACCACACGGCCTCTTCACCTGCCATCGTCGGAGGCGGCGCGATCCCCAAGGCCGGCGAAATCTCCCTCGCCCACCGCGGGGTGCTCTTCCTCGACGAACTCCCCGAGTTTCCCCGCGCCGTGCTCGAAACCCTGCGCCAGCCGCTCGAAGATCACGTCGTCACCATCGCCCGCGCCAGCAGCACGCTGCAGTTCCCCGCCAGTTTCATGCTCGTCGCCGCGATGAATCCCACGCCCAAAGGCGACGTCGCGCCTGGCGAGGTCGGACGCCGCGAGATGGACCGCTACCTCTCCCGCATCAGCGGGCCCGTGCTCGACCGCATCGATATCCACATCGAGGCCCCGGCCGTTCCTTATAAGGAACTCCGCAGCGCCCCCATCGGCACCAGCACGGCGAAGATGCGCGACCAGGTCGCCGCCGCCCGCGCCCGACAGCACGAGCGCCAAGGTCCCGTCACGCCCAACGCGCGCCTCAGCGGCAAGCAACTCGACAAACTGGCCCCGATGGACACCGCCGCCGAGTCGCTGCTCGGCGCTGCCATCACTGAACTCGGGCTCTCGGCCCGCGCCTACGACAAGATCCGCCGCGTCTCACGCACTGTCGCGGATCTGGCCGATGCGGATGCGATCGGCGCCGCCCACGTGAGCGAAGCCGTGAGTTACCGGCTGCTCGATCGAAAGGTGTGAAAGCGGGCTGGGATCGGGGCGCCGCGCCTTGTCCGAGCCTTTGCCCCCGCAAGCAAGGCGTGCGGCTCTCTGGTCAACCCCCCGTCTTGAGCCGTCGCCCCGGCCTCTGCCGCAGGCGCTGATCCAGCAGCAGTTCGATCGAATAGGGCGCATCGCCGACGGTGCGCGTCAGTTCGACCGCTTCGTCGAGGCTGTACCCGCGCTCGCGCACCAGATAGGCCTGCCACATCACGCGCGCCCGCGCCCCTGACAGGCAGTGCAGCAGCACCGGCCCGCATGCCGACTCCACCGCCGCCGCGAACGCGTCGACGTCCTCGGGCGCGTATCCGTCGTCGCGTCCGAGAGGGATGTGCACGTAGTTCATGCCCAGCGCCTGCACCGCCGCCGCCTCGTCGAAGCCCGCCTTCTCGTCGTCGCCGGCCGCAAGTTCGGCCATCTCGCCCGTGCTGCGCATGTTGATCACGGTTCCAACGCCGCGATCGCGCATGCGCGCCAGGCCGTCCGCGTCGAGTTGGGGGGCAAAGTAGACCTCGCCGGCGACGAAGACTTGTTGTTCGCCCTCGACCGGTCCGCCGCGCACGATCGCCGGCGACCCGGCCCGCGTGCCGCCGCACCCGCCCGGCACGACCGCCAGGGCCAACACCATCACGCCCCCCACATACGCCCGCAAGACCTTCGGCTCAATCATCGCTGCTCCCTCTTTCCAGATGCTAACACCCCTCGTTCACCTTTTGCTGTCTTTCAGCCCTCTCTCGTTGAGAGTGTGGTTGTGCGGCAGCCGTCTGTAGAGACCCTTCAGCAGTCAAGTGGCTTGCCGCGATCGAGCAGAGCCTTCTCCAGCCGGCGCCACTTTGGCACGGTACCAACGACTCGGTGTGCGGCCTGGATCAGGAGCAGGTTCCGATCGGCGTCACCCGCCCGAACGATCCCTGCATCGGCCATGCGGGCATTGCTCGATGCGTTGTGCGGCCAAAGCCCGCACTCTCGCGAGCGCTGCGTGCCGTTGCCCAGGCGATCGAAGCCATCGACCACCGCCGGCACACTGTGATCGTCCGGACCGACGAAGATTGGCCCGCGTGCCACGAGACCCGCTCCTTTCGATAAGGCCTCAAAGACCCTCCATCGAAGGCGACCACCCGCTCCGGCCGCTGCGGCCGTCCCGAACCCAATCGGCCGAGAGGAGCGTGATTGCGCCGCGTAGTTGCCGATGGCCTGAAGACCCCCTCCGTCCGGCTGGGCCGGCCACCTCCCCCGGAGAGGAGGATCTTTCTATGCTTGGCTCCATGCGAACGCTGCTGATCGTGTTCTGCCTGATGCTGGTGGCGTGTTCTTCATCGCCGACGGTGCGCGCGGAGCGTGACGCTGTGTCGGAGTCTGTGCGTGATCCACGCACGGCGGGCGGCGAGTCGGGCTTCGCATGGCAGACGATCGGCACCAGTATGCGGGGCGCGCCGATCCAGGCCGCGGAGTTTGGCTCGGGCCCGACGCGCGTGCTCATCGTCGGCGGGATTCACGGCGACGAGGACGAAGCGATCGAAGCCGTCGAGGCGTTGCGCCGGCATCTGGTCGTCTTTCCGCCGCCCGCGCGTGTGCTACTGGTCCGCGACGTGAACCCGGACGGGTCGGCAGCCGGCACGCGCGGCAACTCGCGCGGCGTCGATCTCAATCGCAACTGGCCGGCGCGGTCGTTCCGGGCCGACGGCGTCCACGGCCCCGCCCCGCTGAGCGAGGTGGAGTCACGCGTGCTGCACGCGCAGATTGAGCAGTTCGCCCCGAACGTGATGATCGTGCTGCACTCGGCGCGCGGCGGGCCATTCGTGAACTTTGACGGGCCGGCGGGCGGGTTGGCTGAGCGTTTTGCCGAGGCCGCGCGGGCGACGGATGCACGCTGGCGCGTGCAGGCGGAGATGGGCTACGCGACACCGGGTTCGCTTGGCTCGTACATCGGCATCGACCGCGGGCTGCCGATCCTCACGATCGAGTTTGCACGCGGACACGAGGCGAGCCTGGCGAAACTGGCGCTGATCGACGGCGTCACGGCCACGCTGGAGCACGCTGCGACATCGGGCAGGTGACACTCACCGGCTGGGAGCCGGGCCCACGCTCTCGTTTGCCCGCCCGCACTCAGGGCAGACCGACAGATTCTTGATGTCGTAGCCGCACGCGATGCAGCGGCCTTGCTTGGCTCGGCGACGGGTACGAATCGTGCGGAGTGCGCCGAGGGGCACGATCAGGAGCAGAAACGCGCCGCCGCCGAGGATGATGGGATTGAGGATCAGCGAGCGCGTGAGGAGCGCGGGCGCTGGGTGAAAGTCCGATCGCTGCATCCCAGGTGCGGCGGTGTCCCAACCCATCCATTTGTCTTCGATGACGCGGAGCGGCCAGCCATACCGATCGATATTCATGACGAAGCCGCGCGAAGCGCCGGCGATGGCGGGCCCATTGACGTTGTACGCAGTGACGCCGATGCGTGATTCACGGGAATAGAGATGAGGAGGCGGCCAGGGTGCGCCGGGGGGAAATGCGCTGGGCCATCCGTACGCGGCGGCTTCCGCGTCCTGCACCCGAACCTCGTTGAACGGCCCGCCCGCCGACACGCGGCGGGGCCCGGAATAGAACTCTGCCAGGACGAGCGCCAGGGGCACGTTGACCGCGGCCGCCAGTGCGATGAGTGCGCCCGCCAACGCAACGCGGTTCCTTACGCGGGCTCGGGTGGAAATGTGCGGCGGCTGGCGTATCGGCTCTGTACTGGACAGGCGAGTGCGGATACGACGCCATGCAATCAAGCCCATCACGGGTCCGCCGACGAGCAGAAGCGGACCGGCGCCGAGAACGGCAGCGTTCATTGCGAGGCCGAATAGATGCGGACGCAGCGGCGGATCGAGTTTCCCTCGACCACCACCTATGACGGGCCAACCAAATCTCAAGTCCTGCAATGCAGCGAAAGGCCATCCATAGAGCCACACTTCAGCACTGAATTGGTTGACCTGCGCTTCATCCGTCGCCAAGACGAGATAGTTGTTCACGCCCCAGGTGCGGTTGGCCATCCAGACATTTGGCTGCTCCCACTTGGCGGGCGGGCGCACGGGCCAGCCGGGAACGGGCTCCTCATCATTCTCGTCAATCCAGTATCGCTGGTCCAGTTTGCTGGAGTCATTCCTATACCGGCGGTACTTCGACCACGCGAAGCTCGTTTCCAAGGTCGCGGCGAGGCATAGGAAGATGATGAGAACCATCGTGACAAAGCGAACTTCGCTTCGGGAGAATAGCGGCACATCTTTTTCGCGTGCTCTCAGCTCCCGGCGAACCCGCGGCGCAATGACGGCCGCAAAGTAGATGAGTGCGAGCACAAACCACGTCGCGCCTCCGAGGACAAACGCGTCGAAGGTCAGATTCCTATAGAGAACTCTCGTGCTTGCTCCCGGCTTCGGGCCCGCGAGCTCCGGATCCTCAGTATTCCACCACAGTTCCCGCACTTCGGCCACGGGCAAGGGCCAGCCTGACTGGCTGAGTTTCATGGAGAATCCGTTACGCCCGCCAGGGTCAGCGGCGACCACATAAAAGTAGCGAATGCCCCATCGCGCGACCCGATTCCAGTAGGTCGGAGGGGGCCAAGGCTGGGTGTGAGGCGTACTTGCTGGCCAACCCCTGGCCGCCGCCTCCGTGTCGGCGTAAGCCACCGCAAAGCCCCTGACCTGTGTGTTACCGGGAGGCAGCCGCTCGACCGCCACGATGAGCGTCACAAGCGCCGCAAGACAGAGCAGTCCGCCCAGCAGTATCAGCCCTATGCGGCGTTCCTTCGGCGTGACAAACTGGGCGAGCATCGTGGGCATTGTAACAGATGCCGCACCAAGGAAGTGTGGGCTGACACGATGAAACGAATGTCATGGCTGAGCGGTGCCTGATCCGTGTGCCACGCCCGTGTCGGCCGTGTCCCGCACGGCTCACAGAGGCGTGCCACACGGATTCGTGGCAGGAGGACCGGACATGCCTTGCCTCGAAGACTCGGACAAGGCATGGCACCTCGCGAGGCAGCCCCTTCGGCTGTCTGCGACCTTCCCCGGGAGGAGGGATAAAGGCTTACTCCCACTCGATCGTCGCGGGCGGCTTGCTTGAGATGTCGTAGACCACGCGGTTGACCCCGCGCACCTCGTTGATGATGCGGTTGGAGATCGTCGCCAGCACGTCGTACGGCAGGCGGGCCCAGTCGGCCGTCATGAAGTCCTGCGTCTCGACGGCGCGCACGGCCACGGCGCTCTCATACGTCCGCCCGTCGCCCATCACGCCCACCGACTGCACGGGCAGCAGCACCGCAAAGACCTGACTGGTGCGCCGATACAACTGGTTGGCCACGATTTCCTCGAGCAGAATCTCGTCACACTCGCGGAGCAGGTCGAGTTTTTCGCGCGTCACTTCGCCGAGCACGCGGACGGCCAGACCGGGGCCGGGGAAGGGGTGACGCCAGACGATCTGGTCGGGCAGCCCGAGCACTTCGCCGAGTTTGCGGACCTCATCCTTGAAGAGGTCGCGCAGCGGCTCGATGAGATCGAAGCCGAGATCTTCGGGCAGCCCGCCCACGTTGTGGTGCAACTTGATGTTGGCGCTGTGCCCGGCGTGCCCGTGGCCGGATTCGATCACGTCGGGATAGAGCGTGCCCTGCGCGAGAAAATGAGCATCCTTGACATCGGCCGTCGCAGACTTGAATACGTCGATGAAGCGATGCCCGATGCGGCGGCGCTTCTCCTGCGGGTCGCTGACGCCGGCCAGATCGGAGAGGAACTGCTCCGACGCATCGACCACGCGCAGATCGATGGAGAAGTGATCGCGGAACGTGGTCTCGACCAGGTGCCGTTCACTCTTGCGCAGCAGCCCGTTGTCGACAAAAACGCAGGTCAACTGGTCGCCGATGGCCTTGTGAATGAGCACCGCCGCCACCGACGAATCGACTCCGCCCGACAGCCCGCAGATCACGCGCGACGTACCGACACGGGTGCGGATCCGCTCGATCTCTTCGCGGGCAAAGTCAGCCATGCGCCACGAGCCTGAGCACCCGCAGATTTCGTAAATGAAGTTGCGGAGCATGTCGATGCCGTGCGGGGTGTGGGTGACTTCAGGATGAAACTGCACGCCGAAGACGCGCCGTGAGCCCTGTTGATAGGCCACGGCCGCGTGGGGGCAGGTGGGCGTGGTCGCCAGGGTCGTGAACTGCTCCGGGTTGAGGTCACGCACCTGGTCTCCGTGCGACATCCAGACGGCCGTGCGCTGGGGGACGGCTTCGAGGAAACCGCCGGCCTTGGTGATGTGCAGCGCGGCGCGTCCGAACTCGCGCGACTCGGCCTTCTCGATGCTGGCGCCGAGCAGTTTGCACACCAGTTGCATGCCGTAGCAGATGCCAAGGATCGGCACGCCCAGGTCGAGGATGCCGGGGTCGCAGGTCGGGGCGCCGGCTTCGATGGTGCTCGCCGGGCCTCCTGAGAGAATGATCCCCTTCGGGTTCATGTCCTTCAGTTCGTCCGGGGTAATCGAGGGACTGACCAGCACCGCAAAGGCGCCCGCTTCACGCACGCGGCGCGCGATGAGTTGGGCCGTCTGCGAGCCGAAATCGAGAATGGGAATGACGTCGTCGTGCGGTCGCTTGGGCATGGGGCAGCCTGAAAACAGGGAACGCGAGTCTAGGCCGAAAGCCCCGATGCGGCAGGTGGTCGGGGGGACTTTGGATTGAACGCAAGGGGGTCTGCGGGCGTGAGACAGCGACGTCGGAGCCCTCGATCCGCCCGAAGGGTGTCCCCCGCGCACGGGGTGGGGGGGCACCTACAGTTCGCTTGTGCGCCGAGTGCTGCTGATCCCGGTGGTTCTCTGGGCCGGTTGCGCCCCGATACCCGTGGGCTTTGACGCCCCGTCGGAGACCAAACGCCAGGATGCCATCGTGGCGGCGGCGGCATCGGGCGACCGCCGCCCGGAGACGCTTCGCGGACTGATCGAGCAGTTGGACAGCCCGGACGCGGCGACGCGGATGCTGGCCATCCTGACGCTGGACCGCCTCACGGGACAGACCTTCGGGTACGATTACACCGACCCGGCCTGGAAAAGGGAGCGATCGGTTCAGACGTGGGTAGACTGGTATGACTCGGAGTACGGAACGGCCTCCGCCTCGGAAGCAGACCATGGATGATCGGGCACACGTCCGCGTCGAACTGCTCAGCAATCCCGCCTACTTGAGCGGAGCGCGTGAACTCATCTCCTCGGTGTGCAAGCGCCTGGGATTCGATGATCTGACCTGCTCGAAGGTGGCGCTGGCGGTGGACGAGGCGCTGTGCAACGTGATCCGTCACGGGTACAAGCACTCGGAAGACCGACCGATCTGGATCAGTTTGTGGCCTCTGGTCAACGAAGGGGGCCAGCCCGACGGGGTGAAACTGATGATCGAGGATGAGGCCGAGCAGGTGGACCCGGAGAAGATGAAGGGGCGGGAACTGAGCGACATTCGCCCCGGGGGGCTGGGGGTCCACATCATTCGCGACGTCATGGACGACGTGCGATACGAGCGCAGGGAACAGGTGGGCATGCGGCTCACGATGACCAAGCGCGTACCACGTTGCTGCACGCCCGCGCGTCTGTCGGGCGGGATGGGCGCCCATAGAGGGGGATGAGCATCACATGCCCGAGGAGCAGGTTCGGATAGCGCGCGAGGGATCGGGCACGGTGATCGTGGCCCCGCAGGGCGACGTAGACATGAGTTGCTCGCCGGTGCTGCGGACGGCGCTGCGCGGTGAGCAGGATCTGCGCCCGCGCCGCCTGATCGTCGACCTGGGCGACGTGGGCTACATGGACAGCAGCGGGCTGGCCACGCTGGTCGAGGCGATGCGCACCGCCAAGCGCAACGGCACCCGCATGGTGCTGTGCGGCATGAACGACAAGGTGCGCGCGATTTTTGAAATCGCGCGCCTGCATCAGTTCTTCACCATCGTCGACGATGTTTCCAAGGCCCGCGAGGGCTGAGCAACCCCTTCGCTGACGCGCCATGCCCGACACCCGAACCCAGAGCGCCAAACTGCTTGACACGCTGCTCTGGCCCGTCGAGCGGGTTGGTGCGGGCGCTTTGAGCATCCTGGGGCACATCGGCTCGATGGTGTGGCTCTTCATCGAGGCCGCCCACTGGGTGCTGCGGGCAGTCTTCGGAAGGCGTGTGCGCCTGGGACGGTTCGCCATCATCTCGCAGATCGTCCGCGTGGGCGTGCGCAGCGTGTTCATCGTCACGCTGGTGTCGGGCGCGGTCGGGCTGATCCTCTCCATGCAGTTGGCCCCGCCGCTCGATCAGTTCGGGCAGCGCGCGCTGGTCGCCAACATCATCAGCGTGGCGGTGCTGCGTGAACTGGGACCGCTGATCGGCGCGATCGTGCTGACCGGCTTTGCCGGGGCCGCCATCGCCGCCGAAATCGGCACCATGGTCGTCAGCGAGGAGATCGAAGCCCTCGAAGCACACGCGCTCAATCCGGTGCGCTTCCTCGTGGTTCCGCGGCTGACGGCCACGATCGTGAGCATGACCGGGCTGGGCGTGCTCTCCAGTTTCGTGGCGATCGTCGCCTCGGTGGGCATCTCGGTCATCATGCTCGACATCCCGCTCGAGACCTACTTCAAGAATATGGAAACGCAGACCAAGATGGTCGACTTCCTGACCGGCTTGTCCAAGGGCACCATCTTCGGGCTGCTCATCGGCATCATCGCCTGCGGCAACGGGCTCAAAGTCACCGGCGGGGCGGCCGGCGTCGGTAATGCCACCACGCAGACGGTGGTGCAGTGCGTCGTTGCGATCGTGATCGCCGACCTGGTCTTCACCGCGATCTTCTTTGCGCTCAAGTTGGTCTAGGTTCTGTCTGACGGATCATCCGGTGCCAGGATCCGCAGGTAACGCCGGATGATGGCGAGGTTGACGAAGGCCTGGAAGCTGCTCGCAAGCTTGTC
>RHKP01000025.1 GCA_008363215.1 Cyanobacteria bacterium CYA
CAGCGCGACTAACTCCGCACGCTCGACCTCAGTCAGATTCAACGGCGTCCGCGTGCCCATCGTGTGACTCCAGAGTATCCCGGAGTCCATACGCACACACGCCTCAAACAGTTGCGCTATCCTTCAAGTCGGGACACTAGCACTTGTTTGGATCGAAGGGCACGGGAGAGGATCGCGTGCAGTGATGGCAGGAACCGGACCCTGCGCACGCGGGGCAGTTCATGCGCATTTCCACCTCGCGCAGGTCGGGCGGGGGCCGACTCTGATGATCGGGGCGCGCGAGGATCCAGCCGCGTCCCTGGCAGGGGCGGCACACGCCGCTCCCGCCGCAGTGCTTGCAGTGCATGCGATTTCTCCCATCGCTCTCGCTGCCCGAACGGCATCGAGAGATTTCCCCAGACGAATGCGGGGCAGCCCTGGACCTCAAGAGAGCGTGAAAACCCTCAGTCTCTCACGCGGACCACGACAAGAGTTTCGTCGTCGCGCTGGGGAGCCAGCCCGGCGTAGCGCCTCGTGTCCCACAGCAGGTGGTCGAGGATTCTCTCGGCCGAGGCGGTCGGGTGGGTCTTGAGAATCGACAGCAGGCCGGCTCGCAGGCGTGCCCTTCCGTAGCGCCGGCCCTGGAAGTCGGCCGCGTCGGGCAGTCCGTCGGTGTAGGCGACCATGACGTCACCGGGTTCGAGGCGGGAGATGCGCCGGTCATACTTCTGGTTGGGCAGCACGCCGATCACCAACCCGGTCGAGCGAAGTTCCTCGATCTGATTCTCGTCGGTGCGGCGTTTGCGGACCAGCAACGGCGGGTCGTGTCCGGCCGACCCATAGGTCATCGTCAGCGTGAGCGGGTCGATCACGCCGTACCAGATGGTGGCAAACTCGTTGGAGAGGGTGTCGCGGACCATGGCCTCGTTGACGCGGGCGAGCACCTCGTCGAGGTCGTAGACATCGTCGGCGTAGGCGCGCAGGCTGGCGCGCACGGCGCTCATAAGCAGCGCGGCCCCGATGCCCTTGCCCGCCACGTCGCCGATGGCGATGCCGATGCTCTCGCCCAGCGGGATGAGGTCGTAGAAGTCGCCCCCGAGTTCGAAGCACGGCTCGCAGCGTGCGGCGATGTCGAGCGTGGGGATCGTCGGCATTCGCCGCGGGAGCATGCGTGCCTGGATGTCCATCGCCAGCGCCAACTGTCGCTGGATGCGTTTTTCCTCGGCCTGGATTTCGAGCAGGCGGGCCTGATTGACGGCGGCCCCGGCCTGCTGTCCGAGCGAACGCAGCAATGTGCGATCCTGCTCGCTGAAGGGGCGTGCCTCGCATCCGTAGAGCCGGATGACGCCCGCGATGCGATCGCGGTAGACCACGCCGGCGCTGAGGAAACTGCCGAGCCCTTCCATGCGGCAGCGTTGTGCGTCGAGCACGTCGGGGTGGTTGAGCAGGTCGGGCACCGACACCACCTCACCGGCCATCACCTTGCGATCGAAGATGCGGTGCCGGCTCAGAGGCAGCGGGCTGGTCAGCCAGTCCTGCGAGAGGTTGCGACTGGCAATCAGCCGCAACTCCTCCTCGTGGTCCGACGCGGGCAGCCGATCTGAATCTTCGGGGAAAAGCACGACCGAGCCGGCGTCGAGTTCGAGCGCACGCAGGGCCGCATCGAGCGTGGCTTCGAGCACCTGTTCGAGGTTGGCGCCCGAGGCCAGCAGCGAACTGACGTGATAGAGCATCTCCAGCGCGATGACGCGGTGGCGCAGTTCAACCACGTCGGCGCACAGTTCCGAGGCCGTCGCGGCGATCAGTCGCAGCGCCCGTCCGAGCCTGGCCGGTGCGTCGCTCGATAGCGTGAGTTGCCCCGGATCAAGCGTGATGGTGCCGATGGTCTGCCCGTCGACGAACAGGGGAAAACCTGCGGCCAGTTCGTCGGCGCTGAGCACGTCGGACTCATCGATGCGCCAGGGTGTGGGCCCCTCGACGGAGAGGATGCGGCGTCCGCGCTCGTCGCGCAGGCGCACGGGCCGACCGATCATCGCTTCCAGTTCGGCGCACAGGCGTGCCAGGGTGCCGTCGGTGAGAAACGCGGAGATGGATAGAGCGGACTTGCCCTGGCACCCGGAGTTCATTCCGACCCGTTCTCTCCCTGGATCTGCCTGATGAGGTCAAGAACCCTTGCCTCACGCGCGTCTTCGTCGTTGGGCGCCTGCCGGTACACGAGTTCGACGGCGTGACGCGCCGCGTCAAGCCCTTCCTTGAACAGATTCATGTCGCCCGTCTGATATCCAAGGTAGGCCATCAGCAGCCCCGCGGCGCGCGCCTGGCGCAGCGCCCGCAGCGTCGGATCATCACGCCGGGCGTCGGGCAGCGCCTCGCGCAGGCGCGAGACCGTGTACTCGATGCGCGCCGGGGCGGGCAGCAATGCTGCGTCATAACGCACCGACACCAGTTCAGGATGCTCGAGGAAGAGAGTGCGCAGGTTGACGGCCGCGGAGAGGAACATCCCCGCCCCGAGTTGGGCATGCACACGCGCCACCTGCGCGTCGACGTTGCCCGGACGGATGGTCAGCGCCTGCGTGAAGCGCTCCTCGGCGTCAAAGTAACGCTCCGACGCGAGCAGGCGCTGCCCGGCCTTCATGTGCTCGGCGTAGACGCCCTGCGTGTCGGGAGCCACGAAGTCTCGGCTGGGCGTTCCGCCGGGGTTGCGCAGCATTCGCAACGTCACCGGGTCGATGGTCAGATGCGTCCAGTCGCGCGGCGACCCCGCCGCCGCGGCCGAGGGCTGCAACGGATCCACCTGCCCGGGCTGAGCCCCAACAGGCTGGGACTGACCGGGCTGGGTCTGACCGGGCTGGGCGGGGACGGCAGGCTCGCTCGGCGGCGCCGTCTCGGGCAGAGGAGCAATCAGATCCTGACGCAGTTCGTCCAGCCGCTTGAACCACTCCGGACGCGTGTCTTCCTCAGCGCCTGGCTCAGGATTGAGCGGCTGGGCGGCTGCTTCGGCGGTCAGCCGCTCCATCAGGCGTGTGTAACTGCTGTCGATCGGCTCGGCCTTGAGCGAAGTCTCGATGCGGCCGGCCGGAGTCTGGGGCTCCAGGAGATCGGTGCGCCGGATGCCCCGCAGTTCCGAGGCTGTCACCCCGACCTGATCCGGGTCGTTCGGATCTCCGGTCGCAAGAAGCACCGGCTGGTAACTGCGGTTGGTCTCGTAGGCCGAGGGAGCGCGCAGTGACCAGAGCAGAGTGCCGCTTTCCGGCTCGATCATCTGCGGCGCCGGTTGGAGGGGCAGGCCCGGATTGATTCCCGCGGGCAGGCGTCCGGTCGTCACCGAGGAGGGCGCCCCGCGGTTGAACTCCAGCGAGCCAACCAGATTCTGCGGCGGCGTTCCGCCTGTGGTCATGGCAAACTGGAACTGCAACGCCTCGGTGCCCCGAATCCCCATGCCGGCCAGCCCGGAATAGAGCGTGTCTCGCCGGAATGCGAACAGGTCATCCGAGCCCAGATCCCCGCGGAAGTCGCCCGGCGCCGTGTAGCCGAGGTCGCCGCGGAAGGACAATCCGCCCGGGGCGTTGCCCGTGGCGATAGCGTTGCGGAAGCGGACTTCGTTGGCCAAACTGGGGCGCTGGTAGTTGAGGCGCGTCGTCGTCGAGAGGTTGTTGTCCAGAGCCCGCCCGTCGCCCAGGGCGTCTTGCGCCGCGGCGACCGAGGACACGGACAATGCCATCCAGAACGCCGCGAAAGTCGACGTGCGCATAATCACACCTCCACCCGATGGTACTCGACCCGCTGCGGCAAAGATCGGTCCGATTCGGGGCTGCGGTTGACCCCGGGCCGGGGCGGCTCGGGCTAGAACTTGCCCGAGGGCGGACGGATTCCAAGGTCTGCAAAGACCTTGTCGCAGGCGGGCGACTCGTCAAGTACAGCGTAATACACCAGTCCTTCGTTCACCCACGCCAGGATTCGTGTGCCGGCCAGGCCGCACTCCTTCGTGTCGAGCAGGTAGGTCTTACCGGGCTGGAAAGGCAATTCACCCGAATCGGGCTTCATGAAGATGGAGATTTGGGGTCCGCCGTCGGCGGGGTGGTACATGACGTGGGCGGAGGGCCCTTTTCCGGGGATGCCGCATGGACCCGCCCCGTCGAACTGGATCTCCGGGCGACGGTTCTTGCAAGGCAGCGAGACGGAATGACCCATCAACTCGCTCAGGACCGACTCGGCTTCGGCGGGGTCGGAAATGCTCAGTTTGCTCCTGGCGGCCTCGGTGGAGCCGACGCATCGCCCGTGCTCACCGGCAACGAATCCGGCAACCTCCTGACGATACACCAGTTGCGAGGCGTTGAGGCTTGTCCCGGACAGCGACAGAGCCTGGACGATCAGAGCGGCCCCCAGCGTGAGCACGATGAGCGCCGCCAGGGCGCCGGTCATCCGACGCGTACCCCAGAACGATGGTTGACGGGTCTGTTGAGCGAGCCGCTCAGGCAGAGCAAGGGGCGCGTCTTCGGAGGCGAGGGCATCGAGCACGCGCCGGCGAAGATTCGCCGGAGCCGAAACCGAACCCATCGCGTTGCACACCGCATCGCGCAGGGTGCGCTCGAACGCGACGGCATCATCGACCTGCGGATCGGCTTGCCTGGCCTGGTCGAATGCGCGTTGCTGCCCGGGCGACAGTTCGCCGTCGGCCGCGGCGCGGATCAGGGCGCCGAGGGAGGAGGGCGGGGGATAGTCAGGGACATCGGTCATGGTCAGTCACGCGGCGGGCGGTCAATACCCAGATTCTCGGCCGTCCGGGCGTCGGAGGTCAGTTGATCGGCCAGCAGTTTGCGGGCCCGGTGCAGACGGCTCATCACGGTGCCGATGGGCACTTCGAGTATGGTGGCGATTTCGCGGTATTTGAGCCCTTCGACCCCCCACATCAGCAGCACCTCGCGGTACTCGGGCTTGAGGTCGTCGATGGCCCGCTTGAGTTTGCCATCCACCTGTTCCCAGTCGAGTTGTGAGAGATCGAAGGCCGGGGGCGCCTCGTCGGGCGGGGTCTCGCTGGATTCGGCGTGAAAGAACTCGTCGACGGAGGCCGGGCGACGCGCGTCGCGCTTGAGTTTGGTGTAGAAGAGGTTGTGACAGATGGCGAACAGCCACGATCGCATTCCTCCTGAGCCGGCCGACTCCTCGAAACGAGCCACGGTGGCGGGGCGCAACGCTCGCACGTAGACCTCCTGCACGAGATCCTGTGCTTCGTCGGGACGGCGTGTGAGATGGAACGCCATCCGGTACACCGCGTCGAGGTGTTCGAGAGCGAGGCGCTCGAACTCGTTCCGCTCCAAGCGGGACCCTTTCCATGCAGAGGTCAACGCACGGGAGCGTGACTCTGTTCCCGAGTTTCCGGCGACGAATCGGCGATGCGCGCCCGAGCCGGGCGGTCCGATCATAACGGGCCAACGCCCCGGGAGCGCAGGGCTGTCCGACAATCTGTCGTGGATCTCCTCGGATCGACAGGACGCCGGGCGGGCCGACCGGGCGCCCGTCGGGTCGGCAGGACGCCGGCACCACCGGGCACTGCGGACTTCGGAGAGGCCCCCACCCGGGCTCTACGCAGCCTGTCCGAAATTCTGGTCGAACTCGTCCAGCGCGTCCATCTGGGCCTGCCGGCGTCCGCGTTCTTCCCAGCGCTCGGGGCGAACGTTGGACGGGGCGTTGGAGGGCTCGCGCCAGTCTTCGGCGTTGGGGAGATTCAGTTCGCTGGGCATGGTCTTGCGATAGCCCAGCAGACGAACCACCTCGAGCACATCGCTCCAAGTGGGGTATTGCTTGGCGTTGGATCTCTTGAAAGCGTCGATGGCCACGAGAAAGAGGAACTGCTCGCGGTTCATCTCCCCTTCCTCGGCAGCGCGGGTGAAGTCCGAGCGTCGGCGCCCCGGTCCGCGACGTCTTTCCAGTCCGGTATCGCCTGAGTTGCGGCGACGATCCAGACCGAGCCTCCGGTCGACGACCTGTCCAAGTTCGGGGACGCGGTCATCGGGCGGGGGAAGTGGGCGCTGAGTGGGCATGCCAGGCTCCGAGAACGAGCGGCTGCCCACTCACGCGCGGACGGCCGGCTCAAAGATCCTCGTCTTCGTCGTCCAGATCGTCGTCGAGGTCGTCTTCGTACTCGTCGTCTTCGAGTTCTTCGCCCTCGTATTCCTCATCCTCGTCCTCGTCGTCATAGAAGTCATCGTCTTCGTCGTCCAAGGACTCGTCGAGGTCGTCGTCGTCGCGGGCGGCCCTGGGACCGGAAACCAGCGCCGTCCGGTCATTACCCAGCAACTCTTCCACCTCAAAGACCTCCACATCAAGCAGCGCACTGGCCATCGAATTCGCCTCCTGTCCTGCGTTACTGCGCTGTCCCCAACTGGCGCCGACCGGTTCGGCCCGCGCCGTCCCGGGGGGGGTCTGGAGACTCGGCGGGTACGGTACCTTCATCCTCGCCACTGTCAAACCAGATTGCCCCATCAATCCACACATTGCTACCGGCGCCAGCGTAGACTCTCGCCCAGCGCCCCGCCTGCCCCACGAGTGGGAACATGCCAGAAACTTCTGACAACCAGATGAACTTCACTGCCGGCATCCTGGCCCTGCTCCTTCCCGGCGCCGGGCACCTGTACCTTCGGCAGACGCGCCGGGGCGTTCTGGCGGGCGTGGGAGTCCTCGGGCTTTTTCTCGGGGGGCTGCTCATCGGCGGAATCGACGTGGTGGATCGAAAAGAGGACAGGTGGTGGTTCCTCGGGCAGGCCCTGGTCGGGCCGCTGACCTTTGCGGTGGACTATTACCACCAGAACATGCTCAAGGCCTATCCGCTCGACCCGGCGGAGGTTGCCAGCGGCCGGGTGCGCGCGGACCGACTGGCCCAGTTGTCGCGCCGCACCCTGATGCCCGGGGAGAAGCGCGTCGTCAAGCAGGTCCAGATCTTCACCCCGACCCGTGAGACCGACGCCCAGGGGCACCCCACCGAGCGTCTGGCTCCCGGACGGAGCGTCAAGATCGCCTACGCGGCGCCGGCCGGCGCGGGAGAAGGCCCTCCGAATACCAAGTCCATCGGGCGGATGAATGAACTGGGGATGCTCAGCGTGACGATCGCGGGCATGCTCAACTTCATCGTTATTCTGGACGCCCTCTTCCCGACGCTGCTCCCCCCTTCCGGTAGCGTCCGGCCGGCCGGAGGACGCCCATGAACCCGCTGACGCTGGCCTGGCGCCCTTTTCTGGATCCTCTGAATCTCGACCATGCGTGGTACCTGCTGCTGGTTCCGATGAGTTTTTTCCTGGCCATGGGCTACAAGGCCGTGCGGACAGTGGACATGAACCGGTACTGGTCACAGGTGGCGATCTTCACTTTTCAGATGGTGATCGGGTTGATCGGATTGGGCGCGGGGTTTTTCGTGGTGGTGCGGATTCTGCTGCCGGCGCTGGCCCCGATGGACCGCTGATCCGGCCCCGGTCCGGGCCGGCCGGTTCGTGTAGACTCACCCCATGAAGGTGATCCTCGACGACCAGATGCTATCGGAGAGCCTGAAGTCCGTAGCCGGGGCGCTGGAGGCCGGGAGGCAAGCGGCCGAGTCCCGTGGGCGTCTGGTGATCGAGGTCCATGCCGACGGGCATCCGCTGGCGTCTGAACTGCTGGACAATCCTCCGGAGCACGAGGCGGGGATCATCGAACTGAAGATGATCTCGACGCCTCCGGGTCCGTTCATCCGGACGACGCTGCTGGACGCGGTGGAGTTGCTGGGTCCGATCGAGCACGACCAGGCCGAGGCGGTCGGACTACTTCAGACGGGGCAAGTTGAAGAGGCGTTGGAGCCGTTGCAGCGGGCACTGCTGGCGTGGTCGATCCTGCGTGATCTGGTCGAGAAGAGCACCCAGTTGGGGCTGACCGATCCGTCGCGGGTGGTCGTGCAGGGGGGCGACTGGGCGACAGCCCGCGGGGGCGGCGAGTTCATCGCTGACCTGGCGCTGCACCTGGGCGAGGTGAAGCGAACGCTGGAGATCCAGGACTTCACGGCGCTGGCGGATGTTCTGGAGGGCGGACTGGCCGCGGATGCGCGTTCGTGGGAGCATTTCCTGCGTGCGATGGCCGAAGCGGCGGGAGGAGCGGCCTAGCCGGGCGTGTGCATGAGTGACGCCGTCAAGGGGAACGCGATCGATCGGTTGATGGAGCGTGCCAGCCGGGCGCTGAGTACGACGGACTACTTTGAGGCCGAGAGTCTGAGTGCGCGGGCGCTGGAGAAGGCGCGACGTGTCAACGACTTCGATCGCATGGCGCGGATCTTGCTGCCGTTGCAGGAAGCGCGCCGGCAGATTCGTGACCAGGCGTCCGACTGCGGGGTGGTGCGCGTGGTCGAGCGTCCCGGAGACGTGCCCGAGCCGCTCGAACCGGGTTGCTACCTCGTGCAGCCGCCGATGATCGGGCTGGATGCACGGACTTTGTGGCAACTGGGGCTGCGTCGGCGTGTGCCGCTGGTGGCGATGGCGCGCGAGCCGCTGACGCGGGACGGGCGCTGGCCGATCGTGGCGGTATCGGAGGTGAGCGTGCGTGCCAAGGTGGAGACACCGGCGCCGATCGAGCGGGTCGAGTCGCGCATGAGCAAGGACGAGTTCGGGGGCCCTGTGCCGGTGGAGTGGTTTATCGACGCGTATGAGCGCCTGGGCGACGCGGGCATCGCCAGCGTGGACGCGAAGGAACCGGCGGCGTGGCGCGTCGACGACCTGCTCGAGCGCCTGAGCGCACTGCCCTTCCATGAAAAACTGCACCAGGCGCTGGCGTCGGCGGCACGTCAGGCGATGCACGAGCCGCTGCCCGAATTCCCGCGTCGTCGCCCCCCGGTGTTTGACCCCAACTCGTTCTGAATCATGCCTGGAAAGAGGCTCTCACGTTCCTTTTTCACCCGCCCGGCCGACGAGTTGGCCCCGCGTCTGCTCGGGTGTCGCCTGATGCGCCGACTGGCCGACGGCACGATCCTGGGCGGGGTGATCGTGGAGACCGAGGCGTACCTGGGCCCGGAGGACCGGGCGGCGCATTCATTCGGCGGACGTCGGACCGCGAGAACCGAGCCGATGTACATGCTGCCGGGCACGAGTTATGTGTATTTCACGTACGGGATGCACCATTGCATGAATGTTTCGGCCATGGCGATCGGTATCCCGCACGCGGTATTGCTGCGGGCACTGGAGCCGATCGAGGGCCTTGACCGGATGGCCGAGTTGCGCGGGCTTGCGGGCAAGCCGGTGCGGGCGAGCGACTTGTGCAGCGGCCCGGCCAAGTTGTGCCAGGCGCTGGCGATCGACCGGGGTCTGACCGCAGTGGACAGGTGTACGAGCCTGGAGTTGTGGTTTGAGCGGGGGTGGAAACTATCAGACGCGGGGATCGGGGTGTCGGCGCGCGTGGGGATCGGGTACGCGGGGGCATGGGTAGACAAGCCGCTGCGGTGGTTCGTATTGGGCAATTCGTGCGTCAGTCATGGTCCGCGTGCGCACAAGTTTGGCGGTTGATGCAGAAATGGCTGGGCGAAAGCCCAATCAGCCGATACAGTTCTCCATGAGACGGGGACCCCCCGGTTGGAGTGTGTGAACGTGTCCGAGTTTGAGGTGGATCTGAAGTCGATTCTGTCACGGGCGGGGGGCTATGCCCCCGAGGCGTATCGCTTCATCTCCGACGGGCTGGCGCACACGGTGTCCAGCGTCCACGGGGAGGCGGCGGTGCGTCAGGCCGAGCACGTGGACGACGATTCGCTGCATGTTTCGGGACAGCAGTTGTGCCTTGGGCTGCGTGATTACGCGTTGCAGCGCTACGGGCTGCTGGCCCGGACGGTGCTGCGCAAGTGGAACATCAACCACACCGAGGATTTCGGGCGGATCGTCTTTGCGCTGGTCGAGTCGGGTCTGATGCGCAAGACCGAGGACGACCACCTCGAGGACTTTCAGGGCGTGTATGACTTCGACGAAGAGTTTGTCGAGCCGGCGCCCACGACCGACGAGGCGTTCACGCCGACGCGTCGGGCGATCGGGTGAGGTCAGGCACCGAACGCTTTCCAGTCGAGCGGACCGGTTCGATGCCAGATCGGTCTGGTGATGTCCGCCTATCGTCATCGCTCATTCGGCCGCCCGCGCGGGAGGAGGCCGATCCGGGGACGTAGGACGAGGGAGCACGATGCACTTTGACTGGAAGCCCCAGCCGGCGGGGCAGGCGATTGTTGACGAGTTGATCGGTGCGTGTGTGAGCGACTGCGCCGCTCTGGCCGACCTGTCCGAGCGGATGAGGCACGAGTGCGGCTCGAAACTGAGCGACTGGATCGATTTCATCGAGATGCCGGTGGACGGCGTCTTTGAGGCACGCCTGCTTGAAGCCGGTTTTGAGCCGGCCGAGGTCGAGGGGGAGGAGCGCGCCTGGGAGCATCGCGGCGCGATGTTCCCGACCATCCTGGCTGGAGACGTCGGGCTGCGGAAGATCGGCATCAAGGTCGACAGCGTGGCGGACTTTGCGGCCGCCCACGTGATTCCCAACGCGCGCCGCATCGAGGGCGTGCCGTGGGGACCGGTGCGTCTGCTGCATGCCTATGACGGTGAGGGCGTCGAGGTGATCGCGATCGAGCGGCACGGGTCGCGCGGGTTCGTTCCCGGCACCGACGCACATCGAACGGTGCGGGCGCTGCACCACTTTGAATGCCTGCGCCGGCGCGAGCGACGCCTGGGGCGTGACGAAGCCAAGGCCTTTGACTGGCTCGAGACGCTGATCGACCGCTCCATCGCCGATGTCGGCGTCGATGCGACGTGCGACCTGTTCTTCTACTCCGAGCGCGAGTTCTGGCAGCGGCGTAACACGGCCGCCCGGGTGCAGAAGGCGCGGCAGGATCTGCTCGGACTTGGGTGGGCCAACCACGATCATCACACCTATCGCTCGAGCCGCGCGTGGTTCTGGCGACTGGTGCGGGTGCTGGAGAAGTTGGGCTTCGAGAAGCGCGAGCGTTTCTACGCCGGGGCCGAAGCGGGCTGGGGCGCGCAGGTGCTCGAACAGCCGACGTGCCGGATCACGGTGTTCGCGGACGTGGACCTGTCGGCGGAGGAACTGGCGGGCGATTTTGCCGCCGAGCCCTTGCCGGAGCGCGGGGAACTGGGCACCGTCGGGCTGTGGTGCGCGCTGCACGGCGAGTCGATGCTGACGGCGGGCATGCACCATCTGGAATGTCAGTTCGATTTTGACGCGCTGCGCGACCAGTTGGCCGGGCACGGGGTCAGAATGATGGACCCGTTCACCAACATGCCGGTGCTGCGGCAGGCCTTCACTCAGGGCGAACGCTGGCGCGTCGACGAGGATCGCGTGCGTCTGCTGCGCGAGAGGGGGCTGATCACGGCGGCGCAGGCGGATGAGTTCCTGACGAACGGGGCCGTGGGCTCGCACCTGGAGAACCTCGAACGCCACGACGGGTACAAGGGCTTCAACCAGAAGGGCGTGAGCGACATCATTCTGAGGACCGACCCGCGGGCGCGGGCGGGAGCGTAAGGCCTGACGGGGTGGTGATGCGGTGAGAGGGTGAAGCGGTGAGGGGGTCGAGTCGCGGCCTTTCGTGCTCACTTTCCTCCCCGCGCGGGAGAAGGTGGCTCGGAGCGCAGTGACGAGGCGGATGAGGGGTCTTTCGATCCTCCTCTCCGGGGAAGGTGGCCGGTGCAGCCGGAAGGGGGGTGTTCATGCCCTCGTTTGCACTCGGGCCTCATTCAAGCCGCGTCTGCTCTCCGCGGCCTGCGCTTGCTCTGCGGTCTCTGCGGCTGGAAAGGAATCTACTCCCCTCGCTCGACTATCTCGCGCAGCCCGCCCTTGTACGCGGCGATGTCGTCGGGGTTGCCGAACATGCGTTCGATCATGTCGCGCGATTGGGGGTCGATCGGCTTGGGATCGCACCCGGTCAGATCCCGGTAGGTCTTCGTGTCGATGCCCAGGTAGGCTCGCATGGCGTGGTCATACGCAGCCGCGTCGGGGTCGCGCGCCAGGTCCAGCCGCAGTTCATTGATGATCTTCGTCCCGGTGGGCAGCCACCCGTCGTAGAACGTCTCCTGCGCGATGTTCTCCTGGATCCACCTGCCCACGGGCGTGTTGTACGGCGGGCGGACCATCTTGCGCCCCGGTCGCCCGGTTTTGCGACAGATGAATCCGCCGACGGGGGCCTGGGATTCTGGCTTCTTGGCCTCGGGTACCGGAGCCCCGAGTTTCTGCAGCAGTTCAGCGATGCCCTTCTGCGGCATCAGGTCGCCGCGAGCGGCCGCAACCGTGTAGCCCTCGGTCAGCACCTCCTTGGCGCGTTCGACGTCCTGGGCAGCCATGAGGGCGGTCCCGGCGAGTTGATAGGCCTTGCTCATCGAAGGATTGAGTTCGGTGCAGCGGATGTAGGCGGCGGCGGCCTTGTCGAACTGGGCGTTCTGGTTGTAGGCCCCGCCCAGCGAGAAGTAGGCCATGTCGTTTTCGGGATCCTGCTCGACCAAAGCCTCAAAGCGGGCGATCCGTTCGTTGAGATCCATGATTGCTCCTGAGACGCGCGGGCGTGGCCCGATCCGTTGTCCTTCACATGGGCGAGACGCCCGTGCCGTCGCCCTGCCACTGTGCCACTTCCTCCCCAACCATAGGTGCTCGTAGACGCGGGGTCCGGCCCGGCGTACCTTGTGCGCACAATGGGCACTCATTCGGGCTCGATGCTGCGGACGACGCTTGCGGGACTCGACCTGGCCTGGCCGATCGTGCTGGCGGCCGGCACGGCGGGGGTGCTGACCGAAACTGCCGACATCCTCGACCTGTCTCGCATCGGGGCGGTGGTCACCAAGTCGATCACACCTGAACCCCGCCGGGGCAACCTCCCGTGGCGTGTGCTGCCCGAGCGCGGCGCCATGCTCAACGCGATCGGTCTGGCCAACCCCGGGATTGACGCCTTTCTCCGCGAATACGCTCCGAAAATCGGGGCGGTCGCCTGTCCGGTGATCGGCTCGGCCGCCGGGTTCAGCATCGAGGATTACGTGCATGTGGTCAGCGGCTTTGCGCTGTGTGAAAAGATGGCGGGGGTTGAACTGAACGTCTCGTGCCCCAACGTGCATGGGGGTGTCGAGTTCGGGGCCGACGCGGGGGCGCTGGGCGAACTGGTCCGGGCCTGCCGAGAGGCGTGGGGTTCAAGACCCCTGATCGTGAAACTTCCCCCTGTCGTGATCGGGACGCCGACGGGCATCGTCGAGTTAGCCGAGGCGGCTGTCCAAGCCGGAGCCGGCGCTTTGACCCTGTGCAACACGGTGCCGGCCATGTCGATCGACGTGCATGAGCGTCGCCCGCGTCTGGCCAACGTGACCGGGGGGCTTTCCGGGCCGGCGATTCATCCGATCGTGACGCGATTGATTCACCTGGTATACCAGCGGTTTGCCCGTGAAGCCGGCGTACCGATCATCGGCCTGGGCGGGGTGACGCGGTGGGAGGATGCGGCCGCGTTCGTGCTGGCGGGCGCGTCGGCGGTCGGAATCGGCACGGGTCTGTTCATTGACACGAAATCGCCGATGAAAGTGATCAGAGGACTGGAGTGCTGGGTGCGTCGCCAGGGAGCGGCGAGCATCGACCAACTGGTGGGACGGCTGGAGCGGCCATGATGCACGGATTGCAATACCATCCCGCGATGAAGAACTGGATTTTGTCGTTCCTGGCGGTTGTGGCGGTCGGGCTGGCGGCCTGCGAGAGCGTTTCGCTGCCGACTTTCGATCTGGGCGCGAACAAGGAGCCGCCGCGTCCGGCCGTACTGGCCAAGGGGCCGATGCGCGGGCTTTGGATTACGCGCTGGGACTACCGCACGCCGAAGGACGTGACCGAAGCGATCGAGCGGGCGGCGGCGCTGGGCGTGACCGACATTTTCTGGCAGGTGCGCGGGCAGGGCGATGCGTTCTATCGCAGTCAGATCGAGCCGTGGGGCGAGGAACTGCTTGCCGATCTGCCCAAGGGGGCGCGTGATCCGGGCTTTGACCCGCTGGAACTGGCGGTGGTGCAGGCTCATCTCAAGGGGATGCGCCTGCACGCGTGGATCAACGTGATGCCGCTGTGGAAGGGCAAGACGCCGCCCAAGTCGACCGAGCACCCGTGGCAGACGCACCCGGAGTGGCGTCTGTACGACCAGAGCGGGCACATGCAGGCACTCGGCGACCATTACGTGATCGCCAACCCGGTGCTCGAAGAGGTGCAGGACTACATCGTTCGCGTCGTGGCGGACATCGTGGTGCGTTACGACATTGACGGCGTGCACCTCGACTACATCCGTTTCGTTTCAGAATCGATGGACTCGAAGGCGACGTATCCGGGCGACCCGCGTTCCATCGGACTGTTCACCAAGGCGACGGGGCGTCGCGGGCTGGTCAGCGAAGACGACCAGCGCGCCTTTCGGGCATGGAAGCGCAATCGCATCACCGACCTGGTGCGGCGCATCAAACGCGAGGCCGTGGATCGGCGTTCCGGCGTGATGTACACCGCCGCCGTGTGGCGTGAGCCGAGCATCGGGCAGATTCAGTATCTCCAGGACGCGGCGCTGTGGGTGAAAGAGGGCACGATGGATCTGATCATGCCGATGATCTACACCGACGACGACGCGATGTTCCGCTCTGACTACGAGGCCTGGAAGGCGGCGGCAGGCGCCGAGCGCGTCGTCCCCGGGCTGGGCGTCTACAAGCACAAGAGCCCGGCGCAGACGGTGCGGCAGATCGAGATCGCCGGCAGTCCGGCCGGGTACGCCCTGTTCGCCTACGCGACGATCTTCGACAGCGCCAATCCGCTCGAGTCCAAGACTCAGGCCGCCAAGGACCAGCGCCGAGTCATGCGCGAGGGCCTGCGGCCGTACATCCGGCGTGAGAGCGAGCGCAAGCCTTGAGAGCGCTGGGACTCGACATCGGGGGGACGTCGATCAAGGCCGCGCTGGTGGACGAGGGCTCGATCATCGGCGCGACGCGCAGCCCGCCCTATCAGCGGCCGGATCGAGCACAGTTGGACGCATGTCTGTCGGCCTGCTGCGACGGGCTGCCGGGGGCGCGAGACGCCCATTGCGTGGGACTTTGCCTGCCGGGCATCCTGGCGCCGGACCGCTCGATGGTGCTCAACGCGGTGAACATCCCGGGGATCGAGCGCGTGCCGCTGCGCGAACTGGTCGGCTCGGTGCTGGGGCGTGCGGCCGGGCTGGGCGTGGTCAACGACGCCCACGCCAGCGCGTTCGGGTATTGGCGTGAACACCGCAGCGATGACCGCCTGCTCGGGCTGGCGCTGGGCACCGGCGTCGGGGCCTGCGTGCTCGATGCGGGGAAGTGGCTGAGCGTCACTGGCGGCTCCTCCGGGCACATCGGGCAAATTGACGTCGGCCCGTGCGGAGGTGAGCCGCCGCTCGGGCCCGACGGAGGGCGCAACAGCCTCGAGGGATACCTGGGTGTTGAGGCGTTGCGGGCCCGCTACGGCGACGGGTTTGCAGAACGCCTCGGCACGCTTGCGATCGACGAGCCGCCGATGCAGGCGCTCGTGCGGGCGTTGCGGATCTGCCATGCGGTCTATCGCCCGGCGCGCGTGGTGCTGCTGGGGGGCGTGGGCATTCGGCTGGCGCTGCGAGCGGACGCGATTCGCGACGCAGTGGCGCGCGAACTGACGTCGGTGGCACAGCCGGGATGGACGCTGGAAGTCGGCCAAAGCGACCATCACGCGGCCGCCGGAGCGGGCTGGCTGGCGCTCGAAGGCATGTGAACCTTGTGTCGGCACGCGTGCCTTCAAGGGTGCTGCTGCCCCGCTTGCACGCGGGGCCCGTTCATGCTGCGTCTTTGCGTGTCTTCCCTGCCACGCACACCACCATCGCAACGCCCGTAGCCAGGGTCAGTTTCCAGACAAAGGCAAGCGAGACAAGCGCGAGCAGCAGCGGCTTTTCGCCGGTTTGTGCGGCCGTCCTTTCCATGGCGGCAAGATCGACGAACCGGTCCCAGAAGATCCGGTCCATCAGCAGCACCGCCACGAAGCCGACGACCAGGGCCGCGATCGCGCTGCGGGCGCTGCCGCGGCGCGTCAGCAGGGCGGTGAGAAACACGGCGACCAGCCCCGCGTAGGCGAAGGTCATGACGGAGAGCGCGAAGTCGAGCAGGTCGGACGATTCGTTGATGTGTCCGATGTGCTGCTGCCAGAAGACGCACACGCAGGCGAAGGCGCCCAGCACGATGCCCCAGCCGACGACGCAGATGCGTCCCGTGCGCAAGTAGTGCTTCTCGTGGCGCCCGCGCACGATCTTTCGGTATACGTCGTTGACGAAGGTGGCGCTCATGGCGTTGATCGTGCTGTTCACGCTCGACAGCCCGGCCGCGAACAGCCCGGAGAGCATCAGCCCGCTCACGCCGGCCGGCATTTCTTCGATGATGAACTCCAGGAAGACCCGCCGCGTGTCCTCCGGTGCGACCGCGTTCGAATCGGTCAGTTCCGGCCTCTGGTAAAACACCCACAGCAGCAGCCCGACGATCAGGAAGAGGGCCACGGACGGCACGCCGAGCAGGATGCCGCCGATGACCGACGTGCCGCCGCGATTCGCGTCGCGGCAGGTCAGCATGCGCTGCACCAGGTCGTGGTCGACGCCATACGAGCCGATCCCCATGATCGTGAAGCCGATGATGCAGGCCGGCAGCGTGAACGCACTGACCCAGTCAAAGCCGGTTTCCCTCAGCCCGCTGTCGATGAGCGTGAGTTTCGAGGTTTGGCCCGAGCCTTCCCGCAGGGCGGCGGCCACCTCCGACCACGGCGCCTGGATATGCCCGGCGATGAGGACGATGGCGACGATGCACGCGCCGATGAACACGCCCATCTGAATCACGTCGGTCCAGATCACGCTCCCCACGCCGCCGACCAGCGTGTAGACGATGCCGATGAATGACAACAGCGCGATTGCCAGCACCAGGTGCCCCGGTTCGAGGTCGCCGAACACCACGATCGACGCCGGGATCGCCCCGATGTAGATTCGCGCCCCGCTGGCCATGATGCGCCCGAGCATGAAGGCGACGCTGGCGCTGGTCGAGGCGCTGGGCCCGAACCGGATGCCAAGCAGTTCGTAAATCGTCTGCACACGCTGCCGGTAGAACGCCGGGATGAACACCCGCGCGATCACGCCCGCCGCGATCACCATGCCGATGTTGGTCGCCAGGTACGTCAGGTTCCCGTTGTAACTCGATTGCGGCACGCCGATGAACGACGCGGCCGACATCGACGTCGCGACGATCGACACCGACACCGCCCAGGCGGGCATCCGGCGCCCGGCGAGAAAGTAGTCTTCGGTGTCATGCTGCTTGCGCCGACCGAACCACAGCCCCGAGGCCACCAGCAGTACGAAGTAGCCCAGCAGGACGATCCAGTCGAGCGCGAGCAGTCGGCCGTCACCCATGCGGCACAGCGTAGCGGCGCAAGCCGGTCTACGCTGCCGACATGAAACATCCGTCTGTTCCGTACGCCGGGTTCAGCATCGCGGCCAGCGCATTGATTCTGGGCCTCTCCGGCTGCACCTGCGCGCCGCGGGCCGCCGTGGGGCAACGCCTGGAGCGGCGCGGCGACGAGATCATGGTCTGCGGGCAACTCTTCCATACCGGCACGCCCGTCGTACTGTGGACCGACCCGGGCGGCTACGACGCCTACCGCGTCGAACGGCGCTTCTCCCCGCCCGAGCAATCTTCGTGGGAAGCCAGCAGCGCGACGCTGCAGACGCCCAATCGCTACGGGCTGCGCGACGTTGCCGACCCGGCTCAGTTTGAACGCGTCCGCGGCGGCGGGTGGGCGCTGCCCGAACTGCAGCGCACCGTCGACCAGTTCGTCATCCACTACGACGTGTGCGGCACGAGCCAGCGCTGCTTCCGCGTCCTCCACGACATGCGCGGGCTCAGCGTCCACTTCATGCTCGACCTCGACGGCACCATCTACCAGACCCTCGACCTCAAGGAGCGCGCCTGGCACGCGACCAAGGCCAACTCGCGCTCCGTCGGCATCGAAATCGCCAACATCGGCGCGTATCCCCCCGGCGACGCCACTCTCACCCGCTGGTACACGCACGATGGCGCCGGTCTGCGCATGGTCATTCCCGGCGACGGCGGCGTCCGCACCCCGGGTTTCGTCGCACGCCCCGCGCGCCCGCAGCCCGTCCGCGGCGTCGTGCAGGGACAGAGGCTCGAGATGTACGACCTCACCGACGCGCAGTACGACGCGCTCATTCATCTCACGGCCGCACTGACCCAAATCTTTCCGCTCATCGCGTGCGACTATCCGCGCGACGCGCAGGGCGCCCTGGTTCAAGGTGTGTTGAGCGAGGAGGAGTGGGAAGGCTTTGCGGGCGTGCTCGGGCACTTTCACGTGCAGCAGAACAAGGTCGATCCTGGCCCCGCGTTCGACTGGGACCGCGTGATCGACGGTGCGGCCGAACTGCGCGGCGTCCGTTCCCGGCAAAGCGCGCGCCCGCGGTAGGGCGGGCACGCGCAAGGGGTTCTCTGCCCGCCCGCGATCGATCGACGAGGGCGAACAAGAGAGGAGGGGGTCTGGTGGTTCTTCGACTCTGCCCCCGCGCGGTCAGGCATCGACGGCAGAGGGCACGCGCGCGCACGCCCACCTCCGAGGTGGTCAGTCGCTTGCGATGCCGGTTTGGGCCCCATGTGCGGCGTTCGGTGGGCTTGCTTCTCGCCGCGGGGCCCGGCGCTCCCGCCGTGGGAGCGCTGGGGTGGGTCTTGCCGATGCCGTTACGCGGGGCTCGCGCAGGCGGTTCCATCGGCGCGCTCCGCACCCGGCAATGACTGACCGAAATGGATCTTTGAGCACTGCGGTCAATCGGAGCCGCTACGACCCGGTCTTGAACGCAAACTCCGCCACCAGCAGGAAATGATCCGATCCGTCGCTGTCGTCGGGCTGCAATTCCAGGTGCGCCAGTTTTTCCGGGCTCATGAGCGATGTGTCCCAGATTTCCGGCTTGAGCGCCTTCAACCGCCTGCGGTCGTACACCACCAGGTCCAGCCGACCCGGCGCAAAGCCCAGCCCGCCCGGCTCACGCCACGTCGCCGTGTCGGCCGCTCCGGTCCGCACCAAACTCAGTTCGGCCATGTCCGGCAGTTGCGGTTCGGTCAGGCGATCGAGAGGCCCGCGCGACCCTACGAGATTCCAGTCGCCACCGATGATGACCGGCGCCTCGGCCAGATCGGTCTGCCCGTCGTGCTGCCCGGCCCGGATTTCTTCGATCAGCCGGGCCGTCAGCCCCGCCTGCGTGATGCGCTGCTGATCTTCGCTGCTCCCGGCGTATCCGCAGCACTTGGGATGCACGCTCACAATGACTACCGGGCCCTCGTCGGTCTGCACCGCCGCTGCCGAGTAACTCGTGTCGTAGTTGGGCAGGTCGATCATGGGAAAGCGCGAGACCACCGCCGTATCGCCGCGCTTATGCACCTGCCAACTCGCACCATCGGGCAGAGGGCGCATGGTGTTGAAGATCGACATGACCTGCGCTTCCGACGAGTTGTACTCCTCCTGCAGCAGATACACGTCGGCCTCGCTCGCCCGGAGCAGCCGCGTCAGGCGCGGCGCCTGCGGGGCGGCCAGCAGCCCGGTTCGCCGCGTGTTCAAACTCGCCAGACGCAGCGCCGGCTTGTGCGCCGGCTCGATCGACGCAGGGGTGGGCAACTCCTTGCCGGCAGCCGCCTGGACCACCACCGGCTCGGGTAACTCGTCGCAGCCTGACAGACTCAGTCGCACCCCTCTCGGCCCGACCGTACCGAACAACGAGAAGTCGAACCGCATCTCGAACTGACGGGCGGCAAATGTCGGCGAGCCCGCGAAGCGCACCGCGTCCCAGCGCACCGCCTGCCCGTTGTCCGTGCGGCGGATCACCCGCCCGCGACACGACATCTCCAGCGCGGGCAGCCCGTCGGGCTCCATCCTCAGCACCAGATCGGGCTGCGTCTGCGCACCCGCCTGGATGTTCTGCGTCTGTGCGATCTCCAGCCAGACGTGTACCGTGTCGCCCGACAACAGGCCCTTGAGCGCCGTGGCGTCCAGTTCACCTGTCGCGTCGCCCGCTGGGTCGACCGCCCCCGCAGGCTGTCCGGGCCAGTCGCCGAACTGACCATCCACCACGATCAACTGCGCCCATGCCGGCGCGATCAGACCCGTCAGACAGGCGATCCACGTGCGCATCATGCACCTTTCGCAGGGTTCATTCACAGCGTAGCAGCACAAAAGGCCAGCGGGCACGCCCGTGGACGTGCCCGCGAAGGTCAACCTGGTTGAGAGTGTGCCTCAGTCGTCGCCTGGAGGCGTCTTTGATTCAGACGACGGCGTGCCTTCATGCTGCCCGCCTGCTTGCCCGCCCCGGGCCGGGGGCGTCGGCTTGCGAGGATCGACCAGTTCCGAATCGCGACGCAGTTTGCGGATCTCGTTGCTGGTCAACGTCACGCCGCGACGCTCGTCGGCGCTTCCATACCGGGCCGTCAGGCGGCTGGGCCACCAGCGATACCCGTTCACGCCGCGATGCATGTAGTCGGGCGCATTGATAATCAGGTGGCCCTGGAAGAAGCGGATGCTGCCCGCCTCCCCACCGTTCTCCTGCCACTGATCGGTCTCGACCAGCGAGGTGATCAGGTGGATGAGATTCTCGGCCAGTTCTTCGCGGGAAGGGGTGTCGATCTGATTCTGCTGCCCCTGGCCGGTCTGCTGGAAGGGGCTGCGCCCGCCGCCCCCGCCGCCCCCACCTCGCCCCCCGCCGGAGTTCTGGAATGCGCTGTTCAGGTCGAACTGGGGGGCGTTGGTGAAGTCGGGTACCTCGAACAGCAGGTCGTTGATGTCGTACATCTCGATGCGACGGTGCGCGTTCAGGCGCTCTTTGGGCCCCACCTCGAACCGTCCGCCTTCGGTGAACTGCCAGGTGTTCGAGCCGGGCTCGCTCAGTTCGTCGGCCGCCTGTTCGAGCACCCGCTCCAGCAGCGCCAGCGCCGAAACATTGCGCGCCCGCAGCGTGATCGTCGATTCCGGATCCAGCCCGATCACGTTGTGGTCGTCCCTCCAGTGGATTTCCATGTCCGCCCCGGTGACCGTGGCGATGTAGTCCATCACGTCGGCAAGGCGGTGTTCAGAAAACTCGACCGTCACCGGGCGGAGCAACTGCGTGATCGTGCTGCGCTCCATCTGCCCGGGAGCGGTGCCCACAGCGGGCACCGAAGTCGCGGGTTGAGCGGCCGCGAGCGGCAGAGTCCAGCCCGCCAACGCCGTCAATCCCGCCAGAATCATGCTGACGTTCATGTTCGGTTCCTTTCCGCCCACGGGACGTTCCACCCCACCAACCATGCTATCGGCAACGAGGGGTTCGCGAAAGAGCAAACGCCGGTTGCGTCGCAACCATCAAGGTACGGACAATGTCTGGGGGCATCCCGACTCGTAGTCATTCAGATACGCCAGGATGTCGTGAATCGTGAACGCCCCGTCGTTGTTCCAGTCCGCCTCGATCCGGCGTTCGGAAAACGCTTCAAGGAACATCTGGAGGTCGGTGAAGTCGACCGAACCATCGCCGTTACGATCGGCCAGGCATACGGCTTGGCCTTCGAGTGGGTAGGTCAGCGCGAGCGCCAGCGCGGCTGGAACGTCCAGCCGGCCCCAGCCGGACGAGTCATCTCGGCCCGGTTCCCCCAGATCGCGGCATGTCACCGCCAGCACTCGACGGACCTGAGCGGCCGTGAGCCGGGGATTGAGCGACCGAACCAGAGCCGCCGCCGCCGCGACGTGGGGGGTTGAGAAGGAAGTCCCGGAACTCCAGTGGTATGTGTCGGGCGCGGTCTCGGTGTCCCAGGTGGAAACGACATCCCTGCCCGGTGCGCACAGGGTCAGTGCGGGCCCGGTGGAGGTGAACGCGGTCACCTCATCGAGATTGTTCGTGGCGCCGACCGCGATCGTCTCGTCCAGACGCGCCGGGTACCCGATCGGATCGCTCCCGATGTTGCCCGACGAGGCGCAGATCACCACGTCACTCTCGTAGGCGTATCGGATGGCAGCCCGCTGGAGAGACGTGGCCGATGGAAATCCGAGGCTGATGTTCAACACCATGGCGCCGTGGTCGGTCGCCCAGACCACGCCCTGCGCCAGCCACTCTTCCAGCGTCCAGTTGAACCGATTGATGATCTTCACCGGCATGAGGCGGCAGCCGGGCGCCAGTCCGGTGATGCCTTCGCCGTTGCCCTGACGTGCCGCGATGATGCCCGCGACGTGCGTTCCATGCGAGACCCAGGGGTCATCCACGTCGGCGGTGTCCGTGCTGGTCAGATTGATGCCCTGGACCAGTTGCCCCGCCAGGTCGGGATGGCTGAAACTGATGCCCGAGTCCAGCACCGCCACGATCACGCGCTCTTTACCCCTCGTGAACTCCCAGGCCTCGACAGCGCCCACGTCCGCCCCGGGCGTGCCCCACACGCCGCCGACGTTCTGCCCGGTGTTCTCCAGACTCCACTGTGCCGCAAAGAGCGGGTCGTTGGGGCGCAGCACCGCGCCGGCGTCCTGCGGGCCCCCCAGACCCAAGGCCGCCTGTATTGGAACGTCGATCTCCACCACCTCGAACAGCGTGACAAACTCGCGCAGCGACTGTGCAACCTGGGTCGCATCGCCGCGCACTTCGATGGAGTAATAGCGATCCAGCCCGATGCGGGCGGCTCGCTCCGTATTCAGCGGAGAGAGCACCCGACGGATATTCGATGCACGTCCGGTCCGGAGCAATCGCGAGCAGGCTTCGATCTGCGCCTGCGTGGCGCCCGGTCCGGTAAACCCAGGCCGGTCTGGGAGGACAGTGACGCCCGGACACACGCGGACGATGACCCGCGTGTGGGGAACCTGTGGTAGTTCGGGAGCGGCCAGAACGGGTTGCGAAAGGAGCAGCCCGATCAAGCCCGATAATACCGAAGCCCACACCAACGGATACATGAGATCCCTCTCTCAACTCGGTGGGGTGCCCACTCCAGCCCGCGCGGGCAGTGTACTGACTCGATAACCGATTTGCGAGCGAGAATTTGCCAGACGGAGAGGCAACTGCGGAGAAGAAGAGTAGAATCCCCATATCAGGTGGGTCGCGTTGGGTCCAAGATTTCTGTGAATTATCTCAAAATCACTTGACATCGTGAAAAGAACCTGCGAACCTGTGTGCAACTCCGGGGATTCGCCCCCTGAGTGAGGACGAGAGAGCCGGGTTGAGAGGCCCGGGGGCACCTAGAGATTTTAGAGAGAAGAGAGAAGCCATGACAAAGACGATTTTGCAGACCGCCGTGGCTCTGGTTGCGGGCGCTGGAACGCTCGCTCAGGCCGACCTGACCGAAGCGTTCCGCATCACTGCGAGCAGCGCGAACGGGAACTCCGAGTTCATCGTCAACTTTGAGGACGGCTCATGGGACGGCACCACCTGGACCTATGAGTTGAACCAGTCGATGGACCTGGACGGCGTCGGACTGATTGAGTCGATGTCCGCGGTCATCGGCAGCGGAAGTCGCTCGGCGGGCCAGACCGTCACGCTGAACTTCAACGTCGCCGCCGGCGCTGCCAACACGGTCTTCCAGGTCACCAGTGCGCAGTTTGCGGCTGCGTATCCGACGGCGGTGGGTCGGGCCTCGGCCGGCATCAGCGTCACGGACACGCTGGGCAACGGCGCCACGCTGAGCGCCGACGGGGCTGCTGCGTACACGGCGTACTACAACGCGTTCGGTTCGACCTTTGCCAGTCTGCTGCCGGGCTCCGTGGTTGCTGGTGCGTTCTCAACCGCGACGGCTTCGGCCGAGTTCCCCGGCGGCGGCGCATTCGGACCGGTCGCCGGCGCGGTCGCTGACATCGGCGCCGAGTGGACCTTCTCCGTCTCGGCATTCGACATCGCCTCGGGCACGAGCGTGTTCACCGTCGTCCCGACCCCGGCCAGTCTGGCGCTGCTCGGATTGGGCGGGCTGGTGATGCGTCGTCGTCGCTGAAAATGATCGGTCAACCCGCCTCGAGCGCTGGTTCCTCCCGCGCTCGCGGCGGGTTTGCGTAGTTCGAGTCAGGGAGTTTGAGAGACAAGAGAGAAGAGCAACACCCGGTCAGAGAGAGGCGGAACGTCGTTTCCACGTTCCGTAACGACCGCGGCTCTTCGGGGAATGAGAGAGAGTGCCCGGCACATGTCCGGGCGGAGGCAAGCAATGCACGGGCTCAGCATGCGGAGCGGTTGGCTCGTCGTCGGAGTTGCGGGTTTGGTCGCAGCGACCGCCGGCGCGGATGTCGCCTTGACTATCGATGCGTCGTCCTCATTTGGTACCGGTTCTTTCCAGGTTTCAACCGATGACGGCGTCACACTTCCCGACGGCACCTTCATCTGGGTGCTCAACTCACCGGTGGACATCGTCGACACGGGCAGCGGCACAACCATCGCGTCGATCCTCTTCGGTTCGATCAGTTTCAGCACGTCAGGCAACGTCAGCCACAGTTTCGTGGTCCAGGCGGGCAATGCCGACACCAACTTCACCCTCGGCAGCGCGATCGTCCCCACGCCGCTGATCGCCAACCCGCTCGGGCGGGCCTCGGCCGGCATCACGCTGACCGATACCGACGGCGACGGAGCGACGCTGACGGGAATGCAGAGTGGTGGCACCATGTTCGAGGCGTATTACGACGCCGGCGCCGTGTTTGCCAACCTGATCTCCGGACCGTACGGCTTCGGGACCGGCTTTGACACCCAGACCACCAGCGATGAGTATCCCGCCGGGGCCGGCAACTTCGCCGCCTTCGCCGGGCCGGTCAGCGAGATCGGCATCGAGTGGTCCTTCGGGCTCTCCGCCAACGACAGCGCGGGCGGCACCAGCGTCTTCGTGGTCATCCCGACCCCGGGCGCCGGACTCACGATGCTCGTCGGCGCCGGTTTGCTCGGCGGTCGTCGTCGCCGCTGAGTATCACGTTTCGATCGTTCATGGCTCTTCACAAGGTCGTCACGAGAGTGGCGGCCTTGTCTTTTGGATTCGGACACGTGCCCGTAGGCGGGCAGTTTTCTGGCGTTCCCCCCGCGGGCCGGACTCTGCGGCCGCGAATCCGGCAACATCCGCAGACGAGCATAATCCTCGTTTACCGCTTCGTCCCCAGGATGTAGAACCCTTGGCTTGTCTTCATCAACTCATGCACAACCAGCGGATCGCTCGGGCCTTCGGCCGGGTGCGTGTTGATCGAGACCTCCAGCCCGAGGGACTCAAACCGGGCCGCGAACCAGAACGGGTCTGTCACATTTCCCGCGGCCATGCCCGTCGCCGGATTCACCGGCGGCACCTTCCAACCACCGACAAACGGGCTGGCCGGCTCGATCCCGGCATGGGCGTAGGTCAGAATCGCCCGGTCCAGTTCGGCCGCACCGAGATAGCACGTGTTCTGCGCCAGGCGCTCGACCACGTCTGTTTCGGCCGTGCCCAGCAGTTGCTCGATTCGCCGCATCCGCTGCTTGAACAGCACCCCTTCGGGATGCAGCGCATCGCCGTTTCCCAACTCGCGCGTGCGATACGCCCGCTCCAGCCGCTCCCGCGTCTGCGGACAGTGCGGGTTGTTCGAGTCGCAGAACACCAGCCGCCCGCCCGGACGGAGCACCCGGGCAATCTCTCCCGTCGCCTGCTCATACCCGTCCGGGCGCATGTTGCAGAACACCTGGTTCACGTACACCCAATCCATCGAGCGGCTGGTCATCGGGATCACGCCGCCCACGTTGCATGCAAACGCGACTGACTCAAGCCCGAAATGCGCGGCCCACCGGGGGCCAAAGTCCATGGTCTCGTGGTTGAGTTCCACGCCGATGGCCCGTCGCGCCCCCATCGTGCTGAGCACCCAGGTCCCAAACCCGGTCCAGCAGCCGAAGTCGATCCCCTGCGAGCCTTCAAAGCCCGGAATGGCCGGCGCGATCCCGTCACGGTACAGGTCGATCCACCCTTTGATCTTCCCCTCGTCGCTCCAGCCTTCGAGGTGTGCCTTGACCGAGTCCTCACACGCAGCACCGGCAGCGTTGTCGAGCATCCAGTCGCGAACTTCGCGGACCCGCGCGATCAGTTCGGTTTCACTCATGGACTCTGACCTTCATTGCACGCCCCCGCGATCAGCGGACGCAGCGCGTCATACAGGGCCCGCCCCGCCAGCCGATGCCCGGTGTGACTCCACGTCCCCGACGCACGCCAGTGCGTCGGGGCCCCGCGATGGACCAGGAATCGCTCGTACGGATCGACGATTTCCGCGCCGGCGGCCTGCGCCCACGCGCCCAGAACCCTCAGCGTGTGCTCGTGCGCTGCGGCGTCATCCGTGCCGGTTCCCCGCCAATACCCAACGGATTCGCCGCATTCGCAGAGCATGCACAGCACCCGGGCCCCGGCCGCACGCGCCGCGCCGGCGTAATGCACCAGGCACGATCCGATCTTCTCGATGTCGCGACCGCCCGAGCCGCGAAGACTCGCCGGATCGGTCAGAGAAGGGCGCAACTCGGGCATCTGCGGGCGCCCGCGCCGGATCGCCGCTCCTTTCGACCGACCCACCACTCGCACGGCTCCGTCCTCACCCACCCACAGGTACTCCCCGCCCGGGTGCGACAGGCTCCATCCGCTGCGCACCGCCCAAAGGTCCGGGCGCGAGTTGAGCACTTCATCGGCCCCGACGCCGATCACCACCACGTCGTATCGCTCGCGTTCACATGCGTGCGCAAACCACCCATAGTGCCGACACAGTCCCATGCCGGGGAACGCCAGTTTGCGCACCCGCACCTTCACGCCAAGCGCCTCGCTCAGCCGCCCGCCGGCCTGCGTGTGGCAGTGCTCGGGAATCCCGACTTCGTACCCGTCGAGATTCCTCCCGCCCAGCACCAGCACGCGTTTCTCGTCGGCGGCTGTGCTTGCCGGCAGCGACACGTCCAGCATCCCGCGTTCATCGGCGTAGTTCAGGCTCTGGTATTCGACCTTTCCGTCGACCTCGCCGAAGTCTGCCTGCACCGTGTGCGGCTCGTAGGTGTCCCATCCGAGATCCGCGTTGGCGACCACGCTCTGCCGCCGCGTCCGCACGGCCGGAGCGCTCGTCCGCGCGTGCCGCGACCCGTAGTACAGCGGATGCACATTGAGGATCAGCCAGTACCCGACCTCGAACGAGCGGATCTGATCGAGCATGCGCTCCTGGTCGATGAACCGGTCGTCTCCCGCGTCCTTAGCCTTTCGCCACTCCTTGAGGTGGTGGTCCCAGCGCCAACGATTGAGGAACCGCGTCGCGCCGTACTCGATCCGCACGTCCTTTCGCCGGAAGAAGTCGTTGCCCTCGTAGGTCAGCCCCAGTTCGGCTTCGTCGAGCACGCCGAGCGGCGCCCACTTGCCCTGGTGCACGATTTCGTCGAGCAGATCTTCGCCCGGCTCGCCGCGCGAGCCCAGCGCCAACCCGCGCCGGTTCTTCCCCTTGAAGATGGCGAAGTTTTCGATCCCGTAGATCGGGGCTGAGTTGTGCGCCACCGTCCCCGTGATCTTGAGCCCCTGCGCTCGCAACCACGCGATTTCCTCCCGCACCGCCTGAGCGCCGTCCAGTTTCATGTTCTGGTAGAGGTGCAGCGGATCGGTATGCAGCGCGATTTCGTGTCCGAGGTCCTGGATCTGTCGGTACAGATGCGCCATGCACCCATTGCGATGGTGCACCCCATCGATCCACGTGCCGTAGTACGGCGCCGTGTGCAGGATGTAGTAACTTGTGCGCGCGCCGTACATCTTTTCGATTTCGGCCTCGGCCACCGCGGCCCGCATGTCCGCGTCCACGTCGTGGCGGATCGAGCAGACCACCTGTCCCGGCGGGCACCCGTACTCGTTCAACTCGGTGTGCGGGACGAATACCAGCCCGGGAATGGCCGCCAGTTCGCGGATCAACTTTTCGTACTGGGCCAGCGTGTCAACCGTGACGCGCCCCTGGTCGGGGTGAGGGCCCGCGCGCAAGTCCGGTCCGTAGCACTCAAAGCAACTCAGGTTCACCTGCGCCACGACGTCGCGCAGACTGCGCCCGCTGTCGACGACCCGGTACGGCGCGATCTGGCGCTGCTGCTCGATCGCCACGCTCATCCGAACACCCCCGAAGCCGCCATCAGCGACAGCACCCCCAGCACCACCGCCAGCGCGATCACCGCGAGCACGGCGCCTGAAGCGCCCTCACGCGGGCCGCTCGCGCCCACACTGCCCACCCCACGCCCGGCCAGTGCGGGTGTACCTGCGAGCGCTCCCTGTTTCGGCTCGTCCGCGGGTAGGTGGCTCTCCACCACCGCCACGACCGGCTCGGCCGGCGGACTCTCCGGCGCCGGCAACGCCGCGTCGGCCACCACCGCCGCCGTCACCTCCTCCGATACAGGCCCGGGCTTATCCGACTCTCCGCGTTCGACTGACCATTCGGCGCTGAACGTCAACCATTCGTCGGCTGTGAAGCGATCACGCCCGTACCCCAACTCCCCGTTCCGCTTTCCGCAGATCATGTCGAAGAGGAACAACTCCCGTGTCGAGCGACGTTCATGCCAGCGATCTGCCTCAAACTGGTGGTCCGGGTTTTCGAGTAGTTTGCGATACTGTTCTTCATAAAACGCCCGGTCGCGCGAATGGCCCGATACCGGGATTCCCTGGAACTGCTTGATCATGAAGATCGGGCCCTGGTTGCCGGCCGCCGGATGGTGGTCATGCTCCCAGAACCGCAGCGCCCGCGGGTGGTAGTCAAGCCCGACAAACCGCCCGACCCGCTGAAGCATCCCGCGCTGATCGGCCAGCACATCTTCGTAGCGGAGGCACAAGCGATCGGGGTCATCCAGATCCCACTGAAACTGGTGGAACGATGGTGCGAGCCAATCGCGGCACACTTCGAGGAAGGACAGGTTGGGGAACTTCGAGGCGTAACTGTCGGCCACGGCGCGGCCGTCGCGGACCAGATAGATCGGTTTGACCACCACATCGGGGTGTTCAAGAGCCTTACCGCCCCCTTGAGGAAGGGGGTTATTGGTGACGATTACCCGCTTGCCCGACAAGCGTGCCAAGTGGAGGAAGAAATTCTCCTCTTCTGCCCACGACTCGTAGAAGCGAGGCCAGAACGGGCACGAGGCGCCGTGGACGCGGCAGGCTTGGGGAGCATTGTCGCGGGCGAGCCCGAGGGGGCGATCGCAAGGCCCCAGGGCAAAGGCGTCGGGGTGTGAGCCGAGCACGAAGTTCAGCCAAGTCGTGCCGGTGTAACTGAGTGAGTAGATCACGACCACCGTGACGGGCTGGCTCATGGAAACCTCTTCGGAAGCGGGTCGGCGGAGAGGGGGAGTATAGACGCCGCTGCGATAATCCCCCGCAGCGACGGCTTCTCCGGCGGCCTGCCGCGTGTACCCTATTCTCCTGCGTATGAGGCCGTTCTTTGTCCTTTCCAGCGCCCGGGCGGGTTCCACGTCACTGGCGACCATTCTCGACGGTGCCCAGAATGGGTGCTGCCTGGTGGAACCATCGCCCAACCTCAATCGCGAAACCCGTCTGGCGATGGATGGGCGTCTGCCGGACCCCGGGGGCGTGGTGCGTGATCTGGTGGGGCCGCGTGTGCGGGCGTCGGGCTGGGAGATTCACGGGGAGAAGAACGTGACGTACGGTCCGTTCATACCCCACCTGCACGAGCAACTTGGGGCGCGATTCGTGCTGCTGACGCGCGACGGGCGAGACGTAGTGCGTTCGCTGATGGACTGGCACGATCGGCTGTTCGGCAGCGTGTATCGCGAGGCAGTCGATGCGGGGAATCTCTCCGACAAGGCGCGCAAGGCAGCCGGGGCGCTGCCGGTGCATCTGGACACTTCAGACTTCGCCCGTCCGCGCCCGCGTGCGGGTGAGGCGATGTACGAGCGTTGGTCAAGGGCCACGCGGTTTGAGATGTGCTGTTACTACTGGGCGCGGATCTACGACCTGTACATGGACGAACTCGAGCGTCTGCCGATGGACGCCTGGACGCGGATCGACTACACCAGCGCGACGGGCGACGACGTGTTGCGAGTGGGAGACTTTCTGGGCTTGAGCGGGCTTGAGCGTTCGCGTGTACAGCAGTTGCTGGATCGGCGCGTCAACTCGCTGAAGGACCGGTGCGAGGAGGAGGCGTGCTACCCGTCGTGGCCGGACTGGAACGGGGGTCAGCGCGCTGCATTCGACGATATCGCCGGGGCGACGATGCGACGGCTGGGGTACACCGAAGACGACGCGACGCGCTGGAAGCCGGCCGGCTACGGTCGCTGCTGGCACGAAAAGTCGGCTGACCTTGGGTGGTACGAGTGGATGTACGAGGGTCGTCGGCGCATGCACGAAGAGGCGATCGCGTGGGTGCGCGGGCGTGACGACGTGCGAAGCGTGATGGATCTGGGCTGCGGGCTGGGCGTGGGGTATGCCGACGATCTGCGCGACCTGGAATACATAGGGGTCGACCTGTCACAGGGGTCGATCGACTGGTGCAGGACGCATCGGCAGAATCCATTGCACCGGTACGAGGCGCGGGACTTTGTCGCCAGGCCGTTCGAGAGGCAGGCCGACGTGGTGATGTCGAGCGGGACGATCGACAATGCGTATGACCCGGGTGCGTATCTGGACGCGATGATCAGGGCGTCGCGGAGGTACGTGTATCTGACGTGCTATCGCGGCTGGTTCGATGACCTGGAGGAGCACCGGTTCAGTTTCAATCGTGAGCACGGGTGTTTCTACGCCGATCTGTCGCCGCGGCGGCTGCGTGAGCATCTTGTGTCGCGCGGGTGCACGGAAATCGTGATTGAGCCGCGTGCGACGGGGCGGACGGACATTCCGGCCGAGACGCGTGTGATCGCGCGGGTGCCGCAGGAGGCGGGAGGATGAAGGCCGAGTCGGAAGTCAAGCCCGTCAAGCGGCGTGACCGGGTTGCGCAGTTGGAGCGTGACCTAGCGATCGAGCGCGAGCGGGCCAAGATGCTGCGAGAGGATCTGCGGCAGGCTTTGGGGGATCTGAGCGCGGCGCACGCGGCGATGGACATCACGGGCACGCGTCCGCCGGGGCTGGGCGACCTTTCCGGCAAGCCGGTGCGTCCGCTTGCGATCAACGAACTGGATCTGGGCGATTACTTCCGCCAGGTCGAGCACAACTACCGCTCGTACGCCAATCCGTTCCATCACTACGAGCAGTTGCTGACGATGCTCGAATCGCATCCGCGCGTGGCGATGTCGCCTTGCTACGAGTTTGCCGGCGCGGGCGGGGGCGGCTCGATTCACGTGGCGCTGCGGCATGACATTGACGCGGACCCTGTGACGGCCGTGCGCATGGCGCGCGTGCTGGCGCGGCGCGGCATCGGAGCGACGTTTTACCTGCTGCACACGGCGATCTATTACGGGCAGTTTTTCGGTTCGATCTTCATCCGGCATCGCGAACTGCCGCGCTGGATTGAGGAGATGCTGGTGGGCGGATGCGAACTGGGGGTGCATAACGACGCGCTGGGTGCGCACCAACGGCTGGGGGTCGACGGGCCGGCGGCGCTGGTGCAGGAGATCGAGTGGCTGCGGGGGCAGGGGGCGACGATCCGCGGGACAGCGGGACACAACAGCGCGCCGGTGTACCAGGCGGAGAACTCGGAGGTGTTCCGGGGGCGGGTGCTGTGGAATACAGACGACGCGGTGCGCGGGCGTCTGCCGCTGGGGGTGCTCGATGAGCAGTCGCTGGGCCTGACATATGAGGGCACGTTCGCCGCGCGGCGGCGGGCGCCTGGCAACGCGGGGGCTTTTGCGGGTGATCGGGCCTCGGCCGACATTCGCAGCCCGGGTTGGATGAGAACCTATCTGTGCGACAACCCTTGCTGTCAGTGGGAGGTGGACATGCAGGTGTGGGTGGTGGGGCAGAACCGCTGGGTGGCGGGCGGACGGGTTGGCGGCCAGGTGTACTTCCGCGACGGGCTGACGCTGGCGGATCTGCGTTCGGTGATCGAGGATCTGCCGGGGGGGTCGCGTTGTCTGTTTGTGCTGCATCCGGAGTACTTCAGAGCGTGACGGTGACCATGACGCCATCCGAGTCGCTTATCGAGCCCGGGACTGAACCGCGTCGGGGGCGATGGACACCGGATCCGGAGCCGTTCGACTGGCAGAGGTGGGTCAAGCAGTTCGAGGCTTCTCGGGGGCGCAAGGCGCGCATTCTTCACATCGGCAACGTGGCGAACAACGGGTACAACAACGCGAAGGTGCTGGTGGAGGCGGGTTTCGATTGTGACGCACTGTGCTACGACTATTACCACATCATGGGGTGCCCGGAGTGGGAGGACGCCGATTTTTCGGGCATGGTCGAGGACCACTTCACGCCGAACTGGCGCGAGGTGGATCTGCGCGGTTTCCGGCGGCAGCGCTGGTTTGCGCAGGGCCCGCGCTACTGGGCGATCGCGTATCTGCTGGCTCGGCGGAACGGGCGAGCGCGCAGCGCGTCAATCCTGTGGCGTGTGCTGTCGTTTCAGCAGTGGCTGATCTCCAAGCGGCGAACCCGCTGGCTCCAGGGTTGCAGGTCGTTCGCCCGCTTCTGCGCGCGGCAGTATGAGAGGGCGCGTGCGGCCAAGCCGAAGACGCGGGAACTGCTCGAAAAGGGCGTGGCGTCGACGCTGGATCGAATCACCCGCCTGGCCGCGAGGGTGGCGCGTTTCTACCGTCGCCCGCGTGCGATGGTGCTGTGGCACGTGCGGCGTGTCCGGCATGTGGCGCAGGCCGGCTGGTCGTGGGGGTTACAGGTGGGTCTGGGATGGCCCTGGCCGTTCTCGACAATCTGGAGGGTGCTGCTGCACCTGCTGATGACGCCGGTGCTCGTGCTGGCGCTGCTGGCGCTGCTGGCGTGCATTCCGGTGGTTTTGCTTGACGCGATTGCACGGAAGATCGGACGGCGTGTGCGGCGGAGCCTGGCTCGGCCGATTTCCAGCGCCGTGCCGCGGCCGCTGCCGCGGCCGCTGTCGCTGTCGTTCCGCATGTCCCGCGCCTGGTCGGGCGTAAAGCACGGCATCTTCGCGATGTTTACGGGGGTCGATCCTCGTGATCTCGACACGCCCGCGTTCGAGGCCGAGTTTCAGTCTCGCTGTGCCGAGTTGATTGCCGACTTTGACCGGCGTTTCCCGGATCGCCCGGACCGGCTGGTCATGCTCGACATGCTGCCGTATCGCAGCGTGTTGCCGCTGTGGAAGGAACTGTTCAGCCGCTATGACCTGGTCGAGGCCTATGCGACTGATCCGATTCTGGCGATGCTCACGGGGTACAAGCCGTGCGTCGCGTACGAGCACGGGACGATTCGCGACATACCGTTTGCGGACAATCCGACGGCGCGCCTGACGGCGCTGGCGTATGCGCGCTGCGACGCGGTGGTGATCACCAACCCTGACTGCCGTGAGGCCGCCGACCGGCTGGGCGTGAAGAAGTTTGTGCCGATTCCGCACCTGATCGATCGGAAGTATTACGACCCGGGGATCGCCGACGACGGTCCGCTGCCGCCCGAGGTGTGCCCGCCGTACATCTTCAGCCCTGCGCGGCACGACTGGGACATCAAGGGGACGGACATTCTGATCCGGTCGTTTGCGGCCATTGCGCGCGAGTATCCGGACCTGCAACTGGTGACGCCGTCGTGGGGCATGGACGTGCACCGCTCGCGTGAACTGATCGCTCAACTGGGGCTGAACGAGCGCGTGGCGATGATCGAGCCGCTGAACATCCACAACCTGATCCGCGTGACACGTGGCGCTCGGGCGCTTGTGGATCAGTTCCGTTTCGGGGTATTCGGTGGCATCGGCCCGACCGCGCTGGCGGTGGGCACGCCGCTGATCACGCACCTGGACCACGACAAGAGCGACTGGTGCATGGAGCCCCCGCCGTATTTTCAGGCCCACGACGTGGCGACATGCACGCAGGCACTGCGGGCGGCGCTGCAGTGTGACCCGGGTGCGCTGCGGGCCTCGCTGCGGGCGTGGATGCGTCGCAACTACTGGCACGGACAGGTGGTGGCACGGCACGCGACGCTTTTTGCACGACTGATCGACCAGAAACCAAGGAGCACGCCATGAAGCGCGACGCGCTCACCCTTCTCCGCGACCCGGTGACCAGGGCCCGACTCGAGATCGAAGTATTCGAGTCGCGCGGCGAGGAAATCATCGAGGCGCTGCTCACCAGCCCGACCGATTGGTACCCGGTCAGCGAAGGTGTGCCGCGGCTGCTCACCGGCGACGTGCGCGGCGACGACTCGGCTTTCCTCATGCGCCACCGCCTGCATGAACGTCTCGGCGTGCAGCAACGCTCCGTCGGCACCAGCACCCAGATCGAGACCAACAAGACCTTCTCGGACAAGTGGCGCCGCTTCCGCAACTACGGCTTCGAGGCCGGGCACCAGAAGTTCCTGGGCGGGTGGTTTGTCAAGAAGTTCGGGCTCGCGTCGCCTGACGAACTGCCCGGGTTTTACCGGCGATTCAAGAACATACTGGAGATCGGGCCCGGGTCGGGCTTCAACACGCGCTTCATGGCCGAGCACTGCGCGGGCACGGTGGTGTCGGTTGACATTTCCGAGGCGGCGAACACGACGTATGGCAACGTAGGGACGATGCCCAACGTGCACGTGGTGCAGGCCGACTGCAACCTGGTGCCGAGCGAGGACGGGGTGTTCGATTTTGCCATCGCGGACGGGGTGCTGCATCACACGCCGAATACGCGGGCGGGCGTGGAGAACGTGCTGAGGAAGGTGCGTCCGGGCGGGCAGTTCTTTTTCTACGTGTACAAGCAGATGGGCGCGGCGCGGCGCTTCTGCGACCGGCACCTGCGCGAGCACCTTTCGCCGCTCGAGCCGGAGGCCTGCTACGCCGCGTGCGAAGGGATCACCGAACTGGGGCGTGAACTCTCCCGTCTGGACGCGACGGTGCGGCTGGAGAAGGGCATTCCGCTGCTGGGCATCCCACCCGGCGAGCACAACGTGCAGCGCCTGCTGTACTACAACTTTCTCAAGTGCTTCTGGAACGAGGCGTTCGACTGGGAGACCAACAACATGGTCAACTTCGACTGGTATCACCCGCACGACGCCTGGCAGCACACCGAGGAGGAGGTGCGCGGCTGGCTGTCCGACTTCGGCGTGCGTGACTACGCGATTCACGACGCCAACCCCAACGGCATCTCGGTGCTGTTGCGCAAGCCCGGCTGACCGAACCCATGCGCCGCGTCCTGCGCACCATTGCGATCTGTCTGCTCAGCCTGCTGGTTGTGCCGCCGGCGATCGCGGCCGCAAAGACGCGTCGGCGCGGACGCTCGCTGCGCAGCCTGTGGGCGGTGCATCCGGTGCCGACGGTGCCGCTGAAGGCGCAGGCCGAGCGGAGCCTGGGGGTGGAGGTCGAGACGCTGGCCTTTGAGACCAACCGGCTGGTCGATCGGTTCGACCACGTGCTGTCGCGGGGGAGGAATCGGTTGTGGCGCGGCGTGGCGGCCTTTGCGGCATTTGTGTGGGCTGTGCGGCGCTTCGACCGCCTGCACTTTTTCTTTGATCGCGGGCTTCTGCCGGGATTTCGTCCGCGCCGCTTCAACCCGATCGAACTCTGGGTGTACCGCGCGCTGGGCAAGCAGACTTTCTTCTGGGCGTACGGCGCCGACGTGCGCATGCGCAAATCTACGCTGGCTCTGCCGGCCCCCAACTGCTGCCTCCAGTGTCCGCACCCGGGGCGTTACTGCGTGTGTGATGACCGCGACGCCGAGCGATGCCAGCGCCGCATCGGGCGCACCGCCACCGCGACCTTCTCGCTCGGCGACATGAAGCGGTACACGCCAGGGAGCATCAACGACCTGTTTTACTGGCCGATCGACCTGTCTGATGCATCGTTCGAGCCGGCGTACCCGGATGCGAGCGCGCAGGCTCCGCTGGTGGTTGTGCATGCGCCGAACCACCGCTTCTTCAAAGGGACGGACCATCTGCTGGGGGCGATAGAGCAACTCAGGGCCCGCGGGGTGGCGGTTGAACTTGACCTGATTGAGGGGTTGCCGCGTGACCAGGCTTTGCGCCGCTATCGGCGGGCCGACGTGGTGTTCGACCAGTGCCTGATCGGGTTTCACGGGTACTTTGCGCTGGAGGCGATGGGCATGGGCAAGCCCGTGCTGTGCTTCCTGCGCGATCCGCAGCGCGACGTGCTCGCGCCCGACGAGTGCCCCATCCTCAACATCCGCCCCCAGACCATCGCCGCGGCAATCGAACGGCTTGCCGGTGATCGGGCGTTGGTCCATCGACTCGGGCGACAGGGGCGCGCCTACGTCGAGCGTTACTACACTGTGGAGGCGTTCGCCCAACGGCTGGCCGAAACGTACACCCGGCTTGGAGTCTGCACCTTATGAACTCGGCCATCATCGGAGCGACGGGCTTTGTGGGCAGGCACCTGGCCGGAGAACTGTCAGGGCGCGGGCATTGCGCCGGGTACGACCTGCGTGCGGGCGAAGTCGGAGATGTTCACGTGGCCGCGTGTGACATCGCCCGGGAGGTTCCCACGCTGCCCCCCGGCACTGAGGCGGTGTTTTATCTGGCCCAGTTTCCGGGTTACCGCGATTTTCCGAAGGGCGGCGGCGACCTGTGGGGCGTCAACGTCGCCGGTGTGCTGCGAGCCGTCGAGGCCGCTCGCGCCGTGGGCGCCCGAGCGTTGATCTACGCCTCAACGGGCACCGTCTACGCGCCGACTTTTGACCCGATGTGTGAATCAGCCCCCCTGCGGCGCGATCAGCCGTATGCCCTGTCCAAGGTGGCCGGTGAGGAAGCGCTGGCGCTGGTCGACCAGCCCAGGACGTGCTGCGTTCGGCTGTTCGGCGTGTTTGGGCCGCAACAGGCGACGATGCTCGTTCCGGGCATCACCAGCCGCATCCGTACGGGCAGCGCGATCATGATCGAGCCGCATCCGTCTGACCCGGGCGATTGCGACGGGCTGCGGATCAGCCTGACCGACGTGGGTGACGTGTGCGCGGGCATGATCGCGCTGGCGCGGCGCATGATCGATGGGCTCGACGTCGCGCGTGTGGTGAACCTCGCTGCCCCTCGGGCGGTTTCGATTCGTCAAATCGGGCAGGCCATCGCCGGCACCCTCGGGCTGGAGGCACGCTTCGAGATGGGCGCGAAACCACGTGCGGGCGACTACATCGCCGACATCACGCTGCTGCGCCGCATCATTGACATTTCCTTCACCAGGTTCGACGACAGCATCGCCCGCACCCTGCTCGACCATGCCCGCTGAACGCCGACCCCTCCGCGTGCTTCACTGCCCGACCGACGTGGGCGGGCATCCTTGCGAACTCTCGCGGGGCGAACGGGCCATCGGCCTGGACAGCATCGTGGCTGTCACCTGGCGCGGCCCGTTTGACTATCCGGTCGATATCGATCTCGGGCTGGAAGGTGCGTCGCGTTTTCGACGGCTGATCGGGCGCGTGCAACTGTTTGCGCATGCCTTCGGTCGCTACGACGTGATTCACTTCAACTTCGGGCAGCGGTTCCTTCCCACGGTCGGGCCGCTCTGCCTTGATTTGCCGCTGCTGCGGGCGGCCGGAGCGCGCATTTTCACGACGTTTCAGGGCTGTGACGCGAGACTGCCGACCAACTGTCCCGTGTGTTGTCATGGGAACGGGCGGTGTGCGCTCACACTTGCTCGCACGCGCCTGCGTGCCGCCCGCGCATCGGCCCGCTGGAGCGACCGCACGTTTGTCCTCAATCCTGATCTGCTGGACACCGTGCCGAAGGCTGTCTTCCTGCCGTATGCCCGGCTCGATCCGCGCACGGTGCCGCCGGTTTTCCCGGCGCCGCACTCCGGCGCGCTCCGTGTGGCACATGCACCGACCAACCGGCTGGTCAAGGGGACGGAGGCCGCGCTCGATGCGGCGCGGCAACTGGGCGGGCTGGTCGAACTGGACCTGATCGAAGGCGTCAGCAACGAACAGACGTTGCATCGGCTGGCGGCTGCCGACGTCGTGGTCGATCAACTGCGCCTGGGCTGGTACGGCGGACTGGCGGCTGAATCGATGGCGCTGGGCAAGCCCGTCATCGCGTACATCGACCCGCGCGGGCGCGAGCGCATTCCGCGCGCGATGGCCGAGGAAATGCCGATCATCTCGACCGATTCTTGCTCGCTGCTCGCAACCATCGAGCGTCTGGCAACGTCGGAGCGAGCGACCCTGCCCGATCGGGGACGGGCCTCGCGCCGGTTTGTCGAGCGGTGGCATGACCCGATGGCGATCGCGCGGTGGATGGCGCGGGTGTATGCCGACCCGAAGGCCGCTGACGCGGGGTTCGTGCCGGAAGGGTGAACGGGCAGGGAAGCGAGTCTCAGCGAACCCGAAACGCCGGCGAGGAGGCCGGATGTCCCGGGGCAGGGGGCAGGCCCGGCACGAACGCACGAAGGTACGAGACCAGGATGGTGTGCCCGGGATCGATTCTCCGATGCGTGATTCGTGCCGGAAACGTCCGTCATGGGACGTGGGCGGATCTTCGGCCGCGCGGCCCGGTGCGCTGGGCAGCCACTCGCAGACGATGTTGTCGGCAGGGTTCGGGTGAATCTCCTGTCGCTCGGGCCGGATGAGCCGATACGATGCATCGCATGAAAGCAGGACGCTGTTTCGGCATGTTGTGGGCAGGTGTGTTGGCGACGGGACTCATCGCCGGGTGTCTGCACATCCAGGAAGCGGTGCCGCTGCAACTCGAGCAGGAATCAGGGACGTCGCCGACGCGAGAACCGGCGCCGCAGGACCGGGCGTCGATCTGGCCGCAACGGTGGTCGAAGAGCGAGGACGTGCGGGGTGCGATCATCCCGATGGAGGGCACGCTGCGCGACTGGGTGGGTGTGCGCCTGGGAGAAGATCACTATCTGCGAAGCGTGCCGGAGGATGCGAGCGATGCGGCGGCGGCGGCAAGGGTGGCGCGGATGGAAACCGGCTACCAATACGTGCTGGAAGGACCGGGCGCGTTCGTGTTTCGCAAGGCTGATCGCTCTCTGAAGGGACGACCGACCAGTTCGACGCCGGATGCGATGTTTCGCTTCGTGTCGGGGCGGCCGATGGGCAAGACCAACGGCGTCGAGGTGGTGATGATCGAGCGGACGTGGTTCGCGTATTACGACGCAGCGAAAGCCGGAGAGAGGCGTGGACTGATCGTGATGGTGCCCGGGTTGTTCGGCGTGCCCGAACCGGTGAATGACCGGTTTGTGGAGTTGTGCGTGCAGGACGGCTGGGCGGTGCTGCGGATGCTGTCGCACCCGTCGCGGTTCACGGAGCGCACGCGGTTTCCGATCGACATTGCCGACATGGGGGCGTCGGCGCAGCGCATTGCCGACGAACTGGGGCAGCGTGCGGCCGAGGTCGCGTACGCAGCGCAGGCGGGGGTGCGTCACGTACACAAGATTCGTCCGCAGATCGAGGACGAGCCGCACGTGCTGATCGGCATGAGCGGCGGTGCGATGGCCGGTCCGACGGGGGCGAACTTTCTGATGGTCAACGAGGAGAGCAACTACGCGGGGTGGGTGCAGGCGATCAACCTGGACTGGGGTGTGCCGTTCGATCGGCTGGCTGACGGGGACAAGCACCTGGCGGACCTGTCGAATGCGTACATGGAACGTGCGCCGCTGGACGCGTATCACCTGGCAGCGCTGGTGCGTGGCAAGCCGGTGCTGGTGTTGCAGGCATCGGCGGACAAGGCGGTGCCGTCGCGGTTCGGCGACCAGTTGTGGGAACGCCTGGGGCAGCCGGAGCGGTGGAAGTTTGCGGCCGGTCACGAGTTGCTGTTTCTGACGCTGAACAACTTCACGCCTTCGATACTGAAGTGGCTGGACGAGCACGTGGGGGCTGAGAGTGCGCCGGCGGCGGACGGGGCGGGGGAATGAGTTTCGTCGGCGTAGTCAGCCCGTATCATCTGACGACGCGTGAGGCGCCGGCGATGGCGGCGTTGCTGCTGTGCGACCGGGTGGTGACGATGATGCCGGCGCCGGCGGGGGAAGGCGCGCGTTCGCAGGCCGAGCGACTGGCGGGGCAGGCGCCGCGTTATGCGCGGCTGGTCGAGTCGTGGAGTTGGAGTGTTCCCTTGTGGAACGAGGGCGTGCTGTCCGCCGAGATGAACGGACTGTCGGTGAGTGAGGCGGTGTGGGAGGCGCACGCGGAGATCATGGCGCGGCCGGACTATGCGTTGATCCGCCCTCTGCTGGCTGAGTATCCCGATGAATCGAGTTATCTCCAGGTGTTGGCGCATGACCTGCTGCGCGGGGGACCGGATCCGGCGCTGACGATCCCGATGGCCGTGGGGCTGGATCGATTTGCGGGTCGGCACGAACTGGTGGTGGCGCGTGGGCATCCGGTGTCGCTGGCGCAGCGGCACGAGGAACGGCTGTGGAAGTCGCTGGCGACCGTGGCGCTGCCGGTGGTGTTGGAGGGGCGGGCCGAGCGGTTGCTGGAAGCGCGTGAGGAACTGGGCGCAGAGTTGGACGTATTGAGAGATGCGCTGAGCGAGGTGTGCGCGGGCAGCCGCGAGGCGGATGTGCGCGGGGCTGCGACGGCGTATCGGCGGGCGTTTGATCGCGTCGCGGCGGACCTGTGCGAACCGGACCCGGACGAGGTGCGCGTGGTGCTGGGCGAGGTGGCGCTGCGGATGGTGGAGATGCCCGGTGACGCGGCGCTGCTGGCGAGCGCGCGAGCGGCCGCGTCGATGTCACGCGAGCCGGCGCCGGCTCGCACGGGCGGAATCGCACTGGCGGGCGGAAAAACTGTGTCCATGATCATCCGCGTGCTCGGACGCCGGTAAGAGAACTCATTGGCAAAGGAGGCTCCGATGCGTCGATCGGCGTGGCTGGCGTGCGTGGCGGTGATTGCGGCGCTGTGCGTCGGCGGGGCAGCGCGGGGGCAGAGCGTGTCGCTGGAGCCCAAACTCGGACCGGGCCGTTTTCCGGCGCGTTTCACGTACCTGGCGCACACGGGGCTGCAGTCGGTCAAAGCCGGTGGCGACATGAAGGATGCGACCGAGGCGAGCATGGAGGCGACGTTCGAGATCGGCGGGCAGTCGCCGGAACTGACGATGAAGTTCACGAGCATGAAGGTGACGTTCAGCGGCAGCGTGATGGAAGGCAAGTTTGACTCGAAGAACGCGGCGGATGACCAGAATCCGCTCGATCTGGTGTGTCGCCCGCTGGTCGGGCACGAGTTGAAAGTGAAGGTCGGGGCGCACGGGAAGATCGAGAGCGTGGAGGGGCTGGAGGAGATCAAAGCGGGTGGCGTGACGCCATTGCAGATCGGGGATCTGTTTGATGCCAACGCGTTCCGGGCGATGTTTCAGCCGGTGCTGTCGTTGCGGCTGGAAGGCGGGGAGGTGCGCGTGGGACAGGGGTGGTACTACGACGTAGGCTCGCTGCCCGGGCTTGGGATGAAGGCGCGGCGGTACGAGTTGACGCTGCGGTCGGCGGCCGGCGATGCGGCGGAGATCGAGATCGGGCCCGATCCCGAGGCCAAGCCGGGCGAGGGACGCGAGGAAAAGACCACGGGGAAAGCAACGTGGGACACGAAGCGCGGGCTGCTGTCGAAACTCGAGACGGTGAGCGAAGCGCGGTGGACGGTGGACCAGGGCGGGGTGAAGATGCAGATGGCGACGCAGTCGATCGTGAAGATCGAGCGGAAGTGAAGCGAGGCTTCTGGCCCGATTTTACTACGAAGTGACGCGGAGTTTCACGGAGTTGGGAACTGGAGGCGAATGCTCGGATGAGTGGAACAGCACACGGCGCGGGCGCATCTGGCTCCATCGTGTGATGTCCGGATTGGCGATGGACGACGGAGAGGCGCCTGTCGTCAGGCACCTCTCCGAGTTGTGCCGAGACTTTCTGCGCCGCGGGGTGCTCGGCCCCGGCCTTGTGTTCGAGGACTCAGAGGCCCGGCGTCCGAGCGCACGCACGTCCAGGAGAAGTCAGGTCCGTCACCGGCTGGAAGCCGGTCCCGCTGAAGCCGGCCTCGCTGAGAGCGGTCCTGCCTCATAGTTCGCCAGCGGCCCAGAGGATGCAGCGGGTGACCAGTTCGGGGACCGGCTTGGCGCCGAGGTCGGTGGTGTTGTGTCCGACGGAGCAGTAGGCGACGCGGCCCTGCCCGTGCTGGCGCGTCCAGAGGACAGGCATCTTGACGCCCTCGAGCCACGGGGCGTGCTTCCCGGAGAAGGTGGTGGTGGCGAGGACGCGGTTGCCGGGGTCAACGTGCATGTAGTACTGCTCGCTGTGGACGCGGAAGGAGCGTTTGCCGGCGCCGAAGAGCCCGCGGGTGATGGGGTGGCGCGTGTTGGCCACGTCGACGGCGTACTTGATGATGTTGCCCGGGTGGGCGACGAACTGCCCACCGACCATGAACTGGTAATCGGTGGAGATGCGGAAGGCATCGCCCATGCCGCCGTGCCAGCCCGCCAATCCGCAGCCGTTGCGCACGGCCCCTTCGAGGGCCTGCACGCGTTCGTGGGCGATTTCGCCCATGGTCCAGCAGGGGATGATGACGCTGTATTGGGTGAGCGCTTCGGCGTCGTCGAAGACCGCAAGCGAGTCAGAGATGTCGCAATCGATGCCGCGTGCGCGGACGCGCTCGGCGATGAGTTGCGTGCATTGTTGAGGTTGGTGTCCGTCCCAGCCGCCCCACACGAAAAGCGCCTTGGCCATGGTTTGTTCCTTCTACCTGGTCGCGTACCCGTCGGGGTGACGCTTCATCCATTGCCACGCCGAGTCGACAATGGCGTCGAGGTCTGTGACCGACGCGTGCCAGCCGAGTTCGCGGGCGATGAGCGTCGGGTTGTTGTACAAGGCGGCCGGATCGCCCGCGCGTCGGGGCTCTTCGCGGACCTGGAAGTTGCGTCCGGTGACGCGTCGGACCGAGTCGAGCACCTGACGGACGGAGTAGCCCTTGCCGATGCCGACGTTGTAGGCCCGTATGTCTCCGGGCCTGATCTTTTCCATGACACGGACGTGAGCGTCGATGAGGTCTTCCACGTGGACGTAGTCGCGGATGCAGGTGCCGTCGGAGGTGGGGTAGTCGGTTCCGAAGATGGCCATACCCTCGCGCTTGCCCAGTGCCGCCTGGATGGCGACGGGGATGAGGTGGGTCTCGGGCTGGTGGTCTTCGCCGAGGACGCCGGAGCGGTCGGCACCGGCGACGTTGAAGTAGCGCAGCATGGCGACGGCCACGGGCTTTTCGGCGCGGGCCCGGGCGACGCTCCATGCGAGCAGGATGTGTTCGAAGTCGAGTTTGGTCTGCCCGTAGGGGCTGACGGGCTTCTGCGGGCAGGACTCGCTGATGGGTACCTGGTCATCCGGAGGTTGCCCATAGGTGGCGCAACTGGAGGAGAAGATGAATCGGCTGACGCCGGCGCGGTCGGCCGCCTCGAGCAGGCGGAGGGGTGCGGCCACGTTGTTTTCGTAGTAGAAGAGCGGCTGGTCGACGCTTTCGCCGACATAGGCGAGGGCGGCGAAGTGGAGGATGGTGTCGACGGCGTGGTCGAGCATGAGGCGCTCGACGCGGGTGCCGTCGCCGACGTCGCTGCGCTCGAAGACCAGTTGCCCGGGGCGAGCGAGCAGGTGCATGGCCTGTGCGTGCCCGCGGAAGAGGTTGTCGACACAGACGACGGTGTGCCCGTCGCGCAGCAGGCGCTGCACGGCGTGCGAGCCGATGTACCCTGCGCCTCCGGTTACAAGGATGTTCATGTCTCTCCCCTGGCCAATCGCCTCGCGTCGTGCGCCGGATTACGATAGGTCGTTTGGAGGCGAGCGAGGGTATGAGCGACCTGCGCGTGGGCATCATCGGGACGGGGGGCTTTGCCAACTGGCACGCCGAGCAGTATTCGGGTGTGGCTGGGGTGAAGTTGTCGGCCTGCTTCGACGTGGACCCGGCGCGAGCGGCCGAGTTTGCCGACAAGCACGGGTTCGACCATGCGGTATCCACCCGGGACGAGGTATTCGACGCCTGCGATGCCGTGTCGATCGCCACGCCGGAGGACGTTCACGCGGAGATCGTGCTGTCGGCGCTGTCGGCCGGCAAGCACGTGCTGTGCGAGAAGCCTCTGTGCGTGACGGTGGAGGAAGCCAGAGCGGTGGCCGAGGCGGCGCGGAACTCACCTGTCGTACACATGATCAACTTCACGAAGCGGAACGCGGGCGCGGTGCAGGAGGCGATCCGGCTGGCACGATCCGGGGCGCTGGGGCACATCCGCTACCTGCACGCCAGTTATTTTCAGAGTTGGATCGCAACGCGCGCGTGGGGTCACTGGACCGAGCCGCACTGGCTGTGGCGATTGCGTCGTCCGGCGCACGGCGAAGGCGGCGCGCTGACGGACATCGGGAGTCACATGCTCGATCTGGCGTCGGCCGTCGCGGGGCCGTTGGCGCGCATCCGCTGCACGCTGGCGTGCCTGCCCAAGATGCTCGACGGCGTGCCGGTGACCGAGTACGAAGGGCGCCCGCTGGACGCCAATGACTCTGCGATCATCGAGATCGTTCCAAGCGAGGGCGGGGTCGGAGTCGTGCAACTGACGCGCTGGGCGGCCGGCGTGATGAACCAGGAGCGCCTCGAACTGTTCGGCACGGAGGGGGCGGTGATGATCGACCTGGCCGAGGATCCGCATCTCGTGCGGGTGTGCCGGGGCGATGGGCTGATCAGCGGGGAGTGGGAGCCGGTGCGCATCCAGCCGACGCCGAACAATATCGAGCGCTTCGTGTCGGCCATCCGCGAGAACCGCCCGGGCGAGCCCGACCTGATCCGCGGGGCACAGATCCAGTATTACCTGGACTCGTGCGAGCGCTCGGCCCACAGCGGGCAATGGGCGGAAACCCCGATCGCGTGAACAGAGTTGGTAGAAACGGCACGGCAGACTGGAAACTGCACCTAATATCGATCGCGTCCACGGAGGCCGTTCAACGTCGTATGGACAGGGATGTTTCCGATTTGTCCTACATCGACGCTGGGCATCTGGATGATCTGTGCTTTGGAGTAGGTTTGGCCTGATCCGTCGCCAAAGACGGCGGGGTAGCCGTTCTCGTCGCCCAGGCGCAACTCGGCTGCGATCGCGTGTGTCCCCCACCACTCGATGAGGATGATCTTGTCGGAGGGATAGGTGACCTCGTGCGTGCGGGTGGCGCGCGCGACGGAGGGATCAAAGGGCCGGTCGGGCCACTCGACAGTAAAGATCTTCGGGTCGGCGTGCACGGTCGAGGAGATGGTTGTTGACGCGAGTATGAGTTCCGGATGTCCGCGTTCAGCGAGAACGGCGGCGAGTTCGGTCGGCTCGATCAGGGCTCGCGTTTCGATGTAGTTGGGCACAAGCGAGGTGGCCCAGTAATAGCGCTGGGTAGCAAAGTAGGCTCCGTCGGTGACAACCGTTTCGCCAAAGGTGATGGGGCCGAAAAAGTTGCCTGGCGTGGCGTTGTACGGGAATGTCTGCTGAAAGTCCTCGGTGTACGACATCAGGGCCGTGTACATCTGGCGGCTGGTGAGCGCGTGTCGTGTGATACGGTTTCCGGTTGAGACTCGGGCGCACCCGCGCATTTGGGGGGGTTGCGCTTGGATGGTGGAGATGAGATGATGCGGCCGCGCGCCCCGGGGCGTG